>JBPBQY010000045.1:0-120720 GCA_050920985.1 Janthinobacterium lividum | reverse complement strand
TTCAGGTCGACGTCGTAGCCGAGATCGCGCAGCAGGCTCTGCATATAGGTAGCGATCGACTTGGGGATGGCCTTGTCGTCGCCGATGAGGGTGATCTTGGCGCCCTTGGTGCCGGATTCCTCGATCAGCTGCTTGGCCTTGGCCATGTCGGGCGCCGTCCATTTCTGGCCGGGGTTCTGGGTGAAGGGGCAGTAATCCTCATGCCCCGCCATTCCAACGGGCAACTGCTGGCAGAGAGGCGATGCGAGGTTCGGGCCGCCGAAAAGCCCCACCAGCGCCTTGCGGTCGATCGCATAGGCCACCGCCTGGCGCGCTTTGATATTGTTGAACGGCGGCAGGTTCACGTTCATCGGCAGGTAGTAGTAGGCGAGCAGCGTGTGGACATGCACCTGCTTCGGATATTTCGTGCCGAGTTCGTTCAGCCGATCGGTCGGGACGTCGTCGAAGGTCCAGTCCGCCTGGCCGTTGGCGACGGCCGTGACGCCGGCCTGGTCGTCGAGGCCGAAATTGTAGTCCATGGCATCGACATAGCCGTCGGGCTGGGCGTCGACGCTGAACTCCTTGAAATAGGGATTGCGGACGATCTTCATGCCCCGATCGGGATTGTAGCTTTCGATCATGTAGGGGCCGGTGGCTGCCGGCGGTGTGGTGCCGAGATCCTTGGAGGCCGTGTCGGCCGGCAGGATCGACCCATGCACGGCCGACAGCTTGTAGAAGAAGTCGGCGTCCGGATCCGTCAGATGGACCGTCACGGTGCCGGCCTTGTCGTCGCCGATCACGCCGTCCTTCAGCGTGCAGGTGGTGGGGGTCTTCAAGCACTCGTCGGCTCCGACGATGCCGTTGAAGAAGGTGCCGGCGGTGGGGCTCGAGACCTTGAAGATGCGCTGGAAGGTGGCGACGACGTCGGATGGTGTCACATCCTTGCCGGTGGAGAACTTCACCCCCGAGCGCAGCTTGAACACGTAGGTCTTGCCGCCGTCCTGCGGGGCCGGGATGGCTTCGGCGAGATCGGGGACGACCTCGTTCGACTCCTTGCCCTCCACCTTCTTGAAGGTCACGAGACCATCGTTGGTCAGGTAGAGGAGCTGCCAGAACTCCGCCTCGTAGTTGATCTGCGGATCGATCGTGCCGGCCGAACCGTGGGCGTTCAGCTTCAGGGTGCCGCCGCGATGCAGCTTCATCAACTCGGCCCGGTCGGGCGCCGCATGGGCTGCCGAAGTCGCCATGGTCAGCGCCAGGGCGCTCGTGGTCAGCAAAGTCCTCAAACCCATCATGATCCCCCGGCCGATACTGGCGATCCGGTAAAGGACCGCATCCTTGCCTAAATTTCAATCACATTGCCTGAGGAAGCCACTCACCAGATCCATGCAGGCACGACGCTCCTCGACATGGGGCATGTGAGACGAGTCGGGAAAGACGGTCCACCGCACGTCGGGGATGAGATCGGCGAAGGGCTGGACCGTGGCGGGCGTGGCTTCGTCATGCTGGCCGGAGATCAGCAAGGTTGGTGCCACGATGGCGTGTAGACGATTGATCACGCTCCAGTTCCGCAACGTGCCGATGACGTGGAATTCGTTGGGGCCGTTCATCGTCGCATAGACGGTGGGGTCCGACGCCATGGCGGCGAAGGTGCGCGTCACCTCCTCGGGCCAGGGATCGAGGCGGCAGACGTGGCGATTGTAGAAGGCCTGGGTGGCGGCCTCGTATTCGGGATGCGCCGTCGTGCCGGCGGTCTCATGGCGCAGCAGCGCGTCCTGGGTGTCGGGCGGCAGCGCGAGCCGCAGCCGGTTCGCTTCCGCGACCCAGAGCGCCATCGAGGCGGGTGAATCCGCGATCACCAGACCGCGGAGACCGGCAGGGCGGCGGACCGCATGTTCCGAGCCCAACATGCCGCCCCAGGATTGGCCCAGGAGATGGTAGTGGCCCGCAATGCCGAGATGGGCGAGGAGGTTGTCGAGTTCGGCCAGGAACAGGTCGACGGTCCAGAAATCCGCCCCGCGGTCGGGCAGGTGGGTCGAGCGGCCATTGCCGATCTGGTCGTAATGGATGACGGCGCGCCCGTCTTCGGCCAGGTCCTTGAAGCTGTCGACGTAATCGTGGGTGCAGCCCGGGCCACCATGGACCACCACGACCGGGGCCCGCGCCGCCCCGAGGTCGCCCGTCACGCGGTACCAGGTCTCGAAACCGCGGAAAGGTGCGGTGCCTTCAGTGACTTGCATGGAAGCTTCGCATCCGGATCAGCCCGAACTCGGGCTACACGACATTCGGATAGAAGCAACACTCGCACCAGCCCCCTCATCCTGACCCGGCCCGAAGGGTCCAGTCGAAGAACGAGGGCTCCAGATGCCACGACGGTTGAGACTTCTCCTCACGCTCCTCCTTCGACAGGCCGGCTATGCGGCCGGCTCAGGAGGACGGGACGGTTCTCGGTCCTGCCTCAGAACCCCGACGGAGCACTGGAGAAGCTTCGCGGTGCGGCGCCGATCACCGTGGCGGAGCCGTTGGCGACCTGGAACATCGCAAGGCCGCGCTCGCTCGGCCCGTCGACCCGGAAGCGGAACAGGCCATCGGCGCCGTTGAAGCCCGACGAATTGGTGAGAGCGTCCGACGAGAAGTGCGGCGACGACCCGGCATGGGCCAGGGCGGCGGCGACCGAGACGGCATCATAGGACAGCGTCGACACCCGTGCCGGATCCGATCCGTATTTGGCGCGGTAGCGCTGAGCGAAGCCGGCGAAGCCCGCCGTCTCGGTCGCGGCATACCAGGCGCCCTGGAGTGCCGGCAGCTTCAGCACGGCGGGCTCGCCCCAGAGGTTCGAACCGAGGATCTGCACCTTGGCGCTGTCGATGCCGCTGGCCGTCAGGGCCGCGGAGACGGCCGGCATGTCGTCCGGCGTATCCGGAATGAACAGCGCGTCGATGCGGGGCAGGGCGGTCGCCATGCGCGCCACCGCCTCGGTCGGCGCCGAGGGCTTGTAGCGCTCGATGGCCTCGACCCGCACGCCGAGCCGCGCGGCCGCCGACTGGATCTCAGCCAGGGCCACATTGCCGTAGTCGCTGTCGGGCACGAGCGCGCCGAAGCTTCGCTTGCCGTGCTGGGCCGCATATTCGACCTCGCGGTCGACATAGCCCTCGATCAGGAAGGACAGGAGATAGACGCCGCGCGACGCCGAAGCCGAGTCCGTCGAGAAGCCGATGATGGGCTTGTCGGAGGCCTTGGCCACCTTGGCGGCCTCGCGCAGATCGGCCGCCGTCACGGGGCCGAGGATCAGCTCGGCGCCGTCCGCCACGGCGGCCTGGGCGGCCTCGCGGGCGCCGTCCGGGGTCGAACGGTCATCCTTCACCAGGATCGTGAGATCGGTGTTGCCAGCTTCTGTATAGGCGAGTTCGGCGGCATTGCGCAGCGAGCGGCCGAGATTGGACGCGCCGCCGTTCTGCGTCATCGGCAGGATCAGCGCCACTTTCACCGGGCCCGTGCCGATCGCGCCGGTCTGGGTGGCGCTGGCCAGCGGGCGCGACTCGACCGGCGTGGTCGGGGCCGCCAGAGGGGGAGCCGCGGCGACGCGGGGCCGGTCGCTACCGCCGAACTGGCCGCAGGCCGACAGCAGGAACGCCAGGGCGAGGGCCGTTGCGGAAGCTCCGATGGTGCGAACCGATACCAAACCGCATCTCCCCTCGGGCCCGGATGACCCTCGTCACAGCGAACGCGCAGCGGTGCAGAGTTTAACAGCATCGTGCGCCCGAGGCCACCGCGTGACGCGTGGCTTGCCTCGGAGACGGGCTCGCGCCACACAAGGCCATGGATCCGCAGAACCACGACACGTCGCCAGGAGCCCCCGCCGAACGCCGGCGCGACCGGAGTTTCACCGCTTTCGGAACGCGCGTGCCGGCCGCGACACCGACCCCTGGCCTGAACGTCGTTTCGACGCCGATCGGCAATCTCGGCGACATCAGTCTCAGGGCGCTGAATGTCCTGGCCGGAGCCGACGTCGTGCTGGCCGAGGATACGCGAGTCTCCCGCGTGCTGCTGCAGCACTATGGGATCGACACGCCGCTGGTGCCCTACCACGAGCATAACGCGGCGACGATGCGGCCGCAGATCCTGGCACGCCTCGCCGCCGGCCAGTCGCTGGCGTTGATCTCGGACGCCGGAACGCCGCTCGTCTCCGACCCCGGCTACAAGTTGGTGCTCGACGCGGTCGAGGCGCAGGCGCCCCTGACGGCGATCCCCGGAGCCTCGGCCGTGATGGCGGCGCTGGTCCTGGGCGGCCTGCCGACGGATCGGTTCTTCTTCGAAGGCTTTCTGCCCGAGAAACGCGGCGCGCGGCGGACCAGGCTGGCCGACCTCGCGGCCGTGCCCGGCACGCTGGTATTCTTCGAATCCGCCCGGCGTCTCGCCGATGGGCTCGGCGATATCGCGGCCGTGCTGGGGCCACGGCAGACCGCGGTCGCGCGCGAACTGACCAAGAAGTTTGAGGAGGTGCGCCGTGGCACGGCCGCCGACCTCGCCGCTCACTACGAGGCCGAGGGCGCGCCACGCGGCGAATGCGTGGTGCTGGTGGCGCGGCCCGAGGCCGGGCAGGCCACGGGACCAGGCGATCTCGACGCGCTCCTGTCGGCGGCGCTCGACAAGCACTCGGTCAAGGACGCCGCCGCCGTGGTGGCGGGCGAAACCGGGATGCCGCGCCGCGAGGTCTATGGAAGGGCCGTGGCGCTGGCCGCCGCCCGCCGCTCCGGCGAACCGTGAGACCAGTGCGCGGCATCGCCGAGCGACGCCGCGCCGGGCGGGCGGGCCGCCGGGCCGAATGGCTCGCGGCGGCCCTGCTTACAATAAAGGGCTATCGAATCCTGGCGCGCGGCTTCTCGGTCGCGGGCGGCGAGATCGATCTCGTCGCGCGACGCGGCACCACCATTGCCTTCGTCGAGGTCAAGGCGCGCGGCGATGCCGATGCCGCGCTGGCCGCCATCGACGCCACCAAGCGCCGCCGCGTCGCCCGTGCCGCTGCCGTCTGGCTGTCGCGCAATCCCTGGGCGGCTTCGTCTATTTTCCGCGGCGACGCCGTGCTGATCGTGCCCCGGCGCTGGCCGCGTCACCTCGCCGACGCCTTTCCGGTGCCGATCGGCTAAAGGCGGCTCAGCACCTGGATGGCATCAGATGACAAGGCGCGCGCCAACGATCAGCAGGGTCACCGCCATGATGGGCCGCAGCACCTTGTCGGGGACGCGAGGGGCGAGCTGACTGCCGATCGCGATCCCAGGCAGCGAGCCGATGAGAAGCGAACCCAGAAGCGCCCAATCGACAGACCCCACGTACCAATGCCCCGCGCCGGCCACCAGGGTCAGTGGCACCGCATGAGCGATGTCCGACCCGACGATCCGCACCGTCGGCATGCGAGGGTAGAGAACCAGAAGGACCGTCACCCCGATGGCGCCGGCGCCGACCGAGGTCACCGACACCATGACGCCGAGGAAGAGACCGAGCAGCACCGTGAGCACGAGCGTCTGCCGGTCGCTCAGCCTTTCACTGAGCCCCGCCATTCGCGCCAGCAACCAGGTGCGGGCGACGAGCGTCAGCGCGGTCAGGATCAGGGCGAGGCCGAGAATGGTGTTGATGATCGCGCCGGCGCGGGCGCTGCCCGTGTCGATGGTGGCGAGGACGATCAGCGCCGCGATCGTCCCCGGGAGACTACCCGTCGCGAGGCGCCCGACGATGCGCCAATCGACGGTGCGGTTGAGCCCGTGGACCAGCGTTCCGCCGCTCTTGGTCAGGCCGGCATAGAGCAGGTCCGTGCCGACCGCCGTGGAGGGATGAAAGCCGAAGAGCAGGACGAGAAGGGGCGTCATCAGCGAACCACCGCCCACCCCCGTGAAGCCGACCAGCAGGCCCACGGCGAAACCCGACGCCGAAAAGAGCCAGTTGATCGCGTGAATCCAGGTCATGCGCGCACTTCGTTGGGGGGCGGGGCAGAACCCGCCGCGTAACCGCGGAGAGACCGCAACAGCGAAAGCTGCGAAGAGCCTCTCGACTGCCGGTCAAAGTCGATCGGGCCTGTAGATGGACCGCGCCGCATCCGCAAGGCAAGCTCCCCGAACCATCCCGGACCCGCCGGCGTTCGGACAGCGCGTCAGCGTCCCAACCGACCGGAGCTCCCCTCATGCCGATCCTGGAATCCCGTATCGCGACGGCTCACGGCAGCCGCTATCTGCAGCAGCTGTGCAAGCACTGGTCCCACAAGTTCACCGTCGATTTCACGCCCGAGCGCGGCATGATCGATTTCGGCGAGGGACGGTCCTGCGCGCTCATGGCCGATGCCGAAGCCCTGACGCTGCGGGCCACCGTCCCCGAAGGCGGCGATACGGCCCGGTTCGAAGGTGTCATTGCCGAGCATCTGCAGCGTTTCGCCTTCCGCGAGGAGCTGCAGATCGGCTGGAGCCGCCTCGGCGACTGAGGGTCAGCGCTGGCGCTTGCCGGTCAATTCGATCTCGATCCTCATACGCGGATCGGCAAGGCCAGCCACCATCATGGTAGCGGCCGGAGGCGCATCGCCGAAACGGGCGCGCAACAACGGCCAGCAGGGCTCGAAATCCTCCGCCCGGGGCAGGATGTATCGGACCCGCACGGCGTCGGTGAAGCCGAAACCGGCCTCGTCCAACGCCGCCCCGATATTGTCGAGCGTCTGCGCGCATTGGGCCACGACGTCGTCGGCGATCGTGCCTGTCGCATAGTCGAAGCCCGTTGTGCCCGACACGAAGATCCAATCGCCGTCCACGACGGCGCGGCTATAGCCCATCTCCGCTTCGAAGCGTGATCCCGATGAGATGCGGTGTCGATCCGTCATGGTCATCTCCCGACTGGCTTGTGGGCTATGTCACTCACTGCTGCGTCGCAAGCCAGCCCGCGTGGAGCGCTTTCCTTCTGCGTTCCGGGAAAGGTGGTCGGCGTGGCCGGATCGGATGAGATCATGTGGCGCGAAGCGCCACTCTCCCGCTGGCGGTCCACCCCACCCGCACCGCTGCGCGGCGACATCCTCCCGTTCCGGGGGAGGGAGACCACAGGGCCTCGCATCGTCAACAAAACCTGAAAGCAACGTCTTGGTGACTTTGTGCCTTGTCGACAGCTTAACCTTGCCAAATTCCAGCTATTCGGTGTTCATCTTTGGGAAATTGCTAGCGTCCACTGTTGTCATAACAGAAGGACGGAACACCATGCACTTCGACAGCGCAAACCCAGCGAAACGTCCGGCCGCAGCGCTGGCCATCGTCGCCAACACCTCGGCCGTCTCGCGCCAGGACGTGGCCTCGCTGCATCGGCATCTCTTTGCCGACGGCTCGCTCGACCGCAGCGAAGCCGAGGCGCTGTTCGATCTCGAACGCGCCGCTTTGAGCCGCTGCGACGCCTGGACGAGTTTCTTGATCCAGGCGGTCACCGATCACGTCGTGTGGGGCGAGCGTCCAACCGGATTGCTCGACGAGGCGCAGGCCGACTGGTTGCTGGCCCAGGTGGACAAAACCCGTACGCCGACCGCCTTCGCCATCCTGGTCAACGTCATCGACGAAGCCCAGTCGGTCCCCGCCTGGTTCTCCGGCGCCGTGCGGGCCCGCGCCGTGGCGGGCTGGCCGGGTCTGTCCTGCGGAGAGAACGCTTTTGCGCGCGCTCTGGCCCACGCTGCCTGAGCACCGGACCAACATCCGGCCGGCTTTAGTGGCTGAGGACGACCGCCAGAACGGCGAAGATGACGATCACCAGCGCCAGGCCGCCGATCAGGACATAGCGTACCCCGACACCGGATTTGCCCCCACTGGCCTCCGTCTTGTCGATCCGGGTCGGACGTTCGCTCATCGATTGCACTCCCTATCGCTCGGCAACGGCAGCCGCGGCAGCAAGTTCCGTTTCGAGCGCTGACGTCGGCCCGAAGATGGTATCGAACTCCGCCCGGAGCAGGCTGTCGAACTCCGGCATCGTGACGGGATGGCCGAGGTCGACGAGGCTGGTCACGCCGTAGTGCGACGCCGCGATGCCGCAGGGCACAATTCCGTCGAAATGGTCGAGCTCCGGTTCGACATTGACCGAGATACCGTGGAAGCTCACCCAGCGCTTCAGCCGGATGCCGATGGCCGCGATCTTGTCCTCCGCCGGCGAGCCGTCGAACCCGCCCGGCTTGTCGGGCCGCCTCACCCAGACGCCGACACGATCCTCCCGTCGCTCACCCTTCACGTTCAGCCGGGCCAGCGTGCCGATCACCCAGGCCTCCAATGCCGCCACGAAGGCCCGGACGTCGGGCCGGCGCCGGTTGAGGTCGAGCATCGCATAGGCCACCCGTTGCCCCGGCCCGTGATAGGTATGCTGCCCGCCCCGTCCAGTGCTGTGAACCGGGAAGCGCGGGCTCCTGAGATCCGCGTCGCGTGCCGACGTGCCGGCCGTGTAGAGCGGCGGATGTTCGACGAGCCAGACGCGCTCCCGCGCCTCGCCGGCGATGATCCGCGCCACATGGCGTTCCATGGCGACCACGGCCTCGTCATAGGGGACGGGTGCCGGCGCCACGCGCCACTCCACCGGCGGGCTACTCGCGATGGGATGAAACCCCGCCGTGTCGGTGTGCCGGGCGATGGGGTGAGTGGCGGAAGGGCTGTTCGGGTCGGACATCGGCTCAGCATAGCGGGCTCGTCCCGTCCCGGAAACGCGGCAGAAGTCCCTTGCCAGCCCCTCCGCCGTTTGTTAGGTCACGGTCCTCGCCGACCCGGGCTCGCCCGGAGCGACACGGTCGCGGCCATGGCGGAATTGGTAGACGCGCTAGCTTGAGGTGCTAGTTGGGAAACCAGTGGAGGTTCGAGTCCTCTTGGCCGCACCAGTGACCTTCCGCGAGCATTGATTTCACTCAGCTTTTAGCTCTGCGGCCCGCACCTTTTTGTGAGGTGCGGGAATAGAGTTTCCGGTTCCGTTCCGGGGAGCCATCTTGTCCATGGCCTCCATCGCTAGCCGCTTCCGGTTCGCTGCCCTCGTGTAAAGCGAGGCCATACCGCCGCCGCGCCAGCCGAAGATTGCCTCGAGCTGCGCTTCCGTCGCGCCGTTATCGGCCGCTCGCGTCGCGCCAAGCTTCCTCAGTCCATGAGCCGAGCCTTTCACGCCGGCTTGGTCGCACACCTCTCGGAACCAGTTTCCGAAGTGCTCTTTCACCATGGGACGGCCGGCAGCTGTCGCGATAAAGGCAAGGTCGCCTGTCCGAGTCGCTGCAATGCTCTCGGCGAGCTGCGGCAGGATCGGCAGTGTGACCACCTGGCCCGTCTTCGCGGTCCGCAGTGTGATGATCCCGTCCTTCACGTGTTGTCGGCCGAGTTGCGCGACGTCGCCTCGACGAAGGCCGGTGTAGAGCAGGAGGTCGAACGCGAGACGCTCACGCGTGCCGATCGGCCACTGGCGTTCGAAGAGCGTGACCTCGTCCTCGGTCCAAACCTTGAACCCTTCTGTCTTGGGCTTCACTGCTCGGATGCCGTCGGTCGGGTCCGCCTCCACATGCTGTGCCTCTACGGCCCAGCGGAACAGGCCACGCATGGCGTCCAAGAAATTCTTGGCCTGGAACGGTGTTGCCTTGCGGCGGTCGAGGCTGGCCTGCATGGCCTTTTTGGTCACGACGCTGAACGGCTTCGCGCCGATCTCCTCGACGATAGGGCGAAAGATCGCCTCGCGCTGCTTCCGGGTCGCGGCCGATAGCTTAGACCAGGCCTGCGCGTCTCGATAACGCTCGAGCAACCATTTGAACGTGCCCGTCGCGGTTCGCGACGCCGACGGCGTTTCCTCACCGGCCAGCGCTGCACGATAGGCCTCGTCGAACTCTGGCGTCCCATGGGCCGCCTTGATGCGGACGCGCGGCCCTTTGCCGACCCTGACATACCAAACGAGCGCACCATGGCGGGTACGCTCGTGATGCAGGTGTGGAGGGCGCGGTCGCGGCATGGCCGGCATCAGAACACAACCTCCTCGACAGGCTCAAGCTGTCGTCTCGCGGCACCCTTCAAGTCGGGCTTCCGCACGATCCGAATCGTGCCGTCTGTGTCGATTTCGACGGCCCAATTTGGACCGGCCTGCTCGGCGGCCTTGGTGGCGCGCCGCAGATCTGCGACCGTGAAGCGCGCCGGCCGGTTCAAAGCGAAACTCGTCTGCAGCGTGCACCGCGTTTCGCCGGCTTTACAGCGGCGGCGATGATCTTCGGCAGGCGGGCGGCCAGGGCCGCGCCGATCGGGCGCTCCTGGTCCGGATGCTGCTGCAAGCCGGTGCGCTCCATGATGCGGAAAGCAGCAAGGAGCTGCAGTCGTATCGATTGTTGCTGGCGCGACCTGATCACGCCGCCCTCCTGGCCGACCACTGCCCGGCAGATCCGGCGCGTCGATGCTCCGGGCAATAGGGTTTCCCCTCGTCCTGCACGACCTCGCCGCAGAAGCGGAACGCATTGTCGTTAGGCTCGCCGATCGGCCATCGGCAGCAGCCCCGGCGAAGGGTAGCCACAGCCGCGGCAGCGCCCGACAGGCCGGTCGGCATCGCGAGCTCCTCTCGGGCCGCGGCCGGCGCGGCCACAAGAGCAGGTGCGATGGGCAACGGCTTCGCAGGTTCGACCGGGATAACATCGGGAGAAGTCGGCTCCGAAACCGGAGCCGTATCGACCGCGGGGAGCTCGTCGGCCGGTACGACCTCCGGCGCCGGCGCCAACTCTTCGCCGATACGCGCGATGCGCCGGCGCGGCGGCCGGCTTTCGGCCACGGTCGCTACCGTATAACCGTGCGGCTCGGCGAGCGCCGTCAGCTTGCGCAGGGTGGCGTAGAGCTGCACCTCCCAGGACGATGGCACGCGTCCATCGGGGTAGAGGACGGCCCGGCCTTCCTCGACCGTCAGTCCCGTCTCTCCGGCGGCCACTAAGGCGCGCCACACCATGCCCGGCCGACCGGCGAACGACGCCGCTTCCGGCGTGAAGGGTGGAGGCGTTGCGACAGCCGCCTCGGCCTTCGCCAGTTCTTCAGGCGTGTCACGTGGCCGGCGATGCCAAAGGCCGACCACCTGGTTGCGTGTCAAGCCGTAGCGCTCCGCAAGGTCGCGGGCGCTCTCTTTGCCGTGCGCCGCCTCGACAGCGGCTTTGATCTCGGGCGAGACTGCCATGGTCGCCTCCCTCAGCCGCGATCGGCGGCGCGCAACCGCGCTTCGACCTCGTCGAGGTCGACGGCCTGCGGCGGATGCCAGAAGGGGTCGGCGTCGTCGTCGGCAACCCAGGGCTTGCCGCGATCGACCCAGACAAAGCCGATCACCATCAAGACGAAGACAAGGGCCAGTACCCAGGGCATGGAGACAGCGAAACGCTCGCCCGTGAGGAACGGGCCGGCCGAGGCAGCGAAGGGAACCGCCGAGGTGACGACGGCGCTCATGCCGCCATGCTCCCTTCGGAGGCCGCGAGGGCGCGCCGCTTCGCCAGCACCCGCTGGACGGCGAGCTGCTCGTCCTGCGGAGTGGTGTCGAAGATCCTGGCGCGGCGCAGCTCGACACGGCGCTGGTTGGGATCGGTCAGCTGCAGGACCTTCTCGAGTGCGCGAGCCATGTTGGACAGGTAGAGTTCACGGCCAAGGCCGGAGGCATCGGGAACGCGAGGCGAGGACGAGATCGTGGGCATGGAAAGCTCCTGGCGGGAGGGGAGCGTCGGGGAGGCGCTCGTCACGACCGGCGATCGGGCGCCGGTCGGGAGAAGCGTCAGGCAGAGCCGGGCGGGGCGACGCGATCGAGCGCGGCGGTCAGGGTTTCAGTCAGGCTGACCAGCGCCGCGGCATGGGCGGACGGCCCTGCTACGGTTGCGCGCTCGATGTCGTTCAGAGCCGTGTTGCAGGCCTCAGCGAGGTGGCGCGCTGCGTACTGGATGCAGTCGATCGCGTGGAGACGACCGAGAGAAAGGTCATTCCACCCCACCGGCGTCCGGCGATCGAGGTTCAGCGTGTCCCGGCAGAGAACCGGGTCCTTGAGCTTGACCCGGCCGCGCATCGCCAGGCCGAAGAGCATCAGCCCATAGGTCTGAGGCCCCTCCGGCTTCGGATCCGGAACCACGTCGCGCTGTCGGTTGGCAGGCGAGCTCACGGCCGCCTTAGGCAGCATCAATCCAGACGATTCGACCGTCGCTAGCGGGCATGAACCGTTTCGAGCAGCGCTGGACCGGGTTGGCCGGAATCGCCTGCCCGAAAAGAAGATGGTAGCCACCACGCTCTTCGACGAAGCTGTTCAGCCGCTCGTTGATATCGTCCCCACACAGCTGGTGCAGAGTCGCACGCAGCTTGTCGAAGAGCTCGGTGCCCGGTCTCGGCCAAAACGAGAAGCCGTCTTCAAAGACCTGAATGCCGACGATATGCCAGGTCACGACGTCGGCGACGATCGTCACCTCGCCGAAGTGCTCGGCAGGCTTGCCAAGGAGAGGCATGGAAAGACGCTCGAATGGGAGCGTGGTGCCGATTGCCGTGGAAAGGTCAGCAAGGCGGAAGCGGGTGTCTCGGACTTCGAGGCGGTTGGACATGGCGGGCTCCTAAGGCAGCGCAAGTGCCTGACGCTGATGCCCAATGTAAGCACGACTAACATTGCCTTGCAAGCGCAATTTGTAAGCGCTACTTCAAAGGCAGACTTTCATTTCCACAGGCGACTACAGCGGCAGGGAAATGATTCGACCAAGCCTCGCGGTTGTGTTTCGTTGAGAACGAAACAGGAACATTCGAGCTGTCGATGACCCTTCACACGCCCTTGCCCCTCGCCCAGGTTTTTCAGATCAAAGCGACTTGCGAAGACTGCGGACGACGCACGGTCTGGAACAAGGACCGTATCGCCAGAGAGCAGCTCCGGCGAGGGTTGGCAGCGCCAGAGGAGCTTGGCTCGCTGTTCACCTGCAGCCATTGCAAGGGACCAAGGAGCGCTGGGCGCAACATCAGCGTGCGAGTGATCCCTACGGGGCGGATGGAGCGCGAGGGGGATGCCGACCGGCGTCCCTTGGCGGAGATCGAGAGCGCGTCGGCCCGGTGTTGCGACTGCGGGCATAGTATGACCTTCGACAGGGCCGCCCTGGATAGGCTCGCTGCGGTCAAGACTGTCGACAATCTATGGCGAATGGCATTTTGCGAACCGTGTCGCGGCGCCGGACAAACAGAGCCGAACATGGCGCTCGAAACGCAGCCGCCGCGCAAGGGGCCGGCTAGGGCTGCTGCTGCCAAGGTCAAATGGTCGACGGCTGAGGTGTTCGGCGAGGATCGATCCAGCCCGTTCCCGAACCTGCCGGCGTCGCGGCTGTTTCGCCAAGCCTGAAAGAGCACCGCCATGGAATGCATCGCACTGGTCCGCTGCGGCAATTGTATGCGCAAGACGGGAATTTCATTCGACGCGCCAGCGGTCGAAGGGCGGGTCCCTCGTCGGCTGCTTGTCGAGGAAGCCGCGCGCCGGATGGACGCGTTCGTCTGTGGCGAATGCGATTGCGGGTCGCCCAACCTGGTCGCTCTAAGCCAGATCACTCATGAGCCTGCCGCGGAAGTTGCGGCGTGACAGGCAACCAGCTCGGTTAAAATCCGAACAATTCGTTGTTCGGCACTACGCGATAAAGCGCCTTAACCCGCTCGCGCGGGTACGTAATCTCCTTCGCCGGGTTGAACTGCCGTACTACGACCGTAGCCATGCCCTTTGACACCAGCTCCTTGATGAAGGCCCGGCCGGCGCCGTCTTCTTCTTCGGGGTGCAGTTCGACCACAGCGTCGTCACCGGCTCCAGGCTGGCGCTTCCTTTCGACGTAGAGGAGGTGTCCCTCGCGAAAGCGGGGCTCCATGCTCGTCCCCTTCACCCTCACTACGAAGACATCTCGCTTAGCCAAACCCGTCGGCCTGCTGTGATAGTCGATAACCTCGCCGTTCAAGGTGAAGTCATCATCCTCACCACCGACCGCGATTCCGTGTTCTGGAACGTTTCGCGCGCCACCAAGTGTCGAGATGTCAGGAGCATCTCGAGCTAGCTCGACATCCGAAGATATGTTCGCTGACGTGATACGTTTGGTACGCGTAGGTTTCTGTTGCGTATTGTCGCTTAAAGCGTCAGCGCCGCTGGCCAGCGAAATGCCGTAACTCTCTATCAGTCGTTTGTTGAGCAAATCGCTGTCGATCTCGAGCAGATCAGCGATGGCCTTCAGCCGATCCGGCCGCGGCTTTTTTATTGTTCCGGACTCATACTGCCCGACAGCCGAGTAGGTGATTCCGACGTGCCCGCCGACCTGAGCCTGGGTGAGGCTCTTGGCCTCACGGGCTGATCGCAAGAGGTCTCCGAGCGCGTTCTCCATTCCGCAAATCTGAAGCACTGCTTACACGCCTTCAACAAAAGTCTCACTTGTAGGCTGTCGTAAGTCGTGCTTATGTAAGTCGCATGAGAGATGCAGCACTTACATCCGCCCTGGAAAAGGCTAACGGACCATCCGCCCTGGCGCGTCAGCTCGGCATCACGCCGACTGCAGTCATCCAGTGGGAGCGTGTGCCCGCCGCCCGTGTGCTCGATGTCGAGCGGTGCACCGGCATTTCTCGAAACGTTTTGCGCCCCGATATTTTCGGTCCTGCGCCGAGCGACAGCGCTTCGTCCGAAACGACTCGGAGTGCAGCATGAGCGCGCTCGACCGTCCCACCGCCGATGAGTTGCGCCGCGGCGAGATCGCGGCCGCCGTGAAGAACGGCCAGATCACGCCCCAGGAGGCTGAAGCGCATCTGCACGCTCTCGATGGCACCGCGCCAATCGGCGTCGTTTCGCCGGCCGTCTTAGTCAAGCGTCGTCCGGCTCTGGTTCGGTCGGCCCTCCAATATGGTGCCGACGTATCAGGTATCCTCGACGCTCCCGGTCCATGTCGCGCCCCTCGGTTTCGTCGGGCTCCTCTACCATGAGTCCGTCGACCCCCTGTCTCGCGAACCGAGCCACAAGCGGTTCTTCGTCGTCCATCTCATTCGAATCCGTGCGGCGAGTGGCCTCCTCGGCCGTGCGGGCGGGGCTGCCCGTTGCATGCCGCATCTCTGCGGGCAGCCCCCACCATTTCCGGTCAGATCGCACGCGTCCCGCCAAGGTGTTCGCGATCTGCCCGTCTGCGTCTGCGTTCCCCGCAACCGTCGCGCCGGCCTCCCCAGGCCGGGCGCGCACTCCGCGAGGCGCTCCATGAGTATAGCGCTCGAACTCTCCTCTTTCCACATTCCGGGCCGCTCCTTCGACTGCCCCGTCTCTTCCGGCTCCTCCTGCGCCCCTGACGCTCCGAATAGAGCGCAGGGGAGTGCCGTGGCCCGAGTCGCGCCGAGCGCCGCCACGTGCCGGCGCGCCTGGGGCGAGATTCGCGCGCTCTACCGGCTCAAAGACCTGCTGGTGCCGGCATGAGCACCAACTCCATCGAAGCCGGCCACCTGATGGCCTTTATCGAGCGCATCGAGCGGCTCGATGAGGATAAGAAGACCGTCTCCGACGAGATCAAGGACGTCTACTCGGAGGCCAAAGGCACCGGCTACGACATCAAGATCATCCGCAAAATCGTCTCGATTCGGAAGCAGGACCAGGACAAGCGCCGCGAAGAGGAGGAGATCCTCGGCCTCTATCTCCAGGCCCTGGGGATGCAGTCGTGAGCGCGCTCGTCGCCACGCCCGCCACCGCCATCGTGGAGGCGCCGCGCTACGAGGCCATGCGCGAGGCCGTGGCGCTCTGCGCCACCGTCGACGAGGCCAAGGAGATCCGCGACCGTGCCGCCGCCCTGGCGTTCTACGCTCGCCAGCGCGACGACCAGGAGGTCCTGGTCTGGGTGCAGGAGATCAAGCTTCGGGCCGGCCGTCGCATCGGCGAGCTGCTGCGCGACATCGAGCGGCAGCGCACGGGTCGGCCAAGTTCCGAAACTCGTCTGCGCGCCGAACCGAGTTTGATCACCCGCGCCATCGATGGCGCCGGCCTGCGCCGTGCCGAGGCCTATGAGCTGCAGGCGATCGCCGGCCCGCAGGATCCGCGGCTGCGCGCCGTCGCCGACGAGGCGGCCGAGAGCTATCTCGCCCGGGCCAAGGCCGATCAGCAACCCGCCACCCAGGCCGGGCTGAAACAGGCCGTGATCGGCGCCGTTCACGCCGCGCTCGGGCCGGACGAGATCCGGCGAATGGGCAAGACCCTGAAGCGCGACGCCCAGGCCCAGAAGGCCATTCGCCGCGCACAGCGGGAGCTCGACCTGACCGATGCCACCCGTTCGGCCGGAGACAGGCTCGGGTCGCGGCTTTACGCGGTCGTCTATGCGGACCCGCCGTGGCGCTTCGAGGTGCAGTCGCGCGAGACCGGGATGGACCGGGCGGCGGACAACCACTACCCGACCATGCCGACCGAGGAGATCTGCGCTCTGCAGGTGCCGGCGGCGCCCGATGCCGCGCTCTTCCTCTGGGCCACGGCGCCCATGCTCGAGCACGGGCTCGCCGTTCTGCGCGCCTGGGGTTTCGCCTACCGAAGCAACCTCGTCTGGAACAAGACGCGGGTCGGCACAGGCTACTGGGCCCGGAACAAGCACGAGCACCTGCTGATCGGAACGCGCGGGACCGTGCCGGCGCCTGCGCCCGGCACCCAGCCCGAATCCGTGGTCGACGCCGCCGTCGGCCGCCATTCCGCCAAGCCAGCTGATTTTGCCGAGATCATCGAGCGCATCTTCCCTTCGGCGCCGAAGGTCGAACTCTTCGCCCGCACGCCGCGCCGCGGCTGGGACGCCTGGGGCAACGAAGCCGTGGGAGCCGCAGCATGACGGCCGCCGAACGCCTGCGCGCCCGGCTGCGCGCGCTGCTCGACAAGACCGTCGCCAACGGCTGCACCGAGGCCGAGGCGCTCGCCGCCGCCGAGAAGGCGCGCGCCATCATGGCCGAGCACGGGTTGAGCAAAGCGGACCTCGCCATGGGGCAGGCCCGCGCCGAAGAAGACACGCCGGCGCGGCCAGTCTGGCATCACACGATTCTGCAGGCGGCCGCGCTGTGCACCAACACGGCGGTGGTGGTGGAGCGCGAAAGCTACATCTTCGTCGGCGCCGAGCCCGGGCCCGAGATTGCCGTCTACCTGCGCGACGTCGCGCTGCGCGCCGTCGACACCGGCGTGGCCGAGTTCCGGCGATCGCCGGCCGTCGCCGGGGAGCGGCTCTTTGCGCGGCGCGACCGGGCGGAGCGGGACTTCACCGCCGCTTTCGTCGAACGCCTGGCGATCCGCCTCGTGGAGATCTTCGCGCCTCAGCGCAACGACGCCGCGCGCCGGCGCGCCCTGGTGCACCGCGACGCGCTCTTCCCCGGCGTGCCGGTGCACAGCCCACGCCGCCGCACCCGTGACGCCCGTGCCCTCGCGGCCGGAGCCGCCGCGGCCGACGAGGTCGCGCTTCACCACGGCGTCCGCACCGGCGCCGGTCCCACAGCCATGATCGGAGCTCGAGCATGACGACCGAAACTGCTGCAGCGCCCGCTCCGCAGGTGGCTTTCGATAACCCTGCTTCTCGGAAGCTTTCAGAGGGTGTCGAGCTCGGGCTCGACCCGCATGTCGACGTGAGCAGCGGCAACGTGTTCGCCGACATCGGCGTGCCCAATCCCGGCGTTGCGCTACGGCTCGCGGACGCGCGCCTAGCCGGTCTGCCGGAGCCGATCGCTCGGGCCCTCGCCGAGCTCGTCAGCGTCGCGATCGAGGCGGTGGGCGAACATGAGCCGGCGCTCGTGGCGGCCCTCGACGGCGCGATTGCGACGATCAACGCCGCGGTGCTCCCGTCCGAAATCACCCCGGAGATCGTCGAGGTCCTCGGCCTGCCGAACTTCCGGTGTGGACCGATCGCAGACGTCTATCGGGCTGCAGGTCATGAGATCGAGCGACAGAGCGAGAAGGAGCAGGCGTTCGTCCTGTTTCACTTTCTCCACTTCGTGCTTCGGCACGGGGCCGGCTGGTTTGCACAATCCTGCATCGACCTGGATGCCGCGGTAGCGACTGCAAAGGAGCGGTCCAATGGGTGAAGTCACCGGCCCGATCAGCACCCTTCCGGGCGCTTCGCACGACTTCCCAGCAGGAAACGGTCTGCGACGAGCACCCTGACCGGCCGGCCGTGACGCGCGTTCAGGGAGAGACCGACTCTATGGGATGCGAGATGCACGACCTCTGTGAGGAGTGCGCGGCAGAGCATCGAGCTTACGCCCGGTCTACCAAGGCCCGCTCTGGCTGCTGCGCCTGGTGCAAAGCCGAAGCGACCGACTTGCGAGACACCCGCGACTACGAAGAGGGCCTGAACGGGCCTGTCTATCGGGTCTGCGGCACCTGCTACCGACGCCAGCAAGACAGGCTCAACGCTGAGCTGGACCAACACTACTACGCCGACGACGGAGGGCCGTTCTGATGGCGGAGATCTTCACCGCTTCCCGCTGGACCTTGTCGTTCGATGGCTTCGTCGTCGAGCCGCTGCCGAACCTCGAGTCCGCGTCACTTCAGGAGCTGCGCGCGGCCGAGTGGTCTGGGCGAGAGCCGCTGTCTAAGGGGCTCGGCGGCGGTGCCTGGCATTCGTGCCAGTGCTGCGGCGCGGTCAAGATCGACGGAAAAGGACACGCGGCCGGCTGCGAGATGGCTGCCGCCATGACCGCGGCCGAGACGAAGGAGCGGGTGTGATGTCCGGTTCCGATAAACTCCCTTCCCGGAAGCAGCCGCCAGTGCTGCCGGCGCCGACCATGGCCGAGCGTGCTACGGCAGCCGAGGCGGCCCGGGCGCTCCGCCGTGCGATCGCCGACCCGTCCACCATGGGCGCGGCATCTACGGGGCACATCGACATGAGCCGGCCGCGTCGTGCCGTGTGGTTCGCGACTTGGGCCAGCCTGCCCGGGTTCACGCGCCACATCGACGGCGGTGGTCGGCGCTACACCCACGAGTGCCTGCCGGGCTGGGAGTACCGGCGTCACGAGATCCGGTCGGAGATGATCCCCGATCTCGAGCTGTTGGCCGAGCGCGGCATCCGCCCGACTGAAATCACCGGGTGCGCGGCATGACTCGGCCCGGCCGCATCCCGTGCTGCGTCCCCTTCTGCCGACGCACGGCAGCCCAGGATCGTTTGCCTTCTGCCACGGAGATCATCTGCGGCAAGCACTGGCGCGCCTCTTCTGAGCGGAAGCGCCGGGTCTACCGTCGCGCGTGCCGCGCCTGGCGCGTCGCCTCGGCTCGCCAGATCGGCCCGGGTGCCTACGGGAACAAGGCTGACTTTCTCGCTGCCCACCGCGCCGGCAGCCGGTGCGATCGGCTGTGGAGCGCCATGAAGCGCGAGATCATCGAAATCGCTGTCGGCATCAGGAGGGCAGGGTGACCACTTCCGATAATCGTTCTTCTCAGAACCAACCCGTCGAGCGCCGGTACATTCCGGAGGCTTACGTTGACGAGATCTGTCCGCCCGGACGATCCAGTCCAAATGAGTGGATCGGCGCACCGGCAGGCGATGTCTGGTTGCTAGCAACCACCGAGGAGTTCGACTGCGGCGTGACGCTCACGCCGGGTCAGACGCTACCGTTCGCTTGGGTCGAGGATCTCGGCGAGGTCCTGGTCACGATCCGTCCTGACGGGACCTATGCGACGCAAGGGATCGTGCCGGTTGGCGTGACACACTTCTGGTTCGGCGGTGACTCAGACACGCTCGCGGACTCGCTCGACGAGTTCGTCGAAGCGTGGCGTGAGATGAACATCGCGCTCGAGGACGATGAGGGGATCTCCGTCAGGATGAGCCGCTGGTCGGACAGCGAGGTTCCTTTCCGCTTCGAGATCACGGAGAGCGGCGCCCGGTTCGTTCCGGTCGAGATGGAGGCATCCCTGTGAGCGCTTCCGATAAGCTTTCTTCTCGGCACCAATCCCGAGATCCGGGCTGCCTGCACTGCAAGCTGAACGCGGTGATCGATGATCACTATGCGCAGCAGGGCATGAGCCTGTCCGCAGACGCCGTGCTCGATCGCCCGGATTCGCTGAAAGCGCTTGCTCGTGTCACGGCCGAGCTTCTCAGCGCCGACCACCTCTGGCTGTCTCGGATTGCCCGGCTTTTCCGGTTTGCAGTTTCCGTCCAGGCCGACATGGCCGAGGTCGACCGGTTGCGCGCTCGCCAGATGCTCATTGCTGGAGGTGCACATGACCTCCGATAAGTCCCCTTCCCGGAAGCCATACGCGGCGCGCACCGAGGTCCCGGCCGAGAAAACTCGGGCCGAGATAGAAGTGCTGCTCCGCGGGGAAAGTGGCACTCGCATCGTCACGATGGATGAGGCGGGCGAACTCGTGGTCGCCTGGGCTGCTTGGGGCCGCTGGTACAAAATAGTCGTGCTGGTCGAGAGCCACCTTTCGGCCCAAGAGCGGCGGGCGAAGTGGCGCGCCTTGCTGCTGGTCATCAAGGCCAAGATCGAAGCGATCCACCAAGGCATCAGCTCGCTCGAGCGCGAGTTCCTCGCCGACACGATCATGCCCGACGGCCAGACAGTGGCTGAATGGGTGGAGCCCCAGCTCGCCAAAGCCTTTGACAGCGGCCAGATGCCGAAGCTGCTGCCTGACTATTCGGGGCAGGGGTCGTGAGCGCCGTCCTGCCGTCGTGCCGGCGCTACCGGTATCGTCTCGACAGGAACGTGCACCTGTTCGGCACCAGCACGCTCGGATTCTGTCTGCACAACCCGTCGACGGCCGACGAAGTCGCCGACGATCCGACGGTGCGCCGATGCATCAGCTTCGCCGAGGCCCTCGATGCGCGGCGCCTGGTCATCATCAATGCCTGGGCCGGTCGCGCGACCGACCCTGCCGAGCTGTGGAGACTGGACGACCCGACCGGCCCCGAGAACGATGAGCATATCGCCGACGTCGCCGACGAGGTCGAGGCCTCCTGCTGCTTTTGCATTGGCTGCGGCCGAGCGGCTCCTCGATGTCGAAGAGCTGATCAGGGATGCTACGTGCCCCATTAAGGCACTCGGCGTGAACAACGACCGCAGCCCGAAGCACCCCCTCTACATCCCGTCGCATCAGCGCCCGACGCTCTGGACTGGCCTTTCCATCGACCGCGCCATGACGCGCGGCCGCGCCGTCTCCCGCCCGCTTCCCACCATCCCGCCAGAGGTGCTCATGACTACCGGTAATCCCCCTTCTCGGAAGCGATCGGCGGCAACTCGGGCGATCGGAGGGCGGACGTGACGGCCGAGGTCCTCACTCTCTCCCGTGGAAGTGCGTCCGGGCCCGCGCCGCTGGTGCCGGCCGGAGTCGACGTGCGCGACGCGCCGGACTTCCGCTTCAACATCGCCCGCATGCTCGACTCCGACTGGTACCACTCCTGCTCGACCCGGGAGGCGCTGGCCGGCATCAATCTGCACGCTCGCGCCATTCACCAGGTCCCGGCAGGCTCGCTGCCTAGCTCGGACGCCCTATTGGCGCGCCTCGCCGACTTTGGCCGCGACGTCGACGGCTGGCGCGAGGTGAAGGCCAAGGCGCTCGAAGGTTGGGTGCTGTGCTCGGATGGGCGCCTGTACCACCCCGACGTCGCGCGAAACGCTCTGCACATTTGGATCGGCCGGATGGAGAAGCGTCGGGCCTCGGCCGTCGCCAACCTGGCCAAGGCGCCCGAACGCGACTTCGGCATTGAGGAGATCACGGCAGCCTTCAACGAAGCCTGCAACGCATTGCGGGCTATAGATCCGCAGGATGGCATGCTGCGCGAAGCGACGGCGCGTGCGATGCGGGGGCAGGCAAAGCGCAAGGGGCCGACACTGGGGCCCGAGGCAGTGCTCGCCGACGTCGAAGAACCGAGTCGGCAGCCGACTCGGCTACCGACTCGGCAGCCCCTAGACGGTAGCCCTAAGCGAAGCGAAGCGAAGCCAAGCGAATCTATTCCGTTTGGGCAAAGCCCAAACGGCGCGCGCGAGGAAGGTACCTCGGTGTCAGAATGGGAAATCGAGGGGGTGCGCGACGGCCCGTCGCACCCTGACGAGGACGGCCCAGGCGAGCCTGTCGCTGAGGCCTACCCGCCTGGCGCCTTCGGCCAATGGTGGGAGGCTTGGCCCAACAAGGTCGGTATCGGCGCGGCCGAGCGCGCCTTCGCCAAGGTCCAGAAGTCCGGCCAGGTCGGCTTCGGGATGCTGACCGTGGCGCTCGAGCGCTACAAGCGCTGCAAGCCTGTCGACCGGCCCTGGTGCAATCCCGCAACGTGGCTGAACCAGAAGCGATGGCTCGACGAGTGGCCGGCCGAGGCAGGGCGTTTTCCCGGTAGCTTAACCGACCGCGTCAGGGTCGGCCCGGAATCCGGCGTCGCCGGCATCAGCGACGTGTTTTCCCGCCTCGGCGGTCGATCGCCAACAATTGAGGGAGATCGGCCATGAACAGCGTCTCTGGGCTGGCCGTCGCAACGCGTCCGTCGGGACTCCCGACAGACGCGCTGGCTGGGTGCTTCCAAGCCGTGGCGATCTGCGGCGGCCGCCTCGCCGTCGCGCTGATGAACAAACCCGAGGTCGACAAGATTGCCGCCGCGCTCTCCGAAGCGCGGAATGCGCTCAGCTGGGCCGAGGCTTGCATCGGTGAGGTCCGAGCCGCGCTGGAACCGGCGACAGACGGCGAGATCGAGGCCGAGTTGACGCGGCTGGTTCGAGCTTGGCCACAGGACAAACGCGGCGACCTCGCCGGCTACGGCGCCGAGCTCGCGATCTTCGTGCTCGAGGCCCGGCCGAGCCGCCGCGCGCTTGAGCAGGCTTGCCGCGGGCTCAAGCTCGGCCGCGTGCACTTGCCTTCAATCGCGGAGGTTATGACGGCACTGGATGCAGCCGAGGGTACGCTTTCCTCAGCGGCGCAGCAGCTCGACGCATTGCCGGGCCGCATCGCGCGGGCTGAAGCGTTGCTGGATCACGCGCGGCCCACGCGGGCTACAGCCGACAAGGCTGCGTGAATATCCCGCGCGGGATATCTCGATATACGCAAGCGGATAGTCATGAAGCGGAGCGTCTTACTCGCGTCGCTTCCGAGAAGGGGCATTATCGGCAACGTGCCATTACCCCACTTCCGGATCCAAGGTGCAGAGCTGCATAACGTGAACAAGATACGGGTTAGCGCGGTTAATAAAGCGTGGGGATCACTTGCTTCGCCAGGAGTGCTGAATATGCGTGCTTCATCAGCGATACCGCGCCATTCAGGGCCGAATCAAGCCGCACGTGCGGCTGCCTCCGCAGCAAAGCGGCTTGTGCGCGAGAGTTCCCCTCCATTGGGCTACCCCGAAGTATTTGTCGTGCGCTCCCCAGCGATGGGCACCCAGTTTTGCTGGGAGATCCGCCGTTATGGAAGCGTCGTACTACGGCGCGGCAGTGATCGGTTCTGTACACCAGCAGAGGCTAGGCGTGCGGGCGCAGCGGCACTGGACTCACTCGAGACGATCGCAGCGGAAGTGAGGTGATATTCGACGGGCGGCTGTCGAGGGCTTCGTTCGATCGATGATAGGCGGACTGAACCATTTCACTTTCTTTTTAATCTAACGTTCATGGAACGCATATCGTCGGGAGACGGCGTTTGTCGGACATCATCGAAGATGAGCCTTAACCTCCCCAACCTTGATGCTGTTTTTCTGGACACGCTCGACGAGCTCGCGGCTCTCGGCGATAATGGGGATGTCCATCGCGCTTTGGTGAGCGTTACGCATCGATATGGCCTGAAAAACGCAGCTTACCTCGCGTACGGCATACGCGGATATACACATCAAGAGCCTTTGATATCGGTTACCTACTCGAACGAATGGATAAAGCGATACTCAGACCTAAGTTATATGCGGCAGGACCCGGTTATTACGCGGGGTTTAGCATCTATAATGCCTCTCGAATGGAACGACCTGGATTTAACACAAGGACGCATCAAAAAGTTTTTCGGCGAAGCAAGAGACTTCGGCGTGGGACGTCATGGCATGACGTTTCCTATCCGAGGACGACATGGAGAGCAGGCTCTTTTCAGCATAACAAGCGACGAGAATGACATTGAGTGGAGCCGAATACGTCGCTTGTTTATGAGAGACTTCCAGACAATTGCTTACCACATCCATCAGCTGGTTTTACGAGCGGAGGGCATCACAGCGCCTAATGTTAGACTCTCACCAAGAGAGGTCGACGTTTTGCGATGGGCGAGCTTGGGCAAAACAGCGATCGAAACGGCTCTTATATTAGGTATAGGAGAGAGAACGTCTAGATTTTACCTTGAAACTGCTAGGCATAAACTCGGAGCAGTAAGCATAACTCACGCGGTCGCTAAAGCGATCGCTCTTAATATCATCTCCATACACCTGTAAAGCCGGATAATCTTCCGGATTTACTCCGACGCACACGGTCGTAGTTTCCCCTCTGCAACTCAGCATGTGAGGGAAAGATGATCTACGCTGTTCAAGGAACCGACGCGGATCGCTATCCGAAATGGATGGCTGAAATGCATCGTTTGCGAGCGCGCGTTTTCAGAGACAGAATGAAATGGGACGTCGTCGTCAAAGATGGCCGGGAGATTGATGGTTTTGATAGTCTAAACCCACTGTATCTGTTGTCGATCGATCCTGCTGGATCCGTTGTAGGAACACTTCGTCTTCTGCCTACAACAGGGCCGAACATGCTGCGAGACGTGTTCCCAGAGCTGCTGAGTGCGGGAGACAACGTTGAAAGCCCGACCATTTGGGAGAGTTCACGGTTCGCCGTAGATTTGGCTGCACCATCGAAGCCGGGCATTCGGGTAAATCAGGTCACGACAGAGTTGCTTTGCGGGATCGTCGAAATCGGCATGATCGCTGGCCTATCGATGATCGTTTCGGTCTTTGATGCCTACATGCTTCGCGTGCTACGTTCTGCCGGGTATGGACCGGATCTGTTGGGGACGCCAAAGAAGATCGGAAGCGTCATGGCGCATGCTGGCCTGTTTGATGTCTCCGAAGAAGCGTGGCAACGCATCGCCGCGGTCGGAGGGGTCCGAGATCGTGTCTTTTCTCCTGACAGCGATCGGCCAGCCAGAGCGGCTTAGTGAAACCAGGCTGATGCGCTTCCTTAGCGTGATCCTGAGCACTTCAGGCCCGCTTTAATCCGGCGTCGAATCTGCGCCGGCCCCTTAGTCGGGATTACCCACTCAGCAATGGGCTCAGTTAGTGGGTCTACAGGGCGCGAAAATGTACTCTCTACCCTCAAGGCGTAAGCCTTTCGCGACCACGCCCGGCTAACCGCAACCCGATCCCCTCGCCTGTGTCGGCGAGAAACTGTATGCCGACGCGTTCGAGAGCAATCCGAATGTTGGCCATAGCGGCGTCAGATATAGGCAGGGAGCTCTCAGTCTCCATACGTTTCACCGTGGAGGCTGAGAGGCCTGCAGCCTTGGCAAGGTCCTCCATGGACCAGCCAAGCATGGCTCGGGCGCCTCTTACCTGCAGAGGAGATAGGAAGTTCGCCACCTTGAGCCCGGAAGAATGTACGTAGGAGCTGCGTCAAATATGCTGCTTTCTGAAGCGTGTCATATGATAACATTTTATACGGTTAAGTAGATCGTCGGGGTGATAAGCGTTGACTGGTGGAAGAAATCATTCAGTCATCGTGTAACAAAGGGATCGATGTGCCGAGATTTTACTTTGACGTGCATAATGCGGCTGGCTATTGCCGCGACGAATTCGGTGATGAATTCGTTAACTTCGAAGAAGCTCGAAGTATGGCGCAATTACTTTTGCCCGACATCGCACGTGGAGGGCCACTGGCCAATGAGTCTTGCCAGATTTCCTGCGACGTCAGAGACGAGACAGACCGTATCGTTTATCGAGGAGAGGTTTTCTTCAGAGGCGTTAAGTATCCTGGTTAAAAGCAGGAGAAAAATAGGCATGTTCTTCTTGCCTAACGGAAGCGGATCTAACTGGCGAACAGTAGCCGCGCGCGATTTCGAATCCGAGATTGTGCTAACTCGTCGGGAAAGGGGTCTAGATTTTAGCTTCCGGGAAGGCGCGTTCTCAGAAGCTTCACCCAGTTTGCACGGCAGAGCGCTTGCTCCCATCAACCTTTCAGGCTGCGCGACGGCGCAGGTAGGTCGGATCGAACATAGCTAACTTTGCCAGCATTGAGCTGTCTATAACTGTGAGGCGTTTGTCAGCAAGTCTTATGAGGCCTCTCTCTCGCAGCTCTTGCAAGCTGCGGTTCGCCTGCACTGTCGAAATCCCTAACACATGTCCTAGATTTTCCTGCGTGATTGGCATATCACAACTAGAACCTTCTGTGTGGCCGGTTACTTCTGATCGCCAAAACAGCTCACAAAAGAAATGTGCAAGTCGTTCGATAGCCAATCTGCGCCCAAGGCTTAGGATCTTCTCACGCTGAATTTCGCCCGCCTCATGCGACTGCCACCAGAGCCCGTCAGTAAGACCAGGGCTACCGTCGGCAAGTTCGCGCAGCTTGTGTACTGGTATTTGAGCCAGAGTGATCTTCGTGAGACTGCGAAACGAGCACTTCACGGGGCGCAGCAAAAAGCCGAAAGGGTCACACATGTCGCCAGGTAGAAGGATGGCGATGACTTGGCGGCGTCCGTCTGGGAGATCCCTGTACCGAATGGCCCATCCGCTCAGGACAATGTTAACTACATGAGGTCCGTCATCCCCTTCAACGAATTCGTCGCGTGGACCAAGGTGCCGAACGACTCTGGTGAGACGATCCAGCTCGCGGCGCTGCTCGTCTGAAATCTGACAAACGTTTTCCAGTTTCCGGATAAACGGGTTCGTCATTCCAAACTCATTGCGAGGACTCAAAGGCACAGGGGCAGCCGCGAGAATATCACGTGTTACAAATAGCGTCGTGGGCATACCTGCCGAAAGCGCTTCTCCGAACATTTTTCGATAGCCGCGCAGGGCGAGACGCACCGGTGCAAGCCTGAGTAAACACCTTCTTGCCGCCCTCTGTGCATGCTATGTTCCAGCCATGTCCCCGCTGCTTCCCTGGACCTCTCGCATCGTCGCTGATCGCCTCGTCGCCGCCTTCCGGCGCGTACCGACGTGCCCGGTGATGAGCACGGCCCGAGGCTTCTCTATGGGCGGTCACGAGGTCGAGCCGTTCGAATGGCCAGAGCGCTTTGTGGCGAGCCGCCGCGATCGAACGATGCTGATGACCTGGGCGCGATGTCGCGCAACTGGCGAGCGAATGGCGCCAATCTGTCGTGAATACCAATGGAACGCTGATCAGGTGGACTATAGGCGCCGGGTCGCACTTGCAGCGATCGTCCGAGGTCTCAACGGCGAGGGCGGGAACGCAGGCTTGACAATTCCGGAGACTGCATTGGAGCGTGTTTCTTAGGCAGAACATCCGTGCCTGGAGTGAACATGTCAGCCGACGTCGACCCGATCAGCAGCTATCAGCGCGACGACATGAGCATTCGGGCCCGCAAGGCTCGAAGCAAGAGCAGCAAGCGTCGCGCGCTTCCGAACCGCCCCGACCCCATGAGCCCAACGCCGGAGAGGCTCGCGAAGGAAGACGCGCCGGTGAAACTGGGTGCCGGCCTTTATCGTGCCCCGATGCCGATCGAGCGCATGCGCGATCGTGGCCAGCTCGACCCGTTGCCTCACTTGAACGAGATGCTGTTTCAGGCGGCCGAGAAGCTCGTTGGATATTTCGAGACCGCGGACTTGGCTGGCCACGTCCGCGCACAGGACCTGACCCGAGTGGTCGCCGGCGGCGGCGACCTCGCCGATGAGAGGGCGGCGCACTGCCTGAAAGAGTTTCGCACGGCGTGCAAACTGATGGGCTGGTCGGTAGCCTACCCACATCGTGGAGCGGGTCGGATCACCGTGGCCGTCGTCTGCGAGGGAATGGGCGTGAAGGAGGCTGCTGCGCTGCATCGTCCCGGCGGATCCAACGAAGCGCGGCTGGGCGCCGGCATGGATGCGCTGCGCGAAGGGCTGTTCGCGCTTGCTGTTCATTGGCGCTTGGTCCGCGGATAAAGCAGCGGTTGCGGTCCGGACCGAGATCGCGTATCAAACCTGCACTCTCACGAGAAGCGCCCGGAGCCGGAAACGGTGGCCGGGCGTTTCCGTCTCTGAAGCTTGAGGCCGTCATGTGAGCGCGAGCCCTGCAGACGAGATTGCGGCCGAGCTCTGGGCCATCAGGCGCTATGCTCAGGGCATCAAGCCAGGCAGTCACATCAAGCCACACGTCTTCGCCGAGCAGATCCTGGAGCTGACAGCACGGCTCGACCGGCTGCACACAAGGGTTCGTGACACTTTTGGCGGAACGCCCGCGCGCCTGGTGCCTGGGACGATCAAGGGGCCGACTGGCCGCCGCGTCCAGGTCGAGCGCCGGAGATCGAGCGCAACCTTCTAGGCCCGCAGAAGCGGGCCCGTCGTCCGAGATCCCGAAATGTCCAACCTGCCGGTCCCGATCGGCGGGACGGTCATTATCTCCGCCGAGCTCACGCATGCACTGAGTTCGGCGGAGCAATATGCGCTCAACGAAAAGGCCGAAGCGACTCGTCGCTCCTATGCGACAGCTTGGCGGCGCTTCGAAGAGTGGTGCCGACGTAACAACGCGCGGGCCATGCCTGCGCATCCCAAGGCTGTCGAGGCCTTCGTCGCCTACCTGGCCGATAGCGGCCTGAAGGTCGCGACGATCGACAAGCATGTCGCCGCCATCACCTATCGCCACCGCATGGACGACCGGGACGGCGTTCCGCCGACCGGTACGGAAGGCGTGAAAGCGGTGTTGCGCGGCATTCGCCGAACGCTGGGCACGCGGGCCGACCGCAAGGCGCCGGCGACCGACAAACACGTCCGCGCCATGATCAAGGCACTGCCCGACACGCTCGCCGGCCTGCGCGACCGCGCCATGATCGCCATAGGCTTCTCGGCCGCGATGCGGCGCTCGGAGCTTGTCGCTCTGGACGTGAAACACATCGAGCGGACGCCCGAGGGCATCTTGGTCACGATCGAACGATCGAAGACGGACCAGGAAGCGGCTGGGCGCCAAGTGCCTATCCTGCGCGGCAGCAAGCTGAAGCCGGTGTTGCACCTCGACGCGTGGCTACTTGCGGCCGGCATCACCGTCGGCGCGCTGTTCCGACCCGTCGGCAAAGGCGGCCGCGTTCTCGACAGTCGCCTGACCGATCGCAGCGTCGCCGAGGTCGTGAAGCACGCGGCCGAGCTCGCCAAGCTCGATCCGACGCTGTTCAGCGGCCACTCCTTGCGTGCCGGCTTCGTCACCTCTGCGCTCGAGCACGGTGCTGACCCGATGAAGGTCATGGACATCACCGGGCACAAGCAGGTGCAGACGCTGAAGATCTACGACCGCCGGGCCCAGGCCTTCAAAAACCACGCCGGCAAGGGCTTCCTGTGATGTCGAAACAAAACGCTCTGCTGGCCGTGGCCGGCATTTTCGTGTTTGCGCTGCTGGCCACCTTCGGGCCACCCGCCGTGCAGTCCCTCGTCGCTTCAACGATCTTCGGGCTCTGAACATACCCGCGCCAACGCCAAGATGGCCGAGGTCAAGGATGGTCTCACCTCCGACGAGATCCGCGCGATCGAGACCGACCACGGCACGATCCTGACCGAACTCGAGGCCGCGCGCCGGGATCTCGCGACGGCCGAGGAGACCGAGCGCCGGGCCCAGCAGGGCGTCACGCCTCCGGCCGGCACGCCCGACGTCGAGACCATCCGCGCCCAGGAGCGCATGGCCGAGCGTTCCCGCCAGGTTGCCATCCGCGGTGCCGCCACCAAACTCGGCCTCGGCGAGGACTTCTTCGGCCCGCACATCGAGCGCGGCACCTCGCTCGACGCGTTCCGCGGCCTGGCGATCGACGCCTCGGCCGAGCGCCAGGCGCCCATCGCGAATCCGAACCCGAGCGCCTCCGACCCCAGCCATCACCGCACCTACGCTGAGGCGAAGAAGGAGGTGCCCAAGGGGACCAATGCCGCCCGCGCACTGCTCGCCCTCGCAGCCTGTCAGGGCAACAAGCGCGACGCCGCCGAATTCGTGACCGCCAAATACGGCACCTCCGGGCAGGCCGTTGCTCGCGCTCTGGCTGCCTCGGTCGGCACCGCTGGCGGCTTCCTGGTCCCCCCCGATATGTCGGAGGAGGTCATCGAGCTGCTGCGGCCCGCCTCGGTCGTGATGTCGCTCGAGCCCCGCATCCTGCAGATGCCCCACGGGCAGATGATGGTGCCCCGCATCACCGGAGGCGCCCAGGCAAACTACGTGGGCGAGAACCAGCCCATCGCCCCGTCCCAGCCGCAGTTCGGCATGGTGCAGCTGTCGGCCAAGAAGCTGACGGCCGAGGTGCCGATCTCCAACGACATGATCAAATACCCGAGCGTTTCGACGGACGCGATCGTGCGCGACGACATGGTGAAATCCATCGCGACCCGCGGCGACCTCGCCTTCATTCGCGGCAACGGCGGGCAGTTCTCGCCGCGCGGCCTGCGTTCCTACGCGGCCGCTCCGGCGATCGCGGGAACCAACCTGCTGGTCGCCACACCCCAGGTCGGCAACGCGTTCGCATCGGGTGGCCAGCCGCAGGTCATTGCCGCCCTGGCCTCGGTCACCACCGACCTCAGCCGGCTGGAGCTCGCGCTCGAGCAGGCCAACGTGCAGATGGTACGGCCCGGCTGGATCATGTCGCCGCGCACGAAGCAGTACCTGATGAACATCAGGGATGGGCTCGGAAACTATGTGTTCCAGGCCGAAATGGGCCGCGGCTTGCTGCGCGGCAAGCCGTTCCGCACCACGACCCAAGTGCAGAACAACTTCCCCGCGGTCGACGCCACCGGCAACGCGCAGTTCGACGGGTCGGAAATCACCTTGGCGGACTTCGCCGAGGTCTACATCGGCGAGGCCGGCGGTCTGGAAATTGAAGTGTTCCCCGGCGGCACCTACGTCGATTCGAACGGGCAGATGCAGTCTGGCATTTCGAATGACCAGACGGTGATGCGCGCCATCGTGCGTCACGACATGGCGATGCGTCAGGAGGTGGCCGTGGCCGTCCTCACCGGCGTCCGCTGGTTCTGACACGTCCCTTCGCTCGTCCTGAAACCTTCGCGTCCCGGCCGCCGCGCGGTCGCGACCGCCTTAGAAGGCACCCGCCCATGAACCTTGCCGCCCTCCATACCCCCGGCGATTATTCCAAGGGGCTGCTGGCGATCGCGCCCGGCGCTGGCAATGCGCCGGCGCCGGGCGCCAGCATCGACCGCACCGGCTACCTGTCAGCGATCGCCGACGTGTCCTTTGCCTTCTCGGGCGCGCCGACCGGCGGCACTGTGACGCTGCAGTTCCAGGACTCGGCCGACGGGCAGACGTTCGTCAACTTCGGCGCCCCGATTGCCGCGCCCGTCGTGGCCGGCAACGCCGCCGGCGGCCTCGCCTCGCTGCCGATCGACCTCGGCGGCGCCCGCCAGTTCGTGAGGCTCAGCGTTGTCGCGGCTCCCGCCGGCGGCAACGCGCCCGCCGCCACCCTGGCGGCCACCGTGCGCCTCTTTGGGCCCGACCGCCTCCCGGCGCTCTGACCTTTCCGCCACTTGTCCCGCCATCGAGGTCCGACATGCCCGACACCAAGCCCGCCGCCCTCGTCGGCGTGACGTTCCACCATAGCTCGCCACCCTACGAGGCTGGCGACACCGCCGGCTTCCCCGCCGACACCGCCGCCCGCTACGTGGCGAGCGGCCGTGCCGTCTATGCGGGCAAGTCCAAGCCAGCCGATCACGCACCCGATGACTTCGACGGCATGGATCGCAAGGCGCTGCTCGCCTATGCCCGCGAGCATTTCGGTCTCGGAGAGGCGCCCCCGCTCGAGATCTCCGACGACGAGATCCGCGACGGTTTGCGCGCCCAGGCGGCCGATCTGTCGGCGCCAGCACCCGTAGCCACCCCTGCAGCTGCGCAAAGGCCGTGAGCCTCTTCGCGGCTGCCGCTGCGGTCGGCGCCGTGGCCCAGGATCTCGTCTACGGCGAGACGATCGGCTTCGAGCCCCAGGTGAACGGCCCGGCCGCTGAGTTCGTGGCGGCCGGCGCCGACCCGAACCGGATCGCCCGGGATCTCGTCGGGATCTACGATTCAGACCTAGCCGTCGCGCGTCCCGTCGGCTCCGGGGCCAACACCCACGACAGCATCGACGTGGCCGCCACAGCGGCACAGGTCGATTTCGCTCTCGGGCTGTTCGCGACCGAGGCCGACCAGCCTGTCGAGGGCGACCACCTGGTGCTCAAGGACCGCGTGGGCCTGCCGCGCGTGAAGGTCCTCTCTGCCCGGCCGGACAACTTCGGCCGTCTGCTCTGCCTCGTCGCCCCGCTCGGATAGTGCCATGAGCCTCGCCGCCTTTGCGCTCCGGACCTGCGCGGTCCGTGCCCTGCGCGGTCGTACGCTCGCCGGTGCGACAGCCGTCTACGACAGTCCCGTCGATATGGCGGACCTCGCCGAGAAGGCCACGACGCCCAGCATCTTCGTGTTCTCCGACCTCGAGCGCCTCACCAGCCTGGCGACACGCGACGTCCTCGACGGCGACAACACGGTCGACCTCGCGATGATGATCGTGCTGCCGGCCGAGTTTCAGGCGACGGTCGGCGGCGCGACGGTGACTTTCGACGATCGGAGAGCTGGCGCCGCGGCGGCGATCGATCTGATCTATCGCCAGGTCGAGCGGGCGCTGCTCGACGAGAGCTCGGTTTGGAGCGGCCTTTGGGTGCGCTTCGTCTTCAAGCTCGTCGAGGTCGAGGCGCATGCCTATGTGTTGCCGGTCGGGAAAGGGCCCGTGCTGCGCAAGCTGCCGGCCCGCGCCATCCGGATTGTGATTCAGCCCCTGCAGGAGCCCGGTTTCGGCGTCGAGCCGGAGGGCATCTGGGCGGAATTCGTCACCGCCATGGCGGGTGACGCCGGCCTGGCGCCGCTGGCTCCCCTCTTCGCCGCGGCGATCCAGGGTGATGCCTTGCCGGAATGGCGGGTCGATGCGCTCGAGCTCGGCGATACCGTCGCGGATGCCATCGAGCTCGGCTACGGGCCGCTCGGCGGCGGTGCCGGCGATGACGTCGTTACGATGGGTTTGGCCACGATCGACGTCGGCTCGCCCGACGCCTCACCCGTCACCTTCACGGTCGTGGAGGGCCAGCCGGAAAGCTTCGAGCCGTGAGCGACGACGTCGACGATCTGCTGCTCGACGCCCATGCGCGGATCGATGCCCTCGAGTCTCGCCTCGAGCGCATGTGCCGCTTCGGCAAGATCCTCGATCCGCAGGACATCGACCTCAGCGACCCGACCAATCCGGTCGCTCGGATCCATCACGATAATGATGAGGAGGGGCAGCCCGTGAAAGGGCCGTTCGTCCGTTACATGACCTGGGCAGGCGCGCGAAACCAACATACCCCTCCGTCGCAGGGCCAGCAGTTCCTGCACTTCTCTCCGGACGGTGAGATGGAAGCCGGGATCCTGATCCCCCTCGGCCATTCCACGGCCGTGCCGTCGCCTTCGACCGATCCCGGCACCTTCGTTGATGGGGTAGGGGCGACCGACCGGCGCTTCAAGGATGGCAAAGACCGAACGGCGGTCGGCACGAACTCCGAGCACCTCATCATCGATGGGGCGCAGCGCATCAAGGTTTCCGACGTTTCCAAGCTAGTCTTCAGCTTCGGCGGCCAGACCTTCCAGCTCAAGATGTCGGCCTTGCAGCCGACGGGCGACATCGGGGACTTCTGACCCATGCCCTCCACCGGAGTCGACCGCAACACCGGCCAGGTACTGCGCGGCCTCGATCACGTCCGCCAGTCGGTCGCGGTCATCTTCACCACGCGGCTTCTGTCGCGGCTGATGCGGCGGGCGTTCGGCTCGGCCGTGCCGGTGCTGCTCGGCCGCTCCAATCTCACGCGGCCGGAGCTGCTGCGCTTCTACACCGCCGTCCACATCGCGATTAGGCTTTGGGAGCCGCGGCTCCGGTCGCTTCGGGTCTCCTACCCCAAAAACAGCACCTCTGGCGCCCGCCAGGGCAAACTCGGGATGCGCCTGCGCTGCCGGTATTTCCCGGAAGCGCTCTCCGGCGACCTCACCTCCGACGTCGTCGACATCGATCTCTAGCGCGCCCGCGCCATCGCAGAAGAGCCCCGCATGGACCGGTTCGCGAGCGTCAATCTGGCGGCGCTCGCGCCGCCGGTCGCCGTCGAGGCGATCGGCTTCGAGACGCTGCGTGCGGCCCGCATGGGCGATTTCGTGGCCCGCGCCGCGGCCGTGAATATCCCCTACGACGTCCAGGGGCTCGAGACAGACCCGATCGTCATCAACCAGGAGGCCGGCGCCTACCGCGAGACGCTGCTGCGCGAGCGGATCGACGAGGCGGTCCTGGCCGTGCTGCTGCCGACCGCCGAGGACACCGATCTCGACCAGATCGGCGCGCAATACGGTTGCCAGCGCCTCGTCCTGGTTCCTGCGACGGGGAACACCGCCGCTATCATGGAGCAGGACGACCCGTTCCGGTCGCGCATCCAAATGGCCTGGGAGGCCCTGTCGGTCGCCGGGCCACCCGGCGCCTATGAATATCTTGCCGCCTCGGCCTCGGGTCTCGTCATCGACGCGCGCTGCTACGGCGCCGAATACACGAGCTTCGTAAACCCCGGCCAGGTGGTGATAACCATCTTGTCCTCCGAGGCGGGCGGCATTGCCAGCCAGGCGACGTTGCAGGCCGTGTCCGATGCGTTCGGCGGCTATGCCCTGCGCCTCGCCAATCCGCAGCCTGGCTCGGCCGACATTGTGGTCTTCGACCGCGCCAAGACCCGCAGTCAGGCGTGCCGGCCATTGAACGACCAGGTCTTCGTCGAAGTGGCGCAGATCGTGCCTTACCAGCTGCAGGCGACGCTGATCCTGCCGCCCGGGCCCGACTCGTCCATCGTGCTCAGCCAGGCCATCGGCCGCGCCCAGGCCTTCGCGGCTGATCGCTACCGGATCGAGGGCGCGGCGACGATCGCCGGTTTCGAGGCGGCGTTAGGTGTGCCCAACAGCGCCGGCGTGTCGCCGCTCACCAACATCGTGCTCGCCTCGCCGCCCTCAGACGTCGGCCCGACGCCCCGGGCCGCGCCGTTCTGCACCGGCATCGCCGTCACCGCGCAGGTGATGGGATGACGCCGAAGCCCGCCACCGAGGAAAATCTCCTCCCCGATTCGGCGACGCTCTTCGAGCGTGCCCTGTCGCTCGGCGACGCTTCGAGCTTCGTTACCGTCGCTTTCGATCCGGATCTGATCCGGCACGTCAAGGATCCGGCGCTCTGCCCGATCGAGCTGCTGCCCTACCTCGCCTGGGAACGCTCGGTCCACGAGTGGGACCCGACCTGGCCCGAGTGGCGGAAGCGCAATGCCGTGGCGAGCAGCATGGAGCTGCATCGCCGCTACGGTACGCGCTGGGGCGTCGAGCAGGCCCTCGACGAGCTCGGCATCGGCGCCGAACTCGACGAGTGGTTCGAGTACGCTGGCCGGCCCTACTGCTTTCGGATCCGCATCCCGGTGCCGACCGGATGGACGACGGCGCTCACCAGCACGGTCTATCGCGTTGCGATCGGCGCCAAGAACGCCCGGTCCTACCTCGACGGGCTGCAGCTCATCATCACGCCGGATCCGCCTCCGGGCAGTCCGCCGGGAACTGTCGGTTCGGGTCGCAGCACAGCCTTTGTGCCGATCGCCACCACGGCGGTGATGCGGCGCCGGATCTACGCGACCACCGGTACTTACGCGGGCGTGCCGCCGGCGCCCGCCACGGTTCTCGTCGGCACTGTCGCTACGCGCCGGTCTCACATCTACGCCCACACCTGAGAGCCCCGCATGGCCTATTCCGGCACGCCGACCACCTACGGCGAGCAGAAGATCGCGGCTGCCCTTGCGGGCGGCCAGCCGCTCACCGTAGTGGCCATCGCCGTCGGCGATGGCGGTGGCTCGCCCGTTTCGCCCGTCGAGGGTCAGACCGCTCTCACGCACGAAGTCTGGCGCGGCGCCATCTCGTCCTGGGGCGTCGACCCGGCCGATACGCGTCGCATCGTGGTCCATGTCACCGTGCCGGCGACGGCCGGCCCCTTTGTAGTGCGCGAGGCCGGCGTCTACGATGGCGCGGGCGGGCTCATCTGCGTCACGGCTCTGGCGGCGACGGAGGTCGTCGGTCCCGGATCGTCGAACCAGGCGACGTCGATCGACCTCATCATCGCCATGCCGATCGGCTCGGCCGGCGCCATCACGGTGTCGCCGACCCAGGGCGAGCGCTTCACGATCGAGCGCCTTTATCGCACGCCCTTCATCAGCGTGAATTCAGCCTCCACCACTGCTCCTTCGGGCAACCCGGCGCTCGGCGACCTCTACATCGTGCCAGCCGGCTCGACCGGCGCCTGGGCAACGGCAGGCACCGGCAAACTGGCCGAGTGGAACGGGACTTTCTGGGCTTTTCTGGCACCGCCACTCAAGATGGTGGCCGGCATCATGGACGCTGCCGACGACGGCGCGGCCGAATATATCAAGTGGAACGGCATCGCCTGGGAGCCCTTCGCCATCGACGGCGTCGTGTTCACGGTGATCGACGCTGCCGGCGCGTCGACCTCCGATGAACTCGTCGGAACGACCGCGCCGGGGCTCACCGCGCTGCAGCCGAACATGATCTTCCGCTTCCGCCAGGGCGCGGCGGCCAATACGACGACGGCCCCGAAGGCCAACATCACCAATGCGGCCGGCGTTGCGCTCGGCGACGTGCCCTTGACGAAAGCGGACGGCACGCCGCTCGCGGCGGGCGACCTCCCAGCCAACGCGGACTTCCTGACGGAATACGACTCCACAGGGCCTCGCCACCGGGTTCAGGGCCAGAGGCGTAGCGATGTACTCGCCCTGATCCCGCCGGTAGTCGCGACCCTCGCCCCGAAGTTCTTCGCCGTCAGCCAGACCATCTACGTTGCGCCTCCGGGCACGGCCGGGGCGTCCGACAGCAACCCCGGCACTCTGGCTCAGCCCTTGGCCACGCTGGCGGCGGCGTACCGCCTGGGCGCGTCCTACTTCGTGCCTGGCGGGCAGGTCACCATCCAGCTCACCGGGCCAGGCACCTACGCTGCCGCCTCTCCGCCGATCGGCTGCCTGACGCCCTTCGTGATCTCGGGATCGACTGCCAACCAGGACGCCTACGTGATCGCCGGGACGGGCGTGGCGACGGGCGTTTTCTCGCATACCTCGACGACGACGGTTCTGTATTCGGGTGTCAACCTTCAGAACACGGGCAACATCACCAACACGCTCGGCATCGCTTATGGAGCGTCGGTCGGGCTCAGCTACGTCACCCTGTCGAGCACAAGCCCGTCCTTCTCGCAGTCGAGCATCGCCCTGTTCCAGGGCGGCAATCTCGTGATCGGCGCGGGCGTCAAGACCAGCACGAACGGATACAGCTTCATCTCCTGCGCGGGTGGCCGCGTCGCCAACCAGACGGGCTCGAGCCTGACCTTCGTCGGCACGCCGAACTACACGCTGGCCGTGTTCTCGGCGAGCGATCTCGGCGTGATCGCGCTGCAGGGTATCTCTCTGGGTGGATCGGCTACGGGTTCGAAATGGAATCTGAACGGCAACAGCGTGCTGGACACGGGCGGCAACTCGGCCAACTTCCCCGGGTCGATCGCCGGCACGAAGTCCGACAACGCTACCGTGATCTGAAGAGGGGCGAGTCGTGACCACCGACAGCATCGAATTTGCGGCGCCGGACGCCGCGCCGGACGTCTACGCCTTCTTCGCGTCGCCCGCCGGGACACCGCAGGAAACGCCGGTCGATCTTCGCGCCTATGCGGCCCAGGTCCGCTGGCGAAAGGAGACCGGCGGCATTACGGTCGGCAACGCGCCGATCGCGACCGACCGCGAAAGCCAGTCGCTCATCAACGGGCTCTGGGTGTCCACGCAGGTCACCCCAGCGATCACGGTGCAGTTCAAGACCAGCGCCGGTTATGTGCCCCTGTCCGCGGCGCAGATCCAGACGATCGCCGCCGCGGTGCATGCGCACGCGCAGGCGTGCAGGTCAGTCGAGGGGGGCCTCGACGCCGCCATCACGGCCGGGACCGTGACCACCACTGCCCAGGTCGACCAGGCCTTCGCGGCCGTCACGGTCTGACCCGTGGGCATCCCGCGCCGCACGATCGTGCTGTCGCGCACGACGCGTGCGACGATCCCGTTCCGGTTGCGCGATGCCGCCGGCACGCCGATCAACCTGACCGACCAGACGATCGCGCTGGTGCTCACCCCGCCGCAGGCCGGCGGTGCCGTGCTCACCTGGTCGTCCGGCGGCGTCATCGTGCACCAGGCCGACCAAACGACGAACACCGGGTGGGCGTCGCTCGATCCGTCGCTCGCGGTGCTCGAGGCCATGCTCGGCCGCTACACCTTCGTGGGCACGATCACGGCCGCGACCGATCCGACGAGCCCGCGCACCTTCGCCTACGGCGATGTCTTCATGGAGACCTGAAGCATGGCCGGCATCTTCGGGCCGACCTCGCCGGCCGACGACTTCACGGTCGACAGTTTTGGTGTACGCGGCCCAGTCGGGCCGTGCCCGCTTGGGCCGCTCGGGCCCTGGACGGCCGGGGCCGCCTATGTAGCGGGTCCGCCCGCCTCCTACGTCAGCCAGGGCGTCGCCTCTTACGCCTGCACGGTCGACCACACGGCGGGCGTCTTCGCCGACGATCTCGCGGCGGGTCGCTGGGCGCTCGTGGTCCAGGCTTTCACGCAAGAGGCCCTGAACGCGGCCGCCACGGCGGCCCTCGCTGCCCTCATCGCCGGGCTTTCGCAGGCGCTGCCCCCGACGGTCGGCGTGCTGTGGAACGACGGCGGTTCGCTCTCGATCAGCTGAGGTCCCATGCTTCGCAGGCTCATCGCGCCCGTCTTTGCGGCGGCGCTGGCATTCGCCCTCGCTCCGGTCCAGGCCGGCACGCTTCCGTCGCCGACCTACGGCACCGTCACGGCCACGGTCGGGATGGTGCTGCCCGACGGGACCACGATAACCTGCGGCGGCACGGGCCCGGGCTGCGTCGCGCTCGGCCCGGCGCTGGCCGCCGAGACCGCGATGGCGCGTGCCGCTGAGGCGGCCAACGGCACCGCCGTCTCGACCGAGGCGACGCTGGCCCGCAATGCCGCGAATTTGTCGAATGGCATTCTGCCGGCCGCGCGCCTGCCGGCGTCTGGTGTTGCGGCGGGCAGCGCCGTCCTGCCAAGCCTGACGGTGGACAGCTATGGGCGGATCACCGCCCTGTCGCAGAGCGCGCTCTCTGGCGACGTCGTGACGGCCTCGGGATCGCTGGCCGCCGTGATCTCCGCTAATGCGGTGACGAATGCCAAGCTGGCGCAGATGGCGCCTGGGACCGTCAAGGCGAACACGGGAGCTGCCTCCGCGACGCCGTCCGACGTCACACCGTCGGCGCTGTTCGACGCTGCATTTGGTTTGACGCGGGGCGCCGTGCTCTATCGAGGCGTCTCGGGCTGGGTCGTGCTGCCTCCCGGCGTGTCCGGGCAGATGCTCGCTACCTCCGGCAGCGGCGCCGACCCATCATGGGTGACCCCTGCAGGAGCGAGCGGCCCGCAAAACGCCAACGCCGTACTCGCTGGGCCCGCCTCGGGCACCGCGGCGGCACCGACGTTCCGCCCCCTCGTGCCGGCCGACGAACCCGCGCCGGCGGACGGCTGCATCCGCATTTCGGTCGCCTCGGCGACGCAGCTCAAGGCGAGCCCCTACGGCTGCAACACGCTGTGGATCGGCGGCGTCTCGATCGTGGTCACGACCGCAACGGTTACGCCGGCGAGCCCGGCCGCCTCGACGCTCTTTTACGTCTACGCCGTCGTGAGCGGGGGCACCGAGACGCTGTCGATTATCACCACCAGCCACATCACCGGGTCGGACGGGCGCGAGTACGCTAACAGTGCCGGCGCGCCGAACACGAATTACCGTCTCATCGGGATGGTCTACACCAACGCGTCGGGACAGTTCAGCGACACGACGCTCTGTCGGTGCGTGCTCAACTTTTTTCATCGCGTCGGCCGCCGCGTGACCAGCAGCGGAAGCTCCAGTGTCGGCACTGCCAGCACGACGCCGATCAACCTCACCAGCCCATCGAGCTTTCTCGCCTGGTCGGACGAGGCGATCTCAGCTGGCCTCGGCGGGTCGGCCACCTCGAACACCGTCGGCCAGACCGCGATATCTTTTCTGACGATCGACGGCGCGGCTGTCACGCCCTCGGTGATCTACTATCCCGCGACGGCCGGTTATTACGCTCCGGCTACGATGCCGTACCAGGGCGACCCGTTAGCAGAAGGTGTGCACACTGTGTCCGAGCAGGGCGAATCGAGCAATACGGGTGCTACGGCGACCTGGGTCTATCCCACCCACTACCTGACGACCCGAGGCTGAGATGCGCGCCATCCTTCGCTCGCTCGTCCTTCTCGGGCTCATCGCGTCGTCGGCCGCGGCGCAGACCCCGCCTCGCATCGGCCCCACTTTCGCGGCCGAGCTCGTGACGGCCGGCTGTGTCAACGGCGTGTCGTGGACGGCTGAGGGGACGCTGACCCTGGCTCCCGGCACCGACCCGGCCTGCCCTAACCAGGTTCTGGCTGCGCATGATCCGACCAAACCGGCGGTGCCGTTCGCGGTGACGCGGTTGCAGGGGCGCATGCAACTCTCGCACGCTGGCCTGCTCTCTCAGGCCGAGGCGGCTATCTCGTCGGCCGGCGGTGATCTGTTGATCTGGTACGCTGACGCACAGACTTGGCGTCGGGACGACCCTCACGTTCTCGCAATCGGGACGGCACTGAACCTCTCGCCGGCGCAGATCGACGCCCTCTTCGTGGCCGCCGCCACTATCCAGTAGAGCGTCGCTCTCCGGTCCACACCCTCCGGCCCGCCTCGCGCGGGCCTTTCTTTTGCCCGCCGGCCCGCATGCGCGCGCCGCCTGGAGACCTGCGCGCATGACCAAAGCGTTCTTCGGCTTTCAATTCGTCCAGCAGGACGACACGCTGCCGCCCGTCCTTTCGGATTTCTCGATCGGCTACATCGTCACCTGGTCGAACGATGCCAATCCGACGATTTTCCCGCTCGACAAGCCCGTGGCGATCAACTCGGGTGATCCCACGGTGCTCGCCGGCGCCGGGACGGGCGAGCTCTACAAGAGCCTGCTGCGCATCAACGCCCAACTCGCCACCTTCCAGGTCTCGGCTCGCCTCGTCGTGGTTCGCGTGCTGGCCGTCTACGAGCAGGACGGCGTCACTGTCGACAAGGTCGCCACCATGGCCAACGTGCTGGGCAACGCCGGCGCGAAGACCGGGCTCTATGCCGTGCTGACGGCGCCGCAGGTTTGCAACGCCGTCCCGCGCCTCGGCATCGTCCCCGGCGGCCTCACCGGCCTCATGTTCTATGCCGTCGCCACCCCGGTGGTGACCAACCCGGGCGCGGGCTACACTCATCCCGTCGTGACCTTCAATCCGGCCGGCGCCACGGCCACTGCAACGGTCGGCAACACCGGCAGTCAGGCAACCGCCCATTCCGCCCTGACCTCGGGCGGCGTCGGTCCCATCACGGTCGACAATGGCGGCAGCGGCTACGAGAGCGTGCCCGCCGTGACCATCACGGGCGGCGGCGGCACCGGCGCCGCAGCCCACGCCGTGCTGACGGCCGGTGTCGTCTCGTCGATCGTCGTCGATACGGCCGGCACGGGCTACACCTCGGCGCCGACCATCACGGTCTCGGCGCCGATCGGCGGTGAGATCACCGCCATCAACCTCACGAGCCCGGGTCAGTACACCGCCGACACGGCCGTGACGATGACGATCACCGACAGCCAGGGCGGCACCGGCGCCGGCGCCACCGCGACGGTCAGCATGGAGCTGCTGCAGAACCCGATCTGCGCGCTGCTGCCCACGATCAACAACGCGCTGCTCGCCCACTCCCTCGTGGCCGGGCCCGGCACCACGGTGCAGGACGCGCTGGCTTGGCGCGGCACGCTCAATTCCCAGCGCCTCATCGCTCAGGACGACTGGGAGATCGTCGAGACGATCGACGGCACCGGCGACGAATATCTCGACGGCACTGCCCGTTCTCTCGGCCTCGCCATCGCGACCGACTTCGAGCACAGCGGCTATCCGTTCCACGCCTGGGCCAACCGGCCGATCGTCGACGCTCTCGGCGTGAAGCGCCCCGATGGCTTTTCGCTCACGGACGGCGCCACGGACGGGCAGGTGCTGCTCACCGCCGGTATCGGCATCACAGCGCGAGGCGACGCCAGCGACACGTCAATCGACGATTCCGGCTTCGTCGCCATCTCGGTCAACAACACGTCTTCGGACGGCAACTACAACCTCTACAACAAGACCCGCGGCGACGACTTCATCAACCTCGCCCTGGTCAAGACCATCCGTAAGCGGCTCGGCAAGAACAACATCACCCGCAAGGGCATCGATGCCGTTCTGAACGACATGACGGCGATCAACGTCGCGATCATGTCGCTCGACGATCCCGGCATCCTCGGCTTCCAGGTCGGGTTCAAGGCGGCCAACAATACGGTCGCTGGGCTTCGCCAGGGTCAGTTCACGGTGTTCGACAATACCGAGATCCCGGCGCCGATCATCCAGATCACCATCAACCGTGGCCTCGATGCCGACGCGGTGACGTCGCTGCTCCAGCAGCTCGCCTCGGACGGCACCTCCGCCACGGCGTCCTGACTCTAAGCCGCGGCTCGAGCCGCGGTTCCCCGATCCTCGCGCGGCCGCCCGGCCGCTGATCTTTCACCCTCCGGCTGAGAGGCCGGGCAAGCGGACGCGCGCGCCATGGCGACCATCTTCACCAACGAAAGCTTCACCATCTACGTCGGCAACGACGATCCCGGGAACGACAAGCGCAAGAGCGTCACCAACCTGTCGCTTCCCGACCTCGAGGAGCTGACCGCGTCGCACCACGCCGGAGGCTCGCGTATCGAGGTCGAGGTGGCGGTCGGCGGCATGAAGGCGCTGATGGTGAAGTTCAAGGCGACAGGCTGGGACAGCCAGACCATGTCGCAGATGGGGGTCAGCGGCCGCGCCAATTATCCCTTCACGCTGAAGAGCGTCGTGCGCGACAAGGCCACAGGCCGCGGCCTCGGCGTCAAGGTCGTGGTCTGGGGGCGGCTCACCAAGCTTTCCCCGAGTGAACAGAAGCGCGGCGACCTCTTCGGCCACGACCACGAGATCAAGGAGATCGTCCACTACGAGCTCCATTACGACGACAGCGAAAAGTATTACTGGGACTACGCCTCGACGCCCGAGATTTGGCGCGTCGACGGCGAGGTGCAGAACCAGGACGACATCGACTACCTGTGATGTGCTGGCCCGGCTTGGCGGGTCGTATCGCTACTTTAAAAAGAAGATCGCGTAGAGCACGATCAGCACCAAGACGATAACGCCGAAGCGCATCATATTCAGGAATGTCGCTTCAACACCGCGATCGAACCCAGCGTGCATCTGCTTCGGCACGAAAAGTACTCTGAAGAAGAAGGCGGCTATCGCGAGCGCGACACCGCCTCCGAGCAACAAAAGCATCCTGACAACCTCCCCCGGCAGCGAGACATCCTATGGACGAAGCGACGCAACCCGCAAGTGAGTCGGGCGCCGCGCCCGCTCGTGCCCTCATCCCGCTCGTGCTGCCCTCGGCGGCGTGGGCCGCCTCGGCCGCGGTGGTTCGGTCGGTGCCCTTCCAGTATCCGGTGACCTTCGCCGGCCGGGAATGGCCCGGCATCGGCATCCGGCGCCTGTCCGTCGAGCAGATCGCGGCCGTGTTCGAAAACTATCGGCTGAACCGGGAGATCGATCCCGAGTACGCCTTCTCGCTGCCCATCTATGTCGACAAGGCCGGCGAGCCGATCCCGGCCGGGCTTCTCGGCAAGATCGACCCTGACGACGCCGACACCGTGGACGAGGTGGCCGAGAGTTTTTTGCCCCGTCGGTACAGGGTCGCGAAGGACCTTGGACCGTCCACGTCGCCCAATGGCGAAGCTACCGCGCCTTCATCCTCCGCGTGATCGGCGGCTCGCGCCGCGAGCTCGACCGCATGGGGTGGGACGACTTCTGCGCCGAGCTCGACGAAGCGCTGCACCTCCATCGCGAGTTCGAGTGATCCATGTCCGGTAGCGCGACGTCCACCCTCGACATCATCCTGCGGGATGACGTTTCGCCCGCCGCCAAGGCGATCGCGGCCTCGCTCGAGAAGGTCGAGGCGGAAGCCAAACAGCTCGACGAGGCCCTGGCCAAGTCAGGCACGCGCAACAGCCTACAGTCGCGGTTGAAGTCGCTCGGCGCCACCCGCGAGCAGATCGAGGGCACCGCCAAAGCCTGGCAGGACTATGCCAAGGCTGAAGGTCTCGCGATGGACAAGGCGGGCCAGTGGTCCGCCAAACAGGCCGCCCAGGCGAAGAACTGGGAAAACGTTGCGGTCGCCAAGCTGCGCGCCGATCGCGGCGTCGAGCGGGCTCAGGCTTTCTCCGAGGCCGCAGCCGCCAAGCGATCCGAGGACCTGCGAGAGCGCGAAGGCAAGAAGCGCGTCGAAGAGGCGGCTCGCATCGCCAAGGCGGAAGTTGATGCGAACCTGCGGGCGGCCGAGCAGGAGGCCCGCGATCGCCGTCGCATCGCCCAACAGGAGGTCCGCGATCGGCGCCGGGCGGACGAGGCGCAGCACCGCCACGAGGAGGTCCTGGCGCAGCATCGCGAACACGCGATCGAGCGGCAGGGCTTCCGCCACTATGCCCTGAGCTCGGCCGCCATGGCGGTTTCGGCCCACGCAATCGCCCATGTCGGCGGCGAAGCCTGGGAGAAGGGCGCCGAGCTGCAGCACGAGCGCATCGGCCTGCGCAACGCCGGGCGCACGCCCGAGCAGGTCCGCGAGATCGAGGAGGCGGCACGCGCCACCATCGCCAACGCGCCGACGGCCAGCATGGTCGAGAGCATGAAAGTCGTGGCCGAGACCACGGCCGCCTTCGGCTCCGTGCATCACGCGATCGAGAACCTGCCCTTCATGATGAAGGCCATGTCGGTTCTCAAGACCGCCGGCGGCGACAACATTCACGGAGACGCGGCTTCGGTCGGCCAGGCCTTCGCCAAGACCTTCGAGGAGCGACAGACCAAGCCGGAGGACTTCGAGAAAGAGGCCAAGGCCATGATCCCGGCCATGGTCGCCACGGGCGGAACGTTCAATCCCGAGCAGCTCTATATGTTCGCCCAGCAGGCGAAGAGCGCATTGCCGTCGCTGTCGATGCGCTTCCTCTCGAAGATCGCGCCGTCGCTCATCGGTGCGCAGGGCGGCGAGAGAGCCGGTACCGGCCTCAACGCTTTCGAGAGCGTCATTTCGGGCAAGGCCAACGACAAGAAGCAGGCGCAGGAGTGGTTGAGCCTCGGGCTGCTCGACCCCAAGGGCGTCATCATGAAGAATGGCCAGGCGACGTCCTGGCGGTCCGGCGCGGTGAAGGACACCAAACTCGCGATGACCGACCCGCTCGAGTGGGCGGAGAAGTACCTCATCCCGGCGCTGAAGAAAAAGGGCGTCGATACGGAGGACCGCGAGGCGGTCAAGATGGTCCTGGACACGATGTTCCGGAACCAGAACTCCAACATGTTCGCATCCGAAATCACCCAGGCTGCCAGCCGGGCCCGGCTGCATAAGGACGAGGACCTGTACGGCCAGACGGGCCAGTTCGACGAGATCTACAAGCGCAACCTGCAGGATTTCGGCGTAGCCTCCGGAGCCTTGAAGGAAGCGCTCGGCAACCTCGCCTCGGCCGCCACCGCGCCCATGATGCACATGGCGGCCAACGGCCTGGTCTCCTTGGCCGGCCGGCTGAACCAGCTTGCCGAGTTAGGATTTCAACATCCGAACATCGCGGCGGGCGTAGGGGTCGGCGTCGGCGCTGCCGCCCTCGGCGGTGCCGGGTGGCTCAGCTACCAGCTGATGAACGGTTTCGGACTGGGATCGTCGGCCAAGGCGCTCGATGCCGCTGCAGCGCACCTGATGAGCGTCGGCGGTGGCCCGGGCGGCACCTTCAACAAGCTGCCGGGCGCAATTGTGCCGGCCGGAGGGGGCGTGACCGGAGCCGTCGCTGTTCCTGCTGCTGTCGAGGCAGGCGCTGCAATCATTGCCGGTGGCCTCGCTGTCGGCGCTGTGGCGCTGGTGAAGGCTGCCGCCGAGGCTCAACAGCCTGGGAAAGGGGGCCTCTACTCGGCGCCGACCTTCGGGACGATGCCGTTAGACCAGCTGCGATTGGCGGATCTCGAGCAAGAGCGCGACAGCCTGAAGGCGAAGATCGCAGCCACCAAAGCAGCCGAGAAGCTTCCTGGTACGTCGGACGTACCGAACTTCCCTCTGCAAACCCGGCTTCACGATATCGAGGATCCCATCCGCGAACTGGCGGCAGGCCTCGATCTTCTTGCCAAGCTGCCGCGGGAGAACGATCGCGAGACGCGCGCCAGACCATGGACAAAGCCGAACGACTACGTGCCGCTCCCGCCGGTGCGTCCGGCTGATCCGCCGCTCGAGCCGGAGCCCGGTTATCCCGCGCTCGATCAACGCACCTTCGGCGCGTATCGGCACAAGATGGAGCCAGCGGCGGACGCCGGCCAAATGCCGGCCGCGACGCCGCCGCCCGGTTACTCGGGGCCGACGGTCGACACGTCCTCGATGAAGAACGCCGCGGCCGAGGCAACCGAAACCGGGCAGCATATCGCTACGGCGCTCAACGTCACAGCTTCCCCCAAGGTCGAAATGGGGAGCCTGCAGGCGGCGGTCGCCCTGGCGGAGCGGTTCGTCGCCGTCATGGCTCAAGCCAACGCGGTTGCGGGTTCCGCACCGGGGCGAGTCGGCGCGCCTGGTCCGTCTCTGGCCAGCCGCATGCGAGGCAGCCACACCGGCAACGCAAGCGCGATAGGATGACGCCATGCTCTACCAGCTCGGGGCGCTCACCTTCAGCTGCCCGGGGCCGCTGGGAGCCGACGAGACGGAAGAGACGTTCGGGCACGACTTTGCCGTCAAGCCCGTCGTCGGCGCCCAGCAGCCCCGGGAGAGTATGGGGCCGGCCGACCATAAGTTCATGCTGTCGGGAACTTTGCTGCCGTACTTTCACGCCCGTATCGGCCTCGGCAGCGGGCTCGGCGAAGTCGCGACGCTGAAGTCCATGGCTCGCGGCGGGCAGTCCTATCCGTTGGTGCGCGGCGACGGCGTGCTGATCGGAGCAGAGGAGGGCGGTACGGGCTGGTGGCTGATCGAGCGTGGCTCGCTGAAGAGTTCTCGCCTCGGTAGCCAGGGCATCGGCAATGTTATCTCCTACAGCATGACCCTGGTCGAGAGTCCGAACCTACCGTCATCCGGCAGCCTCATCGGCCTCCTGGAGCAGCTCTTCGCATGACCGATGAAGTGCTCACCGTGACCGGCAAGCCGATGCCGCTCGACCTGCTGCTGTACCGTCGCTTCAAGCGGGAAGTACCGGGCCTCGTCGAGGCGACCTATCGGCAGAACCGCGGGCTGGCCGACCTGGGCCCGGTGCTGCCGCTCGGCACCGCTGTCACGGTGACGCCGCCGGCGCCGGCGCCGGCCACACCGGTCCGGACCACGATCAAGCTCTACGACTGAGGCCGAGATGCGCAGAGCCGTTTACCAGATCTCGATCGACGGGAACGACGTCTCGTCCGCCTTCGATCCGGTGCTGCTGTCGCTTACCGTCAAGATGGGCGACGGCGGCGAGGCGGACAGCTGCGACATCGAGCTCGACGACACGGACGGGCAGATCGAGCTACCGCGCGTCGGTGCACAGGTGACCGTGGCGCTCGGCTGGGACGACGACGATCTGCCAGACGACGAGCAGGGCGCCGTCGTCATGTTCGAAGGTACGACCGACGAGCCCAAGTCTTCGGGCGGCCGCGCTCCGGACGCTCATGCGGCTCACAGCGGTCATCACGCGGCGGCGCACGGCGCCGGCCACCATGGCGGCAAGAGTGGCGGGGCAGGGGAGGGCGGCTCGACGCCCTCGCTGCACAGCTCGGGCAGCCGGTCGAAAGGGCGCACCCTGACGATTTCGGCCAAGTCGGCCGACATGACCGGCAAGCTCAAGGAAAAGACCAGCCGGCACCAGGACAAGGCCAAGTTCGGCGATGTCGCCCAGCAGTGGGGGCAGAAGGCCGGCGTCACCGTCAAGGTCGACTCGAGCCTCGCCGCGATCGAGCGGCCCTATTGGTCCATGGCGAATGAGTCGTTCCTGCACTGGGGCACGCGCATTGCCCGAGATCTGGGCGCCACCTTCAAGGTCTTTGGCAAGACGGCGGTCTTCGTGCCGCGCGGTGGCGGGACATCGGCTTCGGGCCAGGCGCTGCAGTCCATCTCGGCGACCTGGGGCGACAACCTCATCGAATGGTCGATCACGCCGATCCTCAGCCGGCCGGACTTCGGCAAGCTATCGGTCCGCTACTACGACAAGCAGGACGCGACCTGGAAGGAAGAGGAGGTCGGCAACGATGCCTCGAACTCCACGGTGAAACACCGCGAGCGCTTCAAGGCACCGACCCAGGATCACGCAAAGAACCGCGCCGGCGCCAATGCGGCGGAGTGCAAGGGCGACAAGGGCGGCGGCGACAGTGTCACCATTGATGGCGAGCCGGCCGCCCAGGCCGAGGCGCCCTGCAACGTTTCAGGCGTGCGGCCCGGCGCCGACGGCACCTACACGATCAAGGATGTGTCGCACAGCCTGACCCGGCCGGGTGGGTTCAAGACGCATCTCGGCCTGAAGCAACCTTCGGGCAGTGCCGGCACCGACAGCCGGGCCGCAGCCTAACATCGCTTCCGATAACAATCCTTCTCGGAAGCAATCTGCGCTTCAGGTGATCGGCCGTCTGGAGCCGTTGCCTAGCGGCATAACAGGATCGAGATGCTCCGCGCTTTCGGCCACAGTGGCCGTCGCGGCATCCTCCACAGCTTTGGCGCAGGCCTCCATTGGTCCGACGGCTTCGATCCTCTCGTCGTAGAGCTTGTGTCCGGCCTCATCTGCAACCGTGACCTGAAACTTAGGCATTTTCTGATCCTCCCCGCGGCTTAACGCGTGGTGGTCACCCTTGTTCGCTGCTTATTGGTCCGGAAGCCAGCCATGCCCGACCTCGCCGAGATCCTGGCCGGGCGCGGCTCCGCACTGCTCGGCGCCGGCGGCTTCTCGGTCGTCGTCGCCGATCCGGAGTGCCCGCGCACCGCCATTAAGATCGGGCCGTCGCTGTCCGACGCCTGGCCGGCCTGGGCGGCCTTCGCGCTCGAGCACCCGGGTCCGCACGTGCCGGTCGTACACAGCCTGCGCTGGATCTGGTCGCGCTCCGGAGCGCCGCTGTTCTACGTGGCCGAGGTCGAGCGGCTCGAGCCGACCGACGTGGCTCGCGCCTGGCTGGCGGAGTGCCCCGAGAGCAAGCGCATGCCTTGCGCGCTCGCCGCCTACCTCGACACCCGTGCGCCGGAGATCTCCGCGCTCCTTCGTGCCGCCCGTCGAGCCTTCCCGGCCGGCACCTTCGACATGGGGCACGCGAACTGGATGCAGCGTCCGGACGGCACGCTCGTGCTGCAGGACCCGCTCTCCTGGCGTGCTCGCGTCGGCCCTGTCACCCACATCGAGATCTGAGGCCAACATGCCCCTCATCACCGCCGCGCAGCTTGCGCGCGTGGCGCCGCACGCGGCTGCCCATATCGTGGCCGCGATCGTCGACCACGCCGACGACGTGCTGCCGCGCTATGGCCTCGCCACAGCTGCTCGCCTGCCGGACTTCCTGGCGCACGTCCTGGTCGAGAGCGCCTATCTCACGCGGCTGTCCGAAAACCTGGATTATACCGCCGCCCGTCTGGTCCAGGTGTGGCCGACGCGGTTCAAGACCATCGCGGCGGCGACGCCCTACGCCCACCAGCCCGAGAAGCTGGCCGACTTCGTCTATGGCGGCCGGATGGGCAACACCGGCCTGCACGACGGCTGGCTCAACCGCGGGCAGGGGCTTCTCGAGGAGACCGGCCACGACAATCTGCAGGCCTTGGCGCTGCATATGCGCGTCGGCCTCGAGGCGGCCCGAACTGCCCTAACATCCGACGCCGGCATGCTCGAGGCGGCCGCGGCCGTCTACGTCATGCTGGGCGCGCCAGCCTATGCCGACCGCGGCGACATCGTCGGCACGACCCGCTGCGTCAACGGCGGCACCAACGGCCTCGCCGACCGCCGCGCTGCGCTCGCCCTCTGCCGCAAGGTCTGGCCCCGCGTGCCCATGCCCGCGATCGCGCCGATCGCCGCCCCGAAGTCCGCGCCGGCACGGCCGATCGCGCCCGCTATCCCGCCCCAGACCAAGGAGGCCACCGTGCCCAAATCTCGCATGCCCGTCTTCGTTACCGCTCTGCTCGGGCTGTTCGGCGTCTCCGCCGCCCAGGCCGCGCCGATCGGCCCGTCGGCCGTCGCCAATCCGCTCCTGTTCTGGTCGATGATGCTCGGCTTCGTGCTCGCGTTCACGATCTACCGAATGCTGCCACGCCTCCGGCTTGGCCAGGCCCTGAAGCTCGCTGCGGTGCTCCTGCTCGCCGGCGTCGGCGCAGCGCATGCCGGCACCGTCGACTTCAGCCCGCTCGCCCAGGCGGCCGTGAACGACCTGGTCGCGCCGGTGTTGCTCACCGTCGCCCCAACTGTCGCCGCCATCCTGGTGCTGCCGCTGAAGCGCTACCTCGACCAGAAATCGGCGTCGGACATGACCGGTCGTATGAACGATCTGCTCGACAAGGCCATCGCCTTCGGTGCCAAGGCGGTCGACAAAAAGCTGGCCGCCGGTCCCCTTGACATTGAAGTCGACGGATTCGTCGCAGAGACGGCGGCCGCCTACGCCAACTCGCACGCGCCGCAGCTGATGCAGCGTGCGGCCGGCGCGACCGGCCCGGCGCTTAACAAGCTCCTGCAGGAGAAGGTCGAGGCCCGCCTCGACAGCCACGCCGACGTGCTCGCACTGAAAGGCAAGATCGCCTCCAGGGCCGTAGGCGCGCCGCTGCAGCTCGCCGGCGCCGCCGCCTGACCTCTGCGCTCCGGCGCTCCTCACCAACCTCGAAAGGAGCGCCGATGCGCCACCTCGCCACCGCGGGGGCGATCCTGCTCGCCCTCTTGTTCGCCGGGGCCGCGCCGGCCTCTGCGGCTCACCGCCATCCGATTCCGTCCGGCCGTGGCGCCATAGTCGACCTGGTTACGGCAGCCGCGCGCCGCCACGGTGTGCCGACCCGGCTCGCCCTCGCGATCGTCGATGTCGAGAGCGGCTTCAACCCTCACGCCCGAAACGGCACATCAACCGGCCTCGGCCAGATCAAGCCCGGAACGGCGCGTGATGCCGGCTGCCACGGCTCGCTCTGGACGGCCGCCGCCAACGCGGACTGCTCGGCCCGGATCCTGGCCGTGCTGCTGCGCGACGCCCGCGGCGACTGGCGCCGTGCCGCCGCCCATTACAACCAGGGTCGTTTCGCCCGCGGCTCGGCTGGTGCCGGCTACGCGCGCCTGGTGCTGGCCCGGGCCCGGAGGATGGCCGCATGAGCTTCGATAGCTCGATCGGGCTCGGCTCCATCCTGATCATGATCACCATGGTGGTCGGCGGCCTGGGCGCCTTCTTCACGCTTCGCGGCGACTCCAAGGAAACGGGGAAGCGCGTCAGCGAACTCGAGGCGGCGCATGACCGCTTGGGCACGAGGTTCAACGCCTTCGAGCTTTCCGTCGCGAAGGACGCGAAGGACTACGTCAACCGCGTCGACCTCAAGGAAGGACTGAAGGAAGTCGAGGGGCGCCTTGGTAAGCGGCTCGACGATGTCGAGCACACGGTCCGCAACAGCGCCACGAGGATGGTTGGGGAGCTGAAGGACGTGATCCGGAACGATCCGCGGCGGGGGGCAAACCAGTGAAGTGGTTCTGGCGCCTCTACCTCCCGACTGCGACCGTCCTGCTCCTCAGCATGCTGGCCGCGCCCTTTGGCCCCTGGATCGAGGGCACCATTCGACCGATTCGTACCGACCAGCGGATCGAGGACGTGGTGCGTAATCCTGATCGGCTTTGCTGGACCTGGGTCAGCATCAAGGTTCGCGACGGCGTCTCCGACAATATGGACGTGTTCCTTGCGACGCGGACGGACCGCATGGTCGTCGCCGTGTTCGAGCGCGACACGGGCTTGCCATGGGGCCGGTCTCGCGCCGTCGGGCTCGGCCCGCATCGGCAGTCCTATTGCGTCTTGCTTCCTCCGAACGTGAGACCGTCGGACGCGGTCCGCATCGAGCAGGTGGCCTACTATCCTGGCCTGCTCGGCCTCTGGCACCTCGCGGTGCATTTTCCGGACATCGTCGAACCGCCTGACGCCACGGTGCCCTGAAACTCGTCGCACCGCTGCACCACGTTTTCGCCCCGTCGCCCGAAAGGGTGGCGGGGCCTTTTGCGTTTCGGATCACTTCCGAGAAGGGCAATTATCGGAGGTTTGCCCGGATCACGAGTCGCTTCGCCGAGGCTCCTCCCCGACGTGATCACGCCGGAATGGCAGCGACGTCGCTCGGGTTCTCCTCACGCATGCCATTCTCTGTGTGACGGAAGGCGGACAGCGCGCGGTACACCTGAAGTCGGGCCCGCATGACCGAGCCAAGGGGACGATGGGCGGCAAGCGAATGGGCGGGCCGAAAGGTCATCACCTCGTCGAAGTATCGTTGTCGTGACGGACTGTAGGCCTCTTGCGCCGGGATCGTGATCGTCGCAACGGTCACGTACGGAGTCTCATTGATGGGCCATTCCACTGACGCATCCTCGATGGGTTGGGTTGTAGCATTCGTCCACAACTGCGCCCGCAGTTCAAAGACCGTGTCGTTGGACCGAATGAAACCCACCGCCGCATGCCGGAAGCCGTCCTCGTCCTGGCGCGGGTCCAGCCGCCAGTCTTTCAGCTTCTCCTGACCTGACGATGCCGGAAAAGCACCCAGCTTGGCGACGTAATCGCCGTAGCGTATCGGCGCCTGGCTGAAGTAGGCGTCTGCCATCGGGTGGCTGAAGGGATGGCCGAAGAAATCCGCTTTCGGGCTCTCGGTCCCGAAGGCGTGCAAGACCTTGTTGAAATTGCGCATGCTCGACGAAACCGCGCTCTTGAACCCCTCGGGGAGGGGTGTTGCCGCGCCAATCTGCTTGGCGTCCCGCAAAAAGCCCTGGGCAGTGCCGGACGGAAACGTCGTCCCAGTCGCGAGAACGAAGTCCTGCGTGTCCGCGTCGTGACCCGGCAGCTTCTCGCCTCTAACGCCAAACACCTTGATCGCCATGCCGCGGTGTGTCGAAACCCGGTCGCCCAAGGTCTCGCCTGGCCCCTGCGCGAAGCGGATCGCCACCGGATGCGAGCCCGGGAACGCGAACAGGCCCTGTGTCAATTCAGGCGGTAGGTTCGAAGCAACGGTCAGAGTACCTACCGCGCAGGCGCTGCTCTTCGCATGAGAGGCGCGAACCGCATGGTGCTCGCGCTTCTCGACCGTTTCGCTTTGCTGGGTCATCCCTTTCACGATGCCGTCGATTGTCTCCTGCTCGTCGGCGGCTGGCGTCTCGATGGCAGGCAAATAGCGCAGGTATCTGGTCATTGTCGGTATCCGAACAGTTGATCGCGAGGTGGCTGCGGACCACCTCGACGCAACCGGTGAACCGAAAGCGTGGTTCCCCCGCTCAGCGGTGACCTGCCTGTGCGGCTCGCCTCCGATAACGGTCCTTCTCGGAAGCGCAGCATCCCAGCGGGCACCAGGTCCAGCCATGCCTACTCTCGGCAAAGGATCGTCATGCCGAGATCAACACGAGCCTCTTGCGGCCAGTTCGTGTCCCGTCCGTTCCATCTGCGTGGAAGCCCACTTTCTCTAGGAGTCTCCAAGACGAGGAGTTCTGTGGCCGGCACTCGGCGTAGATGCGGCGTTCGGGGTAGGTGCGGACCAGACTGGATGCGAGGTTCGTCACGGCCTCAAGAGCCAGTCCTTGGCCTCGGCCGGCTGAGGAGAACCAGTAGCCGATCTCGATCTCGCCCGACCCACGCAAATGCGTTCCCACCGTGCCGAGGAGCGCGGGGGCGCCGTGCTGCCAGATGCCCCAGAAGCAGTCCCGGCCATCGCCATCCCCTGTGATCAGCCGTTCGGCATCGGCAAGCTGAAATGGGCGCGGCAGGAAGTGGATCGCATCAAGGATGCCGGGCTCATCCGTCATGGTTTGAAACGCCTCAACATCCGACAGGGCGAGCGGACGAACATAGAGGCGTTGGGTGGTGATGCTCGGCAGTGCCGGTAGAGGCTGCTCCATGCCGTTCGAGGTCCTCGTCTGTAGCTCGATCAGAAGCCTAGCATAGGACGCTGGCGCGATAGGCGCAGCCCGACCAAAGCGGCCGCCCCACGTTCAGGTTTGCCGCCGAGAATGGCCCTTCTCGGAAGCTACCGAACTCTACCTATCAGTAGAGGGCGCTGCTACCCAGATGCTCTCCCACGATCGAGCACGAGCACGACACCAGTCCGCTCCACGGCGGCGAGCACAGCGGCGATCTTCTTCTCGACCTTTTTCCCCTGCCGAAAGCGGGATGCGATCGTCGCGGCATCCTTCGGCCCGGGCTGAGACACAAGCATCAAGAGCACGACTGCCATCTGGTCCAATTCGCGCTGCGGGAAGAGCGCCTTCGCCTCCCGCTTACTCGGCATGACGAGATCCGCCTCGGCCTGCTCGCCCGCAGAGGTCGATGCGACAGGCTGAACGGCCTGGAAGGTCGGGCGCAACCAAGTCACTCGACCCCGCCGCTCTTCCGCAGCCCGCGCGGTATTGAGGGCGACCACGCGGCCGACCAGGTCCGCATCGGTGAGATCCTGAGGCCAGCCGTAGGCGTCAAGGACAGCCCTATCGAGCCGGACGTGTAGTTCATCGAGGATGAGCACGAGGCCGTCGTCGTAGATCCTACGCTCGGCGGGATCGAGGTCGCCGGCACGGGCACCGGCGCGCAGGCGCTCCCGAACGTTGTAGAGCCCAGTCAGGGTAAGGTGCAAATGCTCAGCCAGCACTTGCTTACGATGAGCATCAATCTCTTCTGTAATTTTAGTGATAATATCTCGAGTTTCGAACTCGGCCGTAGGTAACGGGAATGTATCAAAGCATCTGGACTTTGTGTATATAGGGCGATCCTCGAGTGTGCCGCCAACCCGCAGTGCCCATAGTTCATGAGCACGCGACGAAAGAATACCTAAGACGAAGGCATCATCAGAAGCGATGACAATCAATCTATTGTCGGGAATGGTTTGCGGGGGTAAAAATTGAAAGACTCGGTGTTTAGCTGTCTCTACCGTTGCGATGTAGCGCGACAAGCCTGCCAGCGCAGGACGGAGCAAGCGGCGCGGCTCGCCGAAGAGCCACCATGCGTCCCGGTAGGAGGCCCTAGAATTGCGATCCCGCTCTGGCTTCACGCTTCCTGCAAGGTATTGATAAACCTCAGGATAACGGTGTCGTACCTCGGCTTCACCAAGCCCAAAGAGGTCGATTACCAGCGCGCCCCGAGACCGCGCTGTGAGATCACGGCCGTTGCTATAGGCTCGAATGTGCTGCTCCAGCCCGGGCCTTCGGCCGAGGCCGAGGTGCTCCGCTTCAACCGGAGACACAATGAAGCCGGCACCGTGCAGCTTAACACCCGGCGAGCACAGGCCCGCATTGGCACGGAGCGGCACGGCCCCTGTGATATCTATCCCGACCGTAAGGTCGGCATTGATTATGAGCCCCTCTGTCGGTGCGAACACCAGCCTCGGCGCGTCTGTGTCTAGTCCCAACTCTGTCAGGACCCTTAGCAGCGTGCCAGTATGGCGCCCGGCAGCGCAGACCGTCATAGCGATGCGGACAGCGGCGGCGTCGCGGCTAGCCCGCGTCCATGGGTGGTCTGGAACCGCGAGCAGGATTGACACAGGCCGTTCGGCCGCGAGGTGGTGCGCCACGATGCGCCGTTGAAATACTTGGCTGATCGAGTTGGTTGTCACGAAGCCGAAGCGGCGCAGCACGGTACGGTCCCGAGCGAGAAGATCCGCGGCCCTGTGCCACCAGTACATCACGTAGTCGGCTGCGTCGTTCATGGCTGGGTAGGCCCGCCAGAGGGCCTCCGCGTAGCTGTCGCCGCGGCGAGCGCGTATGTCCTTGCCGCCCAGGAAAGGCGGGTTGCCGACGATGAACTCAGCTTCCGGCCACGGTGGGGACAGGCCGTCCAATCCCAGAACAGCGTCCGCCTCGCGGACCGTACGATAGTCCCGCAGGACCGGGTCCTCGGGCAAGCCGCCGCGCGTCCGCACATGCCATTGCAGGTGGCCGATCCAAAGCACCAGCTCGGCGATGGCCGCGGCACGCGGGTTAACCTCGAGGCCGAAGAACTGCTGCGGGCCGACGGTGTGGCCCTCCAGCCCCGACAGGGCCTCCTGGCCGCCTAGCGCCGCCAGGGCGTCCAGCACCTCGCCCTCCAGGCGCTTCATCAGCTCCAGCGATACGTACAGGAAGTTGCCCGTGCCGCAGGCAGGGTCGAGCACGCGTGTCGCGCAGAGCTTGTCGTGGAAGGCGGCCACGCTGCGCTTGGCCTCGTCGAGGCGGCCTTCAGCCTTCTGAAGATCCGCAGTCGAGTAGACCGCGAGCCAATCCTCCCGTAGCGGCTCGATCACGGTCGCGACCACGAGCCGCTCGACGTAGGCGCGAGGGGTGTAGTGGGCGCCCAACCTGCGACGCTCACTAGCGTCGAGAGCTTGCTCCAGGAGCGTGCCGAAGATCGAAGGATCGACCTCGCGCCAGGAGTATGTCGCGGCGCGGCGCAGCTCTCCGATCTCCTCGCGATCAAGCGAGAGGACGTCCCGCTGTTTGAAGAATTTGCCGTTGAACCGGCGGACGTTGGCCTCAATCGCGAAGGCGAAGCCGCCCCTATCCATCGCCTCCCAGAGCTGCCCCACCAAAGGAACAAACTTCGACGGATCGGTCTCGCAGCGCTCCAAAAGCTTTTTGAATGACGCGACAGGTAGAAGCCCAACATCCTCGGCAAACATGGTGAAAAGACAGCGCATCAGGAACGCGGCGACGTCCTCAGCCGCATGGTCTTGTACCTCCAGAGCCTTCGACACTGCTGCGAGGCGCTCGGCAATTCCTCGCGTAACGACGGCCGACTGACGAGCCGGGTCCAGCGCCAGAGGATCCGTCCAAATTAGGCGCAGCCGTTCTCGCACCACCTCGTGGCGGAGATCGTCCAGATAGATCCGAAAGCGCTGCCGATCAGGAAACTGGTCGTAAACCTTCCCGTCCCGGCGGAAGTTCGCATACACCTCGAAGCAGTGGCCGACGTCGCACACGATCAGGAAAGGCGGAGGCTCATGGCCTCCTGGAAGCAGCCGGACATAGCCTTCCGCCTGCTGTCGGGCGTTGAACATCAGCACGTCCCAAGCCCGCTCGGCGTTCTTCTTCCCTCGATTTACAGAAGGCATTTCCGGAAGAATGAGCTGCCCGGCGACCTCGTTGCGCGCACCAGCCAAGCGGGACTGCTTCGCCTCGAGGATGAAGCACCCGCGCCGGTACAGGTCGATCCGGGGATAGGACACGGAGCCGTCGCGAGCCATCCGCGTCACGGCGCGCTCGAAGACGTAGTCGTTGTGCTCCGAGCTGGCGCCTGCCGGGTCGGGCTGGGGCAGACCGAGCACGGTGCAGAGCTCCGTCAGGAACAGCACGTAGTTTGCGCGTTCTTGCCCCCCTTCGCGGCCCTGCCAGCGAGTGATAAACTTCTCGATCCGCTCATTGTCGAGAGCGAAGGCGGCGGGGTCTGATGCGAACGCGTCGACCTTGCTTAGCATACCCCAGAGCCTCTCCCAGTTCGGAGCAGGCTATCCACGCGCGCGAGAAACGTACCTAGAACGCTACCGCGCTCGCTGAGAACGGAGTGGGCACAGACGGAGTACCTGGACCGATCTTCGTTCTCCTGTGGCGCACGAGGTACGCCGCGTCGAACTAACTGGCTACTCTTCTACGAATGCCTCTGGAGCTTGTAGGCCACCGACTTCGAGGCGCTTGCCGCGAGGCTGAGGGGTGGGCGACCACCACGCCGAAGGCTGCCAGCACATGGATATCAGTGCAAGCTGCCGGGAAGGGGGCTTATCGGAAGGAACCCGGCTCACGGCGTCTTGTGCGAGTCGGAGAGGTATCGGTTGGCGTGGCCGAGCTGTGCCGCCAGCTGGTCGATCGCGTCCAACACCGCCGACAATGCGCGATACGTGTCAGCTGTCGGCCGCACGGTCGCGCAAGCGCGTATGAGAGCGTCGCGACCGGGCTGCAGCTCGGCCAGCAGCTTCAAGGGCTGATACAGCGTCTCGCTGCGTGTCGAGCGCCGGCCAGCCATCAAAACAGCATTGCCCCGGCGTATTGCTCGATCACGAATTCCGAGGACGCGAGATCAATGGCGAGGACCTGCTCCTCCTCGTAAACGACGGTGATGTGCTCGCCTTCGTGATCGGCCCACACGTCCCCGACTTTGCCGAGATTGGTCCCGACGCGGCCGCGCAGTTCGAAGAGGCACGAGTCGCGCCGCAGCCAAACCACATCCCCGATCCTGCAGCCCATAACCCATCTCCGGCGTTCCCGTTATGTTCTAGGACGGAATGAGCATGGGAGCGAGTCGGCGACGCCTGTGGAAAGCGGGGAAAGGTGCGGGGGGCACGCCGAAAATGCTAATGAAAACAGGAGGGGTGTTTTCGCCCGCACCTTAAACTAAGTCTTTGATTTCATGGAAGACTAGGACACCTCTTGGCCGCACCAGTGACCCTGCGGAGTCGACGCGATCTAGCTTTGGCCCGAACTGCGCAGCCTGCAGTTTTCGTTGTCTGTGCTAGCGACTTCGATGATCTGGGTCTCACTAACCTTTCAGACATGGCCGTTGCGTCACGTTCACGCCGAAGCACTTTAAGTGCCTCGCCGTTGCTCTCAGCGACTCTTCGCTCCACTGATTGAAGCTCTTGCCGGAAAGTTGCGCCACAACGGGCTGCGCCCGAAAATCTCCGGAAAGTGCGGACCATCACCTTCCCCGAATAGGGCCGCTCCACCAGTTTTCCGACCTTGGCGCGGATCACGACTTAGTCATTCACCGCTTCGTGAAATGCCGCGACAAGGCCCGGCACGGTATCGGCATGGAATCCGACGATGTCGTCGAGGTCCGCGAAGGGCCCTGCGAACGCCCCGTCCTCGGCGCTGAGTTCGACGCGAGCCGTGTAGCTTTCGTATTTCATAAGATTCGGGATACTCAGGGATTTAACCTTTAGCTCAGTTAGATAACTCTGCTGGAACTTAGTAATATAGTAATGCAGTATTCTACCAGACCTAGCATAGGCCGTGATACTGCTGTTTCCAAACTGAACCCGGTCTTTCCACTATCCGGCCCCCCCTAATCACCGATCCGGATTCTGATGGTTCACGAAGCCCGGGGCGCTGGCCGGATCGGTTTCGATGACCGGGAGGCGGTCGAGATCGCTGAGCCACCCCGCCTTCTGCTCGTTGAAGAAGCTGAACGCGGGTTTGACGGAACCTGGGTCGTCGAGGCTGTTGAGCGTCACGCTGATGTTCGAACCTTGCACGTTGCGGTAGGTCAGCGGGGTCCCGCAGTCCCGGCAGAAGCCCCGCTGGACTTCACCCGAACTGAAAAAGGTCGCTGGCGGCGTCGACCAGATGACCTGGCTGGCCGGGAAGCGCATGAACGCCATGAAAGGCGCGCCGGAGGCCTTCTGGCACATGCGGCAGTAGCAGATGCTGGCACGGTCGAGAGGCCCTTCTGCCTCGTAGCGGACGCGACCGCATTGGCAGCCGCCGGTGTAGATCGATCGGTTCATGGCGAGGTCCGCTATCGTAGCCTTCGCTGGCGGGGGGATAGGTCCCGCTACCGCAAATCGTGTCCTTCGACGAGATCTTGCTGAACCGTGATGAGTTTGCGCGCCTGGGGCTCGTAGAGGCGCCATTGCGGCACGGGCCCGGTCGGGGCGTCACCGAGCGCCGTGCGCGAGGCATCGGATAGTCCGACCAAGAGGTCGGGGTCGTGATCGTCGGCCTGGCACATCGCGCGCGACATCGTCTCCACCTGGTCCAAGCCGTTCTCCTCGCTCATGCTCACCCGCGTCATCATCACCACCCAATGCGGACCGCCCGAGGGTAGCGCCGACAGGCTATGTCAGCCGCGACGTGCCGGACAGCACCGATCGCGAAACATCAGACTTGACCGAAGCTACCCGCTAGAACAAAACGGGAACTAAGGAGCCTGTGCACACACGAAAAGGTCATTTTCGCTGGCGGTCCGGACACATTCAACCTCCGGCCGCCGAAGCGAAGGCCGCCACGGAGCAGTGAGGGTCGTCTAGCCCATGGCCCGGACCGGCCACGAGCTGATGGCAAATACTTCGGTAACGCCGCCTAATCATCGCCTTGCGCCCGCGCCGCGGGAGAAATCGTCATCGCGAAATCGTAGCGGAATAGGAGGGTGCCGTGTTCATCCGTGACGTCGAGCCGCCAGTCGTTGTCCGGTGTGAGGACCTGGGCATCCAGGACCAGCGTCGCCCCTGCGCGACGGATCCCCTCGCGGCGGGCAGCAGCCAGATTGGCAAGCTCAACGACCTGCGGCTCGATGACGCTGCGTCCGTCGAAAATCTGGAACCGATATCGCGACACGCGCTAATCTCCGCTGATCGCGAGAACAAAGGCTCTTCGAAGAACCTGCCTTCCGATCCGAAACCGTCTGCTGCGGTTCAGAATGCGGAGTTTACCCAGAAGTTGCGGCCACCGAGGTCGGGCAATATTGACGAATTTTCATCGGAAAGCGGAACTTTTCCGCTGTAGGTTATAGGCTCACCACAAAACGCCACCACACTGAAGTGGCGGCCCGAGGGCAGATGGAGGAGGTCTGAGAATGGTGCGAGCGGAGACCAAGCCTGCCACCTATCGCCTGTTCTGGACCAACAAGGCCGGACGGATCGCGACTGTCCCGGACGTCGTGGAGGCTCGGGACGATGCCGAAGCCATCCTGGAAGCCGAACGCATGGCCCGTGGTCGCGCCGTCGAGGTCTGGGAGAGTTCGCGACGCGTAGCGACGCTGAACGGAGCGGTCCGAGCCTGATCTAATCCGCGCGACGCCTGTTGTTGCGATCGAACTTACCGGCCTATGTTGAAGGGTTCGAGCGGATGCCAGCCTTGACCATCCTGCCCCTACCTATCGAAGGAACGCAGATTCGGCCGTTCTCGGTAGATTTCCGACCGAGGCGGAACCCAGCCATCGTCGGCACCGGTGAAGAAGGACGTGAGACAGCCGCCCTGCTGGAAATAGGGTGTCGGCTTGCAGCTGTTCTTAGTGTGGCCCCAAGCGCCGGCCTGTGAGTTGCTCGCCGTCGCGGCGGTCGAGGGGGTCGCGCCAAGAACGAACGGTGCCGCAACGGTCGCCACCAGAACCAGCATCTTCAACGCGCGCATGAGACCCACCTTTCGACAGCTTGTGTCCGGTGACAACGCACAAGGGCAGGGTCCGTTGCGACCCGGTCTTATCAGCGGTCAGCAAGGTTGATTTGACGCTGCCCCGGCGGCCCGGCTATTCGCCGTCCTGTCGGAATTCGGCGGGACCCTATGAAGAAGATCATCACGATTGGGGAGATCGTCGTCGAAGTCATGGCGACGGAGCGGGGCCGCGGCTTCCTGGAGCCCCTGGCGCTGATGGGGCCGTTTCCCTCCGGCGCGCCGGCGATCTTCATCGACCAGGCGGGCAAGCTAGGCCAGCCCTGCGGCATGATCGGCCGCGTCGGCGACGACGATTTCGGACGCATCAACACGCGTCGCCTCGCCGCCGACGGCGTCGACATCTCGGCCATCGCGGTGGATCCCGAGGCCGCCACCGGCAGCGCCTTCGTGCGCTACCGCGTCGATGGCGACCGCGACTTCGTCTTCAACATCAAGCACAGCGCCAATGGCAGACTGGCCCTGGACGAGGCCGGCCGCACTCTGATCGCAGGGGCCGACCACCTCCACGTCATGGGGTCGTCGCTGTTCTCGCCTTCCCTCGTGGAGGCAACCAACGCCGCGGTTGCGGCCATCAAGGCCAAGGGCGGCACCGTCTCCTTCGATCCCAACATCCGTCGCGAGCTGCTGGCTCTGCCTGGCATGAGGGACGCGCTGGCGGGGCTGCTGGCACGCTGCGACCTGTTCCTGCCGAGCGGGTCCGAACTCCAGCTCTTCGCCAAGGCGCAGGACGAAGCCGGCGCCATCGCCGAGATCCTCGGCCGTGGCGTCAAGGCCGTCGTAGTCAAGCGCGGTGCCGAGGGGGCCGAGTATCACGATGCGGGCGGCCGCCTGCGCCAACCTGCCTTCGCCGTCGAGGAGATCGACCCGACCGGCGCCGGCGATTGTTTCGGTGCCGCCTTCGTGACTTTCTGGCTACGCGGCCTGGCTCCCGTCAACGCTCTGCGTTACGCGGCGGCGGCCGGAGCGCGCGCCGTGACCCGGCGCGGCCCAATGGAGGGCGCATCGACGCTCTATGAACTCGACGCCTTTCTGGCGCGATCGGAGGCCACATGAGCGCGTTTCGCATTGCCGATATCGCCCGGCTGCGCCATGCGGGGCAGAGGGTCGGCATCACCTCCGTCTGCACCGCCCATCCGCTGGCCATCGAAGCGGCGATGCTGCAGGGCATGGCCGATGGCGCGCCCGTCCTCATCGAGGCGACCTGCAATCAGGTGAACCAGGACGGCGGCTATACCGGCATGACGCCGGCGGATTTCGGCGCTTTCGTGCTCGCCATTGCCGACCGGGTCGGCTTCGATCCGGCGCGTCTGATGCTCGGCGGCGACCACCTGGGCCCCAATCCCTGGCGGGCACTGCCGGCCGAAGCCGCCATGGTCAAGGCCGAGGCCATGATTGCCGCCTATGCGCGAGCCGGCTTCACGAAGCTTCATCTCGACACGTCGATGGGCTGTGCCGGCGAGCCCGCCGCCCTGGCGGACGATGTTACGGCATCGCGCGCCGCGCGCCTCGCCGCTGCATCCGAGGCCGCGGTAGCCGAGGCGGGACTGCCGAAACCCGTCTATGTCATCGGCACGGAGGTCCCGGTACCCGGCGGCGCCACCCATGCGCTCGACCACATCGAGGTCACCCGTCCTGACGCCGCGCTCTCTACCGTCGAGGTGCATCGGGCGGCTTTCGCGGCGGCCGGGCTCGACGAGGCGTTCGGACGTGCCATCGGCATCGTGGTGCAGCCCGGCGTCGAATTCGGCCATGCCGACGTGATCCCCTACGATCCCACGGAGGCGCGCGAACTCGCCACCATGCTGGAGCGGATGCCGCAATTCGTCTTCGAGGCGCATTCGACCGACTACCAATCGGCCGCTGCACTGCGTGCGCTGGTCGACGACGGTTTTGCCATCCTGAAAGTGGGCCCGGGCCTGACCTTCGCGCTGCGCGAGGCGCTCTACGCCCTCGACCCCATCGCGTCCCTCCTCGACCCGGACTACGCGGGCTCGACGCTACAGGCCGCCATGGAGCGGCTGATGTTGGAGGAGCCCGACCATTGGCGCCGCTACTACGACGGCACTGGTGCGGCGCTGAAGGTTCAGCGCCACTTTTCCTACAGCGACCGTATCCGCTACTACTGGCCCCATGCCGAAGCGCGCGCCGCCGTCGATGCGCTGCTGGCGCGGTTCGGCCACCGGCCAATCCCGGAGACGCTGATCAGCCAATACCTGCCGCGGCTCTGGGACAAGGTGCGCGACGGCGAGGTGCGCCCGATTGCCCGGGACCTGCTCGTTGCCGCGATCCGCGCCGCTCTCGCGCCCTACAGTGCCGCCTGCGCGGCGGCCTGAACCGAATTACACCGGGCCGGCGTTCAGCCGGCCGTCACAGGAGAGGAACCCCCATGCAGCTCGAGGGCAAGGTCGCCATCGTCACGGGTGCGGCGCGCGGCATCGGCCGCGCCATCGCGGAGCGCTATCACGCCGAGGGCGCCAAGGTCGTGATCGCCGACCTCAACCACGCCGGGGCTCAGCAGGTCGCGCAGTCGCTCGGCCACCGCGCGCTCGGGCTCCAGCTCGACGTCACGCATCAGGATTCGATCGACGCCCTCGTGGCGCGCGTCGTGGCCGAATATGGCGGCGTCGACATCCTGGTGAACAACGCCGGCCTTTTCGATCTCGCCCCCATCGTCGAAATCACCCGCGAGAGCTATCGCCGCGTCTACGCGGTCAATGTCGAAGGCCTGCTCTTCACGCTGCAGGCGGTGGCGAAACAGATGATCGTCCAGGGACGCGGCGGCAAGATCGTCAATTTCGCCTCGCAAGCCGGGCGCCGCGGCGAGCCGCTGGTGGCGATCTATTGCTCGTCCAAGGCCGCCGTCATCAGCCTGACCCAGAGCGCCGGCCTCGACCTCATCAAACATGGCATCAACGTCAATGCCATCGCGCCCGGTGTCGTCGACAACGAACATTGGGAGCATGTCGACGCCATGTTCGCCAAATACGAGAACCTGCAACCCGGTGAGAAGAAGCGCACCGTCGGCGCTTCGGTCCCGTTCGGCCGCATGGCCCGCCCCGACGAGATCGGCGGCCTCGCGACCTTCCTGGCCAGCAAGGACGCCGACTACATCGTGGCCCAGTGCTACAACATCGATGGCGGTAACTGGATGAGCTGAGCGCGTCTTTCGCTAACCTCCGCCGTCATGGCCGGGCCTTGTCCCGGCCATCCCCGCCGCTCCGGTCTGAACGGGGCCGCTGAACGCGCGAAACCTCTACTCGGCCGGCGTAGATGGCCGGGACGAAGCCCGGCCACGACGGCGGTGGGTGAGTGGACGCGTGTGGTGAAGGGAGCGCGCGGGGCGGTCAGCCGCGCTCGACTTTGTAGCGCAGCCACATCACGCCGCCCTCGCGCGGCTGGGACGACACCAGGCTGAGCCGCAGCGCCTTGGCAGAAACGTCGTCGGGCGCACCGTCGTAGTCGAACAGCGCGGCGCCGCCAGCGAGACCGTCGACCGCCGGGGCGAGAAGCAGCGACAGCTCGTCCACCAGTCCGGCCTTGAGCAGCGAGCCGTTGATGCGGCCGCCACCCTCCACCAGCAGGCGCTTGATGCCGAATTCGCGGCGCAGCGTTTCGAGCACCCGGCCAAAGTCGATCGCCTCGGCACCGCCGAACACGTAGGAGACGCCGTCGCGCCGGAGCCCGGCGAGATGCGCGTCCGAGACGCTCTCCGAAACCACCACCACGAGATGATCGGCGTCGATGGAGTCGCGGCCCCAGGCGAGCCTGCCCGAGGCGTCGAGCGCCACCGCGTAGCCCGCCGCATCGCGCCGGGCGATATGGTCGGCGCGGGGTACCGTCTCGTGGGTAGCCGGGTAGGGCGCCTCGCCTCTGGCATAACCGCTCATCGTCACCCGGCCGCACATCCAGGCGTCACCCTCCAAGAGATCGTGGACCTTCTCGTATTCGCCGCGACCCTCGAAGGAGCTCCAGCGGCTCGTCTTGATGCGGCCGTCGACCGAGGTGATCATGTGAACGATGACGTGGGGCTTCATGATCGGCGTCTCACTCTCGAACGGCCCTGAAGCTCACAGCGGCTTGCGGAACTTGAGCACGAAATCGTCGGGCTCGCCGATCGCCGCATATTTCTCGCGATCCTGGGCGCCGAGCGCGAAGGTCGGGCCGAGCGTGGTCACGCCATGCGGCCAGTCGGCGATGTCCTTCGGGTTGGCGCCGATTTCCGAAGAGGCGACGAAGTCGAAGCCGGCCAGCTGCGCCAGGCCTTTGGCGTAATCCTCGCGCACGTAGCCGTCCGCCGCACGGATGTCCTGCTCGCCGGCCCGGTTGCCGCGATGATCCACGAGGGCCAGGATCCCGCCGGGCTTCAGCGCCTTGTAGCAATCGACCAGGGCCGCCTCGGCAAAGCCCTGCTTCATCCAGAGGTGAAGATCGTGAACGCTCAGGATCATGTCGACCGAATTTGCCGGCGCGAACGTCTCCGACGCGGGGCCGAAGGCCGTCAGCTTCACCCCGGCGAAAAGATCCGAGTCCTCGCCCAGGCGGCGCTTGAAGTAGGCGGCGCGCTTGGCCGCGGCGTCGGCTTCGGCACTGCCTGGCGCCGGAGCCTCCAGCGCCGCGACATAGGTGCCGCCGCCGCCGTGCAGATAGGGCGCCAGGATCTCGGTCCAGTAGCCGCCGATGGGCCAGATCTCGACGACCGTCATGTCGGGCTTCAGGCCGAAAAAGGTGAGTTCGTCGACAGGACGGCGGGCGGCGTCGCGGGGCAGGAACCTCGGATTGCGTCCCGGTCCGTCGACGGCGGCCTGGAGGGCGGGGTCCGGCGGGGTCGGCGTCTCCTGCGCTCGGGCGAGCCCGGGCACCAGAAGGGCGCTGGCGAGCGCGAGAGCAGCGGCGCGGCGAGACTGAAGCATGCGTGACCTTAGACCCGGGCGAGCCGGTCGGGATTGAGCCGCCAGACCGTGGCGTTCAGGACCGATGCGATCGTGACCCACAAAAGGTAAGGCGCCAGGAGCCAGGCCGCGACCGGGCTGATCGGCGCGAAGGCGATGATCGTTGCCGCGATCGACAGCCAGAGCGCAATGACCTCGATGAAGGCGAGGTCGGGCCGGCGCAGGCCGAAGAAGATCGCCGACCAGGCCGCATTGAGCACGAGTTGTATGAGGAAGGGGATGAACGGCAGGACGAAGAGGCCTGCCTCGCGCCAGACGAGCCATCCCGAGACGGCCATCAGCAGGTAGAGCGGTGTCCAGACGACGGGAAACACCCAGGGCTTCGGCGTCCAGCTCGGCTTGCGCAGCCCGTCGTACCAGTCGTCCGGTCGGAAGATGCCGCCACTCGATGCGGCCGCAAAAGCGGCGAGGAGGAAGCCGCCGAGGGCTCCTACCGAACTCAAGTCCATGCTCGTGCCTCCGCGGTTTCTCGAGTCACCGCGTCACCCATAGCACGATCGTGACGAGGAGACAGACAACGGGTATCGCCATCTGGACGGGGCGCAGCCGGGCGAAATAAAGGGGTGCCTCGAGCTTTTGGGCGGCGATCGGATCGAGGATCGCGAGGCTGAGATAGCCTATCACCAGAAGCCCCGCGGCCCAGACCGGGAGGGCGAGGGCCGTCATCACCAGAGCGATGAAACCGAGGCAGAACAGCCACAGCATGGTGACGATCTGTGTGGCCGTGACGCCGCCCGGCGTCCGAAAAGACACGCCGCGGCGCACGCCGGCCAGGAAGGTGAGGATGGCGCAGCCCCAGAACAGCGTGATCGCCAAAGCCGCGCCCCGCCAGGGCTCGGAGGCGAAGGCGAAGACCAGGGTCCCGATCACGAAGGGCACCATGGCGACGTAGCCGAAGAACAGGCCGAGCCACGGTGTCTCGGCGGGTTCGGTCAAGGTGAAGGTCGCGTGGTCGGGGGTCTGAACGGTCATGCGACCAGCAACGCACGGCGCACGGCCGATGTTGCGCGCCAGGATTCCGCTCAGCCTGGCTGGAGGTAACCCGCGGCCTCGGCCTCCGAAGCCCAGCCCCGCGTCACGGCAAAGCTCTCCCGCGTCACAGGGGCGAACCCCTGGAGGCACAGGGTCTCGGCGAGCGGCGCGAACCACGGTCGTACGGCTGCATCCGCGAAGCAGCGTCGCAGGGCCTCGACGTTCTCCGCTGGCAAGCCCGGCGCCGCAACGAGAGCGGGAAGCGGCGCCAGATCCGTTGAGGCGACCACGCGCAACTGGTCCGTGAGATCGGGGCGGTGACGCTGGAGCAGAAGGTGCCAATAGCCGTCGAGCGGGCCGACATCGATGCGGCGGTCGATCACGGCGTCGACGATGCCGCGGGCCGTGACGAGGCCTCCGACGCTTTTGCGGTAAAGCGGAATGCCGTCTTGCCGACGCAGGGCGAGCAGGTGGTGGCGCGGGGCGTTGAAGCCGGAATGGGAATGCTCCACCGTCCAGCCGATCGTGCCGCCGAAGGTCTCCTCCAGGGTCCGGAAGCGACTGTCGGCCTGGACGACGAAATCGGACCGATAGAGCGCTTTCCCCGTCGCCCAGGGTGCGGCCGGGATCGGAGAGGCAAGGGGAACGACCTGGGCCAGCCCAAGGGCGATCGGATAGCCGCACATGAAGACGGCGCCGAGGTCAGGCCGACGCCAGAGGATCTCGAGCGGCTGCGGGGCCGGATAGCGCTCGTAGGTGAGCGCGACACCGGCCTCCGCCGCCACATGGGCGAGCAGCGCCATCCAAGCGGCTTCGGCCTCGGGTGTGACGGCATACATCCGGGCATTGGCGATCGGGTTCATGCCGCAGTTCCGGCCGACGAAGGGAAAAGGACGCGCCGTCAGATTAGACGAGGTGGTCGAAGCTCGAAAGGGTTTGGGCCGTGCCCATCCTGCTCTATAGGCGAGGCGCGTCAGCCGCGGCGCCGGGGAATTGATACATGCGTCACGCCGCCGGAGCCTCGATGCTCTTTGCCCTCCTGGCAATGCCAGCCCTTGTCGGGCCCTCCAGAGCCGAGACCGCCAAGCCTGGCGCGGCACCCGCGCCGGTGACGGCGGATCCGTCCGTCACCACGGCGACCTACGGCGATTGGATCGCCCGCTGCGAACAGGGAACCGGCGATCAGTCTCAACGGATCTGCGAGGCCGTGCAGACCGTCCAACTGCCGAACCAGCAGGCGGCAGCGGCGCAGATCGCCTTTGGTCATTCGGCCAGCAAGGACCCGCTGAAGCTCGTCGTCGTGGTGCCGGTCGATGTCTGGTTTCCCAGCACCGTCAAGGTGTCGGCCGGCGACAAGGACACCAACCCGATCGAGCTTCCCTGGCGGCGCTGCCTGCCGGTCGGCTGTTTCGCCGAAAGCGCGTCGTCCGACGATGCGGCAAAGCGCTGGCATGGCGAAAGCGGCCAGGGGCGTATCGTCTACCGGAACGGGCTGAACCGCGACGTCACGCTGCCGGTCTCGTTCCGCGGCCTCGCTCAGGCCCTCGACGCGTTGGCCAAGCAATAGTCGGCCGCGCACCTTGCCGGTCACGCCCTGAGAGGCTGTCCCCGGTCAGATCAATCTGCAAGCTTCGAGGCGCCCCGTTCGTCTCGAATCGCACGGCCGATGGCGTCGATGTCGTCCTGCAAAGCCCGGATTTCGGGTGACCGCGATGTGTTCGGGCCGACCGACATTTCGTAGGCCGCGCCGGGAATCTTGGGCGCGTTCTTGTTGCCATGCACGCCGAGAGCGACGAGACGGCGACGGGCGGCCACGAGCAGGGTCCGGTAGGCCTGCAGATCCGCGACGGCTTGGTCGGATTCGTCCATGTCGGTCTGACCCTCTCGGCAGCTTGAATGGCTCTTCCGGCGACGCGGATGCGTGTAGGACAGCCCGATGTCTTCTATCTCAACTCGTTCCATGCCGGCCACCACCTGGCTCAGTGAAATCCGCGCCTCTCTTGCACTCGGTGGCCCCTTGGTGCTGACCAATGTCATCGAGATGTCGATGAACCTGATCAGCACCCTGATGATCGGACACATCGGCCCGGATGCTCTCGCGGCCAGCACCTTGGCCCTGGCGCTCTACAATGCCGCGCTTCTGTTCGGGCTTGGTCTGACGACGGCTGTGTCGCCTTTGATCGCCCGAGGAGCCGGAGACCTCACCACGGTCAGGCATGCCGTCCAGGGCGGCTTCTGGAACGCCGTATTGATCACCGGTCCGATCTGGGTGCTGCTCTGGGAAGCGGAGCCGATCTTTCGCGCATTGGGACAGGATCCGGCTCTGTCCCGGGCAGCGGCAGACTACATGCACACCGTCCAATGGTCTTTCCTGCCCGCGATGGTCTACCTCGTGCTGCGCTCCATGCTGGCCGCGGTCGAGCGGCCGAGTTGGGCCGTCATCACCGGAGCTGCTGCCATTGCGGTGAACGCAGCGTTGAATCTCGTTTTCATCAACGGCGCCGGTCCGATCCCCGCACTGGGGCTGGAAGGGTCGGGCCTAGCGACCTCGCTGGCGAACCTGTTCATGGCGGTGATGCTTGCCGTCGTCGTGGTCACCCACCCCCGCTTCCGCGACGTCCGCGTTCTCGCAGGGTTCTTCCGCCCTCACTGGACAACCGCGGCCGCCCTTTGGCGCCTCGGCCTGCCCATCGGCATCGCCATCATGCTGGAGACCGGAATGTTTGCGGCCGCTGCCGGGCTGATCGGCCATTACGACGAAGGATCTCTGCCGGCCCATGCCATCGCGTTGCAGGTCGCGACCTTCGCTTTCGTGGTGCCGCTCGGCTTCGCCCAGGCCGCGACGGTGCGGGTGGCTCGCGCTGCAGGTTTGCAACACGACGGCGCCATCGGTCGCGGGGGCTGGACGGCGCTCATGCTGGGGATGGGCACCATGGGCATCACCTCGCTGGTCATGATCTTCGCTCCGCGATGGATCATCGGCCTCTTCATCGATCCCGATGGAGCCGGCGCCGAGGCGATCACGCGAAGCGCCGTCACGCTTCTGGCGCTGGCCGGGCTGTTCCAGGTCGCCGACGGCGCACAGGTCGTCCTGGCCGGCATGCTGCGCGGCCTCGGCGATACACGCGCCGCCATGGTCATGGCTGCGGTCGGCTATTGGGGGCTGGGCGTGCCTCTCGCGGCCACCTTGGCGCCGCGTCTGGGTGCGCCTGGCGTGTGGATCGGCCTCATGGCCGGGCTCTTCGCCACCGCCGCCTTGCTGCTCGCACGGTGGCTTTCCTGGCGTCGCACTCCTCGCTCAGGCGAAAGGAAAACGACCGGCTGGCCCCACCACGGCATTTCGACGTGATGCCCGCTTTCAATGAGATCGGGACCGAGACATGTCGCGCTCCGTGCGGCCCCCTGCGGACCGCCCTCTAAGCGAAAGCCGCGACCAGAAGCGCCGCACCGGCGCCTAGGCTGAGAATCGCCCGGAGGCGACCGAACCAGGGCGGTGCCAACTCACGCGCGACCAGGTTTCGGTCGATGGGGCCGAGAACCAGGAGGCCGAGACCGAGCGCCGCGAAGCGCCAGGGGCCGGGCAGAAGCAGGGCGCCCCAGCCAAAGAGCTGGGGGGTCACACCGAAGATGTAATCGGTCGCGACGAGGCGCTGCTCCGGCGCCCGCAGAGCCGCGCCCCATCGGATGCCGCCGAGGAACGACAGGATCGTGGCGGCATAGGTGGCGAGCATGAAATCGGCCGCGCCGGACGGCAGCCCATGCGGCCAACCCGCGACCTTGGCGACGGCCAGGGTCCAGAACGGGATCAGCCCGGCCAACCCCAAAGTGTAGGGCAAGGAGTTGCTCCTGGCGGTCGGGATCGCAGCCGTCGTCTCGCTCACTTCTTCCTCGGCGCCAGGATCGACAGGGCGAGGTCGAAGAGGGCTCCGCTCGCCGCGGTGGCGGCCGCGATCGGCGAGTTCGGGTCGAGCGTCGCGCGTGTGTAGAAGCTGCGGCGGCCACGATCCGTGGCGTCGTGCTTCGCCCGGTGCTCGCGCGGTTGGTGAAGGTTGTCGACATGGCTGGTTTCGGCGTCGCCGAGTTGCGCCTCTTCGCCGAACCGCGCGCTGACCTTGTCGGCAAGGTGGGGAGCCGCCTGGGCGAAGAGCGACATCAGCCGCCCCGTGCCGCCCACGTAGATGTCGCGCTGCGGATGTTCGGCCGCGTAGAGGATGGCATGGGCCACCTCTTCGGGGGCGTAATGCGGGGCGGGGAGCTTGGCCTCGCGCCCGGTCGTATTACCGAGGTTGGAGATGATCGGCGTCGCTACGGCGGCTGGCTTGATCAGCGTCACCGAGACCGGCGCGGCCTCGCTCTCGAGTTCGATCCTGATCGTGTCGGTAAAGGCCCGGACGGCATGTTTGCTGGCCGAATACATCCCCTGCACCGGGACGCCGAAGTCGCCCGCGATGCTCCCGACGTTGACCAAGGCCCCGCCGGAGACCTTCAAGGTCTTCAACGCCGTCAACGACCCGTGCACCATGCCCCAGAAGTTCGTGTCGAACAGGCGCCGCGCATCCTCTTCGACGGTTTCTTCGAGCCTGGAAAACATCGCCACGCCGGCATTGTTGACCCAGGTGTCGAAGCCACCGAACTCGGAGAGGGCCAGGGCCGCCACGGCCTCGACCTCCTCGCGACGGCCGACATCCGCCGCCTTGAAGCGCGCCAGCCCACCGCTCGTCGCGATCTGCTCGGCGAGGTCGCGAAGCACGGGCTCGTTGCGCCCGGTCAGCACGACGCGCGCGCCACGACGGGCGGCCTCCAACGCGGTCACGCGACCGATGCCGCTCGAGGCTCCCGTGATGACGACCGTCTGGTCGGATAGCGGCTTCAGCTTCGCGTTCACTTGAACCTCCCGGGGCAGCGCAACGCTCGCCTGAATTGGTCCACTGCTAACCACCTCAACTCCGGTGCAATCACACGGGTTCGAAGCTATCGCAGCCTGCGTCACTGCGCGTCCTCGCCGCCTTTGTTGCCGCCACCCTGGCCCTTGCCGCCACTCTTGCCGCCGCCGCTGCTGTTACGGTTCCACATGTCGGCGGCGATCTTCCAATCGCTGCCGACCTTGGTCCAGACCAGAAGATATTTTCCGTCGACGTCGTTGCTCTTCATCTTGAACGAGAAGGTGCCGACCTCGCGGGCGCCGCTGTCGCCAAGAGGCTTCACATCGTCGGGAACGTATTTCAGGTTCTTCACGGCATGGGTCATGCCGCCGAGGAAACGCTGGATGTTGTCCTTACCCGTGATGGGAGCGCGGCCGGGTGGAAGCGCAATGGCATCGTCGGTGAAGAAGGAGGCCGCCGTCTGGGCGTCGCCGCTGGACAGAGCGGCGGTGAATTTGGTGCCTGCCTCCTGCACGCCCGAAACGTCCTGGGCCATGGCCGGAAGCGCGATGCCGCAGAGAAGGATTGCCGCAATCAGATGGCGCATGTTGAAAGTCCTGTTCCGATGAAGGTCTGGCGCTAAGCGGTCGCCGAGCGGTCCAACTCGCAATGCTCAGCCTTTTGGGTTGGAATAAAGGCCGCCGTCGGCGTCGTAGGCACCGCCTGCGGTACCCCCACCGCCGTAGCCACTGCCGGCTTGGCCCTGACCGCCGCGCCGTGGGCCACCCGCGCCGCCGCCACCGCCTTGAAACGACGGTCGTCCGCTGCCCTGACGATAGCCGCCGCCGGGGCCGCCCGCCTGGCGCTGGCCGCCACCCTGACCGCCGCCCGGCCCACGCCGGTAGCCGCCGCTTTGTCCGCCTGGACCGGCACCACCGCCTTGGCCGGCCCTCTGGCCCTGACCGCCACCTTGACCACGGCCTTGTCCTTGACCCTGCCCTTGCTGACGGCCGCCGCCGGCGTCGCTCCGGTTCCAGATGCTGCTTTCGATCTGCCACTCGCCATCGACGAGCAGCCAGACGAAGACATACTTACCCTGGATTCCCGGTCGGCCCTCGGCCGTGCCCTCTGCAGGTGTGATGACGTAGGTGCCGGTCTCCCGCCGCACGGTATCGGCCAGTGTCCGAAGATCGACCGTACTGAAGGTCATCGCGGAGAAGCGGTTGGCGAAGCCGAGCCAGAAACCGCCGATCGAGGCCCGGCCATCGAGGACCTTGCCGCGGGGCGGCAAGAGCCGGGTATCCTCGGTGTAGAAAGCGCCCACCCCCTCGAAATCCCCCGCCGCGAAGCCGGCCGCCAGAGCTTCGTTGAGCTCCGTCGTCACGTCGTGCTGCTTGTCGTCCGTCATGGCTGCTTCCTCGTTCTCGCGTGGTTCAACGTTCGGCAGCCGGCCGGGTTCGCTCGCCTTGCGGTGGGACGGGGCCGAGCCCATAAGCTCCGCCAGCGCCACCCGGCATGATCGCCGACCTCCAACGGGACCCGTCCAGCATGCGATTCCTCCGGCTTACCCAGGCCAACACCGGCGTGACGATCCACGTCAACATGGACCAGGTCGTCGTCGTGGCGCCGAGCAAGACCGGCGGGGCCGTGTTGCTGACCACGGCCCTGGAGAAGGATTCGGCCCGCATCGTCCCCGTGAAGGAGAGTCCGCAGGAGGTCATGACCCTGCTCGACCGGACAGAAACCGCTGCGAATTGACGGCAGCGTCTGTCATCGCGTCGCGACCATGGCCCGCGGCGGTGATGTTTGCTCCGCCGAGCGGAGCCGTTCCCCGAAGAGGCGCATGAGATAGTCGTAATAGTCGGGTTGGCGCTCACGGATCGCCGCGCGGGTGTAGGGATCCCGTGCTACCGTCCCGTTGAGATAGCAGCTGGCCGTCACGGCGAAGAACTCGGCCGGGTTCGACATCATGTAGGCTTCGGCCGGAAACAGACCGCGCGCTCGCGCCTCTTCGAAGAAATGCTGGATCGTCGGGTTGTGAAACCGCCCGGGCATGGTCCGGTATTCCAGCACATGCATGTATTCATGCAGCAGGATGGGACGGTCGTCGCCCGATTTCAGGTCGCCGAGGACCACCTCCGAGCCGCCACTGTAGTGACTGTGGATGCCCCGAGACTCCGAGATGCGGATAGGCACGGCGCGAAAGCGGGCCAGCATCGACGGGCTCACGCCGGATCGGTCTACGATGTCGATCTGGTGCTCGACGTCCTCCAGCGCCCGCGCGACGTTGGCACGCCCCTGCGCCTCGCCGACGTCGATCCGGAAACCGTGGTAGGTTTTGAACGGGCCCATCGACCTGCGGCTCTCGCGCCGGCGCGGGCCGTATCCCCCGCCGTAAGGCCCCGGTCCGTAAGGTCCGCCCTCCATGCCGGGCCCGGGCCCCATGTCGGGGTCGAAGCCAGGCGGCATGCCGTAGCCAGGGCCGTCCATCATCGGGCCGTCATATTGAACAAGGATCGGGGACGCCTCGGCGGCCATCGACATCTGCAGCCCAAGAGTGACCACCGCGGCGGCCAACCCCATTATCGTCAAGCGTCGCATTCCGTGTGATCCGAAGTTGGACGCGCCCGATGCCGATGTAGCATCACACGCGGCAAGGACCAAAGGGAAGATGGGGCTGGGCTCAGGCCCCTGCTGGCGGGCGCATGCGACCCATCGCCATGCGGCCGCCCTGGTTCATGCCGGGGTTGGGCGCCATGGCACGGCGGGGTCCGTCCTTGGGCGCGGAGGGCAGGATCACCTCGACCCCGCGCGGGTTGCCGCCCGGCCGACGCCAGAAGTTGCGGCCGGAGAAACGCTCGTAGAGTTCGGGCGGCAGGATGGTGGCCCGCTCGGTGAAGCGTACCTGGCGTCCGACCTTGTGCAGGCCCGGCACGCCGAGATCGGCGTCGAAGCTGTCGCCCTCGCCGTAGACCACGTTCTCGAAATCATGCTGGAAGGGTTCGAGCCCGAGCTTGGCGTAGATCGCCTCCATGGTTCTTTGCGGCTCGCGGGTCAGCGCCTCGTAATCGACCAGGATCAGCTTGTCTGAGAACTCGCCATAGAAGGCCTCCTGCGTGGCGTTCCAGGCGAAACCCACCGTGCCGCCGGGGGAGGCCAGCGAGTTGACGCGCGTGTGGACCGTCAAGGCATCCTTCTGCTGGAACATCTTGGAGACGCCCAGCGCATTCTTTCGCAGCACGCTTTCGAAACTGTCCACGATCCAGACGAGGTCGCGTACGCAGACGATCACCTTGGCGTCGGGGTAGAGAGCGTTGATCAGCGGCAGCTTGGAGCACCAGACACGGTTGGTGTCGATGATGGTCTTCTCGCCGTGGAGGTCCTTGTAGAAGCCCTCGAACACGGCCTGCAGAATGTTGCGGCGCTGATGATCGTTGATCATCGAGGCGAACTCGCTGCGCGGCCCCATGGCGCCCTGCACCCGTCCGATCAGCGAGCCGACGGGGCTCGACATGCCCGAATAGAGCTTCGGATTCTGCTTCAGGAGAGCGCCGAGCAGAGTCGAGCCCGAACGCGGGAGGCCGGACAGGAAGTGGATGCCGTTGTTCATGGGTGACGCTTCGCCGCTCGCTCGTTCTCTGATCGCGGTTGTCCATGCCCTCTGAGCCCTCCGATGTCGAGTGTTTCACCGCGAGACCGGAGCAGGGCCGCAGGGGTCGCCTCTACCGGACGGCATGGTGCGATGCGATATGCTGGACGGAATGCGACCGCATCGGCGTGAGGAACGACGGGTGCGGGTCCTGCCATCCGCAACCGACGAGGATCAATCCGTGAGCCAGCTCTTCCAGCCCTTCAGGATCGGGTCGCTCGACCTCGAGAACCGCATCGTCATCGCCCCCATGTGCCAGTATTCGGCCGACGAGGGCCGCGCCACCGATTGGCACCTAATGCATCTCGGGACGCTGGCGCTGTCGGGCGCGGGATTGCTCATCACCGAGGCCGCCGCCGTGGCTCCCGAGGGGCGCATCACGCCCGATGATCTCGGCCTCTATTCGGACGAGACCGAGGCGGCGCTCGGCCGCGTGCTCGAAGCTTTGCGCCGCTATTCCCCGATGCCGATCGCCGTCCAGCTCGCCCATGCGGGCCGCAAGGCGTCGAGCCAGGCACCATGGGACGGCGGTCAGCAGATCGCGCCCGACGCGCCCCGCGGTTGGCAGACCGAGGCCCCCTCGGCCGTTCCCCATGGCGAGGGCGAGCATGCCCCTGTGGCGCTCGATCGGTCCGGCCTCGCGCGCGTGAAGCGGGATTTCGTCGAGGCCGCCAAACGTGCCGCTCGACTCGGGATCGACGGCATCGAGCTCCATGCCGCGCATGGCTACCTGCTGCACCAGTTTCTGTCGCCGCTCGCCAACAAGCGCACCGACGATTACGGCGGCAGCCTCGAGAACCGCATGCGCTTTCCTCTCGAGGTCTTCGACGCCGTACGCGCCGCTTTCCCGGCCGAACGCCCCGTCTGGATGCGCCTATCCGCCACGGATTGGGTCGAGGGTGGATGGAACATCGACGGCACCGTTGCGCTGTCACGTGAGCTCGAGAAGCACGGCTGCGCCGCCATCCATGTCTCGTCAGGCGGCGTGTCGCCGCGCCAGCAGATCAAGCTCGGTTCGAATTACCAGGTGGGCTTCGCCGTGCAGGTGAAAGAGGCCGTGTCGATCCCCGTCATCGCGGTGGGATTGATCACCGAGCCCCAGCAGGCCGAGGCTATTGTGGCCGAGGGGCAGGCCGATGCCGTGGCCCTGGCCCGCGCCGTGCTCTACGACCCGCGCTGGCCCTGGCATGCCGCAGCGGCGCTCGGCGCCAAGGTGCGGGCGCCGAAGCAATATTGGCGTTCGCAGCCGCGCGAGTTCAAGGACCTGTTCCTCGACGCGAGCTTCGGCCAGCGCTGAGGCACGCCTCCTCATCGGGCCGATCCTGCCCTATGCTTCCGGCAACCGGCCGGTGCTCGATCGTCGGTCGCTGCGGGGAGGATGGGCGTGGATCAGCTCGACGGGGAGTATGACTACATTGTCGTCGGGGCCGGTACGGCCGGCTGCATTCTGGCCAACCGGCTCTCCGCCGATCCTAAGCGCCGCGTCCTACTTCTCGAAGCTGGCGGGCGCGACAATTGGATCTGGTTCCACATTCCGGTCGGCTACCTCTTCGCGCTCGGTAATCCCCGCGCCGATTGGATGTTTCGGACCGAAGCCGAGCCCGGCCTCAACGGCCGCGCGCTGCACTATCCCCGCGGCAAGGTGATCGGTGGCTGCTCGGCCATCAACGGCATGATTTCCATGCGGGGTCAGGCCGCCGATTACGACGGCTGGCGCGCCCAAGGCCTCGAAGGTTGGGGCTGGTCCGACATGGTCGGGTGTTTTCGCCGCCTCGAAGATCATTTCCTGGGCGATACCGAACACCACGGGGCGGGCGGCGGCTGGCGCATCGAGAAGCCTCGCGTGTCCTGGCCGATCCTCGATGCGGTGCGCGACGCCGCCGACGAGCTCGGCGTGCCCCCGATCGACGATTTCAACACCGGCGACAACGAGGGCGCCGGCTATTTCCACGTCAACCAGAAGCGGGGCCGCCGCTGGTCCTCCGCTCGGGGCTTTCTAAAACCGGCGCTGAACCGGCCCAACCTGCGTCTCGAAACGGGTGTCATGGTCGAGCGAATCCTCGTGGAAGCGGGGCGTGCCTGCGGCGTCCGCTACCGGCAGGCCGGACGCGAGGTCGAAGCGCGGGTCGCCGGAGAAGTGATCCTCGCGGCCGGTGCCATCGGCTCGCCGCAGATTTTGCATTTGAGCGGCATTGGTCGCCCCGACTGGATGGCCCCGCTCGGCATCGCGACCGTCCTGGAGCGGCCCGGGGTCGGCGCCAATCTGCAGGATCATCTCCAGCAGCGGGCGATCTACAAGGTCACGGGCGCGAAGACACTGAACGAGAGCTACCATTTCCTGCCGACCCGCGCCTTGATGGGGCTCGACTATGCCTTTCGCCGCCGCGGACCATTGGCGGCGGCCCCGTCCCAGCTCGGCATCTTCATGCGCTCGGGCCCGGAGCAGAACCGGGCCAACATCCAGTTCCACGTCCAGCCTCTGTCTCTCGACCGGTTCGGCGAACCGCTGCACCGGTTTCCCGCCATCACGGTGTCGGCCTGCAACCTGCGCCCGACGTCGCGCGGTACCGTGCGGCCGCGCTCGGCCGATCCCGCCGACGCGCCGTTGATTGCACCGAACTATCTCTCGACCGCGGCCGACCGCCACGTCGCCGCCGATGCCATCCGGGCGACGCGCCGGCTGATGGCCCAGCCCGCCCTGGCGCGGTTCGGACCGGAGGAATATCTGCCGGGACCTTCCGTCGGCGACGACGACGCGTCCCTGGCGAAGGCCGCCGGCGACATCGGCACGACCATCTTTCACCCCGTCGGCACCGCCAAGATGGGCATGGCCGACGATCCCGAGGCGGTGGTCGACGCGCGACTGCGCCTCCACGGACTGACCGGGCTTCGGGTGATCGACGCCTCGATCATGCCCACCATCACGTCGGGCAACACCAATACGCCCACGGCCGGCATCGCCGAGAAGGGCGCCGAGATGGTGCTGGCCGACGCGCGGTGAGCCGCTGGCGTGCCGTCGGCGTCGAGGTAAAGCCTAGGGGTTGGTGATCGGCTGTTCTCGACCGGAACGGCTGATCTGCCAGCGTCAAACCGATCCAAAGCATCCGGCGACAGAATTGGTTAGAGCATCTACTCTGACGGCGACGGCATGAATCGCGCATGGCGCCGCTTCTCCTTCCGCCTGGTCGCATTCCGCGACGGGCCGTGGGGGGCGGCAGTCGCTTTCCAAAGCCCGCCGTCATGAGGGCCGATCATGCGCATTCGACTGGGTTGCGAGCTGGCCTTTCAGCTATCCTACCCGACCCCGATTATCATGATGCTGAACGTGCATTACTCGCGCTCGGCCGATCTCGAGGGCCCGGATCATATCACCACGATCCCGGCGGTGCCGATGGAAGGCTTCCGTGACGGTTTCGGGAATTGGTGCACGCGCGTGCTGGCGCCGGCCGGGCGTTTTGCCGTGAAGGTCGACAGCATCATCCGCGACCATGGCGAGTGGGACGCGGTCGACGAGACGGCCGTCCAGCATCGCGTCGAGGACCTGCCCACCGACACGCTCGGCTTCCTCCTGGCGAGCCGCTACTGCGAGAGCGATGCCCTGTCGGACGAAGCCTGGCGCCTCTTCGGCAATACCGTGCCGGGATGGGCGCGCGTGAAGGCCATCGTGGACTTCGTCCACGAGCATATCGCCTTCAACTATAACGACGCGAGCGCAACCCGCACCGCCGCCCAGACCTATGCCGAGAAGCGTGGCGTCTGCCGCGACTTCGCCCACCTGGCGGTCGCCTTCTGCCGCGCCATGAACATTCCGGCCCGATACTGCACGGGCTACATCAGCGACATCGGGCTTGAGCCGCCCTTCGGTCCCGGCGATTTTGCCGCCTGGATCGAGGTGTACCTCGGGGGACGCTGGCACATGTTCGATCCGCGGAACAATGCACCGCGCAAAGGCCGTGTCCTCATGGCTTTCGGCCGCGATGCCGCCGATGTTTCGCTGACCCATACGTTCGGCTCGGCCTGGCTCGAAGAGTTCCGCGTCTGGACCGACGAGATTCCCGAGGCGCCTGCAGCCGAAGCACCGGTCGTCGTTCCGCAAGGCGACGCACCGGTGCTGGCCATTGCCGGTGCCCTGGCGGCAGCCGGCTGACATAACCCACCTCCTCATCCGCCGTCATGGCCGGGACAAGCCCGGCGATGACTGTAGAGAAGCGTCTGGACTTCGGGTGAAGGGCGCCAGCCATTACAGAAAGCTTTGCGGCTCCACGTCGACCGCGACCTTCAAGTTGCCCGTGGCCTTGGGGCCAGCTGCCAGGATATCGCGCAGGCAGCGCTGGAGGTCGGCGGAGCGTGGCGCCTTTACGAGAAGGCGGAAGCGGTAGCGGCCGCGGATCATGGCGATGGGAGCTTCGGCCGGACCGAAGACCGCGATGCGGTTCGGCTCGTCCGGCATGAGGGCCAGCGGATCGCCTCCTGTCGCCGCATAGGCGGCGCGGGCGAGGGCGCGAGCATGAGCCTCGACGGCGGAGCGATCGGTGCCACTGACGATCAGCGCGGCGAGGCGTCCGAAGGGCGGCATGCCGGCGCGCTGCCGCGCGTCGATCTCTGTGCGGTAGAAGCGTTCGACGTCGCCCGTCAGCAGGGCCCGCATGACCGGATGATCGGGCTGGAAGGTCTGGATCAGGGCTCGCCCGGGCACCTCGCCGCGCCCGGCGCGTCCCGTCACCTGTTGCAGCAGCTGAAAGGTCCGTTCCGCGGCGCGCGGGTCGCCGTTGGCGAGGCCGACATCCGCGTCGATGATCCCGGCCAGCGTCAGATTGGGAAAGTTGTGCCCCTTGGCGACGAGCTGGGTCCCGACCACGATGTCGACTTCGCCCTTCGCCACGGCGTCGAGCTCACGCCGTAGCCGCTCGGTGCCGCCCGGCATATCCGACGACAGGACGAGCTGCCGCGCCTCCGGGAAGAGTGCGGCCACTTCCTCGGCGATACGTTCCACGCCCGGCCCGCAGGCGACCAGCGCATCGACCTCGCCACAGCGCGGACAATGATCGGGCTTGCGCTCGATGTTGCCGCAGAGATGGCACACCAGGGCGCCGCGGAAGCGATGATCCACCATCCAGGCCGAGCATTGGCGGCAGGTGAAGCGGTGGCCGCAGGAGCGGCAGAGCGTCAGCGGGGCATAGCCGCGGCGGTTGAGGAACAGCAGGGCCTGCTGGCCCGCCGCGACCGTCTCCCGCACAGCCTCGGCGAGCTTGGGTGCGATGAAGCGGCCGCGCGGCGGCGCGTCCTTGCGCATGTCGAGCGCCGCCAGCGTCGGCAGGCTGCGTCCGGCATAGCGCGACGCGAGCCGCAGGTGTCCGTAGCGGCCCGTCTCGGCATTGACGCGGCTCTCCAGCGAGGGCGTGGCTGAAGCCAGCACGACGGCGGCCTCCTCGAACCGACCCCGCATTACCGCCATGTCGCGGGCGTGGTAGCTGACGCCGTCATCCTGCTTGTAGGCGGCCTCGTGTTCCTCATCGACCACGATGAGGCCAAGGTCGGCGAAGGGCAGGAACAGGCTCGAGCGGGCGCCCGCCACGACCTTGATGTCGCCGGATGCGATGCCGGACCAGGTCCGTGCTCGGCGGCGCGGCGACACGCCTGAATGCCATTCCGCCGGTCGCGTGCCGAACCGCTCGGCGAAACGGTCGAGGAACTGCGCCGTGAGGGCGATTTCGGGCAGCAGGATCAGCGTCTGGCGACCTGCGTGCAGCGCCGCCGCGACGGCTTCGAAATAGGTTTCGGTCTTGCCCGACCCCGTGACGCCTTCGAGCAGGGTGACGCTGAAGCGGCGTTCGACCGTGCGCTCGGCGAGACGGGCTGCAGCCTCGGCCTGATCGGGATCGAGCTTCACCACGGCGGCGTCGGGATCGGGCGTGGGCGCCGGCGGGTCGGGCGGCAGCGCCTCCGGCGCCAGCGTGCCTTCGTCGACGAGTCCGTCGATCACTCCGACGCTGCAGCCGGCGGCCTCCGCCAGGGCGCGCTTGGTGATCACCGCATCGGGTGCTGCGTCGAGCACTGTTATCACGCGGCTGCGAGCCGGGGTCAGCCGCGTGGGCGCAGGCCCGGCGCGGCGCAGGCCGATGCGGATCGGATCGGCGCCGGCGAGGTCCGGAGCCCGGATCGCCATGCGCAGGACCGAGCCGCGCGGACTGAGGTTCCAGGCGGCGAGCCAGTCGACGAAGCGGCGTAGCGGGCTGCGCATCGGCGGCCAGTCCACGCGCGACAGAACCGGCTTGAGATTGCCCCCGCCGGCCGAGCGGGCCTCCCAGACGACGCCCAGCGTCTCGCGCGTGCCAAGCGGCACCACGACGAAATCACCCGGCGCCAAAACGAGGCCTTGTGGCACGCGATAGGAATAGGCCGTGTCGATCGCCACTGGAATCAGCACGTCGACCACCGTCGGCGGCGGCGGTGCCTCGTCCCTGTCCTGTGTCATCGCCGCCGCGCGTCGAGCAGCGCCAGCAGTGCATCCTCGTCCGGGCGTTCGGCGATCGCGATCGACGTAGCGCCCCATGCCCGTAGCGGCGCGGCGCAGTCCTCGGAGAGGCAGAGGTGACGCAACTGCAGGATAGCCCCGCCGAGTTCAGCTGCATCGGCCAGCATCAGGGTCAGGTCGACGCTGCGGCGGGAGTAGTGCAGGGCGGCATCGATTGCACCCTCACGCAACGCCGCGATAACTGCGGCCGGCCATCCGGGGAGTGCCTCCGCGGCATAGGTCTCCAGGATGGCGACGTCGTAGCCGGCGGCCGCCAACGTGTCTTCCAGGATCGGTTTGCGATCGTGTCCCGCCAGATAGAGCAGGCGGGCCGGGCGTGGCAGGGTCAGGCGCAGCAGATCGGCGAGGCTCGTGGCATCTCCGGCGCCGAGGCGCACGTCGCGAAAGCCCGCCGTGCGGGCCGCCTCGGCGGTGCGTCGTCCGACGGCGTAGACCGGCCGGGTTCGGTCGAGGTTCGCATCGAGCGCGAGGAACGCGTGATGGCTCGTGGCGACGAGGGCGTTCCAGGTGCCGGGTGGCAGACCCGCCTTGAAAGCGCGGATCATTGTTGCCGGAGCCAGCACGGCCTCGTGGCCGAGTTTACCAAGCGCGACGGCCGTGCGTGTCGCGTCGTCCTCGGCGCGGGTGACGAGCACGCGCAGGGGGCTCGTCAAACGAACGCCAAGCGAGGAACGGGCAGGCTGGGGGCGACCAAGCCGACGATCCCCATCTTGATCACTGCGCCTCGGCGATGGACTGCATCTAGCCGTTCACCCACCGCGGTCAGTGAACTTGGCCGAAGGAGGCGAGGAGATGGGCCGGGGCCCGCGCCAGCAGGTCTTCCCCCGCGGCACGGCCGATGCGCTCGGCGATCGCCACGGGTCCGTCCGTCACGGTCTCGATCGATTCGGAGCCGTCGACGGCGAGCAACTGTCCGCGAAACAGAATCTCTCCATCCTGCACCCGGGCATGTCCGGCGATCGGGGTCCGGCAGGACCCGTCGAGGACGGTCAGGAACGTCCGCTCGCAGAGCAGGGCCACGCCCGTATCGTGGTCAAGAATGGGGGCCAGGACTTCGGCGGTACGGGCATCGTCGCGGCGCGCTGTGATGGCGATGGCGCCCTGGCCGACCGCGGGCAGGAACTCGTGCAGGGTGAGCTGTTCGGTGACCCGCTCGGTGAGGCCCAGCCGCTTCAGCCCCGCCATGGCGAGGATCGTGGCATCATATTCGCCGGCATCGAGCTTGCGCAGCCGCGTCTGCACATTGCCGCGCAGCAGTCTCACGTCGAGGTCGGGCCTCAGCTTGCGGAGCTGCGCCTGACGCCGCAGCGAGGCGCTGCCGACTATGGCACGAAGGGGCAGGTCGGACAGGGTCGAGCCGTCGCGGGAGATGAAGGCGTCGTGCACGTCCTCGCGCGGCAGGAATCCCGAGAGTACGATCTCGTCGGGCAGGACGGTCGGAAGATCCTTGGCGGAATGGACCGCCGCATGAATGTCGCCGCGGATCAGCGCGATATCCAGCTCCTTGGTGAAGAGCCCCTTGCCTCCGGCCTCCGCCAGGGCTCGGTCCTGAATGGCGTCGCCGGTGGTGGCGATGACGACGATCTCGATCCGATCCTCGGCCCAGCCCTGCGCCGTCGCGAGGCGGCTCCGGGCCTCATAGGCCTGGGCCAGCGCCAGGGGGCTGCCCCGCGTGCCGAGCCTCAGCAGATTACCATTGCCCGTCATGCCGTCCCGCGCTCCCCGACCCAGCCTTTATAAGTGGCCGGGCCGCGTTGCGAAAGCCGTGCGATGCCGTCCGCACGATCACCGAACCGGTGAAGTCTCGTCGCAGCGGTGCACGAAAGCGGCGATCCGGGCGAGGGTCGTGGCATCGTGCAGAAGCGGTGCATGGCCCTGGCCCGGTACCGTCAGCAGGGTGGCAGCGGGGTGGCGGCGGAGCATCTCGGCCGCCGTCTCCTCCGAGAGAAGGTCGGTGGTCTCGCCGCGGACGATCAGCAAGGGAACGGTTCTGAGGTCGTCGAACTGGTCCCACAGCACCGGGAGAGGTTTGTCCGGGTCGAGCGCGCGCAGCGACTCCGTCAGCGCCGGATCGTAGCGAGCGGCAAGGACGCCGTCCTGTTCAGCGAAGGTTGTGCGGGCAAAATAGAGCCAATCCTCGGGAGAGAGCCCGGTGAACTGCGCCCCGGCATAACTCTGGATCGTCCGGACCGCGTCGTCCCAGTCCCGGGGCGGCGGCCGCTGCCCGACATAGCCGCGGATCCGTGCCAGACCGGCCGGTTCCAGGACCGGGCCAATATCGTTCAGCACCGCGCCGCGGATCAGGTCGGGCCGGAAGGCGGAGAGCACCATGGTAATGATGCCGCCGCGCGACGTGCCGACGAAGACCGCCTCGGCTACCTCGGCTGCGGCCAGCACCGCCAGGACGTCGCCCGCCTCGACCGGCACATTGTAGTGCTCGGGTTTCGGGTCATGGTCCGAGCCGCCGCGGCCGCGATAGTCGAGGGAAAGGACGCGGCGGGGAGGCCCGGCCGCGCCGCCGCCCGAGAGATGCGCCGCCAGGACGTCGAAATCGGCGGTCGTCCGGGTGAGGCCCGGCAGGCAGACGACCGGCAGGGCTCCGCTCTCGCCACGTCCGACGTCGCGGTAATGGAGGCGGAGACCATCGGAGGCCGAAGCGAAGTGGCTCGTCGGAACGGTGCTCATTGTCGTCGCTCCAACGAATTCCCCAGACAGGCCACGCCGTCCCAAGCCCGTCCGGTCAGGTTCCCTTACGGGCCTGCGGCGGCGGCTCCGCGCCGACCAGCAGCATGGGCGTCCGCCCCAGCTTGGCGCGATAGACCTGCACGTTCTCCATGACGCGCTGAACGTAGTTCCGCGTCTCGGAATAGGGGATCCGCTCGATCCAGTCGACCATGTCGATGCCGGGCTTGCGCGGGTCGCCATAGGCCGCGATCCAGTCGTGAACCGCCTTGCCGCCTGCATTGTAGGCCGCGAAGGTCAGGATGAAGGAGCCCTGCTGCTCGTCGAGCAAGGTGCCGAGGTGAGCGGCCCCGAGCTGGGCATTGAAGGCGGGATCGCTCGACAGGCGTCCGTCGTCATAGGCGACGCCGGCGCGGCTGGCGGTCGACCGGGCCGTCGAGGAGATCATCTGCATCAAGCCTTTGGCGCCCGCCGACGAGAGCGAACGCGGGTCGAACTCGCTCTCCTGGCGGGCGATCGCATAGACCACCGAGAGGTCGGCCGAGTTCGGCAGCGGGTTGAAGCTCGGGATCCCGAAGGTCGGGAAGGCGGTGTCGTCGAGAGCCAGGCCGCGCTGCGTCGCCGCCTTGCCGATCATCAGCGTGGCGCGCGCATCGCGGGTTCGCTCCAGCACCTCGCCAAGAGCGCCGACCTGTGCGTCCGACGGCTCTGATTTACCAATGTCGAGCGCGAGCGGCAGGGCGATGTCGCGCTCGCCGAGGCTGTAGAGGTAGTCTGCGACCTTGACGGCGTCGCTGCGGGCATCGCCCGTCGCCGGTGCGACGGTGTGGAGGGCCAGAGCGTCCTGCCCGAGGCGCGCTGCCGCGAGCTGGCCGTAGAAGGTGATGGAATATTGCGCGGCGTCCTGAAAGTGCCGCTGCGCGCCCTCCATGTCGCTCATCGCCTCGGCGGTCCGACCCTGCCAATAGGCGGCGCGGCTCTTCGAGATCGGCGTTTCAGCGAGCCGGGCGATGGTGTCGAACTGGGGCGCCGCCGTCTTCGGCTCCTGCAGGAACCGCAGTGCGATCCAGCCCGCGTGAAAGGCGGCTTCGATCCGCGAGGCCGTGCCGGCCTCGGTGCCGATATCGTCGCAGAGGCGGAGCGCCTTGCGGGGATCGCCGAGGTCGAGCAGCTTGCGCAACACGATGCGACGCTCGGTCCACCATTCGTCGCCGTCGACGATGCTGGCGTCGCGCGGTGCCGAGAGGATGAGGTCGGCCGCCTCTTCGGCCTTGCCGAGCCGGCGAAGCCGCTGCACCCGCGAGAAGATGACGAGCGGATCGGCTTGGAGCGCCTTGGGAACAGCCGCGAGGGCCGCTTCGGCCCCGTTCGCGTTGTTCACGACGGCGGCCCGGGCCTTGGCGAGGATGACCACATCCGGTCCCGCCAATGCGGCTTCCTTCATGCCCGCCGCGAGCTTCTCCTTGTAGAGAAACTTCTCGGCCCGGAGCCGGTGATCCTCGCGGTCGATGACGTCGGAGAAGTCGTGCGCCAGCGTCGCTTCCTGCCAGACGGACAGATCCTCGTCGCGCCAGAGTGCGTGGACCAGCCTCGCGGCGACCTCCGGATGGCCGAGGCCACGCTCGGCCTGGGCGAGAGCCAGCCGCGCTGCCACGGTCTTCGGCGCCGGGCCAAGCCTCGCCTCGATCTGGGCCGAGTCGCGGGTCGCCGCCACGGCCTCTTCGACACGGCGATTGACCCAGGCCAGCGCCGGCCAGTCGGGATGGGTCTGTGCGAAGGCTTCGAGCCGGGGAAGCCCGACGAGGTGGGAGTCGAGCTTCACCGCGACCCATTCGGCGGTGAGCCGAGCGGTTGGACTCGTCAGGCCATGCGCGGCGGCGTCGCCGGCCGCGACGTCGTTGCGGCGGTAGGCCTCGACGGCCTGGCGCAGCAGGGGAGCCTCGGCATCCTTTTCGGCGATCGATGGACCCGTCGGCGCGCCGGTCTCGGTCGGGGTTCCGGGCTGGGACGGGCCCGCAAAGGGTCCGGGGCGGGCCAGCCCAACGTTGGATCCGTGTCCGCCGATCCGCAGCACACTGCTGCCCTGCGCCTCGGCCGACGTCATGGCATCGGCGAGTGTATTGATCGGAGACGGTTTCAGCGGGTCGGCCCGCAGCGTCGACTTCCATTGCGGGGCAGCCGTGCGAATGTCGGGCCGCATCGCGGCGAAGCGGAAACCGCCGGGCGTCCCGAGGGACGCCGCCGACACGCCATGGTGGGCAAGCCACCGGCGGGGTGCCTTCTCCACGACCTGTCGGACGGACGGAATGAGAAGCGCCGCGCAGACCAGCCCCGTGCCGGCCAACATAACGGTTCTCAGACCCTTCAACGCCATGCAGTCACCGGTGGGACGAGAGACGATCGCTGTCATGCTGCCGATGCTGCACGAGCGTTCTTAACGAGTTCTAAACCATGATGTTGCAGCGCCGCCCCGTGTGACGGTTCGGTAAAAGTCTTTTCACGCCCTCGCGGGCGCGCTAGACCGTGCAGCACCTTCACCAGCCATCCAAATGCGGCATGCATGGGGCTGGGGCGTGGAGGCCATCAACGCAAAGGTGTGAGACCCACCATGGCAGCTACGTTCAGGGGATCGGCACCCGCGCTCGTGACGCCTTTCAAGGACGGAGCCTTCGACGAGCCGGCGTTCCGGGCGCTCGTGGACTGGCAGATCGGCGAAGGCTCGCATGCGCTCGTGCCCTGCGGCACGACGGGCGAGAGCCCGACGCTCTCTCACGACGAGCACATGCATGTCGTCGAGGTCTGCATTCGGGAGGCCCGCGGCCGGGTGCCGGTGATCGCCGGCGCAGGGTCCAACAATACTGCAGAAGCCATCTCGTTGGCCCGCCACGCCGAAAAGGCGGGCGCCGATGCCGTTCTGGTGGTGACGCCCTACTACAACCGCCCGAGCCAGGAAGGCCTCTACCGACACTTCCGGGCGATCAACGACGCGATCGGCCTGCCGATCATCATCTACAATATTCCACCCCGGTCCATGGTCGACATGTCGATCGAGACCATGCAGCGCCTCTACGAGCTCGACCATATCGCGGGCGTGAAGGACGCGACCGGCAATCTCGCCCGCGTGTCGACCCAGCGCCAGGCGCTCGGGCCGGACTTCGTCCAGCTCTCGGGAGAGGACATGACGGCGTTGGCCTATCTGGCGGCCGGTGGCCACGGCTGCATCTCGGTGACCGCCAATGTGGCGCCGAGGCTCTGCGCCCGGCTGCAAGAGGCGGCGCTCGGCGGCGACTATCGCACGGCGCTGGAGTTGCAGGATCGGCTCGTGCCGCTCCACGCCGCCATGTTCTCGGAACCGAGCCCGTCCTGCCCCAAATACGGTCTGTCGCGCCTCGGGAAGATCCGTGACGAGCTCCGCCTGCCGATGCTGCCCGCGACCGACGCGGCGCGGGCCCAGATGGACCGCGCCATGGAGCATGCGGGGCTGAACGGCCAGCATCGTTGACCCGACGGCGCCGATCGCCATGTGTAGGCGTTGCGATGTCTGATGCCGCGACTGCACGAGGGCGGGTGGCGTCTGAGCTTGAGTGAGAACGGGTCCGACTTTGTCCAAGGACGATAGCAACTTCAAGATCGTGTCCGAGAACCGTCGGGCCCGCTACGATTACGAGATTGGAGACGTCTACGAGGCGGGCCTCGTGCTCACCGGGACGGAAGTGAAGTCCCTGCGCTCCGGCAAGGCGACGATTGCGGAAAGCTATGCCTCGACCGAGAAGGGTGAGCTCTTCCTGATCAACGCGACGATCCCGGAATATGGCCACGGCAACCGCTTCAACCACGAGCCGAAGCGCCCCCGCAAGATCCTGATGAAGGCGCGCGAGATTGCCCGGCTCACACAAGGCGTTCAGCGCGAAGGCATGACGCTGGTGCCGCTCAAGGTCTATTTCAACGAGCAGGGTCGGGCCAAGCTGACGCTCGCGATCGGCCGCGGCAAGAAGCTCCACGACAAGCGCGCCACGGAAAAGGAGCGCGATTGGAATCGCGAGAAGTCACGCGTGCTGCGCGACAGGGGCTAGGCTTCCTCTGCATAGGTGCCGGAATTCAGTACCGCTCATCCCCGCGCAGGCGGGGATGAGCGGAGGCGGTCAGATCGACGTCACACCAGGCAGGCCTGAAATCCTTCGCGGATCGCCTGTTCGGGCAGGTCGCGGCCGATGAAGACGACCTTCGACAGGCGCTTCTCGTCAGGCTTCCAGTCGCGCTGGACGTCGCCGTCGAGCATCATATGGACGCCCTGGAAGACGAAGCGCTTGGGCTCGCCCTTGAAGGCCAGGATGCCCTTGGAGCGCAGGATCTTGCCACCTTCGCGCTGAATGAGGTCGTTGAGCCAGGGCATGAACTTCTGCGCGTCGACATCGCCGTCATGCGCGATGGCGACCGACTGCATGTCCTCGTCGTGATAATGCTTCAAGCCGCCGTGATGATGGTGGCCGTGGTCATGCCCGCTGTGGTCATGGTCGTCCTCGACCAGGAATTCGGGCTCGATTTCGAGGATTCGGTCGAGATTGAAGGCATGGCGCTCGAGAACGGCCTCGAGCGGCACCTGGCAGCGCTCGGCCTTGTGGAGGGTGGCGTAGGGGTTGATGGCGCGGATGCGGGCCTCGACCTCGCGAAGCTTCGCGGGCTCGACCGTGTCGATCTTGTTGAGGATGATCACGTCGGCGAAGGCGATCTGGTTCTTGGCCTCGGGTGCGTCCTTGAGTCGTTCGCTGAGCCACTTGGCATCCGCCACCGTCACCACGGCGTCGAGGCGGGCCGTGTCCTTGACCTCCTGATCGACGAAGAACGTCTGGGCCACGGGGGCGGGGTCGGCGAGACCGGTGGTCTCCACAATGATGGCGTCGAACTTGCCCCGGCGCTTCATCAGCCCTTCGAGAATGCGGATCAGGTCTCCGCGCACCGTGCAGCAGATGCAGCCGTTGTTCATCTCGAACACTTCCTCGTCGGCGCCCACCACGAGGTCGTTGTCGATGCCGATTTCGCCGAACTCGTTGACGATGACGGCGTATTTCTTGCCGTGCGGCTCCGTCAGGATGCGGTTCAGCAGGGTCGTCTTGCCGGCCCCGAGGTAGCCGGTGAGCACGGTGACGGGGATCTTGTCCATGGCGGTCTCCGATGGCGCCGGCCGAGGCCGCGCGTCGCTGTTATGTTGTAGCGATCGCGCAGATTGAAAGACAGCCGGCAGCGCTCAGCCGCTCGTCACAACGTGCCGAGGATTTTCTTCAGCTCCGCCCGAAAACCTTCGGCGAGTTCCGGCCGCGACATGGCGAAGGCCACGTTGGCGGCGAGGAAGCCGAGCTTCGAGCCCGTGTCATAGGTGAAGCCGTCGAAGCGGGTGCCGTGAAAAGGCTGGGAGCCCAGCATCTTCTTCATGGCGTCGGTGAGCTGGATCTCGCCGCCGGCGCCCTTCTCGCCCTTGGCCAGGACCTCGAAGACGGACGGGTCCAGGATATAGCGACCCGAAATCATCGAGGTGGAGGGGGCTGTGCCGATCGGCGGCTTCTCCACCATGCCGGTGATCTCGAACTCGCCGCCCTTATCGGCCCCGATCGACACGATGCCGTACTGGTCCGTCTGGTCCATGGGCACTTCCTCGACCGCGATGACGTTGCCACCGTAGCGCTCGTAGGTCTCGATACATTGCGCGAGGCAACGGCCACCGCGCTTGCCCGGCAGGGTAATCATGTCGGGCAGAAGTACCGCGAAAGGCTCGTCACCGATGATGTCGCGAGCGCACCAGATCGCGTGGCCGAGGCCGAGCGGCGCCTGCTGGCGAGTGAAGCTGGTGGCGCCGGCTGCCGGAAGGTCGGCCATCATGGCCTGGTATTCCTTCTCCTTGCCGCGCCGCTTCAGCGTGTCCTCGAGCTCGTAGGCCATGTCGAAATGGTCCTCGATCACCGCTTTGTTGCGCCCCGTGACGAAGACGAAATGCTCGATCCCGGCTTCGCGCGCCTCGTCGACCACGTGCTGGAGCACGGGCCGATCGACCACGGTCAACATCTCCTTGGGGATGGACTTCGTGGCGGGCAGGAACCGCGTGCCGAGGCCCGCGACGGGGAACACCGCTTTCCGAATCTTCTTCATTGGACCCTTACCTCAGAACTTCGTCGGGCCGTGCCGCTCGCCATTCGGTCCCGCCACGCTTGAATGGAGCACTACGTCTAAAGGAGCAGCGTCGCTCTGCCAAATGTCCGCGCTTTGTGCAGAATGAGGTTTATGGAGTGTCGATCAGGCTTGACCGTCGCTCAATCTATCGGCGGCAACCGAGTGGGGGACGAGCGCAATGGCAGTTATGGTCACGGGTGGTGCTGGGTACATTGGCAGTCACATGGTCCTGGCGCTGCTCGACGCGGGCGAGCGGGTGGTCGTGGTCGACAATCTCTCCACGGGTTTCCGCTCGGCCATTCCGGCGAACGCCACGCTGATCGAGGGTGATTTCGGCGATCAGGACCTCATGGCCCGCGCCATCGCGGACCATGAGGTCGATGCCATCGCGCATTTCGCCGCCCGGATCGTGGTGCCAGAATCCGTCGCCGATCCGCTCGGCTACTACCTCAACAATACCGCCAAGGCGCGCAATCTCATCGAGAGCGCCGTGCGCGGCGAGGTTCGCAACTTCATCTTCTCCTCGACGGCAGCCGTCTATGGCGAGACCGATGCGGGCCATGTCACCGAAGACCGGCCGCTGAAGCCCGTGTCGCCCTATGGGCGCTCGAAGCTCATGGTCGAGTGGATGCTGGAGGACGCCGGGGTTGCCCACGATCTCCGCGCCGTGGTGCTGCGCTACTTCAACGTCGCCGGGGCCGACCCGCACGGGCGCGCCGGCCAGTCGACGCGCGATGCGACCCATCTGATCAAGGTCGCGGTGCAGACGGCGCTCGGGCGGCGCGAGCGCATGCAGATCTTCGGTGACGACTACCCGACGCCGGACGGCACCTGCCTGCGCGACTACATCCAGGTGACGGATCTCGCCCAGGCCCATATGGATGCTCTGCGCCACCTGCGCGGCGGCGGCGCGAGCCTCACCTGCAACGTCGGCTATGCCCGCGGCTATTCGGTCAAGGAGGTGGTGGACGTGGTGCGCCTGGTCTCGGGCGCCGAGGTGGCGGCTGTGATGTCGCCGCGCCGTGCCGGCGATCCTGCCGCCATCGTGGCCTCCAACGACCGGATCCGGGCCGAACTCGGATGGGTGCCGAAACACGACGACCTCGGCGAGATCGTGCGACAGGCCCTGAACTGGGAGCGGCGGCTGCACAACGGCTCGGCTGACTGACGGGCGGCGCCCTTCTCCGGGCGGGATAAGGGCCTGCCTCAAGGGCCGGGGCCGTGTTGCACATCCGTCCACCTCGCCCCATGTTCCCGGCGAAGCGTCCGGCTTGCCGGCACCATGGATTCGGGGAGCGTCGATGTCGTTCGGGAATGTCACTTTCGGGGCCGGTTCGCCTGCAGGCGCAGTCACGGCCACCAAGGATGTCACCACCGCCAGCTTCCGACAGGACGTCATCGCGGAATCGGCGAAGCAGCCGGTGCTGGTCGACTTCTGGGCGCCCTGGTGCGGCCCTTGCAAGCAACTTGGGCCCATCCTGGAAAAGGCCGTCGCGGCCTCGCAGGGCAAGGTCAAGCTGGTCAAGATGAACATCGACGACCACCCCGATATCGCCGGCCAGCTCGGTATCCAGTCGATCCCGGCCGTCATCGCCTTCCAGAGCGGCCAGCCCGTCGATGGTTTCGTCGGGGCGTTGCCCGAGTCGCAGATCAAGCAGTTCCTGGAGCGCATCGCCGGGCCGATGGGCGACCCGCTGAAGGACCTGCTCGAGGAAGCCGTTGCGGCAGCGGCAGCGGGTGATGCCGAGACTGCGGCCGCCATCTATTCAGAGATCCTCGCCGAGGACGAACTTAACGGTCCGGCGCTGGCGGGCCTTGCCCGCCTCCACATCGAGGCTGGCGACCTCGAACAGGCCAAGGCGGTTCTGGCTCTCGCAACGGGCTCGGCCGCGGCTGATCCCGCCATCGTGGCAGCCCGCGCGGCGCTCGAGAATGCCGAGCAGAGTGCGGATCTCGGCGACATCTCCGATCTCGAACGTCGCATCGCGGCGGATCCGGCCGATTATCAGGCCCGCTTCGACTATGCTTTGGCGCTCAATGGGCGCGGCCAGCGCCAGGAGGCCGCAGATACGCTCCTTGACATCATCAAGGCGGACCGCAGTTGGAACGAGGACGGAGCCCGCGTCCAGCTCCTGAAATTCTTCGACGAATGGGGCTTTGCCGACCCGGCCTCGGTCGCTGGGCGACGCAAGCTCTCCGGGCTTCTCTTCAGGTGAGAGGCTGCGCTGCGATGGAACAGGGATCATGAGCATCAACAAGCCCTATAGCGGGCCCGACGACCTGCCCCAGGTGATCCCGATCTTCGCACTGAGCGGGGCGCTGTTGCTGCCACTCGGCCAATTGCCTTTGAACATCTTCGAGCCACGCTACATGGCGATGATCGACGATGCCATGCGGGGCGACCGCATCATCGGCATGGTGCAGCAGGTCTCGGACGCGCCCGGCCAGGGCTCGAAGCCGGCGCTTCATGGCACCGGATGTGCCGGTCGCATCACCTCGCTCGAGGAATCCGGCGACGGCCGCTACGTCATTACGCTCACGGGCGTGGCCCGCTATCGCATCGTCGAGGAACTCTCGACCGTGACGCCTTATCGTCAGGCGCGGGTGGATTTCGCGCCCTTCGCCGGCGATTTCGACGAATCGCGGGTGCGGGACACGGTGGATCGAGACGGTGTGATCCAGGCGCTGCGGCGCTTCGCCGAAGTGCACCGCCTCTCGGTCGATTGGGAAGGCATCGATGCCGCCCCGAGCGACCTCCTGGTCAATGCCTTGTCGATGATGAGCCCCTTCGGCCCGAAGGAGAAGCAGGCGCTGCTCGAAGCCCCGGATCTCAAGACCCGGGCCGACGTGCTGATCGCCATCGCCGAGATGGATCTTGGCCGAGACGGTGCGCCCGCGACGTTGCAGTGATAGTGAAGCGCGTCCCGGCGGAATCGCCGGGGCTTCGCTCGAGAGATGCCCGATGTCCCCTATGTCCGACGACCTGCCCGTCACGAGCCCCATCCCCGGAGGAGCCACGGCGGTTGATCGCCGCCTGCTCGAAATTCTGGTCTGCCCGGTGACCAAAGGCAGCCTGACTTACGACGCCCAGCGCCAGGAGCTCGTTTCCGATTCCGCCAAGCTGGCGTATCCGATCCGTGACGGCATTCCGATCATGCTGCCCGAAGAGGCGCGACAGCTCGACGTTTAAAGGACAACGGCTACCCTCTCCGCCGACATGACCGGGCTTGTACGGCCACCGACGCCGGGCCGTACCTCACCTGCAACGGATAGGTCTCGTCCGCTGGTCTCTCTTTCAGAGCGGCACGGCGTGGGTGGCCGGCACAAGGCCGGCCATGACCTGGATGGACTGCGCGAGGCGTAACTAGGTCGACATCGCCACCGCGATCTCCGCCGCCAGCCTGGCGTTGTTGAGGATAAGGGCGACGTTGGTGCGCAGGCTCCGGCCGTCCGTGAGCTCCAGCATGCGGGACAGAATGAAGGGCGTCACAGCCTTGCCGACGATGCCGCGACGCGTCGCATCCGCCACCGCCTCGCCGATGAAGCCAGCGATCTCCTGCGCCGGGATCTCGTCGGCGACCGGCACGGGATTGGTCACCAGCACGCCGCCCGTAAGACCGAGCCTGCGTTGCGCCCCAATCAGCGACGCGACCTCGTTCGCCGTGTCGAGGCGAAGCGGGGCCGGGAGCCCGCTGTCCCGGCTCCAGAAGGCGGGAAACCGATCGGTGCCGTAGCCCACGACCGGAACGCCGCGGGTCTCCAGATATTCGAGCGTCCGGGGCAGGTCGAGCAGCGCCTTGGCGCCGGCGCAGACCACCGCCACCGGGGTACGGCCGAGCTCTTCGAGATCCGCCGAGATGTCGAGCGTCGTCTCCATGCCGCGGTGCACGCCGCCGATGCCGCCGGTGGCGAAGATCGCAATGCCGGCGAGATGCGCGCAGATCATCGTCGCCGCAACGGTCGTCGAGCCATCGCGGCGCGCCGCCACCGCATAGGCGAGATCGGCCCGGCTGAGCTTCATCACGCCCGTGGCCTGGCCCAGAGCCTCGATCTCTGCCGCTGTGAGGCCCACCCGGATGCGGCCCGCCAGGACCACGATGGTGGCGGGGACCGCGCCGCCGGCCCGCACGGCATCCTCCACGGCGCGCGCCGTGGACACATTGTCGGGGTAGGGCATGCCATGCGTGATGATGGTGGATTCGAGCGCCACCACGGGTGTGCGGCGCGCAATGGCGTCCCGCACCTCGGGCGACAGGTCGATCGGTAGGTCCTTGGTCATGGCAGTCTCCATCCTGGCGAGGGGCTTAAGCACGCGAGGGGCGGAAGGCAAAGCGTCCGTCTCGGCTTGCGCGACGACGTCGGAGACGCTTCACTCGCCGCAATGGTCACATGGAGGCACTGCCGTTGAACGTCGCCGAGCGCGCATCGAGCGAATGGGCCTTTGCGCGCGGTCTCCTGCGGATCCTGCGCCGCACCACCCCTATCGCCAAGCATCCGACCCATACGGTCGGCGACCTCGCCGAGGAGATAGCGGCGCGTTACGGCGATCGGATCGCTATCGAGACCGAGACCGAGACCGTCACCTATCGGCAGTTCAATGCCCGGGCCGACCGCTACGCGCGCTGGGCTCTGTCGCAGGGACTCGGACGCGGCGACGTAGTGGCGCTGATGATGCCGAACTGCGCCGAATACCTCTCGGTCTGGGTCGGCATCGCCAAGGCGGGCGCCGCTACCGCACTGATCAACACGAACCAGGCCGGTTCGGCGCTGTCGCATTCGCTGAACCTCGTCGCGGCTCGGTTCGCCATCGTGGAAGCGTCCCTGATGGCACAGTTCGATACCGCCCGGCCTTATCTCGACCATGCAGTCGAGGTTCTCTCCTATGGCGACGGCGGAGCCGTGCCGCGCCTCGACCAGATCCTCGAAACGCTGCCCGATACGCCGCTCACCCCCGAGGAGCGACCGGCGCTGACTATCGACGATCGATGCGTCCTGGTCTTCACGTCGGGGACCACGGGCCGTCCAAAGGCCGCCAACCTCAACCATTACCGGGTGCAACTCGCCATGCAGGCCTTCGCCGGGGTGGCGGGGTCGGGGCCTGGCGACCGGGTCTACGATTGCCTCCCCATGTACCATTCCAACGGCGGCATTCTCGGCCCCGGCATGGCGCTTCTGTCGGGTGGTACCTGCGTGATCCGCGAGCGCTTTTCTGCCCGGGACTTCTGGCCCGACATCGTTCGCAGCCGCTGTACCATCATCGTCTATATAGGAGAGCTCTGCCGCTACGTGCTGCAGACCCCGCCGGGGCCGGACGACCGCGCCCATGCGGTCAGGCTCTGCGTCGGAAACGGGATGCGCCCCGATGTCTGGCAGCCCTTCGTCGAGCGGTTTGGCGTGAAGCACATTCGCGAATTCTATGGGTCGACCGAAGGGAATTGCTCGATCTTCAATCTCGACTCCCGTCCCGGCGCGGTGGGACGCGTTCCCGCCTGGATCGCGTCTCGGTTTCCGATCCGGGTGGTGCGCTACGACATCGCCAGCGAGGAACCTGTGCGCGGACCGGACGGGCTCTGCATCACCTGCGCGGCCGACGAGGTCGGCGAGGTCGTGGGCGAGATCCTCTCCGATCCCAAGAAGCCGGGCAACCGCTTCGAGGGTTATACCGATCGCGACGCCACGGTCCGAAAGGTGCTGAGCGACGTCATCAAACCGGGCGACCGTTGGTTTCGCACGGGCGACCTCATGCGGCGCGATGCTCTCGGCTACTTCTATTTCGTCGATCGGATCGGCGACACATTCCGCTGGAAAGGCGAGAACGTCTCCACAACCGAGGTCGCCGAAGCCTTGACCTATTATCCCGGCATCGCAGAGGCCACCGTCTACGGCGTCGCGGTGCCGGGCGCCGAAGGGCGGGCCGGCATGGCGGCCCTCGTCTCCGAGCCAGGCTCGGAACTCGACCTCGCCGGCCTGAGGTCGTTCCTCGCGGCCCGGCTGCCCGGCTACGCGATCCCGATCTTCCTGCGGCTCCAAAGCGGTCTCGAGGTGACTGGCACCTTCAAGCAGCGGAAGGTGGCGCTCGTCGAAGAGGGGTTCGATCTCGGCCGCATCGCCGATCCCCTCTTCGTCACCTTGGCGGGCGAGGCAGGCTATCGGCGTCTCGAAGCCGCAATCTTGAACGACGTCCAGTCCGGCCTCGCGCGGCTCTGAGTCCGCGCGTGACTGGCCCGAATCGTGAAGCTTGGTCGAAAGAGCATCGACACCGTCTCCGCATGGCACGGAGACGCGTCGAAGCGGGACCGAACAGCTGCGGGCCGTCACCGGCTCACATCGGATCCGTGACGCGACAGGCGGTCGGACACGACGTCGCTGGTCGGACAGGCTCTCGCCGGGTGCGCGTCGCCCCGGTGGATCACGATGTGCGGGTCTGGATATGTCGTTTCAGCCACGATGGCCGGTTTCAAACTATGCCGCTTACGGGAGTGCAAGGGTGACCGTCGGGTCGGCGCTCGGTCACTGGCCGGAGAACGCAGCGCCTGCCGGCTTGCCGACAAGGGCCGAAGCGATGGCTTTTTTGGTCGAGCGCGTAGACGTCATCGAAGCAGGCGCCCATCGGGATGCATGGCTCGACCTCATGCGCCGTGCCCTCGAGCCGCAGGTCTTCTTCGATCCCGACTTCGTCCTCACGGCCGCGCGGCATCTTCCGAAGCGTCGCCGCCCCGCTTTCATTCTGCTCTGGTCTTCCGAGGCGAAGACCCGCGGTGACCTCGTCGGGATCTGCCCTGTCGTGGACCGGCCCGATCCGCTGCGTGCCCTTGCCTCGGCCTGGCACCATGATCTCGCGACCCTGGCCTTCCCGCTGCTCGACGCCGGTCATGCCGTCGCGGCATGGCGAGCCCTCCTGGCCTGGGCCGCCGAGGGTCTACCAACCGCCCGCGGCCTCGTGATCCCGTCGCTACCGGCCGATGGACCGACTGCGAGAGCGCTGCGGACCGCCGCCGGGTCGGACTTTGCCATCGAGGTTCTCGACCGTTGGGAGCGCGCGGTACTGCGGCCGGGGCAGGGCGGCGCCGGACTCGCGGCGCTGTCGTCGAAAGGCGCCAAGGAGCTGCGTCGTCAGCGCCGGCGCCTCTCCGACCTCGGCACCCTCGCCTTTGTCAGCGTCGGAGAGGGGGACGCCTTGCGCGACGGTGTCGAACGCTTCCTGGCGCTCGAAGCCGCGGGATGGAAAGGTGCCGCCGGGACTGCGCTGCTCGATCATCCCGGGCCGACGGTCTTCGCCCGCACCGCCACGCGACTGCTCGGTGCCCGATCCCTCTGCCGGGTCGACGCGCTGACGCTCGACGGCGAGCCCATCGCCATGGCGATGATCCTCCGGTCCGGCACGACGGATTTCCTGTGGAAGATTGCCTATCGCGAGGACCTCGCCCGGTTCTCGCCCGGCGTACAACTCGTGCTGGACCTCACCGAAGCGCAGCTGCGGGACGGCGGCGTCGCCGAAACTGATTCCTGCGCGATCCCGCGCCATCCGATGATCGACCGGCTGTGGCGGGACCGGCTGTCCCTCGTGGATGTCGTCGTAGCAACGAGGAGGGGCAGCTCTTTGGGCTTCAGCATTGCGGTTGCGGCAGAACGCGTCGCCCGCAGAGCGCGAGACAGTGCCAAGCGGGCGGTTCTGGCTTGGCGCGCCCGGCGTCAGAGTACGCCACGGCCGCAGACGAGCGACACCGCCGCAACGGGCTGATCCGACCGGAAAGTCGGCTCAGGTGAACCGGTGGCATCTCGCCACGAGACTGCCGTTTTCTTGTTCGACGCCCTGCCCGCGATGAGGCAATTCTAAGGCCGCGCCTGCTTGCACGGGCCAAATCGCTATGTTAGTCCCGCCCTGCAACGATCGGTCCGGTCGTGATTGCAACAGCGGCAATCCATGATCGTCCATGGTGCCGGGGAAGGCGCGTGCCGCTTCTCCGAAACACGCTGACCGTTTTCGTCGAGGGTGAAACGCCGTGGCCGATGCCGAAAACATCGTATCCGGGATGGCTGGCCGTTACGCCTCCGCCCTGTTCTCGCTGGCCAAGGATTCGCGTTCCATCGACCGTGTCGCCGCGGAGCTGAAAAGCTTCGACGCGCTGGTCCAGGCGAACCCGGACCTGCAGCTTCTGGTGCGTAGCCCCGCCTTCTCGGCAGAAGACCAATCTCGGGCCCTGAAGTCGATCCTCGAGCGCGCCGGTATATCCGGCCTCACCGCCAATTTTCTGCTGCTCGTCGCGGGAAAGCGCCGGCTTTTTGCCGTCCGAACCATGATCCGCGGCTTCCTGGCGCTCGACGATGCCGACCGCGGTGTGTCGCGCGCCGAGGTCACGGTGGCGGAGCCGCTCGCCGACGACCAGTTGCTGGCGCTGAAACAGTCCCTCACCGAGGCGACAGGCGGAAAATCCGTCGAGCTCGCCATGAAGGTGGACCCCGAGATCATCGGCGGCATCATCGTCCGGTTGGGCAGCCGCATGGTCGATGCCTCGATCAAGACCAAGCTCAATTCAATCCGCACACGCATGAAAGAGGTCGGCTGATGGATATCCGCGCTGCTGAGATTTCCGACATCCTCAAGCGGGAGATCCAAAACTTCGGCACCGAGGCCGAGGTCACGGAAGTCGGGCAGGTGTTGTCGGTCGGCGACGGCATTGCCCGCATCTACGGGCTCGACAACGTCCAGGCGGGCGAGATGGTCGAGTTCGAAGGCGGCGTGCGCGGCATGGCGCTGAACCTCGAAGCCGACAATGTCGGCATCGTGATCTTCGGGTCCGACCGCGAGATCGGCGAAGGTCAGACCGTGAAGCGCACGGGAGCCATCGTGGACGTGCCGGTCGGCAAGGAGCTCCTCGGCCGCGTCGTCGACGCGCTCGGCAACCCCATCGACGGCAAGGGCCCGATTGCCTCCACTCGCCGTGCCCGCGTCGACGTCAAGGCACCCGGCATTATCCCGCGCAAGTCGGTCAACGAGCCGATGTCGACGGGCCTCAAGGCTGTGGACGCTCTCATCCCGATCGGCCGTGGCCAGCGCGAGCTGATCATCGGCGATCGTCAGACCGGCAAGACCGCGGTGGCGCTCGACGCCATCCTGAACCAGAAGGCCGTGAACCAGGGTACCGACGAAAGCGCCAAGCTCTACTGTGTCTACGTCGCGGTCGGCCAGAAGCGTTCCACCGTTGCCCAGCTGGTCAAGGTGCTCGAAGAGCAGGGCGCGATGGAATATTCCATCGTGGTCGCCGCCACCGCCTCCGATCCGGCGCCGATGCAGTTCCTGGCCCCCTTCGCGGGCTGCGCCATGGGCGAGTTCTTCCGCGACAACGGCATGCATGCCCTGATCGTCTACGACGATCTGTCGAAGCAGGCCGTCGCCTATCGCCAGATGTCGCTGCTGCTGCGCCGTCCCCCCGGCCGCGAAGCCTATCCGGGCGACGTGTTCTACCTGCACTCCCGCCTACTGGAGCGCGCCGCCAAGCTCAACGACAAGGAAGGCAACGGTTCGCTGACCGCCCTGCCGGTCGTCGAGACCCAGGCCAACGACGTGTCAGCCTATATTCCCACAAACGTGATCTCGATCACCGACGGCCAGATCTTCCTCGAGACGGATCTTTTCTACCAGGGCATCCGCCCGGCCGTGAACGTCGGCCTCTCGGTATCGCGCGTCGGCTCCGCCGCCCAGACCAAGGCGATGAAGAAGGTCGCCGGCAAGATCAAGGGCGAGCTCGCCCAGTATCGCGAGATGGCGGCCTTCGCCCAGTTCGGCTCCGACCTCGACGCCACGACCCAGAAGCTGCTGAACCGTGGTTCGCGCCTGACCGAGCTCCTGAAGCAGCCGCAGTTCGCGCCGCTGAAGATGGAAGAGCAGGTCGCCGTAATTTACGCCGGTGTAAACGGCTACCTCGACGGGCTGCCGGTGAACCGGATCCGCGCCTACGAGGACGGACTTCTGGCGCTGCTGCGCTCGAGCCACATGCCGCTGCTCGACACGATCCGGACCTCGAAGGATCTCAGTGACGATTCGGCCGGCCAGCTGAAGGGCCTCGTCGAGACCTACACCAAGGCTTTCACCTGATCCTTGGACGCACCGCTCCGGGCCGTCGCCCGGGGCGTTCCCTTCTCCGACAAGAGCCCTCGATATGCCGTCCTTGAAGGACCTGCGGAACCGGATCTCCTCGGTCAAGTCGACCCAGAAGATCACCAAGGCCATGCAGATGGTGGCGGCCGCGAAGCTGCGCCGCGCCCAACTTGCGGCCGAAGCCGCACGTCCCTTTGCGGAGCGCATGGAAAAGGTGCTGGCCAACCTCGCCCGCGGCATCGGCGATGGCACGCAGGCGCCGAAGCTGCTGGCCGGCAATGGCCAGGACAGGACTCATCTTCTCGTCGTGTGCACGGCCGAGCGTGGCCTCTGCGGCGCCTTCAACGGCTCGATCGTGCGGTTGGCCCGTGAGCATGCCAACCGGCTGATGCGCGAGGGCAAGACCGTCAAGATGCTCCTCGTCGGCAAGAAGGGCTTCGAGCAGCTCCGCCGCCAGTTCGAGCAGCAGATCGTCGAAGTGATCGAGCTGCGCAACATCAAGCAGGTCGGCTTCGGCGATGCCGACCCGATCGGCAAGAAGATCATCGCCATGTTCGAAGCGGGCGAGTTCGACGTCTGCACGCTGTTCTTCTCGCGCTTCCGCTCGGTGATCTCGCAGATCCCGACCGCCCTGCGGCTGATCCCGGCTGAGTTCCCGGTGAGCACCGACGCGACCGGAACGGGCGCTGCCTATGAATACGAGCCCGGCGAAGACGAGATCCTGGCGGCGCTGCTGCCGCGCAACATCTCGATCCAGGTGTTCCGCGCGTTGCTCGAGAACGCCGCCTCCGAACAGGGCTCGCGCATGAGCGCGATGGACAACGCCACGCGCAACGCCGGCGAGATGATCAAGAAACAGACGCAGATCTACAACCGCTCCCGCCAGGCGATGATCACCAAGGAATTGATCGAGATCATCTCGGGCGCCGAAGCGCTCTAAAGTATCCATCCGACCGACGCCGCGACCGCCAGAGAGCCGAGAAACCATCATGGACGACTTCACCCGCAACCCCGGCAACAACAGCCTGAACGAGACGTCTTCGGAGCGCTCGCCCGGCCGGATCATCCAGATCATCGGTCCCGTGGTCGACGTGAAGTTCGAGGGTCACCTGCCCGAGATCCTCAACGCGCTGGAGACCTCGAACAACGGCAATCGCCTCGTTCTCGAAGTTGCCCAGCATCTGGGCGAGAATTCCGTGCGCTGCATCGCCATGGACATCTCCGAGGGCCTGACGCGCGGCCAGGCCGTCACCGACACTGGCAAGCCCATCATGGTGCCGGTCGGCGAGGGTACGCTCGGGCGCATCATGAACGTCATCGGCGAGCCGGTGGACGAGGGCGGCCCCATCCTGTCGGACGGACTGCGCGCCATCCATCAGCCGGCCCCGACCTATGCCGAGCAGGCCACCGACGCCCAAATCCTCGAGACGGGCATCAAGGTCGTCGACCTCCTCGCCCCCTACGCCAAGGGCGGCAAGATCGGCCTCTTCGGCGGCGCCGGCGTCGGCAAGACCGTGCTGATCATGGAGCTGATCAACAACGTCGCCAAGGGCCATGGCGGTTACTCGGTGTTCGCCGGCGTCGGCGAACGCACCCGCGAGGGCAACGATCTCTATCACGAGATGATCGAATCCAAGGTCAACATGGACCCGCACGAGAATGGCGGCTCGGCAGCCGGTTCGAAGTGCGCGCTGGTCTACGGCCAGATGAACGAGCCCCCGGGTGCCCGCGCCCGCGTCGCCCTGACGGGTTTGACGGTCGCGGAGAACTTCCGCGACAAGGGCCAGGACGTGCTCTTCTTCGTCGACAACATCTTCCGCTTCACCCAGGCGGGTTCGGAAGTGTCGGCGCTGCTCGGCCGCATTCCCTCGGCGGTGGGCTATCAGCCAACGCTGGCGACCGACATGGGCGCCCTACAGGAGCGCATCACCACGACCAACAAGGGTTCGATCACCTCGGTGCAGGCCATCTACGTGCCGGCCGACGATCTGACCGACCCGGCGCCCGCCACCTCCTTCGCCCATCTCGACGCCACGACGGTGCTGTCGCGGTCGATCGCTGAGAAGGGCATCTACCCGGCAGTGGATCCGCTCGACTCGACCTCGCGCATGCTGTCGCCGCTCGTCGTCGGAGAAGAGCATTACGGCATCGCCCGCCAGGTGCAGCAGGTGCTGCAGCGCTACAAGGCGCTTCAGGATATCATCGCCATCCTGGGAATGGACGAGCTGTCGGAAGAGGACAAGATCGCGGTCGCCCGCGCCCGCAAGATCGAGCGCTTCCTCAGCCAGCCGTTCCACGTGGCCGAGATCTTCACCGGCTCGCCCGGCAAGCTCGTGTCGCTCGCCGACACCATCAAGGGCTTCAAGGGCCTGGTCGAAGGCAAGTACGATCATCTTCCCGAGGCCGCCTTCTACATGGTGGGCAATATCGAGGAAGCCATCGAGAAGGCCGCCAAGCTCGCCAAGGCGGCGTAAGGCTTCGACAATCGAGCACATGCGCGGTGCGACAGCGCCGCGCCTTTACCGAGGATGACAGATGGCCGCCTTCCCCTTCGAACTCGTCTCGCCTGAGCGCCTGCTTTTCACTGGCGAGGTCGAGTCGGTCGTGGTGCCGGGGTCGGAAGGCGAGTTGACGGTCTTGAAAGACCACGCGCCCCTGATGACCACGCTGAAGCCCGGCATCGTCACCGTCCACGAGACGGGTGGGCGGTCGCAGCGGGTCTTCGTGCGCGGCGGCTTCGCCGACGTGGCGCCGACCGGCCTGACCATCCTGGCCGAGAGCTCCGTGCCGGTCGAGCAGCTCGACGCTGCCAAGCTCGACGCCGAGATCAAGGACGCCGAGGACGATGTCACCGGCTCTCTCACCGACGAAGGCCGCCGGCTCGCCACCGAGAAGCTGAACCAGGTTCGTGAGCTTCGCGGCGCTCTGTCGCTTTAACCACTTCGTCTCTGCCGTGATTACGCGCGCAGCGAAGCGACCTATAACGTTCGGGAGCCTTCGGTCACAGTGGGTTCGAGCGTGACGGAGGTCTCAACCCGCAAGCTGGCTTGCCTCGCTCCGCTCGCAATGACGACGCGATGAAGCTGTCGACGCAGCTGGTCCTATAGCGCCATGACGGAACGCCCCCGCACGACGCTCCGTCTTCCCGCCGACCCGGCCGGCATCGCCACTGCGGCCGACATTCTGCGGCGCGGCGGCCTCGTCGGGTTCCCGACCGAGACCGTCTACGGTCTCGGCGCCGACGCGAACTCGGCGGAAGCCGTGGCCGGAATTTACGCCGCCAAAGGGCGGCCGCGGTTCAACCCGCTCATCGCCCACGCCGCCGATCTCGCCGCTGCGCAAGGTCAGGGGAGCTTCAAGCCCGACGCCCTGGCGCTGGCCCGCGCTTTCTGGCCGGGTCCGCTGACCCTCGTGGTTTCAGCTGCGGCGTCGTGCACGGTATCGGATCTTGCGCGCGCCGGGCTCGACAGCGTGGCGCTTCGCGTGCCGGCTCATCCACTCGCTCAGGCTTTGATTGCCGCGGCCGGGGTGCCGGTTGCCGCTCCTTCTGCCAATCGCTCGGGCCGCATCAGCCCGACGACGGCGGCTCATGTCCTGGCCGACCTCGACGGCCGCATCGATGCCGTGCTCGACGGTGGCGCGACGAGGGTCGGGGTGGAATCCACGATCGTGTCGTGTCTCGGCGAGCCTACACTGCTGCGCCCCGGAGGCGTCACGCGAGAGGCCATCGAAGCCGTGCTCGGACGCGTTCTGCTCGACCCTGCCTCGGACAGCCCCACCATTGCGCCCGGCATGTTGCGCTCGCACTATGCCCCCCGCGCCGCCGTTAGGCTCGATGTGGCCGCGCTGCGCCCTGGCGAGGCCGGCCTCGACTTCGGCGGGCGCTTTCTGGGGCAGGGTGGCCTCGTCTTCGATCTTTCGCCGTGCTGCGATCTCGCCGAGGCCGCGGCGAACCTGTTCACGTTCCTGCGACGGCTAGACGAGGCCCTCGGGGCGGGCGGTACGATTGCCGTGGCGCCCATCCCGCAGGGCGGCCTGGGCGAGGCCATCATGGATCGGCTGGCGCGGGCTGCTGCAGAGCGGTAAGTGCCGCCGGCGTGAGCTGACAAACGGGACGGTCTTCACGTCGCTCTGGTAGCCGGACACGTCTTCCTTTCTCTCGTGACATCGCTGTACTGCGACTGGATTGCGGCTTTAACGTCGGAACGACGGGTCGTAAATGATCAGCACAGTAGTCGCTCTCACCCCGGCGCTCTCGCTCGACTTGCTCCTGATACAGACGCGGCGAACCGCCGCCCGGCGGGGCTGGGTCGGATAAGGGGGGCAAGGGTCGCGGCGGTCCCCCTCATCCGCCCTGCCGGGCAGCTTCTCCCGTTCCACGGGAGAAGGACCGTGTCTCGGCACACTTTAGCCCGGCCTTGCGGCACCTGCGCAAAAAGGACATCTTCCCTCTTCACCGTGCCTCTGCCGGCCCATGTCCGTGCACCCTTTCGCGGGGCGCCGCCGTCCCCAAACCCGACAAGGTTCCCGTGCCCGACCAACCGCTCCCGCATCGTGCCGCCTCCGCCCTCGCGGCTCTCTTGCTCGCCGGTACGGCCTTCGCTTTTCCCGCCCAGGCGCGCGAGGCCATTGCCCTGCCGCCGCCGCCGGATGTCAGCGGCAGCGTCTCCGGCAACTACCTCTCGGCCCTCGTGGCGGGAGCCGATCGGGATACCCTGGCGGCTTCGGCCTATTTCAAGGAAGTGCTGCGCTCCGACCCGCGCAACCCGGAGCTGATCGAGCGCACCTTCGTGGCGGCGCTGTCGAACGGCGATGTCGACGACGCGCTCGATTTCGGCCGACGCTTGGTGAAAACCGACCCGAAGAACGGGCTGGCTCACATGGTGCTCGGCGTCGGCCAGATGCGGGACGGCCATTGGGTGGCGGCGCGCCGCGAGTTCGCGTCGGGCAGCGCCGGGCGCGAGCACGACATCACGGCCACTTTGCTCACCGCCTGGACCTTCGCCGGCCAGGGCGACGAGAAGAAGGCCCTCGCCACCATCGACGCGTTGAAGGACAGCGGCTTCGCGGTGTTCCGGGACTACCATGCGGCGTTGATCGCCGACATGGCCAACGACCTGCCGGAAGCCACCAAGCGCTTCAAGACCGCCTATGCCGAGGACCATTCGATCCTGCGACTGGTCGACGCTTACGCGCGATTCGAGGCGCGTCATGGCGCCAAGGACGAAGCCCAACGCGCGCTCGTCGCCTTTGCGTCGGTGCTGCCGCATCATCCGCAGATCGATGCCCTGGCGGCCGACATCACAGCCAACAAGCCCATCCTGCCGCTGATCAAGACCGCGCAGGAGGGAGCCGCAGAAGTCCTCTATGGGCTTGGTGCCGCCGGTGGTCGCCAGGGCGACGAACTCGCCGCCATGATCTATCTGCGCCTGTCGCTCTATCTCGCGCCGAACAACAGCCTCGCCAACATCACCCTGGCGGATCTCTTCGGCCGGTTGAAGCAGAACGAGCAAGCCATCGCGGTCTACAACAAGGTCCCGGAAGGCAGTTCGCTGCGCGACAACGCCGATGTGCAGACCGGCCTGACCCTCGACGTCATGGGCAAGCCCGACGATGCCGTGAAGTTTCTCAAGGAGATCGTCGCCAAGCACCCCAAGGATATCGATGCCCTGACCACGCTCGGCAACGTCCAGCGCGAGCAGAAGCAGTATGGCGTCGCCGCCGCCACCTACTCTCAGGCGCTCGATGCCCTTCCGGCCGACGACAAGGCCGCCTGGACGCTGCTCTACTTTCGCGGCATCTCCTATGAGCGTGACAAGGACTGGGTCAAGGCGGAGGCCGACTTCAAGGCGGCGCTGCGGCTCAATCCCGACCAGCCCGTCGTCCTGAACTACCTCGGCTATTCCTGGGTCGATCGCGGCCTGCACCTCGACGAGGCGCTCGGCATGCTGCGCAAGGCCGTGGCGCTTCGCCCGGAGGATGGGTTCATCGTCGACAGTCTCGGCTGGGCCAACTTCCGGCTCGGCGATTATCAGGGGGCCGTGAAGGAACTCGAGCGCGCCATCACGCTGAAGCCCGGCGACCCCACCATCAACGACCATCTCGGCGATGCCTACTGGCGCACCGGTCATAAGCTCGAGGCGCAATTCCAATGGAACCATGCCCGCGACCTGAAGCCCGAGCCCGAGGATCTGCCGCAGATCCTGGACAAGGTGGCCCATGGCCTGCCGGACGTGAAGCCCACCACAGCCGCCGACAGCAAGCCCGCGGATGCCGCGACGCCTCCAGCCGAAGCGGCGCCCATGTCTGCGCCGGATGCTGCACCGGCGGGTGCTGCGGCACCCGCCGACACTACTCCGCCGAAATAACCTTGCATCCCGTATCGCGGGAGCCCATGTCGAACCATCGCGGCGGTTCCAGTCCTCATCGGGAGGCGCGGGCCGCCGTCGTCTGTTGGCGTGGTGCGATCATATCGGTCCGTCTGCCCCCGATATGGAGTATGTCATGAGCGTCGAGACCCTGATCGTCACCGAAGACGAGGACGGCATGCGCCTCGACCGCTGGTTCAAGCGGCGGCATCCCGACGTGACGCTCGGCCATCTCAACAAGATCGTCCGCACCGGCCAGGTTCGGCTCGACGGCGCCCGCACCAAGACCTCCGATCGCGTGTCGCCCGGCCAGACCGTGCGGATTCCGCCGCTGAAGACGAGCGAGTTCCCGGCCCCCGTCATACGCCGTGTGGCGCAGTCGGAAGAAGATCGCCGCGCCATTCTCGAAATGGTGCTGTTCGAGGATCGCGATGTGCTGGTGCTGAACAAGCCCTACGGCCTCGCCGTCCAGGGTGGTTCTGGCACCGTGCAGCATATCGACGGCATGCTGGCGAGCCTCGCCGATGCGTCCGGCAACCGACCTCTCCTGGTTCATCGGCTCGATCGCGACACGTCGGGCGTGCTGCTCGTGGCGCGAAGCCGCAAGATGGCGGCCGACCTCGGGGAGGTGTTCCGCTCGCGCCAGGCGCGCAAAAACTATTGGGCGCTGGTCGAGGGCGTACCGAGGCCCGCACAGGGCCGCATCTCGCTGTTTCTCGCCAAGGGCGAGGGCATGGGCAATGACCGCGCCGACCGGCCCAAAGGGGGCGACCGCGCCGCGATGGAACGGATGCGCGTCGCCAAGCACGGCGATCCGGATGCGCAGCATTCCGTGACGCTCTTCGCCACCGTCGATCGCGTGCTGCCGCGCCTGGCTTGGCTCAGCATGAAGCCCATCACGGGCCGCACCCATCAGTTGCGCGCTCATGCCGAAGCCATAGGCCATCCCATCGTGGGCGATCCGAAATATTCGGTCCCGCCCCCCGGCGGGGCCAAGCACCTCGATCCCTCCCGCGCCGTGCCGTCGGGGGTGGAGAAGAAGCTGCATCTCCTGGCGCGGCGCCTCGTGCTGCCGCATCCCCGCGGCGGGACGCTCGATGTCACGGCACCGCTACCGCCCCATATGCAGAAAACATGGGACCTGTTCGGCTTCGACGTGAAGCAGTTCGACCCGATCGAGAACGCCCCCGAGGACTGACACGATGGCGGATGAGCCGCGACCCATGATCCCGGGACGGCAGGCGCCCCCCCCGAAGCCGAAACGGTTCTACGCTTCGGCGACGGCTGAGCCGCGGGACGGTGGACACGCCCTCCTGCTCGACGGTCGCGCCGCCAAGACGCCGGCGAAGCGCACGCTCGCTCTCCCGTCGAAGGCCGCCGGAGAGGCCGTTGCCGCCGAGTGGAACGCGCAGGTCGCCGTGATCGACCCGGCCCTGATGCCGCTGACCCGCATTGCCAATACGGCGATCGACGGGGTGGGCGAGCAGATGTCGGCGGTCGCCGCCGAGGTGAAGACTTATCTCGGCTCGGATCTCTTGCTTTATCGTGCCGGCACTCCCGCTTCGCTGTTCGAGGCGGAAGCCGCAGCATGGGATCCCGTGCTGGCCTGGGTGCGGGAGGCCTTTGGCGTCCGGTTCATCCTGGCCGAGGGCATCACATTCGTGACCCAGCCCGACACGACGATCGCCGCTTTGGGCGAGGTCGTCGATGCCGTCGTGGGCGAAGGAGCGGCGGCGCCGTTCCGCCTGGCTGCCCTTCACGTGATGACGACGCTGACGGGCTCGGCTCTCCTGGCTCTGGCCGTCCTGCATGGGCGGCTTACGCCGGAGGAGGCCTGGGCTGCGGCGCTCGTCGACGAGTTGTTCCAGGAGTCGCAATGGGGCAGCGATGATGAGGCTCTCGAGCGTCGCGAGCGCCGCTGGGCCGACATGCGAGCCGCCGCCACCACGGGCTTGCTGGCGGGCTGACATTGAACGTCTCTCGCTCCTCCCACCCGTCATGGCCGGCCTGCCGGCCCTTCACGCCGTAACACACGGCGTGGGTGGCCGGGACGAGCACGGCCCTGACCCGAGAGAGTGGGAAGGTAGGCACAAAAAAGCTCCCGACGGCGTACCGTGGGAGCTTTCCGCCGATCGGATCGTAGGGATCAGTCGCCGCTGCCCGCGGTGGGGGAGAACAACTCGAGTTTGCCGGGCTTGCCGTCCCAGTCCTTGCCGTCGGCCGGCCCCTCTTTCTTCACCGAAATATTCGGCCAGGACTTGGCAAATTCGGCGTTGAGGCCAAGCCATTTCTCGAGACCGGATTCAGTATCGGGCTTGATGGCCTCGGCAGGGCATTCGGGTTCGCAGACGCCGCAGTCGATGCATTCGTCGGGGTGGATCACGAGCATGTTCTCACCCTCGTAGAAGCAATCCACGGGGCATACCTCGACACAATCCATGTACTTGCACTTGATGCAGTTCTCGACGACGACGTAGGTCATATCCTGTCCTTTGACGCGGCACCGGCCGGCGGGCGCGATCGGGAGCGGCGCGATAACGCATCCCGCCATCCGCCCCTGCTAATGAGTTTGTGAGCCTCGTGCAAGCACGCGCCTCGGCGAGGATGTCGCGCTTGCATTAATCTTCCCTGTCCGGCGTTTCGTCGTCGCCGCACTCTTCGACGGGCCGAGGTGCGAGGTCCTCATAGAGGCTCTGCGCTTCCGGCGCCGGACCTCGCCGCTCTCCCGAGGCCAGGATCTTCAGCACCCGAACGTGCCGTTCGAGCGCCACCGTGACGACATCGCCAGGTTTGACGGACTTCGCTGCCGTAGCGACGCGTATCGAATTCACCCGCACGTGGCCTTCCGTCACGAGCCGTGCGGCCAGCGAGCGGGTCTTTACCACCCGCGCGAACCAGAGCCACTTGTCGAGGCGCTGGCGCGCGGGGTTCAAACCCGCCGGGAGGGGAATGGCGCCGGGCAAGCCGGGTCAGCTGTCCTTCTTGCCGCGCTCGAGCTCGACCTTCAGCGCCATCAGCTTGGCGAAGGGCGAGTTCGGGTCGGGCTGGCGATCGCGCGGCGCCGGACGGACCTCGCTCGAGAAGTTCTGCGGTCCTCCGCGATTGGCGTCGCGACGCCCTTCTCCTCGGGATTCGCCGGGGCGGCCACCACGGTCGCCGCCGCCGCGGTTTTCGAAGCGGGCCTTGCCGCTGCGCGCTGGCGCACCATCGCGATCCGGCCGGGGCGGACGGTCACCCGGCGCCTGTCCAGCCCCACTTGCCGCCACCGGAGCCGATGCTTCGGCCGTCGCCGGGCGACGGTCGCGATCGAAGCGGCGTTCGCCTCCGCCGGGGCGGGGCGTGCGGTTGCGATTGTCCGGACGGGCACCCTGCGCGCTTCGGTCATCGCGCCGCTCGACCGTCTGTCCCTCGGCCGGTGCATCACCGGGCTGAGCAGCAGGACCACGCCGGTTGTCCGGACGTCCCTCTCGACGCGCGCCGCCACGTTGATCGGGACGGCGCTGGGCATGGTGGTTGGCGCGGTGTGGGCGCCAGACTTCGATGAGAACCGGCTCGGCAGGGGTCGTCGCCTCGACGGCCTCACCGTCTGCCGGTTCGATCGGCGAGAGACACTCGTCCGAAGCCTCGACGGGAGTGGAAACGGCATCGGCAGGTTCCGGCGCGGCCGGCTCGGGGGCCTCGGTGTCGAGGGCCGTGGTATCGGACGCTCTGCTCTCGGGAGCCGCGTCCTCGGGAGCCATGGCCTCGATCGTTGCACTCGCCTCTGGCTCGTCCGCAGCCGCGGGCGGCTCGGCATCCGACACCGCAGCGGCTTCAGGCTCGGGCGGCACCGCTTCGGACCGCGACAGGCCGGTACCCTCGATCAAGGCTCCATCGTCGACCGGGATCTCCGCCCGCTCGGCCTCTTCCTCTACGGGTGCCGCTTCAGTATCGGGCGCCAGAGCTTCGGCACCCCCCGGAGCCTCCGTCTCGGCCAAAGCCACTTCGTCGGCGTCAGCTTCGGCGGCGGTGGGAGAAGCCGACTCGCTCTCGACAGTCTGCTCGGGCGTCGCGCCCGCCTCGGCGGGCTCCGCCGATGCGGGTGCCGGCGTCGGCTTCAGCGGCTCGATCGGCGCCGCCGGGACCAGAGCTACCGTGATGGCGGGACCGGTCCGGCGGTCGAGCACATAGCCCAGCGCCTTCAGAATCGAGGCGAAATCCTCGCCCGAACAGCCGGCCAGCGAAGTCATCTGTACGGTCGTGACGAAACCGTCGTTGTCGGCCGTACCGGGCGGGGGCGAGCCGGCCGTGGTGCCGGGACGATAGGCGATGGCCGGGCGAATGAGATCGGCCAGCCGCTCGAGGATGTCGACGCGAACGGCGCGCACGCCGCAGACCCGGAAGCCGGCCGCGCGATAGAGACCCTTCGGAACTTCGGGATCGGCCGCGAAAGACGTTCGGCCGGACGCCGCGAGATGCGGCACGTCGTCGAGGCCCTTGATGATTTCGACACCGCCGTGGCGCAGGGCCCAGAGTTGGGCTGCCAGCGCGCGGGGCGCCGGCTTCACCAGGGCCGGAAGATAGATGTGATAGGCGCCAAAGCGCAGGCCGAGCTTGCGCAGCGTGCCGCGTGCGGCCTGATCGAGACCCTTCATCTCCTCGGCGACGCGGGAGCGCTCGAGCACGCCGAGCGCTTCGGCGACCTGGAAGGCGATGCCGCGCACAATGCCCTCGAGCCCCTCGCCGGCCTCGAGCTCGAACAGCACGCCAAGGTGCTTCTTGATGTGCTGCGCCAGCCAGAGGTCGAGCCGGCGCTGGACGGTCTCAAGCGCAGGGCCGGTCAGATGGTCGTCGGCCACGATCCGCGCCCGAGGCTGCAGCAGCTTGTCGCCGGCCGCCAGCTTGGCCACGGGATCGCCGAGCCAACGGATCGTCCCGTCATTGGCCAGGGCGAAGCTTTCGTCGACGGCCGCGGAGAACCTCTCCGCCCGAGCTTCGATCTCGCCGCCCAGCGCCTTCAGGGCCGCAGCATTCAACGCCTTTGCGGCCTCGCCGGCCGCCTGCGGGTCGGGCGTGAACCGAAAGCCGTGCAGCTGACCCACGTGCTGGCCTTCCACCATCACGTCGCCGCCGGCCGTGATTTCCGCTTCCAACATCGCATTCTCTCTCAAGCGCCGCATCAATACGCTGGTCCGTCTGTCGACGAAGCGCTGCGCCAGTCTCTCGTGCAAAGCATCGGACAGTCTGTCCTCTAGCTGACGCGTGACGCCCTGCCAATGCTCCGGATCGCCGAGCCAGTCCGGCCGATTGGCGATGTAGGTCAGGGTGCGGACCTGGGCGATGCGCGCCGAGAGGGCGTCGATGTCGCCTTCGGTGCGGTCGTAGAGCGCCACCTGCTGGCCATACCAGCTGTCCGGCACGCGGCCGGCCCGCACCACGTAGCCGTAGAGCGTCAGCGCGAAGTCCGCATGGGCGGCCGGCGACACCTTGCGGTAGTCGGGCACCTGGCACACGTCCCAAAGCCGCTGCACGTCGGCGCGGGTCTTGGCGCCGCGCATGACCGTTTCGTCGCGCGCCGCGATGTCGAGCACCATGACGTCTTCGGCGAGCGGCGCCCGGGTCAGTCCCGGCTCGTTGGGGAAGATCTCCAAGGAGGCCTGCAGCGACGCGATCGACGAGAAGTCGAGGTCGGAGTTGCGCCATTGCAGGGTGGAGATCGGATCGAACCGATGCTCCTCGAGTGCCTCGACAAGATCTTCCTCGAAACCCGGGCAGCGTCCCGTCGTGCCGAAGGTGCCGTCCTTAATGTGGCGGCCGGCGCGGCCGGCGATCTGCCCGATCTCGGCGGAGTTGAGCCGGCGATACTGCCAGCCGTCGAACTTTCGCTCGCCCGCGAAGGCGACATGGTCGACGTCGAGGTTCAGGCCCATTCCGATCGCGTCGGTTGCGATGAGGTAATCCACATCGCCGTTCTGGTACATTTCCACCTGGGCGTTGCGGGTGCGCGGCGACAGCGCGCCGAGCACAACGGCGGCGCCGCCGCGCTGGCGCCGGATCAGTTCGGCGATCGCGTAGACCTCGTCGGCCGAGAAGGCCACGATGGCGGTACGATGGGGCAGGCGCGACAGCTTCTTCTCGCCCGCGAAGGTGAGGTTCGACAGACGCGGCCGGTTGATGATCGTGACGCCGGGCAGCAGCTTTTCGATCATGCGCTGCATCGTGCCAGCGCCGAGCACCAGCGTCTCGTCGAGACCGCGGCGATGGAGCAGGCGGTCGGTGAAGACATGGCCGCGGTCGAAGTCCTGGCAGAGCTGGATCTCGTCGATGGCGACGAAGCTGACGTCGAGGTCGCGCGGCATGGCCTCGACGGTGCAGACCCAGTAGCGCGGGTTCTTGGGCTTGATCTTCTCTTCGCCGGTGATCAGCGCGACCTGGTCGGCCCCGACTTTCTCGACGACGCGGCCGTACACCTCACGCGCCAGCAACCGTAACGGCAGGCCGATGATGCCGGAGGGGTGCGCCAGCATGCGCTCGATGGCGAAATGCGTCTTGCCGGTATTGGTGGGGCCGAGGACGGCAGTAACGGTGCGGGCCCGGACCTGGTCTCGGACGCCCCGTAGCGCACCCGCGAGCGCGCCCGGCGCTGGGCGGTTCTGATAATCCATCGGCGGCGGACGAGCCTCAACGATCGATGAACTGAGACCGATCAGCTCCGGCCCTGAGGTCGGAACCCGCTCCGCAGACGCGGCCCGAAGGAGCCGGCTGTTTCAATGTCAGCGAGCCGATGCCGGAATTCAAGGCGCCCGTCGATCTCTCCGCTCGCGAAGCTCCCGTCGGGTCGCGCTTTCGTGGCAGAAGGGTTCAGCGGACTCCGGCGGCCTTCACGGGGCCGCCGATGGTCGCCTCGGTCGCGTCGATCGTCACCATGCCGATCATGCTCATGATGGCGACATGGTGAGGGTAGACGAAGCGAGTGTTGCCCACCGGGGCCAGCCACACTTCCATGTCCTTGTTGTCGATCATGAACTTGTTGACGGGTCGGTCTGGACGATAGCCCGAGATGGGCTGGTAGCGGGCGCCGCAGATGGCCACCGGCCCCGTATAGGCCGGCGTCGCCACCTGCTGCAGCCGCTTGAAACTGAGATTGATGTTGAAGCGCACGCCACCGTCGAACAGGGGCAAGGTGCGGTCGCAAGCCGCGGGGCCGAGGATGTCACCAGTGCCGGGCACCGGCATGATGAAGGAACTCATCGGGTCGATGATTCCGCGCTTGTCCGCTGGCGTTAGCGGAATGCGATCCGGCGTCTGCGTGTAGGTCGGGTTTATTTCGACCTGGGTGGCGGTGTTCTTCTCCTCCGACATGCGGATGGTCAGTAGGTAATGCGGCGTGCCGGCCGATGCCGCGAAGCCCGACGGGACGACGCGCCCATCCTTCAGGTTGCCGGTCGACGTCACGGCGCCCTTGGTGTCGACGAGGATGCCAGCGACGCCGGTGAGCTTGCCGCTGCCCTGCAGACGATACTCCGAGGGGCCTACCGTCCCATCGACCGATGCGGTGCCGATCGGCAGGCCGATGAGAGCGACGCCGTAACGCAGGTGAATGGGTGTCGGGTCGGGGACGGGGGCTCTCGGCGGCGCCGCGACGGCGGACCCGGCCAGGATCGCGGTGGCCAGAAGGCCTGAGACGGCGGTCGCGACCGATACGGTTCTTCTCATGGGATGGGCGTCTCGGAAGGCGCGAAGGCCGAAGCGGATGTGCTGTCAGGGTTAACGCGCGGAGCTTGCGCCAGCAAAGCGACATCTTTCGGTCCGGCGCGCTTCGCCGTTGTTGTGGCGCTGCAAAGACCGGTCGTCGGTGTTGTGGCTGCCGTTTCCACGGTGGCGCGACCGTGGCCTTGCAAGCCCCGCTCCCCCGTCATACGTGCGGGCATCGCCTTCCGGAGACGTCGATGCCCCACGGTAACGAGCCGAGCCAGCCCTTTCACGCCACGACGATCCTGCTGGTCAAGAAGAACGGGATGACGGTGATCGGCGGCGACGGGCAGGTCTCCTTCGGCCAGACCGTGATGAAATCCACGGCCCGCAAGGTTCGCCGCCTGTCGAAGGGCAGCGTCATCGCGGGTTTCGCCGGCGCCACCGCCGATGCTTTCACGCTGTTCGAGCGGCTCGAAGCCAAGCTCGATCAGTTCCCCGGCCAGCTGATGCGGGCCAGCGTCGAATTGGCCAAGGACTGGCGCACCGACCGCTACCTCAGGCGACTCGAGGCCATGATGCTGGTCGCCGACGAGAAGACCGCCTTGGTGCTCACCGGAACCGGCGACGTGCTCGAACCGGAAGCCGGCGAACACGGCTCGGTGGCGGCCATCGGCTCCGGCGGCAATTACGCGCTGGCGGCGGCCCGCGCCCTCATCGATACCGAACTCGACGCAGAGGCCGTCGTGCGCAAGGGCATGAAGATCGCCGCCGAGATCTGCATCTACACCAACGACAATTTCGTCGTCGAAAGCATCGGGGGCTCCACGCCATGACGGATTTCTCCCCCCGCGAAATCGTGTCCGAGCTCGACCGGCACATCATCGGCCAGAACGACGCCAAGCGAGCCGTCGCGATCGCGCTGCGCAACCGCTGGCGGCGCCTGCAGCTCACCGGTACGATGCGCGACGAGGTGCTGCCGAAGAACATTCTGATGATCGGGCCGACCGGCTGCGGCAAGACGGAGATCTCCCGCCGCCTGGCCAAGCTCGTCAACGCGCCTTTCCTCAAGGTCGAGGCCACGAAGTTCACCGAGGTCGGCTATGTGGGCCGCGACGTCGAGCAGATCGTCCGCGACCTCGTCGAGATCGGCATCGGCCTGGTGAAGGTCCAGAAGAAGAAGGATGTCGAGGCCAAGGCGCAACTCGCCGCCGAGGAGCGGCTGCTCGACGCGCTGGTGGGCGAGAAATCCTCACCGGCGACGCGCGATTCCTTTCGCAAGAAGCTGCGCAGCGGCGAACTCGACGACAAGGAGATCGACGTCGAGCTCGCGGCGCCGGCCGCCAGCATGCCCATGATGGAACTGCCCAACATACCCGGCGCCTCCATCGGCGCCATCTCGATCGGCGACATCTTCGGCAAGATGTCGGGCAGCCGGACCAAGACGCGCCGCATGACGGTCAAGGATGCCCATGCCCCGCTCTTCGCCGACGAGAGCGAGAAGCTGCTCGACCCCGAAGCCGTGACCCGCGAGGCCATCCACGAGGTCGAGAACAACGGGATCGTGTTTCTCGACGAGATCGACAAGATCTGCGCGCGGGACGGGCGCGGCGGGGAGGGCGGCATCTCGCGCGAGGGTGTGCAGCGGGACCTGTTGCCGCTGATCGAGGGTACCACCGTGCCGACCAAGCATGGGCCGGTGAAGACCGACCATATCCTGTTCATCGCCTCGGGGGCCTTCCACGTCTCGAAACCGTCCGATCTCCTGCCGGAACTGCAGGGGCGCCTGCCGATTCGTGTCGAGCTCGCGGCGCTGACGGAGGAGGATTTCCGCCGAATCCTTACCGAGACCGAAGCCTCGATCATCAAGCAGTACGTCGCGCTGATGGACACGGAGGGCCTCACGCTGATCTTCGACCCCGAATCGATCGAAGAACTGGCGCGGGTCGCCGTTGAGGTGAACACCACCGTCGAGAATATCGGTGCGCGGCGGCTGCAGACCGTGATGGAACGCGTCCTCGACGAGATCTCCTTCACGGCGTCCGACCGGGCGGGCCAGGAGGTCACGGTCACGCGCGACTTCGTCAAGAAGAACGTCGGCGACCTCGCCAAGAACGCCGACCTGTCGCGGTTCATCCTATAGTTCGACCATCCGGGTGAACGCAGACCTTCTCCCCCTCAAGAGAGAAGGCGCCCGGCGGCGAGCCGTGTAGGGCGGTTGAGGGCTCTGCAGGTCGCACCCACCCTCCCTCGGGGCCCCTCATCCGGCCCTGTGGGCCACCTTCTCCTCAATCGGGAGACAAGACTACGCCACGGCGGACACGAACCAGCATTGCCCGCCGAGCCTGATGCCGTCCGGACTATCGGCAGACCGCAGGGCCTCGACCACGGCGCGCTCGGCGGTTTGACGCTGGGCCTCGGAGCCGGTTCCCATGGCGCGCGACACCGGCCCGACCTGAGTGACGAAGCGCATCGCCTCCTCGACGGCCCCCGCCGGTGCGAGGGTCAGGAGTGCGTCGAACGACTCGACACGGATGTCCGAGAAGCCCGCCAGCCCTAGGATCCGCGACACGCGCTCCGGCGCGGCGAAGGCGAAAGGCCCCGGTGCTTCGGGGTCGGTCTTCTCCTGGTCCGGAAGATGCGGCACGGCCGCCTTGTAGGGGACGAAGAACCAGGGATTGCCGTTGAACGGCCTCCAGCAAGCGAAGACCAGCCGGCCACCGGGTTTCAGCGCGCGGTGAATGTTGATGAAGGCCACGACCGGCGCATCGAAGAACATCACTCCGAACCTGGAAAACACGAGGTCGAAAGCCCCCGGCGCGAAGGGCTCCGCGGCGGCATCGGCTTCGAGCACCGCAGCCTGTGTCAGGTTCTCGGCCATGATCCGCCGGCCAGCGACGGACAGCATAGGGGCGGAGATGTCGACGCCCGTAACGCTGCCCAGCGATCCCACGGCGCGGCCCAGCGCCAGGGTGGTATCGCCGCAGCCGCAGCCCACGTCGAGAACATGGTCACCAGGACGCGGAGCCGCGGCCGCGATGATGGCCTCGCTGATCGGCCTGAACAGCCCATCGAGCCGCTCCTGCAGCCGGGCCCACTTGTCCCCATTCTCGCCGTTCCAGTAGGCGACCTGGTCGGCATTGGCGGCTGAAACATCGGGCGTCATGGGATGATCCTCCGAAGGCCCGCTTCGAGGGAGGCCGACAAACCGGGATACCACGACCGACAGGCGGTTTCGATCAAACGACTCGCCGCTCACCTGAAGGCGTTGACCTCCACGGTGAAGCCGCCCGGCGCCTTGAAGTAGAATGAATAGCGCCCGTGCTCGTCGCGGGGCTCTTCGGGGGAGAAGCCGCCTGCGGCCAACTGCGCGTGGATCTCGTCGACCTTGGCGGCATCGTCCTGGATGAAGCCGATGTGGAAGATCTTGGGGTAGGTGGCGTCCTTCACCTTGAACACCGAGATCACCGCGTCATCGTCGTCGTTGAGGAAGGCCATGCGGTCGTCGGACGGGCCCCAAGGAGCCCGCCGGAGGCCGAAATAGGTCTCGAACATAGCGACCGTGGCGGGAACGTCGGTCACGCCTAGGTTGATGTGATTCAGTTTCATGGTGAGGTCCGAGATGGCAGGGCAGAAAGACGCTTCGGTCGGCGGCCCGGTCCGCCATCACGCTCGCTGCGCTTGCGACGACGTTTTAAGCGTCAGTGTTGAACACCTGAGCACTCGCTGTCCCCGTCATTGCGATGCGTCGAGCGCCGAAGCAAGCCAGACGACGGTGACCTGGTAGAGCACGAGCGCCGTGTCCTTCACGCTCGGCGGCACACGCCCTCCTGGGTCGCTTCGCTACGCTTGCGATGACGAAGGAAGGCCGGATGGCGTTCCGGATCTTCACAAGGCCTCACGTCACTCCGGCAGTACGCGCACCGCACCGCGCGACGCACTCGTCGTCATAGCGGCATAGGCCTTCAGCGCCGTCGTCACCTTGCGCTTGCGATGCTCGACGGGCTTGAAACCGTGGTTGTCGACCAGCGCGGCACGGCGGCGCGCCAACTCTGCATCCGGCACGTCGAGGTGGATCGAGCGGTTCGGGATGTCGATGGCGATGCGGTCGCCTTCCACGACGAGCGCGATCGTTCCGCCTTCGGCGGCTTCCGGCGACACATGGCCGATCGACAGGCCCGAAGACCCGCCCGAGAAGCGGCCGTCCGTCACAAGGGCGCAGAGTTTTCCGAGGCCCTTCGATTTCAGGTAGCTCGTCGGATAGAGCATCTCCTGCATGCCGGGGCCGCCGCGCGGGCCCTCGTAGCGGATCAGCACCACCTGGCCGGCCGTGACGCGGTTGGTCAGGATGGCGTCCACAGCCGCATCCTGGCTCTCGAAGACCCGGGCCGTGCCGTCGAAGACGAGGTTCGACGGGTCGACGCCGGCCGTCTTCACGATGCAGCCCTCCTCGGCGAGGTTGCCGTAGAGCACCGCCAAGCCGCCGTCCTGGCTGAAAGCATGCGCCTTGTCGCGGATGACGCCGGCCTCGCGGTCGGTGTCGAGCTCCTCGTAGCGACGCTCCTGGCTGAAGGCCACCTGGGTCGGCACGCCGCCCGGCGCCGCGCGGAAGAAGTCGCGGACCGTCTCGCTGCTGGTCCGCTTCACGTCCCAGCGGTCGAGCGCCGCGCCGAGCGACTCGGCGTGAACCGAGCCGCAATGGCTGTGGAGCAGCCCGGCGCGGTCGAGCTCGCCGAGGATGCCCATGATGCCGCCGGCGCGATGCACGTCCTCCATGTGGACGTCCGACTTGGCGGGCGCGACCTTGCAGAGGCAGGGCACGCGGCGCGACAGCCGGTCGATGTCCGCCATGGTGAAGTTCACCTCGCCCTCGTGGGCGGCGGCGAGAAGATGCAGCACCGTGTTTGTCGACCCGCCCATGGCGATGTCGAGCGTCATGGCATTCTCGAAAGCCTCGAAATTGGCGATGGCGCGCGGCAGCACGCTCATATCGTTTTGCTCGTAGTGGCGGCGCGTGACGTCGACGATGAGATGGCCGGCCTCGACGAAGAGGCGGCGGCGGTCGGCGTGAGTGGCCAGCGTCGAGCCGTTGCCGGGCAGCGCCAAGCCCAGAGCCTCGGTGAGGCAATTCATCGAATTTGCGGTGAACATGCCCGAGCAGGAGCCGCAGGTCGGGCAGGCCGAGCGCTCGATGACCTCCACTTCCGCGTCGGTGTAGTCGTCGTCGGCGGCCGCCACCAT
>JBPBQY010000032.1:0-124526 GCA_050920985.1 Janthinobacterium lividum | reverse complement strand
CAGCGTGCCCTTCATGATCTTGCTGGCGGTGACCGGCTCGATCTATCTCTTCAAGGCGGAGATCAACCACACGCTTTTCGCCTATCGCAACGTCGTCTCGATCCAGGGAAACGCGATGCTGCCGCCGAGCCGCTTGGCCGAAGCGGCTCGCTCCGCTGTCCCCGGGACGCGGCTGAAATCCTACACCGAACCCGCGAGCCCCACGGGTTCGGCGGTGGTGACCCTCAAGACCGACGCCGGCAAGACACTCGTCTACCTCGATCCCTACACGGGTCGGGTTCTCGATACGATCGACGCCGACACCGAGTTCATGTTTGTCACCCGCAAGCTGCACAGCCTGGTCTATCTCGGCAAAACGGCGAGCTATGTCGTCGAGGCGGTCGCCGGTTTCGCGCTGATCCTCGTCGTGACGGGCTTCTATCTCTGGTGGCCGCGACGTCGGACGGGCGGGGTCGTGACTTTGCGCGGAACGCCAAAGCGGCGGATCTGGTGGCGCGACCTCCATGCCGTGACGGGGGCCTTTGCCGGCGTCGTGATCTTCTTCCTGGCCTTCACCGGCATGCCCTGGTCGAAGTTCTGGGGCACCCACATGCAGGATTATGCCTCCCAGGCGGGGATCGGCTATCCACCGGCCCTGTGGGACGATGTTCCCACCTCGGGTGCGACGACCGCCGACGTCACGACGACGCCCGGCTGGGTCGCCGCCGATGCGCCCGTCCCGATCTCCACCAGGACGGCGGCCATGCCCGTCACCCTCGATCGGGCCGTCGCGGCGGCTCATGAACTCGGCATCGCGCGCGGATTCGAGATGTCGGTGCCAAGCGGCGCGACAGGCGTCTACACCGCTGCCATCTACCCGAGCGACCTCGGGAAGGAGCGGACGATCCACTTCGACCAGTACACGGGCAAGCCGCTGGTCGACTTGGCCTTCAAGGACTATGGCGCCGTCGGCAAGGCCATTGAGTTCGGCATCAACGTCCATATGGGCCAGCAATGGGGCTTGGCGAACCAGCTCGTCATGCTGGCCACCTGCATCGCCATCGTCCTCTCCTCGGTCGCCGCCGTGGTAATGTGGTGGAAGCGCAGGCCCCAGGGGCGGGTCGGGGTGCCACCGCTTCCAACCGACAGGCGCGTCTATCGCGCGCTCTGGACCGCCGCTGCGGCGTTGGGATTGGCATTCCCGCTCACGGGTCTAGCCATCGTGGCCATGCTGGCTTTCGATCTCCTGATCATCGGGACGGTCCCGCCGCTGCGGCGCGCCTTCGCCTGATAGCCGACCCGGGTTCGCCCCCAGGCGGCCCGGATCGACAACCCCAGAACCGTCGCTGACGGCCGGCGCCTTCCAGAACGCCCGCATGAAGACCGATGACGCAGCCAGACAGGACAGACACGATGATCCCGACTTTCTGCCGCGACTGCTGCAGCAAATAAGGGTGGTGAAGGGGTCACTTCGATCCGCCGTGGATCGGAATGTCTGTCCCTCGTCGGCTAGGCCACGACATCTCCGGTCTGGACCGAATCCAGGGGGGATCGACTGGTCCCGCAGGGAGACACCGGACTCGACCTGGACGCTGTCGCCGAGGTTGCGGCCGAGATCGCCGACCTCGGCTGTGACCTCGGACGATCGCACGCCGGTTATTGCGCCTTGACGTTGCCGACGTCGTCGAACTGCGAGAGGTAAGAGGTCAAATCCTCAACGTCCTGTCTGCTCTTCAGGCCGGCAAAGGACATCTTCGTTTTGGGAACGACTGCCGTCGCGTCGATTTCGAAAGCGGCGAGCTCATCGTGCGTCCAGCGAATGTTCGCGGCCTTGAGAGCGCTCGAGTAGTCGTAGCCGGGGACGGTTCCGGAGGTTCGCCCCGCGATGCCGTTCAGTTCGGGGCCGATCGAATTCTGTGCGCCGACCCCGACCTGGTGGCACCCGCTGCATTTGACGAAGACATCCTCGCCGACGACCGGGTCGCCCGGTCTGACCGGTGGGGCATCCTGTGCCCGTGCAGACCCCAGGCCGGCGAGGCCAATCGCGATAACGAGTGTCGATAATCCGAGCCGTGCCATGTCCGCCGCGCCAGAACGCTCGGCCCGGCGCGGGCTGAGTTTCCTTCCGACTAATGGAAGATGTTTGAGACAGAGTTGACGTCTGACATTTCAGCGCGCGCCGACGTCGAGACTCTGGGTCTCTCTCGCTGGCCTTGCTGCCGATCGCGTCTCGGTCCAGCGTTGCACCGACTTGGACTCGCGGTAACGACCGACTTGGGCTCGCGGTAGCGAAGGACGAGATTGTGAACCAGATCCTTCGCGATGATCCTCTCGATTGGCGCAGCTTGGCAGCGGTGGCCGAAGGCGCTGATTTGGTCTTGTCGCCTGATGTCTGGGCTTCCATTGCGGGGGCGGCGCGCGTCGTCGAGGCCATCGCGGAGCGCGGTCCGCGTGCCTATGGGGTCAACACCGGGGTCGGTGCCCTCTCCGACACGCTCGTGCCGCGCGACCAGCAGGCACGCCTCTCTCGTAACCTGCTCATGAGCCATGCCGCGGGCGTCGGCGAGCCGCTGCCCGACGCCGAAGTGCGGGCCATCATGGCGGCCCAGGTCAACAATTACGCGCACGGTCGCTCGGGCCTCAGGGTCGAGACCGTCGAAGCTCTGCTGGCCTTGCTGGCCAGATCCTGTTGCCCCGAAGTGCCGTCGCGCGGCTCCGTCGGTTACCTGACCCACATGGCCCATATCGGCCTCGTGCTGATCGGCGAGGGCCGGGCCCGTGTCGGCGGCCGTCTTCTGGACGGCGCCGCCGCCCTGGCCGCCATCGGCCGGGAGCCGCTCCAGCTCGTCGCCAAGGAGGGCCTCAGCCTCGTCAACGGGACGCCCTGCTCGACGGGCCTCGCCTGCCTGGCGCTGCGGCGATTGGAGCGCCTGCTCGACGCCGCCGATGCCGTGGCGGCGTTGACCCTGGAATCACTCGGGGCGGGGATCGCGGCCTTCGATGCCGACGTACTGGCGGTGCGACGCTCTCCCGGCCTCCAGGCGACCGGGGCGGCGCTGCGGGCGCGCCTCGCCGGTAGCGGAGCTCTCGACCGCAGTAGCCGGATCCAGGACGCGCTCAGCCTTCGCGCGATCCCGCATGTGCATGGCGCGGTGCGGGACGCCTGGGAGGCTGCCGGCCTCGTGGTCGACCGCGAACTCGCCTCCGTCACCGACAACCCCATCGTGTCGGGCACGCCCGAGGCGCCGGTCGTGCAATCCGAAGCCCATGCGGTGGCGCCCGCCCTGGCCCTGGCGCTCGACGGGCTCGGCATCGCGGTCGCCCAGCTCGCGGCCATGGCCGAACGTCGTCTCGACCGGCTGCTGAACCCGGCCGTGAGCGGCCTGCCGCCCTTCCTCAGCGCGGATCCCGGCGTCGGCTCCGGCTATATGATCGCGCAATATACGGCGGCGGCGCTGGTCGGTGAGAACCGGCGGCTTGCGGCGCCGGCGAGCCTCGACGGCGGCATCACCTCGGCGCTGCAGGAGGACGTCCTCGCCCATCCGACGGCGGCTGCCACCAAGCTTCTCTCCCTCATCGACAATGCCGAACGGATCCTCGGCATCGAGCTTCTGGCGGGCGTCGATGCCCACGACCTCGCGGCCCGGTCGGACTGGGCGCCGGGCACTGTCGCCCTTGTGACTCAAGTCCGTGCCCTGGCGCCGCCCTACCGCGACGACCGTCCTCTGGCTAATCACCTGGCTCTCGGGCGGGACCTGATCCGGGCCGGGCTGGCGCCCCTACCGTAACGCGAGTCAGCTCGCCTCCGGCGCCGGGAACCGGTCCCGCCAGTGACGCGCGATGGCCTCCCGCGAGGCGATCCAAACGCCCTCCTGCGCCTGCATGTGATCGATGAGCCGCGCCAGGGCACCGATTCGCCCCGGCCGCCCGATGATGCGGGCGTGGAGCCCAATCGACATCATCCGGGGTCGTCCCTCGCAGCCCGACTGGTACAGCCAATCGAAGGCATCGCGGCAGTAGCGGAAGAAGTCCTGGCCGGTCTCGAAGCCCTGGCTGCGGTTCATGCGGCTGTCGTTGTTGTCGAAACTGTAGGGCACGACGAGGTGAGGCTGGCCCGACACACGCAGCCAATAGGGCAGGTCGTCGTTATAGGCGTCGCTGTCGTAGAGGAACCCGCCGGCCTCGACGGCGAGCCGGCGCGTGGCGAGGCTCGGCCGGCCCGTGTACCAGCCAACGGGCCGGCGCCCAATCATTCGGGTGATCGTGTCGATGCAGCGCTGCATGTCGGCGCGCTCCGCCGCCTCCGGCACGAACTGGTAGTCGATCCAACGCTGTCCGTGGCAGGCGACCTCGACACCCCAGTCGCGAAAGGCTGACGCCACGGCGGGGTTGCGCTCAAGCGCCATGCCGACCGCGTAGACGGTGGCGTCGACGTTCCGCTCCTGCAGCAGGCGCATCACCGACCAGACGCCGACCCGGCTCCCGTATTCGAAGTTCTGCTCCACGTTCTGGTTGCGCTCGCCCTGGAGCGCCGCCGGACGATCCATGTCGGTCAGGGCGTTCTCCGAATGAGCGTCGCCGTGGAGCACGCTGTACTCACCGCCTTCCTCGTAGTTCAGCACCAGCGAGACGGCGATCCGCGCGCCACCCGGCCAAGCCGGATCCGGAGGCATCGCGCCATAGCCGACGAGGTCGCGCGGGTAGGGGCTGGCGGGATCGAACATCGTGGCCGGACTCCTGCATGCGATGGCGGCCGGCGACGCCATTGACGGCTTTGCCCGGCGAATGCTCACTTGTTGGGCGAGCGATCGTGCTTCCACGGATTAAAGGTTCATCGGCGATGACGCAGTTCAAGTCCATCGATGCCCTCAGGCATGGTCTCGGTGCCGTCGAGAACGACCTCGTCGACGAGCTGCTGGCCGGCCGCCTCGACCGCCGCGCTTTCCTGCGCCACGGCAGCGTTCTGGGCGTCTCGCTCTCGACGCTCGGCGGTCTCGCAGGTGCCGTCGGTCTCGTGGCGCCTCAGCCGGCGCGGGCGCAGGCCAAGCCGGGCGCCACGATCCGGGTCGCCATCGCGACGCCGGCCGGCGCGGTCGACCCTGTCACGGTGGCGGATGACGGCGGCCTCACCATGCTGATCCAGGCGGGCGAGTTCCTCTGCGTCACCCAGGCCGACCTCACGCTGAAACCCGTTCTGGCGACGAGCTGGAGCCACAACGACGATTCCTCGGTCTGGACCTTCAAGCTCCGGCCGGGCGTGAAATTCATCAGCGGCGGCACGCTGAACGCCGACGACGTCGTGGCCACGATCGACCGCCTGGCCGACCCCGCCAGTGCGTCGAACGCGCTCTCCGCTTTCAAGGGCATTCTGTCCAAGGGCAATGCCAAGAAGATCGACGACCTGACGGTCGAGTTCCACCTCGACGCGCCCTATGGCGCCTTCCCCTATGTGGTCTCCTCCGACAACTACAATTGCATCATCCTGCCGGCGAGCTACAAAGGCGACTACGAGAAGAACTGGGACGGCACCGGCCCCTTCAAGCTCGAGAAGTTCACCCCCAAGGTCGGGGCGAGCTTCGTCCGCAACCCGGATTACTGGGGCGACAAGGCCCTGCCGGACAGGACCGAGTTCACCTACTTCGACGCGCTGCAGCCGCGCATCCTGGCCCTGCAAGGCGGCCAGGTCGATCTCATCGACCAACTGCCGGTGATCGGTGGTCAGGCCCTGCTGAACGACCCCAACATCACCATTATCCGTGAGAAGAGCACCGCGCATCAGCAGGTGCACATGCGCTGCGACACCGGGCCTTTCGCCGACAAGCGCGTGCGACGCGCCATGGCGCTCAGCATCGACCGGCAGAAGCTCGTGGCGGGTCTTCTGCGCGGCTATGGGGAGGTCGGCAACGACACGCCCTTCGCTGCCGTCTATCCCTCCTCGGCTCCCACCATTTCGCAGCGCAAGCAGGATCTGGCCCAGGCGAAGCAACTGCTCGAGGCCGCCGGCGTCGGCAAGGGATTGAAGGTCAACCTCACGACCGAGACCTACCTCGAAATCCCGCAATATGCGGTGCTGCTGCAGAACTTCGCCCGGGCGGTGGGCATCGAGATCGAGCTCAAAATCGAATCGCAGGACGCCTATTACGGCAAGGCCTCCTTCGGCCAGTCCGACTGGCTCGACAGCACGATGGGCATCACGGATTACGGGCATCGCGGCGTCCCCAACGTGTTCCTGCGCGCGCCGCTCCTCAGCGACGGGCCGTGGAACGCTGCCCACTTCAAGAACAAGGACTACGATTCCCTCGTCGACCAGTTCGGGCGCACGGCGGATGTCGGCGGCCAGCGCGACATCGCCGCCAAGATCGAGACGCTGCTCCTCGACGAGACGCCGATCCTGTTCGGTTATTTCTTCGACTATCTTGTCCCGACCCGGAAGGGTGTCGTCGGCATTCCGCCGATCCCCAACCGCCTGTTCCTGGATCGCGCGGGCTTCGCCTGAGACCACCGGGGCGCACGCCGTGCTCGGGCTCCTGCTCCGTCGCCTGCCTTATGCCCTCGTGACTCTGTTCATCCTGAGCCTGCTCGTCTTCGCCGGCGGGCAGCTCCTGCCGGGCGACGTCGGTCGCGCGGTTCTGGGGCCACTGGCCGACCCGCGCGCCGTCGCGGCCTTGAACCACCAGCTCGGCGCCGACCGTCCCGCGCTGGTCCAATATGCGGACTGGATCGGCCGTTTCGTCCGGGGCGACATGAGCCAGTCCTTCGCCTTCCGGTCGCCCGTGGCACCCTTCGTCGGCGCGGCGCTTTGGAATTCGCTGAAGCTCGGGGGCGTGGCTTTCGTGCTCGTGGTCCCGCTCGGAATCATCGGCGGCATCGTGGCGGCGCTGAACCGAGGACGCCTGCTCGACCGGGCCATCGTGCTCGTCGGCCTTTCGGCGACGGTGGTGCCGGAGTTCGTCTCCGGCATCGTGCTGATCCTGCTCTTCGGGATCGGGCTGAAGCTCTTCCCCATCTCGGCGACCGCGCCTCCGGGGTCGGGCGTCGCCACGCAGCTCTACTATCTTGTCCTGCCCGCCATCCCGCTCGTCTTCATCGTCTTCGGCTACATCGCCCGCATGGCGCGGGCCGGCACCGTCGAGGCGCTCGAAAGCGATTACGCCCGCACCGCCGTGCTGAAAGGCCTGCCGCAGCGTGACGTGGTTGTGCGCCACGTGCTGCGCAACGCGCTCCTGCCCACCATTACGGTGGTGGCGTCGCAGACCGGCTATCTCGTGGGCGGCCTCGTGGTGATCGAGACGCTGTTCCACTACCAGGGAATCGGCAGCCTCATCTACACGGCGGCGCGCGGCCACGATTTCCCCATGCTGGAGGCCGGCATCATGACGGTCGGCGTCATCTACGTCGTGTCGACCCTCGCGGCCGACCTGCTGCTCGCCGCCCTCAATCCGCGGATCCGGGCGGGAGGACGAGCGTGAGCGCCGTGGGCCTGCCGGGCGCACCGGTCGTCGTCGTGGGACCGCCGCGCTTCGAGCGCCTGCGCCTGCTGCTGCGCTCGCCGTCCTTCCTGGTGGGGCTCAGCATCATCCTGTTCTGGGTCTGCTGCGCCGTGTTCGGGCGGTACTTCGTGGACCCCCTGGCCGACGATATCCTCAATGGCCTGTTGCCGCCGTCGGCCGACCATTGGTTCGGCACCGACGAACTCGGGCGGGACATGTTCGCCCGCGTCATCGCGGGGTCGCGCGATATCCTCGTCGTGGCACCGCTCGCGACCCTGCTCGGCATCGCGCTCGGCACCGCGTTGGGCCTCGTCATGGGCTTTTTCCCCGGCTGGATCGACGACATCCTGAGCCGTATCGTTGAAGCCGTGCTGGCGCTGCCGCTGCTGATCCTGGCGCTGCTCGCCTTGACGGCGCTCGGCGCCTCCAACGCCACCGTCGTGGCGGCCATCGGGCTCAGCTTCATGCCGATCGTGGCCCGCACGGTGAGGGCTGCCGTCATGACGGAGCGCAACCTCGACTACGTGGCGGCGGCACGGCTGCGGGGCGAGTCGTCTCTCTACCTCATGGGCTTCGAGATCCTGCCCAACATCCTGCCGCCGATCGTCGTGGAGCTGACGGTGCGGCTCGGCTACGCGATCTTCACCGTGGCGACCCTGTCGTTCCTCGGCGTCGGCCTGCAGCCGCCCTCGCCGGATTGGGGCCTCGCAATCTCGGAGAATTATGCGCTCATCGGTGGCGGCTATTGGTGGACGGTGCTGTTCGACGCGCTGGCGATCGCCTCGCTGGTGATCGCCGTCAATCTCGTGGCCGACGGCCTGGCGGAGGCCGCGCAGTGACGCTGGTGAGCGCGACCGAGCGGGAATTGGAGCACTTATCGCCCAGGCCCGACGCCCTGCGGATCCAAGGGCTCGACGTCTCCTACAGGGTTCGCGGGCGCGCCCGCCCGGTGCTGCGTGGCCTCGACATCGCGATCCCGGCCGGCGGTACGTTCGGGCTCGTTGGCGAATCCGGCTGCGGCAAGTCGACCGCCGCCATGGCGGCGATGCGCTACCTGCCGCGCAATGGCCGCGTCGAGTCCGGCCGCATCCTCGTCGGCGGCCGCGACGTCACGACCATGCCGGCCGGCGCGCTCCGCGACCTGCGCCGGCACAGCGTCTCCATGGTCTACCAGGATCCCGGTCGCGCCCTGAACCCGACGATCCGTGTCGGGGCCCAGGTGGCCGAGGTCTACCGCCTCGACGGCGCTTCCCCGGAGGAGGCCCGCGCCAAGGCCCTGGCCATGCTGGGCCGGGTCCGGATCGCGGATCCCGGCAGCGTCATGGAGCGCTACCCGCATCAGCTGTCCGGCGGCATGCAGCAGCGCGTCGTCATCGCCATGGCGCTGGCGGTCAAGCGCGAGCTCATCGTCCTCGACGAGCCCACCACAGGCCTCGATGCCACCGTCGAGGCCGAGGTCCTCGACCTCGTCGAGACGCTGCGGCGCGAGAACGGCACCGCCGTCCTCTTCATCGGCCATAACCTCGAAGTCATTGCCCGCATGTGCGCCGAGGTCGGCGTGCTCTACGCGGGGCGGCTCGTCGAGCAGGGTCCGACCCGCGCGGTCTTCGCGGATCCCCGGCATCCCTACACGGTCGGCCTGCTGCGCTGCCTGCCGCGCCGCGGCCTCTACCGAAGGCGAGAGCGGCTCGACACGATCCCGGGCTTCCTGCCGACGGCCGCGACGGCGCCGGCGGGCTGCGTCTTCGCGCCCCGCTGCGGCCTCGCCCGCGACATCTGCCGCACCGATCCGCCACCGCTGGTGCCCCTCGGCGATGGCCGGTCGAGCCGGTGCCACTTTTCCGATGAGGCGCCGGACCTGCCCCGCAACGCTTCGGCGGAGGCTCCCGACGCATCAATTGCGCCCGCTGCAGGCCCGGCTCTGCTCTCCGTCGAGGGACTCGACATGACGTTCCGGCAGGGACGGCAGAGCGTGAAGGCGCTGCGCGACATCACGCTGTCCATCGCGCCCGGAGAGACGCTGGGGCTGGTCGGCGAATCCGGCAGCGGCAAGTCGACCCTCGCCCGCATCCTGCTCGGCCTCACGGTGCCGGATGCGGGGAGCCGCCTCTTGCTCGAGGGGGAACCACTCCTACCGCTCGGCCGCCGACGCGACCTCGCCTCGATCCAGATGGTGTTCCAGAACCCGGATTCGGCGCTCAACCGCGCCCATGCCATCGGTAGGATCATCGGCCGGGCGCTGGGCAAGCTCGCCGGCCTCAAGGGACAGGCCCGCCGGGATCGGACGCTCGCCCTCACCCGCGGCGTTCAACTGGCCGATCACTATCTCGACGCCAAGCCCCGGCAGCTGTCGGGTGGCCTGAAGCAGCGCGTCGCCATCGCGCGCGCCTTCGCGGGCAAGCCGAAGCTCATCGTCTGCGACGAGCCGACTTCGGCGCTCGATGTCTCGGTCCAGGCCGCCATCCTGAACCTTCTCGCCGATCTCCAGGCCGGGCAGGGCGTGAGCTACCTCTTCATCAGCCATGATCTCGCCGTCGTGCGCTACGTGTCGGACCGGATCGCCGTCCTTTATCTCGGCCGTCTGATGGAGGTCGGGCCGGCGGCTCGCGTCTTTGCCGGCCCCCATCACCCCTATACCGAGGTGCTGCTCTCGGCGACGCCCGGGCCGGAGGGCACGGTGAAGCGCGTCGCGCTCTCGGGCGAGATCCCCAGCGCGGTCGATCCGCCGTCGGGCTGCGTCTTCCACACGCGCTGCCCCCGTCGCATCGGGCCGATCTGCGATACGGAAGAGCCAGCGCTGATTCCGCGCCAGGACGGCCATGCCATCCGCTGCCACCTTTCGTCGGCCGATCTCGGCCGCGAGGACGCCTTCGCGTGAGTGCCGAACGACCTTTCGATCTCGCGGTGCGGGGTGGGCGAGCTGTTCTCCCCGACGGAGAGGCCGTGGTGGATATCGGCGTCCGCGACGGGCTTATCGCCGGGATCGGCCGCGACCTTGGGCCGGCGCTCCGCGACCTCGACGCGCGCGACCGGCTGGTGCTGCCCGGCGGGGTCGACACCCATTGCCACATGGACCAGCCGCCCTGGGACGGGATGGCGACGGCCGACGATCTCGCCAGCGGCACGCTTTCGGCGCTTTGCGGCGGCACCACGACGGTCGTGCCCTTCGCCATGCAGCTCCGCGGGACCTCGCTGGCCGAGGCCGCCGCGGATTACCGCGCCAAGGCCGCCGCCAAGGCCCATATCGACTACAACTTCCACCTGATCATCGGCGACCCCACCCCGGAGGCGATCGAGCGCGACCTGCCGCGGCTCGTCGCCGGGGGCTGCACCTCCCTCAAGATCTACATGACCTACGACGGGCTGAAGCTCGACGACGGCGAGGTCCTGCGCGTGCTCGATGCCGCCCGCGCGCTCGGCGTGCTGGTGATGGTCCATGCCGAGAACGACGCCGCCGTGCGCTGGCTGACCGACAAGCTCGTCGGCGCCGGCCTGACGGCGATGCGCTATCACGCCGTGTCTCGCCCGGCGCTCGGCGATCGCGAGGCCGCTTTCCGGGCGATCGCGCTGAGCGAGATCGTGGAGGTGCCGATCCTCATCGCCCATGTCTCGGCGGCGGGTGTCGTCGAGGAGATCCGGCGAGCCCAGGCACGCGGCGTGCCGATCCTGGCCGAGACCTGCCCGCAATATCTCTACCTCTCGTCTGAAGACCTCGACCGGCCCGGCTTCGAAGGGGCGAAATGCGTCTGCACGCCGCCGCCGCGTACCGCTGCCGACCAGGCCGCCGTGATGGAAGGCCTGCGCGACGGCACGCTGTCGGTCTTCTCCTCAGACCATTCGCCCTGGCTCTTCACCGACAAGCTGCGAGGTGGCGGCGGCTTCCACACCGTGCCGAATGGCCTGCCGGGAATCGAGACGCGCCTCGCCCTGCTGTTCTCCGACGCGGTCCGCGGCGGACACCTCTCGCTCGCCGATTTCGTCGAGCGGACCAGCACGGCGCCGGCCCGGATCTTCGGCCTCGCCCCGCGCAAGGGAATGCTCGCCGTCGGCTCCGATGCCGATATCGTTCTGTGGGATCCGGACCGCGCCGTGACGATCACCAATGCCATGCTGCATCACGCAAACGACCACACGCCCTATGAGGGGCGCCGAGTGACGGGCTGGCCCGTCACCACGATCGCGGGTGGCGAGATCCTGTGGCACGAGGGCCGCGTGACGTCGCGCCCCGGCCGCGGGCGCTTCGTGCCCGCCGCCCTCCCGCTCCGGCCGACGGAGCAGGCCCAGAGCTGGATGCGGTAGCGCCTTTGGGTCCTATCCCGCCAGGGCCGCAACCGCCTCCGCCAGGGCGCGGGTGCCGAGCGCGAAATCCGCCATCTCCATCGCTTCGTCGGGATTGTGACTGCCGTTCTGGTTGCGGATGAAGATCATGCCGGTCGGCACCCCCATGGCGGCGAAGATCGCGGCATCGTGGCCGGCGCCGCTCGCCATGGCCTGGGGCGGCAGGTCCAGCGCCGCCATGCCTGCCGCCAGCGCCCGCTGCAGTTCGGCATCCATTGCGGCAGGCGGCGAGTAGCTCGCCTCGCCGAGGTCGAGGGTCACGCGGTACTCGGCTTCGACCGCTGTCGCATGGGCGCGCACTTCGGCCTCGAGAGCGTCCATCGTGGTATCCGAGATCGAGCGGATGTCGATGACGAACCGCGTCTCTCCGGCGACCTTGCTGGGGCCGTGCTGGGCCGGGTCGGTCGTGAACTCGCCGGTCGTCACCACGAGGTCCTCGCCGACAGCCTCGCGCACCACCCAGGATCGTTCGATGCGGCCGAGTAGCGCCACCGAGGCCGCCACCGCATCCTGCCGATAGGCCCGGGGCAGGGCGCCCGAATGGCCGGTTGCACCGTGGCAGCGAACGTGGCGCAACCGGCGGCAGCCCCGGATCCCCGTCACGACGGCGACCGGCCGGTCGCGATGGACCAGCACCGGAGCCTGCTCGATGTGGAGCTCGAGATAGGCGGCGAGCCGGGCCGGATCGAGGAGCCGTCGCCGCTCCCGGATGGCGCCGTCGTCGAACCCGCCGGCCGCCAGGGCCTCGGCGAGCGTCTGGCCGTTGTCGGCGCGGCGAACCGCCAGGCACGCGGGATCCAGGAGACCGAAGGCGCCGGCGCTGCCGAGATAGGGCACGTCGAACCAGGCCGATTCCTCGGCCCGGATCGCCATGACGGCGAGGTCGCGGCCCGGCGTGCGGCCGGCTTGTCGCCAGCCGGACAGGATCGCCAGACCCGCCACGACGCCGGCCGCGCCATCGAAATTGCCGCCCTGTGGCACGGAATCGAGATGCGACCCCATCAGCACCATCGGCGCGTTCCGGTCTCGGCCCGGCAGCACCACCGTGAGGTTGCCGATGGCGTCGACAGCGATCTCGAGCCCCATCGCCCGCGCGGCGGCTGCGGCGATGTCATGCCCGGCCTGCTCTCCCGGCCCGTAGCTGTCGCGCTCGATGCCGCGGCCGCGGCGCGTCTGCGCCGCCAGGGTCTCGAAGAGCTGTTCGGCGAGGCCGAGATCGGGCAAGGGAGTCAAGGCGCGTCCTTCATGACGAAGCGGTGAAAAGGGAAAACGGCATGGGTCAGCTCGACGGCAGGGTCGCGATCGTGACGGGCGCGAGCTCGGGCCTCGGCCGCGCCATCGCGCAGGCTTTCGCGGCCGAGGGGGCCGCCGTCTGCGTGGCCGATGTCATCGAAGCGCCGCTCGAGGGCGGCGAGCCGACCGCCAACACCATCGTGGCGGCTGGAGGCCAGGCGTTCTTCCGGCATACCGACGTGTCGCGCTGGGCCGACGTCGATGCCATGGTCAGCGAGACCGTGGCGCGGCATGGGCGGCTCGATATCATGGTCAACAATGCCGCGACCTTCTCGGGCACGGCGCTGCTTGAGACCAGCGAGGAGCAGTGGGCCGCCGTCATGGGGGTGAACATGACCGGCATGTACCACGGCTGCAAACGCGCGGTCGCCGAGATGATCGGCCAGGAGCCGCTCGGCGAGGCCCGCGGGCGGATCATCAACCTCGGCTCGCAACAGGGCATCGTGACGTCGCCGCGCGATGTTGCCTATGGCGTCAGCAAGGCGGGGGCCATCTACATCACCCGGCAGATCGCGGTGGATTACGCCGCGGACCTTATCGTCTGCAATTCCATCTCGCCCGGTAAGATCGTGACGGGCCGGCCCGGCATCGGGCTCGATCCGGCCCTGGTCGAGAATGCCCGGCGGCGAACACCCTGGCCGCGGCTCGGCCGGCCGGAGGACATCGCCAATGCCGCCGTGTTCCTCGCCAGCGACAAGGCCAGCTTCATCACGGGATCGAACCTCGTCGTCGACGGTGGATGGCTGGCGGCCTGAAAGATCCTGACCTCGAGGAGATCCGCATGACCTTGCTCGTCACCGGGGCGACCGGCTTCGCCATGAGCGTGCTGGCGCGAAGCTGGCTCGACCGCGATCCGGCCGCCCGCGTCGTGGTGCTGGACCGGGCGCCGCCCGACACGGCCGCCCGGCGCTATTTCGCGCCGGTGGCGGACCGGCTGACCATCGTCACCGCCGACATCACCGAGCCCGACAGCTGGCGGGACGCGCTCGATGGCCACGACATCCGCCACATCGTCCATGGCGCCACCATCACGCCGATCTCGCGCGGCAGCGCCGCCGAGGCAGCGCGCGAGCCCGAGGCCGAACGGCCGGCCGAGATCATGGAGGTGAATTTCATGGGTACGGTGCGCCTGCTCGACTGGGCGCGCGCCCGGCCGGGGCTCGGCCGCTTCCTCTACGTGAGCTCGGGCGCCGTCTATCGCCACCACGGGCCCGATACGCCGGGTTCGCCGCTGCCGGAGGACGGCTATGTGGCGCCAAAGACGCTTTACGGGACGTCGAAGCTCGCCTCCGAACTCGTCGTCGAGCGCTATGGCGCGCTCTTCGGCCTCTCGACGGTCTCGGCGCGGCTCTCGTCGGTCTATGGCACGATGGACCGGCCGACGGCCTCGCGCGACTTCCGCCACCTGCCGAACCGCATCGCCCATCTGGCACTGGAGCGTCCGGGGCCGATCCGCGCCAATGCGCTCGACGGGATCGGCGACTACATCCACGCCGAAGATGCGGCGCGCGGCCTCCTTGCGATCCTCGATGCTCCGCGACTCCGGCACCCCGTCTACAACGTGGCGCTGGGAGAGCCGGTATCGCTCGGCGACATGATCGGCTGGGCGGCGGAGCGCGTGCCGGGCGTCAGCGCCGTAACGGCCCCGGCAAAAGAAGCCGACGTGTTGCAGGACTCGCCGTCCCGGGGCGGAATGTGGGGCCCTTACGACATCAGCCGTATCGTGGCCGAGACAGGCTGGCGCCCGCGCCCCATGCGCGAAGCCTTTCAGGACTACATGTCTTGGATCGCCACCGAAGAAGCCGCACTCTCGCGCGACGGCTGAGGCCCAGGCGAACTGGTGCATCGGCAAAGGCGAGGAGGCGATGCCGGCTCGCCTCCGTTCACGCGGGCTGATATCATCCGGCATGGAGCCTGCGCTGGAGAACTTAGACGTCCTGCAAAACTGCAGCAGCGAGTCTCCTTTGCCTCGACGTCAGGGTGCCTTCTTCCCGTCGGCGCCGTACTGGGCGAGGTAGGCCTCGAGATCGTCGATGTCCTTGTCCTTCGTCAGGCCGGAGAAGGCCATCTTGGTGCCCGGGACCTTGGCCTTGGGGTTTTTGATATAGTCCCGGAAACTGGCCTCGTCCCAGGTCAGGCCGGAGGCCTTCATGGCGTCGGAGTAAGTGTAGCCGGAGACGCTGGCCGCCTTGCGCCCGATGATCCCGTTGAGTTCGGGTCCGCTGAAGCTCTTGGCAGCCTCGCCGACCTGATGGCAGGACTTGCACTTGGTGAAGACCTTTTCGCCGGCTCCGGCGTCGCCGTGCGGCGCCTCCTGGGAGACAGCCGCATGGGTCAGGACCCCCAGCAGGGACGCGGCGAGCAGGCTCTTGAGACTACGTGATGACATGGAAGGGCTCTCGACGTGTCGGGACGAGCCCCGCCATCGCAGCGGGGCTCGCAGTGGTGTGTGACGCGCTTGTCGCCGCGGCGATCAGGCGCCCTTCAGGCTATCGAAGTCGAAGGGCAGCGAGCGCAGGCGCTTGCCGGTCGCGGCAAAGATAGCATTCGACACCGCCGGGGCGATCGGCGGCACGCCGGGCTCGCCGACGCCGGTCGGCACCTCGCCAGAGGGCATGATGTAGACCTCGACCACGGGCATGTCGCTCATGCGCAGGGGCTCGTAACTGTCGAAGTTGGCCTGCTCCACCATCCCCTTGTCGAAGGTGATCTGGTTGCGCAACGCCGCGCCGAGCCCGTAGCCGACGCCGCCCGCCATCTGGGCCTTGATGATGTCGGGGTTGATGGCGATGCCGCAATCGACCGCCACGACAACGCGGTCGACCTTCACGTCGGCCCCGTTCACCGTCACGTCGGCCACCATGGCGACATAGGTGTTGAAGCTCTCGTGCACGGCGACGCCGCGGCCCTTGCCGGGCGCCAGCGTTTCGCCGAACTTGGCCTTTTCGGCGGCGAGTTTCAGCACGCCCGCGTGACGCGGATGGTCCTTCAGCAGCGCCAGCCGGAACGCTACCGGATCCTGCCCGGCCGCATGGGCGAGATCGTCGATCATCACCTCCATGGCCTGCGCAGTGTGGCTGTGGCCCACCGAGCGCCACCACAGGGTGCTGACGGGCGAGGGCGCGTCCTGCCACTCGACGAGCCGGTTCGGCACCGCGTAGGGCATGTCGGCCACGCCTTCGACGGCCGTCGAGTCGACGCCGCCCTTGAACATGGCGGCTTCGAATCCGGTGCCCTTCATGAAGGACTGGCCGACGAGCTTGTGGTGCCAGGCCGCGATGCCGCCGTTGGGGTCGAGCGAGGCCCGCACCCGATGGTAGAACATCGGCCGGTAGCGACCGCCCTTGATGTCGTCCTCGCGGGTGTAGACGAGGTGCACGGGACGCTTGCCGTCGGTCTTGGCCATCACGGCCGCGGTTTCGGCGAAGTAGTCGCCGTTCGGCGTCGCCCGGCGCCCGAAGGAGCCGCCGGCCCACACGGTGTGGATCCGCACCTTGTCGGGCGTCACGCCGAGCGCCGCAGCGGCGGCGCCCTGTTCGACCGTCGGGAACTGCGAGCCCGCGTAGAAGTCGTAGGTCCCGTCCGCCGCCTTCTCGACCGTGCAGTTCAGCGGCTCCATCGGGGCATGGGCCAGATAGGGGAAGACGAACTCGGCTTCGATCACCTTGCCGGAGCTCTTCAGCGCCTGCTCGGTGTCGCCGGCCTTCACCGCCAGCGCGCCCGTCACGTCGGCCGCCTTTCTGTAGGCGGTCAGCATGTCGCCGCTCGAGCGCATCTCGGCCTTGCTGTCGTCCCAGTCGATCTTCAGCGCATCACGCCCCTGGCGAGCCGCCCAGGTGTTCTCGGCCAGCACGGCCACGCCCTGCGGCACCGTGACGACGTCGACCACGCCCTTGATGGCGCGCGCCGCCGTGTCGTCGACGCTCTTCAGCGTCGCGCTGAAGCGCGGCGGGCGCTGCATCACGGCGGTCAGCATGTTGGGCCGACGGACATCGAGCGCGTATTGCGCCGAGCCATCCGTCTTGACGACATGGTCGATGCGATGGAAGGCGGTGCCGATCAGCCGGAAGCCCTTGGGGTCCTTCGGATGAACCTCGGCCGGGACGGGCTGGCCGGCCGCCGCGGTGGCGAGTTCGCCGAAGGTGGCGGACTTGCCGGACTTGTGCTTCAGCACGCCCTTCTCGATCGTGATCTCGGTCGCCGGCACCTTCCAGGCATCGACGGCGGCGCCGATCAGCATGCCGCGGGCTGCGGCTCCGGCTTGGCGGAGCTGGTTCCAGCTGTTGTGGGTCGAGCTCGAGCCGCCGGTGCCCTGGATCGGGCCGAAGTCGAGATTGTTGTAGAGCTGGGCGTTGGCGGGCGCGAACTCGAAGCGCATCTGGCTCCAGTCGGCGTCGAGCTCCTCGGCGACGATCGTTGGCAGGCCGGTCGTCACGCCTTGGCCCATGTCGAGATGCTTGACGATGACCGTGACGGTGTTGTCGGGCGCAATCCGGATGAAGGCGTTGGGTTTCGGCGAGTCGCCCGGCACCAGGGCGCGACCGCCGCCCGGCGCTTCCTCGGCAAAACCGCGGCCGCTCTTGAGCACGAGGCCGAGCACGAGCGCGCCGGCGGCCGAGAACTTGAGCAGGTCGCGCCGCGACGACACGAAGATGGACGAAATGGCCGGGTCGGAAGCCGCGGTGGCGCCGTGCGGCACCGTCGAAGCGCCGTTCGGCGCCATCATGGTCTTGGAAAACATGGCGACCTCCTCAGGCGAGCTTCGACGCGGCTTGGTGGATGGCGGCCTGGATGCGCCCGTAGGTGGCGCAACGGCAGACGTTCCCGTCCATGGCGCTGACGATGTCGGCGTCGGAGGGTTTGGGGGTCTGGGTCAGGAGGCCGATGGCCGACATGATCTGGCCCGACTGGCAATAGCCGCACTGGACGACGTCGAGATCCTGCCACGCGGCCTGGACCGCCTCGGCGACCTTGCCCTTCACGCCTTCGATGGTGGTGATCTCGTGGCCCGCCGCGTCACTGATCGCGGTCTGGCAGGAGCGCACCGGCTGTCCATCGAGGTGGACCGTGCAGGCGCCACATTGCGCGATGCCGCATCCGAACTTCGTCCCGGTCATGTTGAGGAGGTCCCGCACCGCCCACAGAAGGGGCATGTCGGGAGCGGCGTCGAGGTCGTGTTTCGACCCGTTGATGGTCAAGGAGATCATGAGTTCAACCCCAGTGAAGATGCGCAGGCCCATGTGGCCGGCCGCATTTCGGTTGCTGTCGGGGATCTCCGGGCGGGGGCGCTGCGCGTGACGGCCCAGGCGCGCCTCGTCCAGAGGCTATGGCTACGAGCGCGACGATGCGGCGCTGCACAGCCTTGTTCACTCTGACGAGCAGCCGGTCAACTCAGATTTGAAGCGTTCCAGATATCGAGCTCTCCGTCCGTCTCGTGTGGCTCAGCGTCGTTCGACGACGACCGGGCACGGGCCGTCGTGGAGCCGGTCAGTGCGCCGCGCGGGCGTTGGCGTAGACGCGGAGGTTGACGTAGGCGGCCGTCAGGAGCGGCGTAGCGGTGCTATGCTGCCGGGCGAGATCGAGGAGGTCGCCCAGGATGGCATCGACCTCGACCGGCGCATTCTGCCGCAGGTCGCGGTACATCGACGAGGTCATCGGCGACCCTTCGGCCGTGAGAGTCTCGGCCTGCCGGCCCAGGTACGCGTCCGAGGGACGGTAACCACAGGCCGTGGCGATGGCCGCACATTCGTCCAGGATGGCGCGGGCGAGCTCCGCCCCGCCCGGCACGGCGGCGACCGCGCCGATCGGTCCCCGAAACAGGCAGGTCACCGCACCCAGGCTCGCCAGCATCACCCACTTGTCCCAGAGATCCTGGACGATCGAGGAGGACAACCCGGCGTCGAAGCCCGGTCCTTGCAGGGCGGCATCGATGGCCAGGATGCGCGGCGTGGTCTGCCCGTCGCGTTCGCCGTAGCGGAGCTGCTGAACATCGGCGAGCTGAACGACGCGCCCCTCGGCGTCGATCTGGGTCGCCACGAGCGCGACCCCGCCGATGACGACTTCGGCGCTGAAGGTCTCATCGAGACGATCGATGTGGCGCATGCCGTTGAGCAGCGGCAGGACCGTCGTGGCCGGGCCGACGGCTGGTGCCATGTCCCGCATGGCGTCGTCGAGCGCGTAGCCCTTCACGCCGAGGATGACGAGGTCGTAGGTGCCGTCGATCTCGCCCGTTGAAACGAGCTTCGGCTGGAGCAGCGCGTCCCCGTGCGGGCTCAGGATACGCAGCCCGTCCCGGCGCAGAATCTCCGCCCGCGCAGGGCGCACCAGGAAGGTGACGTCCCGGCCGGCCTGGATGAGGCGCCCGCCGAAGTACCCGCCGACCGCACCGGCACCGACGAAGAGGATGCGCATGGTCTTTGCTCCTTGGATGCCGGTGCAGGTCTGACCCACGGGGCGCGTGGAGCGCGTGATCAGTCCCGGAGTTGCTCCCGGGCTGCCGCCACATATTTGCGGGACTGCGAGAAGGTGTCGGGTAGCGTCGCGACCTGGTCCATGCGTGATAGGTCCGACCATCGGGCCGCGATGGCCTCGGGCGTGCCCTCGCCGTGGCCCAGGAAGAGCGCCGGGGCCTCGACGATATGGGTGACCGCGAAGCTGCCCGCACCGGCGCCGAGGATGGTGCGGGATGGGGCATTCTCGCTGACGAGGAAGAGCACGGCCGGTGTCACCGACTCGGGTGTGAGGAGCGCCGCCTCGTCCGGCGAGAACAGGCCGTCCGTCATCGCCGTCGACGCCATCGGCGCCAAAGCGTTGACGCGAATGCCGTACTTCTCGCCTTCGAGGTGCAGCACGTTCATGAGGCCGATCATGGCCGCCTTGGCGGCCCCGTAATTGGCCTGGCCGAAATTGCCGTAGAGCCCCGACGACGACGAGGTGAAGACGATCCGGCCGTAGTTCCGCTCGCGCATGCCGTCCCAGACGGCCTTGGTGCAGTTCGCCGATCCGACCAGGTGGACGTCGACGACCCGCTTGAACTCCGCCATGTCCATCTTGGCGAAGCTCCTGTCGGACAGGATGCCCGCATTGTTGACCAGGATGTCGACGCGGCCCCACGCCTTCTCGGCCCGCGCCGCCATGGCGCGGACTTCGTCGAGCCTTGTGACATCCGCGCCGTCGGCCATGGCCCGGCCTCCAGCGGTTTCGATCTCAGCCACGACGCGGAGCGCCGCTTCGGGCGGCTCGCCGTCACGGCCGAGGTCGTTGACGACCACGGAGGCTCCGCGCGCCGCGAGACCCAGTGCGTGCGCCCGACCGAGCCCTCCGCCCGCGCCCGTCACGACCGCGATCCGCCCATCGAATCTGATGTTCATCACTGGGCTCGTTCTTCCTGCGGCTGCAGCGCCTGCAACCGCTCCATGCCGAGCGCGATATTCGCCGGCTGGCGGGGATGGATCAGGACCGCTTCGGCCCCGTCACGCCCCCACGCCATCGTAGGGTCCCAGATAGTCACGCTTGCCGATCGGTACACCCCCGTGACGCAGGATGTCGTAGGCCGTCGTGACGTGGAAGAAGAAGTTCGGCAAGGCGAAGCTCAGGAGATAGGCGTCGCCGGGCAGCGTAAGTCTGAACGCGCCACCGCCGAAGGTGACGGATCTCGTTTCGCTACCGGCGAAGGCGTCCGGGGCGAAGCCGCGCAGGTACGCGATCGTCTTGGCGCAACGCTCCCGCAGAGCATCGAAGGTGACCTCGTCATCGGCGAAGGACGGCGCCTCGGTGCCGGTCAGCCGGGCGGCGCCGAACTTGGCGGAGTCGCTCGCGCGCTGGACCTGACCGGCAAGTGTCAGCATGTCGGGGGCGAGCCGCGCCTCGATCAAGGCAAGACCGGCATGGCTCTCGGCCTTGTCGAGCAGGCCGGAGAGCGCTGTCAGGCTGCGGACGAAGACCGGGACGGAGGCGTCGAACATCGAGATCGGCATGAAGTTGCTCCTTGCTGGAAACTGCTCGACCCAGGGCCTGACCTCGACTTCGCACGACCACGCGTCGCGCGGTTGCCGGACGAGGTCAAGGTAGGTCTGGGCGACGCCGTCGGGCGACAAGGTGGAATCCGGGTTCTTGGCCGGGTCGGGCCGGCGCAGTCGGCAAAGCTCTTGATGCTGTGCGTCGTCAGGGATCACGCGCCCGTCGGCGCGGTATGGTGCTACAGATCTACTGAGCTTTCTGCGTGATGATCTCCGCCACGAGTCGTCCGTCACTCGTCGCCGAGATGAGTGAACGATGCTGGTAAGCTGCTTCGCCCGGTGCGGCGAGGATCCGGATCGACAGATCGTCACCGATGTCGATGTTGGAGTGAAAGACAGCGCTTCGCTCCGTCGTCGCGCGAAGGGGTTTTCCTTTCCCGACGAGATGCCACTCGGCCCGATCCACAGCCGCGATGAAGCTGCTGAAGTAGAGGAGGCCCGCACCATTGAAATCCAACTGAGGGCAGGGCTCGACCATCAGAGTCCCGACGTCGATCTCGCCGAGTTTCGCGCCGTCCGCACAGCGTCCATCGCCATGGCGCCCCGGCGGGGCTGCCGCGCGGTCGCCGACCGAAGAGAACCTCTTCGTGGCGTCGACCTGGACGCGAACGATGGACCGGTTCAGTCCGCTGGTCTGCCTCTGTACGAAAACCGACGTCATCTCGACGTCCGCCACAAGCCGATCGCGATGCGCCACGATGTGATGGCTCTCGACCCGCGTTGCCGACAGATGCGTGAGCGTCGAGCCTATGTCCAAGGTGTCGTTTTCCTGGACGACGTCGAGGCATCCGCTCCGCAAAGCGAGGCGGCGGAAAGCCGCGTAGATCGGTTGCTGAGCTTCCGTGCCGAAACCGATGGCGGTCTTGCCGATCGCGTCGGCGATCAGGCCCCAGTGGCGGTGTCCGAGTTCCTTCCAGAGCCAGTTCTCGGAGAGGCCGTTCGGGCAAAGATGCGGCATGCCCAGCAAATACCGCGAGGTCTCGATGGGAGTTGAAGCAACCTCCTCGAACCTGATGTGCTTCGTCAACCGACGTCTCCAGTCAAGCAAGTGGAACGAGCGACGAGGCCGGGGTCCCCGTCCTTTGTGCGGCAGGAAAGATTCTTCCTGCGTTAGACGGAGGCGCCGTCACATTGCCATTCTGAGGGCAGACCGATCCAAGCCGAGACGCGCCCGGATCGCCTGGACGACATGTTCCGCGTCGCGGCCGACCGCGCCGAACCGGCCCGACCCCCAGGTGTGCAGCCAGGGCAGCCCGACGAAAGAAACACCAGGCTGCACCGTGATGCCGCGGGCGTGTTTCGGCTGGCCCCGGCCGTTGAACACGGAGGCGTCGAGCCAGGAGAAATCCGGCGTGAAGCCGATGCACCAGACGACCGCGGTGATGCCGGAGCCCGCGAGGTCGAGGCTGGTGACGAGGCTCTCCGGCTCCCACACGGGTGCGTAGGGACCCTGCGACGGAGCCTCGATCCCCTTCTCGGCAATGAACTTGTCGATGGCGGCGTTGATGCCGTTATAGGTCCGGTCCGCCTGATCGAGCGAAGACTTGAGGTTGCCGCAGAACTGCAGGGCGCCGGCCTCGAACCCCTCCAGCACGCCGTAGAGCTTCATGCCTTGCCTGGCGAAGCGGCGGAGGTCGATGTCGCGACCGCCATCCCGGCCCGTGACGTAATGGTTGGTGTTGTCGCGCACGCCGTCGCGCAGGGGATGGCTGTCGACCGACATCTCGTAATAGCCCATGTCGGCCAGCCAGGTGACGACGTCCCGCCCGCGGTAGAACCGGGCGCAGCGCGGCGCGTCTCCGACCGCGAGATGAACCTTGCGGCCGGCGAGATGCAGGTCCTCGGCGATCTGCGCGCCCGACTGGCCCGAGCCGACCACCAGCACCTCGCCGTCGGGCAGTTGCCCGGGGTTGCGGTACTGGTTCGAATGGATCTGTTTGATCGAGGCGGGAAGCCGTTCCGCCATGCGCGGGATGATGGGCGTGTGATAGCCGCCCGAGGCGACGACGATCTCGTCGGCGGTATAGTCGCCTTTCGAGGTCTGCACAGAGAAGCCGCCGTCGGGCATCGGCGTGACGCGCTGGACCGCGACGCCCTCACGGATGGGCGGATCCACCTTGGCGATAAATCCTCGGAGATAGGCGAGGATCTCGTCCTTTTTCATGCAGCCGTCGGGATCGGGGCCATCGTAGCGATGGCCCGGCAGGTCGCATTGCCAGTTGGGCGTGACGAGGCAGAACGTGTCCCAGCGCTGCGTCGACCAGGTGTGGGCGGCGGTCTGTTTCTCGAAGACGAGGTGGTCGATGCCGCTCTGTTTCAGGTGGTAGCTGACCGACAGGCCGGCTTGGCCGCCACCCACGATGGCGACGGGAACGTGGCACGGGATGGGTTCCATGGCTCTCACTCCGGGGAGGGCTGGGCTGGCGACAGGCTCAAGGCTCGAACCCCTCGACGGTGACGTGTCCCTGCGGGTCCTGGCGACCCGCGACCTCCTCGATCCGGGCGAGCTGGCCGATCGCCGCCGAACAGGCGAATCCGTATTTCTGGCGCACCCGTTCGCTGGCGATCTCGAGCGCAGCGCGGCTTTTGGCGACGAAAACGGAGAGCGCGTAGCTCTCGCCGGGGGCGAGGTACTCCTGCACGATCAGGGAGGGCGAGTAGCAGCTCTCGCGCTGGCCGTCGGGCCAGCGGATGGTGAAGCGCATCTCAGGCATGGATCGGCTCCGGTGTGAGACGGGTGCAGGCCGCGTAGGCGGCGAGATGGCGTTCGGCGCAGGCGCGCCAGGAGTGGGCTGCGGCGCGCGCGAAGCCGGCCCGCCGCAAGCTGGCGCGGGTCTCTGGACCCAGAGCCTCCGCCATGGCGCGGGCGAGATCGCCAGGGTCGGCGGGATCGACGAAGAGCGCGTCGGTTGTCGCGAGATATTCGGTGAAGGGTGGCCGGCGTGAGACGATGACCGGCGTGCCGCAGGCCATGGCTTCGAGCACGCAGAGGCCAAACCCCTCCGTCCAGGACGGAAAGGCCAGCACGTCGGCGACACGGTAGAGCGCCGGCATGTCGGCTTGCGGGAGAGGGCCCGTCGCGATCACCGGGCCACCCGGCCTCAGGTCGAGGCCATGGTCGGCCAGGGCCTCGAGGCAGATCGCACGATAGGAGGCATGATCGAGAAGCGAGGCGCCGCCGGCGATCACCAGCTGCGCCTGGGGATGTTGTCGGCGCAGCAGCGCGAAGCTCTCGACGATGGTGGCTGTGTTCTTGCGGGCCTCGAAGCCGCCGACGCTGAGCACGATGGGTCCCGAGCCGAGGCCCCAGCGCTGCCGCAAGGCCGCATCCCGGTCGGATCGGTCGGCTCGATAGGTCGCGAGGTCGACCCCGTTGCCAACCACCACGGGCCGGGTGCCATACTCGTCCTCGAGCCGTTCCGCCCAGGTGCGGCTGACGCAGAGCAGGCGCGTCGCTTCCCGAATGGACCGCTCCTGCCACTCGGCCAGCAGAGGATCGGAGAAGCTGTCGATGTGATGGACGGTGCGGACGAAGCCCGGAATCGCGCCGCTCTTGGTCAGATCGGCAAGAGCGGTGCCGCCGATCCCGCAATGGGCGTGGAAGACGTCGTAGTCGCGCGCCGACGGCTCTGCGAAGTGGCGCAGGTAATCGTCGATCCGAGCGCGGACGAGACCGACGGTACCCCCCGCCACCGGTTCGGCGTCGACCGACACGGTCGGACAGGCCGTGTTGCGGAAGAACCCGCCCCGTGTCGGATCCGGCGCATGGACCACGGCCTCGTGGCCGACCGCGCAGAGCGCTTCGGCCAGCGCCAGGGCATGGACCACGCCGCCGCGCGGATTGGTGGAATGGGTGAGGATCGCGACGCGGAGGCGCTTCACGGCTCGCCCTCCGCCCGGCCGCAGCCGATGAGCGGGCTCGCGCGAAAATCCCAGACCACCTCTTCCTCGCCGAAGGCCGCGTGGACCCGGGCGACCCGGCTCGCGTCGAGGCGGCCGAAGGCGGCGGCCGCGATCCCCCGTTCCGCGAAGCGCGCCAGCACGGCCGGAGTCCGGTCGGGATGGACGCTGAGGAGGTAACCGAAGCTCGGAAAGGCCGTCAGCCAGCGCTCCAGCGCCACGCCGTCGGGCCGCGGAATGGCGTCGAGGTCGAAGACGCCGCCGACGTCCGAACATTCGAGAAGCATCAGCGCCGTGCCGACGACGCCCGCCATGCTGATGTCCTTGGCGGCCGCGCAAAGCCCAACCTCGGCCAGACCCGGCAGGAGGTCGAGATCGCCGCGCAGGCGCGCGCCCGGCGCCCCCGTCGAGGCATCCCAATAGGGAAAAGGATCGCGGAAGCGGCCGCGGAGGTCGATGGCGGCGACGAGGTCGTCGCCGGGCGCCGCATCGAAGCTCGTCAGCAGGCGGGGCCCCGCCCGGCCCAGCACCGCGACGGCGAGGTTGCCGGCGGAGGCGCGCGTGTTGGTGTGTCCCCCGACGACTGGCACGCCGTAGAGCGCCGCCGCATCGCGCAGCCCGTCGAGGATCAGGTCGGCGGCATCGGCGTTCTGGCTCCACAGGGCATCGACCACGGCGATCGGGCGCCCCCCCATGGCGGCGACATCGCTGAGGTTGACCATGATGCCGCAATAGCCGGCGAAGTAGGGATCGGCAGCGACGAAACTGTCGAGGAAGCCCTCGATCGCCAGCAGCAGATGGCCGTCGCCGTCCGGGATCGCCGCGCAATCGTCGCCGACCGGCACGGGTTCGGCGCGCTGCCCGAGCCCGAGGCGCCTCACCACGGCATCGATATCGCGCTTGTGGGCGACGCCGCGGGCCTCGCGGATCTGACGCGCCAAGGCCGCGATGTCGATGACGGTCATCATCACGCGGCCCGCCGCAGCGTGATCAACCCCTGCTCGGAATCGTGCATGGGCGGATAGGCGGCGAGATCGGCCTGCATGAGGTGATGCGGGCGACCGTGCAGCTCGATTTCGTCGAGGCTGTCCCAATGCAGCGTCTCGAACAGGGCGACGTTGCGGCTCTGCACATGGGCGAAGAACCGCGTGCAGCCGCGCGAATGGGCGGAGGAGACCGCTACCTGGATCAGCCCAGCGCCGAGCGTCGCGGTGCCGCGGAACGGGCGGGCGACGGCGAGGCGCGAGCCCCACCACTCTCCGGGGCGCTCAGGGACTTCATGGATGCGCACGGTCCCCACCACGGCATCGAGCTCTCCGCCGAGCGTCGACAGGGCGCAGATCGGAATGGCATGGGCATCGATGGCGTCCCGGTCGTCGCCCTCGAAGATGCCCTGCTCCTCGCAGAACACCTGACGGCGCAGCGCCGCGCATTCCCGCTGCTCCCACGGGCGCGTGGCGAATTTGACGCGAAAATGGCTCGGCTGGAAGCGGGGGACGGGGTCGAGGATCATGCCGCCACCCCCGGGCGCTCGTAGGCCGAAAGGGCCGAGCAGGCGCCGCATTTGGCGCATCCCGCCTTGACGTCGCCCGACCGCATCCCGGCCCGGGCCAGCATGTCGGCCAGCGGCTGCAGGATGGCGTGCATGAAACCCGGCGAGGGCGCGGGATGGCTTTCGAGCGGCGTGCCGGAGATGGGCACGAAGGGAACAACGAAGGGATAGACGCCCATCGCGGTCAGCCGCTCGGCCATGGCGAGGATGGCCTCCGGCGTGTCGCCGAGGCCCGCCAGGATGTAGGTCGACACCTGCCCCCAGCCGAAGACCGGGACGGCGGCCGCGAAAGCCTCATAGTAGCGCTCGAGCGGCACGCTGGCCTTGCCGGGCATGATGCGGGCCCGCACCTCCGGCGTGACGGCTTCGAGATGCAGGCCGAGCGCATCGACGCCGGAGGCCTTCATGCGGGCGAACCAGCGATCGTCGTCCGGTGGCTCGCATTGCGCCTGGATCGGCAGATCCACCGCGGCTTTCACCGCGAAGGCACTCTCGCAGAGCAGCGCGGCACCGCGGTCGGTGGCGTTCGGCGTTCCGGTCGTCATCACCATGTGCTTGACGCCATCGAGCAGCACGGCGGCGCGGGCGACCTCGGCCAATTGCTCGGGGGTCTTGCGGGCGATCGTCCGGCCCGCCGCCAGCGACTGGCCGATGGAGCAGAACTGGCAGGTCTTGGTGCGGCTCGCATAGCGGATGCAGGTCTGCAGCACCGTCGTAGCGAGCACGTCGCGCCCATGCAGGACGGCGATCTGCGAATAGGGCACGCCGTCGAAAGTCGAGAGGGCGTAGAAGCGCGGCTTGCCCGGAAAGGTCGCCCGGCCGATTACGATCCCGTCATGCTCGATCTCCGAGACGCCGTCAGGATCAGGGCGGCGCACGAGGAAGGGCGAGTCGAAGGCCGTCGACGTGTGGACCGGCACCATGACGGTGCGGCCCGCGATGGTGATGGCCTTGTGATCGGAGGGTCCCGCACCGCCCCGGCGGCTGGCGACGCCCGCCCGGCTGTCGGCCAGCCGGACGCCGAAGGACTGCAGCGCGTTAATCAGGCGCTCGGTCGGCATCCCGACCAGGCCCGGGGCGACCGGCGGGGAGGAGGGCGGGCTCGACAGAAGCGGAGAGCTGATCATGCGGGAGGCTCCGATGGTCGGATGGCGAAGACGTCGGCTGGTGCAGGACCGATGCCGGCCGGTCGTCGTGAAGGAGGCTGAGCAGTTCGGGCCGCGCGTAATGGCCGACGGAATCCATCATCCGCTTGCGCTTCGTGACGAGCGCCAGGTCCATGTCGGCGATGAGGATGCCCTCGCCGGCGCCGAGAGGCTCGGCGAGATGCCGGCCCTCCGGCGACACGATGGTGGTGCAGTTGCCGCCGCGGCAGGCGCCGCGCAGTCGCTCGTCCGGGCAGACCGCCGCGACCTGCTCGTCGGTGAGCCAGCCCGTGGCATTGACGACGAAACAGGCGGCCTCGAGCGCGTGGTGGCGGATCGTGACTTCCATCTGGTCGGCGAAGATCTGGCCGACGAGCGAGCCAGGGAACTGCGCCGCGTGGATCTCCTCGTGCCGCGCCATCAGGGCGTAGCGGGCCAGCGGATTGTAATGTTCCCAGCAGGCCAGGGCGCCGACGCGGCCGACTGCGGTTTCCACCACGGTGAGCCCGGCGCCGTCGCCCTGACCCCAAATCATCCGCTCGTGGTAGGTCGGCGTGATCTTGCGGCGCTTCAGGACGAGGCTGCCGTCCGCGTCGAAGATGAGCTGCGCGTTGTAGAGCGAGCCGTGATCGCGCTCGTTGACGCCGAGCACGATGACGGCGCCATGCCGGCGCGCCGCGGCCGACACCGCCTGCGTCACGGGTCCCGGAACCACGACAGCACGCTCGTAGAGCTTGAGATGTTCGGCGCCCTGCAGGGCGGGCGGCAGCACGAAGGAGAAGTAGGGGTAGTAGGGCACGAAAGTCTCGGGAAAGACCATGAAGCGCGCGCCCTTCGACGCGGCCTCGTCGACGGCGTTCAGCACGCGCTCCAGCGTCCCCTCCGGGTGCTCGAGGTCCGGGGCGATCTGGACGGCGGCGGCCCGTACGATCCGGCTTTCTGACATTGCGCTTCCCTTGGCTGTAGCGGCGGCCGCGCCGGGCGCGGCCGCCGGGTGCGATGTCCCGATCAGACCGTCCAGGTGTCGAGGATCACCGCATTGTCGCGCTTGTGCAGGAGGATGCAGTCGAGCACGTCGAGGGAGCTGATCATGCGGATGCCCTCGATGAAGGCCGCTTCGCTGTGGCCGTAGAGGGCCTGGGTCGAGAAGCGGCAGGCATAGACCTTGCCGCCCTCTTCCATGAACTTGACGAGCTGGTTGTTGTAGTTGAGGTGACCCGGGAAGGCCTCGTCGCCGAGCCGCGGGAAGCCACGCTGCACGCCGAGCGTGATGCCGGGGCCGTAGAGCAGCACGGAGGTCTCGAAACCCTTGCGCTGCAGGCGCGTCGCCTGGAGCAGGTTCACGAGGCCGATCGAGCCCTCGAAGGCGACGGTGTGGAAGGTGACGAGCGCCTTTTGACCCGGCTCGGCCTTCACGTCCTCGAAGACCTTCTCCTCGTAGTCGACCAGGACGTCGCCCTTCTTGTGGCGTTCACGATTAACGGCAGGCATGGATCTCTCCCTCGCTGAATCGGACCGCCGGACAATGGGCTTCGAGCAGTCCCGATCGAGGGGTCGCAAGCCGCGTGCCAGATAAAGCCGGTCAATCGACCCGGTGGTTCTGCATGAGGAAATGCGATCAAGTATACGTTCAATGTACCCTGCGGTGAAGCTCAATCCACGCCTGCGCGCGCCCAAGCACAAAGCAGTGCCTGCACAGACCGTCGTCACCGTGTGCACGGATTCGGTCCGGCCAATGACTGTATTGTATGGATTTAAATCGCGCCTCAGCCGCGGAGAGCGGTATGGCGATTGCAAGCCGGTGACTGAGATGAGTGGCGCATTGATCGGGTGAATGCATGACCCAGCCGCAGCGATACGGCTATCCGGGAGACCAGAGCGGCAGGGCCGGGCTCTGGACACCGGACCTGAAACGGTGGGGCAAGCCGCACTACCTCGCCATCGTGGAAGCTCTGGCGGACGATATTCGGACCGGGCGTCTGAACCCCGGAACGCGCCTGCCGACGCAGCGCGGCCTGGCGGAAACGCTGGGCCTGAACTTCACGACCGTGTCCCGCGGCTATGTCGAGGCGCACCGGCGTGGCCTGGTCGAGGGTCGCGTCGGCCAGGGCACCTTCGTGGTCGAGCCGGCTCGCCCGGCGCCTCAAGCGCCTGCAGCCGGCCCGACACGACGGGGACCGGTCGACTTCACCATGAATCTTCCGCCCGAGCCGGACGATCCGGCGCTGCTGGCACGCATGCAGGCCTCCTTCGCGGATCTGTCGGGCGATCTCGCCAACCTGCTGCGCTACCAGGGATTCGGGGGGACCGACGAGGACAAGGAGGCGGCGCTGCATTGGCTGCGGGACCGTGGAATCACGGCATCGCGGGAGCGGCTGCTGATCTGCCCGGGCGCCCATAGCGCGCTCTTCAGCGTCCTCGGCCACGTGGCCCGCGCCGGCGACGCCATCTGTGCCGAGCGGATCACCTATCCCGGCATCCGCGCGCTGGCGGCGCATCTGCGCCTGCGTCTCGTGGATCTGCCGATGGACCGGTACGGCGTCGATCCCGACGCCTTCGCGGCCGCCTGCACCAAGGTGGCCCCGAAAGCGATCTACCTCAATCCGCTGCTCCAGAACCCCACCACGGCGACCCTGCCGCGGGCGCGGCGCGAGGCCATCATCGCGGTAGCCCGCCGCTACAACGTCGCCCTCATCGAGGACGACGCCTATGCGCGGATCTGTCCGACGCCGCCGCCGAGCTTCGCCGAACTGGCGCCGGAGATCACCTATTACGTGGCGGGCCTGGCCAAATGCCTGGGCGCCGGACTGCGCCTCGCCTTCCTGGTGGCGCCGAGCGCCCGTGCCGCGCTGCCGCTGGCGGGGTCGCTGCGCGCCGCGACCGTCATGGCGTCGCCGATCTCGACCGCGCTGGCGACACGCTGGATCACCGACGGCACCGCCGAGGCGGTTCTCGCCTTCGTCCGCGCCGAATCGGCCGCCCGCCAGCGTATCGCGGCCGCGCTGCTGCCCGCCGGAACCTACACCGCCGATCCGCATGGCTTCCACGTCTGGATCACGCTGCCCGAGGGCTGGACGCGCTCGGCCTTCGCCAGCCAGGGCCGCTCCGCCGGCCTCGGCGTGGTGGCGAGCGACGCCTTCTGCGTGGCGGGTCCGCCGCCCGAGGCCGTGCGGCTCTGCCTCGGTGGTCCCTCCACTCGGCAGCAGGTGGCGCATGGGCTGGAGATCCTGGCTCACGTGCTCGAAGGCTCTCCGGCCCTGGCGTCGAGCTATATCTGACAGTGGTGATCTAAGACAGCGGCCCGCCGCGCTGACGTCGCCATCCATCGTGACCGAGGGGTCAGGCCTTAAAGGTCGCGGCTCGATATCACGAATGACACGGGGCGAGCGGTGCAGGGGTGCGAAGGATGGACCGGAGGTCGTGAAACGGCGGGCGCGAGCCCGCCATCAGGTTCGATGCCGTCGCGGATCAGTCTTCGCCGTCGCGGCTTTCGGTAAAGCGGAGGTCGCGGCTGTAGACCAGGATCTCGCGCTTGCCCGCATTGTTGGCCTGGCCGACGATGCCTTCCTTCTCCATGCGCTCGACCAGCGATGCGGCCTTGTTGTAGCCGACCGCGAGGCGTCGCTGGATGTAGGAGGTCGAGCACTTCTTGTCGCGGAGCACCACCTTCACGGCCTGATCGTAGAGATCGGAATCGTCATCGCTGCCCGCGGCGCCCATGGCCGATCTGTCGAAGACCGGCTTGTCGTCGGAAGCCTCGGCCTTGCCGTCGTCGGCGCCTTCCTCGGCCACCACGACGTCGAGATAGGCCGGGTGGCCCTGCATCTTGAGATGCGCCACGACCTTTTCGACTTCGGCGTCGCTGACGAAAGGTCCATGCACGCGCGAGATGCGCCCGCCGCCCGCCATGTGGAGCATGTCGCCCTGGCCGAGCAGCTGTTCGGCGCCTTGCTCGCCGAGGATGGTGCGGGAGTCGATCTTGCTCGTCACCTGGAAGGAGATGCGGGTCGGGAAGTTGGCCTTGATGGTGCCGGTGATGACGTCGACCGAGGGCCTTTGCGTCGCCATGATGAGGTGGATGCCGGCGGCGCGGGCCATCTGGGCCAGGCGCTGGATGGCGCCCTCGATGTCCTTGCCGGCCACCATCATCAGATCGGCCATCTCGTCGACCACGACAACGATGTAGGGGAGCGGCGAGAGCTCCATCTCCTCCGTCTCGAAGATCGGCTCGCCGGTTTCGCGGTTGAAGCCAGTCTGGATCGTCCGAGTGATGACCTCGCCCTTCTCGGCCGCCTCGACCACGCGGGCATTGAAGCCGTCGATGTTGCGGACGCCGACTTTGGCCATCTTCTTGTAGCGGTCCTCCATCTCGCGCACCGCCCATTTCAGGGCCACGACGGCCTTCTTGGGGTCGGTGACGACGGGTGTGAGGAGATGCGGGATGCCCTCGTAGATCGAGAGTTCCAGCATCTTCGGGTCGATCATGATCAGGCGGCACTCTTCCGGCCTCAGCCGGTAGAGGATCGACAGGATCATGGTGTTGATGGCGACCGACTTGCCCGACCCGGTGGTGCCGGCGACGAGCAGATGCGGCATGCGGGCGAGATCAACGATGACGCTCTCGCCGCCGATGGTCTTGCCGAGCGCGATGGCGAGCTTGTGCTTCGTCTCGGAAAACTCCTCGGCGGCGATCAGCTCGCGCAGATAGACGGTCTCGCGGCGCTGGTTGGGCAGTTCGATGCCGATGACGTTGCGGCCCTGCACCACCGCCACGCGGGCCGAGACGGCCGACATGGAGCGGGCGATGTCGTCGGCGAGGCCGATGACGCGCGAGGATTTGGTGCCGGGCGCGGGCTCGAGTTCGTAGAGCGTCACGACCGGGCCGGGGCGCACGTCGATGATCTCGCCGCGGATGCCGAACTCCTCCAGCACGCCTTCGAGAAGACGGGCGTTCTGTTCCAGCGCGCCGGAGGACAGGACTTCGCCGGTCGGCTCGGGCGTCAGCATCAGGAGATCGAGCGGCGGATCCTCGTAGAGTTCCGGATCCGAGGTGACGCGGTTGGTCAGCTCAAAGGGCGCGAGGCCATGCGAGCCGCCGAGGTTGCGGCGGATGCTGGCGCGGACCGGTCCCGCATAGGCGCGGGCGTCGGCCGGCGAGGCGATGCCGACCGGAACCGGCGTGTCCGGGTCGAGGATCTCGGCTTCGGCGATGGGTTTGGCGGCGGCGGCCACGCCCGCATCAGCGATAGACGTCGCGGGGGCTTCGACGCCAATCAGGGTCAGCCACAGGCTCGAGTCGCCATAGGGGCCGGTCTCGGCTTCGACGGTGACGGAAGCCGGCTCGACCGGAGCGGACGGCGCCCGACGCTGCGCGTCGCCGGAGGGGTCTGCCACCCCGACTCTGTCGACAGCGGCCGCCGACGTGATGGCGGGTGCCCGCTGCACCTTCCGAACGGGTGCCGGAAGCGCCAGGATCTCGGCGACTTGCGGCTCGGCGGCCATGTCCGGAGCCACGACCACTACGGGAGGAGCAGGAGGTTCGACGAGCAGCAATCCGGCGAGGCCGAAGGGATGCGCGGCTTCATCCTCTTGCACCTGGGGCGCGGTCGGGGCCGCATCGGCCAGCCCCTCGATCCAGAAAGCCATGTCGCCGTAAGGGTGAAGACTGGCCGGAGGAGCTACGGCGTCGACCATGACGGCTGCAGCTGCGGCTGCCGCCACAGCCGGCGCAACGGCCGTTGTCCAGAGGGCGCTGTCGCCATAAGGATGAATGGAGGCGGCGGGATCGAGTGCCACGGCCTCGACGGCCGCCATCACGGCATCAAGCGACAACTCGGGGGACAGGCGAAGCGCCTTGTGGGCTGGCTCTGCACCATGAGCCTGGAGCCAGGCCGCCGCGAGATGATCGTCCGGAGAGGGCAGTGCCTCCGCGGCGAGGGTGGTCGCGAACCACTCCGGCAGGGGTGCATCCTTCTCAGAGACAGGATGCACGAGGAGATCAGCCTCGCTCAGGGCCGCGGCCGCGAGGGCCCGCTCGGCCTGGACATCGGTCAGGGAGATGACGAAGCCTTCCAGCTCGTCTGGCTCCGCCTCGCCCGTGAATGTCTGAGCGCCGACGGTCTCGTCCGCATGCGCGTTTGGAATACCCGATAGCTTGGGGTCAGGGGTTCGGTTGAAGCGGACATTGGCGGGAAGCACCACCGGCTTCTTCCAGTCCGGTACACCGTCGGTGATCTCCGGCTCGGCCTCGTCCTCCAGCGGCGGGGCGGCCTCGTATCCGGTGGCCTGGCGGTGCAGGAGAGCGTCCGGTGTCCGGGTGAAGCGGACCTGTTCCGGCATGGTGAAGGGCTGCAGCCACGGCGGCAAGATCACGCCCGCAAAGGGACCGCTCATCGACGGATCGTAGCGATGCGCCTCGGCGGTGGCGGGGCGTTGGGGAGCAGGGGCTTCGGGAGCATAGGAGGCGCCGGCTGCATAGGCCTGGGCGGCAGACCGTGCCCCGGCCTGAGCCCGTGCCGTGAAGCTTTCGTCGATGCCGTGTTCAACCAAAGCGCGGGCAACCGCTGCGTCGACATAGGTCATCAGCTGCGCGAGCATGGCCTTATACATCAACTCCCAGTGGGAATTGTCGGTGTGGACCTCGCGACGAAGCGTGGCTTCGGTGTAGCTGAAATTCGGTTCTTTGAAAGAGGTCATGGGACCCGCGGCTGCCTCAACTCGAACACTGATCGTCGCGAACGACGACATTCGCACCATGAATTGTTGACCTTAACAGGGGCTTTCCGGAAGGCCGCTCGCGCCGGCCCGGAGTGGCTCCGCCCCTGCCGATCCCGTGCTAAGACACTGCAATCGTTAGAAGAGGTGAAACATGGCGGAGGAACGGAACGGAGTATCGCGGCGGGAGGTGGTTGCCACGGTCACCGGCTTGGCTTTGGGCCTCAGGGCCTCTCCGGCGGTGGCTGCCGCGGGTGTCGGACCCAGCACGATCATGATCATCCGGCACGCCGAAAAGCCGACGCCCGATGGAATGCCGCCCTACGGGCTCGATGCGGATGGCAAGCACGACGTCGACGCGCTGTTGGTGCGGGGCTGGCAGCGGGCAGGGGCCTTGGCGCGGTTCTTCGCGCCTCACGACGGCGCCATGCCGGTCGCCGGCCTTCTTCGCCCGACGTTCCTGGTTGCGGCGGCCTCGACCCACGCCCATCCGAGCCAGCGGGCCGGCCTCACTCTCGCTCCTTTGTCCGAACTCACGGGCGTGGTTCCGGATTCGACTTTCGGTCCGGATCAGGAAATCGATGCCGCGGCGTCCATTCTGAGGCGCAGCGGCGTGGGACTGGTGGCCTGGGAGCACAAGCGCATCGTCGATCTCATTGGGGCCCTGACGGGCGGGTCCGTCCAGGGCCCGCATTGGAGCAAGCACCGCTTCGACGTGGTGCTGGTGCTCGACCGCGAGGGCGCGAGCTGGCGCTTGAACGAGGTGCCGCAGATGCTGCTCGCCGGCGATGCCACAACGCCGTTGCGCTTCGACAGGGGCGGAAACGACGATTGAAGCAGGTGAGCCTCAAGCCGCAGCGTAATGCGCCTTGATCGTCGCGGGCCCGTCGGCCGTAACTTGGCCGTCCGCTACGAGATCAACGAGATGGGCGAGCACCGACAATCCGGCGGCGCCGCGGAGCGAGGGGGCGAGGTCGCGATAGAGGCTGGCGACCAGAGTCGGAACCGTGGCGTCTCCGGCCGCGACCCGTCGCAGGATGGCGGCCTCGCGCCATTGGCGATGGACGATCAGGGCCTTGACGAAGGCGCGCGGATTCTTGACCGGGCCACCGTGTCCCGGCCAATAGACCGTGTCGTCGCGCTCCTGGAGCTTGCGAAGCGACGCCATATAGGCCCGCATCGAGCCATCCGGCGGTGCCACCACGGTGGTCGACCAGGCCATGACGTGATCGCCGGAGAACAGGGCCTGCTCGGCCGGTAGCGCGAAGGCGAGATGGTCGGACGTGTGGCCGGGCGTCGCCAGGGCGACGAGACGGTAGTCCGGACCTTCGACGACATCACCATCCTCGAGGGCGCGGTCGGGCGCGTAGCGCAGGTCGAAGGCGGCGTCGATCGCCGGCAGGCTCGGATCGGCGGCGCGCGCCATGCGCTGCGAGCAGCCGACGATCTCGGCTCCCGTGGCGGCCTTGAGCAGGGCCGCACCGGGCGCGTGGTCGCGGTGAGTGTGGGTGACCAGGATATGTCGCACGGTCTCGCCGCGTACGGCCTGCATCAGGGCGGCGATGTGGCTTGGATCGGCCGGGCCCGGATCGATCACCGCCACGGTACCGCGGCCCACGATGTAGGAGCAGGTTCCCGTGAAGGTGAAAGGGCCGCCGTTGTTGGCGACGAGCCGCCGGACCAGGGGCGACAGCAGCTGAACCTCGTCGGATTTGGCCGTCAGCGTGCGGTCGAAGGGGATGTCGTCGTCGGCCAATGTCGTCCGAAGGTGAGAATAAGCGGTTGTCGAAGATCGAGGGTCGCCGGGTCCGCGACGCCGCTTGCCGGGACGGTAACGTCAACTTAAGAGGTGAAATCAGCCTGCGGCCGCGCGCCGACGAATGCAAGCGCGCCGGCATAGCCGTACCGGCGCCGATACGCTGGACCAAGGGAGCGACTTCATGAGCGACATCCGGTTTCCGACCCACCCCACTCTGGCCGGCGCCGTTTGGCCCGAGCAGACGTCGACAGGTCAGCGCTTTGCCCGCGCGACGCTGCTGGCTCTGGTCGGAAGCGCCGTCCTGGCGCTCTCGGCGAAGCTCTCGGTTCCCTTCTTTCCCGTTCCGCTGACGCTGCAGAGCCTGGCGGTTCTCTTCATTGGTGCAACGTTTGGGGCCCGCCTCGGCGGTGCCACCGTGGCGCTCTATCTCGTCGAGGGCGCGCTCGGCCTCCCGGTCTTCGCCGGCACGCCCGCCCACGGCCTCGGCCTCGCCTACATGATGGGGCCGACCGGCGGCTACCTCGTCGGCTACTTGCTGGCCGCCGTCGTGGTGGGCCTCTTCGCCGAGCGTGGGGCCGATCGCTCCGTTGGACAGATGCTCGGCGCCATGACGCTCGGCCATCTCGTGATGTTCGTCGCCGGCTATGCCTGGCTGGCGCAGCTCATGGGCACCGAGACCGCCTGGAACGCCGGCGTCATGCCTTTCGTCCTCGGCACGGTCGTGAAGACGCTGCTTGGCGCACTGCTGGTGCCGTCGGTGTGGGGGCTGGTCGGCAAGCGCTGACGCGTAGAGAACGGATCATCGTTCAAGCGGCACGGCATGGTGTAAGGGATTCTGCGACGATGCCTGAAGGCTTTTGATCGTTATCGACGGCCTCCAGCTCGCCCTCTCTGCCCGGCGAGCTGAGCAGTCTTTACTGAAAATTCCGTCCCTTCGGCATAACGCGGCGCACGTCGCCAACGGCCAGCGGCAGGGGCGGTTGGAGCATCGGCTCTGCCTTGCGCCGCGTGTCTTCGGCAAGCGGAAAGCCGATTTTCGCGCCGAGGGCCGAGCCCTGGCCCCGCGCCGCCGCCGCATAGGTCTGCGGTCGCTTGACCTCGTCGGCCCGCGCGAGATCGGTCAAGGCCGCGCCGTCCTGGCCCAGAGCGTTAAGCTCCGCGGAAAAATCCTCCATGCGGTTCGCCACGAGATGGACCACCCCGCTCGCCTTCTGCACCACGCCCCGGACGCAGAGAAGCCGCGAGGCGATCACGGCCGAGCGGTTGGTCTCGAAGATCTTGGGCCAGATAATGATGTTGGCGGCGCCCGTCTCGTCCTCCAGCGTCAGGAATACCGTGCCATGGGCCGAGCCGGGCCGCTGGCGCACCAGGACGAGGCCCGCCACGGCGGCGCGGCACCCGTCGCCGACCTGTTCCAGGTCTGCGGCTCGTAGGATGCGCCGCTGCGTGAGTCCGGCGCGCAGGAAGGCCACGGGATGAGCCTTCAACGACAGGGTCAGGCGCCGGTAATCCTCGACCACATGTTCGCCGAGACGCAGCGGCGGCAGGGCGGCATCGGGTTCACGATCCTCGGCCTCTTCGCGCGCGAAGAGGGGCAGGGCGTCCTTGTCGCCGACGCGGTCGAGCCCCCGCACGGCCCATAGCGCATCGCGGCGGTCGAGCCCGATCGAGCGGAAGGCGTCGGCCTCGGCCAGGATCTCCAGGACCGCCGGGCTGAGCTCGGCCCGGAGCCAGAGATCGCGGACGGAATCGTAGCCGCCGCCCCGGCGCTCGACGAGCCGCTCCATGTCGACTTGGCGCAGGCCCTTGATCTGCCTGAGCCCGAGCCGGATAGCTCTGTCCCCAAGGATAACGTCGCGCATGTCGGCGTGGCGGGGGTGGATTCGGGTTCCGGTCCCGTCCTCCCGCGTCTCGAGCGGCACGAGATCGTGGTCCCACCCGGACCAATTGACGTCGACCTCGTGGATTGCCACGCCGTGATCGCGCGCATCGCGCACGAGCTGGGCGGGCGCGTAGAAGCCCATCGGCTGGGCGTTGAGCATGGCGCAGGCGAAGACGTCCGGGTAGCGGCACTTCATCCAGGCCGAGGCATAGACCAGCAGGGCGAAGGAGGCGGCGTGGCTTTCGGGAAAGCCGTAGGTCCCGAAGCCTTCGATCTGCCCGAAGCAGCGTTCGGCGAAGTCGCGGCCATAGCCGCGCGCCACCATGCCCTCCACCATCTTGTCGTGCAGCGTGCCGATCGTGCCGACGCGCTTGAAGGTCGCCATGGCGCGCCGCAGCTTGTCGGCCTCGGTCGGGGTGAAGCCGCCCGCCACGATGGCGATCTTCATGGCCTGTTCCTGGAACAGCGGCACGCCCAGGGTCTTGCCGAGCACGGCTTCGAGTTCGGGAGAGGGATAGACGACCGGTTCGGATCCCTCGCGGCGGCGGAGATAGGGATGCACCATGTCGCCCTGGATGGGTCCGGGCCGCACGATCGCCACCTCGACGACGAGATCGTAGAACTCCCGTGGGCGCAGCCGGGGCAGCATCGACATCTGCGCCCGGCTTTCGATCTGGAAGACCCCGATCGTGTCGGCGCGGCAGATCATGTCGTAGACGACGGATTCATCGGACGGTATCGACGCCAGCGTGTACCGCTCGCCATAATGCCGGGCGAGGAGGTCGAAGCCGCCGCGCAAAGCCGACAGCATGCCGAGCGCCAGGACGTCGATCTTGAGGATGCCCAGCGCGTCGAGGTCGTCCTTGTCCCATTCGACCGTGGTGCGGTCCGCCATGGCGGCATTGCCGACCGGCACCACCTCGTCGAGCCGCGACCGGGTAATGACGAAGCCGCCCGAGTGCTGCGACAGGTGGCGCGGGAAACCCGCCAGCTCCTCGGCCAGGCGCAGCACCATGGCGAGGCGGCGCTCCGAAGGGTCGAGGCCGATGCGGCGCGTTTCGGCCGGATCGATCCCGTTCGACCAATAGCCCCAGACCGTGCCGTTCAGCGCCGAAACCGTATCGTCCGATAGGCCGAAAGCCCGGCCGACCTCGCGGATAGCCGAGCGCGTGCGGTAGGTGACGACGCTGGCGGCCAAGCCGGCGCGCTCGCGCCCGTAGCGCCGGTAGATATATTGCATCACCTCTTCGCGCCGTTCGTGCTCGAAATCCACGTCGATATCGGGCGGCTCGTTGCGGTCTTCCGAGATGAAGCGCTCGAACAGCAGGTCGTGTTTGTTGGGGTCCACTTCCGTGATGCCGAGCGCGAAGCAGAGCACGGAGTTCGCCGCCGATCCGCGGCCCTGGCAGAGGATGTCCTTGCTGCGCGCGAAGCTCACGATCTCGTGGACGGTGAGGAAGTAGGCCGCGTAGCCGAGCTTCCCCACGAGAGCGAGTTCATGCGCCAGCATGTCCCGCACGTTGGATTCGGCGCCGAGCGGATAGCGTTCGGCGAGGCCGGCCTCCGCCAGTGCGACAAGGGCCTCCTGCTCGGTCGCATAGCCCTGCCTGAGCTCGTAAGGGTAGTCGTATCGCAGTTGATCCAGCGAGAAGGACAATCCGTCGAGGAAGCGGATGCTCTCTTCTACGGCTTCGGGAGTTTCGGCGAAGATGCGGGTCATCTCGTCGGCGGGCTTGAGATGCCGTTCCGCATTGGCGGCGAGGCGGCGGCCTGCCGTATCCAGCGTCTTGTGGGTCCGGATGCAGGTCACGACGTCGGCGAGAGCGCGCCGGTCGGGGTGGTGCATGGTGACGTCGTTGGTGGCGAGAAGCCGGGCGCCCGTCGACCGCGCCAGGGCGGCCCGTTCGGCGAGCCGCTGCCGCAGGCCGGGGCCATAATGATGCGTCGCGGCGAGCCAGAGCGGGCCCGGACCGGCGTCCCGCAGGGCCCGGACGAGCGCGGGCCAGTCGGGTGTGGCCGCCAGGGCCTCGTCGCTCGTGGCGCGGTCGGTCAGGATCATCTGCAGGCCCGCGGCATGGTCGAGGAGGTCGGGCAGGGCGATGTCGCACTTTCCCTTTCCGGTCCGGCGATTGCCGAGCGTCAGCAACCGCGTCAGCCGGCCATAGGCGGTTCGATCCATCGGATAGGCCAGGATGTCGGGCGTCCCGTCCGAGAAGGCGAGGCGGGTCCCGACGGCGAGGCGGAAGCCGTCCTCGGCGGGAATGCGCTCCTTGACGAAACTATAGGCCCTAACGACGCCGGCCAGCGAGTTGCGGTCGGCGATGCCGATGCCGGCATGGCCGATCGCATGGGCCTGGGCCACCAGTTCCTCGGGATGCGAGGCGCCGCGCAGGAACGAGAAATTGGTGATGACGGCGAGGTCGGCGAAGCGGGTCATGGCGCTTGATGCCCGCACCGCTCATCCTCGCGCAGGCGTGGATCCAGCGGAAGGCCCGACGGCGTCCCGATCACCCGAACAGCCCGTGCAGGTACCAGCGCGGCGCGTCGGTCTCGCGGCCGAACAGGCCGTCCCGGTAGATCCAGAAGCGGCGGCCGTCGCGGTCCTCGGCGCGGAAATAGTCGCGCGTGAGTTCCGCCTCGCTGTTCCACCATTCGGGGGAGATCCGCTCCGGCCCCTCGATGGCGGCGACGACATGCATGACGCGGCGCCAGCGGAATCGCACCGGCGGCCCGTCCGGCACGGAGGCGATGGTCTCGATCGGCTCGGGCCGGTCGAACAGGCGGATCGGGCGGCAGGGCGAAATGTCCTCGACACAGCCAGTCGGTTTGGCGGCGCGGGACAGAGGCAGCGGCACCACCGCGCATTCGGGGATGTGGGTGTCCTGGGGTACGAGTTTCACGACGCGCGTGAGCCCGAGACGGGCGCCGAGCCGGTCGGCCAAGTCGGCCATCGTGTCGGCCGTCGCGGCCTCGTGTCCGCGCGCGGGATCGTCGGCGCCGAGATCCTCCTGCCGGGTGTCGAGCCGCTCGGCTTCGGTGACGGCGAGGCGGATCAGGTCGAAACCGTAGCCGGTGTCGAGCCCGTGCTCGCCGATGGCGGCGAGCTTTTCGCGAAACAGCTCATGGAGCGCTTCTGGTTCGCGCGTCGGGCGGCTCGTGCCGAGGTGAAGATGTTTCACGACACCGTCGACCCGGAAGAAGCTCGCCGAGATGCGCCGCGCGCCCTGGCCACGCCGCGCCAGCGAGGCGCAGAGATGCCGGCAGAGCGGCAGGAGCGCCGCCTCGATCTGCTCGATCTCGGCGAGGCCGCCGGCGAAGCGCCGCTCCGCAATGCAGCGCGGGGCTTCGAAGCTCGGCGTGATGGAGGACTTGGCGCGCGCCATCAGGCCGTCGAGCCGCACCAGGACCTCGGCGCCGAATCGCGCCGCGAGCGGTCCGCGAGGCCGTGCCAGGAGGTCGCCGACCCGAACGAGACCGGCCCGAGCCAGACCCGCCACGGTCTCGGGATCGATCCGCAGGGCCGCGACGGGCAGGGCGGCCAGCAGGGCCTCGAAGCCGGGTTCGAGCGGGGTCGGGGCAATCGTCTCGGTGCCGAACCGCGCCAAGCCCCAGGCGGCTTCCGGCGTCGACGCCACCGCCGAGCGGGCCGTGAGACCCTGGCGCCCGAGCCCGGCCCGGACAGCCTCGACCAATCCCGCTTCGCCGCCGAAGAGATGGGCGGCGCCGCCGATGTCGAGCACCGCCCCGTCCCGCCCGTCGGGTGCCGACAGGGGCGTGAAGCGCCGGCACCAATCGACGACGGCTGCCATCAGGGCCGCGTCTGCATCGGGATCGGCCTCGGCCACCAGCACGGTCGGGCAGAGCGCCCGCGCATCGGCCAGCGCCAAGCCGGGCCGGAGGCCGCGCGCGGCCGCGCCGGCATCGACCGCCATCAGCCGCTGGGCTCCCTTCACCTTGGCGATCGTCACCAGAGGCTCATCCGGCGCGAGCCTCCCCGACGTCGAGCCCGGTAACCGCCCGACGCGCCGGAGCCGATCGGTCGGCAGCAGCGGCATGAACACCGACAGGTAGCGGGTGGGCATCGAAGCACTTCCGATCAGGGTTCCAGACGATGGGGTAGTTCCGCTCGCGATCGACATCGCCACTGCCGCCGAGGCGGAGCTTGAGAAGCCGGACCGCTACAGCGGCGGCGCCCGGGATGGGCATGCGGTTGCCGGCCGAGGAGAGCCGGGGGCTGGGGCAGGCCGCGACCGCGAAGCGCGTCTCGGCCGCGCTCGACAGCGCGGCGCCGCCGCCCGCGAGGCCAGCGTGGAGCAGGATGGCGGTACTTCGCCCGCTCTGGGCCGCCAGCAGCAGCCGCCGCGACGGCGCGAGCCCGTAATGTTTGGCGCCCCAGAGTTCCGCCAGAACCGCCGGGGCGCCGAGCCGCAGCGCTTCCTCGAGGGCCCAGAGCGTCGCTTTGGCATCGCCGGTGCGGACCAGGATCAGCCGGTCGGGGTCGATCCCATGGGCCGCAAGGCCCGGGCGATAAGGCGTGCCGGTTTCGGACGCGGCATGATCCTCGACGATCCAGACCAAGGGCGCCTGACCGGCGCAGCGGCCCGCCACCGAGAGAGCGAAGCCCGCCGCCGCGGCGGCATCCGGTGCCTGGGGCGCCACGACCTCGTGCAGGGCGCCGCGCCGGAGCCCTCCCGCCAGGGCGGCATCGAGCGGCAGGGAGCCGTCGCCCAGGCTGACCAGGGCGGTGGCTCTATCGAACCGTCGCCGGGGGGCACCGGACCGATCTCCCTCGATACGGGCCACGGCATCGCGTAGGTGGGCGACGTCGGGAATAGACTGGTGCGACACCGCTCGGACCTCGTGAACGCGACAACGGGACTCACCCGGCAACCTCTCCCGCTAATCGGGCAAGGCTCCCACATGTTCCTGTTTTGTTCCTTATAGATTCCGACTCGGAGAACGGGAGTCAAGCGTGACCGAATCACCGCAGGTTGAGGCCCATTGGCTTAAGCAGGGCGCTGTCGAGATCGAACGGGTTGTGGAGAGCCAACTTATCCACAGCGGATCCGCCCGGCACGACATTTCCGCACCGCGCTGAAAGCCGCACAGCCATGCGGTTTAGGGAGTGCCCAACCCTCTTCTCGCGGGGCAAGAGGGGCGTTGTCGCGATGCACAAAGCGCTTCGGGTCGATATCGCCGATCTGCTCGGCATCCCAGCCTCAAGACAGAGCGAAGATCCTCATGACCGAGGCCTCGATCGGACATGCCGACCGGATCCTGGCCGAGCCGCGCCGGGACGGACGCAAGACGGCGCTGATCGAATTCGCCCTCGCGGTCGGCGGCTTCGCCATCGGCACCGGTGAATTCGCCACGATGGGGCTCCTCCCCGATATGGCGCGAAGCCTCGGCGTCACCGAACCCGAAGCCGGTCACGTCATCAGCGCCTATGCGCTCGGCGTCGTGGTGGGGTCACCCATCATCGCGGTGCTGGCCGCCAAGCTGTCGCGGCGCGTGCTGCTGCTCGGCCTGATGGGACTCTTCACCCTCGGCAATCTGGCGAGCGCCCTGGCGCCGGCCTATCCGTCACTCCTGGCGATCCGCTTCCTCAGCGGCATGCCGCATGGCGCCTATTTCGGCGTCGCCTCGCTGGTGGCGGCTTCGCTGGCGCAGCCCGGCGGCCGGGCCCGGGCGGTCGGCCGCATCATGCTGGGCCTGACCATCTCCACCCTGGTGGGAACGCCCGCCGCCACCTGGCTCGGGCAGGGCCTCGGCTGGCGCATCACTTTCGCCGGGGTCGGCTGTCTCGGTGCCCTGACCGTGGTGCTGCTCGCCCTCTTCATGCCTGGCACCCGCGCCAAGGCGTCGAGCCCGCTCGTGGAACTTGGAGCGTTGCGGCGCCCCCAGGTCTGGCTGACGCTCGGCATCGCGGCTGGCGGCTGCGGCGGCACGTTCGCCATCTACACCTATGTGGCCTCCACCCTCACCCAGGTGTCGGGCCTGCCGGCCGTGATGGTACCGGTGGTGCTCTGCCTCTTCGGCGCCGGCATGGTGCTGGGCAATGTCATCGGCCCGAAACTGGCCGACCGGTCGCTGATGGGATCGATCGGATGGGTGCTGGCCTGGGACGCTGTCGTAGCGGCCCTCTTCGTCGTCACGGCCCACAATGCCTGGACGGCGGCCCTAACGGTGTTTCTGATCGGAGGCGGCTTTGCCATCCTGCCGGGGCTGCAGACACGGCTGATGGATGTCGCCGCCGACGCCCAGACTCTGGCGGCGGCCCTGAACCATTCCGCCTTCAACATCGCCAATGCGCTTGGCGCCTGGCTTGGCGGAGTGACGATCGCGGCGGGCTACGGCTTCACGTCGACGGGGTGGGTCGCCTCGGCCTTGTCGCTCTGCGGATTGGTGATCTTCGCCGTATCGCTGGCGCTCGAGCGGCGCAGGCCCGCTATAGTCTGACAATGCCGGTCGAAGCATTATACCGGCAAGCACGCCGCCAACCTATATCCTCGCGCGCCATCGCCGTCATGGCTGGCCTAGGCCGACCATCCACGCCGACCCGCCCCGCCGCGCTACGGTAGGTCTCCCGACCCTCTCCATCTCGCGGTGGCGCTCCACGGCGTAGGTGGCCGGAACAAGTCCGGCCATGAAGGGAAGAACGCAGCCGATCCGCCTTTAAACCACCACCGTGGCAGGCTTGGGCTCGCTGCCGTGACGGGCTTCGAGCACCACGATCCGGCGGCGAAGCTCCTCGTTCTCCTCGCGGGCCAGGGCCGCCATGTCGCGCACGGCCTCGAACTCCTCGCGCGTCACGACGTTCATGCCGCTGAGGATCCGCTCCACCTGGGTGCGGACAGCCGTCTCGGCCTCGCGCTTCACGCCATTGGCAACACCGGCCGCATTGGTCATTAGGCTGGCGAAGTCGTCGAAGATTCGGCCGCGGGTCTGGGGCATGGTGTCGGTCCTTATCCTGGAATTACCTCCACGACATGGATCCGCTTCAGCCCTGCCGCAAGGCCGAGGGCTATTCGTCTTCGCCGAAGCGATCGGCTACCAGGGTGGCAAGCGCTTCGACCGCGGCGGCCGCTTCGGGACCGATAGCCGAGACCGTGATGGTCGTGCCACGGCCGGCGCCCAGGGTGAGGATTCCCATGATCGACTCGCCGCCAACGGTTTCGCCACCGCGCGTCACCGTGACATCGGCATCGAACCCCTCGACGCATTGCACGAATTTAGCCGTGGCGCGGGCGTGGAGGCCCTTCCGGTTGACGATGGGCAGGTCGCGCGTGACGGCCGCGGGTTCCGAGCCGTCGGCCGAAGGATCATTTCCCATTGAGCACGCGGCTCGCGATATTGATGTATTTGCGCCCGGCTTCCTGCGCCTGGGTGACGGCGAGTTCCAGGCTGGAGACGTCGCGCACGGAGGCCAGCTTGATGAGCATCGGTAGATTGATGCCGGCCACGACCTCGACCTTGGTCCGGTCCATGACGGAAATGGCGAGATTGGACGGCGTACCGCCGAACATGTCGGTGAGCAGGACGACGCCGCTGCCCGAGTCGACCATCGCCACCGCGGCGACGATGTCCTGACGCCGCTGCTCCATATCGTCCTCGGGACCGATCGTGATGGTCTCGATCGCCCTTTGCGGCCCCACGACGTGTTCCAGCGCTGCACGGAATTCCGTCGCGAGGTGGCCGTGGGTCACGAGCACCATACCGATCATTGCAAGCTACCGCTCATGCCCTTGCCGGAAAAACGCCTGCCCGACCGCTCCGCCGCCTCGGCGCTATCTTGTGCATCGCGGCAGGCTTGGCAAGCGAAATAGGGCATCTTCAGGCCAACCCTGCTCGACATGCCAGATCTGCCGAAATCAACGCCACGGCATCGGGTGTCGCGGCCTCGCGTGCTACGGCAAGTCGGGGCAGGGTGATGCCCCCGACCATACAATGCTGCGCCTCGGGATCCGGCATGCGCTCCGGCCAGCCTTCCACGAGATCGACCGCGAGGGCCAGAACGCAGGCGGGCTCATGCTCGGTGGACTCGACACCCAAGCCGCGCCGCTCGACGAGGCCCGTCACGGCTGGATGGGGTCGCGCCACCAGGCGATCGCCGTGCCGCCTCACGAGGCTTCTGTCATCGGCCACGATCGCGGCGAATCGGCCTTCACGCCGTGCGTCCTCCACGATCGCCAAGGCTAGACGCGTCTTGCCGATTCCGGCCGGGCCTCGAATGAGCACGCCGGCCTCCCCCACCACAAGTGTGGTGGCATGAAGGTTCAGTGCGTCGCCGACCCGAAGCATCACGCGTTCAGGCGTCGCGTCGCCGGCAGCCAGACGGTGAAACGTGCACCGAGGATACGCGGCTCGTCGCTGTCGTCGTCATAGGCGGGTTCGGTGCGGTTCGACGCCCAGATGCGACCGCCGTGCGCCTCGATGATCTGGCGCGAGATCGACAGGCCGAGCCCCGAATTCTGGCCGAATCCCTGGTTCGGGCGATCCGTGTAGAAGCGCTCGAAGATCCGCTCGAACGCATCGGCCGGAATGCCAGGGCCGTCGTCGTCGACAACGATCTCGACGCCTTCGTTCCGCTCATCCTCGTCGAGGCGGGCGGGACGCACCGCAACCCGTACGGCACCATCCTCGCACGAGAAGGATCGCGCATTGTCGAGAAGATTGTTGACCACCTGCCCGAGCCGCGAATCATGACCCATGACGCGAAAGCCCGGACCGTCCTGACCGGGCGGGGGCAGGGCGATGGTGAGGTCGAACCGCACGCCGTCGTCGCGCTCGACCTCGGAGGCGACCGACACGACCGTCCGCACGAGCCCCGCGACGTCGAGCCCTGCCGTACGGTTGCGGGCCAGTTCGGCGTCGAGGCGCGAAGCGTCCGATATGTCGCTGATCAACCGGTCGAGTCGGCGAATGTCGTGCTGAATAATGGCGGTGAGGCGCTCGCGCGACTCCTCCGCCTTGATCCGGGGCAGCGTCTCCACGGCACTACGAAGAGAGGTCAATGGGTTCTTCAACTCGTGGGCGACATCGGCGGCGAAGCTTTCGGTCGCCTCCATGCGGGAATAGAGCGCCTTGGTCATGTCGCGCAGGGCGCGGGACAGATGGCCGATCTCGTCGGCGCGGGTCGTGAGATCCGGGATCTCCTCGCGCGAGTCGACGCCCCGCCGTACCCGCTCGGCGGCTTCGGCCAGGCGACGGATCGGCCCCGCTATCGTATTGGCAAGGAATAGCGATAGAACGAACATCACCACGGCTGCGACCAGGAAGACGCGGAACAGAGCCCAGCGATCGGAAGCGATGATCTTGTCGATGTCGCCGGGCTGGGTCGACAGGAGCAGGGCGCCCCGCGTGACCTTGTCGGTGCGGACCGGCACGGCCATCGACACGATGGTCTGGCCTTTGGCATTGACCCGGACGATCCACCGCGTCTGACCCGTGAGGGCATCGGCGACTTCGGGCAACTCTCCCTCGCCGACGCTGCGGGAGTCATCGAGCGCCGGAGCGGTAGACCTTGCGAACCGTCGCTTGAGGTCGCTCCAGAAACGCTCGAGCGACGACTGCTCTGCAAGGGGAGCGCCCGTTCCGCCTCGGCGGTCGTTGCCGTTCGGCAGCGCCATGTCTCGCGTGTCGACCACCCGAACGCCCGCGCTGTCATAGATGCGGGCCCGCGTGCCGGTCGGGGACACGAGGCGCTTCAGCACCGGCCCGATCCGGCTGGGATCGATGGAGAACTCGAAAGCCGTGGCGCCTTCGTCGACAGGCGCTGCCGGAGCCTGACCCGGCGTTGCCTGCATCAGTTTTTCGGGATCGACCGTGAGGGAGGAGTCGTCGGCGCTGGCCGAGGCCCCGATCGCGGCGGCGATGATCTCGCCCTGCGTCTGCAGGCTCTGCACGCGGGCGTCAATCAGGCCTTCGCGGAACTGATTGATGTACAGGAACAGAACCAGGAGCGCGACGAGACCACCGAGGTTCAGCACCACGATGCGGCGTGTCAGCGACGAGGACAGCCGTACCGTGGTGCTACGCAACGCCATCCGCAGCCGCAACCCGATGGAGCGGCGGATCCGACGCGGGCGGCCACGGCCCGGAGGGCGGCCGTTCAGTCGACCCTGGCCCGAGACCGGGCGCAGCGGCGACGCCGTCATGCAGCGATGGTCGTCATACGAGGTCGCTCACGCTTCCTTGAAACGATAGCCCACGCCATACAGGGTCTCGATCATCTCGAAGTCGTCGTCCACGACCTTGAACTTCTTGCGCAGCCGCTTGATGTGGCTATCGATGGTGCGATCGTCGACATACACTTGATCGTCGTAGGCGGCGTCCATCAGAGCGTTACGGCTCTTCACCACGCCGGGACGCGTCGCCAGGGCTTGGAGGATCAGGAACTCGGTCACGGTGAGGACGACCTGCTCGTTCTTCCAGGTGCAGGTGTGACGCTCGGGGTCCATCTTGAGGTTCCCGCGCTCGAGCAGCTTGGCCTCGGACTCCTTCTGGGCGGCGGCTTCCTTCGGGTTGGCGCGCCGCAGGATGGCCTTGACGCGCTCGACCAGAAGACGCTGCGAAAAGGGCTTCCGGATAAAGTCGTCGGCGCCCATCTTGAGCCCGAAGAGTTCGTCGATCTCTTCATCCTTCGAGGTCAGGAAGATGACCGGGAGGTCCGACTTCTGCCGAAGCCGACGCAGCAGTTCCATCCCGTCCATACGCGGCATCTTGATGTCGAAGATGGCGAGGTCGGGGGGGTTGGTCTTGAGGCCATCCAGCGCCGCAGCGCCGTCCGTATAGGTTTGAACCCTGTATCCCTCGGCTTCGAGCGTGAGGGACACGGACGTGAGGATGTTTCTGTCGTCGTCGACGAGGGCGATGGCCGGCATTTTTCTCTTCCGGGACAGATTGATCCAAAGCACCGACCGGTCCGGGGCCGAAGCAGGACGCCGTGAAGCGGCAGGTGACTTGATGGCCATACTAGGCCGAAATGTGACGTTACGCGAGCTTTCTCATTGACAGTGGCTTGGCCGTCGCAGCGCGCGGGGTCATTAGCCTCGACGAAAATGCCTCTCGATCGTTCATCTGCGGTGCAGAACGAGGCAACCACACTCCCTCTCGACCATTAAGACAGCATGTCCGATATGGATTCGAAGGGGGACTTCGCGTGAAACGCTTGTTGATTTCGGCCGCTGGCCTGGCGGCGCTGCTCACCACATCGGGCGAGAGCTTTGCTCAGTATCGCGATCCCGGCGAGGTTGCGGCTGGGGCCGTGGTCGGCGGCATCGTGGGCGGTGTGCTGGCTGGTCCGGAACTGCGGCGGGAACGCCAGTTGGAGCGTCTCCGACGCGAACGCTGGCACCGCCTTCATCCGTTCCGTCCCTACCCCGGCCCAGGGTTCCGTGGCCCCGGCTTCGACGGTCCCGGGTTCGCTCCCGGACCCGGTGGTCCGCGCGGCAGTGAGGGAGGTCCCGGTTTCGGCGGACCCGGCGAGGGTCGTCCCGGAGAGGGGCGTCCCGGAGAGGGGCGTCAAGGCGGCGAAGGTCGGCCCGGCGGCGAAGGCCAGCGTCAGCGTCCGGAGGGCCAGGGTCAGCAGGGTCAGGGTCAGCAGGGTCAGGGTCAGCAACGGCAGGGCCAGCAGGGAGAAGGCCAGCAGCGTCAGGGTCAAGGTCAAGGCCAACGGATGCAGGGCCAGGGTGGCCAGGGCCAAGGTCAGGGCGGTCCGGGACAGGGTCAGGGACAGGGTGGTCAGGGACAAGGTCAGCGCATGCAGGGACAAGGCCAGAGTCAAGGGCAAGGCGGTCAAGGTCAGGGCCAGGGTCAGCAGGGGGGGCAGGGCCAGCGCCGGCCGCAGCAGGGTCAGGGCCAGCGGCCTGGCGAGCCCTACCCGGGCGCTAACGAGGGTGGCGTTCCTGCCAACGCCGTGGGGAACGGTCGTCAGCCCTAAAGCCTGACCGTTCGATCGGGATCGCGTCGGCGGTCCCGATCCATGGAGCCGCTCGACGTCGTAGGCTGGCGACCCGTGTCGCTCCGAAGTCAGCAAGGATGCGCTTCTTGCATGCTCCTCGGCATAGACCCGAGGGACCGAACCGTTTGAGGTTCGGGCACAAGGCGACAGGGACCTTGACGATGGACGACGGTGAACTCGCGCGGCTTCGCGACAAATACACGGGCGGCTCAGGGGCGGAGATCCACGATCCCGCCTTTAGGAGAATCGCCGAAACCCAGTTCGTCGGGGATCGTCGCACTTGGCCCTTCGCCGGGGTGGCGACGCTCTGCGGAGCGCGCTTTCGTCCGGACGCTTCGGATCTGCCTGACTTCGGCGGCTTGCAGGCCGCCCTGGTCGGTGTCCCGATGGATCTCGGAGTCACCAATCGGGCAGGGGCCAGACTCGGGCCGCGCGCCGTTCGCGCCATCGAGCGCATCGGCCCCTACGAGCACGTCCTGCGTCGCGCACCGCTGAGCGAAATCCGTGTGGCCGACATCGGCGACGTTCCGATGCGGTCGAGGTTTTCGCTCGAAGACTGTCACGCCGACATCGAGCGCTTCTTTGCCCGGATGGTCGGCGCAGGGGTCGTCCCTCTCACGGTCGGTGGCGATCACTCGATCTCGGGCTCTATCCTCAAGGCCGTCGGAGCGAGACGGCCCGTCGGCATGGTGCATATCGACGCCCATTGCGACACATCGGGTCGCTACGAAGGGTCGAAGTTCCACCACGGCGGTCCTTTCCGCGAGGCCGTGCTGGCAGGCGTGCTCGATCCGCGACGGACGATCCAGATCGGGATCCGTGGAGGCGCGGAATACCTATGGGAGTTCTCCTACGAGAGCGGCATGACGGTGATCCACGCCGAGGAGGTGACAGGTCTCGGGGTGCCTGAGATCGTCGCAAGGGCGAGGCGCGTCGTTGGCGACGGCCCGACTTATGTCTCGTTCGACGTTGACAGCCTCGATCCGGGCTTCGCTCCCGGAACCGGAACGCCGGAGGTCGGCGGTCTCACGCCCCGCGAGGCGCTGGAGCTTCTCCGCGGCCTCGATGGGCTCGATGTCGTCGGCGCCGATGTCGTCGAGGTCGCTCCCCAATACGATTCGACGACCAACACGGCACAGTGCGGCGCGCAGGTTCTCTTCACCCTGCTGAGCCTTGCCGCGAGCGCGATCTCCCGGCGTAGTTCGTCGACCTGACCGCGGCCGAGGTCAGGGTCCTGCAAGCTTCTGCGGTTCGATGCCGAACCGCAGAACCGCTCGAGTGCCGGTCTCGGCGTCGTCATAGGTCATCGTGCCCTGAAGCTTCGATGCCATGGCGGTGATGATGGTCCGGCCGATGTCGCTCGAACCCGTACTGGGCGCCGCCTCGTCAGCCGTTGCCGTACCGATCCCGTCATCCTCGACGACCAGCCTATAGCGCGCGTCGCCATCGGCCTCGAGCCGCACCCGAACCGGGCCGATGCCGCCCGGATAAGCGTATTTCAAGGCATCGATGACGAGCTCCGTGGCGACAACGCCGATGGTGACGGCGCTGTCGGCGTCGATCATGACCGCGACCGCCTCGAGCGACAGTTGGCTCAAGGCCTCCTCGCCCGGCTCGCGAAGATCGTCCATCAGCGCCGCGAGATAGTGGTCGAGCGCCACGGCTTTGGCGTGCTCGGATGTGTAGAGGCGACGATGCACCTGCGCGACAGCCAGCACACGACGGTTGGCCTCCTGCAAAGCCGCCTGTGTTTCGGCTGATGACCCTTTGGCCTGAAGGTGAAGGAAGGCCGCGACGAGCTGCAGGCTGTTGCCCACGCGATGATTCACCTCGCGCATCAGCACCTGCTGCCCGGCCGCGAGAGCCTCGAACCGGTCTCGAGCTTCGACGATGGCGCGGTCGGCCTCTTCCTTCTGGCGACGAAGGACGATGCCGTCGACGGCCGAGCGAAAAGCCGCTTCGAGCAGGGTGACGAACTCGCCCCCGACCTCCTTGACCACGTAGTCCGTCGCACCGGCCTTGAGCGCCGATACCGCGACGCGGGTGTCGCTCGCACCGGTCACGATGACCGGCGGCGGGTCGGGGAAGGCGCGGATTGCATCGAGCATCGCGAGTCCGTCCCAGCCCGGCATAAAGGGATCGAGAGCCACCGCGCTGAAGCCGCCTTCGGCCACGCGTGCGAGGCCCGTATCGCCATCGCCGACGATCTCGACCACATGGCCGAAATGGCCGAGCTGTTGCTGTACGAACTGGCTAAGCGCCGAATCGCCGTCGATGTAGAGGAGACGATAGCCTTCGAAGGGCTTCGAGGCCCGTTCAGGCTCGCCTTCCGACATCGGATCGAGGAGCCGCGTCATCGATGCCACGTCTCTTGCGAGTGGTTCACTCACCTTCACACCTGCTCCGGCTTCTGGATCACGGGCAGGAACAGTCCCAACTGGTAGGCGAATTCGAAAATCTCCGTTAAATCATAGGTTTTGCAATGTAAACGTTGCAACCAGGGTCAAGCGACGGTTGATCGATCCCTTGTGGTCCACCGGGTCAGCAGGACCACAAGGGAACGGCCTCGACACCGACCCCTCGTCGCTTGCACCCAGTCGCTGTCGACGCCGCTGAAGTCTGGCAGATCGAGGTCCATCGGACTGGCGAGAGTTCGCCGGCGGCCCGGCTGCTGGCCCTTGTCACCTGAATGTGGAAGTCTTTCCATCATCTGGAACGTGACCGGTTGTTTCAGGCGCCAGCGGTCTTGGCCATCCCGAACACGGACACAGCGATCCCGGGGAATGCCGGAGCGGTTGCAGTCTTGACAGTGACGGGGGCTGCGGCTAGTCCATGGCCGCGCTTAGCACTCGCCGCTGGCGAGTGCTAATAGTCGCACCAGCATCAAGTTCTGCGGATGGCGGGCCGTATAGCACGGCCGCCCGAACTCATGAACAGGAAGGTCGCAATGAATTTCCGTCCCCTGCACGACCGCGTCGTCGTCAAGCGTCTCGAAGGCGAAGAGAAGACCAAGGGCGGCATCATCATCCCGGACACCGCCAAGGAGAAGCCCCAGGAAGGCGAGATCGTCGCCGTGGGACCGGGCGGTCGCGACGAGAGCGGCAAGCTGACGCCTCTCGACGTGAAGGCCGGCGACAAGGTGCTGTTCGGCAAGTGGTCCGGTACCGAAGTCAAGATCGATGGTCAGGATCTCCTCATCATGAAGGAGAGCGACATCATGGGCGTGGTCGGCTGAGCTTTCTCGTCGACGCGAACCGGCCGAGGCCCAGCCGGGCCGGATCGTTCATCACCCTCATCACCGAACCAGGAGTTTAACCATGGCTGCCAAGGAAGTACGTTTCTCGTCCGACGCGCGCGCCAAAATGCTGCGCGGCGTCGATATCCTCGCCGATGCCGTCAAGGTCACGCTGGGCCCCAAGGGCCGCAACGTCGTGATCGACAAGTCCTTCGGCGCGCCCCGCATCACCAAGGACGGTGTGACGGTCGCCAAGGAAATCGAACTCGAGGACAAGTTCGAGAACATGGGCGCCCAGATGGTGCGCGAAGTGGCCTCGAAGACCAACGACAAGGCCGGTGACGGCACCACGACCGCGACCGTTCTCGCCCAGGCCATCGTTCGCGAAGGTTCGAAGTACGTCGCTGCCGGCATGAACCCGATGGATCTGAAGCGTGGCGTCGACCTTGCCGTCGAGGCCGCCATCAAGGACATCAAGGCCCGCGCCAAGAAGATCGCTTCGTCGGACGAAGTCGCCCAGGTCGGCACCATCTCGTCCAACGGCGACAAGTCGATCGGCGAGATGATCGCCCAGGCGATGCAGAAGGTCGGCAATGAGGGCGTGATCACGGTCGAGGAGGCCAAGACCTCCGAGACCGAGCTCGACGTCGTCGAGGGTATGCAGTTCGACCGTGGCTACCTGTCGCCCTACTTCATCACCAACGCCGAGAAGATGGTTGCCGAGCTCGACGAGCCCTACATCCTGATCCACGAAAAGAAGCTGTCGTCGCTTCAGGCGATGCTGCCGGTTCTCGAGGCCGTGGTGCAGACCGGCAAGCCGCTGGTGATCGTTGCCGAGGACGTCGAGGGCGAGGCGCTTGCCACTCTCGTGGTCAACAAGCTGCGTGGTGGCCTCAAGGTCGCAGCCGTCAAGGCGCCGGGCTTCGGCGATCGCCGCAAGGCGATGCTCGAAGACATCGCGATCCTGACCCAGGGCCAGATGATCTCCGAGGAACTCGGCATCAAGCTCGAGTCGGTAACCCTCCAGATGCTCGGCCGCGCCAAGCGGATCCGCATCGACAAGGAGAACACCACGATCATCGACGGTGCTGGCGCCAAGGCCGACATCGACGGCCGGATCGCACAGATCAAGGCGCAGATCGAGGAGACCACCTCGGACTACGATCGTGAAAAGCTCCAGGAGCGTCTGGCCAAGCTCGCGGGCGGCGTCGCTGTGATCCGCGTCGGCGGTTCGACGGAAGTCGAGGTGAAGGAGAAGAAGGATCGCGTCGACGACGCCCTCAACGCGACGCGTGCCGCTGTCGAAGAAGGCATCGTTCCCGGCGGCGGCACCGCTCTCCTGCGGGCCAAGAAGGCCGTGCTGGCGCTGAAGAGCGACATTCCGGACGTCCAGGCGGGCATCAATCTCGTCGCCAAGGCGTTGGAAGCCCCGATCCGTCAGATCGTCGAGAACGCCGGCGTGGAAGGTTCCACGGTCGTGTTCAAGATCGGCGAGAACCCGTCCGAGACCTTCGGCTTCAACGCCCAGACGGAGGAGTATGTCGACATGATCCAGGCCGGTATCGTCGACCCCGCCAAGGTCGTCCGTACCGCCCTGCAGGATGCGGCTTCGGTCGCCGGCCTGCTGATCACCACCGAGGCCATGGTTGCTGAAGCCCCCCGGGACAAGCCTGCCATGCCGATGGGCGGCGGCGGCGGCGGCGGCATGGGCGGCATGGACTTCTAAGACGTCCAGCTTCCAGGCCATCGAGGCCTAGGCACGACACCCCCGGGAGCGATCCCGGGGGTGTTGTCGTTTATACCGGCGAGCCGCTCGACCAGCAGCGCCTCGCCTTGTCCCCTCACACCCTCTCGGCTACCGTCTCGTATCATCCAACAAAGTGGATCCATGCGCGTTCTGGGCATCGAGACGACCTGTGACGAATCAGCGGCGAGCGTCGTGGCGCTGCGCGACGGCGGCGGGGGCGAGATCCTGTCGAACGAGATCATGAGCCAGATTGCCGATCACGCGGCCTTTGGCGGTGTCGTCCCGGAAATCGCGGCCCGTGCCCATGTCGAGGTCATCGATCGCCTCGTCGAGCGCGCGCTCGACAACGCCAAGATACGGCTCGAGGACCTCGACGGAGTCGCGGCGGCGGCAGGTCCCGGCCTCATCGGCGGCGTCATGGTAGGACTGACGACCGGCAAGGCTTTGGCGCTAGCGCTGCGGAAGCCGCTGATCGCGGTGAACCACCTCGAAGGTCACGCGCTGACGGCGCGCCTGACCGACAACGTCCAGTTTCCCTACCTTCTGCTTCTCGTCTCCGGCGGCCATACGCAGCTCATCGCGGTGCGGGGCGTGGGCGACTACCGCCGCCTCGGGACCACGGTCGACGATGCCGTCGGAGAGGCCTTCGACAAGACCGCCAAACTGCTCGGCCTCCCCTATCCGGGCGGCCCCTCGGTCGAGCGCGCCGCCAGCACAGGCGATCCGGAGCGGTTCCCGCTGCCGCGTCCCATGCTCGGCCGGGCGAAGCCCGACTTCTCGCTCTCGGGGCTGAAGACCGCGGTGCGGCTCGAGGCCGAACGTGCCGCGCCTTTGACCTCCAAGGACGTCTCGGACCTTTGTGCAGCCTTCCAGGCTGCCGCCGTGGATGTTCTCATCGATCGCACCCGCGCCGCGCTGCGCCTGTTCCGCGATGTCGCCGGCCGGCCTAATGCCCTTGTTGTGGCGGGCGGTGTTGCGTCGAACCTCGCGGTGCGGAGCGCCTTCGTGCGCTTTGCCGGCGAGAGCGGCATCCGCCTCGTCCTGCCGCCTCCGATCCTTTGTACCGACAACGGCGCCATGATCGCCTGGGCGGGAATCGAGCGGCTGCAACTCGGCCTTGTCGACGACCTCACGGCGCCCCCGCGACCGCGCTGGCCGCTCGATCCGACGGCCGAGCGGACCGGCGGCGGCCGCGCCTGATGACTTTCGAGCGCATCGCCGTCCTCGGCGCCGGCGCCTGGGGGACGGCCTTGGCCAATGTGGCGGCTCGCCCGGGTCGCCGCGTGACGCTATGGTCGCGCGATGCCGCTCTCGCGGCCGATATGGTGGCGCGGCGCGAGAACCGGCGTTCGCTGCCCGGCGTACCCCTGGCCGATGGTGTCGCGCCCGTAGCGGCACACGCGGAGCTCGCGGGCGCGGATCTGATCCTGCTTGTCGTTCCTGCCCAGCACTTGCGCGCCACGCTCGAAGCGCTGCCGGCTCTCCCGATCGGTGCGCCGATCGTGCTCTGTGCCAAAGGAATCGAATCCGCCACGGGTCTGTTCATGAGCGACGTGGTCGAGCGACTGCGGCCCGGCCATGCCGCTGCGGCCCTGTCCGGGCCAAGCTTCGCCGCCGATGTCGGCCGCGGCCGCCCGACCGCCGTCACCCTGGCGGCGCGCGATGGCGATCTTGCCCAGGCGCTCGCCGAGGCGCTGGGGCGACCCGCCTTCCGCCTTTATCACACAGACGATCTCACGGGCGTCGAGATCGGCGGGGCGGCCAAGAACGTGCTCGCCATCGCCTGCGGGGTGGCGGCCGGCATGGATCTCGGCGCCAGCGCGGCGGCGGCGCTGATCGCGCGGGGCTTCGCCGAACTCGGCCGCTTCGGCCGGGCCTACGGTGCCCGGGCCGAGACGCTGATGGGTCTGTCCGGCCTCGGCGACCTCGTGCTCACCTGCTCGTCGACGCAATCCCGCAACTTCGCCTTCGGCCGTGCACTCGGCACCGGTGTATCGCCAGGAGAGGCTGGCGCAATGCGCCTCGCCGAGGGTGCCGCGACGGCGCCGGTGCTCTGCCGCTTGGCGCGAGAGCGGGGCATCGACATGCCGGTTGCCGAGGCCGTGGCGGCGCTTCTGGCCGGGGACACGACGCCGGGCGAGGCGCTCGATGCGTTGCTGTCGCGCCCGTCCCGCTCAGAGACCGGCGACTGAGCGACGCCGACATCGATCGAATTGGAGACGCAAGAGATGGCCCATTGGCTGCTGAAGAGCGAACCCGCGAAATGGTCCTTCGACCAACAGGTCGAGGCCGGTGCGAAAGGCACGTTCTGGAACGGCGTCCGCAATCACGTCGCCAAGCAATATCTCAAGTCCATGATGGTGGGCGAGCAGTGCTTCTTCTACCATTCGAACCACGGCAAGGCGATCGTCGGCATCGTCGAGGTGATCAAGCCCTATTACCCCGATGACACCGACGAGAGCGGCAAGTTCGGTATGGTCGACGTGAAGGCCGTTCACGAGATCGCGCCAGTGACCCTCGAGTCCATCAAAGCCGAGCCGCGCTTGGCCGACATGGTGTTGGTCAAGAACTCGCGATTGTCGGTGCAACCCGTCACCGACGCCGAATGGGCCATCGTGCTGGAGATGTCCGGATCGTAAGCGAACGCCGTCGTGTCGTGGTCGGCTGATGCTTGGTAAGCGCGCCATCGAGCGGAGCGGGTTCGACGCATCGGAGGTGGCCCATGCTGCACGAGGTGGTGACCACCAAGGCGCGACCCGATCTCGCCGAGGTGACCGGTCTTTGGCGTTGGGAGCAGTTCTTCGCCAAACACGGTCGCAGCCTGGAGTTGGTTCTCGACGCCGAGCGGAAAGCGGCACGGGTCAACTCCGCCCTGCCGCGTATTGTCGTGTCTCTCGTCGATGGAAAGCCTGTCGGCATGGCGGCCCTGGCCGCCCAGGATCTCGACGAGCGGCCGGATCTCGGCCCTTGACTGGCGGGCGTCTATGTGGAGCCCGCCTTCAGGGGGCAGGGCCATGCGACGCGGCTCGTTGGAGCGGTCGAAGACCTGGCCAGGGCGACAGAAATCCCGACCCTCTGGCTCCACACCCGCACGGCCGAGCCACTTTATACCCGCTGCGGCTGGACTGTCGTCGAGCGCATTCTAAAGGATGGGAAGACCTACGACCTGATGAAACGCGAGCTTACCGCTTCGCGGGTTTTGACGAACAGCGTCAGATAAACTTCAGCGCCTTCAGGCTGCTGTGACCCTGCCGGCCGACGATCAGATGATCGTGGATGGCGATGCCCATCGGCTTGGCGATGGCGATGATCTCGTGAGTCATGCGGATATCGGCGGTCGAGGGTGTCGGGTCCCCGGACGGGTGATTGTGAACCAGCACCAAAGCGGTCGAGCCGAGTTCCAGAGCGCGCCGCACCACCTCCCGCGGGTAGACGGGCGTGTGGTCGATGGTGCCGCGGCCCTGCACCTCGTCCCCGATCAGCATGTTGCGCTTGTCGAGAAACAGGATGCGGAATTCCTCACGGTCGTTGAACGCCATGGCGGCGCGGCAATAATCCAGGACCTCCGTCCAGGATCCCAGCGTCAGGCGTGCCTTGACGATGCCCTTGGTAAGCCGCCGCGCCGCAGCCTCGACGATCTTGAGATCCGTGATGGCGCCTTCGCCGAGGCCGGGGATCTCGCGCAACCGTTCGGGTCGTGCCGCGATCGTCTCGGCGAAGGAGCCGAAACGCGCCATGAGGGCCTTGGCCAAAGGCTTCACGTCTCGCCGCGGAATGGCGCGAAACAGGATCAACTCGAGCAGTTCGTAATCCGCCACGCCCGCGTCGCCGACCGTGTTGAAGCGTTCCCGCAGCCTGTCGCGATGGCCTGCGTGATGCGGCTCCCCCGCCGGGCCTTCGCGGAGACCCTCGGCTTCGCCGATCTCGCTCATGCGACGGAAGGGGCGCTATCGTAGGGCGGATGGTGCAGCCCTGCGGGGGACAGGGTGAAAATCTCGCAGCCCGTCTCGGTCACGCCGACCGAATGTTCGAACTGGGCCGAGAGCGAGCGATCCCGCGTCACCGCCGTCCAGCCATCGGCCAGCACCTTCACCTGCGGCCGGCCGAGGTTCACCATCGGCTCGACGGTGAAGAACATGCCAGGCTTCAGCACCACGCCTTCGCCCCGCCTTCCATAGTGCAGGATGTTGGGCTCGTCGTGAAACAACCGCCCGAGGCCATGGCCGCAGAATTCCCGCACGATGGTGCAGCGCTCGCCCTCGGCATAGGTCTGAATCGCCGCGCCGATGTCGCCGGTCGTCGCGCCGGGCTTCACGGCCGCGACACCGATCATCAGCGATTCGTAGGTGACCTCCATCAGCCGCTCGGCGCGGCGCGGGATCTCGCCCACCGCATACATCCGCGACGAATCCCCATGCCACCCGTCGAGGATCAACGTGACATCGATGTTCATGATGTCGCCCGAGCGCAGCGGCTTGTCGTCCGGGATGCCGTGGCACACGACGTGGTTCAGCGACGTGCAGATGCTCTTGATGAAGCCGCGATAGTCGAGCGGCGCCGGGTACGCGCCATGGTCCATCGCGAAATCGAAGACGAGCTTGTCGAGCGCCGCCGTGGTGACGCCGGGGCGGACCTCCGGCACCAGCATATCGAGCGCCTCGGCGCAAAGGCGGCCGGCCCGGCGCATGCCGTCGAAACCCTCGGGCCCGTGAATCTTGATCTGGCCGTTCTTGCGACCCGGCGATGTCGAGGCTTCGACGAAGGTCATTGGTGCCCGAGCGATGGGAGGAGGGTGCCCCGAGGGGCTCTGGCTCTAGAATAGACAATCGCCCGTCCGACTTCAAACACCGTCCGCGGGCGGGCTTGCCAAGCCTCCGCGCTTGCTCGACACAGGGCCGATGACGTCCAGAGCCTCGAACGACCTCAATCCTTTCGGTCGCCACGCGCCCCGCGGCTGGCTCGCCGGCCTGGTGCGCGTGGCGCGCCTCTGCGGCACCGGTTGGGCGGGCCGGCGGCTCGCCTTCGCGCTGCGCGCCATCGGCATCCGGGCGCTTGGCGGCCGGCCTCTCGACGTCGACTCGCTCGGCGCCCGCATGAGGCTCTACCCGGCCAACAACGTCGCCGAGAAGAACCTGCTGTTCACGCCGCAATATTTCGATCCGCAGGAGCGTCGGTTCCTCACCGAGCGGCTGGGGTTCGATTTCGTCTTCATCGACATCGGCGCCAATGTCGGAGGCTACGCGCTCTTCGCCGCCACCCTGGCGGGGCCGCGGGCGCGGATCCTCGCCATCGAGCCCCAGGCCGATATCTTCGAGCGGCTGTCCTTCAATATCCGGCAGAACGGCTTCACCTCCATCAAGGCGCTGGAGATGGCGGTGGCGGATCGCGACGGCGAGGTGACGCTCTTCGTCGACGCCAAGAACAAGGGCGAGACCTCGATGCGGCTCGTCGGTACGCACGGGCTCGGCACCTCGGTGCGGGTGCCGGCCCGGGCGCTGGCGACGATCGTGGCCGAGGAAGGCTTCGACCGGATCGACGCCGTCAAGCTCGATGTCGAGGGCGCCGAGGACCTGATCCTCGAAGCCTTCTTCCGCGATGGGGCTCCGCGGCTCTGGCCTCGCCTGCTGATCGTCGAGGATGCGCCCGGCCGCTGGGCCATCGACCTGCCCGCGCTTATCGCTCAGCAAGGCTATCGGGTGGCGCTGAAGACCCGCACCAATATCATCTACGAGCGCTGACGCGCGCGACCGCCCTCAGGAGCACGAGCCCATGTCCACCCCCGTGACGGCTGCCATCCTCGTCATCGGCGACGAGATCCTGTCGGGCCGCACCAAGGACAAGAACATCGGCACCATCGCCGATTATCTCTGGGCCATGGGGATCGACCTGCGCGAGGTTCGGGTCGTCCCGGATGTCGAGGAGGAGATCGTGGCGGCGGTGAATGCCTTGCGGATCCGCTACACCTATCTCTTCACGACCGGCGGCATCGGCCCGACCCATGACGACATCACGGCCGACAGCGTCGCGAAAGCCGTCGGGGTCGGGATCTCCGAACATCCGGAGGCGATCCGCATGCTGCTGGAGCGCATCGCCCCGCAGGACCTCAACGAGGCGCGCCGCCGCATGGCACGAATCCCCGACGGGGCCGAGCTGATCCGCAACGACGTCTCGAAGGCGCCGGGGTTCATGCTCGGCAATGTCATCGTGATGGCGGGCGTGCCCTCCATCATGCAGAACATGCTGGACAATGTGGCGTCCCGGCTCGTCGGCGGCACCCCGATGGCGTCGGAATCCATCGATGCCGCGGGCCTGCCCGAAGGCGCCTATGCGGCCGGGCTCGGTGCCCTGGCCAAGGCGCATCCGGAAGTGTCGATCGGCTCCTATCCGTCGTTTTCGCCCGAGGGCTTCAAGAATCAAATCGTGGTGCGGGGCCGCGACGCGGCGCTCGTCGCCGCGGCCCGCTCCGCGGTCGAAGCCATGCTGGTGGATTTGCGGGGCGACGGCGTTCCGGTATAGCGCGGGCAAGGACGGCCAGAGGGGACCCGGGCATGAACGAACACGGCAACAAGGCTTTCCCGGTCTCCTGGGACCAGTTTCACCGCGACTGCCGGGCCCTGGCCTGGCGGCTGTCGGCGGCGGGCCCGTTCCAGGCGCTGGTTGCCATCACGCGCGGCGGCCTGGTGCCGGCCGCCATCGTGGCGCGCGAACTCGGCATACGCACCATCGAGACGGTCTGTATCGCCAGCTACCACGACTACGACACCCAGGGCGGCCTCGAAGTGCTGAAGGGCGTCTCCGACGCCGTCCTGGCGCTCGGCACCGATGCCAAGGTGCTGGTTATCGACGACCTCGTCGATACCGGCAAGACGGCGCGCCAAGTGCGGGACATGCTGCCCCACGCCCATTTTGCCGCCATCTACGCCAAGCCCCTCGGCCGCCCGCTGGTCGACACGTTCGTGACCGAGGTCAGCCAGGACACCTGGATCTACTTCCCCTGGGATATGGGCCTGACCTTCCAGGAGCCGCTCGCCAAGGATCAGCGGGGTTAGGGATCGATCGACTCGGCTCGTCGATGAGCTGCTCGGCAGCGCTTAGATCGACCTGAGCTCTCCGGAGACATGGCTTCTTTCGGTCTCCGCGCCGAACGAAGCGGGTCCGCCGAGCCGCGCTTAGATCCGGTAACCCGGTGGGGCTACCCTTGCCGGGTCCGGAGACAGTCGGATAAGTTCGGCAGGCGGACCGATCCCGCCGTTGCGGACGTGGTGAAACTGGTAGCCACACGAGACTTAAAATCTCGCGCCTTCGGGCTTACGGGTTCGAGTCCCGTCGTCCGCACCAATTACGTCGAATAGCCTTCGATCTCGTTTCGCTTTTGACCTTTCGCCCGCACGTTCAAGCAAGGTGCGGGGCAACATAGAGCCTTGCAGCACCTCGAACGCCGGCCAGCCATCAGAATTGCATGTCCCCGGCGAACTGCTCGATGACGAACTCCGAAAGCGCGAGATCGACGGCGAGGACCTGCTCGTCTGCGTAGACGACGCTGATGTGTTCGCCCTCGTGATCGATCCACATGTCCCCCGACCTTGCCGAGATCGGTCCCGACGCGGCCGCGCAGTTCGACGAGACACGTGTCACGCCGCAGCCACACCACATCCTCGATCCTGCAGCCCATCATCCATCTCCGCAGTTCATGTTTTGTTCTAAAGAGAAATCGGGACGAAGCGAGGGGGCGACGACTGTGGATAGCGGGGAAAGGTGCCAGGAGCACGCCGCCCGCCTTCTTGAGATCGTGAAAGCCATTGCCGCCGACGCCTGAGCATAGACCCCTGTTACAGCACGAAGTCATGTCTCCCGTCCTCCGCACCGAGGCTCGAAACCAGCAGCAGATCGAAACAGCCCGGTTCGATGCGTTCCACCGAGACGGATGGCGGCACCGTCCTCGTCGTGCAGTCTTGCCCTGGCGCTCCGCCTGCCGTGGATCGGAGAACGGTTGCTACCCCCGCCACCGCGCGACAGAAATCCCGCTCGGCGACTGCAACCCAAGTGGGGCAATTCGTCAGTCACGCGATCCAGGCCGAGTCCCAGGCCTTGGTTACGGCCGGTATCGCCTCGACCGCCGGCCTATCGATCATCTCGCCCAGAAGCGTCAGGGCGACGCTGGTTTCGAACTGTCGATCAACGTCGCGTGCCATGGCGGTTCCCCGTCGAACGGCTGGGTTACCGCCGACGCAAGATCGGCCTTACCCGGTGCTCTTGTAGGGGAGGGCGTTGAGCCGCGCCCTAGCATTTGATCCGTTGCTCCAGGAAATTGCGCCCGTTCGCCAGTGAGCAAAGCGTCACAATGATGGCCTGGCTCCAGGCGTTTCTTCGATCCATCCCTGAGCCAGACCGTGCGCCAACAGCGCCTCGGCATTCATCTCGGGAGACAGACGGTAATTGCCTCGTTTCCGAAACACCTGTCCGTTGGCTTCGGCGCGCGCATAGGCGAAGCAGATCGCAGTCCGATTGCCGCCATGCAGGTCAAAGAGCGACTGCAGCAAACGGCGTTGATGGTCGGTGGCGTGGGCAGGCATTGGCGCGACAAAGGCGGGGGAATTAATGGGCGATACTCTTGGCCGGACGGTCGTCATTCGAGCGAAGGGCGTCCTCGACCTACCCGTGCCGATACCGGTGCCCCGTGGATGTCTTTCGCAACCGTCGTGAGCCGAATCGTCTGCGCGAAAGTGGGGGCGAGCATGCGCTGCAGCACTTTCTCGCCCGACGGATCACGCCCTCGTTGCCGCATACTGCTTCCGACGCAGGACATTTGAGAACCACCAGATCATTCGTTGTGGCCTTCATACCGGAAAGCGGCGTGTGGGTGCATCAACTATGTCACATGCCGAAACCGTCGATCGCGCACGCGAAGACGATCACGGCTATTCGAGCGCTATCCGGCTGACACGGCAGCATCGGAGCACCGGCGTACCCGGCCTTTGGAAAAACCGGTCATGGTGCCGCTTCTCTGTCAAACGGTACTGGATGGCGCGCGCCGCCCGGAGGACACGTGGTCCTTCGCCGTGATATGCAGTGCCTATGGCGATCAGACCATCGGCTCGGTCGAGCCCCCGCGGCCGGACGGCCGCCCCCACGATCTTCGACGGGCCCGCAGCCCTGGACATGCCGACGCGGGACAACGCCGACGATCGCCTGTCGAACACGCCCGAAGTCTCGGTGACGGAACTCTCCGGCGCGCTGAAGCGCACCGTCGAGGAGCGGTTCGGCTACGTGCGGGTGCGCGGCGAAGTCTCGAACTATCGCGGCCCGCACTCCTCCGGCCATGCCTATTTCTCCCTGAAGGACGAGGGTGCCCGCATCGATGCGGTCGTGTGGCGCACCAGCTTCTCGCGCCTCCGGGTCAAGCCCGAAGAGGGCATGGAGGTGGTGGCGACCGGCAAGATCACCACGTTCCCGGGGAAGTCCGCCTATCAGATCGTCATCGAATCGCTCGAGCCCGCCGGCGTCGGTGCCCTCATGGCCATGGTCGAGGAGCGGCGTCGGCGCCTCGCCGCCGAGGGCCTGTTCGATCCCGCCCGCAAGCGCGTGCTGCCCTTCCTGCCGGCCGTCATCGGCGTCGTGACCTCGCCGACCGGGGCCGTGATCCGCGATATCCTCCACCGCATCACCGACCGGTTTCCGCGCCGCGTCCTGCTGTGGCCGGTGCGGGTCCAGGGCGACGGCAGCGCCGAGGAGGTGGCCCGCGCCATCCGCGGCTTCGACGCCCTGTCGCCCGGGGGACGGCTGCCGCGGCCGGACGTGCTCATCGTGGCGCGGGGCGGTGGATCGCTCGAGGATCTGTGGAGTTTCAACGACGAGGCCGTGCTCCGCGCCGCCGCGGATTGCACCATCCCGCTGGTCTCGGCCGTCGGCCACGAGACCGATTGGACGCTGCTCGACCATGTCGCGGACCTGCGCGCCCCGACCCCGACGGGTGCCGCCGAACTCTGCGTTCCGGTGCGGGCGGAATTGGCGGTCGGGCTGGACAGGCTCGGAGCCCGGCACGGTTCGGCAATGCTGCGCCGGGTCGAGGGCGCGCGTGACGCCCTGCGGGCGACGGCGCGTGCCCTCCCGACCAGGGCGGAGCTCCTCGCCTTGCCGCGCCAGCGGCTCGATCGCGCCGCGACCGCGCTTCCCTCGGCCCTACGCCGTGGCGCCGATGCGAGGCGGCTCGCCGTCGCCCGAGCTGGCAGCCGCCTCGCCACGCAATCTCCGGGGGCGCGGCTGGCGCGTGTGGCCGAACGTCTCTCGGGTTTCGAGACGCGTCTCGCCCGCTCGGCCGCACTGTTGCAAGAGCGACGGCGGCAGCGGCTCGCCACGGCAACGGCCCGGCTCGATGCAGCGCTGAAGAGCCGAGCCGCCCTGGCGCTTCAGGAAAATCGCAACCGCGGGAAGAGTCTCGACGCGCTCCGTCGACGTTTGGAATCCGGCGTGACGCGCGGTATCGTCGACCGCGAGGCGCGGCTGAAGGGCTTGGCACAACTCCTGGGCACGCTGAGCTACAGATCGGTCCTCGGCCGCGGTTACGCGCTGGTGCGCGATGCGGGCGGCCATCCGCTCCGGTCTGCCGCGGGCATCGCCCCGGGCGCGCGGCTCGGACTTGAATTCGTCGATGGCACCATCGCCGTCGAGGCACTGAGGCCCGACCTCGCAGATCCGCCGTGGCCGACCCGCTCGCCGAACGAGGGCATGGCAACGTCACCCGCAAGATCCAAGCCTGTTCAGTCCAAGAACGCTCCGCGCAAGGCAGCCGGGCAGGGCAGTCTGTTCTGACGACGCGACGCGCGGCGTCGTTAATCCCGCGCGATGATCTCGTCCTCGCAATACACGGTTTCCATGGCCTCCGGCCGCGCCGTGCGGCGAGCCACGATGCCGGGGCGGCGGCGGTGCTTGACACGACGGTCGTGGCTGTCACTGACTGTGAGAGAGGCACCCCAAACTTCCGGCCCGTCGTTGCGCTCGATCAGTGCCGGCAGGTCGAAGAACCGCGCTGAAGCGCGCCATTCGGCCCAGATCTGGCTCTCGTCCTGTGCTTCGGCCAGTAGCACCGAAAGGTCGGGGTCGCGGTGCGTCAGACGCAGTTCGTAGACAAAGCCGCCGTTCTCGCCGGCCCGGACCCCGACGCAGACGCCGCGATAGGCCGAGACGGGCACCGAGAGCCGCATCGCGATGCCGTGGTAGCTCCGGTCGATCGTGATTCTGTCGCGCGCCAGGAACACGCTGCGGCAGCGATCGTCGGCTCGACTGTCGCCCGCCTGGAAGATTTCGGGGCTGGTGAACCCGGTGAAGCGGGACTCGGCACCGTCCGCAATGCGCGCTTTGATTCCGGCTGCTGCGTTGCTCATGCTGGGACGCCTCGCGTTATGGGCCGTCTACACGGCCCGGTCGCCTCGATCCGCAGTCCCGCTACAGCGTTACCAGATCGTTGCTGTCGTTTGGTCGTTGATGCTGTCGGTCTGTGACCGCCGTTACAGTCGTTGTAGACTGATGTTCAGCCGAAAAGCGCTAACGGGCGTGCTTAAGCTTCGATGAAACGGCTGAGATGCGCAGGCTTCTCCTTGCATGGTATCGAAAACGTGGACGGAACAGCCGAGATTGTGCGGATCGTCGGCCCGTGTCCCGCGCTTGCACGGGCCCGGCCTCGCGCGCTATGCCTCGGAGCGAGGCCGAGCGGCCCATCCCTCAGATGCGAACGCGATCGGCGCCGTGGCCCCCATCTCCCCTTACGATCCGCGGGCCGTCCTCGACCTCCTCCGCGATGCCGCATTGATCGCCGGGGACATGGCTCTCGGCTTCTTCCGCCATGGCGCCCAGACGGCGGCGCGCGTCGAGTTCAAGAGCGGCGGTTCGCCTGTCACCGAGGCCGATCTCGCGGTGGACCGCTATCTGCACGACCGTCTGCGGCAGGCGATGCCCGACGTCGCCTGGCTTTCGGAGGAGACGGTCGACGATCTCGACAGGCTCCTGCACGACCATGTCCTCATCGTCGATCCCATCGACGGTACGCGGTCCTTCGCGGCCGGAGACCCCCACTGGGCCGTCTCGGTAGCGCTGGTCAGCCATGGCCGGCCCGTGGCGGGTGTCGTTCACGCGCCGGCGCTGGAGACGACCTACGAGGCGGCGCTCGGCGGAGGAGCCCGGCTTAACGGGCGTCCGACCGCGGCTTCGCTCCGCTCCGAGATCGCGGGTGCGACCCTGTCGGCACCGGTCGGCTTCATCAAGCCGTTGGCCCGCGCCGTTCCGGTCAACCTCGTGCCTCGGATCCCGTCGCTGGCCTGCCGTTTCGCCGCCGTCGCAGGAGGCGGGCTCGATGCCGCCATCGCGTCGCCCGACGCGCATGACTGGGACCTCGCGGGCGTCGATATCGTGCTGCACGAGGCCGGAGCGCAGCTCACGGCGATCGACGGTAGGCCGGTGCTCTACAATCAGCGTGTCCCGCGCCATCGCACGCTCTACGCGGCCGGGCCCCATCTTCATGCCGGACTCCTGGCGGCCGGGCGGCGCACGCTCGGCGCCGCCGGCTGAGCCTATCGTCCACCAACTCAGGCGCCACGGAGGCCCCCCATGGAACAGCAGAACGAGCAACTCCTTCATCTCGTCTTCGGCGGCGAGCTCGTCGATCTCGGCCGCATGGAATTCCGCGATCCCACCAAGCTCGATGTCGTGGGGATCTATCCGAACTACGCTTCGGCCGTGGTGGCTTGGCGCGCCAAGGCGCAGGCCAGCGTCGACAATGCGAATATGCGCTATTTCGTCGTGCATATGCATCGCTTTCTTGATCCGTCGTCACTCGGCGCGGTCGCCGGAGGCGCCAAGCTCTGAGAACGCCGCGCCTGCTCAAGACCGCCGGCCGCGCCCGCCCCGTCATCGAGGCCGCCGGGGCCCTGGCCAGCGCCTATTTGAAGCTCGTGCATCGGACGAACCGCTTCGTCCAGGAGCCGCCCGGCTTCGTGGCGGCCGTCGCCCCGGAGCTCCCTGCTATCGTCGCGATGTGGCACGGCCAGCACTTTATGGTGCATTACGCCTGGCCACCGGAGGCGCATGTGGCCGCGCTGATCTCGCGCCACGAGGACGGCGAGATCAATGCCGCCATCCTGCGGCGCATGGGCGTCGAGCCGATCCGTGGCTCGGGCGGGACCGGCGCCGAGAAGATTCGGTTGCGCGGTGGCGCCACGGCGTTGCGCGCCATGGCGAAGAGCCTGCACCAGGGTCGGACCATCTGCATGACGGCCGATGTCCCGAAAGTGTCGCGCCGTGCCGGCCTCGGCATTGTTACCCTGGCGCGGATGACGGGCCGCCCCATCTTCCCCATCGCGGTGGTGACGAGCCGCCGCTACGATTTTCGCTCCTGGGATCGGGCCAGCATGGGCAAGCCTTTCGGCCACGGCGCCATGGTGCTCGGCGATGCCATACGGGTACCGCGCGAGGCCGACGATGCGGCGCTCGAGGCGGCCCGGCTCGCCGTCGAGACGGGGCTCGATGCGGTCCATGCCCGCGCCTATGCGCTGGTCGGGGCCGAGGACCCTGGAGCGCGTGCCTCTTCTGCTCCGGTTGCGCAACCGGTGGCGTCGTGAGCCCGTCGCCTCTCTTTGCCGCCTATCGTGTCGCCACCACGGTGATGGAGCCTGTCGGCCGGCCTTTCCTCGACTGGCGGCTCAGCCGCGGCAAGGAGGATGCCGGCCGGCTCGGCGAGCGTCTCGGCCATGCCGGCCGAGCGCGCCCCGCCGGGGCGCTGGTCTGGCTGCACGGCGCCAGTGTCGGCGAGGGCGTATCGCTGCTGCCGCTGGTCGACGCCTTTCTGGCCCGCGGCGTCCGTGTCCTTCTGACCACCGGCACGGTGAATTCCGCCCGCGTCCTCGCGGGACGCCTGCCGGCGGGGGTCATCCATCAATTCGTGCCGCTCGACCTGCCGGGGGCCGTGCGCCGCTTTCTGGCCCATTGGCGGCCGAACCTCGCGGTTCTGGCCGAATCCGAGCTCTGGCCCAATCTCGTCGACGCGCTGCATCGCGCCGCCGTACCGCTGGTTCTGGTCAATGCCCGCATGTCGGAGCGTTCGGCGCGCCGCTGGGGCAAGGCGCCAGGCTTCATCGGGGCGCTGCTCGGCCGAACCGCACTCTGCCTGTGCCAGACGGAGGCCGACGCGGCGCGCTATCGCGGCCTCGGCGCAAGTCGCGTCGCCGTGGCGGGGCTCCTGAAATACGACGTGCCGGCCCCCGGTGCCGATCCCGAATCCGTCGCGAGCTTCATCGCCGCTGTCGGTTCGCGGCCGCTCTGGATTGCCGCCTCGACCCATGCCGACGAGGAGAAGGCTCTCCTCGATGCTCACCTGGCGCTGCGCCGCGACGTCCCGGAGGCGCTGACCGTTTTCGCGCCGCGCCAGCCGAACCGCGGTGCCGCGATCCTGGCCGAAGCGCAGCGGTTTGGAATCGCCTCGGCCCTGCGATCGCGCGGCGACACGGTCCATGCCGGCATCGCGCTCTACGTCGCGGACACTCTGGGCGAACTCGGGCTCTGGTACCGGGCGGCCGATCTCGTCTTCGTCGGCAATTCGCTGCTGCCGCCGGGCGGCGGTCAGAATCCCATCGAGCCGGCCCGTCTCGGCTGCGCGGTGCTTCATGGGCCGCACACCCAGAATTTCACCGACGTCTATCCGGCGCTCGATCAAGCCGGAGGTGCCGCGCGGGTCGAGGATGCGACGCATCTCGCCGAGGCGGTGGCGACGCTGCTCGCCGACCCGGCGCGGCTCCGCACCATGGCACGGGCGGCGTCGGACGTGGTCGAGGGGCAAGGCGGCGCCACCGACCGCACCATGGCGGCTCTCGCCCCCTATCTGGCATCCGCCGCATGAGATCCCTGTCGGCGCCGAGCTTCTGGTGGCGGCCCCGTCCGGGGCCGTTGGCCCTCGCTCTTGCGCCGGCGGGAGCGGTCTATGGGGCGGTCACGGGGCGCCGTATGTCGAAAGGCGGCGCCAGCGTCGGGGTGCCGGTCGTTTGCGTCGGCAATCTCGTGGTCGGCGGCGCCGGCAAGACGCCAACGGTCCTCGAACTCGCCCGCCAGCTCCTCGCCGCGGGCCAGGAGCCCGCCTTCGTGTCGCGCGGCTACGGAGGGGCGGCAGCGGCTCGGCCGATCCGCGTCGATCCCGAGCGGCATCGCGCCTGCGACGTCGGCGACGAGCCATTGCTGCTCGCCCGTGTGGCGCCCTGTTTCGTGGCGCACAATCGCGTCGCCGCGGCTCGCGCCGCCGTGGCCGACGGGGCGACCATCATTCTGATGGACGACGGACTTCAAACCCCCTCGCTTGCCAAGCACCTCTCGCTGGCGGTGGTGGACGGCGCCGTCGGAATCGGGAACGGGCTCTGCCTGCCCGCCGGTCCGCTCCGGGCGCCGCTGCGGCAGCAATGGCCGGCGGTCGATTTGGTCGTCGTGGTGGGCGCCGGGGCTGCAGGGGAAGTCTTAGCCGACGAGGCCGTCTCGTGGGAGAAGGCCGTGCTGCGGGCCATCATCGCACCGGAACCCCGAGCGCTCGGCCGCTTCGCCGGGCGTAGGCTTCTCGCCTTCTCGGGCATCGGACGGCCGGGCAAGTTCTTCGCGACGCTGACGAAGGCGGGACTCGATGTTGTCGAGACGATCGCTTTTCCTGACCATCATCCCTTCGACGCGCGGGATCGCGACCGGCTCGCAGCCGCCGCCGTCGCTGCGGATGCCACGCTGGTGACGACCGAGAAGGACCGCGTCCGCCTGCCACGGGACTTTCCAGTGGAGGTTCTCCCGATCAGGCTCGAGTTCGACGATCCCGAGATCCTGGCGGAGCGGCTCGGCGGGCTAATATCGCAGGCCTGAACCGAAGCGGGTTCAGGAAAGGGCAACGCCGAGCCGGGTCAGTTTCGCCTGCGGCGACGCATAGGCCTCCTGCAAGGCGACGTTCCAATAGCGGAGTTCCTCCAGCGGGATCGGCGTGCCGGTGACGGCGCAGCGCACGAAGCTGCCGGGTCGGATCACGCGAAATTCGCCGTCGCCATAGTCGAGTTCGGCTTCGACGGCGGCGATGGGGCGGTGCTCTTGACGGTTCATGGCACCAAGGAGGTCGGATCGGGCATCGCTTTGGTTACGCCGATTGGAGTTCGTTGACCAGACCGGGCGGCGCCAAATGGGCGCCACATGGCGCAGCCTGGCTGAGAGCGCCCTCAGGATATGGCTTGACGGAGCAGACCGCATCTCCATATCTGAGCTCAAATTTAGAATATTTCCAATCTACGGGCTGTTTGATGAAGCGTTTCGACGAGCTGACCGAGCCGGAAGTCCTGGCCCTCGCCATTTCGAACGAGGAGGAGGATGGCCGAATCTACGCCGACTTCGCCCATGCGCTGCGGGACGACTATCCCGATTCGGCGCGGATGTTCGACGACATGGCGGTCGAGGAAAACGGCCACCGTCGTCGGCTCATCGACACCTTCACGAGCCGCTTCGGCGACCATATTCCGCTGGTACGGCGGCAGGACGTGCGCGGCAATATCGCCCGCAAGCCGGTCTGGCAGGTGCGTGCGCTCGGCGTCGAGGCGATGCGTCGTCACGCTGCCGAGATGGAGCGTGACGCCGAGCGCTTCTACCGTCGAGCGGCGGAGCGCTCGATCGATGCCGGCATCCGCAAGCTGCTGGGCGATCTCGCGGAGGCCGAAGCCGGCCACGAGCGCACGGCCGGCCACGCGGAGGAGAAGCGCTTGCCGGGGGAAACCCGTGGCAAGGAGGATACCGATGCCAGCCGCCGCTTCGTGCTCCAGATCGTGCAACCCGGTCTCGTCGGCCTCATGGACGGCTCGGTGTCGACGCTGGCGCCGGTCTTCGCGGCCGCCTTTGCCACCCATAGTTCCTGGAATGCGTTCCTGGTGGGCCTTGCGGCCTCGCTCGGCGCCGGCATTTCCATGGGCTTCGCCGAGGCGTTGGCCGATGACGGCAAGCTCTCAGGCCGCGGCACGCCTTTGCTGCGCGGGCTCGTCTGCGGGTTGATGACGATCGCGGGCGGCATCGGCCACACGATCCCCTACCTCATCCCGGATTTCTACACCGCGACGCTCGTGGCGGCCATCGTGGTGCTTTTCGAACTTCTGACGATTGCCTGGATCCAGTGGAAATACATGGACACCCCGCCCGTTTCCGCAGCTGCCAAGGTGATGCTGGGCGGAGGGCTGGTGCTCGCCACCGGCATCCTCATCGGACAGGCCGGCTGAAAGACGCGAAGGGCCCTCGGCCCGGCGTCCGCCCGCCGCGAGGCGTCGCACCATAGACACGCGCCGGACACTCCTTCGCCCGGTTAAGGTCAAGGTCACAAAAGGGTTAAGGGCAACCGCTAGTCGTTCGGGACCCGAGTGGAGCCCTCAATGACCAGCTTGTCCGCCGTACCCGATACCAAGCCAGCGCCGCAAGGATCGGCGATGGACCACCCTAGCGATTCGGCGACACGCTACGGCGTGCTGGTGATGATGGCAGTGGGCCTCGCCTTCACCGCCTACAGCGTCTGGCGTGACGTGGACTCCAGCGGCGGCCAGACCGGCTCGATCCTGGTCTACCTCTTGCTCGCCGTGGCGCTGGTCATCGCGCTGGGCTTCGAGTTCGTGAACGGCTTTCACGACACCGCCAATGCGGTCGCGACCGTCATCTACACGCATTCCCTGATCCCGAACTACGCGGTGGTGTGGTCCGGCTTCTGGAACTTCCTTGGCGTCCTGACCTCGACGGGCGCGGTGGCCTTCGGCGTCATCTCGCTACTGCCAGTGGAACTCATCCTGCAGGTCAGCTCGCATGCCGGCTTCGCGATGGTCTTCGCGCTTCTGATCGCCGCGATCATCTGGAACCTCGGCACCTGGTGGTTCGGCCTTCCGGCTTCGTCGTCCCACACGCTGATCGGTTCGATCATCGGCGTCGGCATCACCAATGCACTGCTCAACGGCCGCAGCGGAACCTCGGGCGTCGACTGGGGCCAGGCCACGACGATCGGCGAGGCTCTGCTGATCTCCCCCGTCGTGGGCTTCGTCTTCTCCGGCGCGTTGCTGCTGATCCTGAAATTCCTCGTGCGCAAGCCGGAGCTCTACGCCGAGCCGAAGCCACAGTCGGTTCCGCCGCTGTGGGTTCGCGGCCTGCTGATCTTCACCTGCACGGGCGTGTCCTTTGCCCACGGCTCGAACGACGGCCAGAAAGGCATGGGACTGATCATGCTGATCCTGATCGGCACCGTGCCGACCACCTATGCGCTGAACCGCGCCGTGCCGAACGACTTCATTCCGCAGTTCCAGCAAAACTCTGCCGCGGCCTCGAAGATCATCGACGCCAAGGCGTCCGGTTACGCCATCACCGGCGATCCGCGCCCCGCCGTCACGGCTTTCGTGCGCGACAAGCAGCTCACCGACGGCGTGTATCCGTCTCTCGCCGCCTTGGTGAACCAGGTGTCCGACAGCGTGAAGGGCTACAGCTCCTTCGCCGCCGTGCCCCCGAATCAGGTCAACAACACCCGTAACGACATGTATCTTGTCTCCGAGGCCCTGCGGAACCTGCCGAAGGTGCAGGACAACCAGATCTCGCCCGACGAAGCGAAGACCCTTTCCAAGTACAAGTCCTCGCTCGATACCTCGACCAAGTTCATCCCGATCTGGGTCAAGGTGGTGGTCGCGCTGGCGCTCGGCCTCGGCACGATGATCGGCTGGAAGCGCATCGTCGTGACGGTCGGCGAGAAGATCGGCAAGACGCATCTCAACTACGGGCAGGGCGCCTCGGCCGAGCTCGTTGCCATGGGCACCATCATGGCGGCCGACCAGTTCGGCCTGCCGGTCTCCACCACCCACGTCCTGTCGTCGGGCATCGCCGGCACCATGGCGGCGAATGGCTCGGGCGTGCAGATGGAGACGATCCGCAACATCGTCATGGCCTGGGTGCTGACGCTGCCCTGCGCGATCCTGCTGTCGGGCACACTGTACTCCATCTTCAGCCACCTCTTCTGATCGACGCAATCTGACCAAGCTTGGCCCGGCCCCACAGGGGCCGGGCTTTTTTGCGCCTGTTCGATGGCGGGGCAGGCTGGTAGACCTTAGCCCAACGGGCCGCTCCCGCGACCTCCGCCCCTCGCCAGCGAGATGCCCCATGGCCTCGATCGACACCGTCCTCCAGACCCTCGACGCGAACCGGCCCGCGGCGCTCGACCGGCTCTTCGAGCTTCTGGCAATTCCCTCCATTTCGACCGATGCCGCCTATGCGCCGGATTGCGATCGCGCAGCCGATTGGCTGGCGAAGGAGCTGACCGGGCTCGGCTTCGAGGCTGCCGTGCATCCGACCTCGGGACGCCCCATGGTGCTCGGCCACGCCAAGGCGGCACACCGCGATGCCCCGCACGTGCTGTTCTACGGCCATTACGACGTGCAGCCGGTCGATCCGCTGGATCTGTGGACCACCGACCCGTTCAAGCCGGAGGTGCAGGACGGCAAGCGGATCGTCGCCCGGGGCGCGTCGGACGACAAGGGCCAGCTCATGACCTTCGTCGAGGCCTGCCGCGCCTTCCGAGACACCGGCGGCCTGCCTTGCGAGATCACGGTGCTGTTCGAGGGCGAGGAGGAATCGGGATCTCCGTCCTTGCCCGCTTTCGTGGCGGCCAACCGGGACGCGCTCAAGGCCGATCTCGCCCTCGTCTGCGACACCGGCATGTGGGACGCCGAAACCCCGTCGATCACCACCATGCTGCGCGGGCTTGTGGGCGAGGAGGTGGTCATCAAGGCCGCCGACCGCGATCTTCATTCGGGCATGTTCGGCGGCGCGGCCACCAACCCCATCCACGTCCTGTCGCGCATCCTCGCCGACCTCCACGATAATGACGGCCGTGTGACGCTGCCGGGGTTCTACGACGGGGTCGAGGACCTGCCCGCCGACGTGGCCGAGCAGTGGCGTGCGCTTCCCTTCGACGAGGCGGAATTCCTGAACGGCGTCGGCCTTTCGGTCCCGGCCGGCGAGCGTGGCCGTTCCATCCTGGAGAACATCTGGTCGCGCCCCACGGCCGAGGTCAACGGGGTCACCGGCGGCTACAGCGGCCCCGGTTTCAAGACCGTGCTGCCGGCCCAGGCCAGCGCCAAAGTGTCGTTCCGGCTCGTCGGGCGGCAAGACCCTGCGAAGGTCCGTGCGACGTTCCAGGCCTTTGTACGGGAGCGCCTGCCGGCCGATTGCAGGGTCGAGTTCCATCCCCATGGCGCCAGCCCGGCGCTGCAGCTTCCCTTCTCGTCGGAGGCCCTGAGCCGCGCGCGCCGGGCCCTTCACGCCGAGTGGGGCAAGGAGCCCATCATGGCGGGCTCGGGCGGCTCGATCCCCATCGTCGGGACCTTCAAGCAGGAGCTGAAGATGGAGTCGTTGATGATCGGCTTCGCGCTCGACGACGACCGGATCCATTCGCCCAACGAGAAGTACGAGCTGACATCCTTTCAGAAGGGGGCCCGCTCCTGGGCTCGGGTGCTCGACGCTCTGGCCAAGTAGGACTCGATCAGGTCGGCCTGCTCCGCCGTAGCGGCAGGCCGACGCCGCAGAGCTTGAGGGCACCCGCCAGGGACACGCCATAGACCACGGCGCCTGCCGACCCGACGATGCCGAGATGCAGCATGTCGGCGAAGCGCCAGGGCGCCGTCAGGGTGGCGATGCGGCCATCGGCCAGGACGACAAAGAGGCCGAGGACTAGGGCCGCCCCGTCGACCGCGATGGCGACGCGCACCAGCATGGCGTCGGGACGCACGACATCCTGCAGCCAGCCCATGCAGCACAGGACGAGCAGGTTGACCCAGGCTCCAACGGCGGTCGCAGCGGCCAATCCGGCGGCTCCGAACGGACGGTAGAGCAGAAGCTTCAGGGAGAGGTTGAACGCTACGGCGATCAAGGACGCCGCCATCGGCACGGTGGTGTTGCCGCGCGCCTGAAAGCCCGAGCGAGCCGACGAGATCAGCAGAAAAGGCATCAGCCCGAAGGCATAGGCGCTGAGCACCGCCCCCGAGGCCGAGGCCGCCTCGGCGGTAAACTTGCCGCGCAGGAACACGCCTCGCATGATCTCGTCGGGCATGAGCACGAAAGCGATGAAAAAGGGCGCCGCCAGGGCCAGGGTGAGCGCCACCGTGCGGTTCTGCGCCCTGAGCGCACCGGCAGCATTTCCGGCCGCGAAAAAGCGGCTCATCTCGGGCAGAAGGACGGTCCCGGCCGCCACCCCGATGACGCCGATGGGGAGCTGGAAGATGCGGTCGGCGTAATAGATCGACGACACGCCGCCGGCGGGCAGCAGGGAACTGATGATCGTATCGGCGAAGATGGCGATCTGCGGCCCCGCGGACCCGATGACGGCGGGGCCGAGGGCTGAGAAGAACTGGCGCACGTCGGCGCCGAGCCGCGGTCGGACGATCCGTTCCAGAACGCCTGCCTGCCGCGCCGCGCCGAACATCAGGGCTAACTGCGCCACGCCCGAAACCGTGACGCCGACGCTGGCGGCGATGCCGGCATCGGGAAACAGCCAGCCGACGGCCAGGAAAAGCATCATGACGACGTTGAGCAGGACCGGCGCGAAGGCCGCTGCGGCGAACTTTCGGTGCGCGTTGAGGGTGCCCGACTGCAGCGTCACCAGCACCATGCAGAACAGATAGGGAAAGGTGATCCGAGTCATCAGCACGGCATGGGCGAACTTGGCCGGATCGGCATCGAAGCCCGGTGCCAGCAGGCCGACGAGGCCCGGCGTGAAGATCTCCGCCAGGATCAGGACCAGCGTCTGCGAGGCGAGGAGGATCGTGAAGATCTGGCTGGCGAAATGCCCGGCCTCGTGCGGGCCGCGGCGCGTCAGGACGCGCGAATAGGACGGAACGTAAGCGGCGTTGAAAGCGCCTTCGCCGAAGATGGCCCGAAACTGGTTCGGCAGGCGGAAGGCAACGAAGAAGGCGTCCGCCACGGCACCCGCGCCGAGCAGGGTGCCCAGCATGACGTCCCGGAGAAAGCCCGTGACGCGCGACACCAAGGTGAGGCCGCCGACGGAAAGCAGGTGTCTGTACATCCGGGCCCGTGATCCGCGGGCCCCTCGGGCTCCGCGCTTGTCCTCTATCCCATCCGGAGCCGCACCGCATCAGCACGGCGCGGTCCGGAGGGAAACGGGGCAATTCATCACGGGATGCTTACCCGGGGCGTGCAGGGTGCCGTCGACGAGATCGGATCGGGTCGTACCCGGTCCGCCCCACCACCACCTTTGGGTGGTCCCCGCCCCCAAAGGGGGCAGGGACGTAGCGGCGCAGGCGGTGTTCCCTCCCCGTAGGGGGGCAGGAGACCTGCGCAGCAGGGTGGAGGGCGCGCGACCGGGTTCAGCCGAGGGATAGGCCTTTCGATCAGCGAACGATCGACTTACTTCGCTGCAGCCTGGTAGAGTTCGTCGACATGGTCCCAGTTGACGAGGTTCTCGACGAAGGCCTTGAGGTAGTCGGGGCGGCGATTGCGATAGTCGATGTAGTAGGAGTGCTCCCACACGTCGACGCCGAGGATCGGCGAGGCGCCATGCACGAGCGGGTTCTCGCCGTTGGCGGTCTTCATCACGTCGACCTTGCCGTCCTTGACGACGAACCAAGCCCAGCCCGAGCCGAACTGCGTGGTGCCGGCCTCGATGAACTTGGCATTGGCGGCTTCGAGCGAACCGAAGCTCTCGACCAGCGCCTTCTCGACCGCGCCCGACGGCTTGCCGCCACCGTTGGGCTTCATCCACTGCCAGAAATGGATGTGGTTGTAATGCTGGCCGGCGTTGTTGAAGAGGCCCTGGTTCTTGCCGAAGGAGCCCTTGACGACCTCCTCGACGGTCTTGCCCTCGAACTCGGTGCCTTCCAGGAGCTTGTTGCCGTTGGTGACATAAGCCTGGTGATGCTTGTCGTGGTGAAACTCGAGGGTCTCCTTCGACATATAGGGAGACAGCGCGTCGTAGCTGTAGGGCAGCTCGGGAAGCGTGAAGGCCATGATCGTGGCTCCTTGAAATTCGGTCGGGCGGGATCGGCTTGAAGTCACCGCCGCCCCGGAGCGGAAACTAGTGACCGGCGCGCGTCGCGGCAACGCCGCATCGTCGATCGGCCACCAAACCCCTGCGCTTTGCGTCTCTTAGCAATCCTGTGTAACGCTGCGGCGGCGAGGCGAGGGCTGGCGGAGAGTATTGAATGCCTTGGTTGATTTCCGTTCTGGGCGCCGTGTTGGGGCTCGCCGGAGCTTGGTCGCTGTGGAACGGCATCTCTTTCATCCGTCTCGACTGGGGGCAGACCGAGACGGTGGCCGGAACGGTCGGGCTCTCCGCCGGTATCGTGACCCTGGGAATCGGCGCCGTGCTCTTCGCCCTGCGCGATCTGCGGACAGGCTTCGCCCCGGCTGTCACGACCGACGCTACGCTTGATCCCGATCTCGCGGCGACCCCGGCATCCGCCCCATCCGAGCGGCCGACGTCGGCGGCCAGCCGGCTGAAGTCGAGGCTGGCCACGGTCGGCATGCCGAAGAACCAGCCCTCCGAAGCAGCCGGATCGCCACCCGTGATCGACGCGCCGGTCGTTCGGACAGGTCCACCATCTGCACCGGAGGTGCGACCGGCCGTGGTCGCGGAGATCGCACCGCCTTCCGAGGAACGTTCGGTTCCATCCGTCGCCGAGGCTCCAACAGTGGTCGGCCGGTACGACGCCAATGGCGCCACTTACGTGTTGTTTTCCGACGGAACGATCGAGGTCGAGACCGGCAGCGGGACTCACCGCTTCGCCTCCATGGCGGACCTGAAAGACCACATCGAGCGTCAAGACGGGACATAACGCGGCCAGCGTCACTTCGGAGCGGAGCGAGACTCGCCAGGGCGGCGCCTCGAGCCGCTCAACCTTGATCGGTGCCTTCCGACCTCGGACAGGGCGTCACGTCGGCAGCGCCGACATGTTCACTCGACGTCTTCCTCCTCGTCATCCTCGGCCTCCTCTGTCACCGCATCCTTGCCCGTGCAGGCCAGCGCGAAGGCATATTGCAGGGCCACTTCATCCAATTGGTCGTAGCGGCCGGAGGCGCCGCCGTGGCCAGCCTCCAAGTTGGTCTTCAGCAGGATCAGCGAGGGCGACACTGCCTTCTCGCGCAGGCGGGCCACCCATTTGGCCGGCTCCCAATAGGTGACGCGCGGATCGGTCAAGCCGCCGAGCGCCAGGATCGGCGGATAGCGCTGCGCCGTCACGTTGTCGTAGGGCGAGTAGGCTCGGATGGCGTCGAAGGCCTCGCGGTCCTTGATCGGGTTGCCCCATTCGAGCCATTCCGGCGGCGTCAGCGGCAGGCTGTCGTCGAGCATCGTGTTGAGCACGTCGACGAAGGGCACGTCCGCCAGGATGGCGGCGAAGAGCTCCGGCGCCAGATTGGCCACCGCTCCCATCAGCATGCCGCCGGCGCTGCCGCCATGCGCCACGATGCGCCCTTGAGACGTGAAACCGGCTTCGACCAGAGCCCGCCCGGCAGCGATGAAGTCGCCGAACGTATTGGCCTTCTGCGACAGCTTGCCGTCCGTGTACCAGGCCCAGCCCTTGTCGGTGCCGCCGCGGACATGCGCGATGGCATAGACGAAGCCGCGGTCGACCAGCGACAGGCGCTTGGTGCCGAAGGAGGCCGGGATCGCGTAGCCGTAGGCGCCATAGCCGTAGAGCAGTAGCGGCGCCGACCCGTCGAGAGGCGTGTCCCGCCGATAAAGGATGGAAACCGGCACCTCGGCTCCGTCGGGCGCGGTGGCCAGGATGCGGCGTGTGACGTAGTCGGCGGGCTCGTGACCCGACGGGACCTCCTGGCGCTTGCGCAGGGTTCGTTCGCCCGTGTCCATATCGTAGTCGTAGGTTTCGGTCGGCGTCGTCATGGACGAATAGGTGAAGCGCATCACCGCCGTGTCCTGCTCGGCGACCTCGCCGAGCCCGAGCGAATAGGCGTGCTCGGGAAAGCTCACCGCTGTCTCGGCGCCGGTCGCGAAGGATCGGATGACGATATGGGGCAGGGCGTCGCGCTTCTCGAGACGGACAAGATGGCGAGCGAAGGCGGCCGAACCCGCGATCAGCCGTCCCGCTTCGTGGGACACGAGATCGCGCCAGCTCTCGCGGCCTGCAGCCTCGACCGGTGCCGTCACGATCTTGAAGTCGACGGCGCCGTCGGCATTGGTCAGAATAATGAAGTCGTCGCCGCGGTGGTCGACCTCGTAGCGTAGCCCGGCAGCGCGAGGCGCAATAAGACGCGGCGTGACGAAAGGCTCTGTCCGTTCGACGACGCGGATCTCCGAGGCATCGTGGCCGTGGATGGAGATCACGGCGAAGCGGCCCGAGCGCGTTTTCTCGATGCCGACGAACCAGGTCGGGTCGGGCTCGTCGTAGATCAGCCGATCCTCGGCGAAGTCGGAGCCCAAGCGGTGGAGCCAGACGCTGCTCGCGCGATGATCCTCGTCGAGCCTGACGTAGAAGAAGGCCGTATCGTCGGCCGTCCACACCGCCGTTCCCTCGGTTCTCGGGACGATGTCGGAAAAATCCTCACCCGTGCCGAGGTCACGGACCTTGATGGTGTGAAGCTCGGATCCCTTGTCGTCGACGCTCCAGGCCAGCAGCGAATGGTCGCTCGAGGGCACGGCGTCGCCGAGTTCGAAGAAATCGAGCCCCTCCGACAGGGCGTCGCCGTCGAGCATGATTTGTTCGGGGCCGCCGCTCCGGGGGCGACGGCAGACGAGTTCGTGTTGCCCGCCCTCTCGGTAGCGGGCGTAATAGGCGAAAGGCCCGTCGTCGACGGGGACCTCCGCCTCCTCCTCTTCCATGCGGTCGCGCATCTCACGGACAAGCCGCTTCTGCAGCGCCGCCGTCGGCTGTAGGACGGCCGCCGCATACGCGTTCTCGCGCTCCAAGAGGTCGAGGATCTCCACGGGAAGCTTGGTCGGGTCTCGCAGGACGTCTCGCCAGTTCTCCGCGCGGATCCAGCCATAGTCGTCCGTCAGGCCGTACCCGTGAACGGTGCGGTTCGCGGGCCGCTTCTCGATCGGCACAGGCGCGGCAGCCTCAGCTGCGAAGGCGGGAAGGTCGGTCATGGCGGATCTCGAGGCCTGGTCGGAGCGATCCTTCTCTTATCCGATCGCCGTGCCTCCCGGGCAAGACCCGGAGCCTGCGAGAGCCGCTGCATTGCGGGAGGCCTGCAGCATCGTACGTCGCAGATAGTGCAACCTCCCTTGTCAGCCAGGAACGATGTGGTAGCCTTTGAACTCCACCATAGATTTGCGGTGCCTGATTACATTTGATATTTTTTGAATGAGGAGGATGATGATGTTGGACGCCGAGACCTCGGTCAATTTCCTGGAACTCACCGTCGAGATCGTCGCAGCATACATCAGCAATAATTCAGTGCCGCCGCCGGATCTGCCCGGTTTGATTACCGAGGTGCATACATCGCTGGTGGTAATGATCGACAAGGTGCGGGAACCGCCGCCAGAGCCGCTGAAGCCTGCGGTGTCGGCCAAGAAGTCTCTCACCAACGACTACATCATTTGTCTCGAGGATGGAAAACGCTTCAAATCCTTGAAGCGACATCTCAGAACCCAGTACAACATGTCGCCGGAGGAATACCGCGAGAAGTGGGGCCTCGGCGTCGATTATCCGATGGTGGCTCCCAACTACGCCAAGGCGCGATCGCTGCTGGCCAAGGAGATGGGGCTGGGACAGCAACGCCGACGTCGCTGACGGGACAGGATCGCCGCCTCCGATGCGGCGTCGATCAGTACCCTTTGGCGGCGTATCTGCTCCGCAGCCTTCGGCCGTCAGTGCAGGGCTGAGAGAGGAGGTGCCTCGCCAGGTCCCTCCAGAGCGCGTCGCGCATCGGCGCGGATCCGCTCCACCATGGCGGCAAAGCCGTTGGACCGTTGGCGCGTCATGTGCCCTCCGAGGCCCAGGCGGGCGAAAAGCGGCGTTGCATCGGTGACGGCGATCTCCGAGGCGGGCCGGTCGCCGTAAAGCGCCAGGGCGAGATAGATCAGCCCCTTGACGATATGGGCGTCGCTGTCACCGCGAAAATGCAGCACGGGGTCTGAGCCATCCGCGCCGTCGATACGGGTTTCCAACCAGACCTGGCTGGCGCAGCCGCGGACGCGGTTGGTCTCGTCGTGCCCCTCCGGTGGCAGAGGCGCGAGCTCTCGCCCGAGTTCGATCAGGTAGCGGTAGCGGTCGTCGAGTTCGTCGAGGATCTCGAAATTGGCGATGATGTCGTCGACATTGAGCATGGCGGGCAGGGTTCCTGTGCCCGTGTCATATCGCTCTCCGGGCTGCGAAGTGCCAGTGTCGCCTTGCCCGGGGTCAGTCCGGGATCGGACGCGACGGCGGCAGCGGCACCCGGGAAGCGGCAAGACCGGCACGGTCTTCGCGCGGCTCCCATTCGACCTCGTGGCGTGCGACGGACAGCGGAGCCGCCGTGAGCAGGCTGGTGCCGACCCGCAGGCACTCGTCGGACCGCAGACACGCCTGCCCAGCCGCATCGGCGGCACCGCGGACGCCCCGGTCGAGAGCCGAGGCGAGACCCGGCCCGCCCGTATGGGACGCCGCCACGGCCACGAGACCGATGCAGACGGCAGCTCTTGCCAGAAACAACATGCTCCACCTCGACGCAACAAACCGGTGCCCTGACCTTCATCTCACTACGACAGAAACGTTTGGGGCCGGAGAGAAGAAAGGCGAGAATGCGACCGATCAGATTCAGTCTTCGTTCAGACCTAGCGTCCGGACACGGCGGCTTAACCAAGCTTGAACGCTACAGTCATGTTTCGACAGAGGGGTTGGCGCGATTTCTCGAGGCCTGATGATCGAATTTAGCGTTCATTTAAGCCCGGGCTGCGAGTTTGGGTCGGACCGGGACGAGAACCGATAGCGTCCGGTGCGGAGTGTCGCGTGAAGCTTTTGGCCCCTATCGGCGATGCCATCGGGATGCTCGTCCACTCCGATGCGCGAGCTGAGCCGACCGATGCCGCGTCGCATCGTCTCTTTCTGGCGAGCCGGATCGGCCTGTCGCTGGTCAGTCTGGCGCTGGCGCCGCTCTGCCTCGTCGTCGGTCCTGCGCCTGCCGCCTGGGAGGCCGCTGCCTTGGCGTGGCTGGCCCTGCCGTTTGCCGCCTCATTGGCGGTATCACGGACGGGGAACCTTCGCGCCGGTGAGGTCTTGAGCCTGCTCGCCTGGCTAGGGCTATCGGCAACGGTGACGCTCGGCACGGGTTCGGTCGCCGGTCTGGCGCTCCTCCTCATTGTTCCGATCGAAGCCGCGACGGCGTCGTCGGTCATCGTCGGTGTCGGCGGGCTGGCCGGCGCCGCGCTTGTGGCTCTCGTGGCCGGACTGCTCACGCACTTCGGGCAGGGCAGCGGCTTCGCAAACCCTTCGATCCTCGCCGCTTCGGCTCTGTTCGGGGCTCTCGCCTATGGCGGGCTACTGGCTTTGGCGACGGCCCGGCTGTCGCAGTTGCGGCGCGACGCCGACCGCTTCGCCCGTGACCGCTATCGCGCTTTGACGCAGTCGCTCGAGGACGTGGTGATGCGGTTCGACCGCACAGGCGCGGCCTGCCACGTCGGTTCCGCGGCGCAACGGCTCTTCGGCCTGGCGCCGCACGACCTGGCCGGGCGTAGCTTCTTCGAGCGGTTGCATGTCGCGGACCGTCCCGTGTTCCTGAAACTCGTGGCCGATGTCGCTTCGGAACGCCAGAGCGGGATCGCCACGCTGCGGCTGCGCACCGGTCGCACCGTGCCGAGCCGCCGCGGCGACTTCGATGAACCGGTCTTCGCCACCGTGGACCTTGCCCTTCGCCCGCCGGAGCCCGGCGAAGCCTTGGACGATGCTCAGCGCCCGGCGGCCGCTGTCGGCCTCCTGCGCGACGTCTCGGTTCGGGCCGAGCAGGATCGGCTCGCGGCGGCGGCGCAGACGTCGTTCGAGCGGAGCCACGCGGGCCGCGACCTCTTCCTGGCGAATGCCAGTCACGAGTTGCGCACGCCGTTGAATGCCATCATCGGCTTTTCCGAGATTCTGGCGGCCGAGGCACTGGAGCCGGCCGAACCCGCCAAACGGCGCGAATATGCCGGCATCATCCACCAATCTGGCCTTCACCTGCTCTCCGTCGTCAACGGCATCCTGGACGCGTCCAAGATCGAGTCGGGCTCCTTCGAGCTCGCGCCCGAAATCGTTCCACTGGACGACCTCCTGGCGCTTTGCTGCGACATGATGGGATTGAAGGCGGAGAAGGGCGGCGTGCGGCTGGTCAGATCCGTTCCGGCGGATATCGACGCGATCGTGGGCGACAAGCGCGCCTGCAAGCAGATCGTCATCAACCTGCTCTCCAACGCGCTGAAATTCACCGCCTCGGGCGGCGAGGTGACCTTGGCGGCAAAGCCGGACGGAAATTCGGTCCTGCTCATCGTGTCGGACACAGGGGTCGGGATCTCGGCCCGGGACCTGCCGAAGCTCGGCGACCCTTTCTTCCAGGCCCGGACCTCCTACGACAGGTCCTTCGACGGCACCGGCCTCGGCCTCTCCGTCGTGCGAGGCCTCGTGGGGCTTCACGGCGGCAGCATGGCCATCGAAAGCGCGCCGGGGCAGGGCACCCGCGTCACCGTCCGGCTGCCGCTGGATTGCCGCGGAGCCAAGCTGGTGCCGGGCGCGGTGACTAAAATCGAAACCATTTCCCGCTACTCCTCAGAGGCGAGGCACGACGGTGTGCCGCGCGCCGGCAGGATGCACAAAATTGCGTGATGCGGCTCTCGACCCCCTCCACTCCGCTGTCCGCGGTTCGTCCCGTGCAAAGCCTTCGGGCGCACCCCCGTTGGACAGCATGCTGGGCGAAGGTCTCTCGCCCCGCCCCGCCAAGCCAGCGGCGCGTGCCAAGGGCCCGTCGAGCGCCGCCATCGCGGCACATAGGCTCGGTGGTGGTCGCGCCGCCGCAGGTCGTCGACGGGCCGAGCCTGGGCTTGCCGCACGACTTGCAGCGCGTCTGCCGCGCGTTCGCCCGTTCAAGCTTCTGACCGTTTCGGCCTTCTCCATCGCCCTTGTCGGCATCGTGGCCAATGCCATGATCTTCCAGCGCGGCCACCACCCGGCGCCGCTGTTCGGCCTCGGCCGCTCCATTGACGGACAGCCCGAAGCCGCCCAGCCGAGCGTGGCCGAGCGTTCCACGACGGTCGCCCCGCCCGCCACCCCGGCCCCGCTCGATCGTGCCGCATTGGCGCCGCCGCCCCCGGCACCTCCTGCCGTGGTGGATCCTGCGCCGCGACTTCCCGCCGCTCCGGTCGCTCCGAAACCGAACCTCGTCCACCACGCGGCGCCGAAGCCGCATCAGGTGGACGCGATCGGCGGCCTTCTATCCGCCGCGACCGTGACACAGCCCCATCCCCGGCCGGGCGTTGTCACGCCAAAACCCGGAACGGCAACCAAGCCCGCCATCAAGCTGGACCACAAGGCCAAGTCCGCTGACGGCGGCGCGGCCGCGGTGCAACCCGACCCGGCCCACCACGTTTCAGCCACTCAGGCTTCCCACCCGCGTCCGCATGCCAAACCCGTCGCCGGCAAGGCTGCGCTCGACGTCAAGCAATCGGCAGCGAAACAGGCCAAGACCGAGTGAGCATCGACACCTTATGAGCGTCGCCCGGATCAGGACGGATTTTTGGGTCTCGGCCTATATTCGTCGCTGCGAGGTGAACGGGGTCGTGGCGGTACTGCGACGGAGAGGCTCCCCCGAAGCGGGCGCCGCCATGATCAAGGTCGACCGGCTCGACGGGACCTCGGTCCTGCTCGGACCGGCCCCCCAGAGCGAGGCCGTCGACGACGGTGGCCGGAGCTTCGTGCCGGTCCATCGTGATGCCACCATGCCGACGCTCGACGCGGAAGCCCGGCTGAAGCGCGAGATCGGCTTCGACCCAGACCTCTGGATTGTCGAAGTTGAGGACCGCCAGGGTCGGACTTTCCTCTAAGGCGCGGAAGGCTCGCCGCGTCACATGGGGATGTCGAGATCCGTTTTTACGCTGCCCGACCGTTCGGCATCCGCCAGCACGGAGCGGATAGTCGGCAGCACGTCGTCGATGTGGGACGAGACGCGATAGCGCAGATCCGCGGCCTCCCGAATGAAGCCCTGCTCGCGCATGTGGTCGATCAAGGACAGGAGCGGGGCCCAGAAGCCGCCGACATCGGCAATCACCACGGGCTTTGAATGACGGTCGAGCTGCACCCAGGTCATCTGCTCGACCAGTTCCTCGAGCGTGCCGATGCCGCCCGGCAGCGCCACGAAGGCGTCGGCCCGCTCGAACATCAGGCGCTTGCGGGTGTGCATGTCGTCGACGACGATCATCTCGAGCTGGCCCGGGATCTGGGATGCTTCGAGCATCCGTTCCTTGCTGCGCAGGAAATCGGGAATGATGCCGGTCACCCGGCCGCCGCGTGACAGCACGGCGCGCGCGACCGCGCCCATAAGGCCGTTGGTGCCGCCGCCGTAGACGAGGCCGATCCCGGCCTCCGCCATGGCATGGCCGAGCGACTCAGCGGAGCGGAGCATGGCGGGGTCCGTGCCGTCGCTGGAGCCGCAATAGACGCAGATCGCTTTGAGGTTTGTCATGGTGGGAATCTATCATGGTGCGGCGCGAAACGGTCAACCGGCAGGGGTGCGGATGTCCCATGTGGCGACGTTGTCGTGCTTTGGCGTGGTCGCGACGCTATATGGTGATGTCGAAGCCCAACCCATCCGCCGCGAAACCCCGACACACCCTTCATGTCCGATCCCAAGTCTGCTGCCGGCGCCTCGGTCGATCCTCGCGCTCAGACGTCGCTCGCCGCAACGGTGCGCCACCTCTGGCCCTACATCTGGCCATCCGACCGTGCGGATCTGCGCCTGCGCATCTATCTGGCCCTGGTGCTCATGGTCCTGGGCAAGCTCGTCACGGTGGCGATCCCCTATTCTTTCAAATGGGCCACCGACGCCCTCGTCGGCCGCGAGGATGCGGCCGTGGCGCATCTCCCGGCGATCCTTGCCGGCCCACTGGCGCTGACGCTGCTCTATGGGCTGCTCCGCATGCTCATGGCGGTGCTGACCCAAGCTCGAGACGCGCTCTTCGCCTCGGTCGCCATGAACGCCGTGCGTCGCATGGCCAACGACGTCTTCGTCCACCTGCACGAACTGTCGCTGCGCTTTCACCTCGAGCGCAAGACCGGCGGGCTGACGCGAGTGCTGGAGCGCGGTCGCAGCGCCATCGAGACCATCGTCCGCATGATCATGCTGACGGGCGTGCCGACGCTGGTCGAGTTCGTCCTCGTGATGGCGGTGTTCCTGTTCCAGTTCGACTGGCGCTATGCGCTCGCCGTCGCTCTGATGATCGGCGCCTACACTCTGTTCACGGCGCTCGCCACGAACTGGCGGATCTCCATCCGGCAGGTGATGAACGAGAGCGACCAGGACGCCAACACCAAGGCCATCGACAGCCTGCTCAATTTCGAGACGGTGAAATATTTCGGCGCCGAGGCGCGCGAGGCCAGCCGCTACGATCTGTCGATGCGTCGCTACGAGAAGATGAGCGTCAAGACCTACGTCTCGCTCGCGGTGCTGAACGCCGGGCAGGCCATCATCTTCTCGGCCGGCCTCGCGGTCGTGATGGCGATGAGCATCGCGGGCATCAGGGCAGGGCGCGATACGGTGGGCGATTTCGTGCTCATCAACGCCATGATGATCCAGCTCTATCAGCCGCTGAACTTCATGGGGCTCGTGTATCGCGAGGTGAAGCAGGCCGTCATCGACATCGACATGATGTCGGGAATCTTGGGCCAGACGCCCGAGGTGCAGGACAAGCCGGATGCCGAGGCCCTTGTGGTCACCGAAGGCCATCTGCGCTTCGAAGACGTCTGGTTCCGCTACGATCCGAAACGCGAGATTCTCCGCGGCGTCAGCTTCGACGTGCCGCCAGGCAAGACCGTGGCGGTGGTGGGCCCCTCCGGCGCCGGCAAGTCGACGCTGTCGCGTCTGCTGTTCCGCTTCTACGAACCCTACCGCGGCCGCATCACGATCGACGGCCAGGACATCACGGCGGTGAGCCAGGCGTCGTTGCGCGAGGCCGTCGGGATGGTGCCGCAGGATACGGTGCTGTTCAACGACACGCTGGGCTACAACATCCGTTACGGCCGCTGGGGCGCCGAGGAATCCGAGGTCGAGGAAGCCGCGCGGTTGGCCCAGATCGATGGCTTCGTCGCGACTGTACCTGACGGCTACCGCGCCCAGGTGGGCGAGCGGGGACTGAAGCTGTCCGGCGGCGAGAAGCAGCGCGTCGCCATCGCTCGAACGATCCTCAAAGCGCCCGCCATCCTGGTGCTCGACGAGGCGACCTCGGCCCTCGACACCTTCACCGAACGCGAGATACAAGACGCGCTCGACCGGGTGTCGCGCGGCCGCACCACGGTCGTGATCGCTCATCGGCTGTCGACCGTGGTCAATGCCGACGAGATCCTGGTGCTCGACAAGGGCGTCATCGTCGAGCGCGGAACGCATGACGAGCTGTTGGAGCGCCGCGGCATTTACAGCGCGATGTGGAGCCAGCAACGCGAAGCCGCGGCGGTCGACGATCTGCTGCGCGATATCGAAGCCGGCGACACCGCGGCGGGGCAGGGACAAGGTCGCGAGGCCCTCCCGGTCTGAGCCGGACCGATAGTCCGGCCGGAAGACGTGACGAGACGGTGCGTGAGGCGGGAGCCGGGCGCATCGGGCAGGTGAAGGACGGGGTGGCCGGAATGGGGATCATGGTGTCGAACGGTTGCGCGGGACCTCGCCCATGTCGGTGATCGCAAGTCTTAAGCGACAGGCCGTCCCGATCCATCCGGAAGGCTACGTCTTCATCGCCGGCTTCTTCGTGGCTGCACTCGTGCTCGACTGGCTGTGGAGCCCTCTCGGCTGGCTAGGCTTCATTGTCACGGCCTGGTGCGTCTACTTTTTCCGGGACCCCAAGCGCGTCACGCCGATGCGCGAGGGTCTCGTGGTTTCCCCGGCGGACGGCACCATCTCGTCGGTCGGCTTCTTCGTGCCGCCGCCGGAACTCGGCCTCGGTGACCGGCCTATGCAGCGCATCTCTGTCTTCATGAGCGTCTTCGACTGCCATGTGAACCGGGCGCCCATGTCGGGCCGCATCACCAAGATCGCCTATAAACCCGGCCTGTTTGTCAACGCGGATCTCGACAAGGCGTCGGAGGACAACGAGCGCTCATCCATGCTGCTCGACACCAGTTTCGGTCGCGTCGGTGTCGTGCAGATCGCCGGCTTGGTGGCGCGCCGCATCGTGTCCTTCGTGCGCGAAGGAGAGACCATCGGCGTCGGCGATCGCTTCGGCCTGATCCGCTTCGGCTCTCGGGTCGACGTCTACCTGCCGGATTCGATCCGGGTGATGGTCGGCATCGGGGCGACGGCCGTTGCGGGCGAGACCGTGCTGGCCGACGTCAAGGCCGTCGAGGCACCCCGTTCCTTCAAGGCTGGATGATCTTGACCGCTTCCGTGACGAGTGCCGTGTCTGGCGACGCCGCTGCCCCGATCGACGCCTCTCTCTCGGGCGCCGACGCACTGCTGTCGGCTGCCGAGATCGTCGATCTGCCGGCAGAGCGTCTCGACAGGTTGATGGGCTGGGACCTCGCCTATGGCGTGATGCTGGTCGCCGACTGGCTGACCCGCCACGCCCGCCTGAAGGACATGCCGAGCGAGCGTATCGCCCTGCTTTGCGACAAGCTCCTGGCGCTTGGCCTGCCGCTGGACCGCTACGGCTCCTCGACCGAGGTCCTCGACGCCGAGCACGATTCCATCTCCCGGCTCTGGGTGAAGGGCAAGGGTGTCACGACCCGCACCTACGTCCGGACGGGCGAGGACGATTCCGGCTACCGCACCTCGCCTTTCTACGAGGCCGCCCAGACGGGCCGCACCGTCGAACTGCGCCTGCCCGAAGCCGAGGATTCGCGCTTCGGCATCGTGGCGGAACTGAAGGGCGACGGTTTCACGCATTATCTTTGCATTCCGATCCCGTTGATGAACGGCGGCCATGGCTGGGTGACGTTCGCTACCCGCTCGGCTGCGGGGTTCATGCCGACCGACATCGCGGCCCTGGCGCGGCTGCTGCCCGCCATCGCCATTCTGATCGATCTGCGCTCGACCTGGCTGTCGCTCGACAAGCTGCTGCGCACCTATGTCGGCGACGAGCCGCACCGCGCCATCCTGCGCGGCGTCACCAAGCGCGGCCAGGTCTCTACCATCCGCTCGGCCATTCTCTTCGCCGACATGCGTGATTCCATCGGCCACACTGTCGACCTCGACGCCGTGGCGGCGGTGGGGGTGTTCAACGCCCTGTTCGACTGCCTCGTGCCGCCGATCGAGAGCCGAAGCGGCGAAGTGCTGAAATATATGGGCGACGGCCTGCTGGCCATCTTCCGGGACGGCCCGAACCTCGATGCCGTCGACCGGGCGCTCGCGGCGGGCCAGGAGGCGATCGCGGCTCTGCGGGCCCGTAACCTGCGTCATCCCGATGAAATGCCGATCGAGGCCGGTGTGGCGCTGCATTACGGGGAGGCGGCTTATGGGAATGTCGGTTCGGGCCTGCGGCTCGACTTCACCGTCATCGGCAAGGACGTCGGGCTGACGAGCCGCATCGCCAATCTGAACCGTCCCCTCGATCAGCCCATCCTGATGTCGCGCGAGTTCGTCAATCGCCTGCACCGTCCGGCACTCCAGGTCGGCGCCTTCGCGGTCCGCGGCTTCAAGGACCTCGTCGAGGTCTTCCGACCCGACATCCGGGACGTCCCCGAGGTCGCGCTGAGCGGAGCCGACGCGGCATGATCGACGATCACGACGACGACGGTTTGGAGCCCGTGCCGCCCGCCCATCTGCGACCCAAGCGTCGGCGCAGGTTCCGCAACGTGCCGCTGCGCATCGTTCTACCGAACCTCATTACGCTCCTGGCGCTCTGCCTCGGCCTGACGGCGATCCGCTACGCCACCGAGGGATCCTTCGAGAAGGCTGTCTTCGCCATTGTGGCGGCGGCTGTCTTCGACGGGGTCGACGGACGGCTGGCGCGGGCGCTGAAAGGCACGACCCGGTTCGGGGCCGAACTCGACAGCTTGGCCGACTTCGTCGGCTTCGGCGTCGCGCCCGCGTTGACGCTTTATTTCTGGAACATGCACGAGATCAAGAGCTTCGGGTGGTTTGCCGCGATGGTCTATTCCATCGCCTGTGCGCTGCGCCTGGCCCGGTTCAACGTCGGGCTCGACGACCCCGACAAGCCGGCATGGACATCGAAGTTCTTCACTGGGATGCCGGCGCCGGCCGGCGCCATCGTGGCGCTGCTGCCGCTCTATCTCCACCTGTCGAGCCTGGGCTGGATCTTCGATCGCTGGGCGGTCGGGTTCGAAATCGCTTATGTCATCCTGGTCGCCGGACTGATGGCCAGCACGATTCCGCATTACTCCGGCAAGTCGATCGGCCGCATTCCACGGGAACAGGTGATCCCGATCCTCTTCGGTGTGGCGGCCCTCGTTCTGCTGCTCACGACCTTCCCGGCCGAGGTCCTGGCGGCCCTGGTGATCATCTTCCTGGGCCTGATCCCCTTCAGCATTCGCTCTCAGCGGCAACACCTGCGGCGCGATGCCGAGCGGGCCCGCACGGCGCCTCAGAGCGACGTGCCAGAGGCCTCGATCGCCGGTACGCAGGACTGATACCAACGGCGGAGAACGGAAACTCCTTCTGCCGTTATCTCATCCTGAGCCAGCCCCACAGTGGGATCCTGAACCCCTCATCCCAAGCCGGTGGAGGGGTCGGTTCGCTCCGCCGCTGGTTTGAGACGCGGAAGCCAGCGCGGCAAAGCTGCGGGGGTCCCTGGATCTTCGGCTCTGGCCCTTCAACCCAGGCCGCACCATCGCCATCTTCTGTTCCCAACGGCGGCGTTCTCGACTACGGTCCGGCGCTCCCAGGGGCGTCTCGCGGCGCCTCATCGGCCTGCCGTCGCCTCGCGACGGCACAACGCTTCGTGGAGGACCATCCGCGGCGCTCGAAAGATCGGACCATATGGCGAAGGAAGAATTGCTCGAGTTCCCCGGGACGGTGACGGAGTTGCTGCCCAACGCGATGTTTCGCGTGAAGCTCGAGAACGAACACGAGATCACGGCCCACACGGCCGGTAAGATGCGCAAGAACCGAATCCGCGTGCTGACGGGCGATCGCGTCCTTGTCGAGATGACGCCCTATGACCTGACAAAGGGCCGGATTACCTACCGGTTCAAGTGAGCGCCTCCCAGTGATCGGCCTTGCGCGTGAGCGCGACATCGTTGCCGAAGCGCCTCGCCTGATCCTGGCCTCGGCCTCGCCGCGACGCTTGGCTCTTCTTCAGCAAGTCGGCATCGAACCCCACACGCTCCTGCCGGCGGATGTCGACGAGACGCCGGAACGGGCTGAACTGCCGCGCGTCCTCGCGGCGCGGCTGGCCGCCACCAAGGCGGAGGTCGCTCAGGCGCTCTGCGCCGAACGTGAAGACCTGGGTCCCTGCTTCATCCTCGCCGCCGATACGGTGGTGAGCGTGGGGCGGCGGATCCTTCCCAAATGCGAGACGCGAGACGAAGCCGAGGCTTGTCTCCGCCTTCTCTCCGGCCGCGCTCATCGGGTCTACACGGGCGTGACGTTGCTCACACCGCGGGGCGGCCGACGACATCGGCTCGTCGAGACGCGCCTGCGCTTCAAGCGTCTGTCGGCCAACGAACTCGACGCCTATCTCGATGCGGGCGAATGGAACGGCAAGGCCGGCGGTTACGCCGTCCAGGGCCTAGCCGCCACTTTCGTGGTGCAACTGGTCGGCTCCTATTCCGGCGTCGTCGGGCTGCCGCTCTACGAAACCCTGGCGCTGCTCGGGGGCGAGGGGTTTCCGGTTCATGCCGGATGGTCGGAGTCGAGCGTTCGGTAATCGCCTCGGGAAACGGACTGAAGGGTGCGGGGCTCGCCGGAGCAACGGTCGACTGGGATTGAATCAAGCGATGGATCAGGCTGCCAACGACAATGCAGGGCCTAAGCCGGCCGTCATGCGCCGCTGTCCCATTTGCGGTCGCGCGGCAACGCCGGAGACGACACCCTTCTGCTCGAAGCGTTGCGCCGACGTGGATCTTCATCGCTGGTTCGGCGAAGGATACAGGGTCCCGGTCGAAATCGACGACGACGATCGGGACAGCCCGGACGAGCAGTGATCCGACGAGGGTCGTACGATCAGCAGTCCGCGCCCAAAACCCCTGTTGGTAAGGAAGCGGGCGCGATCTACTCGGTTGCTCAATCGTCGTCGGAGGTTGTGGGCTTGGCCGACGACGGTCGCGAGAAGACGGCCTTGCAGGCAGGGCTCAGTTGCGCCTTATGCTGCTGTAGACAAGCCGTGATGGCGTCCTCGTCAGGAATATTGCTGCTGCATAGTTTGTAGACATCCGGCGTACAAGCCAATTGATCATCGGCACTGCCTCGATCCTGAGCCAGCGCGACTGCCGGTAATGCCAAGGCGAGGATGAGTGTTAGATAAGCTGTTCTGTGCACCGCTCTAAAGCCTTCCTGTTGCTATCGGTTATCAACGTCGGTGCAGATCAATGGATCCTGCGCCGGGTCGGACGCAAGGGCGTCCACGCCGATATCGGCTCGACGACTCAGCCTTTTCGGATCAGGAACCACGTCTCCGTGCCATCTCGGGACGTGCAGAGCAAGCTGTCCCCCGTCTCTCTCACGAGATTGGGGACATCGAGTCCCGCCAGCGGATCCGTGCAGACGATCGCCACGACATCGCCCGTGGTCAGCCTGCCGAGGATGCGGCGCGCGCGCAGAACGGGCAGGGGGCACTTCAGCCCTCGCAAATCGATCGTTTCTCGCGGCCTCACGGTACTGTCGGGCATAAGTCCAGTCTGCGAGGTGAAGCTTCCGCCGTCCAGTCGGATCGGCTGCGGACAGGCCTCCAGCGAGTCTTCGATAGGGCTGGACAAGGCCGGAAACCCTTCCTATAAGCCCCTCAGTCGCGGCCCGGACAGGCTCCGAGACGCCCGAGTAGCTCAGTTGGTAGAGCATGCGACTGAAAATCGCAGTGTCGGTGGTTCGAATCCGCCCTCGGGCACCACCAGATCAATGGCTTAGCTGCACTGGTCTGGTCGTGTAGACACTTTTTCTGAAAGTGTAGACAATCAACTCTCCCTCTTTGTTCTCGTGATATCGAGCCGCGCCACGACCGCACGTGACTTTTCAGACGTGTCGGCCGTCTCGGAATAGTGCTGCGCCATGACGAGCGTCTTCTGCCCGAGGATGCGGCGGATATCGTCGAGATCGGCGCCGGCCTCGCGCAGGCGAGTGCCCAGCGTGTGACGCAGGCCGTGCATGGTCAGGCCCTCTGCGACCGCGCCCGCCGTCTCCAGCCTGCCGATCGCTTTGCCGAACGTGCTGTTGAAGCCGCTCTCCGTCCACGGCTGGCCTGACTGATTCGCCGCGATGGTCACGGCGTCATGCCGCGGTGCCGCGGCTATGATGGACAGCAGCTCGGGGTGCATCGGTACCGTGACCTGCACGTTGCGCTTCGACGTCGTCACCTGGATCATGCCGTCCTTGATGGCGGCCTTCGTGACCGACAGCACGTCACTCTTCCGGAGGCCGGCAAACATCGCCAGGGCCACGGGGACGCGCATGTAGGGCGCGAGAGCGGACAGGACGGCGGTGGTCTCCTCGCGGGTCCAGGGGCGGTTCTGCGTCGGCTTGGTGCGGTCCGGCTTAAGGCGCTTCACGCCGTCGGCCGGGTTGCTCTTCATCCAGCCGAAATTCTGGGCGTACTCGAACAGGATCGACAGGCACGTCACGACGTAGTTCGCCATCCACCTGCCGCGCTTGCGGAAGATCCGCTCCTGCAGGCCGAAGATGAAGGGCCGGTCGAGGTCGACGAGCGGCATTGCCTCGATGCCCTTGATGGCGTCGAAGGCGCGATCGTAAGAGGTCCGCGTCGCCGGCTTCAGGTCGGCCCAGGCCGGAGACTTTCGGTAGGCAGCGATCACCATGCCGATCGTGCCGGGAACGGCCGTCTTCGGCGTCGGGGTCTTCGCATCCAAGGCCGCGACCTCGGCCAGGAAAGCAGGCGTCCCGGGCTCAGCCTTCAGCCTCGTCCCGGTGGCGCGATGGTACGTGTAGAGCTTGCCGGTCTTCGGATGCGTATAGCTCTTGAGGCCTTTGATGCGGACGACCGTCATAGCTGATCGAGCCAGGAATGAGCGGGGTGCGGCTCGTTGGCGGGCTTACCGCTGATCCACTCGTCGAGCGCGCGAACGTCGAATCGCTCCAATCGTTTGCCGGGGCCCATGGCCAGCGGCACGACCGGACAGTGCGCGTTGAAGGTCGGCACGCTCACACCGCAATAGGCGGCGGCCTGCTGGCGCGTGAGGAGGCGCGGCTGGATTTCGAGACGAGGCAGGCCCATCAAGCCACCTCCTGTGCCGCCAGCGCCTCGAGGTCTCGCAGGATCGCATCCTCGATCGCCGGATCGGTTCCGGTCTCGTTGAAGCGGTAGGCCCGCATGCGGGCGATGATCTCGGGCAGGGTGTGAAGGACCATCCGGTGCTCGGCGAGCTCCTGCACCATCCACATGCGCCAGATACCCGCCAGCACGGTGCGGACCTCTTCGCGCGCGGTCGGCGTGTCCCATCCTTTGGCGCGGTGCAACGCCGCGATGGCAGCGACGCGCCGGTCAATGGTCGAGACCGACAGCCCGCGTCCGACGAGGCTGGTAACGTAGCGTGCCACGGTGCGGGTTTTCGCCGGCAACGGCTCGGCGCCCTGCCCCGCACACCAGGCGATGAAGTCACGCGCATCGGCGCGATAGGCTCGCCGGGTGGCGGCGGATTTGGCGGATGCGGCGAAGGCGTCAACAGCGGCGTCGAGGTCGTCCCGCTGATCTGACGTGGTGATCCCGCCTGGGGGCACGATCAGGTCGTGGCCAGCCATGGCGTGGTCCAGAATGCAAAAAGCCCCGCGGCTTTCGCCCGGGGCATATGTGGCAACGTACTAGTGATTTCGACTTAGGCACGACGACGGTCGCACGTCAAGCGGGTGGTCTGCGTTTTCCGATCCCGCTCGCCTCGTTATGGCTCCAGCGGCACCATGTCGGAAAGGTCGGGCAGCACCGAAGGGCCGATGTCGCCTTCGATCCACGGACGAGCAGGGCGACGCGTCGGCGATAGTCGAATGCTGGTGAGGCGAGGCGCGAGATCCATCGCCAGGGCATCAAGCGCGGCGTGCCAGATCTCGTATTCGGCCCGCGCGCGAATGGCGGGCTCCGGATCCGGATCGAGGTAGAGCTTGCGATAGGCGTCGCCGTAGGGGCGCCGGGCCTTCGTGTCGAAGCCGTCGAGCTCGACCTCATGGGACACGTCGCGGCCGTCGGTGGTTTCCGACCACATGACCCGGGTGACGAACCACTTCGACACGCCGTTCGGGTGCGAGACAATCTTCACCGTCGGCACCTCGGCGCGCCATGCCGGAGCGCCACCCGACAGCGCGTAGCGCTGCACCACGAAGGACGGCCTCATCCCGAAAAGGCGACGATCGCCATCGATCTCGCGGGTGATCCGAGTGACGGCGACCTGGACGAGGCGCGACACTTCCGGCGAGAGGTCGTCCATCTCGGCCAGGGGTTTCCAGTCCTCCGGCACGCCCATCACCGTGGCGTCGAGGGCCGCGACAGCATCGCCGATCATGATGGCGTCGGGATGCGGCGTGCCGCGGGCCCCGATCTCTTGCAGCACGCCGAAGCAGTTGGTCGGCATGTCGATCAGCATCTGCACCGTCGTCCCCAAACCGTCGCGGTCGGGCGTGGCGAGGCCAGGGTGCCGGGGTGTGTCGATCTCGTCCCGGTTCAGCGCACCGGTCTTCGTCAGCTCGTTGCAGTAGGCCCATCGCAGCGCCGCTTCGATGTCCATACGGGCTTTCAGGCCGGCGGGCGGCTTGACGATCACCATGGGCGCGACCTCGTGCTGGGGAGAGATGTAGCCTTAGCATGAAAGTGTAGACGGGGCATCAAAGTAGATCTCCCCAAAGCGTCGGCGGGAAGGTTGTGCGGCCTTTCAGGATCCTGGCCACGTCGGCCGCGATCATTGCGCCGCCGATCGGGCAAAGGGCGTCGGCGACTGCAATCGTCCCGGCCTCGTGGATCTCGCCGCGGTTCCACCGGCGCCCGTTGGCTGGCTTGGCAGATAATTCCCGTCGCTCAACCGTGACGAGCCGGTTATGTCGGCCGGCGATGATGGTTTCGACGCGGCGGTTCATGGTGCGGTCTCCGAAGCGGTAGGGCCGAAGCCAGCGGCCGCCATGATCTGGTCGACGAGATCGGTCCGCCGCGCGCGATAGGCGTCGTGGCACTTGGCGTGCAGGAACAGCGGGGCGTTGCGCTTGGCTGTCGGCACCGCGATCACCGGCAGGATGTCGTCGAGCGGCTCGTTGCAGACATGGCAGGCCGCGCCGTTGGCCTGCCGCTCCGCTAGCACCTCGCTGTTGCGGATTTTCGCCCGGGTGATCTCGATCGCGTCCCGCAGCGCATCGGGGCCGTCGCGCCCGTCCTCGGCCAGGGCACGCAGCTCGCGATCGACACCAGTCCGAACCGCCGAGGGCGGGATGGGCAAACCGCCGTCATCGGTCGGCGGGGCGAGTTGCGGGGCAAGGGCCGCCAGAGTGTCGGCGTCGAGCCATTCGGGGCGGTGCGAGGCTGTGGGGTCTGGGATTTCCCACTCTTCTTCTTTTTTTCCCACTAAAAGAGGAGGAGGTGGGAAATGCGAAGTGCTTGATGCTGCGGGTGTTTTTACCTCATTTCCCACCTTTCCCACCTTTCCCACCCCCTCAACAGGTAATCCTCGCGCGCGCGTGCCCCGGCAGTTTTTTTCGGAGTTTTCGAGCTCCGAAAAATCATCGAAACTGTCCGGCCTATTTTCGAGGTGGGAAATGTGGGAAAGGTGGGAAATCCCTTTCGTCTCAATAGGTTGTCCGTTCCCACCAGCCTCGTTTTCGGTGGGAAACGGTGGGAAAACAGCTCCACCAAGGTCGGCTACGAGGCTCTCAAAGAGGTCGGGCAGGTCGGTCAAAACGACAGCCTCGCGGCTTCGTCGTAGTTGCCCGCCGACGTCTGGCTCCGCGTCTCGCCGCCAGACCGGCCGAACTCGGCCCGCGATAGCGCGTAGGCCTTCACCGGTCCCACCTTCGGGACATACGAGACGTAGAGGTGCTTCGGATCCTTGGTCTTCGCGATCATGCCCGCGTCGGACAGGTTCTTGACGATCAGCTCTTCCTTGATCGCCCCGCCGGCCGCTTCGAAAAGGCGGTTGGGCGGCAAATAGACGGCTTCGTCGTCCCACCAGCCGGAAGCCTCGCGGCTCGGCCGACCTTCTGCGTTGAGCCAGTGGATCGAGACATTCCACCGCTCCGCAACCCATTGCCGGATGTTGGTGAGCGCCTGCGCAGCAGGATCGAGCGCGGTGGCGTCGTCGGCTCCCTGCCCCTTGTGCCAAGCCCAATGGACTGCGTTCGCGATCTCGGGGCCGCTCGGCAGAATGCCGAACATCTGGGCCAACCGGCCCGCCGTGCTGAGAATGGCCAGTGGCATCGCGGCGCGGATCTGTGCTGCGTCGGCTCCCGGTCCCGCCAGGGTCCGGGCCACGGTGTTGATGCCGTCCCGAAGGTCAGCGACGCGGTTGTGGTGGTTCGCCCGCATCAGGGCGCGGACGAATGCCGGGCCCGCGTGGCCGTAGTTCTGGCCGACGCTGGCGATCTTGGCGAAGGCTGCGGCGCTCAGCAGGCGATTGATGCCGGTGACGTCCACGTCGGCGATGCGGACCGCCTGCCCGCCCGTCCACGTCTCGCCATCTGCCGTGATCTTGGCCTCGAGGCTGGTCTCGCTCGACAGGATGGCAAAGGTTCGCCAGCGGTGAGGTTCGCGCATCCCAGACGTCGGGGTCATCCGTGCTTTGCCGATGCCGCTCGCCAGCGTGTAGATGACCTTGGCGGTTTCCCGGCCGGTGAGATGGGCGAGCTCGTCGAGCGTGAAGACCGTTCCGTTGGCCCGCACCGCCAGGAACTCGAAGCCGTTGACGGTGGTCTTCGCCACCTGGAACAGGCCTGGCTTCGTCGAGTCGGGAACCGACCACGGCGAGGTGGACAGCCGCTGCGACGTCGTCTTGCCCGATGATGTCTGACCCGACAGGTTGATGCCGCAGCTATCCAGCCCGCAGAGGTCGACCAGCACGCCGGCGAAGCCTGCAGCGAGGCCAAGAGCAAAATGGGGACAGTCCGTCGCCTCGAGCGCGGCTCGCGCCGCATCCTTCCACCCTTCGAACGTGCCGCCCCTCGCCACCGTCGGCGGCAGCACGGCACCGGCCGACAGTTCCAGAGACCGGCCTTCAGGTAGGCCGATGATTTCCCCGCCTGGGGCGACGTAGACCCTGACACCGTCGACATCGTGGAACCCGGGGTGTCGAACGATCGCGATCTGCGCTTCGGGATTCGCGCCGATCAGCCCAGCGACGGCGTCCTGCATGCCGGCGCCCTCGAACAGCACGCCATTGCTCAGAAAGAGCTTGCGCGCCTCAACGCCGCCCATGGTGGCGAGCTGCCCGCGGTCGATGTCGATGGTACGCGGCATTCCGCGCGGGTCCTGCACGACCATGCGAAGTCCGAACGCGTCCTCGTCGTCGGCCATCCGCAGCCACGCCGTGACCCCGAACGGCGAGGCGACCGGCACGTCGATTTCCTCGGCGTTGTCCCCCTTGCCTTTGACGATGGTCTTGTGCGCCCAGATCTGGCCGGCGTCGGTGAAGGCGTAGAACAGCGACGGACCGTTCAGCGACGGAAGCGGATAGGTCTCGCCGATGCGCTGCAGCTCGGCCTCCCGGCCGGCGCGCGATGCGGCATCGTCGAGCTCGGCCGTAGTCGGCACGAACCGACCAGCACCGCGAATGCCTTCCCGCACCGCGGCCTCGCCGCCGTCGAGCAGCACGTCGAGCCAGTCCACCGCAGCGCCGGGGGCGCCGGGCAGCGCGATATCGACATGGACCCCGCCTGTCCGATTATGCGCCCGCATGCCGAAGGTGCGCGCGGCCCGCTCGCCTCGCCGCGTCGGCTCCGGTCGACTTGGTTTCCGAGCCTCGTCGCGATCGGCCGCGACCGTGACCCGTTCCGTGGACGGATAGACCTGAAACGCTTCGACACCGCCGGCCGTGATGGTTGCCGCGACGGCGACCTCATCAGCCTCGATCTCGCCCCGAAAGGCGTGCGCGACCGCTGCGGCCGTCTCGATGCCCTCGCAGGTGATGATCCATCGAGCCTTGAAAGGGTCGCCCCAGAGAACTGACCGTCCGGCGGTCGAAGTATCGCCCTCGACGACCTTGGCCGACTTCTTCGGGTCGCGATCAGCCCCTTTTTCGGTCCGCCCCAGCGACGCCTTTCCGGCGCCGTCCGGCTCGACATAGATCCGATGGGCGTGGCGCTTGCCGTCTGCCGCCACGGTCGCGAAAACCGTACACGGAAATCGGCCGACCTCGACCGGCTTCCCACCCTGCTTCGGCGGCGGATCCCAGTAGACGAGACCCTTCCACCCGACCACGGGTGTCGACGGCATCAGCACGTCCGCCGCGGCGATCCGAAGCCGGTTGGCGAGATAGGCGCGCGGAAGGTCGACGTCGGCCTGATCAGCCGGTGGGTTCAGCAGCGCGACGGCATCGGTGCGCTGGCCGGTCTTGCCGGTCCCCTTGGTCCGGATCAGATCCGACCGGCCAAGCATTTCGGCAGCGCGAACCTTGGCGCCGTCGATTTCCAGGCCCTCGCACTTCATCAAGACGTCGAGAACGCTGTCGGCGTGGCCATTCATGCATGTGCAGAAGGCCTTTGCCTTGCGCTGGTCCCATCGCCAATCGTCAGCGCCGCCGTGTTCCGGATAAGGGCAGGTGATGTGCCCGGATCCGGCCGACTTGCGCCATTCGATCCCCAACGCGTCGAGGATCTCGGTCTCGCGGCCTGAGATGGCCGCCTTGATGTCGTTGGTCGTAACGAAACGCGGCGCGTCCGAACTCACAGAACGACCGTCACCTTCTCGGCCGCCCGCGTTAGCGCCGTATACAAGTGTCGTTTACTATGCTCGCGAAAGAATGAGCTCTCGTCGAAGACGACGACGTCGTTCCACTGCGAACCTTGTGACTTATGAACGGTCAGGGCATAGCCGAACGTGAAATCGTCGTGTTTCTTCCTAGTGGACCAAGGCAGTTTATTGAGGTCAGCTTCCTTGCCGGAAAAGAACTCCGTCCGCACCGAGACATTCTGTTCGGTTCTGCCGTCGTCCGATTCCACCGCCATGCGGATGGATGTGCCCTTCTGGTTCAACAGCTTCTGGACTTTCCAGAGACCACCGTTGAGCAAGCCTTTGTCTTTGTCGTTCCGCAGGCAGACCAGCTTGTCGCCGGCGACCGGCATGGGGCTTGCTGTCCCCTGCACCTCGCGAAAGCGCGCGTTGTACCGCATGCGGGTCGCGTTCCGCCCGACCAGCATCTGATCGGCCGCCATGACGCGATCGGCGTCGAGCTGCGTGCCTCGAGCGATGACCTCGCTTTCGCCATACCGGCCCGGCCGGAGCGTCTTTCCATTTCGGACGTCCATCGACATCCGGATGATCGGGTTGTCGGCGGCCTGTCGATGGATCTCGGTTAACGTGAAATCCGGGTCGTTTCTGGTGAAGTATCCGATGCCCTTCACCGGCGGGAGCTGCGCCGGATCGCCTAGCACCAGGATGGGCGTGCCCAGAGCGAGGAGGTCTCGGCCGAGCTCCTCGTCAACCATCGAGCACTCGTCGACGATGATGAGCGAAGCCTTCTCGCCGTCGCTGTGCTCATTGATCTCGAACGTCGGAGGCCCGTCCGCAACCTCGACGGGTCGGTAGATCAGCGAATGGATGGTGCGAGCGCCGTCGCACCCCTTCCGCTGCAGGACCAGAGCAGCCTTGCCGGTGAAGGCGCAGAATATGACCTCGCCGGGCGTGTCCTGGGCGATCTGCTTCGCCAGGGTCGTCTTGCCGGTGCCGGCATAGCCGGCGAGGTAGAACAGGGGCGACGTCCGGTGACGATGCCAGTGCCGGATGGCGCGCAGCGCGTTGTCCTGTTGCGGTGACCAGGTCATTGCGTTGCCTTCCTTGCATCAAGAGCCGACCGGCCCGGAGGCGGGTCGCCGCAGATCGCAGCCGTCACCGGAATGGTGCGGCGGACGACCGGCTTTGCGTCGATGGAATCGCGGTCCCGAAGCGGTCTCGCCGTCGAGGGCGTGGACGCCTGATAAGTGCCCTTCTCGGGCGTCCGAACCGATGTGGAATCAGTCTCGGGCGAGGCTGTCGGCAGGGGTGTCGACGCGGGCTCGACAGCCCGGGCCGCGCGCCCTTTCCGGCTCCGGTAGACCACCGCGGTGAGAGCTCGCCACATCGGCAGGTGCTTCGCGATCGCCAGCTCGCGCGCCTCGGCATGGGCCCGTGGACCCATACCTTTCAGCAGCGCTGTCACGGCTTCGACGTCGAACTCGCCGGCGTAGTCCTCGCCGCAGAGCAGCGTGTCGCTGATTTTCAAGTGGTCGGCCGAGATCGGCGCGAACTCGGCGTCGGCGGCTGCGCGTAGCACGGTGGTGGCCCGCTCGCCAAGCTGTGGGCGAAGTCGGACCAGCGGCGCTATTTCGTGCCCTGCCGGCAATGCTCCGAAGAGGCCGGCGAACTCGCCGGATGGCAATTCCTCGACTGGGGCGGCAAGGACACCCCGCACGGGATCAAGTGGAAGCTCGACGAGGTCGGCGCGCTGGCCGATGTCTGGTATGCCGGCACCTGCGGCTGTGTCGTTCAGGAGGCCGACAAGGCCTGGATGGACGACCACGGGGAGTGGCGCACCACCAACCCGGGCGGCGATCATCCAGGGTTCCACCTGTGGACCGGCATGTCGCTCGACGTGAACGCGGCGTGGCCGGTCATCGTCAAGGAATGGCTCGACGCCCAGGCCGACCCGGCGACGCTGGTGCAGCCGTTCGTCAACCTGACCCTCGGGCGAACCTACCGGGCCAGCTACGGGCAGGAGATCAAAGCCGGAAAGTTCCTGGAGCGGGCCGAGGACTACGGCGCCGAGGTGCCGGCATGGGTGCAGTACCTGTCGCTCGGCGGCGATGTCCAATCGGGCCAGAACGCCCGCATCGAGGCATCGGTCTACGGTTGGGGGCAGGGACTCCGTGCTGCCCTTATCGGCCACTTCGTTCTGGTCGGTGATCCGGCCGAGGCCAAGGTTTGGCAGGCGCTCGACCTCTTGCTCAAGCGCCAGTTCCGCAAGGCGGACGGCAGCGTCATGACGGTTCGCGCCGCCGCGATCGACTCCGGCGGCCATCACACCGCCGAGACGTATGCGTTCTGCAACGAGCGCCACAAGCGCTTCGTTTGGGCCATCAAGGGCCGTTCGGAAGTGGCTGGCCGCCGGGGCAACATCTGGCCGCGCAAGCCCTCCGGCAAGCTCGGTTCGGTGTCCTACGGTATCGGCGGCAACGCGGCGCGCGATTGGGCCTACGGCTCGCTTGCGGTCGAAAAGGTCGGCCCGCGTTTCGTGCACTTTCCGCACGACGCTGCAGCCGGAAGCCGTCCGATCGACGTCGAGTTCTTCGAGCAGCTGACGCGCGAGAAGCTGATCGTCGTCAAGGGTCATACCGAGTGGGACAAGCGCGGTGTCCGCGAGGTTGGCGTGTGTTGGGTCTACGCCTACGCCGCCGTCACCGGCCTGCAGGCGATGAGTGGTCGCTTCGTCGCTATGGGCCGCGCGCCTGTCGAAGCTGAGCCTTTGGCTGAAACGGCGTCTGCACCCGCGCCCACACCCGACCTCGTCGCGGCCGGCGCTCCATCCACCGCCCCGCAATCGCCCGCGCCGACCCCGGCGCCCGCCCCGCAACCGCCCCGACCGCAACCGCGGACGAACGGCTTTCTCGGCCAGCGCTCCGGCGGTTGGCTCAAACGCTGAGGACTGCCTATGCCCAAGCCCGCGTCCGACCCCACCGTCCCGGCCACGATCGCGTCCTTGCTTGACAAGGGCGATGGCGTCCTGACGAAGCGCGCCAACGTCTGGACCTATCCCGGCGCACCGAACGATCGGTCCGGCACCAACTTGGTGCTGCCCCTCGAGTTCGTGTCCGAGGCCGCGGTCCAGGAAGCCCTGAAGAAGGGCGAGGTGGTGCCGAGGGCGACGGACACCATGGGCGTCGTCGTGTCCATCGGTCGCCCAGCCACGGAAGGTGCGCCGGTGCGCGTCATCAATATGATGATGGCCGGCAGCGTTGAGGCCGCCACCGAACTGCCCCTGAACTCCCGGCCGACGCACGACGCCGGCCGCAACGACAAGTCGGTCGACGTCGCCAAAGCGCAGACCGTCGTGGAAGCCGGCAAGGTTCAGACGCCTGTTGTGGCCTCGGCCACCGGCGCGGCTCCGCTGGCTGCCGGCCCCGTGATCGCACCGACCGCCTTGAAATCGTGACCGAAGACGAGCGCCTCTTCTTCATCGGCCAGATCCCGGACACCGTGCCGGGACGTCCGGGTGAGGCGCGGGAGAAACGGCCGGACGTCGACCCTCGCATGGACCCCGAACAGGTCTACGCGACCCCGGCATGGCGCCGTGAGCCGACCACCGAGTTCGACCCGCGGAAGGGCCGCTGATCCATGCCCGGCGCCGCCACAACCCTCTTGCTTTCAACCCGCCTTGCTGAGCTCGACACCATCATTTCGTCCGGCGTCGCGAGCGGGTCCTACGACGGGAAAAACGTCACCTTTCGGTCGTTCGAGGAGCTGCAGACCATCCGTGACGGCCTTCTACGCCAGATGGGCCTGAGAGGGTCCGTGCGGCGCACCGCAGTCGGCTACAGCGGCGGGTTCTGATGCCGGGCCTGCTTGATCGCGCCATCGCCGCCGTCGCCCCGTCGGTCGCGCTCCGGCGCGAAGAAGCGCGCATGAAGCTGGCCCGGGCCAGCGCGGTCCGCAACTTGTACGAGGGGGCCACATTCTCGCGTCGCGCGCAGGGCTGGCGCGCCCCGATGTCGGATGCGAATGCCGAGACCCGCATCGCGCTGGTCCGCCTGCGAGGCGTTTCGCGCGACCTGGTCCGCAACAACCCGATCGCCAAGCGAGCCAAGACGGTCCTGGCCAACAACATCATCGGTGCGGGCATCACGCCGACTGTACGGGCCGGAACGCCGGCTCGCGCAAAGCAGGTCGGTGACCTCGTCAAGGCTCACTTCGAGTCGACCGACATCGATGCTGACGGGCGCCACAACATCTACGGCCTGCAGAACCTCGCCGTTGCGGCCGTCGTCGAGACCGGCGAGGTACTAGTCCGCAAGCGGATCCGAAACACCAAGGACGGCTACCGGCTGCCGTTCCAGCTGCAGGTTCTCGAGGCCGACTTCCTCGACACCAACGTCGACGGGCCACTGCCGAACGGCAATAACGCCATCCAAGGTGTCGAGTTCGATCTCCGCGGCCAACGTGTCGCGTATTACCTCTTCGACCAGCATCCGGGCTCGCTAACGCTCGGCACAACCGGCGGCTACCGCGGCAAGCGTGTATCGGCCGACTTCGTGGCGCACGTCTACTGGGTCGACCGGCCCGGCCAAGTTCGCGGCATTTCCTGGTTCGCGCCCGTCATCGTACGGATGAAGGACTTCGCTGACTTCACCGACGCCCAGCTACTCCGGCAGAAGATCGCGGCCTGCTTCGGCGCTTTCATCACCACGGCGGACGGCTCCGGCCCAACCGTCGACGACAGCGGCAACCCACTGCCGGTGACGGCGTCCGGCATCAACATCGAGTCGCTGGAACCTGGGCTGATCCAATACACGCGAGAGGGCGAGAGCGTCACTTTCGCGAACCCACCCCAGGTGATGGACTTCGGTCCCTACACCTCTGTCACGATGCACGAGATCGCGGCGGGCCTCGGCGTCACGTACGAGGCGCTGACCGGCGACCTCACTGGCGTGAACTACTCGTCGGGCCGCATGGGTTGGCTCGAGTTCGGGCGTAACATCGACACGTGGCGATGGGACATGGTCGAGCCCCAGATGCTCGATCCCGTCGAGGCTTGGACCCAGGAGGCCGTCGCGGTTGTGACGGGCTCTAGCGAGCCCTTCTCGATTCATTGGACCCCGCCCGCGCGGACGATGATCGACATCGAGATGGAGAACCAGGCGTCGAAAGACGCCATCCGAAACGGCCTCTCCTCGCGGTCGGAAGAGGTCCGCAAGCGTGGCCTCGACCCGCGATGGCTGATCGTCTCGAGCTCGAAGCCCGTTTCAATGACAGGGCCTCCGCCGGCGTCAAGCGCCTCGGCAAGACGCTTGAGAGCGTTCGTCCGTCCAACGGCATGCAGGCCGCTCAGAAATGGATGGGCGATTTTCGCGGTGCGGCTGACAAGGCCAACATCGCCGTTCGCCCGCTCGCCACCGGCCTGTCGGCCGTCGGCATCGGCGGCTTGGCCGCCAGCCTGTCAATGAGCGAGCTGGTCAAGCAATTCAAAGATCTGGCCGACTCCACGCTGAGCATGAGGGAGCTCGGCCGGCAGACCGGACTGACAGCCACGCAGATCTCACAACTGCAGTATGCGGCCGGCAAGCTCCACGTCGACCCGGCGGCGGTTGGCGGCGCCATCAGCTCGTGGTCGAGCAAGATGGTCGAGTTCCGACGGCACACAGGCGAATTCTACACGTACCTGCTGCGGCAGAACGGTGACGTCGCTCAGAAGATCGCGGCTGACAACCCTGTTGACGCGATGAAGGACACGCTCGACTATCTGTCACGCATTCCAACTGCGGCGATGAAGGCCGGCGCCTCGGCTGCCGACGCCGCGCAAATCCAGAAGCGCGTTGCCGACGCGGCCGGGGTCGGCGACCTCGTTCCCATGCTCGGTAAGGGCCCCCAGGGTCTGGCCGAGGCATTCGCCGACGCGGCCCGAGAGGTCAAGCCTATTTCTGCCGAGATGCAGGCCGCGGCGGATCGCTTCAACGAGGCCACGAACCGCTTCAATCAGTCCTGGTCGAACCTGAAGAACGACATCGGGCCTGCGGTGATCGATCCGCTGACGCGGACAATCGACAAGCTCGACGAGGGCCTCAAGTTCGCGGCCCAGTTCCCAGGCGACGCTGCCGCGGCTGCCGCTACGATCGCTGGCGGTCTCGCGGCCTTCTGGGTCCGGGCGCGCATCATGCGGGGCAGCATGATCTCCGGCGGTGCTGGCGCCTCTGGCGAGATGGTCGGCGCGGCGCGGGAGCAGGTCAAGGCTGGCGCGAGTCTGCTCGAGGCGGCGATCGCGCTGAAAGAGGCTGCGGCAGAACTGCGCGGGCACGGTCTCCCGGGAAGCGGAGCTCCAGGCGGCGCCGCGCCGGGCGAAGAGCCACAGAAGCCCACCAGCGGTTCCTTCAACAACGGGCGTGCGCTTCTCGCCGCCGCTGGCATCGTCGGCGTCGTCGTCAACGCCCCCGGCATGGACGAGGCCGGAGACCGCGAACGCGATGCCAACGCGGCGGGCCTGGAAAGCTTCGGCGAGATGGCCCGCAAGGCACTCGGCGTCGACTGGCTTCAGGGCAAGGTCGACGGTTGGCGCAAGGGCGGCGCAACTGCGCCTTCGACCGGTGGCGCCCGCCAGCTCTATTCGGCTCCGGCCATCGAGGAAGACCAGCTAACTCGCGCCCGCCAGATCGGCGGGCCAAGCTCTGACCTGAAGAAGGACGTCCAGGACGGTTCGAAGGCCGGCATCATCGCGGGGCTGCGAGAGATGGCGCAGCAGGATGAATTGAGCGGCAAGGGCGACCCCGGCCACGATGGGAAGGGCGGCGTCGGCGCGCCAAGCATGCGTTACGGGCGCAACCCGGCCTCAGGCGGATTTCGGCGGGGCGGGCATAGCGGCGGCGGGCGTGGCTACGCCGACACGCCCGATGGGCAGGGTCGTGCAGGCGACGTGAAGGGCGGTGAGGCCATGCGGGTCATGGCCGCGATGAACTACTTGGTCGACAAGAAGGGCTGGACGCCCGAGGGCGCGGCGATCGCGGTCGGTAACGCGATGCAGGAAAGCCAGGTCTCGTCGCGCGGCGGCGTGGGCGACCCGAACGTCCCGGGCGGCTCCCACAAGATGTTTCAGTGGAACAACGGGAAGAACAACGACACGGTCAATGGCCGTTGGGCGCGGGCTCAGGCACACGCCAAAGCCCAAGGTAAGACCATGGACGATTTCGAGGTCAATCTCGATTTCATGGACGAAGAGCGGAAGCGTCGATCTGGGCTCGAAGCTCAGTGGCATAAGCAAACCGACCTGCATAACGCGGGGCGGCTCGGCCACCTCTACGAGGGGTATGGTGACCAATCCGAGGGTACGCGCGTGCAGAATGCGCGCGACGCCCTTGCGGCCTACAAGAAGGCCCATCCCGGCGCTGCTTCGCCCCAGGCCCATGCTTCCGGCGGCTCGATCCGCGGCGCCGGCGGTCCCCGCTCTGACAGCATCCCGGCTTGGCTTTCCAACGGCGAGTTCGTCGTCAACGCCAAGGCCTCAGGGCAATGGCTCCCGTTCCTCCACGCCATCAATAATGGCCATGCGTTCGCCGATGGTGGACAGGTCGATGCAGGCCTGTCCCGCCGCCGCTCCTGGCTGACGTTCTTCCAACGGTCAGCGAAGGACGGCGGCATGGGCGCGCCGCGGCATGTCGCGGCCGGCGCCACGGCGATGATGATGGGGGAGTCGGGTCGTGCCTTGAACCCCAACCTCTACGGGTGGGACGTCAACGGGCCGTCCGGCGGCACCGCGCAGTGGCACGATGTGACCAAAGGCAAGTGGGCCGGCAAGCTCCATCGCCTGTCCGATTTGATGAGCTTCGCTACAGCACAGCACGCCGACTGGCACGACATGGGCGTCCAGCAAGCGTTCTGGAAGCGGGAGGCGACCGGCCCGCTCGCTGGGGCATGGCGGGCGATGCGTCTAGCCCGAACGGCAGCCGGCACGCTACGGCGCGGCATTAACGGGTTCGAAAATCCGGCGCAGCACGATCTGGAGTTCGCGCGCCGCCTGCCGAACATTGTCCGATTGGCACGTGAGGGCGTGCCGGGGTCGGACGGGCGGGTCACCCACCAGGTCGACCCGGTCGAGGTGAACATCCGCCACCACCCGCATACCGGTCACCCGATTGTGACGGCTCGGGCCGGCAAGGGCGTGAGGATTGGGATCAGGACGGCTCCGATGATGCGGCCGACGTGAGTGTCATCTCGCTGTAAGATAGATGTTTTCGTCGTCGCTGAAGTCGGACTGATCAAATCTGCAAGGGGCGGCCATATCCATGGCGCCAGAGCCATAGCAGTAATCACCGTGCGCGCAGTATGATGCGCGTCCTGTTTTTCGGCCGATCTTTACCTGCGTGATCGGGCCGAAAAGGTGACCGCCTTTATGCATGACGGACGCGGGTTCCTCGTCAGCGCCAACGTCCCTCAGCACCCGAGCCATGCATCGATCAACCGCCCATGCCGGCGTTGCGGCCATCAGAGTGGCAAGGGCGAGGGCGAGGCGCATGGGCGAGATCCGTGGTTGCACGCGGACGCTACCGCCATGCCCGCCATCCTACAACCTACAAACGTGAGGCCCCATGCCCGACCCGCGCTTCGTCTGCACCGTCAAAGCCAACGGGCAGGACTTCAAGTCTTGGAAGTCAATCACGATCAAGCGCGACTTCAACGACATGATCTCCTGGTTTCAGATGGCCTGTTCCGAAGGCGGTCCGCTCGGTGGTGCGGGCGACAGCCGGCGCTTGGTACCAGGCACGCCGGTGACAATCTCGCTCGGCGTTCAATTGGTGCTGACCGGTGCGGTGACAACCCGCGCGGCCTCATTCGACGCGAACAGCCACGACGTTCTCATCGCCGGGCGATCCGCAACGGCGGACGGTCCCGAGTCCGCCATGCCGCTGCATCCCGGCGACTTCAAGGGCTACACGGCCGAGCAGGCGGCCCGCGGCGCGCTACAGCCGCACGGCATCGACCTCGTGGTGAAAAACCCGCCCGCGAGCTGGTCGAAGCCGTTTCCGTTCCTCGCCGCGAACCCCGGCGAGCGCGTTGGCGAATTCATGGAGCGCATCTTCAAGATGCGTGGTGCCTTCGCCTGGGATGATGAGAACGGCAAGATCTGCGTCGGCCAGGGTGATCCCTCGGCCGCCACGGTCGCCGAGCTTCAGGAAGGCCGCAACATCCTGCGCGCCACCTTCAAGCTCGATGATCAGATGCTGTTCGGGTCGCTGTCCTTCGTCGGCCAGCAGCCTGGGCAAGGCGACGACATGGCGATCCGCACCTCGCAAGCGACGACACAGAACCCCGGCGTCCGCCAAAACCGGACGCGCCTCGAGCACGCCGAGATGAACGGCGACAGCCAGGACATGGCCAGCCGCGCCAACATCGAGGCGGCGCAGTCGGCGTGGCCGTCTGTCGAGGCGTCCGTAACCGTCGTGGGATGGTTCAGACCGGACGGCAAGCTGTGGGGCCTCACGGACAACGTTTCCGTCTACAGCCCGATGGGCCTGCCGAACAGCACCGGCAAGATGACGCTCGGCGTGCAGTCGGTCACCTTCTCGCAAGACGGGGAGAGCGGAACCACGACCACGATGGAATTGAAGAAGCCCGAGCTTCTGACCTCGACGCCGTTCGCCAACGTGCAAACGGACGGCAAGGGGGGCTACGGCGATGGCAGCGGCACGCCCGCGCCAGCCGCTCCCGTCACACCGGACTACCAGGGCCCGGCCGGGATCGGACACGCCTGATGCGCGAGAACCCGCCCAACCCCGGCCTGTGGGGCTACACCGGCACGGTCTGGGGCGTCATCATGGGCGCCGACGATTCAAAGACGATGCAGCGGATCGATGCCCGCGCCATCAACGGCGAGATGATCCTCGGCGCCGAGCGGCCGCAGATGTACGGGTTCACGTCCGTGCCTGTGCCGCCCGACAACAATGGGGAGAAGGGTGCCGAGGTCACGATCGGCTTCCGCGGCAGCGACCGAGCGCACCCTTTCGTCATGTCGGAAGGCGACCGCCGCACCCGCCCGAAGAACCTGAAACCCGGCGAGTCGAAGCACCACGACGACCAGGGCCAGTACAGCCACCTCGCCCGGGATGGCCACGTCGCCGTCGCGAAGAACCACTCCATCACCGCCGGCGACAAGCCCGACCCCGGCACCCACGAGATCAACGACCAGCTGAAAGGCCTTGAGGCCCGGCTGTCCCACGTCGAGAACAGCCATCACGCCCTGTTCGACGTCACCAGCCGCATGCGGATGATGGTGCAGGGTGTCGTTCCTAGCCTCGTCTCTCTGGCCCCGATCCTCAGCCAGTCCCCGACCGGCCTGACGGCCATGGTGACGGCTATCGCCGGAACCGCGCCGGCCTACCTACAGCAGCATATCGAGGACGCTGTCGCCAAGTTCCTGTCGTCACCGATTGCTGCCGTCGGCTCCGTGATGGGTGGCGCCGACGGGATCATCGCGGCGCTTGAGGCGCAGATCGCCAGTGTGATCTCGGCCAACCCGGTTATCTCGACGGTCGACGGTCTCGTCTCCGAGCTCGCCGCTCTGAACGGCAGTGCTTCGCCGGTCGTCGCAGCCCAGATGGCGCCCGTGATCCAGGGGCTCATCGACAGCGCGACGGAGAGCAACCCGGTCATCGGGCAGATCGCGAACCTGCGGTCGCAGCTCTCAGGGTTGATGACCGCGGCCGGTCCGGCCCTGAGCTTTCTGGCACCGCAGCAGCGGATTCCGCAGCGCCTGTCGCGGTCGCTAAAGCTCTCTCAATAGAGGGCGGACGCCTGATAATGTCCCTTCTCGGGCGCTCGAACGGACGGTGGGACCCTGTTCGGCCTTCCACGCTTCTTGACCTGCGACCGTGGCCGTGCCTATCGTCGATTCACGAGTAGATTGCCGGTGAGCCGCCCCGAACCAGGGCGGCTTTTGTCGTTTCAGGACACCTGCCATGCCGCACGCCTCCGCTGATCGAGGGCGCGGCTGATGGCTGGCATCATCATCTCGCAGACCTTCTCGGCGCCCTTCACGGTGCGCTTGGATTGGATGTTCCGGCCGGTCCAGGGCGACCCTCAGGACCACCGGCTCGCCAACGCCGCCATTATCGCGCTGAACACCGATCGCCGCGCCAACCCCGACGACAGGCTTCCCGATCCGCGCTCGACCGACCGGCGCGGCTGGTGGGGCGACACCGGCGCCGCAGCGATCTGGGGCGGATGGCCGATCGGCTGCCGGTTGTGGCTTCTGGCCCGTGCCAAGCTGCCCGGCGGCACTCGCGAGGGCACCACGATCGAGCGGGCCCGGCGCTACATCGCCGAGGCGCTTCAGCCATTCGTCGACGCCAAGATCGCGACCCGCTTCGACATCAACTTGGTCCAGGACACGCCGGAACGCATCTCCGGGACCATTCTCCTCTACCGCGGCCCGAAGACGGCCATTGCGCTGCAGTTCCAGGATCTCTGGCGCGACTTCGGGGGCTGACCACCGCATGCCTTGGCAGACCCCCAGTATCGCGACGGTGCGGCAGACGAATGCCGACAATATCGCGGGCAAGCTCGGCGTCGCCGTCATCCCAAACGGCGAGGTGCGCGTCCTCGCCGACGCCAATGCCGCCAACGCTGGCCTGAACCTCGAGTACCTGGATTGGCAGGCGAAGCAGCTGCTGCCCGACGAGTCCGAGAAGCAGTTCCTCGACCGTTGGGGTGACATCTACATCGTCAACGCCGACAGGTCGCGCGGGCGCAAGCTCGCTACCTTTGCGGCCGGGACGGCGCTGGTCACCGCGACGACGATCTGCACCCTGCCGGCCGGCGCGCAATTCCAGTCTGGCACGACGCTTTACCAGACCACGTCGCAGGTCACGCTCGGCATCGGTCAGAACGTGGTGCCGCTCCGGGCGCTTGATCCTGGCGCTGTTGGCAACCTCGTCGCGGGCACCGCGCTGTCGATGATCGTCGCGGTCGTCGGCGTCTCTGGCTCGGCCGGGATCTCCGTCCAGTCCATGTCGGGCGGCGCCGATGACGAGAGCGACGACGAGCTGCGCGTCCGCGTGTTGGCCCGCATCCGCCAGCCGCCGATGGGTGGTTGCGCCTATGACTACGTCGCCTGGGCGCTGCAGGTCGCCGGCGTCACGCGCGCCTGGTGCTCGCCGAAGGAGATGGGCCCAGGCACCGTTACGGTGCGGGTCATGTGCGACGACCTCCGGGCGTCGAACGGTGGCTTTCCGCTCGCGGCCGACCTCGCGGCGGTGCAGTCTTATCTCGAGTTGGTGCGGCCGGTCTGCGGCGACGTGTTCGTTGTCGCGCCCATCCCGACGCCGGTGAACTTCGCGGTTCAGAACCTCGTCGGTGACTCCATCCCTCTGCGGGCCGCCATCGCGACGAGCGTTTCCGCCATGCTGGCCCGCAAGGCCGCGCCGGCATCGCAGGTCAATGGTGTTCCCGTCCCGGCCGTGAATATCCCGGCGGCTTGGGTCAACGACGCCGTCTATCAGGCCGTGGGCGGTGTCTCCTATGATCTCGTCATGACCGACGCCATCATGCCGAACGGGGGTAGCCTCGCCGTCCTTGGGACCATCGGCTGATGCAGCCGGCGCAGGTCCAGTGGACCGCCGACAACTACGCCGGCGTCATCGCCGATCATCTCCCGACCGGCACGGCTTGGCCACGTGACGCCGATAGCAGCCTGATGACGTGGGTCTCGGGCTGTTCGCTGATCTGGGGCGACGTCTCGGCCCGTGCAGCGGCGCTGCTGGTCGTCGAGGCTGATCCGATCAAGACAACGGCGATGCTGCCCGAATGGGAGCGCGCCTTCGGCCTGCCGGATCCTTGCGTCAAGCGCACGCTGACGATCCCGGAGCGGCGACAAGCTCTCGTCAACAAGCTCACCACACAGGGCGGCCAGAGCCGGCAGTTCTTCATCGGGGTGGCGGCCGCGCTCGGCTACACAATCACCATCCGCGAGTTCCGGCCCTTTCAGTTTGGCCTGTCGAGTTTCGGTGGCAAGCGTGGGGCGTTCTTCGGCCCGACGTCGCGCTTCTTCTGGAAGGTCACCGTGACCGGCCCGCGGCTGACCCGCTTTCAGTTCGGCGCCTCATCCTTCGGGCGCGACTCCTTCCTCGAGATCGTCAAGGCTGTCGATCTCCAGTGCGTCTTCACGCGCTGGGGGCCCGCGCACTGCACGGTCCTCTTCAATTACCTGGGGGCCTGAGCCTTGAAGCTCCACAATCCGCTCAACCCGACAACAGGCCTCGAGGACGCTTCGCAGCTCCCGTGGAGCGACGGCGTGCCCAGCACCGGGCAGGAAGGCTCCTATCCGCCGTCTGCGGCCGTTGTCGAGCCGATGACGGAACTGGCCAACCTTCTGGCTCAGGCCGGCATCGTCGGCACGTCCGCCGACCTCTTCCAAGTGACCCGTGCCATCCGCGGCGGCCAACTCGACTTCGACGCCACCGACACCGGCACGGCCGACGCCGTCATCTGCCAGATCGGCCTCGCTCACGCCGCCATCGCGGCCGGCCTGCCCTTCACCTTCATCAAGGGCTCGGCCGCGAACACCGGCAACGCCGTCCCGACCCTGACCATCACCGATGTCGCTGGCAACAACGGCCTGACGGGAACGATCGTGAAGTCCGGCGGCGGTGCGATCGCTAAGGGCGACCTGCCGGGGGGCGCGCTCATCACGGTGCGGGCTCGGGCGCCAGGCGTCTTTGCGCTCGTCTCGCTCCTGACGATCTCCGACGTCCTCGCCCTCGTGCAGGCAGGCGTGCAGTCGGGCGCCTCGTCCGTCGGCCGCTCGGTCGTCTACATCGGCACGAGCGTCACGACGCAGTACACGTTCACGGTGCCGGTGGGCGTGACCAGCCTCGAGGTGTGGCTGATGTCTGCCGGGGGCCAGGGCGGCGCGTCCGGCGACGGATCTGGTGGCGGGCAGACAGGAAATCTCGGCGGCGGCGGCGGCGGCGGTGCCCTTGGTTATCGCCGTCTCACGGGTCTCACGCCAGGCCAGACAATCACCGTCACGATGGGAGCATATGGGGGGAGCGTCGTCACAGGGCTCCCAGGATCGGCGGCAGCCTCGTCCTCCTTCGGATCTTTCCTCACATGCACGGGAGGCGGGGGCGGACCTTGGGGCGGGACTACCTATGTCAGTGGAGGCGCGGGAGGCGCACCTTCGGGCCTTGTTACCGCCAACGGCGATTGGGGCGTTCAGGGTGGCCAAGGGGGCAATTCGGGCAGCAACAGCGCCACTGTCACGATCTCCGATATCTACCGTGTTTATGGCCGCGGCGGACAGGCCGCGATGTTCGGCATCGTCGATTCTTCGCTGACCGGCACGCCGGGCCGTGGCTACGGCCCAGGGGGCACCGGTTCGGCTGGTGGCGTCAATGTCAACGGCGCTTCAGGCGCCCCTTCCCTCTGCATCGTGAGGTGGTGATCATGGCTCAGTGCTTTCGCGCCGAGAACGGCATCGTCGTCGAGGTCCAGCCTCACGCGGCCGAGGACTATGTCGAGGGGCTCTTCACCGACATTCCTGATGCCACCACCGTCACGGTCGGGATGACGTGGGACGGCAAGGCGTTCGGGACGGCGCCGGCCCCCGTCGCGCCACCCGTCGATCTCAAGGCCTACGCCGCCTCCGCCCGCTACACCAAAGAAACCGCCGGCATCACGGTCAACGGCGCCGCGATCGCGACCGACCGCGCCAGCCAGGCGCTGATCACCGGGGCATGGGCGACGACGCAGATCAACCCGTCCGCCACCATCCAGTGGAAGGGATCGGACGGCACCTTCGTCACGCTCGACGCCAAGGCCATCACCGGGCTCGCAGCGGCTGTGACGGCGCATGTCCAGGCGTGTTTCGCTGCGGAAGCACAGGTCGGGAAGGACATTGCATCGGGCAAGGTGAAAGCCACAGCCGATGTCGACGCGGCCTTCGCGGCCGTGACGGTCTAGCCCCACACCCATTCCCGCCATCCCGGCGAGAACCAACGGAGGACAGCCCATGTCCGCCGAAGCCTACCTGTACGCCCAGGCAGAGGCCTGGCTGCGGGACCGTCGTCACTTCATCGCCCAACACCTCGAGGAAGCCATGTCCCACCTCACCGACCTCATCAACAACGGCAAGAAGCTCGCCGCCGAGCGCGCCGACCTCATCACCGACCGCGATTCCCAGAAAGCCCGCGCCGACGCCGCCGAATCCAAGGCGGCCGACCTGCAGGCCAAGATCGACGCCGACGACAAGACCGCGGCCGATGCCTCCGATGCGCTCGCGGCGGAGATCGCCAAGGAGGCCGGTGTGTCGGGCTCGACCGGCGGCAGCGATACCGCGACGCCCGTGACCACCACCGCCCCGTCCGGCGCCACGGTCACCGTCGACCCCACGGCCGGCACCACGACCCACGTCGACCCCGTCACCAGCACGACCACGACCGTTGACCACGAGACCGGCACGGCCACGGCTGCCGATGCCTCGGGTGCCGCTGTGGAGCCCGCACCGGCCGCGGTGGCCGAAGCGACCGCCGCGACGACCGCGTCCGGCGTGGACGTGCCCGCTGCCAGCTGATTGCGACGAGGTGGGCCGTCTACGGGCGGCTCACTTCTTCTTGGTCGGTGCCTTCGGAGCAGGCTTCGCTGGAGTCTTTGTCGATGATTTGTGAGCGTGCGAGGAGGACGACCGTTCTTCGTTGAGTCGTGGCTTCTTATCGTTGGCAGTTTTAGGGTGTCCCTTGGTCCCGGTCGGCGGTTTTTCGGGCAGGGCATCTATCTGGGAGTGCATGATGGATCCTGAAAGCCTCGTTGGCGCCTCTCAGGAGATGCTAAAAGAGATCCACCGGCAAGCGGAACTGCAACTGAGCGCACAGCTGCAGGCGGGCATCGGAGCCGATGCTCGCGCGCTGTACTTTATCAGCCTCATGGCTGCCGCAACGGTTGTCGTTGCAGGCGGAGCTGTCGCAAGTTTCACTTCACTGCCCCCCAACGTCCACCTTGCATGGACCTGCGTCGCGATGGTGGCGGGTTTCGTCATCTCCATGGCGTTCGCCGTAGCATCAGCTCGCCCGACAGGTTTCGACTACGCTGGCAGCTGGCCTGTTGGATGGGTGGTGGATGTCAAGAAAGGCGTCAGTCTGCACGTCGCTCTTGCACGACAGTTAGCCGACATGAACGAGCGATTGAGCGACAATAGCCACATTCTGAAAAATAACGCTAGATGGATGCGCCTTGCACTGTGTATAGCTGTTGTTGTTATAGTTGTTGGTTGTTTTATAGGTGTATTGATAATAGCAGTAAAATAAAACCTAACCGTAATCAGGATTGATCGATCCTGGCATATCCAGAGATGCAGAGATCTCGACCTGTTCGGGAAAGACGTCGAAAGTAGACGAAATACGCACACCCTCAGTATAGCACGGCCTGCCTCACCCGGCAGGCCGTTTCTGCATGGAGCCGCCCGTGCCCGAGATCTCCCCCGTCCGCACGACGATCACGCTCGCACCCGGCGAGACGGTCGAGCTCATCCGCGAGCCCTGCGACTGCCCCGAGGGCCAGGTCTGCGCGCCCGAAAGCCTCTTCGCCCAGGCCTGCCCGCGCCGTTCGCATGACGACGCCGCGCTCGCGCTACTCAACCGAAGGGACGACCGCTGATGGCGATGAAGACTTCGCCGGCCGGCCGTGCCGCTCTCACGCAACGCGAGGGCTGCAGACTGACGGCCTACCGCGACACGGTCGGCGTCTGGACCATAGGTGTCGGTCACGCTTCAACCGCACCGACGCCGCCACTCGTCGCTCCCGGCATGACAATTACCGCTCAGGCTGCTGACGAGATCCTGTCGCGAGATCTCGCCGTGTTCGAGAAGGCCGTCAACGCGGCAGATCCCAAGGGTCGGCTGTCTCAGAACGCCTTCGACGCCTCGGTGTCGCTAGCCTTCAACATCGGCATTGGCGCCTTCGCCAAGAGCACCGTGGCCCGCCTCATCGCTTCGGGCGAACTAGCCGGCGCGGCCGATGCTTTCCTCATGTGGGTGAAACCGCCCGAGCTGAAGGGTCGCCGCCAGAGCGAGCGGGCGCAGTTCCTGAAGCCTGACGCGGCTCCTCAGATCGTCCACGTCGACACCGACAAGCCCGTCTTGGCCAGCATCGAGACCGCAATCAACAAGGCGGGCGCCGGCATGGTCGCGCCGGCAGCTCAGCCCGTCGCCGGGCCTCACCTTCTACCGAAACCTGCACCTCGCACCGGACTCGCGGGCCTGTGGGACCGCATGACCGGAAAGGCCTGACCCATGACCGCCGCCCTCTACACCCTCATCCGCTACCTCGTCGCCGGTGGTGCCGCCGCGCTTGCTGGGCACGGCTGGACGATCGCCAACGCGGACGGCGCGACGCTCGACGCCGTGACGCAGCTCGTCATCGGGTCGATCGGCTTCGTCGTCCCAGCTGTGATCGGCATGCTGACCACGACCGTAAAATGGACCGTGGCCCGTCTCAAGGCTCGTCATCCCCACGCGCTCGTCGCAGCGGCGATCGAAGCCGTGGCGGCACAGCCAGCGCTAGCGACCGCAGCCGTGCAGGTGCCGTGATGAACTGGCTCCTCTCGCTCGTCACAGGCGGCATCGGCTCGGCCGTCTCCGGCATCATTGCGCCGATCCTTGGCTACGCCACCACGGCCCGCAACGATGATCTATCCGGCTTCCAAGCTGGCGTTGGCGCCGACACGGATCGCTACAAGGCGCTTCTCTCGGCGCAGGTCGAGATCGCCCAGGCCAAGGCCTCGCAGAACATGTGGTGGGGCGCACGGCTCCTGTTCCTTGCCGGCGCGCTCGGGCCCGTGGTCCACTTCACTGCCGTGTTCCTCGACAGCGTGCCGCTGTTCGGACACGTCGTCGGGTCCTGGTCGATCCCGCGCCTGCCGGCACCCTACGACGGCTACGAGGGGCAGATCGTCCTCAGCTTCTTCATCCTCGCCCCGGCCGCGCCCGTGCTGAGCGCTGCGGCGTCGTGGCTCCATCGGAGGTGAAGGCGGTGATCCGCCTCGTCGTCTGGCTCGCCATCCTGGTGCTCAGCGCCGGGGCGGCATGGGCGGAAGGCCTCACGCCAGAGGCCGTGCCGCTCGAGTTGCAATGGCTCAAGGTCGTCGCGCAGGTCATCTCGACGGTTGGCATGCCGGGCGTGATCGCCGGCCTGCTCTACCTGCTGAAGATCCAGCGCGATCGGCAGGATGCCGAAATCGGCCTGCTCCAAGGCGCTCTGAAGGAGGAGCAGGCCTTCACGCGCAAGATCCAGGAGGATCGCATCCTGGCCGCGGCCGCCAGTGCGGAGCGGCTCGCGACCGTCGCGGTTTCGTCGAACAACGCGATCACGACTGCGGCCGAGAAGAACGCCGGGCTCCTCGCGATCTGTCACGAGATCAAGGAGGATGTCGCGCCCATGGACGACAGGCTTGTCCGGATCCTCACCAACCAGGACGGGTTGTTCGGCGGATTGAACGCACTGGCCGTAAAGGTCGGCAGCGGATGTCGAGCGCCATGATGATCAAAGCGCTTCTCGCCTGGGCCGGGGTCATGGCCGTCCGAGCGCCGATCCTGCGGTCCGTCCATCCTCGCAACGACGAGGCACACGAGGCCGCGAACCGAGAGCAAGCGATTTTCGCCGGGTCTCAGGCCGTGGTGAGGCGAGCCCATCGCCTGTCCGAGATCATGGATTCGGACCCCACCAACACGCCCCGTATCAACAGAGGCATCGACAACATGCGCGCACTCACTGCCGAAGTCGCGAGGCGCGCCGATCGATGACCGCTCTGCATCGGCTGGCCCTTCGCCTGACCGCGCCGCGATTCCTGCGGTGGGTTGTTCTCCCTCACATCGTGTTCTTCGTCGTCGCTTGGCTGACCGACGCCCCGGCGCTGATCGCCGTGCTGAATTCGGTCGATATCGCGCTGAGCGTGGCGGTCTGCGTCGCTTTTCTGCCGTCCGCCAGCGACGCCATCTTCGCGGATCGGCCGGCCGACAAGGCCGTGTTCCTCACGCTCGGCATCTTCTGCGGTTGGGAGGGCAATTCGTTGCGGTCCGGCTGGTCGATGGCCTGGCGCGCCCTCGGCATGCCCGACTGGTTCGCGAACACCGACATCACGAGCTACATCCTGTTCGTCATCGGCGCCGGCGCGCTGTTCCACCTCCTGGCGCCCGGGGCGCTCGACGAGGATGTGCCGGCCAAGCGGTGGATCAAGATCGGGGCCTGGATCGGTGCGGGCGTGTTCCTGGCGATCGTGCTGATCTACCTGCAGGACATCGCGGCCTACATCCACGGGCTGGCGCCGCCGCATGACAAGGCAGCGTCACAGACTGATTACCAGGAAATGTGAAGCCGAGTACGCCGTCGCTAACCCGGAACTCCGCAGGCTGAATTTTTTTGGACATGCACGTTTCGCGCAGATCGGACGAAAAAATTCTTTCTGGGTTAAATCGGCGAGCGTTCGAGAAAATGCTGGCGTTTTCAACGACGCACGCTTCATCACGATAAAACTCGCACGACTGCACACCGCTGCGCCACATTGACGACGGTCAACAAGTTGCAGAGATACTCCGCTTGTCGAACGGTTCGACTCAACGGAGGCAACATGCCGGAACTGCACACAGACGAAGGGCTGCTTCGCGCCCTGCGTGCGGCTTCGACGCGAGAAATGACCGCGGAGGAGCTGCACAAACAGCGCGTCTCGTTCATTATGGCTTCAGTGGACGAGGACAGCGGGATCACTCGCGCGCAAGTCGAGCAGGTGCTCGCACGTCAGGAAGGCGCGAAAGGTTAATTGTGATCCTTTTCGAGTTGATTGGGAATGAAGGCCACCCGGCTTACCAAGCCCTTCAGATCGAGAACAACGCTCGTCAATACGATTTTCTGAGGTCGGTCGTAATGGCCGCCCTCGCGATGGGAAAGCCATTCTTATCGCAGCACGTCATCAAGGCGATGAACTTCCACGCCATAACGTGCCTGCACGTATCTCCTGGCGAATATCGCCCGTGCCCCGTTCAAGTGGGGCACGGGGATAATGTTTACACGCCGCCGATGCACTTCCAGGTGCCGGCGCTGATGGACGACCTCGTCAACACCGTAAACCGATTTTGGGAAGGCCATGACGAGGTAGTCTTGGCCACCTACGTGCTTTGGCGCTTAAATCACATTCATCCATTCGTGAACGGCAACGGCCGAACCGCAAGAGCGACCGCATATTTCGTGCTCTGTCTTCGGCTAGGTCGGCTGTTGCCGGCAGCCGGCGACATGATCCTTCCTCAGCTCCTTCGACGTGATCGCGAGGAGTACGTCGCTGCGCTCAAAGCTGCAGACCTTCCGCGGCAAGATGGATCTGGCCCAAACCTCGGCCCGCTGCACGCTCTCGTGCAGAAGCTGCTCAACGAACAGCTTGGAATCGTACCTTCCAGTGAACCTGAAATGCCAGCGGGTCTTTTGGACACTTAGCTGCCACAGTCCACCCGCACCACCGACGACCCGCCCCGCTGCCCGAGAGGGTGGCGGGGCTTTTTGGCGTTTTAGATCGCTTCCGAGAAGGGCAATGATCGGAGGCATTCTTCGAGGCGGGAAGCGGCTGTTGCCGTTCGCAATCGGCGGATAAGACCTCACGCACCGATCTGCAGTCAGCCATGCGGCAGATTTGACACACGACCTCCCACTCGCACGACTCAAAGGTCGTAGTGCAATCATACCGCAAGGAGGTCGCTCGCTCGTTTGCTAGACACCGATCGAGCTTGGCTCCGTGGGCCAGGCATGAGCCGGGAAAGTCGAGCTGATGAAGCTGCTGTTCTTTGTGGCGTTGGCGAGTCCGATAGCTCTGTGTTTGTATCTGGCTTGGCGCTCGCAAGCCACCAGGGCCAGCGCTTTCGACTTGGCGTTCGCTCCGCGCGAGCAACGTATGTCCCTTGCGATCGTCTACCTGCTGTATGGTGCGATCGCGGTGCCTTGCATCGGATTGCTGATGCCCCCTTACCAGGCTTCGGACGAGGGGGCGCATTTTGCGCGCGCCGATCAGGTGAGCCTTGGAGTCCCACTCGGTTATAGGTCCGGGAACAATAGTGGCGGTGTTATCGATCGTGGAGTCATGACCGCCTTCGGGACGTTCTACTCCATCGTGCTCCACGAAGAGCGCAAGGCGACGTCGAATCTATTCCAGCAGGCGTTCGAAGCGAAATGGCAGGATGGAAAGGCCTTCTCCGATTTCGCCAACACAGCGTTCTATCCGCCGTACTTCTATACCGTCTCGGCCTCGGCTATCGGCGTCGGCAAGGCTCTGGATCTGTCGGTCGTCACCACCCTCTACGTGGCGCGACTGCTGAACGGTTTCGTCGCGCTAGGGCTCGGCGCGCTCGCCATTGCGGTTGCAGGAACAGCGGCTCCCTGGTTCTTTGCCCTCTTGTGCCTGCCCATGAGCCTCGCTCAGGCCGCATCGATGTCGCAGGACGCGCTGATGTTCCCCATCGCTGCCCTCGGCGCAGCGATCGTCGTGCGATTTCTTCGTGAGCGGGATGGGAATGGATACGATTTCGCTCTGATGTGCTTACTGCTTTCGCTGTTAGCCACAGGGCGGGTGACCTACGGCACTCTGGGGCTGGTGCCACTCGTCATGCCTAGGGCGCCCTTGAAGGACCGTGTCTGCGGTGCAGTCCTGATCGGGATCTCCTCGCTCGGATGGTCCTGGCTGGCGTCACACTTCACCTTGGTGCAGTACGGACTTCCAGGAGCCGATGCCTCGGGCCAGGTCCACTACCTCCTCGCCCACCCGGCGGAGGTGTTCAACATCGCCGCGAACACCCTCGAATATCAGATCGGATTGTATCTGGAGAGCTTCATTGGCAGGTTAGGGTGGCTCGACGTGATCCTACCGGCAGCCTATATCGAACTCGCCTGGGCGGTGTTGATCGTCGCCGCTTGCGCTTCGATCGCCACCGGGGTTGTGACGAGGGCGCGGTGCAGCGCCGGCGTCGTCGTGGCCCTCGCGCTCGCGTCCAGCGTCGTTGCGCTGTTTGCAGCTCTCTATGTCAGCTGGACTCCAGTCGGAAATTTCATCGTTGATGGGATCCAGGGACGCTACTTCATTCCGCTAGCATTCTTCGTCCCGGCCCTTTATTCGTTCGGCGCTCAACGCGTCCTCGTACGGCAAATCCGATGGCTGAACTGGGCCGTTGTAACATTCCCGATTGCGTCTATCGCCGTAGTCGTTACGAGTATTGTCCAACGCTATTACGAGGCGTGATCTGCTTCTACGAGCCCCCCCCTGAACCAGTCTGTTCTCGGTCGTCGGCAGTTGTGCGTCCGTCCCATCGCCTAGCGCATTTCGCTCGCGCACAGGCGGGGACGCTACGGACGGCCGAGCCGGCTGGCCTGCGCGCCCTTGGTCCGGAAGACGACAAGGCTCGCTCCGGCGTAGTTGACCAAGAGGGCGACAAGAGACGCGATGGCGAGGCAGAACAGCGGCGCGTTGTAGCCGGGCGGCAGAGCGAGGTAGAGCAGCGTGTAGAGGCTGAAATTACAGGCGAATCCGAGGCCCTGGACGCCCAGGTAGCTCGCCAGCGACGTCAGGTAGGGCCGACCACCCCGTTGCTTGAAGGCCCAACGACGGTTGAACTCGAACGTCGTCAGAACCGCGATGGCGAAGGAGACCAGCCGACCCCAGATCGGATCGACATGGAAGGCGTGCACTTCGATCAGCAGCACTCCCGCATCGACGATAAATCCGACCGCCCCGACGACACAGAACCGCAGGAACTGCAGCAGTCGAGGGCGGCGGGAAGCGGAGGTGGCGTGCACGTCGGGTCTCAGTGATGGGCGATCGAGAGATAGGTCAAGCGCTTCAGCTCCTGTCTCGCTTTCGTCACGACATCGAGGATCAGCCCGGCGAAGATGCTGAGCGCGGCGACGACGATGAACCCGACGCTCAGAACCGCAGTCGGCATCCGGAGCACCAACCCCGTTTCGAAGTATTCCGCGACGATCCGCAACCCGAGCAACAGTCCCGTCAGCGCGAACAGACCGCCGAGGGATGCGAAGAACGCCAACGGCCGCTCGTCCTTGATCAGCCGCGAGATCAACATCAGGATGCGCCAACCGTCGCGGAATGTCCGCAACTTGCTCGTCGACCCCTCGGGACGCTCCTTGTAGGGAGCCGAAATCTCCGTCATCGGCATGCGCATTTCCAGAGCGTGTACGGTCAGCTCGGTCTCGGTCTCGAAGCCGCGCGACATGGCCGGAAAGGACTTCACGAAGCGGCGCGACAGGGCCTTGTAGCCCGACAGCATGTCGCTGGTCTGCCGCCCGAAGAAGCCGCGCACGATCCCGGTCA
>JBPBQY010000001.1:0-125652 GCA_050920985.1 Janthinobacterium lividum | reverse complement strand
CGATGATCCGGCGCAGGGCGTCGCGGGTCTGCGGGGTCAGAACAAGGGAGACAGTCTGGGACATGCCGCCCAGACTCGCACGATCCACACTCGCCGTGAATCACCCGAATGGGTCAGAGCACTAGCTGTGGCCACTCTACGGTCTTTCCGGTCGGCTGCAAGTTCCTCTGTCAGAGCTGCGATCGTATTTCGGACAGTTTCCAGGACGGCGACTCAGCTTGAGACATAAGCCCTTTACCTTGCTCTAGAGAACACATCCTGTTTAACTGACTCTGGTTCGGCGTAGGGAAGTGTAGACGGACGAGCGTTGAAGATCAGCGCCATGTAGCTGGTGACCTTTTCGCTGCGAAGACGATTAGCCTCACGGCTCACACCTTCAATCCGCGCAACGCCGCGAAGGGGCTCGCAGAGCGGTCTGGTTCGGGCGGGTGCAGGACGGGGGAGACCTGAGCGACGGCGTCCGCCAGCGATGTCACGGCGCCGCTGGTCAGCCGTCCTCCGGCTGCATCGCGATGGCCGCCGCCCCGAAACTTGCGCGCGGCGTCGAGCGCCGAGCCGTCGTTCGAGCGGAAGGACATGGATCCGGAGCGACCGACGTTGATGACGAGCTTGGCGTCGCCACCGACCATGATGGCGTCCGACACGCGCTGGAACATGCCAGCGTCGAGGCCGAAGGCCAGCTTGGCGCCGCCGGGGAGGCGGGCGAACAGATCGGGCGAGCGGGCCAGGAGCTTGCTGATGCGGATGCGCGTCGTCTGGTCCGTATCGTCGCCGGGCTGCCCTGTCATCAAAGCGTCGACGATCCGCGCGCGAAGCGTGCCGGCCTCCCGTTCAATGGCGGCCGGGGTGGCGCCGGTGCCGAGTCTCTCCGCCATGCCGAGCAGCAGGTCGCCGACGAAGCGGTCATGCAGCGGATGCCCGAGCGGCACGAAATTCGAGACATTGTCCCAGAAGACTTCGTCGAGCACCTGCGCCTGGCTGAAGATCGGGCGATCCTTCTTCCAGAGATCCACCGCATCGACCGCCTCGACCAGGGTCGCCAGGGTGGCGGAGATCGCGGGATCGGCCGCGCGAGTAGCGTAGAGATCGTGATGGTCGTCGGCGAGCCGCGTCGCGCACCGGCCGTCGTCGATCATCACCACGACGGATTCGATACCCGTGACGATGGTCTTCAGACCCGGCCAGGCCTCGTCCTGCGTCTCGGCCGGGAGCAGGCCTTGCGCGGCCAACTGATCGAGCGACGAGGCGTGATGGTCGAGGACGACTAGGCGATGATGCCGGTCGGGTGCGCGACGCCCGTTCAGTTCGACGAAATCCTTGATGAAACTCACCGCCACCGGCTCGAGACCGAGGTCGGTCATCAGCAGGGTCTCGGGTTCGGCCGTCTTGGCGAGGCGGTGAAGTTCGGCCGCCACCACCGGGCCGACGTCCGAATAGCGCGCCACATGGACGACCCGATCGGCATCGGCACGGGCGGCAACGACGGTCGCGGCACCGTAGCCGTCGAGATCGTGGTGGGTGAGCTGCGTCAGCTTCACGGCGGGCGTCGTCCTGTTGTTGCGGGCCTATCGGCGCCCCTCCTACACCGTCCCGCCCCGATCCCGCAGGGATTTCGGGCGACGGCGCGCCAGACTCACGCGGCGGCTGGAAGATCCAGCGTCGCCTTGAGCCCTCCTTCGGCGGAGCGCGACAGCGACAGCGAACCTCCGTAGAGCTCGACGAGCTCTCGCGTGATCGGCAGGCCGAAGCCATGGCCCGGCGCACTCTCGTCGATGCGCCGGCCCGGCTTCAGCATATCGGTCACGCGGTCCGCCGGAACGCCGGGGCCGTCGTCCTCGACGTCGAGGATGATGCGCCGGGATCGCGTCTCCCCGGTCACCGCAATGCGCGATCGCGCCCATTGGGCGGCATTGTCGAGGAGGTTGCCGAGCAGCTCGTCGAGATCCTGGGCTTCGACCGCGACCGCGAGCGCCGGGTCGAGCCGCAGGTCGAAGACGAGGCCCTTGTCGGCATAGAGCTTTGAAAAGACCGTCACATGGCCCTCCACGGCCTCTCGCAGCGAGGCGCGGGCGCGGTTCGACCCTCCGAGGGCGGCGGCGCGGGCGCGGGCCAGATGGTGACGGATCAGCCGGTCCATGCGGTCGACCAGCGGACGAAGCTGCGCTTCGGGAACGCTGCCGCACTCGCCGAAGGCCAGCGCCAGTGTGGCCAGCGGTGTCTTGAGGCCATGGGCGAGATTGGCCACGTTGCGACGGGCCCGTTCGAGATTGGCGCGGTTCTCGTCGAGCAGGAGATTGAGCTCGTCGACGAGGGGTCGTACCTCGTGGGGTTGGGGACCGGTGACGCGCTCTACCCGTCCGGATCGGACGAGCACCAAGGCATCGCGCAGCCGGCCCAAGGGGCGCAGCCCGAGCCTGACCTGCAGCAGCACGCCACCCAGCAACCCCGCCCCGAGCAGGGCGAGGATCAGAGCGACGGGCGTGATAACGTCGCGCAAAGGCCCGTCGATGGCTCGCTCGGGCGCCGTGGCCACGACGGTCACGTCAGCGGAGCCGACCCGGACGCGGCGCAGCCGAACCCGCAGTGGCTCGTCGCCCGGCCCGATGCCGGTGGCGGTCATCGGCGCACCGGGGGGGCCTCGCTCCTCGGATGGCCCGACCTCGAGAGGCTCGGGTCCGAGCGACCGCGACCGGAGCACCGGATCGCGGGCCAGCACCTGCCAGTACCAACCCGACCGCGGGCGATCGTAGGGTGGACCATCGACCGAGCGCTCGAGGCCGATGCCGCCGTCGGGCCGCGGCCGCAGGGCATCCGTCACGGTGATGAGTTGACCGTCGACGCGCCCGTCCACCTGCGCCTGGACGAAGCGGCGCAGCGCCACCTCCATGGCGACCCCGGTCAGCACCAGGGCCAGGACGATCCCGAGTCCGGCACCGAGCAGCAGCCGGCGGCCGAGCGAAGACGGAATCCAGCGCGCCCCGATCCGGCGACGGGGTGGAGGCGTCACGCCGGCTCCGCCGACAGGCTATAGCCCCTGCCCCGGATCGTCTTGATCAGCGTCGGCCCGATCTTGCGCCTCAGCCGGGCGATGATGACCTCGACCGAATTCGACTCCACGTCGGCATCGCCGTCGTAGACCCGCTCCAAAAGGTCGAGTCGCTCGACGACGTGCCCGGTACGTAGTGTGAGGCAGGCGAGGACGCGCCATTCGAGCGCCGTCAGGCGCAGCGGCAACCCGTCGAGTTCGAAAGTCCCGACCTGCGCATCGAAGGAGAGCGGGCCGCAGTCGATGCGGGTGGCCGCATGGCCGGCCGCCCGCCGCACCATGGCGCGGAGCCGCAGCACGAGCTCCTCGACCCGAAACGGTTTGACGAGGTAATCGTCGGCGCCAGCCTTGAAGCCTGCGACCTTATCGGACCAGTTGTCCCGCGCCGTGAGGATCAGCACCGGAAACGTGTGACCGGCCTGCCGCCAGGCCCGCAGCACGGAAGCGCCGTCCTTGAGGGGCAGGCCGAGGTCGAGCACCACGGCGTCGAGCCGCTCGGTCTCGCCCATGTGCTGCCCGTCCTCGCCGTTCTCGGCGACGTCTACGACGAAGTTCTCGCTCCGCAGATGGCGCGCCACGGCGTCGGACAGCGATCGGTCGTCTTCGACCAGCAGGATTCTCATGGGGCGCGGCTCACCGTTCGACCCTGTCGCGGTACGCCACTGCCGTAAACCGAAGCTGAATGGCGGGAGTCAGGCTGGGTTCCCGGGCCTTCTTCTAGAACGGCGTCATCGGAAGCGACCTCCGGGCGGCAGCCGCTCACGCTTCACGAGACACCCCGGCATCGCAGGATGCCAGACGGAGATTGAGATGAAAGTCCTACTCGCTTCGAGCCTCGCCCTTGCTCTCATGACGGGGTCCGTTCTGGCGCAGCGCGCCGCCCCGGCGCCAGCCGGCATGGCTCAGGCCACGCCCCCGGTCGCCAGCGCACCGGCTCCGGATGAAGACGGCATGGTGCCGCCTCCGCCCCCCGGTGGACCGCGCGCGGCAGCCCCTCTCCCCGGCGGTCCCGGTGGACCGAGCATGATGGCCGATCGCGGCCCGGACGGCCGTCGCGTGCCGCCGCCTCCCCCGCCGCGAGGCGCCCACATCGATCTCCAGCGCGGCGATCTGCACGTCGAGGTGAAATGTGCCGAGGAGGAGACGACGAAGACCTGTGCCGACTCTGCGATGCAGATGCTCGACCACCTTCAAGCGGCACCTCGCGCCCAGTGACGGGCTTCAGCTGAGCGGACGTCCACCGGCGTTGAGACCGCAGCGGAGCAACCCAGGCGTGTCGTGAGCCCAGGGCGACCCAGTTCGTCAGCTGCAAACTCTTCTGAGAGCGGCGGCTGGGTTGCTTCGTCGCGACGCTCGTCGCAACGACGGGCGAGAGTCGCTGCGGGATCAGGCGCGGTGAGCCTGACGGTCCGGGATAGATAGCGTCAGATCGCTCTTTGCGGCCACGGCCAGATCCAGCACTTCCATCTGCGCGGGTGTCAGGCGCAGGCCGAGCTTGGTCCGGCGCCAGGCGATGTCGGTGGCCGAGCGCGCCCATTCGCGCCCGACGAGGTGATCGACCTCGGCCTCGGTGAGCGTGGCACCGAAGTCGCGGCCGAGATCGGACGGAGTTTTCGCGTCGCCGAGGATGGTTCGGGCCAGGGTACCGTAGTGGCGCACGAGGCGGCGGGCGTGGCCGACCTCGAGGAAGGGCCAGCCGCGTCGGATCTCGGCCACCAGCGCGTCGAAGCCGTCGATGGGGAAGTCCCCGCCCGGCAGCCTGTCGCGCCCGGTCCAGCCGGCGCCCTGCCCCTGCGCTGCCACGGGCGGGAGGTGTGGTGCCATTAGGGCCAGGGCATGCTCAGCCAGCTTGCGATAGGTTGTGAGCTTGCCGCCGAAGACGCTGAGCAAGGGAGCCCGGCCCGCGCCGGCATCGAGGTCGAGCACATAGTCGCGCGTCGCCGCCTGGGCAGCACCGTCGCCCTTGTCGTAGAGCGGTCGCACGCCCGAATAGCTCCACACGACATCGGCGAGAGTGACAGGTCTGGCGAAATATTCGGACGCCGAGTCGCAGATGTAGTCGATCTCCTCGGGAGTGGCCCGCACGTCGGCAGGATCGCCCTCGTAATCCCGGTCGGTCGTGCCGATCAGGGTAAAATCCGTCTCGTAGGGAATAGCGAAGAAGATGCGCCCGTCGGGGTTTTGGAAGAAATAGCACCGGTCGTGGCCGTAGAGCTTTCGCACCACGATATGCGAGCCCTGCACCAGGCGGACCTTGGCGGCGGTGTTCTGGCCCAGCGTGGCATTGAGCACCTGCCCGACCCAGGGACCCGCGGCATTGACCACCATGCGGGCGCGCACGTCCTGCGTGCCGCGCGTGGCGCGATCCTGCAGCGTGACGGTCCAGTCTTCGGGGCCGCGGACCGCGTTGATGGCGCGGGTGCGGGTGAGGATCGTCGCACCACGATCGGCGGCATCGCGCGCATTCAGCGCGACGAGGCGGGAATCTTCCACCCAGCAGTCCGAATATTCGAAGCCGAGGCGGAACAGGCCGGGTTTTAGGGGGCGCCCTGACTCATCCTTGCGCAGGTCGAGCGTTCGCGTCGCCGGGAGGCGCTTCCGGCCGCCGAGATGATCGTAGAGAAATAGGCCGAGCCGTAGCAGCCAGGCCGGGCGCAGGCCCTTCTGGTAGGGCAGGACGAAGCGCAGCGGCCAGATGATGTGGGGCGCGATGCCCCACAGCACCTCGCGCTCCATCAGAGCTTCGCGCACGAGGCGGAACTCGCGATGTTCGAGATAGCGCAAACCGCCATGGATGAGCTTGGTGGCCGCCGAGGAGGTGCCGCTGGCGAGATCGTTCTGCTCGCAGAGGAGGACCGAGAAGCCCCGGCCCACCGCATCGCGCGCGATGCCGCAACCGTTCACGCCCCCGCCGATGACGACGAGATCATAGGTCTTGTCCAAGGCTGTCCTCCCCGGGACGGCGTCCCCGTCTCCGCCGGAGAGAATAAACGAAAACAGAACCCCTTCAAGCGATCACAATGAACGTCGAAGCGAAAGGCGAAGGCGCGGTGTCGCGCCCTGCCGCGATGAGTTACGGTTCCCGCAAGCCGACATCGCGCGGCTTTGGTCGGGAGGCGACGATGGCGACACGGCTCAATCTGGCGGTTCGGGGGCTCTTCGCCACGCCCGTGGCGGCGCTGGAAGTGCCGGAGGCTGCGCGCATCAATGCGGCGCTGTCGGCGGCGGTCCTGGAGCGCCGCGACCGGCACCCCTCGATCCAGGCCTCCAACGCCGGGGGCTGGCACTCGGACCGAGACATCATGGATTGGGGCGGGCCCGCGGTGGCTGAGATCATCGAGCTCGCCAAGGGCGTGGCGGCCCAGCTCACCGCAGACCGCGCCGGGCAGCCGATTCGGCCCGCCTGGAAAGTCTCGGCCTGGGCCAACGTCAACACGGCCGGCCACGCCAATGTGGCGCATTATCATGCCGGGGCCTTCTGGTCCGGCACCTATTATGTCGAGGATGGCGGTTGCGCCGCCGATCCGTCGCTCGGCGGCGAGTTCGAGATGCTCGATCCTCGCGGCCCCGGCCCCGGCATGTATGCGCCGCAACTGAAATTCACCGGCGACGGCGGCTCGGTGGGCGGTGCCGAGACCATCCGTCCCAAGCCGGGCCTTCTGATCCTCTTCCCCTCCTGGCTTCTGCACCAGGTCCGGCCCTACCGTGGGACGGGCACGCGCATCTCGCTCGCCTTCAACTTTAGCCTGCCGGCGTGAGTTCGCCGGTGAGCCTTCAGAGCGCCAGGCCGCCGACGCGACGGCAGGTCGAGATCGTCGACTGGCTGCGGGAGAAGGGTCGCGTCACGGTCGAGGATCTGGCGGCGCATTTCGCCGTGACGCCGCAGACGATCCGGCGCGACCTCAACGACCTGTCGGACGCACAGATGGTGGTGCGGATCCATGGCGGCGCCATGGTGGCGTCGGGCGTGGTCAACCTCGCCTATGAGGCGCGGAAGCTGATCGCCGGTCCCCACAAGCGACTAATCGGCGAGGCGGCGGCCCGGCTCGTGCCCGACCATTCCTCGGTCTTCGTCACGATCGGCACCACCACCGAGGAGGTGGCGCGGGCGCTCAGCGGCCATTCCGGCCTGCTCGTCATCACCAACAGCCTGCAGGTGGCGGCGGAGCTCTACCGCCATCCCGGCGTCGAGGTCGTGGTAACGGGGGGCAGCGTGCGCCGCAGCGACGGCGGCATCGTGGGTTCGCAATCCGAGGCGGTGATCGCACAGTTCCGCGTCGATCTGGCTGTGATCGGCACCTCGGCGATCGACGCCGACGGCACGCTGCTCGACTTCGACATCCGCGAGGTCCAGGCGGCGCGCGCCATCATCGAACATGCGCGACGCGTGGTACTGGTTTCCGATTCGAGCAAGTTCGCGCGCTCGGCGCCGGTGCGGGTCGCCCATCTCGACGATGTCGACATCCTGGTGACCGACCGCCTCCCCCCCGCCGCGGCGGAACTGTGCCGCGCCCATGGCGTGCAGGTGGTGGAAGCCGGCGGGCCGGTGGAGGGCGACGAGGGATGAAGCGACCGGCGCAGCGCGCTCAGGATGCTTGCTGCCGACCCAATTCGAACTCGAAGGCAACCAGGGTATGGTCCACGCCGCCCAGAGCGACGGCAGCCTCGGCGTGAGCGCCGAGACAGGCCGGCGACAGACCCAGCCGTGGATCGAGATCGCCCGGCGAGGCTTCAGCGGCTCTGCGGAGGAAGGATGCAGCACGGAAGCCGTGCCGGCGGGCAGCCGTCGACTTACCCTCGCGCAGTTTCACGCCCGTAGCCGCCAGCAGGATGAGGCCTTGCAGAAGATCATGGTCCGCAGTTCCTCGCCGGGCCATCCGCCACAGCGCCTCCCAGGCTTCGTGGGCTTCCCAGTAATAACCCTGGTTGAAGAGGTCCATACCCCTCGCGAAAGCGTCGGGATCGGCCGTCTCCGTGCCTGCGCTGCCGAAGCTGTGCCCGCGGGGGTCGCGGACCGGGTGGGGAAAGCGGCCGGGGAGGTAGGCGTAGGCCGGCAGGGGTCGGTCTGGCAGCAGCCTGGCGGACGCGTTCCGCTGGCCGCTCCGCGACACTGAAGGCCGAGCAAAGCCGAGAGTGTCATCGTCGCGCTCATGCGCGAGGCAGGAAGCCGCGGCGAAGGGGCGAAGGTCGTTCTCGTCATCGTCCATCATCATGGCCCGTCCTACCCGCGGTGGGCCACGTGGGCCCGAAGCCCTGACCGACGCAGGCGAAGTCTTCGCTCCGACCAAGGCCGGAGCGCGGCGAGCGCCGGCCCTCGGCTTGGGAGCCCAACCTCACGGGCTTCGATCGGCTCCGAACAGATTACCCTGCCCCGCCCCCTCCAGCTCGAGCAGCAACCGCTTCGCCTCGAGCCCGCCGGCAAAGCCCTTGAGCTGGCCCGCGGCACCGACCACATGGTGACAGGGCGCCACGATCGAGATGGGGTTGCGCCCGTTGGCGGCACCGACGGCGCGCATCAGGTTGGGATCGCCGAGCGCCCGCGCGATCTGCCCATAGCTTCGGGTCTCGCCGAAAGGGATGCGCAGGAGTTCGCACCAGACGCGCCTCTGAAACTCAGTGCCATTGAAGTCGAGCGGCAGCGTGAAGCTCTGCAACCGCCCGGCAAAATAGGCCGCGATCTGCCGCTCCGCCTCGCGCAACACGGGATGCCCGGGGTCCGCGCCGACGAGGTCGAGCGGTACGCGACCCGGGTCGTCCCTTTCCCAAAGGACTGCCGCGAGCCCGCGCTCGCTCGCCGCCAGCGTCAGCGCACCGACCGGAGATGCCATCATCAGGAACACGGCAGAGGGGCGATCACGACGCCGGCTCGTCTGCATTTCCCCCTCCGCACTGCCTCGCGCACCGATGATACACCTCATTCGGGGTGGCGCGAGACTGCATCGATTTTCGTTCCAGCCTTCGTTTTATTCGCTTGCCAGCCCTTCCACCTTCGACATACCTTCCCTGCGTGGAACGACGAGCGCCGAGCAAGGTGCCGCGCCGGGAGGACGATGGATGCAGTGCCCAAGCCCCAGACACACCGGGGGATCCCGCTCTTGAGCCTCGTGCTCGACCGGATCGGCTATAAGCGCGGCGACGAGACCTTCATCGCCGATGCGTCGCTCGACCTCGAAACCGGCTCCATGAACGTCCTGCTCGGCCCGACGCTGAGCGGCAAGACCACGCTGATGCGCCTCATGGCGGGTCTCGATCGCCCGACTTCGGGCCGCATCGTCGAGGACGGCCGCGACGTCACGGGCGTCGGCGTCAAGAACCGCTCGGTCGCCATGGTGTATCAGCAGTTCGTCAATTACCCGACGCTGTCGGTCTACGAGAATATCGCCTCGCCGCTGCGCGTTCAGGGCCTGCCCCGCTCAGAGATCGAGAGCCGCGTCGCCCGCGCCGCCAAGCTGATGCGGCTTGAGCCCATGCTGAAGCGCACCCCCGCCCAGCTCTCGGGCGGCCAGCAGCAGCGCACCGCCCTGGCCCGCGCCCTGGTCAAGCAGGCGAAGCTCGTCCTGCTCGACGAGCCCCTCGCCAACCTAGATTACAAGCTACGCGAGGAATTGCGCGAGGAATTACCCCGTATCTTCGCCGAGACGGGCGCCATCCTGGTCTATGCCACGACCGAGCCGACAGAGGCGCTGCTGCTCCGCGGCCGTACCGCGACCCTGTGCGAAGGGCGGATCACCCAGGTCGGCCCCACGGCGGCTCTCTACCGCAATCCCGACAATCTGGAGGCCGCCCGGGTCTTTTCCGATCCGCCGCTGAACGAACTGGCGCTGACGGTCGCCAAGGGTGCCGTTAGCCTCGCCGACGGGACCCGCCTGCCCGTGGGCGAGGCGCTGGCGTCCCTGCCCGACGGCGCCTCGACGCTGGCGTTCCGCGCCGACGCCGTGTCGGTCGCCGGCACCGGCGCCGACCACCAGAGGGCCGCCGTCGTCTCTTTCCCCGGCACCGTATCGGTCACCGAGATCAACGGCTCCGAGAGCTTCGTCCACGTCTCGACCGATGCCGGGCTCGGCACCTTCGTCTGCCTCGTCGCCGGGGTTCACGCCTTCGAGCCGGGTGACCGGGTCGAGGCGCGGCTCGATCTCGCACGCGCCTACGTGTTCGGTCCCGGTGGCCACCGCATTGCCGGCCCGGCCGCGTTGCAGTCCGGCTTCGCCGCTCGCACCACCGTGCCGGCCTGAGGGAGCCGTTTCATGACCGACATCACCCTCGACGGCATCGGCCACGCTTACAGTAGCGCGCCGAAGAGTGACGCCGACTATGCCTTGAAACCCGTCCACCATGTGTGGGAGTCGGGCAAGGCCTATGCGCTGCTGGGTCCCTCGGGCTGCGGCAAGACCACCCTGCTCAACATCATCTCGGGCCTCGTGATCCCGTCGCACGGCCGCCTGCTCTTCGGCGAGCGTGACGTGACGCGCCTGCCGACCGAGCAGCGCAACATCGCCCAGGTTTTCCAGTTTCCCGTCATCTACGACACGATGACGGTGGCGGAGAACCTCGCCTTCCCGCTGAAGAATCGTGGCATGGCGCGGTCTCTGATCGACGCGCGCGTGGCCGAGATCGCCGCCATGCTCGATCTCACGCCCGACCTCAAGCGCCGCGCCCGGGGCCTCACGGCCGACGCCAAACAGAAGATCTCGCTCGGGCGCGGCCTCGTCCGCTCGGACGTGTCCGCCGTCCTTTTCGACGAGCCCCTCACCGTCATCGATCCGGCGCTGAAATGGGAGTTGCGCTCGAAGCTGAAGGCCGTCCACCGCGCCCTCGACCTCCTGATGATCTATGTCACCCACGACCAGGTCGAAGCGCTGACCTTCGCCGACAAGGTCGTGGTGATGAACGACGGTCGCACCGTGCAGATCGGCACGCCGGCGGAACTCTTCGAGCGCCCCGAACACACGTTCGTCGGCTATTTCATCGGCTCGCCCGGGATGAACCTGCTGCGCGGCGAGATCGCCGGCACCGAAGCGCGGGTCGACGGCCATGTCATCCCGCTTGGCGCCGCCTATCCGAGCCTAAAGGGCGGCCAGGCGGTGAAGCTCGGCATCCGTCCCGATTATGCCACTCTGACCGAGGGCCAGGGCCTGCCCGTGACGGTGAAGCGCATCGACGATCTCGGCCGCAAGCTGCTGGCCCATGTGAGCCTCGGCGGCGACGGCGCCCAGAGCGTGGTGGCGACCGTGCCTCCCGGCATGGGCGTCGAACTCGGCGCCGCACGGCTGAGGCTCGACCCTGCGAAGACCCATGTCTACGTCGATGAGCGCCGCGTCGCCGGCCAGAGCCTCGCCGCGGGGAGGGCCGCCTGATGGACACCCGCGTCTGGGACAACCGCGCTTGGCTCTTCGTCGTGCCGGTGCTGATCGTCGTGCTGTTCTCCTCGCTCATCCCGATGATGACGGTGGTGAACTATTCCTTCCAGGACACGATGGGCCAGAACAACTTCTTCTGGAACGGAGTCGGCTGGTTCCAGAACCTGCTCGACCCCAGCACCGCGGTGGGCCAGCGCTTCCAGGGCGCTCTGCTGCGCAATCTCACCTTCTCGGCCGTGGTCCTCGCCATCGAGGTGCCTCTCGGCATCGGGGTATCGCTCTGCATCCCGAAGACCGGCTGGCGGGTCGGCGCCACTTTGGTGCTCATCGCCCTGCCCCTGCTCATCCCCTTCAGCGTCGTCGGGGTGATCTGGCAACTCTTCGCCCGCACCGACATCGGTCTCCTCGGAGCCGGCCTCTCCCGGGCCGGCGTGCCCTTCAACGTCACGCAGGACGCTGCCTCGGCCTGGTTCGTCATCATCGTCATGGACGTGTGGCACTGGACCTCGATGCTGGCCCTGCTCTGCTACGCGGGCCTGAAGGCCATCCCGGATGCCTATTATCAGGCGGCCCGCATCGACGGCGCCAACCGCTGGAGCGTGTTTCGCAACATCGAACTGCCGAAACTGCGCAAGGTGCTGGTCATCGGCGTGCTGCTGCGCTTCATGGGCTCGTTCATGATCTACACCGAGCCTTTCACGGTGACGGGCGGCGGACCGGGCGAGGCCACGAGCTTCCTATCGATTGATCTCGTGAAGATGGCGCTGGGCCAGGTCGATCTCGGCAATGCCGCCGCCTATTCGCTGGTCTATAATCTGATCACGCTGACGGTCTGCTGGATCTTCTTCACCTACACGACCCACGCTGACCAAAAGGATGTCGCATGAGTTCGTCCGTCCTCTCGGGCGCGATGGCGTCCCCGGCGACGGCCGCCGCTCCGGCCGTGCGGCGGCCCATGGGGCGCTCCATCGGCATGTCGCTCTATCTCGTGTTCCTGTTCGTGCCGATCTACTGGCTCGTCAACGTCAGCTTCAAGACGAACACCGATATCCTGTCCGGCCTGAGCCTGTGGCCACAGCATCCGACGCTCGAGAACTACCGCCGGATCTTCATCGATCCGGACTGGCACGCGAGTTTCGTCAATTCGATCCTCTATGTCGGCCTGAACACGATCGTCTCAGTGACGGTGGCCCTGCCCGCCGCCTATGCGTTCAGCCGCTACCGCTTCGTCGGTGACAAGCCCCTGTTCTTCTGGCTGCTGTCGAACCTCATGGCGCCGCCGGCCGTCTACGCCATGCCGTTCTTCAACCTTTATTCGGCGACAGGACTTTTCGACTCGATCTGGGCCGTAGCCCTGGCCCACTGCCTGTTCAACGTGCCCCTGGCAGTGTGGATTCTCGAAGGGTTCATTTCCGGCGTGCCGCGCGAGATCGATGAAACGGCGGCGATCGACGGCTATTCCTTCCCGCGCTTCTTCGTGAAGATCTTCCTGCCGCTGATCGCCAACGGCATCGGGGTGGCGGCCTTCTTCTGCTTCATGTTCTCCTGGGTCGAGCAGTTGCTTGCCACGACGCTGACGACCGTCAATGCCAAGCCGGTGGCCGGCATGATGTCGCGTGCCTATTCGGCAGCGGGCCTCGATTGGGGCCTCCTCGCCGCCGCCGGCGTCCTCACCATGATCCCCGGTGCGGTCGTGATCTGGTTCGTGCGCAACCACATCGCCAAGGGCTTTGCCCTCGGTCGCGTCTGATCGGAGGACTTCGCGATGGACAGTTTCGCCGATCACATCGCCTGGATGGCCTGGACCTGGCAGACCATCCTGTTCTTCGCCCTGATCGCGGCGGCGCTCGCCACCCTGACCACGCTGGCGGTGCTTCGCCCCGAGACGCCGCGACCTGGTATCCTGCGTTTCGCCACGACGCGCGGCGACCGGTTCTTCGTGTCGCTGCTCGCCGCGGCCTTCATCTTCCTCGGCTTCATCCGCCTCGGGGGAGAGAATTTCCTTTACCCGGCCGCCATCGCATTGATCGTGGCCGCTACCCTGTTCCGCTTCGCCTGACGCGGGGACGCGACCGGGCCGCCTCGGGCGGCACGGTGCGCCAAGACCAAAAGAAACCGGAGCGATGTCCGCATCCGGCCTAACGGGAGGAAGTCCATGTTCAATCGCCGTACAGTCCTGAAGGGAACCGCCGCTGCGGGCGTCGCCGCCGCAGCCGGCGTCGCCCCAACCCCGTCCATGGCGCAGAAGGCCGACGCCGCCCAACGCTGGGTCGAGACCGAGTTCAGCCCGTCGACCCTGTCGAAAGACGAGGCGCTGGCCGAGATGAAGTGGTTCACCGAGGCTGCCAAGCCCTTCGCCGGGCTCAAGCTCTCCTGCGTGTCGGAGAGCCTCAAGGTCCACGATTACGAGTCCCAGGTGCTCACCAAGGCCTTCGCCGAGATCACCGGCATCGAGGTCCGTCACGACATCATGGACGAGGGCGCCCTCGTCGATAAGATCGGCGTGGAGATGCAGTCGGGCCGCCCGATCTACGATTTTTGGATGAACGATTCCGACTTCATCGGCACCCACCCGCGCTACAACGACATCGTCGAAGGCTCGCTGACCGACTTCATGGCCGGCTCGGGCAAGGACGTGACGAGCCCGACGCTCGACCTCAACGATTTCATGGGCCTGAGTTTCGGCACCTTCACGGACGGCAAGCTCTACCAGCTGCCCGACCAGCAGTTCGCCAATCTCTACTGGTTCCGCCACGACTGGTTCCAGATGCCCGAGCTGAAGGCGAAGTTCAAGGCCAAGTACGGCTACGAACTCGGCGTGCCGGTCAACTGGTCGGCCTACGAGGACATCGCGGACTTCTTCACCAACGACGTGAAGGAAATCGATGGCCAGAAGGTCTATGGCCACATGGACTATGGCAAGAAGGATCCGTCGCTCGGCTGGCGCTTCACCGATGCCTGGCTGTCGATGGCCGGCGCCGGCGACCGCGGCCTCCCGAACGGCAAGCCCGTCGACGAATGGGGTATCCGCGCCGAGAACGGCATCCCGGTCGGCTCCTCCATCACCCGCGGCGGCGACGCCAACGGGCCGGCGGCCGTCTACGCGCTGACCAAGTATATCGAGTGGCTGAAGAAGTACGCGCCGCCGGAAGCCGCCGGCATGGACTTCCTCGAGTCGGGCCCGGTGGTCGGCCAGGGTCACATCGCCCAGCAGATCTTCTGGTATTCGGCCTTCACCGACTCGGCGCGTCAGCCCGGCCCGGTGATGAACGAGGACGGCACGCCGAAGTGGCGCATGGCTCCCTCGCCGCATGGCGCCTACTGGAAGGAGGGCATGAAGCTCGGCTACCAGGACGTCGGCTGCTGGACCATGCTGAAATATGCGCCGATCGAGCACGTGAAGGCGGGCTGGCTCTACGCCCAGTTCTGCACGTCGAAGACGGTATCGTTGAAGAAGGCGTTGAAGACGCTTCACCTGATCCGCGAGTCCGACGTGTGGCATCCCGCCATGACGGAACTGGCGCCGAAGGTCGGCGGCCTCGTCGAGTTCTATCGCAGCCCGGCCCGAAAGCAGTGGACACCCACCGGCGTGAACGTGCCCGATTACGCCAAGATGTCCCAGGTGTGGTGGCAGAATATCGCCAATGCCATCTCGGGCCAGGTGACCCCGCAGGCGGCGATGGACGGCCTCGCCCGCGACCAGGACGCCATCATGGCGCGCCTGGAGAAATCCGGCGTGCAGGGCAAGTACGGCCCGAAGATGAACAAGGAAGAGACGGCCGAATACTGGTTCGCCAAATCCGAGAAGGACGGCAATCTCGCGCCGCAGCGCAAGCTCGCCAACGAGAAGCCGCAGGGCGAGACGGTCGACTACGACGCCCTGATCAAGTCCTGGCCCTCGACCCCGCCCAAGAAGTCCTGACGAGGCCTGCCCTTCTCCTGTGAAATCGGGAGAAGGTGGCCCGACGACGTCGGGTCGGATGAGGGACCCAGGCGCTCCCTGTCCCCTCGTCCGCCCTGCCGGAACCTTCTCCCGCCATGCGGAAGAAGGACCGCGCGTTCTACTCCTTAACGAGTCTTCCCATGCCCGGCGCCATCCTCGTCATCGACCAAGGCACGACCTCGACCCGCGCCATCGCGTTCGGGCCAGATGCCATTCCGGTGGCGTCGGCGCAGGAGGAGTTCCCGCAGCACTTTCCCCGTCCCGGCTGGGTCGAGCACGACCCCAAGGACCTGCTGCGCACCGCGCTCTCAACCGCCCGCATCGCCATGGCCCGCGCGGAAGAGGCCGGGTTCCAGATCGTGGCGCTCGGCATCGCCAACCAGCGCGAGACCGCCCTCGTCTGGGATCGCCGCACGGGCGAAGCCATCCATCGCGCCATTGTGTGGCAGGACCGGCGGACCGCCTCGACTTGCGCCGATCTGAAGCGCGACGGCGCCGAGGATCTCGTGCAGGAGCGCGCCGGCCTCCTTCTCGACCCCTATTTCTCGGCCACCAAGGCGGCCTGGATCCTCGACCATGTCGAGGGCGCGCGGGCACGGGCCGAGCGCGGCGAATTGCAGTTCGGCACCGTCGACAGCTACCTCCTGTGGCACCTCACCGGCGGCCGGGTCCACGCCACGGATGCCACCAATGCCTCGCGCACCGCGCTCTACGACATTCGCAGCGGCGGATGGGACGAGGACCTCTGCAGGCTGTTCCGCGTACCATCGACCCTGCTGCCCGAGGTTCGCGACTGCGCCGCCGAGTTCGGTACCACCGAGCCGCGCCAGTTCGGGCGCGCCCTCCCCATTCGCGGCATCGCGGGAGACCAGCAGGCGGCGCTGATCGGCCAGGCCTGTTTCGCGCCCGGCATGGTCAAGGCCACATTCGGGACCGGCGCCTTCGTGCTGCTCAACACCGGCGCCGAGCCGGTGCGCTCGACCCATCGCCTCCTCACCACCGTTGCCTATCAGCTCGGGGGACAGCGGACCTATGCACTCGAGGGCTCGATCTTCTCGGCCGGCGCCACGGTGCAATGGCTGCGCGACGGGCTGCATCTCGTGCGCTCCTCGGCCGAGACCGGCGATCTCGCGGCCGACAGCGATCCCGACCAGCCCGTCTATCTCGTTCCGGCCTTCGTGGGTCTTGGGGCGCCGCATTGGGACGCCGACGCCCGCGGCACCATCACGGGCCTCACGCGAGGCTCCGGCCGGCGCGAGATCGCCCGCGCGGCGCTGGAGAGCACCGCCCTCCAGACGCTCGATCTCGTCACGGCCATGCGGGCCGACGACGACAGTGCCGCCGCACGCGCCGCCGTGATCCGCGCCGATGGCGGAATGAGCGCCAGCGACTATACGATGCAGAGCGTCGCCGACATGATCGATGCGCCGGTCGATCGGCCGGTCGTCCTGGAGACGACGGCACTGGGAGCCGGCTATCTCGCCGGACTACAGTCCGGGCTGTATCCGGCTCCGGAGGAGTTCGGCCGCATGTGGAAGCTGGAGCGCCGGTTTACGCCCACCATGGAGCCGGCAAAGCGCGACGCAAAGATCGCGGGCTGGCGCGATGCCGTGGCCCGGACCATGATGCGGCCCTGACGCCGAGGAGCGGCCCCGGCTTGACGTGTCGCTGCATCCGAAGCGGGACGGAACGAGTCGGAACACGATGCCTGATGGATGCAGTCTTGTCGGTGGCGTGGGTGGAGGCCCCGTGCTGTGGAGCGACACGGGGCTGAGCTTCTGGGGCGGGGTGAACCCCGAGACCGGCGAGGTCATCGATCGGCACCATCCGCTGAGCGGCCGTAACATCGCCGGGACCGTGCTGGCGTTACCGAGGGGGCGGGGCTCCTGCTCGGGCAGTGTCGTCTTGCTCGAATTGCTGATGAACGGCAGGGCACCCGCCGCTCTGGTCTTCGAGGCGGCGGATGACGTGCTGACGCTCGGCGTGATCGTCGCGGAGGAAATGTTCGGCCAGTCGATCCCGGTGCTCAGCGTGGGGCGCCGGTTCGCGAGTCTCGCAAGCGCGTCTCACGCCGCTGTCGAGAATGGCAAGCTGACGATCGACGGCAGGTTAATGACCTCCGGCGACACGGCGTCTACCCTGCCGGCACTCTCCGACCATATCCTGACAGACCAGGACCGCGCGATGCTGGCAGGCGAAGCCGGCGTGGCGGCCCAGACCGCGCTACGCATCGTGCTTCGGACGCTCGCCTTGTCGGGCGCTACCGCCCTCGTCGACGTCACGCGGGTCCACATCGACGGCTGCATCTATACGGGACCGGCCGGCCTCCGCTTCGCCGAAGAGATGCGCGAGGCAGGCGGACGGGTCGTCGTGCCGACCACGCTCAACGCCATCTCGGTCGACGAGCGGCGCTGGCGCGGCCAAGGCATCGATCCGAGGCTCGGCGAACCGGCCACTTCCTTGGCCCGAGCCTACGTGGCCATGGGGGCACAAGCGACTTTCACCTGCGCGCCCTATGTGCTCGAGTCTCCACCGAAGCGTGGCGAGATGATCGCCTGGTCGGAGTCGAACGCCGTCGCCTATGCCAATAGCGTGCTCGGCGCCCGCACCGCGAAGACACCGGACCTGCTCGACCTCTGTATTGCCCTGACGGGTCGCGCGCCGCTGTCGGGCTGCATGGTCGAAGCGAACCGGCACGCCACGCTGGCGGTCGCAGTGGATCCGCTCAGCCCCGCCGACGACAGTCTTTACCCGCTGCTGGGGTACCGAGTCGGCGCCCTCGCCCGCGACCAGATCCCGGTCGTCACCGGCCTCGACGCGCTATGCCCGAGCCTCGACGACCTCAAAGCTTTCGGGGCCGCCTACGCCACCACGGCCTCCGCGCCGATGTTCCACCTCGGCGGCATTACGCCGGAAGCCGCTACGCTCGGTCGTCCCGATAGGCTGCCCGAAGTGCGGGTGAGCCGGGCCGACCTGCTGGCACTCTGGCGGCAGTTCAACGACGCGACGGACCCGGAGGTCGACCTCGTCTGCCTCGGCAGCCCGCACCTGTCACCCGCGGAGCTCGGGCGACTTGCGGAGCTCTGCCGCGGCAGGCGAAAGGCACCGGGCACGGGCGTGACGGTCACCTGCGGACGCGACACCCTGGCCAAGGCGGAGGCCGACGGACTTGTAGCCGATCTCCACGCCTTCGGAGTCGGGTTTCTGACCGACACCTGCTGGTGCATGATCGGTGAGCCGGTCATTGCGCCGAATGCCCGGCGGCTCATGACGAATTCCGGCAAATACGCCCATTACGGCCCAGGTCTCAGCGGACGGCAGGTCCGGTTCGCGAGCCTCGCCGACTGCGTCGAGGCGGCCTGCCGCGGGGCGTTGCCGGTCGAACCACCGGCTTGGCTGTCGAACAGCGCATGACAGGTGACCCAGGACCTGCAACTCTGCGGCTCATGCGACAATGAGGAGACATCGCTGATGACGATGACGTTCCTGATCACGAGCCTGGTGATCGTCGTGTCGCCGGGCACGGGCGTCCTGGTGACGCTCGCCGCGGGTCTATCTCGCGGGACACGGGCCGCGATCGTCGCGGCCTTCGGCTGCACGCTCGGTATCGTACCCCATATGCTGGCCGCCATTACCGGCCTGGCCGCCTTGCTCCACACGAGCGCGCTGCTGTTCCAGAGCTTCAAACTCGTCGGCGTCGCTTACCTGCTCTACATGGCTATCATGACTCTGCGAGACCGCGGAGCCCTGCACATCGATGTCGACGCCGCGCCCCGGTCGGATCGTGATGTCATCGTCTCCGCGATCCTCGTCAACCTGCTCAATCCTAAGCTGTCGATCTTCTTTTTCGCCTTCCTGCCGCAGTTCGTGCGCGCCGATCAGGCTGGCGCGCTCGGCGAGATGCTGAGTTTGTCGCTCGTGTTCATGGCCATGACCTTCGTCGTCTTCGCGGCCTACGGTGCTTTCGCCGGATCGGCCCGCCGACATATCCTGTCGCGCCCGCGTGTCCTCACCTGGATGCGCCGCACCTTCGCAGCGGCTTTCGTCGGTCTCGGAGCGAAGCTGGCGCTCGCGGACCGCTAGTTCGACCGTGCGAATCCGCTTCCGTTGCGATCCGGCCCTCCTCGGCCATATTCCGCCGCCCATCGCGGCGCGGGCCGCGCTGCCCGATTGGCTCCGGAGCATGCCGGGGAGCGCCGCCTCAGAACTTCACGGCGGCCCTGTCCGCACCGTCAAGCAATGCCCGCCCTTCGTCGACGCCATGGCGCATGGCTTCGTCATTCCCCTGCCCTGCGACGTGGCGGTCGAGGGCGGCCGGCTCTCCTGGCGCTGGGATCTACCGACGCCGTCGGTCCCCACGCATCCGCGCTCGCCCTTGTCGTTTCACGCGCCCGCGCAAGTCGAGGGCTCGCCCTTTCACCACGCCGATCGTGCCATCGTGAAGTTCAACAGCTTCTGGACCGTGGAGCTCGAACCGGGCTGGTCGCTCTTCGCCACCCATCCGGTGAACCGCGAGGATCTGCCGTTCCGACTGCTGACCGGGCTCGTCGATGCCGACCGCTTCAGCGAAGTGGGCATCCTCTTTCCGGCGCAATGGACGGAGCCCTGCTTCGAAGGCGTGCTGCCGCGTGGAACGCCGGTCGCGCAGTGCTTTCCGGTGCCGCGCGAGCCGCTCGATCTCGACATCGGCACGCTTGATAACAGGGGACTCGACCGCTACGAGGCGACCGCCCACACACTCTTATCGACGCCGGGTACCTACCGGCGACACTACCGCGCGAGGCGCGGTCGCTCAGACGGCATCGAGGCTACGACGCAGAGACCCGAGATCGAGCCATAGTTCGCCGGTGGACGCGGCGCTCAACGCCTGCGCGGCGCGCCCGAAGCCGTCCGGTCGCAGCCGGGCCGCCGCCGCATAGGCGCGACGCGCGCCGTCGAGGTCGCCGAGTTCCTGGCGAACGGTGCCGAGGTTGAACGCCGCCTCGCCGAGCGTCGCGTCGAGCGCGAGAGCTTGGGCGTAAGCCTGTGCGGCACCTACATAATCACCTGAGTCCTGTGCCGCTACGCCTTCGAGGAAACGGGCCCGAACCGAGGCCGGGTCGAGCGCCGCCGCATCGGCAAAGGCGATGCGGGCCGCCTTGGGGCGTCCGAGCGCCTGCAGCACCGTGCCGACCCGGAGTGCGGCTTCGCTCGTCGGCGCGCCGCGGCGGGACCGTTCGAAACACACCAGGGCGGCCTCGAATTTCTTGAGGCCTGACAGAGTGTCGCCGAGCAGACGCCATCCAGCGGCATGATCGGGATGGCGCTCGACACAGCGGGACAGCGCAGCCGAAGCCTCGGCGTCGCCTGCCCGAAGGAGGCCGTCGCAATGGGCGAAAGCCCGCTCGGCGTCGGCCTCGGGTCTTAGGGCTCCACGAGGCGACCCGGGCCTCGGCGGTTCCGACACGTTCGAGCGCCCTGCTCCGTCGCGATCCCCGTCAGAAGCGATTGACGATGTTCTCCAGCATCTCCTGGCGACCGGACCGGGGTTGTGGGTCAATGGCACGGGTCTCGGCGGCACTGGCAATCTGCTCGAGGCTGCGCTGGCCCGACAGGATGGCACGTCCCTCCGCATCATCCCAGCCCGCATAGCGCTCGCCAAGCTTCGCCGCGAGCGACCCCTCCTCCAACATGCGGGCTGCGGCCAGGAAGGCGCGAGCGCAGACGTCGATGCCGCCGACATGAGCATGGACCAGATCTTCGGGCGCAATCGACTGACGGCGGATCTTGGCGTCAAAGTTGAGGCCGCCCGTCGTCAGCCCGCCGCCTTTCAGCACCTCGTAGAGCGCCAGAGTGAGTTGCGGCACGTCGTTGGGGAACTGGTCCGTGTCCCAGCCGAGCAGCGGGTCGCCGCGGTTGATGTCGAGCGAACCCAGAACGCCGAAGGCATTGGCGACCGCGATCTCGTGTTCGAACGTGTGGCCGGCCAGGATGGCGTGGTTCTCTTCGAGGTTGAGCTTGACGTCCTTCTCGAGACCGTAATGCCGCAGGAAACCGTAGACCGTGGCAGCATCGAAATCATACTGGTGCTTGGTGGGCTCCTTGGGTTTCGGCTCGATGAGGATCGGTCCCGCGAAGCCGATTTTGTGCTTGTAGTCGACGACCAGCGCCAGGAAACGGCCCATCTGGTCGAGTTCGCGCTTCATGTCGGTGTTGAGCAGCGTCTCGTAACCCTCGCGCCCGCCCCACATCACGTAATTGGCGCCGCCGAGCGAATGGGTGACGTCGAGCGCCGTCTTCACCGTGGCGGCCGACCAGGCGAAAACGTCGGGATCGGGGTTGGTAGAGGCCCCCGCCATGAAGCGTGGATGGCTGAACAGATTGGCGGTGCCCCAGAGCAAGCCGACACCGCTCTCCGCCTGCTTGCCGGCGAGATAGTCGCCCATGACGCGCGTGTTGTTCAACGTCTCGGCGAGGCTCTCGCCCTCCGGCGCGATGTCGCGGTCATGGAAGGAGTAGAACGGCACACCGAGCACGGCGAAGAGGTCGAAGGCCGCATCGGCCTTGGCACGCGCTGCCGTCATGGGCTCGCCCGACATCCAGGGTCGGCGGATCGTCGGCGCCCCGAAAGCGTCGGCCCCGTTCATGACGAGGCTGTGCCAGTAGCAGACCGTCAGTCGCAGATGATCCTTCAGCGGCTTGCCCAGGACGACGCGGTCCGCCTCGTACCAGCGATAGGCCAGCGGGTTGGTCGAATCCGGACCTTCGTAGCGAATCGGCGACAGGTCGGAGAAGAGGCTGCTCATGCGACAAGGTCCTCGTTGGAGTGGCAATGGAAGAGGTTTGGCGTGGGCGACGGCCGTGGCCGAGTGCCAAGGATTCGGGTACGGCGCGGCGCTCCGTTCCATCGGATCAGTGAGATGAGAGTGGCACTTGGCCGTGGTGCGGCTCCACGACGGCCACCCCTCGCCGCAGACCGGGAAGAGCGGATGCCGTTGCAGGGAAGGGGCAGACAGGCCGCGCAGAACGGCGGCCGCCGTCCCGGTGCCCGACGCGATGCGTCTCCCCTTGTCATGTCCGTCCCTCGATGCCCGGATTTGTTCACCGGTGCCGACCAAGCCTAGCCACGGGCCCGAGTTCTGTCGATCTTCGGCCGACCGAGCCTCTGACCGCGATGCTCACTGCTGGCCTCCAGCCCTGCGCAGGACCGAGCCGACCAGCGATGCAGAGGTTTCGAGGCGGCTCCACTCGGGTTGGCGGAGTTCGCCGCCCATGAAGACGTGCTCGTTCCGGATCGCCGCGCCGGACATCACAGGGCGGAGACCGGCGAAATGGATCTCTTTGGGCTGGGCCTCGGCCACGATACGGGCGACGTTGCGCTCCGTGATGCCGCCGCCCGGCATGATGATGACCCGATCCCCTGACCGCCGCACCAGATCAGCGATCAACGGCAGGCCCTCGAGACAGGTCGCCTCCTGGCCCGAGGTCAGGATGCGGTCGACACCGAGGTCGATCAAGGTCTCGAGCGCCTCGACGGGGTCGGGCGTCATGTCGAAGGCGCGATGAAAGGTCACCGACAAGGGGCCGGCGGCGGCCATCATGGCCCGGGTCCGCTCGACGTCGACCAGCCCCTCTGCCGTGAGGGCACCAATGACGACGCCGTCGGCGCCCTCGGCCCGTGCCGTCTCGACATCGACCAGCATGGAGGCCATCTCGTCGTCGTCGAAGACGAAATCCCCGCCGCGCGGCCGTATGATCACCTGAAGACCAATGCTGGCAACGGCCCGGGCCCGCCGGATGGTGCCATGCGACGGCGTGATGCCGCCCTCGAACAGGTCGGCACACAGCTCGACCCGATCGGCGCCCGCCTCCTGGGCGGCGCGGACGCCAGCGACGGAATCGATGCAGATTTCAAATTTCACGATTCGACTCCAGTGGATGCCGCCGGATGCTCCAGGAGCTCGTCTCGCCTGTCTAAGACGAGTGGGCGCGGGCAGGGCCTCGCCACCAACGAGAGGGTGCCAAGCACGGCGCCGCCGTTCAACTCCAGCGCCCGCGCGCCGGGCCGGCGAAGCAGGGGAAGCTCCCCGGTCCAGCGCGCGAGAGATGGTCACATGCCGAGTTGCTTCATCGTGTAATAATCACCGTCGATGAGCACCGACTTCCAGTTCGCCTTGGTCACCAGGACGGGGTTGAGCAGGAAGGTGGGCACGACCTTCTTGCCGTTGTCGTAGGTCTTGGTGTCGTTGACCTGGGGCTGCGAGCCCGTCAGCAGCGCGTCCACCATGCCGACCACGACCTTGGCGAGGTCACGCGTATCCTTGTAGATCGACGAGGTTTGCTCGCCCGCGACGATCGACTTCACCGATTGCACCTGACAATCCTGGCCGGTGACGACCGGCAGGGGCATGTTGCCCGATCCGTAGCCGACGCCTTTCAGGGACGAGATGATGCCGACCGCGATATTGTCGTTGGGCGCCAGGACCGCATCGACCTTCTTGCCGGTGTAGTAGGCGCTGAGCAGGTTATCCATGCGCGACTGGGCCGTGGCGGCGTCCCATTTGGGCGTCGAGACGGTCTTCATGCCGGTCTGTCCGCTCTGCACGACGAGCTTCTTGCTGTCGATGTACGGTTTCAGGGCGGACAAGGCGCCGTCGTAGAAGAAGTAGGCATTGTTGTCGTCGGGCGAACCGCCGAACAGCTCGATGTTGAAGGGGCCCTTGCCATCCTTCAGCCCGAGGCTGTCGACGATGCTGGTGCCCTGAAGCACGCCGACCTTGAAGTTGTCGAAGGTCGCATAATAGTCGACGTTGGGTGAATTCCGGATCAGCCGGTCGTAGGCGATGATCTTCACCCCGGCATCGTGGGCCTTCTGCAGCACGTCGGTCAGCGTGGTCCCGTCGATCGCCGCGATCACCAGGACCTTGACGCCCTTGGTGACCATGTTCTCGATCTGGGCGAGCTGGTTGGGGATGTCGTCATCGGCATATTGCAGGTCGACGCTGTAGCCCTTCGCCTGCATCTGCTTGACCATGTTGTTGCCGTCGTCGATCCAGCGCTGGGTCGTCTTCTCCGGCATCGAGACGCCGATCAGCCCCTTGTCGGCTGCTGACGCCGAACGCAGGCCGAAGCCGAGCGTGGCCGCGCCACTGATCGACAGAGCGCCAAAAGTCCTTCTCGTGATCATGCGTGTCTCTCCCTGGCCTTGCCGGCGGAAGCGCGCCTTCGGGACGCATTCAACTCCGCTGATTGCAACCTCGCATTTTGACGTACGTAAATCAACGGCACGGTCCATTGTCTCGTAACCGGCCGCGAGGCTCGTTAGCGCAGACGTCGCCGCGTCGAAACCGCGAGCCTTGCCAACGCCGGGCAGCGATGATTGACGTAGATCGAAGCACTGGGACGACGGGGGAAATGCGCCAGGACCGACCATCGACGGCCGGAGACGTCGCGGCTGCGGCCGGCGTCAGCCTCGCCACCGTCGACCGCGTTCTCAATGGGCGGCCGGGAGTGCGCGACAGCACCATCAGGGCCGTGCAGGAGGCGGTGGAGCACCTCGGCTTTCGCCGGGACCTGTCGGCCGCCAATCTGGCCAGGGGTCGTCGGTATCGGTTCCGCTTCGTGGTGCCCGACCTACCCCAGAACAGCTTCATGCAGTCCCTGCGACACCAGATCGATGTCGCGGCCGCGAGAGGTTTGGACCAGCGCATCGCCTTGACGGTGGTGACCTACTCGGCCTTCGATCCGCTCGACCTCGCGCGTCAGCTCTCTACCTGTCTCGGAAGCGACGCCATGGGCATCGCCGTGGTCGCGGTGGACGCGCCGGAGGTTCGAGACGCGATCGCGCAACTCCATGCCGGCGGCATTGCCGTCGTCACGGTGGTGTCCGACGTCACGCCCTCACGGCGCACCTGCTTCATCGGCCCGGATAACGTGGCGGCAGGCCGCGTTGCCGCCTCGCTGTTGGGACGGTTCGTCGGGCAGCGCGGTGGCCGCGTCCTCACGGTGGCGGGCCGCATGACGCTGCGCGACCATGCCGAACGACGGCTCGGCTTTGCTGAGGTCATGGCGCGCGACTTTCCCAATCTGACGCTGCTGCCTGTCGCAGAAGGGCTCGACGATGGCACGGTGACGGAACCCCTCGTCGCCGAGGCGCTGCGGACGTTCCCGGATCTCGTCGGCCTCTACAGCATGGGCGCAGGGAACCGCGGCGTCGCACGAGCCCTAGAGGCCGCGGGCCGGGTGGCCGACGTCATCGCAATCGGTCACGAACTGACCCCGTTCATGCGCGAGGCCCTTCTGGCCGGCGCCTTCGACGCTGCCATCAACCAGGATCCTGCGGGCGAGGTCCGCCGGGCCGTACAGACCCTCAAGGCTCTCGCGGATGGTGACGAGGATCACCGTCCCGAGCCGGTTCGAATCGACATCTTCTTGAAGGACAACCTGCCCTGACGATCCTGTCCGGTTCGGGCTTGGTTCGGTAACTTGGCAGCGCCGGCGTGAAGGGCATCCACAATCCCGGTCTGCAACGTCGCCCTGTGGCGGGGACTTGTCCGCCTGTCCGGGCCGTCCCCTTGGATCGACCCGAACCGATCAGACAGGTGTAGACGGATCATCATGCCGAGAGCGTCCGGCTCGGCGCCGAAACCGTGGCGTCCTGGGAGGAGTGGCGGATGAGCCTCACGCGCGAAACGTCCCGAGCCGACCGGCCGAGCCTAGCCGAATCGCTCACCACCGCGCCGCGTCCTGCGGATCCCGATCTTGCAGCGCGCAGGCTGCGGGACTGGCAGGCCGGCGTCCCCGCCGATCACGCCCTGCGCGCCCTCCTTGCCCTGCCCGGTGTCCACGCTCTGCTGCTCGGGATCGCCGACCATTCCCCCTATCTCTGGCGCCTCGCCACGGTGGATCCCGACCGCCTCGCGGCCCTGCTGTCGCGTCCGGCCTGGCTCTCTTTCGACGAGGCGCTCGATGCCATGACGGCGGGCTGCGCCGGTGTGTTGCGCGCCGAGGACACGATGGTGCCGCTCCGCCGCGGCAAGATGACCGTCGCCCTGCTGCTCGGCCTGGCCGATCTCGCCGGCGCCTGGACGCTCGACGAGGTCATGGAGGCGATGACGGTCTTCGCCGATCGCGCCGTGGTGGGCGCCGTCGACGCCTTGCTTCGGGACTCCGTCGTGACCGGTAAGCTTGTGGCCGCCGAGGGAGCGCCTGGCCGCGGCTCCGGCCTTGCGGTCCTGGCCATGGGCAAAGGGGGTGCCGGCGAGCTCAACTACTCGAGCGACATCGATCTCGTGATCTTCTACGACCCCGCCGCGCCACGGCTGGCCTCCGACACCGTGCCGCCGCCCTTCTACGTCCGCCTCGCCAAGGGGCTCGTCAGACTGCTCGGCGAGCGGACGGGCGACGGCTACGTGCTGCGCATCGACCTACGTTTGCGCCCCGACCCCGCCTCGACCGGCGTCGCAGTCTCGCTCCCCTCGGCCTTCGCCTACTACGAGGCCCTGGGCCAGAACTGGGAGCGCGCCGCCTACATCAAGGCGCGGCCGGTCGCGGGCGACCTGGCGCTCGGCGCCGCGTTCCTGACCGACCTCGCCCCCTTCATCTGGCGTCGCTACTTCGATTATGCCGCTGTGGCCGACATCCACGCCATGAAGCGACAGATCCACGCCTTCAAGGGACACGCCAGCGTGGCGGTGGCGGGCCATGACGTGAAAGTCGGCCGCGGCGGCATCCGCGAGATCGAATTCTTCGTGCAGACGCAGCAACTGATCTTCGGCGGGCGACGCCCGACGCTGCGCGGCGCGCGCACGCTCGACACGCTGGCGCGCCTCGCCGAGGACGGCTGGATCGACGCCGCGGCCGCCGAGGAACTCGCCCGGGCTTACCGGCTGTTGCGCAAGGTCGAACACCGGCTGCAGATGGTCGACGACGAACAGACGCAGCGTCTACCCACCGACGAGCGCGGGTTGGATCGATTGGCCCTTTTTGCCGGCTTCCCCGACCGCATTGCCTTCGAAACCGCTTTGATGTCGGAGCTCAGGACCGTCGAAGCCCACTACGCCCGTCTGTTCGAACATGCGCCGGGGCTCGATGCGGCGGCCGGCAGCCTCGTCTTCTCGGGCGACACACTGGATGCCGAGACCGTCGAGACGCTGGGCCGAATGGGATTTTTGCGGGCCCGCGAAGCGGTCGAGACCATCCGAGGCTGGCATTTCGGCCGGCGGCCCGCCACGCGCGGCGCCCGGGCTCGGGAGATCCTGACGGAACTGGTTCCGGACCTGATCGAAGCTTTTAGCCAGTCAGGTGATCCCGATGCCGCGCTGGCGGGGTTCGATGCCGCGCTGGGCCGCCTGCCTGCCGCCACCGAACTGTTCAGCATCCTGCGCTCGAACGCGGCGCTGCGCGAACTCTATGCCGACATGCTCGGCGTCGCGCCCCGCCTGGCCGCCACGGTGGCGATGCGCCCACACCTCCTCGACGCCGCCATCGACCCGGCGCTGCAGCGCGACGCCTTACCCGGCGAGATCGAGGTGCGGATCGCGGCCCGAACGGGAACGACCGAAGAGGTGCTCGACCGCACCCGCGACGTGGCTCGAGAGGAATCCTTTCTGATCGGTTTGCGGCTTCTCGCCGGCAGCGTGGCGCCTTCCCGGGCCGGCGAAGCCTATTCGGACCTCGCCGGAGCGATCCTGCGCGCGCTGCTTGAGCGGACCGAGGCGGATTTTGCCGCAGATCATGGCCGCATCGCCGGGGGAGCCCTCGCCGTCGTGGCCATGGGAAAGTTCGGCTCGCGCGAGATGACGGCCTCGTCGGACCTCGACCTCCTGGTGATCTACGACGCCGATCCCGACGGGCCGGACAGCGACGGGCCGCGCCCGTTGGCGCCGTCGCGCTACTATACGAGGCTCGCGCAGCGGCTGATCGGCGCCCTCACGGTCCCGACGCGGCGGGGCCCCCTGTACGAGGTCGACATGCGGCTTCGCCCGTCGGGCAACCAGGGACCTCTCGCGACGCGCTTCAGCGGCTTCGTCCAGTACCAGGCCGGCGAGGCCGAGACCTGGGAGCGCATGGCGCTGACCCGGGCGCGCGTGGTGGCGGGCGACGCGAGCCTTGGAACACGGATCGGCGGGGCGATCCGTGCAGCCCTGACCCGTCCATCCGAACCGACGCTGGGGCGGCAGATCCGAGACCTCCGCGCCCTCGTCGCAGCCGGTAAACCGTATGCGGGTTCCTGGGATCTGAAGCTGATGCCGGGCGGCCAGATCGACGTGGAATTTCTGGCGCAATTCCTCGTGTTGCGCCACGCGAAAGACCATCCGGATCTCCTCGGCCTGTCGACCGCGAGGGTCTTCGCCGCCGCGCATCACCGCGGCCTGCTGGCGCCGGATCCGGCAGACCTGTTGACCGGAGCCGCGACCCTCTACACCGACCTCTCGCAGATGATCCGGCTTGCCGTCGACGGCATTTTCGATGGCGCCCGGGCCGGCGTCGGCCTCAAGCGCCGCCTTGCCCGCGCGGTCGCGCTGCCGGACCATGCCTCGCTGCAGCGGCATCTCGCCGAGACGGCGGAGACCGTCAGGGCGAATTTCGACGCGATCCTCTCCGCGCAGGACTGAGCCACGCGGGCGAGCCATGTCGCCGCATTGTGGTCCCGGGCCTGACAGATGCGATCGCTTCGGCTATGGGTCCGACAAAATGTCAGGGAGCCTCGCATGACCTTCGCCAGCTATCCGTCTCTGAAGGGCGTCACTGTCCTCGTCACCGGCGGCGCCTCCGGCATCGGCGAATATCTGGTGCGGGCCTTCGCCGAACAGGGATCCCGCGTCGGTTTCCTCGACATCGACGCCGAGCGCGGCCAGGCGCTCGCCGCGGAAATTGGAGGCGAGGTGCGCTTCGCCCGCTGCGACCTGCGCGACATCGATGCTCTCAAGCGCGCCGTGGCGGAGCTAAAGGCCTCGATCGGCGGCGCCACCGTCCTCATCAATAATGCGGCGCGGGACGACCGCCACGGCTGGGAAGACGTGACGCCGGATTATTACGACGAGCGCATCGCCACCAACCTGCGCCACATGTTCTTCGCCACCCAGGCGGTGGCGCCGGACATGATCGCGGCCGGGCGCGGCTCGATCGTCAACATGGGCTCCAACTCCTGGTGGGAGGCGTCCGGCGGCATGCCGGTCTACACGAGCGCCAAGGCGGCCGTGCATGGGATGACGCGCAGCTTCGCCCGCGACCTCGGCCCGCACCGGATCCGTGTCAACACGGTCGTACCGGGCTGGGTGATGACGGAGCGACAGAAGCAGCTCTGGGTCACGCCGGAAAAGATCGCGGCGCAGCTCCGACGCCAGTGCCTCCCCGACCTCATCGACCCCGTCTATCTCTCCCGCATGGCGCTGTTCCTCGCCTCCGACGACAGCGCCATGTGCACGGCCAACAACTTCATGGTCGAGGCGGGCTCGATCTGACGTCGGTGTCCGACCAGGGCGGGGTTCACCATCACCTCGCCCATATCAACGTCGCGCGTTTCAAGCGCCCCAAAGCCGACATCGCCAATGCCGATTTCCTGACGGCGCTCGACGACGTCAATGCCGCGGCCGAGGCCGGAGACGGCCTCGTCTGGCGCTTCACCGCGGCAGCCGGCGATCCCGCCGACAGGCAGGCCGCCGAGGATCCGTACCGACTGGCCAATCTGTCGGTCTGGACCGGTCTCGAAGCATTGAAGCGGTTCACCTATCGAGACCCGCTCCATCGCGCCATGATGCGGCGGCGGCGCGAGTGGTTCGAGCGGCTCGAGGTGAGGCTGGCGCTGTGGTGGGTGCCGGCGGGCACGCGCCCGACCCTGATCGAGGCGCTCGACCGGCTGGAGCGCCTCGCCGGCCGCGGCCCGACGGCGGCGGCCTTCACCTTCGCCCTCCCCTTCGATCCGTCCGGGCTGGCGGTCGTTCCCTCCGGACACGACGCCGCCTGACCGTCTCGCTCTTGACGATCGGCCCCGGGATAGACAGGTGCGGAGGATGCGGTGAACGGCTCCGGCCGCAGCCGCCGCCTATGAACGGAGCTCGTCCCCATGACGCATGAGACCCACGACTATCCGGTGACCCGCAGCGACGCGGACTGGCGTGCTATGTTGACGCCCGATCAATATCAGGTGATGCGCCGCCACGGCACCGAACGGCCCGGCAGTTGCGCCCTCCTGCACGAGAAACGCCCCGGCACCTTCTCCTGCGCGGGTTGCGACACGCCGTTGTTCGAGAACAGCGTGAAATTCGAGAGCGGTACCGGCTGGCCGAGCTTCAACCTGCCGATCGAGGGTTCGGTCGAGACCACGGAAGATCGCTCGCATGGAATGGTTCGGACGGAGTGCCATTGCGCCACCTGTGGCAGCCACCTCGGTCACATCTTCCCCGACGGACCGCCGCCCACACACCTGCGATACTGCATCAACGGGGTGGCGATGAATTTCAGGCCGGAGTAGGCGGAGTTGGGCGGTCGGAAGGGCAAGCGGCCCGGCGAGATCGCCCCACCTCGCCAGCGATACAAACTCAGTAGAAGCCTTTCTGAGAAGGCTTCCGCGATCCAAGCCGAGCGACGCGGCTGAAAAGAGCACCGGGGAAAGCGGTCGGAGTGATGGGATTCGAACCTACGACCCCTCGTCTCGAACGAGGGCCGTAGAGCGAACTTCCCTCTGACCACCCTCTGAAGCGATACCTCCGGGAACGCCCCGACACCCTGGGACGTCGGGAGTTTCGTGCCCCGTGCGCCTACCCGACGAGGGGTGCAGATCTGGGGGAAGCTCTCGGCTCGCAAGAAAGGTGTGACGGGCAAAATCGTCAGACTTTCCCCGGAATAGGTCCAAGACCTCGCAACAAAGGTTAGAAACCTAGTGATGCGATGGAGCGCCGTTCGCGACAGAATGGCAGACGGGCTGGATTCGCTAGACGAAGAGCTAAGGTGGGAGCGGAGCTGACGCGCTGTCATCCCCGCAATCCACATTGCATCTGTTCCCTTTTCGTTTTCGTTGTCGGGGCATGCCTCCGCCCAGCCCCCGCACCCTGGCCGAATACCCGTGGATCGTCCTCACGGTCTCCTGCAAGCTGTGCGCCCGACGAGGCCGCTATCGGCTCGTGCGCCTAGCCGCGCGATATGGCCCGGATCAGATGCTCGACGGGCTTCTGGCAGACTTGGCCCACGGTTGCCCATACCGGCGCTCGAAACCCCGCCAATACGAAGCTCGTTGCGGAGCGCGGTTCGAGGACTCGACCGGCTGCGGCCTGCCGACATGCCGTTAGGCGCCGCGCACGGGCCCGCGAGCCCGCCCGCGAGGACCTGCCCCAACGTCGACCGAGCGCGCCGCCCGCCCCGGGCCAGGGCCCGACCCTGTCGTCGTGGGAGCATGAGCTGATCGCCATCGCCTGCGACAAGTGCGGGCGGTCGGAGGCCTTCCAGGTGGCGGCTCTGCTCACGGCCGAGGGAGACGTGCTGCTCACGAATCTTCGGCGCAAGCTGACGGCCGATTGCCCGCGCGTGGTGAGGGCCGAGGTGTCGGACTGGTGCGGGGCGAGGTTCGAGTCGGATTAGGAGCCTCGAGAGGGGCTCAGAAAGCGAGGTACCTCAGATAGCGTTGCCCGAGACGCGGGATCGAGACCCATCCTTCCAGAAAGACCCCGCACTCGTTCCGCAGGATCTCCAGTGAGGTGATCTCGTCATCCGCGACCGTTTGCTCCCCGAAGGGCTCGTTCGGCCCCATCGCCAGGTGGGCGCCGGGCAGGTGGAACGTCTCCCCGATCACGCGACCCGGCGGAAAGCCGGGGTGCCCCATGACGAAGCATTGCGTTTCACGGACCTCCTCCGCCATCGCAGGCCTTGCTTGCCATGCGAAACGATCATCAGCGCAGCAATGAAAAAGCAGGTCGGGGAGCGTGGCGACGTAGGCCGGTCTGCACGGATTTGCGCGGTGGTCCTGTCCTCGAAGTGTCGCTTGCCGTCAGGATCCAGGCGGACGATGCGGCCCGTCTCAGAGTCCTCGACCCAGGCCGGGTGACCGAGCGCGTGGCACTCCGCGATGGCCTCGATGCCCATGGTGGCGAGGCGTGGCGCGGCCTCGCGGATAATGTGCAGGGTGCTGCGACGCAGCTGCGTCTCGATGTCCAGATCGAGGACGGGCAACGGGTGCCAGTTTCTGATCGGAAACGCCGGATGACCGGTCAGTTCCCAATCGTAGGGCACGTTCAAGTTGGCGGGATCGTCGGACATGGCATCAGTCAACGCTGGTTCCGACTGACTGTCGAGTGACCGGAATCAGTCGTGGAAACGGGGTTTCATGCCCAGTTTCATGCCCAGACCGTGAACAGGCGATCTGGGTCTGTTCGGAAGTGACTGATTGTAGAGGCAAATGTGGTCGGAGTGATAGGATTCGAACCTACGACCCCCTCGTCCCGAACGAGGTGCGCTACCAGGCTGCGCTACACTCCGACACCGCCGGGCACGTCGTGCGCCGGTAGAGCCTCTATAACGGAGGGTAAGCCGTATCGCAAGCCCGTCTGGTCCGCCGAGGTCACGCTTGGTTGAGCTTCCTTCACCTTGCGACAGTCACGGCTCACCCTTATGGTGGCCTCCACTGCGGTCGCTCGTCGACCCGCATTGGGGCGTAGCCAAGTGGTAAGGCAGCGGATTTTGATTCCGCCATTCGGAGGTTCGAGCCCTCCCGCCCCAGCCATATCAAATGGTGGATCTTTCAGCTTTTTGAACGGCGCACCCTGAACCCGTTTTTAACGCGGTTTTACAGGTGTCGGCGCTGCGCCAGACGGCGTCGAAGTCGGCCATGAATCGGGCGCAGAGGCCGGCTTCCTCGGCGAGGACGAGGTCGTTATCCTGATGCTTGAGGCCCTGGCCGAGAAGTTGGCCGAGCCGGTGCGAAAATGCGGCCGTCGACGCAGTAGCTCTGAAATTCATGAAGGGCCGGCTGGGATGCTTGAAAGGATCTGCACGCCCGGAGCGGTGCAGAGCAACTCAAGCGCGCCGGCCGGCTGCATCTGCCGCTCGCCCGATTGCCGACCGTCGAAACAGACCCGCACCGCGACGCCCCGGCCGGCCGAAGTGGGCCTCGTGACAGGGGCTGACGGGCGTCAGAACCGATCCGTCCGGGCGCAGTGGCCGAACTTGCCCGCTCGATCAGCAAACAGGATCGAAACAGTCCTCCGCCTGGCGCTCGTCTCCGGCAGCAAACGGGATTGTCCCTGGCTTACCTGCGTCGTGGCGCACCTACGCCAGCAATAGTTCGATCAGATCAGGCGACTGCGATGATGGCGTCCAGGCAGGCGCTCAGCGTCTGGTCGATGCAAGCTTGCCATCTGACGTCCAGGCAGCGCGCTACCCGACCTTGCTGCTGACCGGCCTCACTGATCCGCAGCAGCGCGACGCTTTGCTTCTTCCTGGGCGAGGAAGCGGGGGCTCGAATCGTCGACCTTCTCGACCGGGGCTTCCGTGGTGGCTTTCACGGATTTCACGGGCTTGAGATAGCCCTTGGGCGGCTGGGTGAGGAAGTCGCGCGAGGGTTCCTGGCCCGCCACGAGCGCGTCGCTCTTCTCGGGATTGGCCTTCATGTAATGTTCGTTCTCGGCCCGCAGTGCGTCCGGGCTCATCACAGTACAATTGTGGCCCTGCCCGTCGTTACCGCAATTGTTCGGTCGAACCGGCTCCTGGTCGGCGACGCGACCCTTCATCAATTCGGCATTGGAGGTGATGGGCGCGTGGTCATCGGCCGTCGCACTGCGCTCGCGGGGCGCCCGCGCCTCCTCCAACTCCTTGCGGTGCTTCACCACATCGGGGTCCTGGGGCCAGGCGGCCGTGTGTTTCACGCCTCCGCCCACGGGCTTCGGCAGGCTGGCGTCCTTGGGCAGCACCAGCGGCGGGCGCTCGCGATATTCGATCGGCGGTGCGGAATCGGTCTTGACGAGCCCCACGGAGCCCAGCACCGAGGTGAAGACGTTCGCGTAACCGTCGTCGGCGGCCCGGACGGGCGACAGCGACACGGAGCAGAGGCCGATCAGACCTGCGGCGAGAAGGCCGCGACGACGGGCCAGCGATCCGGACATAGGCGACTCCACCTCAGGGCATTGAACATGTCTTGGCTGAAACTATGCCGGGACGATCACGGCGTTTTAGGGGCGCCGGCCTCGACAGCCTCCTGCACCGACCGCGATCCGAGCACCCATTCGAGCAGAAGCACCACCACGCCGGCCGTGATGGCGCAATCCGCGCCGTTGAAGACGTACCAGCGGAAGCTGCCGGCGTGGAGGAAGACGAAATCCACCACGGCGCCGTAACTGATACGATCAACCAGATTGCCGAGCGCGCCGCCGATGAGCAGCCCCAGAGCCAGGCAGGTCGGGCCCGTCACGCTGCGCCACAGCCAGACCGCGAGGGCCATGGCGGCGATCAGCGTGGCGCCGATCAGGAGGTAGCGGCCCGTCGGGCCATCCGAGGTCAGCAGCGAATAGGAGATGCCACGGTTCCACGCCATGACGAGATCGACCCCCGGCGCCACCGCATAAGGCGATCGCGAAGGCAGGTCGAAATCCCGCAGCAGCCACAGTTTGGAGGCCTGGTCGGCGGCGAAGACCAGGATCGCCGCCACGACGCCCAAAAGGCGCGGATGCCTCACCGCCCGAGGCCCACCGCGGCGCGCTCTCGCAGCGCCTGGGCGTCGCGCGGCGTGACGTCTGGATAGTCGGGATCGCTGCCGACCAGCGGCGACACCTTCCAGGACCGCGCGCAACGGCGCCCCTCGGCCCGGTGCGGCACGACCGCGATGCTGGTGACGTCGGGAAGCCGGTAGGCCTCGGCAGGGCCCTCCCCGCTTTCGATGGCGATGGCCGAGGTGATGCACACTTCGGCGAAATCGACGTCGGCCAGCAGCCGCCGCATCTCGGCATCGGCGACGAACACCTGCGGAGCCGCTTCGAGCGAGGACCCCATGCGCTTGCCGGCACGCTCGAGTTCGAGCGCCCCGGTCACGACGCGTCGAGCCTCGCGGATGCGGCGCCAGCGCGCCGCTAGGGCCTCGTCGAACCAGCTCCCCGGCGTCTCGGGGAAGAGCTGGAGATGGACAGAACCCGTCTCCGAGGGATGGCGACTCAGCCAAGCCTCCTCGGCGGTGAAGCTGACGATCGGCGCCAGCCAGACCACGAGGCGATCGAAGACGGCGTCGATCACCGTCAAGGCGCCGCGACGCGTCCGGCTCGAGATCGGGTCGCAGTAGAGCGCATCCTTGCGGACGTCGAAGTAGAAGGCCGAGAGGTCGCTCGTCATGAAGGCGCCGAGCGCCGAGAGAATGCGGGTGTAATCGAAACCCGCGTAGCCGGCCCGCACCGTCGCGTCGAGTTCGGCCAGGCGATGCAGCACGAAGCGTTCGAGTTCCGGCAGCTCAACGTAGGGCACGGCCTCGTCGGCGCGGGCATGGGCCAGCGTGCCGAGCATCCAGCGCAAGGTATTGCGCCACTTCTTGTAGGTCTCGACCGTAGTGTTCAGCACCGTCTTGCCGAGCCGCTGGTCGCCGGCATAGTCGGCGCCCGCCACCCACAGGCGCAGAATATCGGCGCCCGACGCTTTGATGACGTCCTGCGGCGCCACGACGTTGCCGAGCGATTTCGACATCTTCCGCCCGTTCTCGTCGAGCGTGAAGCCATGGGTCAGGACGGTATCGTACGGCGCGCGCCCCCGCGTTCCGCAGGATTCCAAGAGTGAGGAGTGGAACCAGCCGCGATGCTGGTCGGAGCCTTCGAGATACATGACCTCGTCGCTCCCGCCATCGACGCGGCGGCGCAGGCCGGCGAATTGCGGGAAGTGCTCCGGATCCTCCAACGTGAACGAATGGGTCGAACCCGAATCGAACCATACGTCGAGAATGTCGTCGACCTTGCTCCAGCCCTCGGCCTCGCGGCCGCCGAGGAAACGCTCGGTCGCACCGTCCTGATACCAGGCGTCGGCGCCCTCGGCCGCGAAGGCGGCGAGCACGCGGGCATCGACGTCATCGTCGCGCAGGATCTCGGCCGTGCCGTCGGGCCGATCGCGCACGAAGATGGCGATGGGAACGCCCCAGGCGCGCTGGCGCGACACGACCCAGTCGGGCCGGTTGCCGATCATGCCGGTGATGCGGTTCTCGCCCGCGGCCGGCACCCAGCGGGTTTCGGCGATGGCCTGCAGCGCCACGCCGCGCAGCGTATCGGGCGCATTGGCGCCGCGCGTCGTGGCAGAGGAGACTGGCGCGCCCGGCACCGCGAAGCTCTGGTCCATGGCGATGAACCATTGCGGCGTGTTGCGAAAGATGACGGGCTTCTTCGAGCGCCAGGAATGCGGATAGGAGTGTTTCAACCGCCCGCGCGCCACGAGGGTGCCGGCCTCGAGCAGAGCGGCGAAGATGGCGTCGTTGGCGTCGCCCTTGGCGCCCTTGTCGGTGAGGATCCGCTTGCCCGCGAAGCCTGGCGCGTCCGCGGTATAAAAGCCGTCGGCGTCCACCGTGTAGGGAATGTGGGGGTCGATGCCGCGTGCCTGCAGGGCCCGGGTCGACGCGAGCCAGAGGTCGAAATCCTCGCGGCCGTGGCCCGGCGCGGTATGGACGAAGCCCGTGCCGGCCTCGTCGGTCACATGGTCGCCGGCGAGCAGCGGCACGGTGTAGCCGTAGCCCGGCATCGTCGCCGCCAGAGGATGCGCCAACTGGCCCACGGCCAGCGCCTCGGCCGATACATCGCCGAGCCGCTCGTAGCTTTCAACACGCGCCGCCTTGAACACGCCTTCGGCCAGCGTGTCGGCGAGGAGATAGCGCTGTCCGACCTTGGCCCAATTGTCCTCGGCAGCGGCAGAAACGCGGTATAGCCCGTAGCTGACCCGCGTCGAGAAGGCGACGGCGCGGTTGGCCGGCATGGTCCAGGGCGTGGTGGTCCAGATAACGACCCGTGCCGGCATCATCTCGCCCGAGGCCTCGTGGCGGAACGCCAGCGCGTTCCACTCCGTTGCGCGCTGATCCAGCACCGGACCGTCTCTCACCACCACTTGGCAGGGAAAGGCCGCGAAGACCGTGTCGCTGGTGTAATCTTCGTATTCGACCTCCGCCTCGGCCAGAGCGGTCTTTTCGACCACGCTCCACATGACGGGCTTGGAGCCGCGATAGAGCAGCCCGTTGCGGGCGAATTTCATGATCTCGCGGGCGATCGCGGCTTCGGCGTTGAACGCCATCGTGGCATAGGGATGCGCCCAATCGCCCACGATGCCGAGCCGCTTGAACTCCTCGCGCTGGACGTCGAGCCAGCCTTGCGCAAAGGCGCGGCACTGACGGCGGAACTCCACCACCGGCACGTCGTCCTTGTTGCGGCCCTTCGCGCGATATTCCTCCTCGATCTTCCATTCGATCGGCAGGCCGTGGCAGTCCCAGCCAGGCACGTAGTTGGAATCGCGACCCAGCATCTGCTGCGACTTCGTGACGAGATCCTTGAGGATCTTGTTCAGCGCGTGCCCGATGTGGATGTTGCCGTTGGCATAGGGAGGGCCGTCATGCAGGACGAATTTCGGCCGGCCGACACTCTGGCGACGCAGCGCGCCATAGAGGTCCGTCTCGGCCCAGCGCGCCAGAAGCTCCGGCTCCTTGGCGGGCAGGCCGGCCCGCATCGGAAAGTCCGTCTGCGGCAGGAACAGGGTCTCGGCATAGTCGCTACCGGCCGGTGAGGCGGCGGGCTTGGCGGCATCGGTCATGATCGAAAAACCAGAAGGCTGGCGGCGGACGAGGCGCACCGCGACAGGGTCGACGGGGAAGGGCCGATCACCGGGGCGACCGAAAGGTCCCGTGCGGTGCGAGCGTGCTCAAGCGCCGCACGGGTCGGTAATGCTGGTGATCCGCGCCCGCGTCGTCATCCGGCTGACGTAGCAGGCGACTAGGCGAATTGGAAGTGTTCCGATTTTCGGGTCCGCCCTGAATCGGCCGTAACCGAACACGATCGTCATGCGTTCCTTGCCGGGAGCCCCGCTCGTCGCAGGTGCTTTCGCGGTGGCGCATCGTGGTTCGACGGGGCCAAGCGGCGCCGGATCGTCAAGAGAAGTGACCGTAACCCATGAGGACACAGTCCGAACCTCACGTCTGGAACATGTTTAAACGCCGCGAGGAAGGCGAGATCTGGTGTGCCGTGCCGGTCGATACGGCCGTGCCGAATTTCCTGTTCTCGGGCGAATGGGACTTCAGCGGCCAGCACCCGGAGCGGCGGCCCCTGCCCGGTTTCCAGGGCTCGGTCGCGCACCAATCCGTGAGGATGAACGGTTTCTACCTGTTCCAGAGGCTCTTCAACGCCGCGTGAGCCAAGGCGTCGCGAGGCCGCAGCGGCGACGAATGCGTCGCCGAGGCACTGGCCGCACCGCGCCGCCGCCACACAATGGTCCAGAGACCATCGTCTCTTGACGTGGCGGGGCGCAGTGCGGCCCTGGAGGATCCAGGCCGATGCAGCGCTCCTTGACGATACTGGCGGTGGGCGCCGTGGCTCTGGCGCTCCTCGTCGTCGGTGTCGCCACACTCTGGTATGAACGGCCGACCCGGCTGACGGTGGCGATACCCAGGGCAGACGCGGAAGACTTCGCCCTCGTCGCCACGGCCTCGAAGCTGCTGAAGTTCGGGAGGAACGGCGTGCGGCTTCGCATTTTGCCTGTCGACGGGCCTGCTGCCGCTGCCGCCACGGTCGATGCCGACAAGGCCGATCTCGCGGTGATCCGCACCGATATGGCTTTGCCCGAAAACGCCCAGACAGTCGTCATCCTGCACCGCGACGCGGCCCTCCTGGTCGCGCCGGGCGGCAGCGAGATCCACGAGATCACGGATCTCGCCGGACACAAAGTCGGGATCGTGCACCGCGGGCCTGGCAACGAAGCCCTGCTGACGACGGCTCTGGCCCAATACGACATCCGTCCCGATGCCGTCCAAAGCGTGGATCTCGCTCCCGCGGCGGTGGCCGAGGCCATCAAGAGCAAGACGGTGGATGCCGTCCTGGCCGTTGACCTCCTCTCCAGTCCGCGACTGCGTGAGATCGTTCGCGACGTGGCGGCCGCGGGCGAAGGCCCCCCGACCCTCGTGCCGATCGCCGAGGCCGATGCCATCGCTCAGCGCTCGCCGGGGTTCGAGAAGCTCGAAGTGGTGCGCGGCGCGTTCGGCGGTACGCCGCCGCGGCCCGCCGACGAATACGATACGCTCAGCATCACCCACCGCCTCGTCGCCAACGAGAAGGTGTCTCAGGACGTTATCGCCGATCTCACGCGCTTCTTCCTCACCGAAAAGATGCAGATCGCGGCTTCCGCACCCATCGCCCGTGGCATCGAGGCGCCTTCGACCGACAAGGGTTTGGCGCTGCCCGCCCATGCCGGGTCGGCCGCCTATATCGACGACGACGAACAGACCTTTTTCGATAAATACAGCGACTTGATCTACATCGGCGCCATGCTGCTCGGTGTTCTGGCCTCGGGCGCCACGGCCGTGATGGGCCGTATCCAGAGCCGCCGAACGGCGTCGCTCGAGACGAGCGTCGGCCGGCTGATCGAGATGATGGGTTCGGCGCGATCTGCCCCGACCTTTGAGGATCTCGACGCGCTTCAGGTGGAGGCCGACGGATTGATGGCCGATGCCCTGCAGTCCGCCACCAACGTCAGTGGCGAGGATCGGCGTCTGACGGTCTTCGGTATGGCGCTCGATCAACTCCGGGCCGCGGTGCGCGACCGGCGCGCGCAACTCGGCCGTCTCGGTGCACCGGCCGTCGCTATGTCCCGGGCGGCGGAATGAGCGCGGCGGGTAGATGTCGTGACGGCGGGCCAGCGCGAACAGGCGTTGCAGATCGAGCGGCAAACCCGGCGCGAGGCCGCATGCGCCGCGGAGTATCTGACCGCCGCTCTTGATGGTTGCACCGCACTCTGCGGGGTTCCCTATCCGGTCGCGATAGTGTAGGACCAGCGCGCTCACGGGCGGCAACACGCCCGGTCGCCAGGGTGCCGCATCGTCGATGACGGCGACGCCCGCGACGGCGCGCCAGCGTGGCAAGGCCCCGGCCGATCCGCGCAAGCACAAGTCCCGAGGACCCATAGTTGGGTCCTTTCGCTGCTTTCGCCCCCGAGATCAGCCCCTCCCGCAAACCTGGAGGGCTGGTCTTCCCGTGTTCGGCTCGGCCGGTCCCTCGCGAGGGCGGATCGACCGGACGGACAACGCTCGACGAGACGTTATGAAGCTCCGCAACATCGCCATCATCGCCCACGTCGACCACGGCAAGACAACGCTCGTCGACAAGCTGCTCCAGCAGGCGGGCTCGTTCCGCGACAACCAGCGCGTCGCCGAGCGCGTCATGGACTCGAACGATCTCGAAAAAGAGCGTGGCATCACCATCCTGGCCAAGGTCACCTCGGTGGTCTGGCACGACACCCGCGTCAACATCGTCGACACCCCGGGCCACGCCGACTTCGGCGGCGAGGTCGAGCGCATCCTGTCGATGGTCGATGGCGTCATCGTCCTGGTCGACGCCGCCGAAGGCCCGATGCCGCAGACCAAATTCGTGGTCGGCAAGGCCCTGAAGCTCGGCCTGAAGCCGATCGTCGCCATCAACAAGGTCGACCGGCCCGATGCCCGCATCACCGAAGTCGTCAACGAGGTCTTCGACCTCTTCGCCGCCCTGGACGCCAACGACGACCAGCTCGACTTTCCCATCCTCTACGGGTCGGGCCGCAACGGCTGGATGGCCGACGCCCCGGACGGGGCACAGGACGGGATGGCGCCGCTGTTCGAGCTGGTGCTCAAGCACGTTCCGGAGCCAAAGGTCGAGGAAGGCGAGTTCCGCATGCTCGGCACCTTGCTCGAGGCCAACCCCTATCTGGGGCGCCTCATCACCGGCCGGGTTCACTCGGGAAGCATCAAGCCTAACCAGAACGTTAAGGTGCTCGACAACGACGGAAAGGTGATCGAAACGGGCCGTGTCTCGAAGATCCTCGCCTTCCGCGGCATCGAGCGCACCCCGATCGACGTGGCCGAGGCTGGCGATATCGTTGCCATCGCGGGTCTGACCCAGTTCAACGTCGCCGACACGCTCTGCGTCCCGGAGATTACCGATCCGCTCCACGCTCAGCCGATCGATCCGCCGACCCTGTCGATGACCTTCCTGGTCAACGATTCGCCGCTCGCCGGCACCGAAGGCGACAAGGTGACCAGCCGCGTTATCCGGGACCGCCTCTACAAGGAGGCGGAGGGTAACGTCGCGTTGAGGGTCTCCGACTCGCCCGGAGCCGACTCCTTCGTCGTCGAGGGACGTGGCGAATTGCAGCTTGCCATTCTCATCGAGCAGATGCGTCGCGAGGGCTTCGAACTCGGCATTTCGCGTCCGCGCGTGGTGTTCCGCCAGGACGAGGCTTCGGGCGAACGGCTGGAGCCGATCGAGGAGGTGGTCGTCGACGTCGACGAGGAGCATTCGGGCGTGGTCATCCAGAAGATGAGCGAGCGCAAGGCCGACATGCTCGAGATGCGCCCTTCGGGTGGCAATCGCCTGCGCTTGGTGTTCCATGCTCCAACGCGCGGCCTGATCGGCTACCAGGGCGAGCTGATGACCGACACCAAGGGCACGGCTATCATGAACCGGTTGTTCCATGCCTACTCTCCCTGGAAGGGTGAGTTGGCCGGGCGCCGCAACGGTGTTCTGCTGTCCAACGATGCGGGCGAGGCCGTGGCCTACGCCATGTGGAACCTCGAGGACCGCGGCCCGATGATGATCGAGCCCGGCTGGAAGGTCTACCAGGGCATGATCATCGGCCAGCACACCCGCGAGAACGATCTCGAAGTGAACGTGCTTCGCGGCAAGAAGCTCACCAACATCCGTGCAGCCGGCAAGGACGAGGCGGTGCGCCTCACGCCGCCGATCCGCATGACGCTGGAAAAGGCCTTGGCCTATATCGAGAACGACGAACTTGTCGAGGTAACGCCGAAGTCGATCCGCCTGCGCAAGACCCGGCTCGACCCGAACGAGCGCAAGCGCTTCGAGCGGTCCAAGGAATCCGTGGACTGATCAAAAAGAAAAGGGCGGCCTTCGGGCCGCCCTTTTCTTTTCAGTGCTTCGTCACCCGGCCCCGGAGGGAACGGATCAACCTCGGGCCGGCTCTCCGTCGGATTGACCCCATTTCAGCATCAGTTCCCCCTGCAGCCGGAGAGCCTGCTTTACCCGCGCCGTCACGGTGGCGATGTCGCGATCGAGCGCCTCCAGCCGCGAGCGGGCCTCCTCCGAGCCACGCGCCACCAGGGCATCCCGCGTTTCCAGCAGGCGTGACAGCCGCGACTCGGCATTGCGCTGCTCGGCACGGTGCGCGTCGATGACCGTAGCGAGCGTGTCCGGTGAAACGGATGGCGGTTTCGATGTCGGCAAAAGCGGGCCTCCTCTGCTGAACCAAGCTCCCGGCGGTCTCTCACTCTCCATCGCGTGAGCGTGAGCCCGCTGAGGCAGAATGATTCAACTCCGAAACAATGGTCTTGTGACGGCGGGCCCGTGTCTCGAGATCAGACCGTCCTGACGTCGATCTTCGGACGCGGGTCGACGCTCCCACCGCTGCAAAGGTCTGTCATGTCGTTCGACACTGTGCTTCGCCACGCGAACCTTGGGGGTGCATGTGGCCTGGTCGACATCGGCATCTCCGGCAGCCGGATCGCCGCCATCGCGCCCGGCCTCGTCTGCGATGCGCCCGAGACCGATCTCGGTGGCCGGCTCGTTCTGCCGGGCCTCGTCGACACGCACATCCACCTCGACAAGGCCTGCCTCGACAGCCGCTGCGCCTGTGGCGGTTCGCTCCAGGATGCGGTGAAGCGCGTCGCCGAAGCCAAGCGCCACTTCACCGAGGAGGACGTCTACGCCCGAGCGGCAGGCGTGCTGGAGATGGCCATCTCTCATGGGACCAACCGCATGCGGACCCATGTCGAGGTCGATCCTCGCGTCGGGCTCACCAGCCTGCGCGCGCTGCATCGCCTGAAGCGCGACTATGCCTGGGCCATCGATCTGCAGCTCTGCGTTTTTCCGCAGGAGGGGCTGCTCGATGATCCCGGCTGCGACGCGGTGCTGGTCTCGGCTCTCGATTCCGGCGCAGACCTGATCGGCGGTGCCCCCTACATCGACCGGGACAGCCACGGCCAGATCGCCCGCATCTTCAACCTCGCCGAGGAGCGCGACCTCGACGTCGACCTCCACCTTGACTTCTCGCTCGACGCCGCGTCGCTCGATGTCGACGAGGTCTGCCGGCAGGCCGAGCGGCGCGGCTGGGGCGGACGCACCGCCATCGGCCATGTCACCAAGCTCTCCGCCCTTCCCGCCGACCGCTTCGCCGCCTACGCTCAGCGCCTGGCAGATGCGGGGGTGGCCGTGACAGTCCTGCCTGCAACGGATCTCTTCCTCATGGGCCGCGGTGTCGATCATGACGTTCCCCGCGGCGTCGCTCCTGTTCACAGGCTGGCCGCCGCCGGCGTGACCTGCTCTGTCGCCACGAACAATGTCCGCAACCCTTTCACGCCCTATGGGGATGGCTCGCTCGTCCGCATGGCGAACCTCTTCGCCAATGTGGCGCAGATCGCCGGCGAGCAGGACATGTCGGCCTGCCTCGACCTCGTGACGGTTTCCGCGGCGCGGGTGATGGGGCTCTCCGATTACGGGATCGAAGTCGGCGGACCCGCCACCTTCGTCGCCTTCGATGCATCGAGCCGCGCCGACATCGTGGCTGGCATCATCGCGCCGGAGATCGGCTTCAAGGATGGACGTCAGACCTTCCTGCGCCCGCCGGCCCGGCTCCTGCCGCCACGGGAGGCGATGACTCGCGCGGGATAGCTTTCGCCTCCTAGGACTTCAGGATCGGTCGTAAGCCGCCGATCGATGGCCGCAGCTCAGGAGCGTGTACCAATCTCGCACCAGGCTCGGCCGGGTCTCATGCCGCGGCGCGCAGATAGCCGATACGGTCCAGAACCTGCGAGATCGTGCGCACCACCGCCGCGCCTCGCTCATCCTCGTAACCCTGCCGCGTTCCGACGAACAGGCGTCCGTCCTCGACAGGTGGGATCATACTGAGGCGCCGCATCGATCCTTCGGCGACGTAGCGATCGGCCATCCGTTCCGGCAGCAATCCCATGCCGATACCGCCCGCTACGAGTTCTGCGATCACGGCCACGCTGGAGCAGATGCTCACCCGCGACGGCTCCACTCCCGCGACCGCGAACCATCCCAGGATCTGCCGGTGCATGGCGGACGGAGGCGGGTTCGAGATGATGGCCCGATCGCAGAGATCCATCGGGGTAGCGGGCTGCTTCAGGTCCCACCCTGCCGGAACGACCCAACTCGTCGGCTGCAAGCCCAGGGGCACGAGGCGCAGCCGCTCGTCTCCAATCGGGTTCAGGAACACAGCCAGTTCCAGCGCATCACGCGCGACGGCTGCTTCGAGCATCGTGCTCGTAGCGACCACCCATTCGGGCCGCAAGGCCGGATAGGCCTCCTGAAGCGCTGCAAGAAGAGGCGGCAGACAGGTCACCGCAAAACCTTCGGCCAGACCGATCCGGATCGGGCCGGCAATCTCGCGGGTCGGGCTTCGCGCGACGATACCGCGTACCTCTCCGAGGATCGTGGCGATGCGAGGGACCAGGGCGCGTCCGGCCGGTGTCGCCCTCAGGCCCCGCCCGGATCGTTCCAGCAACGGTACACCAAGCGCCGCCTGCAGCTCTTTGAGCCGCAACGACACCGTCGGCTGCGCCAGATGCATGAAGTCGGCGGCGCGCTGCACCGAGCCTAGCTCGAAGGTCCAGTGGAACGCTTCGAGCTGTGCCAAGGTCACTCGCATCGATCAGAATCCTCAATGTATTTGCCTCGGAACATCCCATTTGTTCGCAGATGTCAATGAGCCCACGATGCCTCATGGGGCGTGGCGAAGATCGCGCTGATGGGGAGTGACGAGACCATGACTGAACGGCACGACATCGTCGCCAAAGTGGCTTGGCGCCTGCTCCCGATCCTGCTGCTCTGCTACTTCGCCGCTTTCCTCGACCGGGTGAACATCGGCTTCGCCGCCCTCACCATGAACCAGGACCTCGGCTTCTCGGCCTCCGTCTTCGGTTTCGGCGCCGGCATCTTCTTCCTCGGCTACATCGTGTGCGAGCTGCCGAGCAATCTCCTGCTCGTACGCTTCGGCGCGCGCATCTGGATCGCCCGGATCCTGATGACTTGGGGCGTGCTCTCGGCACTGACCGCCTTCGTCGTCGGCCCATCGAGCTTCTATGGCGTGCGCCTGCTCCTGGGCGCCGCAGAGGCGGGCTTCTTCCCGGGCATCATCTTCTACATGACGCTGTGGTTCCCGAAGGCGTATCGCGCGCGGATGTTCGCACTCTTCAACATCGCCGTACCGTTGTCCTCCGTCGTCGGGGCACCCCTGTCGAGCCTCATCCTCGCCTACATGAACGGGCTGCACGGGCTTGCCGGCTGGCAGTGGATGTTCATCCTCGAAGGCATGCCGGCCGTCGTGATGGGCATCGTGGTCCTCATAGCATTGCCCGAAACACCGCGCACGGCGTCCTTCCTGACCGAAAGTGAGCGGAGCTGGCTCGTGCACCGGCTCGACGCAGAGCGCGCGGCGCAGGAGACCAGGGAAACCTTCTCCATCGGTAGAGCACTGGCCGATCCGCGCGTGCTCCTGATGTGCCTGATCGCGATCGGTCTCGTCACGGGGACCACTGGCATTGCGGTCTGGATGCCTCAGATCCTGAAGTCGTTCGGTCTCGGCACCATTCAGTCGGGCTTCGTCGCCGCGATCCCCGCCGCCTTCATGGCGCTGGCCATGATCTTGGTCGGTCGCCATGCCGACCGGACCGGAGAGCGAGTCTGGCATACGGCAGGTCCCTTTCTCGTCAGCGCGGCAGGCTTTCTCATCGCCGCCTTGACGTCTTCTCCCGTCGTCGGCCTCGTGGGCCTGACCATCGGAGCGGCTGGCATCGGCGGAGCCTCGCCGAACATTTGGATCTTTCCAACCACGCTTCTGACGGGCGCGGCTGCCGCAGCCAGTATCGCGCTCATCAATTCGGTGGGAAGCACGGGCGGTTTCTTTGGGCCGACGATGATCGGCTGGGTCCGCGACGCGACGGGCGGGTTCTCCGGTGCCTTGATCGTCCTTGCCGCCGCGATGGCCATCACGGCCGGCGCGATCCTGCTGCTCGGCCACATGATGCGGGATCTGCTGCGGCGCTCGTCGGCGGAACCCACGGCGGATCTGGCGGAGATTTCGGCATGACGATCACGGCCATCCGGCTCTTCCACCTCTCCGCACCGCTGCCGGAGACCATCGGCAACGCCAAGATCTTCTTCGACAGGCGTGAGACCCTTCTCGTCCAGGTGGTCGACGACAGCGGCCGTTCCGGTTGGGGCGAGACCTGGGCGGCGCCGGAACCGGCTGCCGCCGTCATTGCGACCCAACTCGCCCCGGTCCTCCTCCGACACGATGCCCGAGAAACCGGGCGCCTCTGGCATGCGATGCGGGCCGCCACCGGGCTTGGCGCAGTCGCCGACATGGCCATCGCGGCCCTCGACCTCGCCATCCACGATCTCGCGGCGCGACTGCTCGATGTTCCGCTCCACAAGCTACTCGGTGGCGCGCTACGGGATCGTGTCTTCGCCTACGCCAGCGGCCCCTTCTTCAAGCCGGGCGGGCACCCCTATCGGAACTTCGAGCGCGAAACCGCCGGCTATGTCGACCAGGGATACAGAGCGTTCAAGCTGCGCAGCGGCTACGATCCACGGGACGACGCCGCGACCGCACTGACGATCCGGAAGGTGATCGGCCCCGACGCGATGCTGATGATCGACTTCAACCAGGCCTACACGCCACGGGCGGCCCTCGCGGCGCTGGCGAGGATGGACGAGGTCGACCTGCTCTGGGCCGAAGAGCCGGCGGCGCCCTCCGATTTCGAGGGTTACCGCATGCTCGCGGGTCGCGTCTCGACAGCGCTCGCGGGTGGCGAGACGTTCACGACCGCGCGTGACTTCGCGCCCTATCTGCTGGCGGGCTGCATGGACGTGCTTCAGCCCGATCTCGCCCTCTGCGGCGGTTTCTCCGGCGTCAGGCGCGTGGCGGACCTCGGCGACATGTACGGCCGCCCCACCGTGCCCCACGTCTGGGGGAGTTCGGTCAATCTCTATGCCGCGCTCCACTTCGCCGCGACCCGCCCCGCCTATGCGAGCGGTGGCCGAGCCCCGATGCCGTTCATCGAGGTCGATATGGGCCCCCATCCCATCATGGACTGCCTCGGCCGCCCGTCGTTGAACGGGGACGGCACGATGTCGGTGCCCGACGGGCCCGGCCTCGGCATCGAGATCGATCCGGCCATGTTCTCGCGCTTCGTCACTCACGCGCGAGATATCCACGGCTGACGTCGAGGTCGTCGGTTTGCGGGTTCCGGCGGGACGGCGTGATGTGACGCGCGTCGGCCCGCTCGACCCACGGGCTGCCGCTTGCACGGCACGCCTCGCCGCGCTAGTCCCGGCCCATTCCTTGCGAGGGTCGGCGACCCTCCCCAACCGGCCGAAGTCGACCCATGCAGCAGCCCGCGAAGAAGATCAATCGCGTCGTCCTCGCCTATTCCGGCGGGCTCGATACGTCCATCATCCTGAAGTGGCTGCAGACCACCTACGGCTGCGAGGTAGTGACCTTCACGGCGGATCTCGGCCAGGGAGAGGAACTGGAGCCAGCACGGCAGAAGGCGATCCTGCTCGGCATCAAGCCCGAGAACATCTTCATCGAGGATCTGCGCGACGAGTTCGTGCGGGACTATGTGTTTCCCATGTTCCGCGCCAACGCCCAATATGAGGGCCTCTACCTGCTCGGCACGTCGATCGCCCGTCCGCTGATCGCCAAGAAACAGATCGAGATCGCCCGCAAGGTCGGCGCCGACGCGGTCTGCCACGGCGCCACCGGCAAGGGCAACGACCAGGTGCGCTTCGAGCTCGCCTATTACGCACTCGAACCCGATATCCAGGTCATCGCGCCCTGGCGCGAGTGGAACCTCACATCGCGCACGGCCCTGCTCGAATTCGCCGAGCAGAACCAGATCCCCATCGCCAAGGACAAGCGTGGCGAAGCCCCCTTCTCGGTCGACGCCAATCTCCTGCACGTCTCCTCCGAAGGAAAGGTGCTCGAGGATCCCGCCGAGGAAGTGCCGGATTACGTCTTCTCCCGTACGGTGTCGCCCGAGCAGGCTCCCGACCGGGCCACGATCATCGAAGTCGGCTTCGAGCGCGGCGATCCGGTATCGGTCGACGGAGAGAAGCTGGGGCCAGCAGCCCTTTTGACGAAGCTCAACGAGCTTGGCCGCGAGAACGGCATCGGCCGCCTCGATCTCGTCGAGAACCGTTTCGTCGGCATGAAGTCGCGCGGCATGTACGAGACTCCCGGCGGCACGATCCTCTACTTCGCCCATCGCGGCATCGAGCAACTCACGCTCGACCGCGGCGCCGCCCACCTCAAGGACGAGCTGATGCCGCGTTATGCGGAGCTCATCTACAACGGCTTCTGGTTTTCGCCGGAGCGCGAATTGCTGCAAGGGCTGATCGACAAGAGCCAGGACTTCGTCACCGGCACGGTGCGGATCAAGCTCTACAAGGGATCGGCGTCGGTCGTAGGCCGGTCCAGCCCCTACTCGCTCTACGATCAGGACCTCGTGACCTTCGAGGAAGGTGCCGTCGCCTACGATCACCGAGACGCCGCGGGCTTCATCAAGCTCAACGCGTTGCGGCTGCGTACGCTCGCCAAGCGTAACCGCCGCGGCCTCTGAGGCGGGTCGGACCGATCGGATCGCATGAAGATCCTTCCCCTCGCATGGCCGAGAAGCCTGAGGTCGAGGGGTCTGCGCCTCTGGTCCGGCTCCGTGCTGGGACTCTTCATTCTCGGCCATTTCATCAACGTGGCGCTGGGCCTGATCTCGGTCCGCGCCATGGAGATCGTGAGACCGGTGCTGGGCGGCATCTGGAACAGCCGCCTCGGAAGCGCTCTTCTCGTCGGCGCGCTTCTGATCCACTTCGGCCTGGCGTTGCGCGCACTTTTCATTCGCCGCACGCTGCGCATGTCTGCGCGCGAGGCTTGGCAGTTGGGCTTCGGCTTGGCGCTGCCCTTTTTGGTCGTGGCCCATGTCATGGCCGCCCGGATCGAGCCTGCGCTGACCGGCGAGGAGATGACCTTCGCCCTCCAGGTCCGCGCGCTGTGGATCGACAACCCAGTCGGTGGAGGCCGGCAGGCCGCGGCGCTCCTCGTCGCCTGGGCTCACGGCTGCTTCGGCTTCTGGTTCGCCCTGCGGGGCCGTCACTGGTTCCAGCGCTGGTCCTGGCTTCTCCTTGAGGCTGCCGTGCTGGTGCCCCTCCTGGCGCTTCTGGGCTTCGCTGAAGCCGGCCGAGAGATCGCCGAGAAAGCTCCGCCGGCCGTCCACGCCATACCGGCCGGGCTCGTGCCGGAGGACCTTCGGACCTGGCTCTATCTCGGTTTCGCCCTGCCCATCGCCGGTGTGCTGCTGGCACGCGCCCTTCGCTACTGGTGGGGGCGCCATCGCCGCTTTCGCGTGACCTATCCCGATGGACGCAGCCTCTCGGTCCCCCGCGGCACGTCGGTGCTCGAAGCCAGCCGGATCGGTAATATCCCTCATGTGTCGCTCTGCGGCGGGCGTGGACGCTGCTCCACCTGTCGCGTGCGCGTGACGGAGGGCTTCGATCGGCTGACACCCGCATCGGCGCACGAACTGGCAACGCTGGCCCGCTCGAGCGCGGCGCGCGACGTTCGCCTCGCCTGCCAACTTCGGCCGACCCACGATATCGCGGTCAGGCCGCTCCTCTCCGTGCCGCGGCGCCGGGTGGGCAACGTCGTGCCGCCGCGGGCCACGGCGGTGAGCCACGAGCGCGAACTCGCGGTCCTGTTCTGCGATCTGCGGGGGTTCACTCAGCGGGCGGAGCACTGGCTGCCCTTCGACACGGTGTTTCTCCTGAACCGGTATTTCGCCGAGGTCGGCGAAGCCGTCGACGCTGCCGGGGGCTATCTCGACAAGTTCATCGGCGATGGCGCGCTGGCGCTGTTCGGCCTCGACACCACGCCCGACGAGGCCTGCCGCCAAGCGCTCGCGGCAGCGGCCGGTGTGGCGCAACGGCTGCGGGCGATGAATGCGGAACTCGGTCCCGAACTCGGCGAGCCTCTGCGGATCGCCATGGGGCTCCATGTCGGGCCGGCGGTGGTCGGCGACATGGGCTTTGGCAGTGCGGTCGGCCTCACGGCCGTCGGAGATGCCATCAATGTCGCGAGCCGGCTCGAAAGCGAGGCCAAGGAGAGAGATGTCGAAGCCGTGGCATCGACGGCCCTGCTGACGCGCGCCGGCCATCGCACCCTGCCGACCGACATCTGCGACCTCGCGATCCGCGGCCGCGTGGCTCCGGTGGAAGTCATGCTGGTGGCCGACGCCACTCTCCTGCGCAGGACGACGACAGGTTCAGAGGCCTGAAGAGGCGACAGGTCTTCTAGCGTGTGTCATGCTGCTGCTGACACCCGCGAGCTTTGAAGTGCGAGCCTGTTCATAGGCGTAAGTCGAAGCTCCGCTTCAACAAGAGCCTGACAGACTCTATGGAGCCACCCTGGCGACCATGGAAGCGACTCTCGCCATGACCCGGCCGTCTCCGCTCGACCTGTTGCGGCCCTCGCGTTTCGAACGATAGAGTTCGGCATCGGCCGCCTCGACAAGGGCGTCCAGGCCGATGTCGTCGTCCGCTTCCGCGGATGCGAGACCGGTGCTCACCGTCACGATCCCGGCACTCGCGCCCTCGTGCGGCGTTGCGAGGCCGCTGATCGCAGTGCGGATCGCCTCTGCGGTCACGAAGGCTCGCTGCTTGTCCAGACCTGGCAGGAGGACGATGAACTCTTCTCCGCCGAACCGCGCCGCGAGATCGCCGCTTCCGCCGAGTTCGGAACGGATGCAGCGACCGATCGCGCTCAGCACGCCGTCTCCGGCGACGTGGCCGTAACGGTCGTTGTAACCCTTGAAGTGATCGGCATCGATCATGATCAGTGAGACCGGAAGGCCCTGACGCATCGCATCACGGCGACGCACCTCGGCCAGTTCGAAAAATTTCCGGCGATTGAGCAAGCCGGTCAGGTGGTCGGTCGAAGCCAGCTGGTCGAGCGCCCGCTCGACCGCCACACGACGCATCAGCTCGCGCTTCAGGGTGAGAACCAACACCAGGATGCCCGAGCAGAGAAGCGCCAGCACGGCACCGAGCGCCGTCGCCCGGGCCGTCCATTCCGCGTAGACGTCCTCCGCCCCAGCCGCGACGGCCTGGATCAGCGGCAGAGATCCGACGCGGTGAAAGGCATAGATGCGGCTCCGGCCGTCGAGGGTCGAGACGCCCTCGAAGGCTCCGCTATCCGGCCCGTTTAGGGTCTCGAATACCCTTTGTCCCTTGAACGAGCGCCCGACGGCATGCGCGATCTTCGGTTCTCGCGCCAGCATGGTTCCGTCGGCGTTGAAGAGGGTCAGAGTGCCGTCGGGGCCGAGCGGTAAACGTTTATAGGATTCGGCAAGGTAGCCGAGGTTGAAGAACCCGACCGCGACACCGGCGAACGTACCATCTGCTGCGACGAGGCGTCGGCTGAGCGCCATGCGCCAGCCATCCGTGCCGGAGCGATCGGTCATCTGGATGGGCGGGGCGATGAACAGCCCCCTGTCTCGCTCGATCTGCGCCTTGAAGAATTCCGCATCGCGGTAGTTCCTCGCCCGAGGCACGGAGGAGCGGGAGTCGGCCACGACCGCCCCCTCCCGATCGATGACCAGAATGGCGTCGATGTAGCGGGCCGTCGCCGAATGATCGAAGATCACGCGATTTCTCATGTCGGGATCGAGATCGCGGATCTCTGCATCCAACCAAGCATCGCGCGCGGCCTGGATCGACAGGTCGAGAAGCTCGAAGTTATGGCCGAGATCCTGGGCCAGAGCCGTGGCGAGATTGGCCTCGGAGACCTTGGCCGCCTGACCCGCATCCACCCGAAGATCCCACAACAACACACCGAATACCACGGCGATGGCGAGGACCCCGGCGCCAAGGGCGATGAACGACCCGCGGCGCGGCAAGGATCCTGAAACCGGCTGGGGAAAGGCTGAGCGAAAAAAGGACGACATCACGGCCTGACGGAGAGGGGCTGCTTGCGCCATTGAGACGAGACGCCCCTACGATCGCGTTAAATCCAGCCTAGATCCTGTCAGTCTCGCAGCGCCGAGCGGCGTGGTCGGCGGAGATCGGACCACGCCTGACCCATCTGCACGGCCGTCGCACCCACAGTGCGACAAACGGCTTACCGAATGATGCTGGACGCCGATGGATCCGAAAGGTCGGTGTCGCCCGGGCGGGAGCTCCTCCGCTCGGGAGCCCGCAAGGGCGCAGCGCTACCCCCGGTATCGAGCGGCGGATCGGAGGCTTTCAAGGCCTTGTCGATGAACCGCTGCTTCTCGGCCGCGTCGGCAGCCGCCGCATTGGCGCGAGCCGCCGTCTCGATCTGGGCCTGGATTCGCGCATCCTCGGCTTTCTGCCGCGCCGCCGCGGCGCGTTGCGCATCGACTACGGCCCGCATGGCATCGGCCCTGGCCCTGGCATCGGCCGCCGCCTGAGCCACGGCGGCTTGGCGCTCGACCTCCGCCCGGTCCTTGGCGGCCTGCTGCTCCGCCTGCAGGGCTTTGAGCTGCCGATTGAAGGCCGCACGCTCGCGAATGTCCTGCTCCACCACGTCGATGCGATCCTGCGCTCGGGCGATCGCCCGCGCCTGCACGGCCGCTACAAGGCCTGCCGCATCGACACTACGGAACGGCACGCTCCCGATCGGGCCGACCCGAGTCACCACAGCTTCGGGTCCGTCGCCCACCTCGCCCGCAGGAGCCGCGTGGAGGTCTGCGCGCGTCGCCAGGGTGAGGGCGCCGAGATCGAGCGTCGCCGTCGTCCCGACCGACCAGGGCATGGCTGGCACAATGCCGACGCTCTGCCGCTGCGCCACGGGCGGCGCCGTTCCACTCACCGTCAGCGGCCCGACGCGCCACACGCCGCCAACGAGCGTCGTCGGAACGCTGCCGTCGCCGAGGCGCAAGGGGGCGGCGTCGAGCTGCGCCGACAGCATCTGCAGAAGGACATTGGCATCGGTCGGCGTTACGTCGGTCCCGCCGGAGGCGCGCTCCGCCGCGATGTCTCGAACCGCAGTGGCGGCCATGGTCTGCGCCAGAGCCGTGGGATCCGTTTGCGCCAGAGCGACGGCGTGGAGCGCGACGGACCCCGGGCCGGCGAGACTCGCCATCAAGGCGGCAGGATTGTTGCCCGTGCCCGAGAACTCCTGCATGCCGCTCGTCCGACCCGACAGCCCGCCGACGTCGAGACCGATGTCGGCCCAAGTCAATTGACCGGACAGAGTGTTGCCACTTGCGTCGTGCCGAAGCGTCACGGCCCCGCCAATCTGGCCCCGGGCGAGCTTGCCCGCGACATTGGACAGGGTCACGGCTCTGCCTCGGGTCAAGAGGTCGAAGCCGACGTCCTGCGCCTGCAACCCATTGAACAGCGGCATCGTGGCGGCTTTGACCGACAGGTGGCTTGCCGGAAGAGGCACGCTTGGCGCCACGAAACTCCCAGTCGACCAAGGGCCGCTCGTCGCAGGTCGCGACGGTGGTCCGAAGCCGAGATCCACCAAGAGCGAGGCAGGCAGACGGTCGATCGACATTGCACCTGTGAGAACCGGCAACGGAGCTCCAGCGGCGTCACGCTTCGGCTGGAGGTCCAGCCCCAGGCTCCCGGTGCCCTGCGTATCGGCAATCCGAGCCACGATGCCCTTGAAGTCTATATGCGAGCCTGTCCAGGCGACGTCGGTGGCGACGTCGGTGCGAATGCCGGAGCCCACGCCTCCCCCGACGACGCCCGCGATGGCTGGGCCGATGTCGGGGGAGGCCAGTGTCAGCCGCCCGGCCCCCTCCGCCGTGCCTGCATGACCCTTGAACGCCAGCATGGAGGCGCCGGCCGTGCCGCTCGCCGTCATGTCGAAGCCGGCCGCCAGGGAGCCCTGTCCCTCCGCGTCCAAGCGCGCCGTGCCCCAATGCGCGCCCGAGACGGGAATGGCGAGTTGGGTCAGCAGATCGGCACCGTCCGACGCCTCCGCTTTGAGTGTCACCGCCAAGGGACGGTCCTGTGCGCCGCCGGCGATGCTTGCCGCGGAGGCGACGGGCGTCAGCGTGAGATCGACATGGGTCCCGCCCGCCGTACCCACGAGGGATAAGCGGGTCGGCGCGAGCGCGCCGCCGGACACCGTGGCTTCGGTCGACAGTGTCGCGTCGAGCGGTGACAGTGCCGAGGCGCGGTCGCGCAGCAGCGCACCGGCGGAGAGTGGGACCAAGCCGCCAAAGGCCTGGGACAGCGGTCCAAGCTGCGGCACTGAGATGTGGAATTCGGCCTTTGCTGCGAAGCCTGTCCGCTCGGCACTCCCTTCAACCAAGCCCCCATCGACATCGAAGGCAAGCCGCCGCAGATGCAGATCGTCGCCGGTCTTGGTGAGATGCAGCGCGAGGTGTCCGGCCGCAAGCGGGCCGGGATGTCCCGCGGGAAAGGACACGACAGGGTCGGCCAGCGTTACGGCCCGCGACGTCAGGGCCAGGTCGAGATCGAGATCCCGCGTCGCTGTCGCGGCACTCGACGGATCGGGCAGGTGGTCGAGAGCGAGCGCGTCGGAGGTGAGGTCGGCGAAAAGCCTCGCACGATCTGTCCCGACCGACCGGGTGAAGGACAGCAGCCCCGCAAATCGGGAACCGTCGAGATCGAGCGCAACGTCGCGCGCCACGACGCCGGTCGACGAAGCCTCGACGGCCGCCGCGAAACGAAGGCTCCGTCCCGGCAGGCCTGCGAGAGCCGAGGCGACGTCGGGGGCCAGCGGCGCCAGCCAGGCGGCCGTGCGGCCGATGTCACTCAAGCGGATCTCGGTCCGGCCGCGGAACATGGCGGCGGGTGCCGCAGGCGCGGCCCCGAATGCGCCCGCGACGGCCCGAACGGGGCCTGGATCGACGCGACCGTCGAGAGACAGACGGGCACCCTGCGGGCCCTCGGCGCTCAGGGTCAGGGCGGCCGTGGGTTCGCGTCCGAGACCGACGACGGCTTCCGTCCCGATGAGCGTACGGCCGCCGATGGTCGCGGTGTCGAACCCCAGACCGAGGTCGAGGCGCAGGGGAAGCGATCCGCCCCCTGCCCCGTCGGCAAGGCCGAGAGCGCGCAGAAGCGACGGGGCGAGATCCACGCCCTTCGGCGGCGCGATGCTGCCGTCAGCTGGCGCCACCGCCAGGCCGTCGAGGTCGAGACTGGCCCCGTGAAGGTGCAGAGCCACGGTTGGCGAGGCCGAGGCCGCGAAGGATCCGGTCCCCTCCCCCCTGGCGATCAGGGCCCGCATGTCGGTACCGGCGCGTAGCTCGACATCCGACGCCGTCGCAACATTACGGTCGACAGAGACGCGCATGGCGAGGCTCCAGGGGATGGTGGCGGGCGAGCCGTCGATGGGCAGGCTGCCAGCAAGCGTCGCGGTCCCGTCGAACCCGGGCCCGACGGCGCCGGGGTGGCGGGCCAGCATCCCGTCGCTATCGAGAGCCGGGCGCGACGCGCTGCCGTCGACATGCAGCTTCACCCGCATGTGGCCCTGATCCAGCGTTCCGGTGGCAACACGGAACTGGACACCAGCCAGTCGGCCGCCGATCTTGAACGGCCCCCGCAAGCTCGTCGCCTCGCCATCGACATCGAGATTCGCGAGCGTCAATGGCCGGCCGTCCGCAAGCCGGATCACGACCGTTCCGTCCCGGACGCCGAGATGGTCCACGGCGACGCTGTCCGCGGTACTGTCGGTCGGCAAGGCCAGATCGATGGTCCCGTCAGCCGCCTGCTCGAGATCGAGACGCGGAGACACCAGCGTCGTATCGACAATCTGCACTTGGCCCCGCATCAGGGCGGTGAGCGAGATCTCAGCTTCGAGGGCTTTCGCCGTCAGGCGAGGTCGGCCTGCCTTGGCGTCCCCGATCGTGACATCTCCGAACCGAAGCCGGGGCGTGGGAAGGAGCTTGACGTCGATGGGACCCGCGACGGTGACGGGCGCTCCTGCAGCCTGGGTCAACCGACGTTCGATAAGGCTGCGCTGGCCATTCCAATCGACGACATAAGGCCCGACCAGGGCTGCGGTCAGGATGCCGATCAGCAGGATAGCCAGGACTGTCAGACTGTCGCGCAAGGCTGTGATGAGTTTCGCGGTTGGGATTCGACCGGGCACGGACGGGTCGAAACGGAACCTACAGGCATTGCGGGATCCTGGAAACCTGTGCCGGTTCGGGCTTGCACGGGTCGGAGAAGCTGGCTATAGACCCGGTTATCAGCGGGTCAACGTCCCGCCTGGTCCGCGCCCTTCGTCTAGCGGTCTAGGACGTCGCCCTCTCACGGCGAAAACAGGGGTTCGATTCCCCTAGGGCGCGCCAACGATTTCAATACCTTAGCTGCTCAATAGCAACGAATTTCAGCTTGGCACCTAACTAGCACCTGAAATCACGCTACGAACATCCACGGTGTCGGGCGAACATCGGTGAGCTGTGATATCGGTGAGTCGGCTGTTGCGGTCGACTGACGAGAGACATCGCCGCCGAGTTTGGCAAGAAGCGCTAATTGCGCTCGCCCCGAACAACCGGGTCGATCCGAACAAGCCCTTAGTGGCGCTCGGACCCGTTCAGCATGGCCACGCGGCGCGAAAGTTCCCAAACCTCGACCTTTCGGCCTTTGGCCAACCTCTCAGCTTCTCGCACGGCTTCGACATCGTCTTGAGCGTCAACCATGTCCGGCACGGTCACGATCCGGCCTGCCTGATTAGTCCAGAACAGACGGTAGGTGATGACCTTCGCATCGATCTCGCCGTTCATGCTCCCCCCTCTTGCCTGGATTGCGACTGGTGCTGCTGACTGATTCGACCCTTGGAGTTCAAGCTCGGCGATTTTCGTTCCCCGGTCACCTAAACATTCTGCAATGGCGTCTTCTAGGTTGACCGCAACATAAGTTAGCCCGCGGCATTCTTGCAGGATCGCTGGTGCGCGTACCGGATGTCAGCGGCTGAGAGACACATGAGCTCCCCCGAATGTGCCAGGGTTAGTGATGGCTCTCTATCAATTTCAGGTTTTCGACGGCCGAAGCGAAGTGTCGCCCGACAAGGTTGAACTGCCCAACTTAGACGCCGCGCGTCGTGAGGGCATACGCCGTGCTGGCGCGACGCTAGTCCTCGATGCTCACATCATCACGCCGGAAAACAACTGGCGGCTCGACCTGACAGACGAGAGAGGCACGCTGCTGTACCGGTATGACTTCGCCGTGACCGCCTCGCCCGCCAGTCGAGACGACAGCATGTCCTAACCTTTCCGCTTCGCTTGCTACGGCCGCTTTCACGCGGTCTCGGAGCCGACCGCACCTGGACCGTCCGGACCCTCCGTCTAAGTGCGCCCTGCCCCGCCCAGACCGACTTGCGTCGAGCCTTCACTCTCCGCCATATAGGAACAGGGCGTGAACGACCAGATATGGCCGTGCCGGGTCGGAGTGGCGGAAGCGATGTCCAAGGCGGCCGGTGAACGTACGCTTTTCTTCTTCGAGAAGCCGTCTGCGATGCGACAGCTTCAGCGCTTCTTCAAGTCGCCTAACACGATCTGCGTGGCGGCTGAGGGCCACCTTTTAACGGCCCAGGAGCCCGGCAACGTTCGACCCGAATGGAAGCCCTGGCGCTTCGAGACACTCCCCATCGTCCTCGACACGATTCCCGTCTGTCACGGCAAAAATCGCTCGGGGCAGTCGCACAAGCCCAAGCTCGAAGCGATTCGACAGGAGCTGCGCGGCGTCGACCGCGTCATCATCGCCACAGACCCTGGGCGGGAGGGTTCGATGATCGCGTGGGAGGTGCTGGAGCACCTGGGATGGCGCGGCCGGGTCGACAGGCTGAAGCTCGGCGCTCTCGACGATATTTCTATTCGGCGCGCCTTCGCCGCCATGGCTCGAGAGCCCGACTCCGGCCAGCGAGATTACGCCGCCTACCTCGAAGCTCTCTGCCGCCAGTACGAGGACTATCACCTAGGTCTGAACGGGACGCGGGCGATTTCGCTGCGGCTGCGACCGGCTGCCTTTCGTGAGCCTTGGAGGTTCGGCGGCGTGCAGACACCGACCCTAGCGATTTTGGCCGACCTTGAGGAGAAGATCCGCGCCTTCGTGCCTCAGAACTTCTTCAAAGTTGCCCTAACAGTTGTGACTCGCGGTGGGGCGAGGCTGACCCTTTGGCACGCTCCAAAGGAACGGATCTTCGATGAGGCCATCGCTGATACGATCCGAGCGGCGGGGGCTCGCTGGATGGGGCAACTCGCCGTCGATCAGAAGGACGTCCGTCGCTCGCCGCCGAAGCTTTTTTCGAAAGACACCTTGGCTCGACGCTGCGCCAAGCGCTTCGGTTGGGACCCGCAACACACCGCCAAGCTCGCCCAGGAGCTCTACGACAAGGGTTACCTGAGCTACCCCCGTACCGAGTCTGAGTACCTGCCTGAGAGCCAGATGGGGGACGCCTCGGCAGTGATGTCCGCCATCGCTTCGGTGCTCACCGATTGCGCTCCACACGTGCCTGCCGCGGCTGACCTCGTGTTTCGGCGGGGGCTGAAAGGGCATTACGTCAAAGATCCCGGCGAACACCACGCCCTCGTGCCGCTGCGCAAGGTGCCTACAGGGGCCGGTCTCGCGCCGGACTTGATCCGGCTGTGGGAGCTTGTCGCTAAAGCCTTTCTCGCCGCACACATGCCGGACGGCATCGACGCCCGCACGACGGTGTCGGTCGAGGTCCTGACTCCGCTTGGGGCCAAGCGGTTCACCATCAACGGAACTATCGTCCGCGTCCCTGGATGGCGCGCGAGCTACGGCAGCGAGGCGGAAGCTGATGTCGACGTCGTTCCAGGTAAGGGAAAGCGCGAAGACGATCCCACCGTCGCTCGCTTGCCCGCGGTCATTGATGGCGAAGATGCTAAGGCCACCGGTGCCGAAGTCGCTACTGCCGTCACGGAGCCACCCCGTCGCATCACCCGCGGTGAGCTGCCCGTTGTGATGGGGCGGCTCATCGACCAAGTAGATGACCCGGAGGTCAAGCGCGCTCTGGAGAACCCAGCCAATTCGAATGAGCCGAAGGGGTTAGGCACGGCCGCCACCCGCGACACCATGCTGCCGAAGCTTCTGAAGAGCCACTACATCGCGCTTCAGAAGGGCAAGGATCCAGCCATCGAGGTCACAGAAGTCGGGCTGGCTTTCCTGGCGGCGGTGCGACGAGTGTTCCCGGCCTATGGCGACCCGGTGGGTCGCGCGATCTTCGAGGCCGAACTCGGCGAAATCGGGCGAGCCTCCACTAGAGAGGATGCGTCGCGACGTGCCGACGCTTTCCGCACTCGCACCCGGGCTCGCGTGGATGGCCTGATCGCGTCCATCTCCGGGTCGATCGCGCTCGACGTCGCGCCGGGGCAGAGCTCGACCGCGAAAGGGTCGCGGCCACCTACGGCCGCCATGATTGCCTATGCTGTGTCACTCGCTAATCAGAAGGGATTGCGACTTCCCCGCGGGCTCAAAAGCGACAGCCAAAACTGCCGCGCCTTCCTCACCCAGCATGGAAAGCCCAGGTCCACCCCTGGGCCGACGCGCGCCGATCAATAAGCTGGAGACTACCTGCTGCATCAAATGCGGGCGGCGTCAGATCACGGGCTCCTTGCTATCCGGCATAAGGAAGCGGACGCACGACCCGACCCGGGTTGAACTCAGATCAACGGCATCCCTGGCCTTTTGTAAGCGATACATCGCAGGAAACTTCCCTACCGGCCCGTGATGTTGGTGGCGATTAGAGAGCAACCAATTAGTTCGGCCGATGAAGCGGGCGCTTGTAGGGGCTGTATGAGGTCCGAGCGGGAAATTCTATGCGCTCCGCCACTCCTAAATGTCGAGAGCTATCGAGGCCGGCGTACCGCAGCGTATGATCAAGACGACCTACGCGACGGTGCTTGCGGGCAAGCGGCGAGAATTCATCGCCGGAGGCGCGCCTCGTTTGTCTGCCGACCGTTCCTTGACTTCGGTTTGAGGTCGTTACGTGCGCCTGAGCAGAGCCCGCCTCCTCCGCGGAGCTAATATCCTAAGCGTCTGTTTGCGACGGATTGCTTTTCAAAACTCTTTATTTCAATCGAGCACACGTTCAACGAGCTTCAATTTTTTTCTGTCGGCGTTATCGTCCTCTCTAAGATGATGCCTGACTTCCTTTAGAAATGATCTTCCACCATAGCGGTCCTCTGTCTCTTTAAGAAGTGCAAAGAAGTCGTCGTCGTTTGGCAAAAGGTCCATATATTGTGATGGAGCTCCATGCCTGTTTACGAATAACTCCGCAACTGTGCGTCTAAGGCGCTTGCACATATCCCAACTGCTGATGTATGAGTCCCGAAGCTTGTCATCGAGCATCTTCCAAATGTCTGTAGGGAGGTTACCTCGTTTTGCCGCGTCGTACACCGGCCGAAAGGACAGCGAGACTAGATCCACAGGCTGCCTTGACCTCCAACCGAGGCCACGGCATAGAGTGTAAGCCATTATGTAGAGTTGATGCGAAACTGACTCATCGTCTGACCAATTACTCAGGGCGACTAGCCAGGGGTCGGAGCCGTAATCATTCAGGATTTGATCCGGCCGGGTCGCCCGACAGACAACGTCCAAAGCTTTCGCGGAGGTAATCCGCTTGGCTGCTAGGTCGCCCGTGATCGCCACGATATCGTTGGCCACATGATGGATCATTGAGATGGCGTTCGCCCTTTCGTTTTCGTCAGGGCTTCGAAGAGCAGATTCTACGGCGACCCAAAACTGAGCAGCATCCACCCTTCTCAGCATCAGAGCGTCGAGATTGCGGCTGCCGCCCCGAACGAGCGCGGTGATTATGGACGTTTTGATGCTTGCGTCCGTTTGCTCAATGATTTCTAACAACTGCCGTATATCGGTAAATGTCGCAATGAATTCCGGGTACTCTAATAAATCGGCTCGGTATCGAAGCAGCTTACCCGACATCTGGAGATCGCCGATTGCTGCATTGACAAGATCAAAAGCGCTAGCTAGTCCGATAACGGTTGATGCAAAGCGAGACTCATTACGGGACCCCTCCGTCATGACGAGCAGTTGGCGAAGATCGGTCTGAACCAGCCGTCTACCAAGTCGCGAAGCCGCTTCTTCTAAATCAGTGCCATCGAAATGGTTGATACGTTTCAGGAACGCCGCCACGGTCTCAGGAGACGCATCTTCCGTGCCAAGAGCCGCTTGCTTGATTACGCAGAGCTTTGTTTGGTCCGGCAAGGCCGCCGCAACGGTGGGATGCTCGAGAATGGCCATCGCTTCCTGCTCGGCGACGGCGGAAAAGCCGTGGAGAAAGCAGAAGAGGGTCGTCGCAGGTACAAACGCTTCGCGACCCACGACTGACATCGGCCCGCAATCGCGGAGGAACTGCGCTAGGTCATGTCTTACGCTGGTTAGGTCACCGACCGCAGCATCGAGCCAAGGAGACCGGGTCACCCTCAATTTGCGAACGTCGAGCGACGTTTTGAAAATGGAAGCAGGATTTCTTGTTCCCTTGCGCGCCACTTGAAGGTCGAACGGCATGCCATCTATTGATCGATCCGCCGCGACAGATGTGCAAAAGCGGAACCGGGCTTTAAGAGCTAGCCATTGCTGGTCCCAGATGCCAACGACGGTGTCCGTCGCCGCCTCGTCTTCGTCCGCGAAAAATACGCTTTTCGTCGGGTATGTGTAGAGAGCCGAAATGACTGCTCTGCCAAGTGCCTCTTGTATAAACGGGGTCGACGCATAATCGTCGTGGCCCTCAGCGCGGGCGATTGGCGATTTAAAGCCGTCGTAGCGGCCAACTTCAGGCCTAACGAAGAGATCGTCCGACGATGCCCGGCGGGAGATGGAGTCGAGGTGCTTGGGCTCGACGATTAGGGAATGGGTCCAGACGCAGCCCGGCCGTCGCATCTCCGGGGCGAGCCAGGTTTTGGCCAGCACGTATCGCCCGCTCTCCGGAAGGGGATATCCACTCAGGTATCCATTCTCCCCGACGCTCCCTCCTGATCCAGCGAGATCGCTGAGAACAAGCATCAGCCGTGCGTCTTTCTTCCCGAGCCGAAGAGATGACGATAGGAGTGTATGCCCTTCCGAATAGCCGTGGACCGCTTGGTGGATTTCCACGTCCCTGCGCATCATTGGAGAATCCAGGACAATGGCTCCGTAAGATCGTTCGACTCTCCCTCCGGTCCGACCGTTTTGATACGCGCGGCGAGCGTAGGAAGCTCCCTAAGTCGATCGATGTTTGCCGCCCGGGGTTTGCCCTTCTCGTCGGGGTCGAACTCGCCTCCCTGAGCACTCACTCCGTAGATACGCCAATCCCAGTCGGGAAGATTTTGACGAATGTACTGGGCCAATAGGGGCATCCGCCCGGCAAGATAGTCCGCCGGGGTCAAACCCTCTGCTTCAGCCCGGTCCCAGGCGGAGATTATAACGGCGACACGTCGGCGTGTCTCGTTGAACGGAGGGGAACGAAGCGCATCGAGGAGACCTACGAGTTGCACCTGGGTCGGCGCGGTCTCTGCGCTCCAAGCCGTCGGCTCGCCAGCTACAAGAGTCTCACCGGCTATATTGGCTATATGCGAGGCTTCGCGCACATAGCTAGCGTGGATGATCCGGTCGGCATGGACGAATACCATGAGCCCAGATGCCAATAATCGTTCGTATACTTCGACACTGCAACTCCGGTCGATCCACATGCGTTTGAATGTCTCGCCGGCGAGGTCCGGAAACGTGATAGAGACAGGTTGATCGTCTACTCCCAACATGTTGAGGGAAACCGTTTGAACGCTCAGAAGCGTCCTTTTCTGCTCATGTGCGGACCGCCAACGCTTGGCAATTTCGTTCAGGTATTTACGATCGCCAGCGCCCAACTCGCGGAAACGCAGTGCTGCGCCCTCCGGCCGCTCATTCAGCACCGCCCACAAGGCCGCGAGATACGTCGTCTTTCCGGACCCGGGCAATCCGACGATAGTGACGGAGCTCTCCGCCATTTAAACCTCCTCACGTCGCGGGTAGGAGTCTATCGGACGACGCCGAGCATACTGCTGCCGGACGTAGCCGTTGAGCCTCCTATCCTCCATCCAGCATCGGAGGAGCTCGCGCAGTCCTTCGCCCCGCATCGCAGCCATGACCTTGGGTGAGGCCGCCGTTCTGAAGGAGGAGACGCCGGTGACCCGAGTCGCGAACTGGCCCTCAATCCTAAAGACTAGACGAGCGAAATCCGCGAGAGCTCGTTCCCTACTCGACTCATCTAGAACGATATCGAGCTTGGTCAGCACAACTGCTAAATGTGGCGAGCGCGCCAGCAGTCCTACCTCAAGGAATACTTGGAGCGTGGCCATAGCCTCCTCCGCCACCTCATACCTACTGCCAGGGTCCAAGATGCGTTGTCCGTCAACAAGCATGGTAAGGACATCGGCCCGTGCGACCTCAAAAAACTCCTCCGGACGAGGGTGGCTATCAAGCACGCCCTGATAATCTTCGCCCCATCGGTCGGCGATTAGCACCCTCCGTTTCCGGATCCGACCCACCGTGCCGAGTGTTAACTCGAAGAATTTAGCGGGCCCGGAAAGCGTCCTCTCGCTTTCCGGCTCACTAAAACCAGACTCCAGCCGTGCTCCATGACCAACCTCTTCGAAGGCGTGAAGGGTCTTCGAGCCGGCGAACTCGAATGGTCCCACTGGACCCTGTTGGAACAGGTGGTGAAGGCCGGCAATCAGGCACGTCTTACCGGCTGCGCTCGGTCCAATCACGGCGACGACGGTACTCTCGTATTCTGTGAGGTGGGCAGCCGCCTCGCTTGACGACAGCCGAACCGCCTCTTCGAGCGGCTTCAGATCTTCGTCGATTACGAGCGCTTCGCCTATGTACGCTGCCGCTCCTTGTTTCAGCTCGCTTCCGGCATAGTAAGGGCACTCCCGAAGGGATCTGCCCTCCGCACACGTACCGTCGACTCGAACCTTGCATTCGGCATTGCTACAGGAATGGATTGGGGCTGGGGGCATCAATCATCAGCCAAGTTCAGAAGGCGGTTCTCGCGGTAAAACTGCAAGGCGAGGTCAAGTTCAGAAATCGCGTACTCAGCCCCAATTTCAGTTATCTTCGACCACGGCGCCACCCACTCGTCGCCGAGACCCACCTCCTGCTGGCGGTGGATCGCGAAATGGATCGGAGTAGTCATGGGCGATGGCCCGTCCTCCCCGAGCCACTCAAGGAGGCTTAAATCGCACGCCGTCACGACCTCCGGGATCGTCCTCTCGCGAGCGGCGTTCACGCCGGCCCCGATTAGCAGCGCGTCGACGCTAGCAGGGCCAAGGCGATCGCGCGTCAGATCGCTCAACTCTTTAGCAAGAATAAGAGGCCGAGTCCTGTCGTCCATGCCTGCGAACGAAGTTTTTAGGTGAGAGCTTCGGCCGCCGGTGAGCCACCAGTGCATCCCGATTTCTTGATCTTGCCGGGATAGCGCCCTGTCTGCAGCTTCCGCAGCCTTGGAGTTGATTGTCTGGAGCCGGTTCAGTCGGGCCTGCACCGACATAACGACTTCCTTCAGCGCTTCCGACACCGTGTTGACGTCGACCCCCTCACTCAGCTTCCCCACGATTGAGGCGACATCGATGTCCGCAATCCCTTCTTTGAAGTGAGCGGCAACCGCGATGTCGCGCCCTTCCCGCCAGATCTCACGTTCAAGGTGTTCCTTGGCACGTTCGACGAGGTTCAGCTTGCCCGATTCAGTTCGCGCTCCGCTAAGGCTGGCGCAGAGAATTGCGAGCGCTGCCTCGTTCGCATGTCCACCTTCGCGCTTGAGGCACAACGCCAAAGCCATGCCGGCCAACGCCTCGAGCTGGTGCGCGTGCCTCGGCTCGAAGGTCGGATCGCCTTTTTTGAAGGTTTGCGCAAACTGCTCCCTCGCCTGTTCAGTCGGCTTGACGCGTTTCGTGTCGAAAGAGAGTCTGACCCAGCACTCGGTCTGCGTCGTCGGGGGGTGATGGATTGCGGTTTGCAGACTGCTCCAGCGTGAGGCCACCGCCTTCGCATCGGGCTCGATCTCAAACTCTCTCATCCAGCGGGCAAATTCAGGGTCCATTGCCTCGACCTTAGCCATGCACGATCTCCTTCGCAGTGATTGCCGCGTCTAGATCGCTTAATTGTTTCCGCTCGGCGGCCCTCATGAGCGCGCGCCCGTATCGCTCTGGTTCCGGCAACGAGACCTCATCCTTCACGATCAGCTTGAGATCCAGCGAGATCTCCCGCCTGACGCTTCCGGGAAGTTTCCAGAACCGTTCAATCAGTTGCCGCACATTTGGATTGCCCATGGCAGCCTCAACCTGGACGAAACTGTTGGCCGGAGGTCTCTCAGCTGCGTACGCCGTTGCGTCCGCCATAAACCTCGGAGCCGGGTGCCGCCGTGCGGGTAGCGGAATCTCATGCACAAGCCGCTCCGTCCCGTTCTCCAACAGAATGGGTCGATAGCAATCCGGGTTATCTTGCCAGACCAGTATTTCAGCCTCGACGTGAAGTTTCCTGTCGTTACCGTCCCCCGTGACATCTAGCTCGACGACTGTGTACCCTGGTTGCCACCTCTGTTCGCTCTTCGGAGGCGTCACGGCTGGACAGGCGAACCGAACGGACGAGGGTGCCGGGAGATGCCGTCGCCTATGCTCATGGGCGAAGACGTGAATTGCGGCACGGCCGTTTGCTGCATCTTCAACCTCGCGAGAGTCGCTAAACCAGTTAGGCGGGTGATGGCAGAGAACCAAGTTCACCACGTCAGGCTCCCTGGCAAGTACATACTGTGATGCGTCAAGGTACAAATCGCCCGGCCTTTCTTCCTTACCTTCCAAAACTCCGGCCGCGCAAAACAAAGAGGAGGTCATGCCATGTATGCGAAGCTTCACGCCATTATTAAGCTCTAGATCCTGACGCCACATGAGCCGATCGGGCGCATAAATTTGGCAGCCGAATAGCTTCGCAAAATCGTTGTACGCTTCCAAAGGCTCGGTCAAATTGCGCCCGGTGTCAGCTGAGGTCCACTGAGCCCTAAACTCACGGCTTCTGCGGTCCTCCGGTGAGCCAAGAACAGCCCTCTGCGCGTTCCTCACGGCGGTCGAACCCTTGATTCGATTCCTATCAACGTCGTGGTTCCCGGGGATGACGAAGATTTGGGACAGCTCGCATCCGCATGCTGCGACGAGTTCCTCGATCCATCGAAGCGCCTCGACATACTCTTCGCGAACCCCTTTAAAGGCGATGTCGCCGGCGATTAGGATCGCATCGAATGTCCCGAAGTCGGCTACCCTGTTGCTCAACTCGACGACGAGTTGGTTCCGGTAGTACCAGTCCGGATCCGAGTGCCGGTCGAGGCAATTGGGGCTTTCGAAATGGATGTCTGAGATCAGAAGAAGACGCATCGGGATCCGTTCGAGCTGGCCACCATGCATTATCCAGCCGCCACCGCTCGGAGGCAAGCCGAGGTAGCGGCGAAGTCGACGTCCACACCAATCCGATTTGCACCGTTACCCGGTCGTGCACGTCTGCTCTCCGGTAGGTAGCTAACATCCGAGGCTTCTGTAGCCGCATTCGCCAGGTAATAACCTCAGGGTATACCCTGGCGCTACGTCACATGCGAGGCGAGCACTGGCGTAACATCTGGGTTGACAGCGCCTATTTGTGACATGCGACACCTCAGGCCTAAACCTTGAGGTGACATCGTAATGGCCCGCATCGGTTACGCCCGCGTCAGCACCCTCGATCAAGATCTCGAGATCCAGCTCGCCAAGCTCAAAGCTGAAGGGTGTGGGGTGGTTCGCTCGGAAAAGGTGTCGGGCGGCAGCCGCGATGGCCGCGCCGAGCTGGCGACCGTGCTCGACTTCCTTCGGCCGGGCGATGAGCTCGTCGTCACCCGCCTCGACCGGCTCGGCCGCGATACTCGCGACGTGCTCAATCTTATTCACGAGTGCGAGCAGCGGGAAGCGTTCGTCACCGTGCTGGACCCCCATGTGTCGACCCGCGGTGAAATGGGCCACCTCGTCATGACCGTGCTCGGCATGGTCGCCCAAATGGAACGCCGCTTCATTAAGGAGCGGCAGCGCGACGGCATCGAGCGAGCGAAGGGCGAAGGCGCCTACGCGGGCGGGAAACGAAGACTGGACCGCGAGCGCATTAGGGCACTGCACGCCGACGGCAATGGCCCAGCAGCGATCGCCAAGGCGCTTGGCTGCTCGCGCATGCAGGTCTTCCGCGTGCTGCAGGAAGTTTGAGCCGGCCAATAACATTGTACGATGCCGGCTGGACGAACGGCAGAAGTGGGTGGACAGCGGAACGGCAGCTTCGGAGGAGGAGGAGGAGGGAGAAAGCAGACCTGAAGCCATTGCTCAGATGCTTGTGAACTGTCATTTCAGGCTCAGCGATCCTGTTACCCTTGCCGTCCCGGCTCGGGCGCAGCCGAGGGCCGGCGTAAGAGCGCTGGCGAGGCTCGCCGCTTGGGCGCGGATGTCGGGAACGGCCACAATCTCCCAGAACGTGCCCGCCGTGATCGGACCCGTGGCGTAGAGCCGGTCCGAGACGCGGCCCTCGGCGTCGATCAGCGCGCAGCCTTCCGTCACCTCCAGCCCGAGCCCGAGCGCGTCTGGCTTCGCCTGCCCGTCCCGCAGCAGTGACAGGAGGAAGGGGTTCTCGGAAAGGGTAACGTCGCCGGCCCGGCCGCGGCATTCGAAGACGGCTGCGGCGTCAAGCACCACCTCCCGTCCCGTGCCGCGGCGCGTCACCGTGACTGTGACGCCGCCAGGATGCGGAGCGAACCCCGCCACGCGCCCCGCCAGGATCCTGAGCTGGCCGCTCCGCATGGCCGCGCCGAGTTGCTCCGCCGCCTCCGGCGCGATGCGGTGCCGATGAACGTCCCAGAACGGCCGAACGTGGCGCAGGAAGCGCCGCCGTTCCGCGTGCGGCAGCCCGCCCCAGAGCGCCTGGGTATGCGGGCGCAACCCGTCCACGGCCGTGCGCCATCCCGCGCCGGCGCGCTCCGCGGCCTCGGCCTCCCGGCGCAGCCAGCGCGTCAGCGGCGCGACGGGCCGGCCGAACGGCACCTCCCGTCCCGCGAAGGACGAGGCGGGCGGGCCCGGCCGGTGGACCTGCGGCATCAGCCCGTGGCGCGACACCGCCGTGATCGGGCCCGTGTGCCTGTCGTGCAGCAGCCACAGCACGCGGTCGACCATGGTGAGGCCCGTGCCGACCACCACCACGGGCGCGTCGGCGGCGATCGGCGGCCCGTCCCGTTCGCCGCCCCAGCCGGCATGGCGCCACGGCTCGGGCGGCAGGCTCGGCCCCTCGTTGCCGGTCGCCACCACGACGACGTCGCCGCGCACCGGCGCCTGCGGCCCGTCCTCGTCGTTCCGGCACAGCACCTCGACCCCGGACGCGTCCTCGCGCAACGCCACCGCCTCGCCGCGGACGCGCCGGAGCTGCCCGCAGAGGAACAACGGGTCGGTGAGATCGGTGAGGTAGTCCCAATAGAGACGCCGCGGCGCGAAGCCGTCCGGCCCGCAGTCGCTCGCGCGCGCCAGAAGCCAGCGGGTGAAGTGGCCGGGGTCGTCCGGGAATGCGCTCATGTTGGCGGAGCGGACGTTGAGCAGGTGGTCGGGATGCCGGGTGGCATAGGCGACGCCGGCTCCGAGATCCGGGCGCTTCTCGATCAGCACCACGATCAGCCCCTCGGGGCGGTGCCGGATCAGGTGGGTAGCCAGCAGCACGCCGCTGGCGCCACCACCCACGATGATGATCTTCCGTAAGCCAATCATGGGTGTCGCTTCGTGATGCGGGGTTCAGGCGAGCCGCTGCCGTGCGCCCGCGCCGGCGTGGGCTTCGTCCAATCGGTCGCCGCGGCCGCTAAGCTTGGCGCGGAGCGTGCCCTCGCGATAGGCGCGCTTGTGAAGCCCGCGCTCCTGCAGGGCCGGGACGACGAGCCTGACGAAGTCGTCCCAGCATTCCGGCACGACTGTGCGAGTCAGGTTGAAGCCGTCGACCTCGCCTTCTTCCATCCAGGATTCGAGCTCCCGTGCGATCTGCGCTCCGTCGCCGACCACCAGCGGATAGCGCCCGCCGAGGGCGACCTGGTCGAGGAGCTGGCGCTTGGTGAAGCCGCGGCTCTTGGCGACCTGAGTGGTCGACTGGATGCCGTTGCCGGTGCCATAGGCGATCTCGTCGTCGAGGCCGTAGCGCGAGAAATCGACGCCGGTGCCGGCGGCGAAATGGGCCAAGCCCGCTTCGGGGCTCGCATGCGCGACATAGTCGGCGAGCTTGTCGCGCGCCTCGGCCCCGGTTTCTCCCGCGACGACGCTGATCCCCATCAGCACTTTCACGTCCTCGGGCCGCCGTCCGGCGGCCGCGACCTCGGCCCGCAGACTGCGCGCTGTCCGCCGGGCTGTCTCCTTGTCGGGTGCCGAGATGAAGACGCATTCGGCATGGCGCGCCGCGAAGCGCTGGCCCCGGCCCGAAGCCCCGGCTTGGTAGAGGATGGGGGTGCGCTGCGGCGAGGGCTCGGCGAGATGGATCCCCTCCGAGCGATAGAAGGGTCCTTCGTGCCTCACGACGTGGATTTTAGCCGGGTCGGCGTAGAGACGGGTCGCCTTGTCGCGGCGCACGGCATCCTCGTCCCAGCTCGTCTCCCACAGCTTGTAGAGCAGATCGAGGTAGTCGTCGGCCCGGTCGTAGCGGCTGTCGTGCTGCGCCAGCCCGTCCTGCCCGAGCGCGCGGGCGGCGCTGTCGAGATAGCCGGTGACGATGTTCCAGCCGACGCGTCCGTCCGTCAGGTGATCGAGGGTCGAGAGGCGCCGGGCGAATGTATAGGGGTGCTCGCCCGCTATGTTGACCGTGACGCCGAAGCCGAGATCGCGAGTCACCGCCGCCATGGCGGGGACCAGCAGCGTCGGCTCGTTCACGGGCAGCTGGATGGCCTCCCGCGCGGTGAGGTCGATCGAGTCTCCGTAGACGTCGTAGACCCCGACGATATCGGCGATGAAGACCGCGTCGAAGAACCCGCGCTCCAGCGTTTTCGCGAGTCCGGTCCAATGATCGAGCCTCGTGTAGTCGCCCGAGCGATCGCGCGGATGCGTCCACAGGCCATGGTTGATGTGGCCCACGCAGTTCATCGTGAAGGCGTTGAGGATCATTTCGCGGCGAACAGGCATCGATGGACGTCCTTCAGATCGCGCCGTGGCGCGGCGGGCGCTCGCCCGTGAGGTTGTATCGACCGACGGCCTGATATTTCCAGCGCACGGGGTCGTGCAGCGTGTGGGTGCGGACATCGCGCCAGTGTCGGTCGAGCCCGTCTTCGGCGCCGGTTGCGGACGCGCCGCCATATTCCAGCAGCCGCGTCCCGGCGAGCAGCCCGGCCTCGGTCGTCAGGATGCGCGCTTCCGCCACCGCGATCGAGGCGCGGGCGACGGTGTTCTCGTCCGGCGCCGCCCGCGCGATGTCGACGATGCGGCCTGCACGACGGAGGAGCGCTTCCGCGGCTCTGAGCCTGAGCGACACCTCGCCCACCCCCTGCAGCGTCAGGGGATCGTCGGCAGCGCGAGCCACGCCCGAGTCGATCCAGGGCCGCGCACGGTCGCGCAGCACGTCGAGCGTGGCGGCGAGGGCCGCCCGGCCGATTCCGAGGTCGATGGCGGCGTGCATGATCTGCGCGATTGGACCGATGCTGGTCGGCCGAGCGAAGGAGTCGCCGAAGGGCACCACCCAATCCGGCTCGACCGGCACGGCCTCGAAGGCAACCGATCCCGAGCCGGTGGTGCGTTGGCCGAATCCGTCCCAGTCGTCCGTCACGGTGACACCCGGGGCTTCGCAGGGCACGAAAGCGAGATATTGTGCCTCGTCCTCCGCCACGACGAGGGTCGGGATCCAGTTCGCGTAGAGGGCGCCGGTGCAGTAGAATTTCTGACCGTCGATCCGCCAGCCGGCGGGGGAGCGCGTCAGCCGCGTGCGGCGTTTGAAATCTCTGTTTCCAATCTCCGCCAGGGCATTGCCGAAGCGCTGGCCCCTCAGCGCGCAGCCGAAGAAGAAGCGCTGCTGTTTTTGCGTCGCGCCGGCGCGTAGGACCTCGATCGCATAGAAGTGGTTCTGCGGGATTTGGCCGAGCGAACCGTCGCTCTCGGCTAGGGTCGCGATCACTTCGGCCAATGTGCCGGCGGACACGTCAGCTCCCCCGTAGTCGCGCGGAACCGTGACGGCCCAGAGGCCGGTCGCCGAGGACTGAGCGACTTCGCCATGCGGCAGCCGACGATCCCGGTCGCGCTCACGGGCGCCTTGGGCAAAGCCGGCGGCAAGGCCGCGGGCGACACGGAGGGCTTCGGCATCGTCGCGGATGATGGGGGCGGAGGCTGGGTGGGTCATGGCCTCAGTTCCACTGGTGGCGGCGTGGCGCGGTGCCGTTTACATGGTAGTTGCCGAGAAGGTGCAGCTTCCAGCGCGCCGGGTCGTGAAGCGTGTGGACGCGGCCATTGCGCCAATGGCGGTCGAGGTCGTGGGCCGCGCGCGTCGCCGACGAGCCCGCGACATCGAACAGCGCTTCCGCGATGCCGACAGCGGCTTCTCCGGCCAGCACCTTGGCCTCGGCCACTGCCACTGAAGCCCGTGCGCTCGCCTCCGCCGTGACGGGCCCGGCCGCAATGGCATCGAGAGCGTCAGCAGTCTCGGCCATCACGGCCTCGGCGGCGTGCAGCGCGGTGGCGAGGCGGCCGACCTCGCGACGGATGGTGGGATCGTCGACGGCCCGGTCCACCCCGGAATCCACCCAGGGACGTGCGCGGTCGCGCACGAACGCGAGCGCGTCCCCGAAGGCGGCGCGGGCGATGCCGAGATCGATGGCAGCGTGAACCAACTGCGATACCGGCCCGGCGAGGCCCGGCCTGTCCGCGAAGGCGTGGACGGGGATGACGTCGCCAGGCTCCACCGGCGCTGCCGCAAAGACCACGGTGCCGCTCGCGGTCGTGCGCTGTCCGAAGCAGGCCCAATCGTCGATGACCGTCACGCCGGGCGCGTCGCGGCGCACCCAGGCCTGCACAGGCCGACCCTCGTCATCGAGCGCCCGGGTCGGGATCCAGTGGGCAAAGATCGCGCCGGTCGAGTAATAGCGACGACCCGTCAGGCGCAGTCCGTCCGACGTCGATGTCAAGCGCGTCGTCATGTGGGTGATGCCGGTCCGGTTGCGCTCGGGCCCGGCGTTGCCGATGCGGTAGCCGGCGAGCACGTCGCCGAAAAATCGTGAGCGCTGCTCCGGCGTGCCCGTCTCGCGCACCAGCGCCAGCACGCCGACGTGGCTCTGCGGGATCTGGCCGAGCGCCGGGTCGGCGGCCGACAGCAGAGCGAAAACCTCGGCCAGCGTGGCGAAACTCACGTCGGCCCCTCCGTATTCGCGCGGCACCGTGATGCCGCCGAGGCCGCTTGCGGTGAAAAGCTCGACCTCGGCCCAGGGGAGACGCCGCTCGACATCCCGTGCGGCGGCTCCTTCGGCATAGACCGCGGCGACGGCGCGGGCGGCTTCGAGGGCCTCGGCGTCGTCGCGAATGCGATGGGGTTCACGCGGCGGAAGGGGTTGGCTGTCCTCTGCGGTCATGCCGCCTCCTGACGAAGCTTGAGACGGCGAACCGCGCGGTCGCCGACCCATTGCACGAGGCAGACGAGGGCGATCAGGACGGCGATCACGGCCAGCATCACGGTCGTGTCGAAGCGCTGGTAGCCGTAGCGGATGGCGACATCGCCAAGACCGCCGGCCCCGACGGCACCGGCCATGGCGGAGGCGCCGATCATCGTCACGAGCGTGACGGTGAAGCCGCCGACGAGCCCGGGCAGCGCCTCGGGCAGCAGCACGTGGCGCACGATGTGATGGCGGCGGCAGCCCATCGCCTGGGCGGCTTCGATCAGGCCGGGATCGATTTCGCGCAGCGACACTTCCGCGATGCGGGCGAAGAAGGGCGTGCCGCTGATCGCCAGGGGCACGACGGCGGCCCAGACCCCGATCGTGGTGCCGGTGACGAGCCGCGTGAAGGGCAGCAGCGCGACCAGCAGGATGATGAAGGGCGTCGCCCGGAAACCGTTGACCAGCGCCGCGAGAACACGGTGCAGACGCGGCGCCGGCACGATGCCGCCCGGCGCCGACAGGACGAGAAGCAAGGCCAGCGGCAGCCCGCAGGCGGCCGCGATGAGCCCTGAAGCGCCGACCATGAGAAGCGTGTCGCGCAGCGCCGCGACAAGGCGATCAATCATCAGCGGCGACATAGCCGAGCACCTCCACATGGTCGGCGAGGGCGGCGAGACTCGCCGGCAACCCGCCCGCGTCGAGCGGCGTGGAGACGAGCAGGCGTCCCTGGCTGTGTCCGGCGATCCGGTCGAGCGCACCGTCGAGCAGGTGCAGGGGCTGCTCGAGCACTGCGGCGAGGCGGGACAGGTCCGGCGCCTGCTGACCGACGAAACGCAGCTCGATCAGCGCCGGATCGCGCCGTCCCGGACGGGGTGCCTCGAGCAGGCGCGCCCGGAGATCTTCGGGGAGTTGCGCGCCGACCGGGCGCAACAACGCCCGGGTCGCCGGATGCGCGGCCTCGCCGAAGACGCGCCAGACCTTGCCGGTCTCGACCGCCTGCCCGCCCTGCAGCACCAGGACGCGATCGCAGATCTCGCGCACCACGGCCATCTCGTGGGTGATCAACACGATGGTCAGGCCGAGGCGGCGGTTGATGTCCTTCAACAGGCCAAGAATCGACAGCGTCGCCTCGGGGTCGAGCGCCGAGGTGGCCTCGTCGCAGAGCAGGATCCGCGGCCGGCTCACCAGAGCCCGGGCGATCCCGACCCGCTGCTTCTGGCCGCCCGACAGGCGCGAGGGGAAGCTGTCGCGTTTGTCCTCGAGCCCGACCAGAGCCAGCGCCTCGGCGACGCGCCGCTCGATCTCGGGACGCTTCACTCCGGCGACGAGGAGCGGCAGGGCGACATTTCCCCAGACGGTCTTGGCCGAAATAAGGTTGAAGTGCTGGAAGATCATCCCGACCCGCCGCCGCAGCGCGACGAGCCCCTTCTCGTCGAGGGCCCCGATATCCTCGCCCTCGACCAGAACCACTCCGGCGGTCGGGCGCTCCAACCGGTTGACGAGGCGCAGCAGCGTCGACTTGCCGGCGCCCGAGCGTCCTATGATGCCGAAAACGCTCCCGGCGGTGACTTCGGTATCGATACTGGACAGTGCCTCGACCGTTCCGGCCGGCGAGGAGTAGCTTTTCGACACGCCGCGGAACGCGACCGTGCCGGCGGCGCCCCCGCTCCCCGCGAGTTTCGCCGACGCGCGATCCGCGGCGATGACACTGCCGGCCTCACTCGTCACGGCCAGGCGGGACAGAATCGCGGAAGCAGCACTCATGAGCGGCCCGCCCCGTCCCAGGCCAGCGTATAAAGCTTCGGATCGTCCGCGAAGGCATGGCCGATGGCGGTGCGGACGGCCGGGGAGGTGTGGAAGATGTTGACGAACTGGTGGATGCGGGGATCCGTGGCGCGGTTCTGCCGGACCACGAAGAGGATCGCGAACTGCTTGTCGTCGACGCCTGAATAGAGGAGCCCGCCCGACGGATCGAAGGTCTTGGCGGCGACGATGAAATGCGGATAGCCCAAGGCCAGGTCGACATCACCGGTGATACGGGCGAGTTGCGGCCCTTCCACCTCGGTGAAGGTGAGCTTCTTCGGATTGTCGACGATATCGTCGAGCGTGCCGCGGAAGCCGACGCCGTCCTTCAGCTTCAGAAGCCCGGCCTTCTGCAGCAGCAACAGGCCGCGCCCCTCGTTGACGGGGTCGTTGGCGATGGCGACGCTGCCGCCCGTCGGGATCTCGGCGAAGCTCTTATGCTTCAACGAATAAAGCCCGATATTGGCCAGCGTGCCGACCCCGACATCGGTGAACTTGTAGCCACGTTCTTTGACGGCATTGTCGAGGAAGGGCCGGTGCTGGAAGTAATTGACGTCGATGTCGCCGGCATCCAGCGCGATGTTGGGGGTCGTCCAGTCGCTGAACTCGACGACCTCGACGTCGAGGCCCTGCCCTTTCGCCACTTGGCCGGCGGCGGCGACGGAATCGCCATAGGCGCCCGGCGTCACCCCGATCTTCAGCGCTCCGGCGGCCCGCACCCGGCGAAGCGGCATGGCGAAGGTCGACAGCGCGAGGGTCGATAGGAGGATGGCGCGGCGCGAAACGGAAATGGACATGAAGATTGATCCTTTGCTGATGCCGCGGCTCACCCGCGCCCCTTCCAGGGGACGAGCCAGCGCTCAAGCAGGCGCATGCCGAGGGAGAACAGGAAGGCGAAGGCCGCGATGACGCCGATCCCGACGAAGACGACGTCGGTGGCGAGGAATTGCGCGGCGGACATGATCATGTAGCCGATGCCACGGGTGGCGGCGATCAGCTCGGCGGCGACCAGCGTCGACCAGCCGACCCCGATGGCGATGCGCAGGCCCGTCAGGATCTCGGGCAGCGCGCTCGGCAGCACCACGCTGCGGAAGATCTGCCAGCGCGTGCCGCCGAGGGCCAGGGCGGCATTCACGCGTTCGGCCGGAAGGCCGCGCACGCCGGCCTGGGCCGACAGACAGATCGGCGCGAACATGGCGAGGGCGAGCAGCGTGATCTTCGAGGTCTCGCCGATGCCGAGCCAAATGATCATCAGCGGAAGATAGGCGAGCGGTGGCAGAGGCCAGTAGAACTCGATGATGGGATCGGCGAGGCCCTTGGCCCAGCGGCTCAGCCCCATGGCGAGGCCGAGCGGGACGGCGGTCGCGGCGGCGATCAGGGCCGCCGTCGAGATGCGGAACAGGCTCGCGGCGAGATGCTGGCCCAGCGTCGCATTGGCATAGCCCTCCGTCGCCGTGGCGATGAACTGGGCCCAGACCTCCGCGGGCGACGGCAGGAACAGGGGCGTGACCAGCCCGAGCCGTGTGACGATCGCCCAGGCGGCCAGGAGCAGCGCCAGGCAGCCGAGGCTTATGGCGAGCGTCGGCCGCGCGGCCGTTCCATAGGCCGGCGGCCCGACCGGGCGAAGCGCCGGGGACGCCTCCACGTCGGCGGCGGCTCTTTTCGTGACGATGACGCTCATGACAGGGCTCCCGCGGCTTCGCTGGCGTGGAGCAGGCGCCGCAACTCCTCGTGGAGTGCGACAAAAGCCGTCTCGCGCCGGATGACGTCGACCGTCTCGCCGGCCGCGAGCCGGCGCGCATAGCCGGGCTCGCGTCGTTCGACGACGCGACCGGGGCGCGGCGACATGACGAGGATCGTCGTGCCCAGCAGCAGCGCCTCCTCGATCGAATGGGTGATGAAGAGGATCTGCTTGCGGGTCTCGGCCCAGACCCGCAGCAGCAGGAGTTGCATCGTCTCGCGCGTCAGGCTGTCGAGCGCGCCGAAGGGCTCGTCCATCAGCAGGATCTTGGGGTCGGTGGCGAGCGCGCGGGCGAGGCCGACGCGCTGGCGCATGCCGCCGGACAATTCATGGGGCTGCGCCTCGGCGAAGCCGTCGAGCTGAACGAGGCGCAACAGGTCGGAGACGCGGCGGCGCCGCGCCGCGCGCGGCAGGCCGGCAAATTCGAGGCCGAGCGCCACATTGTCGGCGACGCTGCGCCAAGGGAGCAGCGTGTCCTTCTGGAACACGACGCCGCGATCCGCGCCCGGTCCCGTCACAGGCCGGCCGTCGAGCAGGATGGTGCCGTCGCTGAGCGGCATGAAACCCGCCACCGCGTTGAGCAGCGTCGACTTCCCGCAGCCGCTCGCCCCCAGCGCCACCACGATGCTGTCGGGCGCGATATCGACCGAAACGCGGTCGAGCGCATGGACGAGCCGGCCGTCGTCCCCTGCGAAGACCACGCTGGCGTTCTGGATCTGCAGCATCGGCGCACCGCTCGCGTCTCGTCGGCCGCGGTCAGTTGGACAGCGGCGCGACGAACTCGGCCGTGACGAAGCCCGCATAGCTGTCGCGCACCGCCGTGATCTTCCTCTGCTCTTTGAGGAAGACGGCCGTGTCCTTGAGGATGCGGGCGACGCCGCTCCGCTCGCCGCCGCCGAGCCAGGCCTCGGTGCCCTGGGCCGAGGCGGGGAGCAGATTGACGTCCTTCAGGCCGGCCGCCTGATCCTTGGGCGTGCCGCCGAGGAGTTTCGCGATGGCCTTGACGTTGTCGGAGTCCTCGGACCACGCCGCCTTGTCGGTCAGGAAGGAGGCGTTTTCCTTGGCAATCTCGCCCACGAAGCTCTTCAGGAAAGCTGGATCCTCCTTGACCAGGGCGGCAGTCGCCACCCAGGCGTTGAAGGTCGGCGCGCCGCGCTCCGCCACCTGCTTCGAGGTGAGCAGCACGGTCCCGGTCTTCTTGAGGTCGGAGAGCGCGGGGTCCCACACGAAGGCGGCGTCGATGTCGCCGCGGTGCCAGGCGGCGACGATTTCGGGCTGCGGCAGCGCCAGGACAGTCGCGTCCTTCTCGGAGAGGCCGTTCTGCTTCAGCGTCGCGAGAAGCTGGTAGTGGTCGGTCGAGACCGGGGCAGCGGAGAGCCGCTTGCCCTTGAGGTCGGCCGGCGACGCGATGCCCGAGCCGTTGCGCACCACGAGCGCCTCGTCGGTGCCCGAGATCGACGACACGTAGAAGGCCTTCACGTCGAGCCCGCGGCTCGCCGCCGCCGCGAAGGGGCTCGACCCGACATAGCCGACCTGCACGTCCCCCGACGCGATGGCGGCGAAAATGTCGGCGCCGGAATTGAACTTGCGGAACTCGACGTCGCGCCCCGTCGCCTGGGCGATCTCGCCGCTGGCGATGGCCACCTCGATCGGGTCCGGCCCGGTCTGGTAAGCGACGACGATCTTCGACGGCGCCGCGCCCGCGGCCGATGCGGCCAGCAGGGCGAGGATCGTAACGGCGAGTCGGACGGGACGATGGCTCATGGCGTGGGCTCCTGCGGCTGGCGGGAGGAAACTGCCCCAAGCCATCGCACTTGTCTACTGATTCTATAGACATGATTATTATGCGGTCGCGGGCCGGCCTGGGCCGGACCGAAGCGAGAGCGTCTCGACGGAGCGCGCAGCGCAGCCGGACCGGTCGAAGCCGGATCCCGAGCCGGGTGCGGCGCGATAATAGCGAGGTCACCACACCGGTTCGCATCGCGCCGTGACGCCGACCGGCCATACACAGAGGATCCCTCCATGACCCGCGTTTCCGACTTCCTCTGGTACATCCCCAACCAGGCCGATGCCGGCCACCGCGGCGACGTCGCTTTGGCCGACCACAACAGCCTCGACACGCTGACGCACCAGGCGAAGGCGCTCGAAGAGAATGGGTGGACGGGCGCCCTGCTCGGCACGGGCTGGGGACGCCCCGACTGTTTCACGGTGGCGGCCGCGCTCGCGGCGCGGACCACCACGTTCGAGCCGCTCGCGGCCATCCGCCCGGGCCACTGGCATCCGGCTCAGTTCGCCTCCGCGGCGGCCACGCTCGATCATCTCACCGGTGGCCGCCTGCGGGTGAACGTCGTCTCGGGACGGGACGATCTCGCCGCCTACGGCGACCGTGAATCAGATCCGGCCCGCCGCTACGCGCGCACTCGCGAATTCATGCGGCTCGTCCGTCGCCTGTGGACCGAGGACGCGGTGACTTTCGACGGCGACTATTACGCCGTCGAAAGCTCGACCGTCGTGCCACGGCCCGAAGCGCGCGGCGACCGCCTCCACCCGCAGCTTTATTTCGGCGGCGCCTCGGAGGCGGCGGAGCGCGTATCAGCCACGGAGGCCGACGTCCAACTGTTCTGGGGCGAGCCCCTCGACGGCGTGCGGGACCGGATCGAACGCCTGCGGACGCTCAGCCGGGATCTCGATCGCGACCTGCCGCCGCTCGCCTTCGGCTTGCGCGTCACCACGCTGGTGCGCGACACGACCGAACAGGCCTGGGCCGACGCCGAGGCAAAAGTGGCCGAGATGGCCAGGAGCCAGGGCGCCGGCTGGCACGACCACCGGCGCGAGAATGCGGTGGGCCAGCAGCGCCTCGCCGCGCTGGCCGCCCGTGGCGACGTCCTCGACGACAACCTCTACACCGCGCCCGGCCGGTTCGGCGGCGGCGGAGCCGCGACGACCTGGCTGGTCGGCTCGGCCGCCGATGTCGCGCGTTCGCTGAGGAAGTACCAGGACCTCGGCGTAACCCACTTCATCCTGTCGGATACGCCCTACCTATTCGAGATCGAGCGGCAGGGCCGGCAGTTGCTCCCGCTGTTACGCGGCTTGTAACGTTTGAACACGAGTTCGCCATCTTGTCGGAGCGACTGACCAAGGGTCGGCTCTTGAACGTCCGCTTCAAAGCTTGGCATCTCGCCCCCGCTACGCCCGGCATGGGTCGACTCCGGCTATTCCGCGGAACTCCAAGGCTGGGTGGGAAGCGGAAGGGCTGCTTCTGGGGCGCTCCATGTCTGAAGCTGACCTCGTTGAGCAAATATCGATCTATCGAGAGCAAACGGATCTCATACCTGATGGTTGTGACAATCCTGTTCATGCCGGAAAGGTGACGATAGTGCATTCTATGTTTGAAAACTGCAGGTATTACGATCATTGACGAGTTCACATTCACCATCACGCCAATGTAGCAAGCCGTTCGCGCAACCAGCGTTGTGCTGGATGATGGGTCGTGCGCTCGTGCCAGATGCTGGCGATGGTGAAGCCGGGCAGGGTGAGCGGCGGCTCCAGAACCTGCACGCGATCTGACCAGCCCTCCGCGATCCGTCGCGGGATCAGCGCGATCATGTCGGACTGCGACACGACCTCCGGCACGATCAGGAAACCCGAGGTGGACAAGGCCACTGTGCGGCAGCGGCCGACGGCCTCGAGCGCCGCATCGGCAGGCCCCGCGAAGCCGCTGCCTTGGGGCGAAACGACGACGTGATCCAGCGTGCAAAACACGTCCAGGCTGAGCCCGTCCTGCAAGGCCGGATGGTTCTGCCGCGCGACGACCGCGTAATCCTCGTCATAGAGGCTGCGCTGGCGCATGGCAGCCGGCGCATGTTCGGAAGTAGCCAAGGCGAGATCCACCTCGCCGCGCTCCAATTGCATCGAGAGCGCCATTACGTCGAGGGCTCGCCAAGCTATGCGGATCATTGGCGCGTCGGCCCGCAACGCGACCGAGAAGCGCGCCAACAGCGCGTACTGAACGTAGTCGCTCGCCGCGATGACCAGCGTCGCCTGCAGCGTGGCCGGGTCGAACGGCGCCCGTTCCCCGATGGTCCGACGAACACCCTCCAGCGCCTCGTGCAACGGATGCTGCAGCTCGAGCGCGCGCTGCGTCAGCACCATCCCGCGCCGCGCTGGGATCAGGAGCGGGTCGCCGAGCGCCTCACGAAGCCGCGCCAATCGTGCCGACAAGGCCGGCTGGCTGAGATTTAAGCGCCGAGCCGCACGGGTGACGTTCCGCTCCGCCAACAGGGCCTCGAGCGTGACGAGCAGCCCCAGATCGATGATTTTGGTATCCATGCGGCCGATGACAACACGCAAAAGATCCGATTTCAACACCGCGGCAGACTGCGGCATACCGGGTCGGGAGGGCTCGGTCTTGTGAAGTCCTGATCCATGACGTGGATGTCAGCTTGCCAACCCTCTCACCTCTCGAACCAAACCGTCGTTCTCGGATAGCCTTCCCGCTGCTCGCGGCCGTCCTGTTCCTGTTCTTCGTCTCGGCCAGTGTGCCCTCGCCCCTCTTCGTCGTCTTCCAGGGACGGTGGGGGTTCTCCCCGGGCATGCTGGCGGTGGCCTTCAGCGTCTACTCGCTGGTGCTCATGGTCACGCTGCTGGTTGCCGGCTCCCTGTCCGATCACCTCGGCCGCAAGCCGGTGATCGTCGCGGCGCTGACCATCCAGGTCGCGTCTATGGCTCTCTTCCTGATGGCGGACGGCATCGGTGGATTGCTCGCCGCCCGGGTTGTCCAGGGGCTGTCCATGGGAGTGGTCAACGGCGCGCTGTCCGCCGCGGTGATCGAAGCGGCGCCCGCATCCCGAAAGGCGCTTGGCAGCTTGCTGACAAGCGTCTCGCCCCTGGCTGGGCTCGCCGCGGGCGCCCTCGTGACCGGGACCCTGCTCGGGGTGACGGATCGGGCGGAAGTCTGGACCTTCGGGTTCCTGGGTGGGCTGTTCTGCCTGGGCGCAGTTTCGGTGCTCCTCATCCCAGAGACGGCGACTCCGGTGCCCGGCCTCCTCCGATCCATGATGCCGAGCGTGCACGTCGCCCAGGCCGCACGGCGCGGCTTCGCGCGCGGCCTACCCCTGCTCCTGTCCATTTGGGCGCTGTGCGGCTTCGTCATCGCGCTCGGGCCATCGCTGCTGCGCGACGTCTTCGGGGTCAGAAGCGGGTTGCTGAACGGCGCCACCGTCGCGGTGCTCTGCGGAGCCGGCGCCGCATCCCCGCTCCTGATGCGCGGCCAGCCGCCCGGGCGCATGGCGGCGTCGGGGATGACGGCGGTGACGGTCGGGGTCGGCCTACTCCTCGCCTCGATCGGCACAGGATCGCTGACGCTGTTCTTTGTCGGCAGCGCGACCGCCGGTGCCGGGCTCGGCGCATCGTTCAGCGGCCTTATCCAGTCGCTCGTGCCGCTCACCCCGGTGCATGAGCGCGCTGAACTCTTCGCGGCGATCTTCCTCGTCACATACCTTTCTCTGAGCGTGCCGCCCATCGCCGCCGGCTTCGCCGTCCCGCTCACAGGCTTCCTGGGCACGACCCAGGTCTATCTCGGCGCCGTCCTCGTCGTCTCGACGACCGCGACCGTCCTGCAATGGCTGTCCTTGCGCGGCCGGAGGGTCTCACCATGAAAGCGATTCAAGCTCATCCACAGCGGGGGCTCGACGGCCTGACGCTCGTGGACCTCCCCGACCCCGGCGACCCTGGGCCGCTCGCCATCCGCGTGCGCGTGCATGCCACCTCCCTGAACTTCCACGACCTCGGCGTGGTGACGGGACGCTTACCGGCCGCCGATGGGCGTATTCCGATGGCCGACGGCGCCGGGGTTGTGGAGGCGGTCGGCTCCAACGTCGCGGGGTTCAGCCCCGGCGACCATGTCGTGTCCACGTTCTTCCCGACCTGGCTGGACGGCGAGGCCACCCTCGCCGATTGCGCCACCACGCCCGGCGACGGAATCGACGGCTTTGCCCGTGAGGTGGTGGTGGCGCCGGCCACGTCCTTCACGCGGGCCCCGGCCGGCTGGGGCCACGCCGCCGCGGCGACGCTGACCACGGCCGGAGTGACGGCTTGGCGGGCCCTGGTGGTCAATGGCGGCCTGAAAGTCGGGGACAGCGTGCTGGTGCTCGGTACGGGGGGCGTGTCGATCTTCGCGCTGCAGATCGCCCGCGCCATGGGGGCCACGGTCATCGCGACCTCATCCTCCGACGAGAAGCTGGAACGTCTGCGCGCGATGGGCGCCACGCACTGCATCAACTACCGCCGGGACGGGGACTGGGGCGACCGTGTTCGGGAGCTGACGGGCGGCACGGGGGTGGACCACGTCGTGGAGGTGGGCGGCCCGGGCACACTGGCGCAATCGATCAAAGCAGCGCGCGTCGGCGGCCACATTTCGCTCATCGGCGTGCTGACCGGACGGGCGGGAGCCGTGCCGACGGCCATGCTCATGGCCCGGCAGCAGCGCCTCCAGGGCCTAATGGTCGGCAGCCGCCGCCACCAGATGGACCTGATCCGCGGTATCGAGGCCGTCCACGGCCATCCAGTGATCGACCGCTCCTTCCCCCTCGCCGCCATCGCGGACGCCTTCCATCTGCAGGAGGCGGGTGGCCATTTCGGCAAGATCGTCGTCGAGTTCTGACCAACACAGCCCAGCAGGAATCGCCCGCCATGAAAGTTCTCCTCGTCTTCGCCCACCCTGAACGCAACTCCTTTAACGGGGCGCTGCGCGATGTCGCCGTGGCCGAACTGCAGGCGCAGGGACACGAGGTTCGCGTGAGCGACTTGTACGCCGACGGATGGAAGGCGGCCGTCGACCGCTCGGACTTCCCGGACGTGGGCCACGACGAGCGGCTGCGTGTGGCCGGTGCGTCGGGTGAGGCCTTCGCCGCCGGCGTGCTGACCGAGGACGTCAAGGCCGAGCAGGAGAAGCTGCTCTGGGCCGACACACTGATCCTGCAGTTCCCGCTGTGGTGGTACTCGATGCCGGCCATCCTCAAGGGATGGGTGGACCGGGTCTACGCCTTCGGCTTCGCCTACGGGGTCGGCGAGCGGAGCGACACCCACTGGGGCGATCGCTTCGGCGAAGGCACCCTGGCTGGCAAGCGCGCGATGCTGATCGTGACCGTGGGAGGCTGGGCGACGCACTACGCCCCGCGCGGCGTGAACGGTCCGATCGAGGACATCCTGTTCCCGATCAACCACGGCATCCTGTATTATCCCGGTTACACCGTTCTGCCGCCCTTCGTGGCCTACCGCGTGGACCGGATGGACGAAGCTGGCTTCAAAACAGTGGCAGGCCAGTTGAAGGAAAGAATGCGGACCCTGGAGATCGTCGCGCCCATCCCGTATCGTATGCAAAACGGTGGCGACTACCAGGTTCCGAGCTTGGAATTGCGCCCTGAGTTGGGCGATCCCGGCGCATCCGGCTTCGCGTTGCATGTGGACCGGAGGCGTGCGACCTGACTTGTATCACAGCCCTGCCCCCGAATATCGTGCGCAAACCGCTTGGCAGGCTCCGGTCTACCACATCGCCTCACCCTGGTCCCGAAAACGAAAATGAGCGGGGAAGCGGTCGACGGTCGCATCGTTACCCCGGGGACAGGCTTCGCCTTCCCGAAATTCGGTTCAATCGACTTTTCGGGTTGCCCGATGAGACCGGCAAGGACGTGTAGATACACCGGCCCGAACGGCCAGTTCTGGAGCGTTCGCGAGAACAGCCGTGTCGGGGCGATAGCGGCTGGTTCACCGTGTCGGTGAGAGTGCATAGGAAGCAGAACGATCGCTTCCTGGCGAGTTCTCAGCCGAAACGGGCGGCCTACTGCGCGTCAACCGAATATCGGAGAAGCGACAGACGCGGGGCTGGCATGAATCCGACTTGGACAACGACCATGTCTGCCGTGAGACGGGCCGCTCAGGCGGCTTCGGCCTCGATCTCCGCTTGAAACCTACTGACGAACTCGTCCATCGCGATCTCGCCCATGTCGACAGACTTGGCATTTCCGGCGGCCACGAACGTGACGTCCGTGATGCCGATCACGTTCAGGATCAAGCGCAGGTACTGCGTCGCGATATCCCGATCCCTCATCGGCGAGCCCTCCGTGTAGACGCCGCCGGAGGCCAGCAATACCGTCGCCTTCTTGCCGACTACGAGGCCCTTGCCGTCCAGTCCGAACGTCAGCCCCTTGCGGACGATATGATCGACCCATGCCTTCAACACGGCCGGTACGTTATAATTGTAGACCGGCGTCGATAGGACGAGGTGATCGGCCGCCAGCACCTCGGCAACCAGTTCATCCGACAGGCGCAGCGCCTCCGTCATCTCGGGCGAATGCCGCTCCACGGGCGTGAAGTAGGCTTGGAGCCAGGGGGCAGTCACGAAGGGCAGATCCGTCTGCATCAGATCGCGCTCGACGACCTTCCCGTCCGGGCGCGCCGAGCGCCAATGGGCGACGAAGCGGCGGGTGAGATTTCGCGAGATCGAATGAGCGCCCCGTGGGCTAGCTTCGATGACGAGGAGGCGGCGCATGATGATCTCCATTTCGAGCGCTCGGGTTCGAGCCGCTGCCGCTTGGGCAGGCTCGTGGCGCCTTTTTGATGCATGAGATCAGTGGTCGAAAGTGATAAAGATCCGATGTTCTCTATCAGCTCAGGTGATGGATGATTGGCAGCCTGACTCTCGACCAGCTCCGGGTGCTGGTGACCATCGCCGATCTCGGCAGCTTCTCGGCGGCAGCACGGCGATTGAGGCGCGTCCAATCGGCGGTCAGCCAGACCGTCGCAACGCTGGAGGGCGCTCAAGGCGTCACCCTGTTCGATCGCTCCGGCCATCGACCGCAACTGACGGAGGTCGGTCGCGCGCTCGTCAGGCAGGCTCGCTTGGTCTTGGCGAGCGCCGGCCGTTTCGAAGCGGTCGCGGCGGGAACCCGCGAGGGAGTCGAGCCCGATCTTGCGGTGGCCATCGATCCTCTCGTGCCCACGGCTCCGCTGATCGAGAGCCTGCGCGCGCTCCATTGCGCTTTTCCCGATCTGCCGGTCACGTTCTCGACGGAAGGTCTGCGAGGAGCCGAACGCCGTCTCCGCCGGGGCGGGGCCGCACTGGCTTTCTGCCTCCTGCTTCCGACCGTGCCCGAAGACCTGGTCGCCCTTCCACTGCTCGAGGCACGGCTCCTGCCCGTGGTCGCACCGACCCACCCTTTGGCGCAGCTCGGTCGTGCCGCGACGCTGGCGGATGTCGAAGAGCATGTCCAATTGATCCTGTCCGACCCGTCCGCGCCGGAGGGGCCGAGCTACGGCGTTATCGGCTCTAAGATTTGGCGCTTCGTCGACCTCGGCCGGCGCCTGGACTTCCTCCTCGCTGGACTGGGTTGGTGCCGAGTGCCGGAGAATATCGCTGCGCCGTTTTTAAGCGACGGGCGTCTCGTGATCCTGTCCATCGATGACGACCCCGCCGCTTCGGCGGGCTCTCTGATCGTCTATGCCGCTCACCTGCGCGACCGGCCGCTCGGACGCGCGGGCAGATGGCTGCTCGACAACCTGCAAACTCGGTTTGGCGAGCAGCGCCTTGGGATCGGCTCGGAAGGGCGGTGAGCCGCACCGAATGTCTGCTTGCGAGGCGACAGGTAGGGGCAGCGGTCGTCCTCTATGGGTCGGAAGCAGCCGATCAGCGCGAATAACGAAGTAAATCTGATTGATCGCTCACCAGTAACAACGCAGCGCTCTAAGATCGGCGTAGAAAGTTTAGAAATGCCGCAATCCTGTCCGATACTACCATCTGATCCAGATTCGCTACTATAAATAGCTGTCTTCACCGCGTGATTATTCTCTCCTTAAGCTTACGGAATTCGTCAGCACTGAGGTAGCCATGGGCCATAAGCTCTGACAGTCGCTCGATCGCATCGGCGACCTGCTCGGTCGTATGTGCCGAGCCCGTCGGGGGCCTGAGCGGTTCTGCCCAAGGCTGGTGGAACACAGGAAGAGCGCGAATGTCCTGCATGAACAGGCCGAGCCCTGCCGCATTGCGGCGGTCACCACCAGTTTGCTCGTCCGAAGTCGATGCTCGGTAGGCCCAGATCAAAGCGACTATCCAACCTATGCCAGTGCCCCCCAGCAAGATATTCAGCGCAAGAATGAACCAGCGATCCCGGACGTGTCTCTGAAAAGCAACAATCGCTGGCAGAAAGCCTATGTATATGGCCAATATAATCAGGCCTGCTGTCAGCGCAAGGTAGATGGGAAATCCGATTACATCGCCGCCACTGCCCACGTTCATGCTCCTTGTTCGAGTGCTCGCGCTTTCAGAACCTCGAATTCGTCGTCAGTCAGAACCTCGCGAAAGCGGAGGCTAGCCAATCGCTCGAGTTCGTCGACAAGCGCGAACGAGTCGCCGCCCTGCGCCAGCACGACCCCACGCGGCGCAGCAATCGGGATTGATGCAGGCTCTAAATCGAATGAAGTGCGCCCGAGCCCGGATATTTCCACAGTCGGCTCACGTCGGGTACTCGGCTTCGATCCTGGCTCTGGTCCAAAGCGGTTCGGCCCTCGCGTGCCCGCGCCAGCCCAAACGAGCAGCATGGCAAAGCCAACCAGGGGAACGAAGCCGATCAATGCCAGCCAGCCGCTTCGATCGAGGTCATGTGAGCGTCGGGCCGAGACCGCGAAGAAGGGCACAAGGTGGGTGACAGTGACGGCCAGTTCTATGAGGTGGTCGTTCTGCCCATACGGCCCCGCGCGCATTAGATCGATTGCGAGGGCCAACATAGTCAGAATGACCCAGCCGCCGAGGAACTCCCAAAACTCCGCCCGATGTGCCCGTCCGCGAAAGTCGGCGTAGTGCAGCATCGCAGTTAAATACCACATGGCGCCTCCCCACTGACGAGGCGACCTGAGCCGACTCGCCTATCGACGTTGAAAACATAGCGTATACGTCATGGATTAATCGAGCCCATCCAAGTGCCTGAACGGCATGAATGGAAGGGCGCGCCTCGCATGGAATGTTCGGCACCTACGCGCTCTGCGAGGTTTGTCGCAGGAGGCACTTGCCGTCGATGCTGGCGTCGCTGCCCCTTACCTGTCCGGTATCGAGCGCCGCTTCGTGAACCCCACCATTGACGTGCTTGACCGTTTGGCAAATGCGCTGGGGGTCGAAGTCGACGAGCTACTCCGAGCCTACGACACCGAATCCGCCCCACCGCAGCCGCTGAAGGCGGGTCGAAAGCCCCGGCAATCGTCCGACGGCAACGCAGGGCGATGAGCCACTCAGTTCATGTTGCCTAAACGACAAACCGCGTCAGCACCCACGTCCCGAAACCTCACAGCCGCCGATGCCGCCTCTCTTGCTCGCAGCGGCAATAGGGCACCCCAACCTTCGAGTTCACGGCGCCCACCGATGTAGGGCGGCTAGGCGTCGTGCATCGGCTTTTGGCAGGTCGGCGCCCGATATCGCCCCTCTCACGACAGGCTGGGAGCGACCACTATGGGCAGCAGGGCGAGGTGGTCGCGGTGACGCTCAAATCGAGGCTCTCGGCAATAACGCTCTGACGCCCATCGCAATTGCAGCAAGTCGGGCCCCTCCAACGCCGTCACCTCGGCTAGAAACCACGTTTCCGCATCGTTCAGCTCGGCCGCCAGCACCCTGTGGCCGACGGTGATGCTGGCATTGTCGACGGGCGGCTGAGCGGGCCCGCTGGCGCCCTCCTGGGCGTTGGTGGCGGCTTGGGTGGCAGTAACGGCAGAGTGGGCGCCCTTGGCCCTGCGAGGCGCCGCAGGGGGCACTTCAGCTTCGGGCGGGCGCTCGGGGCTGAAGGCGGCGGGGTCAGAATCGAGTTTCTCGAATACCGCAGCCTTGACGAACGGCACAAACGCCCGGCCCGTCGCAAATACACGCCCGACAGGGAGCACAGCCCCGAGTTCCTGCTGCTCTCCCGTTTCGAGCCGCAGCGCCCGCATGCCCATTAGCCCGGCCGCCGTTTCGGCCAGGGCGGCGTCGGCCGGTTCGAACCGGCTCGCATGGGCCTTGCCTTGCTGATCACGGCCGAACACGACGACGGCCCAATCCGAAAGGGGCGCGCCGGGGGGCTGAAGGTTGGTCACCTCGGAAACATTCGATGCCGTATCGATCATTGGTCAGCTCCAAAGTGCGTAGGCCCGCATGGGGCCTTGGTGGTCAGCGATGGCGAAGGGCGCCTGCGACGGTGTCTCGCCATGCCATTCACCTGCCTCGCCCGAAGATAGGTCGTCAGTCACACGATCGGCGCAGCCGCTCGCCCTACAACCCACCTCGATATATGCATCTCAAGGTTGAGTGACAAGGAGCCGTCTGTGTCGAAGCGGTAGGCGATCACAGTTTGGCCCGACCGGGCAGAACGGGTGACGACAAAGTCCTCGATCATCGACTCGGCTGCCATTGCAGATGTTGAGGCGCCCGCGACGCAGAACCGCCAGATCGCGTGCTGAACGAAGCGCGGGAAGGTGGCCGGATAGACAGGGCTGATATCGCGGGCGTCGATCATCGGGGGGGACTCGCTTGATGACAGAGGCGCAGCCGCCCGTGGCGGCTGCGGATTGTCAAAGGTGCTTGCTGTTACTACTGCACAAGCGAACACTCATTCAAATTCCATTTCGACAAGTTCTATTGCCGACTCCATGATCTCCCTTGCTTCTTCAACGCCGACATTCTGGGCAGTTCGCCATAGTATTTCTCGAATGGCTTCATACGCAAAACCTTCAACCGTTGGCTGAGTGTCGTCATCAATAAATAGCTGCCTTGTGGTTTCCCTGCGAATAAGCTTACACATTTTCAGAATAAAACGATCACTACGGACCATTTGTGTGAGCTTGTCGCTCGCAATCATCCTTAGCTCCGAAGAGCTAATATTAGTTTGCTGTGCCTCTACTTTATCGATAATCGAGTTAATCGCTGCCTTCCGATCAGCTATCTGCAGGTCTAAGACCGGATCAAGATAAAGCTTGGGTCGCTTAGCAACGGGCTGATTGGATTTTTCCTGATCGATCTCAGTTTTTTTCTTGTTCATAGCTGTTCTCCTTTTATCATTGAGATTGAAACTCTGCGACCCCTGACGGTCATTTACCGCAAGCTCCCGGCCTCACGCTTTGGAGGCTGGCGTGACGACCAACATCGCCATGGCGATCAGCGACGTTGGGCAGCACCGGCGATGGTCGAAGGCGCGAGAATGGCTGATAGTCGCCAGAGCGGAAGTTTTATGACTACGGAGGTGGGTGGTTTTCTGGTTTCAGATGCCGACTGGCGTCATTGAGGTCGAGATCAGGGGCAGGCCCAGGGCGGGCAGAGCCGCGCTGGGTTTTGGTGCAATCGCTTTGCGGCTCAGAACACGATGGTTTCGTCGGCCATGCGCCGGCCGAGGCGCCGAACCTTCAGCCCGGCGGGTTCGTCAAGCGGCTGACAGTCCAAGGTGCCAGCGACCCAGGCCAGCGCGCCTTCGAGGACCTCATCGATGGGCAGCCCACCGTTGAGTCGGGGGTCGAGCAGGGGCGCACAGAGCTGCCGAACCGCTAGACGGACGTCTTCGGCCCGCTCCTCCCGAAGGAGGGCATCGTTCAGCGTCGCCTCTTCCCGCGCCCGTCGGCGAGCCCGACTGGCCTGCTCGCCCCGCAGCATTTCGAGCCGCTGAAGATGAAGGACTTTGGCGCGTTCGTCGTTCGCCATGAGGCGCTCGGTGTGAAGGTCGGTCATTGGAATTCCTTTTGGTTTGAGGGAAGGCGGCATGCCCTCCGCAGAGCCTTTACGCGACGGTGGGAAAAGCCATTCGATGGGCTCGGCGTCGACCGGCAGAGGGATTTACGTGAACGCCGGTACGTGTGTGCCGGCGACGCGCCTGCTTCTTGGGAGGGGCACGTGGCCCGGCAAACGCGCCTAAGTCGCAATGGTGGACCGGTGCATGACAAGATCGTCCTCGCACCGCCTGTAGGACAGCTGACCGAGTTCGGTCGTCACCTCCCTGAAAATGTTCGAGAGCCTCGCCGGAGCTCGTGGTGTCCCGGTGCAGTTGCGCGGTCGGTGCGAACGCATCGGACTGGCCTTTCGGCATCTCTTGGCGAGGCTAAAGCATCGAGCGGCGCAGGCAGACCCATCGCGTGCGACCCTGACTGAATCCTTGCACGGCCATCTGCCGATGAGCCTTACCATCGCTGCTTTTGATCGTAACACCCCTAGCGAGCAGGGAACTCATGATGGCGGTGGCTGCCGATCTGGAACCGACCAGCCTTTCGAATCGCGCCGGCAGGATCGCGACGACCTCGCCATCCTTGGCGTCTCTACGTCGGAAGCCCCAAGCCTTTTCGCGTAGCTCGACTGGAAGCACCTCCCCCTTGTCCAAACGAGGAAGCAAGTGCTCGTCTTGGAGAGCGGCGCGCAGCTGATCCAGCACCTTATTCGCGGACTCCTCGACCGTGAACACAGAGCGCCGGGCGGCCTGATAGACGCTCTGCGCGCATTCCCAGACATGCCTTTGGCTGAATGGCGCCACATCGAACTTCGCGGCTAGAACTCCGCCCGCGGCCACAATTCCAAACTTGGTCGCGAGCCGACGCTCCCACGCATTGTCATTCGCACCGACCTCATTCACAAAGCGCTCGACCAGTTGACCGATCTTTGGCGTGAGGTTCTTGTGATCCTTCACTAGCGCCTCAAGGAAGATATCCTGAGCGACTCCGTAATGCTGTTTGATTGTCGCTTCGACTGTTCCAGCGATTTCAGTCGCTTTTCTAACCCGGTCAAACCGGCTTCCGGTCAGCCGATCGAAAATACCAGCCTCCTTGATATCGGGAACACCGATGTCGATGTGCCGAACTTGCTCCCCAGCTGCTCGACGATTGCTGGCGTCTTCCAGCGGCTTTTCACCCGACGACATGGCGAACAGTCGCCATGTATGGTTCGGCAGGTGGAACACGCTCGCAACCTGCTCAGACCGCGTCATCCCACGACCACCGGGCACCATGAACGCGATCGATCGGACTCGCTCCCGCCGCTGGGCTTTTCCCCCTTTGGCGCGCCCCTCCTCGTCGAACACCGCCGCCCAATCGTTCCGAGCGAAACAAAGCTCCTCCACCCCTCGATCGGTGATGTCGTATGTCTCCAGATCCGTCCGCTCAGCGCGACCCGCCACCGACGCAAGCGCGCGAGCCATGAGGCTTTTGCCGCTGCTGGAACTTCCGAAGACGTTGAAGATCGCACCTTCGTCATTGTCGAGCATGCTGAGTAATGAGCCCCCAAAACCGAGGCACAACGCGAACGTGAAGAAGCTGGAAGCTTCACATGCGATTTTCAGACCTGAAGACCAAGTGACATGGTCACCCGATCGTAGGCCATAGCCGGGATCAATCGTGCCCGACGGGCGGAAACGCATTGTTTCGTTGTTTGAGCCGAAGCTCCGGACTTTCCCTATATAGGTGTCGCCACGCCAACCCGCACGGCGCGTATACCCTGTAATCTCACCCGGAGGATTTGCGAGCTCTTTGAGGAGAAGGTCCATCGTGGATTTTTGATCTAAAGGAAGTTCAGCACCCGCATCCAGCAACGCTTTGAAGATCTCAGAAGGTCGCTGGATCAGCGCTCGGGGCACCTGCAAGCTACTATCGATACCTTTCACTGAACGAAATTTCAGATCAATTTCAAAGCTGCCACTATCAAGATCTTCGATCAAACGAATGACGCTGACAGGCGTCGTCGTCTCCGAGCTTTGTGTATTCATCTATCGCTCCTGTGCGCGGAGCAGTGAGCATTTCATATGTGATCTGCTCACTGCTTACCTTGATCAGTGTGATTGTATGGGGGGGGGACCTACGGCGGGCTGAAATTCCAACCCCTTGAGGGGCCCTCGGCGTTACTATTTTAGCATGGACAAGGCCCGGTACATGCCTGCAACAAGTAACACTATTCGATGATCTCTCGGTAGAATAGGACTGACGGTGCAGGTGCAGTGTTACACCTTACCACCATAATCCTTGCAATACATACCCCATTAAACCCCTACAAACCTAGTTTGTAGGCCGTATTCTGCCATTTTAGCACCTGTTCATCGTCATAACCGTTCCCATTGCTGAATCAATAAATACAGCGCTCGCATTGCAGCAGGTCCGCCATTTCGACGTGACCAAACCCCGTTGAGTATCGTCAGGTCGGCGAGGTGCTGCCGGTCGAGCCAAAGAAGAACCTGAGTCGCAAAGGGCTCCGGGATCCGATGATGGGAGCGGTCGCGCTTTAGAACAGTGCCGTAGGTTCGAACCGCCTTACTCGGCCAGTACCCTTTCAGCACATAGGAGAATTGGCGCTCCCGATCTCGAACCGGAGTGATGTGGATCGGCGCCGCCCCCGTTGCCGTTTTGACGTAGCCCGAAATTCGCCTCAGTGCCCTCAGCGCATGGGCCTTCTCTGGAGTTGTAATGATGTGGAAGTGCAACTGGTAATAACCGCTCGTCGGTTCGAATTCTCCATGGAGGAAGGCGATTAGGGGTCCAGGGAGGCGCGCCGCGCCACACCGGTTCAGGTGCGTGGTGAACTGCCGCTTTATCGTCGCCGCTGTTAATCTTTCTAGATCAGCCGGGGTCAAGCGCCAAGACTGGTTGATGACGGTTACTGCGCACAGCGCGGGGTAAGGTTTCAGCGCTTGGTGCATGGCCTGCAACGCGGCCTTACGAACAGCTCGCATAGTGACGGAAGATGCGAGTGTCGCTTGAGGATTGAAGTTCAGATAGTTATGTTCCAGCTTTTGTACAAATCCGGATGCTACGTCTCTGTTAATATTAGGGTTACTCAGGTGAGTGACACCTTGCCGGTTCAGCCAAAGGCGGTCTTTGATATTAAGCCAACCTGTCGGACCTATTGGATTTAAGACACGACGAATATTGCGAGCACGAATCCGGTCTTCCTTTCGCGCTGCCTGTTCCGTCTCGAAGTCGTGCATGGTCGTCTCGCCCATCACTGGGATGCCGTACGTGCCTGTGCCGGCAACAGATCGAGCGGCCTTAGCCGGCTGCCTGCCGTTCGGATCATCGCTCGCCGACGCCCTCGAGCGCTTCGTCGTGGTATGTTCAAGGGCGACGCGAGCCGCGGGCGAGGGATCGTGGGACAGGGTCGTATTTCCGTTGATGTCTTGGTTGAGAATGGACGATTAACGAGAGCGCTCGCTTCCCTCTACCGGTGGTCGAGTCGATGTCTGAGGAGGCTTAGACAGGGCAAGCGCATGGACGTGCTTACTGCGACAACCGATATCTGTTTCGGTCTGTCAATTTCTCTACTTGGCGCTTTCCCTGCCGATGCCGAATGTCGCTTATTTTACCGGGTGATCACCGGAGCTGGGACGTTTTCAATTTCGACGGCACAAGGGTCGTAATCAGGTTCTTTTGCATGAACCACATCGTCCGTAGCGCAGGCGCAGGCTTCGTCGGCCTTTGCCCAATCACCCGCGCTAGCGTCGGCCGTTTCCGCTACAATCTCGCTCTCAGGGGACTTCTCACCTTCAGTGCGGGTCGGAAAGTAGGTCGTAGCCTGCACTCGCCTCTGCAATTCGCGCTCGACGTCGAGGCTGAAAATTGCGCCGGAACCGGCTTTCTCCACGAGGTCCATCAAGTGTGGCAGGTGGTCAGCGATTAGCGAAAGAAGAAGCGAAATGGCCGTCGCCTCGCGCTCCGGCACTTCGCCCTTGCTGGCTTGCTCGTTCGCCCGTGCGGCGACGTGCTCCTTCTGGTCGGTATGAACGTTAGGATGGTGCTCGGCGTGCGTCGTCGCCAGCTTTGCCCGCTCGCGATGCAATTTGATGGCGGCCCAGACTTTATCTTCGACCATCTCGCCCGCGACCATGCGGGGCACATATTCATCTCTGATATTTTGGAAGGTTTTGCGGGAAAGTTCATATGCCAGAGTCGGCGCTGGCAAAAGCGTAACGGTTACGGATTTGAACGCCGGCCCGAGCACCCGTGCCGCGCGGATCATGTTCTCAGCCGTGCTCTTCTTGTAGCTAAGCTCCCGCTCACACCATGCTTCGAAACGTCCATGGTCGAGCATCTCCTTGGCTTGCATCAGAGCGAGGCCGTTCTCAAGCCAGATGGTCCGCGCGCAGGCCGCAAGTGCGTTCTTCCGCTCGCAAATTCCGCGCGCCAGTTCCTGCAGCTTCAGCGCCTGCTCCGGCGAAGGAGTGCCGGATGGCTGGCTATGAGCTACCGCTGGGAGAACGACGTCCGCTTTGGTGATCCCGTCATCGACATCGTGCGCTGCCACGAGCCCAGCGTCGCCCTCTGGGACGCTCACGCCGCACCCGTGTAGGCCAGCGTCGCGATGAAGGCCTCCAAATCTTCGGCCCTCACGAGAGTCCGGCGGCCAAGCTTGACCGTCGCAACCTTTTTTGCAGTCACCAACCCGTAGAAGTTGGTGCGACCGATGCCGAGCAAACTACACGTCTGTGCGACAGATAGGAGCCTTGGCGCGAGCGGGGTGACCTGCTGGGGCTTGGCTTGGAAGGTAATTATGGGGTGCATGCCTAATTGCAGCACGACTCAGCGCGCCGTGCCGGGTGATAGGGAAAATCACTGGTTTGGATCCTATCACCCGCCAGGAGCGGTACGACTGCTCGGAACTAGAATGGAGCTGTTTCTATCTCCGCTTTCGAGCTGCCGGATCATATGTCTGGCCATCGTTGCAAAGGTCGATTTCTCCTCGTCACCGAAGCTTTCCTCTGACCGCTGCTCGAACCACGTCGTGATCTGCGACTTGGTAAGCCTCTGGCATTCGACCTCGCCCAGGGTCGGGATAACATGACGCGCGGATATCGAGCGCACCGATTGCACGGCCTTTCCACCCCTGGCGATAAAGGCTGCTTCGTAATCTCGCATCGCGTCCGCAACTGTGTAAGCATCTGGTGTCAGGTCGAAGCCAGTTAGAACGCGATGCTGCTCGGCCCGCCATATTTCAACAGCCTTCGCTTGAGCTTGACTGTAAGTTAGAACCACCGTCCCGTCGGCGTCGGCGTGATCGTCGGCAGTGCCGATCACCGTTTCCCGATATTTTCCACCTGTCCAAGCCCGCAGCCCCCAGGTGCCGCTGCCGGCCTTGACCTTGCGATAGGTGAGATGGACACCCTGCTCGATCGCGCGCCGGTATGGAGCGCGCTGGTAAGTCAGTCTGCCCCGCGAGGCGCGAGTCTCAAGCTTGGCGTCACGTACCTGTCGGGCCATAGCAAACCTCCAGCGGCCTGGGCTCGCACCTAACCAGCACCTAAAATACGGGAGCGGAAGTTGGCGAACGTCGATGAACAATTAAGTGCTTGCCGACCCTAACCCACTGTGAAATCAATGCAACGCTGACATTCGCTGACGTTCATCAACGTTAGCGCTTTGCTCTCTCACGGCGAAAACAGGGGTTCGATTCCCCTAGGGCGCACCACTTTTCAAAGTTTGTGGCGCAGTGTCTGCTTCGGGCCTCCCAGCCCAAGCAGCGAGAGTGTGATGGCTTGCGCCTTCGCTCGTCCGTCGTCTACGCCGCATCGGCGCGCAGACTGTTCACTCCTGTCGGGGCAAGTTCGACCTCCGATGTCCTTCTAGGAGGGCTTCGCTGCACCGTTCGCCGGCGACGTAGGCTGACAGGCGACGGGCCGGAGCGGGTCTCGCTTACTCTTTAACTTCCCAGAAGGCCTGGGCATCGTGCCGCCCTGATCAGCCTTTCGCTTTCGGCCAGGACACGCAGCATGTCGAGCTGTCGCATCTGTGTCTCGGCCCAGACCGTGACGACGACCGCGAGGCCGAGCGCCGCGGCTGCTACGATCATCAAAGGGTGCAGCGCGACGGCTTCAACGATGCCGCTCTGCAGCGGTCTCGAGATGGTGTCGGCATTTGAGACGATTATGGTCCACATCGATCCGTTCCCCGGCTTACAGGCTATGGGTCGCAAGATGTGGTCCGCCCGCCGACGCGTGACGTCGGATCGACGCCAGACAGGCGCAGGACGCCATCGACACCGTCTCCCATGACTGGCGATGATCGCCTCTCCAGCCCACAGTCATCACCAGCAGGCCCGCCACTCAGGCGACCTCGTCGGCCGAGGGCCCGACATCGACATCGTCGGGCATACCAACCGCAAGTTCATTGCCCATGAAGGCCCACCATCGCCCTGAACGTGATAACTCCCCTCGAGTTCGACTGAACGGAGACTCTTTTCCCTGCCACCTCACCCTGAGCCAGCCGCGCAGCGGCCGTGTCGAAGAACGAGCGTGGGACGAGCCAGAGCAGTAGTCGCATCCTGAACACCTCGCCTTTCGACTCGGGGCCTCCGGGCCCGCGCAGATGAGGGATGGTGGAAGGATCGGTTAGCTCCGCCGTTGGTACAAAATCCTCCTTGTCCTCTCTTCAAGGTCCTTAGTCCAGCGAGGCCGTGAGAGCGGCGGCCATCCACTCGACGTGATGGAACACGCATCTCAAGCCGAGCAGTGTGAGAACCGCAATCAGCATCGATACGAGTCCGAGAGCGATAATCGTCCGTTTGTCCTCGCGGCTCAGTTCGATCGGTGGATCGAGCATGAGTGGGTGTGTCTCGATTTGGGATCGCATCGCATACCTCCGTCAGGGAAGGGCATGCAGTGCAGAATCGGCGCCATGCCGAGCGGCGCGTAGCTGCTTCTGCGAGGACCAAGAGGCAGAGTATCAATCACGGTGGGGGATCGTCTTGTCAGCGTCGACGATCGCCGCCTGATGATACCAGGCGCCGCCATGCTCCGTTCTGACCGGCACCTCGCGCTTCGTCGACGGCGCGGGCGCCGGGGCCAAGCGCGATTGCGCTGTCCCGGAGCGGGCCTTCACAAAATCCTTGATGAAAACAACGGTCATGAGACATCCCTGACGATCACGAAATCTGCGAGCCTGGTTCAGACGATCAATTGTCGAGAAGGCATTGCTCGCCGCTCATGATCAGCATCGGAGTACCCAAGCCTCAATATCAACGCCGACATGCGTCTTATGTTGACGACATCAGCGGCATTTCAAGACATTGAGGACAAAGGTCGACCGCTGTCCGATCATGTTGCATGCTTCGCCCCGCTCATCGTTGCGCCATTGAAACAGGTGAAAGCCGGTCTTGCGCTTCGCCCAACAGGATATGTCACCTCTCGACACCTATGGACTCGACCTGTCCGAGGCTTCTGCAACCTGGTCCGCCATCCGGTTTGCAGATAGCGCGTCGATCGGCCCGGCGCGCCGCGATCACGATTGATGTCGATCAACTCGTCGATCAGTCCGCCTCGGTAAGGCGTTCCGTCGTCCGGCCCTGTGCGACGGATGGATGGGGGCAGGCCGCGTCAGAGTTGGCCTACTCCGGGACAGGGCCGAAGCCGCTTCAACTGGTCCGGGCCTCGACGATCGCGATAATGGCGGCGATCGCGACGAAGAGCAGCACCAGCACGAGCGTGTGTTCGTAAAGATAGGTGATGCCGTGCTTCAGTGGCCCCAGCAGCATGCTCAGAGGCTGCCTGAAGAGGTCGGCGGGTGCCCACATGACGTTGACCTCAGCCCATCTGCCGTCTGCAGCCGGCTCGCCGACGTTTAGGGCCGGTCGGCGGCAAGGCACGGATCGGATCGAACAAGACGTCAGCGGCCATGGAATCAGGGTCTCCGGAGGAGGATGGCGCACCGGCCGATCCACGAGCTCGACCGTCCATTCTTTACACCTTGCGCGCGTCGCGTGTCAGTCGGCAGTTCCCGTCTCTCCCGGCTGCGACACTCCACCACCGGCCGGCGCCTTGCGATGTTCGGCATGCGGCGACGGGCAGGTATCTGGCACTGCAGGTCCCTGCGCCGCACGGGCTCGGCTCGGAGTACCCGGCAGTCTCTTTTGCCGCTCTCGTCAAGCCGATGTCATCGGCCACGAACCTGTTCTACGGTCGTCTCTGACATGGCTCGCCCAGGAGACTCAGACGAATATGCGGATTGCCGGATCTTTCAGCCTCGCCCTGCTCCTCGCCGCCATGGCGCCCTGCCTCGCCGGAACCGAGAAACTCAGCCCGGAATTTCGGCTGGAGGCCGTTCGGGCCTGCACGGGCGACGCGGTCCGTCTGTGTCCGCAGGCGCTGCTCGACGAGGAACAGACTGCGGCCTGCATGCGGACTTACCGGGCGCAGCTCAGCCCCGCCTGCCGGTCCGTCTACGACAGAGGCATCCGCACCGGAGGTCAGTGACGCCTCTTTGGAGGCTCATCCTTACTTCACCACCTGCGGACAGTTCGACGTCATCGTGCCCATGAACGTGCCTTGGGGACATCGCTGAGCGAGCCGGGCGGCGTCGCCCGCGGCAATCGGCTCGGGGCCTGACGCGCAGCCACCAAGGCTCGAAGTCAGCGCGACAAAACAGCAGAGGACGTGTGAATGGCGCGTCCGTGCGAAACGAACGACGGTCCTTCGAAACATTAGCATGGCTCCTCCATGCCCGACTCCGGTTCCGCTCTCAACCCTGCCGCAGTTTTGTTGCATGACACGAAGTGGAAGCGAATCACGGTCCATACGGAATCGCGTCTTCCTGTCGAAGGCTTCAGAATGGTGCCAGTCTCTATGCGACTCCGCCTCGGTGCCGTCGCGGTCACCGTGTCACTTGCCGCGGCCTGGCCGACCGAGGCTTCGGAGATCCGGGCCGTTCCGACCGCGGGCGGCGACGCGCGCCTCGAACTCGTCGGCCTGATCCAGCCCGGCGACGACGCAAAACTGGCGACGGCTCTGCGCGATCTGCCTCATCCGACGAGCCTCGCTCTGTCGAGCCTCGGCGGTAACGTGCAGGCCGCACTGGCCATAGGCACGATGGTTCGCGACAGAGGCCTTAGAACCATCGTCACGCCCCGGGCCATTTGCGCTTCCGCTTGTGGGCTTGTCTGGCTTGCCGGAACCTCTCGCGTTGTCGGCGAGAACGCGCATGTCGGCCTTCACGCCGCCTACCTTCGGCGCAACGGCGTCAACGTCGAGACCGGTGCCGCCAACGCGCTGATCGGAGCCTACCTCGGCCGTCTCGGTTTCGACGATCGCGCCATCGTCTATCTGACCAGCGCCGCACCCGACGAGATGACCTGGATCCTCCCCGCCGACCGGCAGCGCTACGGGATCGCCTTCGACGCGGGCGCATCCCCGGCGGTGGCCTCCTCAACCCTTCCCGATGACTACTTTCTGTCTCGGCCCATGGCGCTGGCAGGCGCGATCGCGTCGGCGGCGGTCGCCGCCGTCGATCGGCTGATGGGGCGCCATGCAGCAACGGCCGCCGACCGGTGAGGCTCAGGGCATCAGCGAGGCTGCGGTCAGCGTCGGCCTCCTTGGGACATCTCCTGACACTCTGCGCTCTGATGCCGATCCTGTCCGGTTGCGCGCTACCAGTCGCGGCTGAAATGGATCGGGCTTCCGAGATCGCCCGCTATGCCGTTCATTTCGATCATGTCGGCGGACCCGAGAACAACTTCCTCGACCGAGCCCTGGCCGAATGTTCGGATAAAACTCTCAAGGCCGAGCAGGCCTGCGTCAGGCAGGCCGTCGACGGATCGAGCGTGACGCCGCAAGCTCTGGTCCTGCTAGTCCCTCGGTGCAGAAGCGGTCGGGTCTGCCGCTACGACCAAACCACCCATGATCGGATCGGCCCCATCAAGGCCACAGCGACCGACCACGAGAAACATTGGCGCATCGAACTGGATTTCCGTCATCCCGCAGCGGATGGGGCCCATGTGCCTGTGACCGTGATCGACCTCGACGATTTCAACTCCGCCGCTCCGGCCTAGCGTTCATGATGCTGCCGCTGACAAACGCCAACTGCAAAGCTTGAGCCTGTTCACAGGCTTTAAGGCGCGGCCGACGTTCCGAGCGCGGATGGCAGATGGGCGAGGCCCTCGCCAGGTCGACGGCCAGATCACGGTGGGCCGGCGGCCCTACTCGGCCGCAACTCCCAAGCCGAAACCTCCCCCGCCGCATTGCGACACGGTGGCGATGACCACGTAAGTGGTCGAACAAGGAACGACGCCCGTTCGCTGGGCCACGGGACGACCCTTGACGGGAACCGCCGCGAGATCCTCAGGGGGCGTCGGACCCGCGCAGCCTGCCAACAGAACCAATGCCGCCAGCGCGAGCCATCCCCTGCGACGTCGCATCCTGTCACTCCTTCGACCCCGCGCGCCTGCGTCGAGTCTCATCCAACTTTCGACGTAGCACCATCGGCGGATGTCCGCGATGGCATTGCGGCCACGGTTCCTCAGGAAGCGACAGGAGCGCGGTGCTGTCTTGGCAAGGATCAACGACCTCAGAGCGGTGCGAAGCTTGTCCCGCGTCCGTCGCCGCCGCAGGACAGGCTCAGCGACCGAGGCGCCGCGTCACCTCCGCCACGATATCGTCCGCCTTTCCGTCCGCCGGGATCGTCATGACGTCGGCTTCGTCGCCACCGGGGCGCTCCAGCGTGGCGAACTGGCTCTGGAGAAGGTTCGGCGGCATGAAATGATCGACGCGCGTCTTCAGCCGCTGTGCGATCTGCTCGAAGGAGACATCGAGGAAGGCGAAGCTCGCGAGCCCTGCGGTACCGCCGCGAATCCGGTCGCGGTAGGCGTGTTTCAGCGCCGAACAGGCCAGGACCATGCCGCCCCCGTCGGCTGCTGCGGCGAGCGTCGCCGCCACGCTGTCGAGCCAGGGCCAGCGATCGTCGTCGTCGAGCGGGACCCCGGCGTGCATCTTGGCGACGTTGCTCTTCGGATGCAGATCGTCGCCGTCCACGAAAGGCAATCCGATGCGGCCTGCGAGTTGCGCCGCCACTGTCGTCTTTCCGGAGCCGCTGACCCCCATCACGACGAGGAGCAAGGGCGTCGAGGTAAAGGTCTCGGCAACGGGCATTTTGAGGGTCCGATCGGCTTGGACAGTAGGGCGAAGCGGGCTCAGCGCGAGGCGCGGCGCGGCACGGAGACCTCGACGAGTTCCGGCCTGGCACTCACCGGCGCGCGATCGAGCAGATGCCGGAAATAGGCGATCGTCCGCTCGAGCCCGTCCCGCAAAGCCGTCGACGGCTGCCAGTCGAGTTCGGCCTTGGCGCGACCGAGGTCGGGTCGGCGCTGCCGGGGGTCGTCCTGCGGCAGGGGCAGCATCACGAGACGCGAGCGGGATCCTGTCATCGCCACGACGGTCTCGGCGAGCTGGCGGATGGTGAACTCTCCGGGATTGCCGAGGTTGATCGGCCCCGTCACACTGGCCGGCGTGTCCATCAGCCGCATCAAACCCTCGACGAGGTCGTCGACGTAGCAGAAGGATCTCGTCTGCGACCCGTCTCCGTAGAGCGTGATGTCCTCTCCACGCAGAGCCTGCACGATGAAGTTCGATACGACCCGGCCGTCATCGGGATGCATCCGGGGACCATAGGTGTTGAAGATCCGCGCCACCTTGATGAAGAGGCCGTGCTGCCGGTGGTAGTCGAAGAACAGGGTCTCGGCGCAGCGTTTTCCCTCGTCGTAGCAGGACCGCGGCCCGATTGGATTGACGTGTCCCCAGTAGGTCTCGGGCTGCGGATGCACGGCCGGGTCTCCGTAGCACTCCGAAGTCGAAGCCTGCAGCACTGGAACCTTGAGGCGCTTGGCGAGCCCCAGCATGTTGAGGGCGCCCATGACGCTGGTCTTGGTGGTCTGGACGGGATCGGACTGGTAGTGAACCGGCGATGCCGGGCAGGCGAGATTGTAGATCTGGTCCACTTCGACGTGCAGCGGGAAACAGACGTCGTGGCGCATCACCTCGAAGCGCGGGTTCGTCATGAGATGGGCGACGTTGTGGCGCGAGCCGGTGTAGAAATTATCGACGCAGAGCACATCGTCGCCGCGCTTCAGGACCGCCTCGCACAGGTGAGAGCCGACGAAGCCGGCCCCGCCGGTGATCAGCACGCGTTTCTCGCTCAAGATGTTCTCCCACATCGCCAGGGCAGATAAGGCCCGACGACGATCATCAACTTACCTCGTTGTTCGTATGTCTTGCAAATCTGCATCACGCTCACTGCGGTCGCGATGTCGACGCGGATCGGCCATGGCCGGCCTTCTGCCTATACGTCGTTCGGCTCGTCGGCGTAGTCGGAGAAGGGTCGGCTCCGCGATGGTCGAGCTGGACCCGTCGGGGGCGGCTGGGAGAGCGGCGAGATGCGGAGCCACCCAACGATGCAGGTCGAGAAGCCAGCGCCTCTCTATGAGCAGGTGAAGCTTTACGTCCTCGCTCGCATGAGCGACGGCAAGCTGGCCGAAGGCGCCCGGCTGCCATCGGAACACGAGTTGATGGCTGATCTCGGCGTGTCCCGCATGACGGTCCACCGCGCCTTGCGGGAGCTGTCGGCGGGCGGCTACATCTCGCGCGTGCAAGGGGTGGGCAGCTTCGTGGCCGCGCCTCCGGCCCGGGCCGATCTCCTGGCCATCCACGATATCGCCGACGAGATCGCGGCGCGGCACCATCGCCATTCGGCGCGCGTGCTGATTTTGGAACGGCGGCCGGCCGGGATCGAGCGCGCGGCTCGACTGGAGCTACGGCCCGCGGCGGACCTCTTTCACTCGTTGATCCTGCATCGCGAGGACGGCGTCCCGGTCCAGTTGGAGGAACGCTTCGTGACGCCGGCCTTCGCGCCGGATTATCTTGCGGCCGATTTCACCCGCACCACGACCGCCCACTACCTGCAGGGGGTCGCGGCCGCCGACGAGTTGGAGCATGTGGTGATGGCGTCCCGGCCTTCGGCCCGGGACTGCGACCTTCTCGATATCGCCGACGGCGAACCCTGCCTCAGCGTCATGCGCCGGACCTGGGTCGGCGGCGTCCCGGTGACGGACAGCCATTTCGTCTACCCGGGCCATCGTTACAGCCTCGGCACGCGTCACAAGCTCCGCGCCTCCTGACCCGGTCCAGAGCTACATGGCCTCGGACCAGAATCCGCAGACATCTCTTTATGTCTTCGACCTGATCTTCACGATCTGCGGCGGCGGCGCAGCCGTGCCGCGGATGACGAGGTGCGTTTCCAACCCGACCTCGTTCGGCGCATCCTGCCCGAAGCTCCGCGCCAGCAGATAGTCGCCGGCACGGCGGCCCATGTCGCCTGCGGGAAACGCCAGCGTTGTCAGCGGGGGGACCACGTCGAGCGAGGATTGCAAATCGTCGTACCCGACGACGGACATGTCGTCGGGCACTGCGATACCCTGAACCCGGCTCTCGATCAGGGCGCCATAGGCCATCACGTCACCGGAGCAGATCAGGGCGGTCGGCCTGTTGCCGGCGGCAAGGAGGTGCCGAAGACCGCTTCGCCCACCTCCGATCGTCAGTTCGACCTCGACGACGCGGTCGGGCGGCAGGGGAAGCCCCAAGGCCTGCAAGGCATCCAGGGCTCCCGCGACACGTTCCTGAACGCGATCGTTGAAGCGGCGATGGCCGGCCAGGATGGCGAAATCTCGATGCCCGAGGCCGAACAGATAGTCAACCACCTTAGCCATGCCGGCCGCATTGTCGAAGCCGATCACCGGGTGGCCGAGCCGGGGCTTGAATGTGTAGGTCGTAACGTAGGGCACAGATTGCGCCTTCAGGAAGGCGTAGAGCTCCGGAAGGTGACTGTGCCCGATGAGGACCAGGCCGTCGATGCCGCGTTCCACGAGCAGGCGCGCCTGGGTCAACTCTCGCTCCAGCGCATAATCCGACGCCGTCACGATGAGGGAATAACCGCGACGGATCAGCGCCTCCTGGAAGCCGTCGATGAAATCCGCGTAGATCGGTTGCTTCAGGGTCGGCAGGATAATGCCCATGGTGAGCGAGCGTCGTGAGCGCAGCGCACGCGCTGCGCCATTGCGGGTGTAGCCGAGAGCGCGAACCGCGGCCTCGACGCGAAGCCGGGCCTCGCGGTTCACGGTTTCGGGGGCATTCAGCACCCGCGACACGGTCGCGGCCGAACATTGCGCACGTTTGGCGACGTCGCTCAGGCGAGCCGGGAGCCGCTGCAAGATCTCAACCAACCGCTGTCATCCCAGGGAGCCCGGCTAACTCGATACGTCGCGGGACCGGCCGAAGGCGAGGCACGACTGATCCAGGCGACCGATTGTACCTCGGCGCAGGAAATCTGGGTCAGGACGGGCCGGCCCTCCGAAGGCCAACAGCGTTGATCATCTCTGTTGACTTGAACGTCTGTCCAGAGGGGGTTGGTTCCAAAGCGAGAAACGCCTCGCGATAGCTGCTCGGCAATCACGGACGGCGCGACCCTGCCGTCAACATGCCGCAATGGCCGAGCCGCGGAACTGGCCTATTTGTGCGGGCTGTTCGTCGCCGATGTCGGCCGCCCTAGGCGGAATGCATCGAACGGCGGCTCCGAAGCAACGACGCGGACGTTCAACGGTTACCCGCGTCATCGAAGTGGGGTTCATTTGGCTAGCATGGGTTCAGCACGCAGCGAGCGTCTCGGTATCGCCATTGTGGGTTTAGGCGGTGCCGTGGCGACGACGGCCGTGGCGGGGATCGAGGCCATCAAGGCCGGATCCAATCAGCAGGACGGGCTTCCTCTGGCGCATCTCAGCATACCGGGCCTGGCCGACTACAAGGATCTTGTCTTCGGTGGATGGGACGTCAACGGCGTCGATCTCGCCTCGGCGGCCGAGGAACATGGCGTTTTCGGCAAGAGCGATGTTGTCGCGGCCGACAAGCTCGCGTCCATGCGTCCGTGGCGGGCCGTCGCCAGCGAGAAGTTCTGCAAGAACATCGTCGGCCGCAACATGACGGCTGCCAGGAACCATCGTGAAGCCGTAGCGATGATCGCCGACGATCTTCGCCGCTTCAAAGAGGAGAGCGGCGTCGACCGGGTCGTCGTGGTCAACCTGGCGTCGACGGAAGCCTGGCCCGACCTGAGGCTCGACACGCTGAACAGCGTCGAAGCCTTCGAGCGCGGGCTCGACGATTCGAGCGAGTCCATCGGCCCGGCGATGCTGTATGCCTATGCGGCCATCGCCAACGACTGCGGCTACGCCAACTTCACGCCCAGCGTCGCCGCCGACGTGCCGGCGCTGACGGCCTTCGCGACCCAGCGCAACGTCGCGGTGGCGGGCAAGGACGGCAAGACCGGCCAGACGATGATGAAGACCGTGATCGCGCCGGCGCTGAAATCTCGCGCGCTTCACATCGACGGCTGGTTCTCGACCAACATTCTCGGCAACCGTGACGGCTTCGCCCTGCAGGATCCGAACTCGTTGCAGTCGAAGCTCAACACCAAGGGCTGCGTGCTGGAGGACATGCTGGGCTACCCTGTCGAGGATCACCTCGTCGACATCCGCTACTACCGGCCACGCGGCGACGACAAGGAGGCCTGGGACAATATCGACGTCACGGGCTTCCTCGGCCAGAAGATGCAGATCAAGATCAACTTCCTCTGCAAGGACTCGATCCTGGCGGCACCGCTGGCCATTGAAATCGCACGCGTGATCGGCCTCGCCGGCCAGCGGGGCGACGGTGGCGTGCAGGAGCAGCTCAGCCACTTCTTCAAGGCCCCGATGACCCGCAATGGCCATAAGCCCGAGCATGCTTTCCACGCGCAGGAAGCCATGCTCATGGATTGGCTCAACGTCGGCTGAGGCTCGGATCCGTGACCCACTCCGTCCCTGCCGATCTCGACGACCTGAAAAGGCTCTTCGGCGAGATCGGCGATCTGAAGCGGCTGCGCTCCGCGGGCCGCGACGGGTCTGCAGCGACGCGGCTGTTTCGCGCTGCCTGGCATGAACTCACCGCCGGCGCTCCCGCCGCCGAGGTGGCGCGGCGCATCACCGCCCAGGCGCTCGCAGCCGGCCGTCTGGGTGACCTCGACCGGATGCTGCTGTCCGAGGCCGGGATCTCAGCGGCGGAGGTCAACGGCATTCTCTGCCGCGCCGTGGAGGACATTTCGGGGCCGGTGACGGAGCCGCTGCGCTCGGCGCTGGTCTCCGCCATCGCGGTGCCACCGCCCGGCCGACAGGGCGACCTACCTCGCTTCGTCCGGCTTCTCGAGGATCAGCCGCGTGCCGGCGTGACCTGTCCCGGGCGCCCCCGCATCATACTCGAACCGGCCGAGAGCCACGCCGACCATTGTCTCGCTGTGGCGGTCTATGGCGTGATCCTGTCGCCGCGCTACGGGGCCGATCCCGCCACCGTGTTTCTGGCCGGGCTGGCGCACCATCTGCACAATGCCGGCATGCCGGATGCCGGATTCACCGGTGAGATGCTGCTCGGCCCTCACCTCGACGGCGTGATGCGGCACTTCACCGAGGACGCGCTCATGATGCTCGAGCCGGAGTTGCGCCGCCGGGTCATCGAGGCCCGTGCCTGTTTGGGCGACGCCGAGACCCCCGAGGGCCGCGCCTTCCATGCGGCGGATGTCGTCGACCGCGTGCTGGAGATCGGTCAGCACCTGCGCGCGGCGTCGTTGACCATGGATGTCGTGCTCGACGACATGGGCCTGGTCCACGACGGTCCGGTGAAGCCGTTCCACGACGCCGTCCTGGCCGAGCTGCGCATCCCGTAATGGCGGCCGATCTTCCGCCTAGGCTGACCTCCCCGGTCTCGGGTGCGTCCCTGTCTTCCGACGGGCCCCATGCCCTGCGCGAACCGGACGGGCGACGCTGGCCCGTCGTCGACGGCATTCCCTATCTGCGCACCGGGCGCGATGCCTTGGTGGCGCAGGCTCTGGGCCGCCTGGACGCCGGAGATCGCGCAGGTGCCTTAATGGCGTTGCTCGCCGACCAGGACGACTGGTGGACCGGGCCTGCGCCCGATCTCGGCGTTCTCGCGAGGCTTGCTGTCGAAGCCGACCGTCTCACGCTGCGGGACGCCATGGGTCTTCTCGGCTTCGGCCGTGTGGGCGACTATTTCGCCCATCGCTGGAGCGATCCGACCTATCTCGCCGGGCTCGCTCTCATCGAGACGCATCGGGCGCCCGTGACCAACTCGGCTTTCGAGCTGGCCTGCGGCATCGGCCATTACGGACGCGAGTTCCTGCAACGCGGTGTCTCCTACACGGGAGCCGATGTGGTCTTCGCCAAGCTGTGGCTGGCGCGGCATTGGGTGGCGGGCTCTCAAGCGCAGCTCGTCTGCTTCGACGCCGCCTCGCCCTGGCCGCTGGCGGACGGTGGCTTCGACCTCGTCCTGTGCCAGGATGCCTTCTACTTCCTGGAACCCAAACACGACATCCTCGGCCGCCTGCGCAACCGCATTGCGCCCGAGGGGCGCCTTCTCGTCGGCCACATCCACAATCGTGAGGCCGACAATCACTCGGCCGGCAGCGCCGTAAGCGCCGAGGAGCTCACCCGGTTCTTCCCGGACGGCACGATCTACGACGATGCCGAACTGACGCAGGCCGCCATGGAGGGACGCGCGCCGGTGCCCGCCGCCCCGGACCAGCTTCGGCGTGTCGAGGCCTTCGCTGTCGCTTGCGGCGGAGACGGCGCCCCTCGCGCGCCCGTCGGCGGCTATGCTGTTCCACTCGACTCCTCGGTCCTTCGGATCAACCCGCTTTACGAGACGTCCGCGATAGCGCAGGCCGAGGCGTCTTCTTCCGGAAGGGGAGAAGCACAGAGCCCTCCGGCGTTGCACATCCGCTTTCCCTCCGAGCGCTACGCGTCGGAATACGGCGCGCTCTCCACCTATCCGCTGCGCTTCACTCCCCCCCAGGACGAGACCTCGCGCCGCGATGCGATCCGTCGCCGGGCTCTCGTCGACCTGCCGGAGCGCTGGTGATGAGGGGTTCGGTCCACTGGGGCATCGCCGGCTTCGGCTGGGTCGCACGCGACTTCACGCTGCCGGCCATCCTGGCCGCCGGCGACCGGCTCGTCGCGATTTGCGACCCCGATCCCGGGGCCCGCGCCCATGCGACCTCGCTCGGCGCCGCGGCTTACGAGACCGTCGAGGATCTGGCCTCTGATCCGCGGGTCGAGGCCGTCTATGTGGCGACGCCCAATCATCTGCACCGCCCGATCGTGGAGACTCTGGCGCGCGCCGGCCGGGCGATCCTCTGCGAGAAACCGCTGGCTCATACGCTCGCCGATGCCACCGCGATGGTGGCGGCCGTCCGGCACGCCGACGTGCTTTACGCGACGGCCTTCGACCAGCGCCATCATCCTGCCCATGTGGCGCTCCGGGATGCGATCCGCGCCGGCCGGCTCGGCATCGTGACCGCCATCCGGATCGTCTATGCCTGCTGGCTCGGGGAGGATTGGGCCGCGGGTGAAAGCCGCGACAATTGGCGGGTCGATGCGGCCCGCGCCGGCGGCGGTGCCCTGATGGATCTCGCCCCGCACGGGCTCGACCTCGTCGAATTCCTACTGGGCGAACCCTTGACCGACATCTCAGCCCTGCTGCAGAGCCGCGTTCAGGACTATGCCGTCGACGATGGAGCGGTGCTGGTCGGCGCCACGGCGTCGGTTGTGCTGGCGCAACTGCATGTCGCCTACAATTGCCCGGAGACGCTGCCGCGCCGGCGCCTCGAAGTGGTGGGCACTCGCGGCCAGATCGTGGCGGAGAACACGATGGGCCAGGAGGCTGGGGGAACCCTCACCTTCACCGAGGCTGCGACGGGCTTGACGTCTTCCCTGCCGTTCGAAGCCGACCTGTCGCCCTTCCTGGCGCAGATCCGCGCCTTCGGCGCCGCCTTGCGTGGCGGCGATCACACGGCCTTCTCGGCCGCCCGCGACCTTCACACGATGCGCCTCCTGGACCGGGCCTACCGCTCGGCCGCGAGGCGCGACACTGCCGGGAGCCGGCCATGAACCATCTGCCGGCCGACCTCCCCGAGGCGGCCCGACGCTACATCGACGCCTTGCCCGCGGGCCGCATCGTCGGGTTCCCGATGACGCCGCTCGACGCGACCGACGTGCCGGCCTGGAAGGTCGGGCTGTTTCTCGACGACGTCCACGGCCTGCCGGGCGCCATGCCGTCCGGCTACGGCTACGGCACGACCGACGCCCAGGCGATCATCGGCGCCATCGCCGAAATCGCCGAGATGATCTGCCCGACGCTGCGGCTGCGCGAAGAACCCCGAAGGATCGAGAGCTTCGACACGCTGGTGAGGAAATTCGGTCGCGACCGGGTAGCGGATCCCTTGACGCTCGGTCTTCCCGCCGGCAGTCCCGTCGACCGGACCACGCCGCTCGCCTGGGTCGAGGCCATCCGGGCCCGCAACGGCGAGCGCGTCTGGGTGCCGATGGATGTCGCGGCTTGCGACTTATTCGAACTTCCGGCCGGGTACCAGCCTTTCACGACGCTGATCACCAACGGCCTTGGCGCCGGCCCGGACGTCGACTGGGCGATCGGTCATGGTGTGCTTGAATGCCTGCAGCGCGACGGCAACGGCCTGCTGTTCCGTGCCCTCGATCAGGGCGTGCTGCTGGACCTCGAGGGCGCCGATGTGGGCGAGGACGCGCGCGCGCTGGTCGACAGGCTCGACGCGCTCGGCATCGAAGTCCTGCCGAAATTCGCCACGGACGAGTTCGGGCTGACCAACCTCTACGTCGTCGGCTACGACCGGGAGAGCCCACGGGTCCCGATCATGCTCTCCGCCTGCGGTGAGGCCTGCGATCCAGATCCACGCCGCGCGCTCCACAAGGCGCTGCTTGAATTCTGCTCGGCCCGGGTGCGCAAGACCTACGGCCATGGCCCGATCGCCGAAGCGCTCGCCGTCGCGCCGCCCGGCTACGTCGACGATTTCGTCCGCACCGCCCTTCCGAGCCTGGAGCTCGAGGAGAGCCGGGCCCTCCGTGCCATGATGGACTGGACCGGCATGGGAGCCGCGGCCTTGAAGCAGGCGCTCGACGGCTCGGTCTTCTCGGTTCGCTCGCGCAAGCCTTTCGCCGAGCTTCCTGGGGCCGACCGGCAACCCTCGGCGGAGCCGTCCGACACACGGTCACGCGGACGGATCGCGCGAGAGCGGCTCGAAGCGGCGGGCTTCGACGTCCTCTACGTCGATTGTTCGCCGCGCGACGGTTCGGTCGGCGTGGTCAAGGTCATCGTGCCCGGCCTCGAGGTCGAGACCATGAGCTATTATCGCATCGGCGAGCGCAACACGCGCAAGTTGCTGGAGCGCAGCTCCCCGTTGATCGTCTTCGGCGAGGCGAGCGAGACGAGGCGACCGGTCCGGCTGTCGCCGGAGGCCTTCGCGCGCCTCGTGCCGCTGACGGGCGGACGGGCGCCGCTGTTCGACACAGCGGAGGCGGATCGCATCGTCGGGCCGCTCTATCCGCTCTATCGCGAACCCGAAGCGCATCATGTGGCGTTCAGGTTGAAGCAGCGCGCCGCTGCCGCGACTTGAGAGACAGCCTCATGGCCCTGCGCTTCGCCTACAACACCAACGGCACCGCCTCGCATCGTCTCGACGATGCGCTGATGCTGATGGCCGAGACCGGCTATGCCGGCGTGGCTCTCACGCTCGATCACAATCATTTCGATCCTTTCGCAAGAGATTGGGAGGCCAATGCCAAAAAGCTGGCGCAGCGGCTCGCGGGCCTCGGCTTCGGCTCCGTCATCGAGACCGGCGCACGCTACCTCCTCGATCCGCGCGCCAAGCACGAGCCGACGCTGGTCACGGCCGATCCCGCGGGCCGGGCGCGCCGTATCGCTTTTCTGCATCGCGCCATCGATATCGGGGCGACCCTGGGGTCTGAGGCCGTCTCCTTCTGGGCCGGCGTGCCGAAACCGGGCGTCGATCATGCGGAAGCCTGGGACTGGCTCGCCGCCGGGCTCGAACAGGTGGTCGCTTATGCGGGCCGTCGCGGCGTCGTAGCGGCACTCGAGCCGGAGCCGGGCATGCTGGTCGAGACCGTGGACGACTACCGTCGGCTCGCCGCCGACCTGCCCGGGCTGAAGCTGGCTCTCGACACCGGCCATCTCCTGGTCACGGGAGAGCGGGATCCCGCGGCCGCGATCGCGGAGTTCAAGGACCTGATCGGCACGGTCACGATCGAAGACATGCGGCGCGGCGAACATGTCCACCTGCCCTTCGGCGAGGGCGACATGAACATGCCTTCCGTTCTCCAGGCTCTGGAAGCGGCGGCGTTCCAGGGTCTCGTCTGCGTCGAGCTCAGCCGCGACAGCCACCGCGCCGACCTTATGATCCCGGAAGCTTTCTCGTACCTCAGCCTTTGTCGCCAGAACATCCGCTCGGTTCCAAGCCCCGCGGCACCGGCCGGTCGGGTGGACGCGCTCGCATGAAGGTCTGCTTCGTCAGCCGCCGGTTCTTCCCGGCGATCTCCGGCATGAGCGTCTATGCGGTGAACCTGCTGCGCGAGCTGGTCGAGGCCGGCCACGACGTCACCATGGTGAGCCAGTATCGCGACGACGCCTTCGGCACCCGCGTCTATGGCGGCGGTCCGCCTCCGCCCGTGCCGGGCGTCCGGGTGATCGGCCTCGAGCAGATCGGCGAGCAAACGAACGGCGACTTCGAGCGCGACATCGCCACCATGGTCGAGACGATCGCGGCCGAGCACGCCCAGCAGGGATTCGACCTCCTCCACGCCCAGTACGGCTACCCGACCGGTTGGGCGACACTGCTCGCCGGCCGCCGTCTCGGTCTGCCCGTCATCGTCTCGATCCAGGGCGGCGATGGCCACTGGGTCGGCTCCTGTTGCGAGACGCACCGTCGCGCCATGGTAGAAGTGCTCAACCACGCCAACGCGTTGCTGATCGGCGGCGAGAGCTTCATCGACGAAGTGACGGAGCGGCTCGGCACCCGTCGCGACCGGTTCACGGTGGTCCCCGGGGCGGTCGATACGGACCGTTTCCGCCCCGCCGACGAGAGTCGCGTGGGCGAGGCCGCCGATCCGGTGCGGTTCCTGTATCACGGCCGCGTCGACCGCCGGAAAGGTGCGCTCGACTTCCTCGACGCACTGGGCCTCCTGCGCGATCGCGGCCTGCCGTTCCGCGGCATCGTCTCGGGTATCGGCCCCGACGTCGATCCCTGCCGACAGCGGGTCGAGGAATTGCGACTCGGCGATCGGGTAGAATTCACCGGCTATGCCGACTACGACGCCGTGCCGGCGCTTTACCGCGAAGCCGACGTTTTCGCCTCGCCGACCTACATGGAGGGGTTTTCCAACACGATCCTCGAAGCGATGGCGTCGGGCCTCCCCAACGTGTCCTGCCGTGCCGTCGGCGTGGTGGATTGTCTGAGGCACGGCGAAAACGGGCTGCTGACCGATCCCGGAGACGTGCCGGCCCATGCCGATGCCCTGGCCTCCATGATCCTCGACCCCGCCCTTCGGCGACGCATCGCCCGCGTTGGGCTCGACGAATGCCGCCGCGTCTACTCGTGGAGCGCCGTCGGGGCCCGCATCATGGAGGTCTACGCCCGCGCCGTTCAGGAGAGGCCGGACACGGGTTTCGACCCCGTGCTCCCGTTCTCGCCCGAGTGTCGATACCGTGCCGAGCCGCACCTGCTGTGACGAGCACGACTTGGGACTCACCTCCGTTACCGCTCGTTCCCGCGCATGCGGGGATCCAGCGCAAAAATACGGCCATAGGCCGACCGAAACGCTTTCCAGTTTGGCTGGAGGCGACTGCCGGTGAAATGGGCGGCCTTCGGCCGGAGTCGTTGTGCTGGATGCCCGCATGTGCGGGCATGAGCGGCGGAGAGGGCTGATGCCCACCGCCCTCGTCCTCTCGCCTCATCTCGACGACGCCGCCTTCTCTTGCGGCGGCACGCTGGCGCGGCTCGCGGGTGCGGGCTGGTGGGTGGTGGTGGCGACCATCTTCACCGCGTCGGTCCCGGATCCGCGCGGCTTCGCCCTCGCCTGCCAGCTCGACAAGGGGCTGGGACCGGAGGTCGACTATATGGCGTTGCGGCGAGACGAGGATGCCGCCGCCATGCGGGCCCTCGGTGCCGAGCCGGTGTGGCTACCGTTCCGCGAAGCACCCCATCGTGGCTACGAGTCGGCGCCGGCGCTCTTCGCCGGTGTGCGGCGAGAGGACGGAATCGTCAGCTCGCTCTCCCCGGCGCTGGCCGACGTCCTGGCCAAGTATCAACCAGATCTCATCTTCGCGCCCCAGGCGGTCGGAGGCCACGCCGATCACATCCAGCTCGTGATGGCGATGCAGGCCGCGACTGTCGCGGGGCCGGTTCTGTGGTGGCGTGACTATCCCTACGGGGTGCGGGACGCGAACCCGCGTGAGCCGTTCCGAGATCGCATGGCGGGCCTCGTCGGCGTCGAGGCCGCGCTGTCGCCGGCGGAGGCCGACGCCAAGCGGCTCGCCTGCCGAGCCTATGCCAGCCAGCTCGGCTTCCAGTTCGGCGGGGCCGAGGCTCTCGATCGGAAGCTCGCGGCCTCGGGCGGGACGGAGAGCTTCCGCGTCGATGCGGCCTACAGTGAGAGGTGCAGGAACTGGTTGAAGGGACTCGGGACGTAGTCTGAGAAGGGCTCGCCATTGGTGAAGCCGCGAGCGCGGTAGAGCGCCAGAGCCGGCTCGAAGGCGGGCCCGCTGCCGGTTTCGAGGCTGAGCCGCGTGACACCCTGCTCCCGCGCCATCGCGATCATGTGGTCCAGCAGTGCGGCCGCCACGCCGCGGCGAAGATGGTCCGGATGGGTCCGCATGGACTTCACTTCCGCAACGCCGCCGCCGAGGGCCTTCAAAGCCCCGACCCCGGCGATCCGGTCCTCGCGCCAAGCGCTCCAGACGGTCACGCCCGGCGCGCGCAGCCCCGACAGGTCGAGGGCATAGACGCTGCCCGGCGGGGAACTGACCTGCATATGGGCAAGGTGCAGGACCAGAAGCGCGCGGATCTGTTCGCCCGAGAGATCGTCCTCCCGGATGAGAAGCCCCGATGCGGGAGACACGGCACGGTGAGTTGATGCGTCGTCGAACATGGACCGCGCCTCCAGACACATCGGGGATGGCCAGGAGGCCGTCGTCGCATGTAGGCCACGCATCCTCAACTGTACCGGTAACCGCGCCTCGCTTCGGCGAGGGCCCGGCCGAGGTCGTTGGCGAAGCGCCCCTTGGCGTCGGGGCCGAGGAAACCCGCCACCTCGACACGATCGGCCCGCGCCACGAGGTCGAGCCGCTGCGTGCCGAATTCGGCATGATCCTGCCGCTCGAGCCGCACCCAGGAGGGGTTGAAGCGCCACTCGGCCTTGAGGCCTCGGGGATCGACCTTGGCGAGCGTTAACTGCACCACGGTGACCTCCACGTCCTCGTAGGCGCGGGCCGCACGAAAGCTGGCCTTGAACGCCACATAGACGGCCAGCACGTCGAGACCCATGAACCCGGCCACCGGCCAAGCCCCCATGATGACGAAGGGAAGCGTCGACACGAAGCTGATGGCCCCGATGCCGCAGAGAAGGACGCGGAACTGGCGCTGGTTCAGCGAGCGGTGCGGGCGGAGGCGCGCCGAGAAGAGCACCGGATCGGCAGGATCGGCATCGGACATGCTGCGACCTCTCATGATATCGGCGACGGTGCTCAGCTTCACGCCTGCGATATAGGACCAGCATGGCCCGGAAAAAGACACCCCTGCCCACCGCGGCGCCGACCGCAGATCTCGGTGCGCCTGGCGGCATACGGCCGGTGGCGACGGCACTGCTGGACCTGAACCCGGAGCACGAGCCCGGCCGCATTCGTGCGATCTTCGACAGGCTCCGCGCCGCCATGCCGGAGCCCAGGACCGAACTCGCCTATTCCGACCCATTCACACTTCTCGTCGCCGTGGTTTTGTCGGCGCAGGCCACAGACGTCGGCGTCAACAAGGCGACGGGGCCGCTCTTCGCCGTGGCCAATACGCCCGTCGCCATCCTGGCGCTGGGGGAAGAGCGGCTGCGCGACTTCATCAAGACAATCGGCCTCTTCAACACCAAGGCCAAGAACGTCTTGGGGCTCTGCGCCATGCTGGTCGAACTGTATGGCGGCGAGGTGCCGCGCGACCGCGCCCTGCTCGAAGCACTGCCGGGGGTGGGCCGCAAGACCGCCAACGTCGTCCTCAACACGATCTGGGGCGAGCCCGTCGTCGCGGTCGACACGCATGTGTTCCGGGTGTCGAACCGTCTCGCCATTGCGTCCGGTGCGACGCCGCTGGCGGTGGAATTGGGTCTAGAGACGGCGATCCCGCCCGAGTTCATGCGCGACGCTCATCACTGGCTGATCCTGCACGGCCGCTACACCTGCCTGGCTCGACGCCCGCTCTGTGCCACCTGCCCGGTCTCGAACCTGTGCCCCTGGCCGGAGAAGACCGCCTGAGACCGATGGACGTTACCCATAGGCCTGCCCTTGGCGTTGGCGAGGCTTGGACTGAATGGACCCGGTCTTGAAGGCTCGCGAGAGACTACCGGATCGGCTGCGTACGCTTTGGAACCCGCCCTCCGGCTACCTCGCAGAGGCCGAGCAGTGCTGGCCGTAGAACCCTCATCGAGGCAGCGGCGTCGCGGTCCATCCTATGCCGTGCCGTCATCAAACCTGCCCAGCGCGAGACACCGCCAAGATATTTTTCGCGGCTTCGAATGGAGTGTCGTTCAAGCTCCCTTCGCCCAGCAGCAGCTCAGCGTTGAGGAAAATACTGTATCACCGACTGTATAAAGTATCATATCGTTCAAGCATCTAATGTATACATCGAAATCAAGCTCAATCTTAGTAGCCGTCTCGTAGAAATCGTTGAGACTCTGCTCTCATGTTTGCCTTCTAACAGCAACTCGCGGCCTCTGACTTCGGTCAGGCGTCGCTCCGTGTCCGTTTCCATGACTCTACGGGCTTGGTGGAGCCCGTGGCAGCCCTGCGTGGCTGACGTCTGTCGTCAATGTGGGATCGGATCAGCTTTCGAGGCAGGGCATGTCGGTTACTTTCAGCAACGAAACCTTCGGCAACTCCGATGCCGCTCTGGGCGCCATCATCAACGCTCTCGGCGTCACCGAATTTGCCGGCACGAACCTCACCGGCCAAGCTGGCGCTACCAACGTGACGGTGAACGGCACCATCGGGGCACCCGGGAGCACCGCAAGCGTCAGCATCTCGTCGCCTTTACTTCAGTTGACCAACGGGGTGGCGACGTACGTCGGCTATAACAACTACACCGGCGATGTCGTCTACTACTTCAATGTGGTCGGAACGAACGCTCTCACCGGTCAGGCCGCGACGGTCGGGGTCGCGGTGTCGGCCGAAGGTGTACCCGCCCTTGTCGGGCTCAACGCGACGCCAATCAACGCGTCGGCCGTCTCGGCTCCTCTCGATCCCAACCTCCCGGGACCGGTGTTCCAGTCGGCCAGCGTCAACGGGAACACCTTGACGCTCGCCTACAGCGAGCCCTTGAGCGCCACCGGCCCGTTGGCGAGCGCCTTCACGGTCTCCTCGGGCGGCGTCGCAGATGCCGTCAACAACGCTGTCGTGTCGGGGCAGACCGTCGTGCTCACGCTGGCCACCCCGGCGGCCAACGGGCAGACCGTCACGGTCGCCTACGCGGATCCCACCACCGGCAACGATGTCCACGCCATTCAGGACCTCAACGGCATCGACGCAGCTTCCCTGCCGACGACCACCATCACGAACGTTACTCCACAGGCACCAGGCCCGGTGTTCCAGTCCGCCACCGTCAGTGGCAACACCTTGACGCTGGCCTACAATGAGGCTTTGAGCTCCAACGGCCCGCTGGCGAATTCCTTCATGGTCTCGTCCGGCGGTAACGCCAACACCGTTACCAATGCCACCGTTTCGGGTCAGACCGTCGTCCTGACCTTGGCTACGCCCGTGGTCAATGGTCAAGCCGTCTCGGTCGGCTACATGGATCCCAGCACGGGCAACGATCCAAGTGCCGTTCAGGACGTGTTCGGCAACGATGCCTCATCCCTGACCGCCACCGCAGCGGTCAACAACACCCCTCAGGCACCCGGACCGGTGCTTCAGTCGGCCACCGTGACCGGCAGCACCTTGACGCTGGCCTACAACGAGGCCCTGAGCACGACGGGGCCGGCACCGGCTTCCTTCGCAGTGATGGTCGGTGGCGCAGCTGCCAACGTCACCGCCGCAACCGTGTCGGGCCAGACCGTCGTGCTCACGCTGGGTACGCCGGTCGCCAACGGTCAGACCGTCTCGGTCAGCTACAGCGACCCAACCACCGGCAACGACGTCAACGCCGTCCAGGACACGGTCGGCAACGACGCCTCGACGACGACGACCGCCATTGCGGCCACCAACAATACCCCGCAGGCACCCGGACCGGTGCTCCAGACCGCGAGCGTGACCGGCAACACTTTGACGCTGGCCTATAACGAAGCCCTGAGCCCCAATGGGCCGACCACAGGCTCCTTCGCCGTGACGGTCGACGGCGCCGCCGCGAACGTCACCAACGCCTCGGTGTCGGGCCAGACAGTCATCCTCACCCTCGCCACTCCGGTTGCCAATGGGCAGGCCGTCTCGGTCGGCTACTCGGATCCCACCACGGGGAACGATGTCGCCGCTGTTCAGGACAGCGTCGGCAACGACGCTTCGTCGACGCTGACCCCCATCGCAGCCGCCAATGTGACCGCGCAGGCACCCGGACCAGTCCTCCAGTCCGCCGCCGTCACGGGAAGCACCCTGACGCTCGCCTACAACGAGGCCCTGAGCCCCAACGGACCGAACGTGGGCTCCTTCGCCGTCACGGTCGACGGCGTGGTCGCCAACGTGACCGCTGCTGCGGTGTCGGGCCAGAGCGTCGTCCTGACGCTGGGCACCCCTGTCGCCAACGGTCAGGCGGTTACAGTCGGTTACACCGATCCGTCCGCCAACAACGATGTCAACGCCGTCCAGGACACGGTCGGCAACGACGCCGCGACACTCGCCCCCGTCGCGGCCACAAACAACACCCTGCAGGCGGCCGGGCCGGTGCTTCAGACGGCCACCGTCGACAGCAACATCGTGACGCTGGCCTATAACGAAACTCTGAGCGCGACAGGGCCCGACCCCGCATCGTTCGCCGTCACTGTCGCCGGTCAACTCGTCACCGTCACGGGGGCGACCGTCTCGGGACAGAACGTTGTTCTCACCCTCTCGGGCGCGGCCACCAATGGTCAGGCCGTTACGGTGGGCTACAGCGATCCGACGACCGGTAACGACGTCGCCGCCGTCCAGGATAGCGTCGGCAACGACGCGTCATCGACGCTCTCCCCCATCGCGGCCAGCAACATCACTCCGGTCGTGCCGGGGCCGGTTCTCCAGGCCGCCACCGTGACCGGCAACTCCGTGGTGCTGACGTACAACGAAGCCCTGAGCACAGCAGGACCGACTCCGGACGCCTTCACTGTGACGGTCGACGGTACAACCGCCGACGTCACCAGTGCCACCGTGTCTAACTCGACCGTCACCCTCACGCTCGCTACCCCGGTCGCCAATGGGCAAGTCGTCACGGTCGGCTATCACGACCCCAGCACCAGCGATGATCCCGCCGCCGTCCAGGACCCGAGCGGTCACGACGCCTCTTCCACGTCCACCCCCACCACAGCCACGAACAACACTTCGCAAGCGCCCGGACCGGTGCTCCAAACCGCGACTGTGTCCGGCGACACGCTGACGCTGGCTTACAACGAGACCCTGAGCACCACCGGACCGGCCGCAGGCTCCTTCGCCGTCACGGTCGGTGGCGCGGCTGCCGACGTCACCGCCGCAGCCGTGTCGGGCCGGACCGTCGTCCTGACCTTGGGTACCCCGGTGGCCAACGGGCAGGCCGTCACGGTCGGCTACAGCGACCCAACCACCGGCAACGACGTCAACGCCGTCCAGGACACGGTCGGCAACGACGCCTCGACGACGCTGACCGCCATGACGGCCACCAACAATACCCCGCAGGCACCCGGACCGGTGCTCCAGACCGCCACGATCGACGGCAATACGCTCACGTTAGCCTATGACGAAACCCTGAGCACATCCGGGCCGGCCGCGAGTTCCTACGTCGTGACGGTCGACGGCTCGCTTGCCCCCGCCTCGGCCGCCGCGGTGTCCGGAAACACCGTCGTCCTCACGCTTGGCACCCCGGTGGCCAATGGTCAGGCTGTCAGGGTCGGCTACATGGATCCGACCACCGGCAACGACGCCGCCGCCGTGCAGGACGTCGTCGGAAACGACTCCTCGTCGATCCTCACCCCCGTCGCGGTCAGCAACATCACACCGCAGGCACCCGGACCGGTTCTCCAGACCGCCACTGTTGCCGGAAATACCGTCACCTTGGCCTATGACAAGCTCCTCAGCGCTACAGGTCCGGCTACCGTCGCCTTTGCGGTGACCAACAACGGCGCGACCGACAACGTCACGGCTGCCACGGTATCGGGACGGGCCGTGACTCTCACCCTCGCCACCGCGGTGGGCAACGGGCAACCTGTCACGGTCGGTTACAGGGATCCGACGACGGGAAACGATATCGCGGCCGTCCAGGACACCGTCGGCAACGACGCCGCCACGTTCACTCCCATCGCGGCGACCAACACGACTCCGCAGGCGCAAGGACCGATACTCCAGACCGCCACCGTGACCGGCAACAGCGTTACACTGGCCTACAACGAACTCCTCAGCGCCAGCGGACCCGCCGCCGGCTCCTTCGCCGTATCGGCGAATGGCGCCCTGGATACCGTCACCGCGGCCACTGTGTCGGGCCAGACCGTGACCCTCACCCTCGCCACCCCGGTCACGAACGGGCAGGCGGTCACGGTCGGCTACACGGATCCCACCACCGGCAACGACATCGCCGCCGTCCAGGACCTCGTCGGCAACGATGCTTCGACGTTCACCGCTTTTGCGGCGAGCAACGCCACCCCCACTTCGGGTGGCACGGGATCCGGTGGCACGGGTTCGAGTGGAGGCACAGGCACGGGATCCGGAGGGACTGGCACGGGCACGGGAGGCACCGGCACGGGTACCGGAGGGACTGGCACGGGAGGCGCCGGCACGGGTACCGGAGGGACTGGCACGGGAGGCACCGTCACTGGTACCGGAGGGACCGGCACAGGCACGGGGGGAACGGGAACCGGAACCGACGGGGGTACACAACCCAGCGGCGCCGGCACCGGTGACACCCTGACCACGACCACGGACGGCAACACCGTATCGAGCGGCCTACCCGGTTCCGGCGGGACGGCCACCTTCCCCGGTTCGAGCGGTGGCACCACGACGACCGACGGAGCGACGACGACCCAGAACTTCCTGCAAGGCAGCGCCATCGCCTACGGCACCGGCTTAGCTCAGGGCGACGTCATCTCGGTGGATCCATCGGCGGCTCTCAACTTCTACGGGGGTTTCACCATCACGGGGCACACGGCAAGCCCGTCGGGCGTCACCAGTGTCGCGATCTCGGCGGTGGTGGACGGCGGGGAGACGAAGCAACTCGGAACCGCGGCAGTTAACGCCGACGGGAGCTACTCCTTCGTCGACAGGGTGGGTCCGCATCTCCAGGGCTTCATCACGGCGACGGAAACCGACGGGGTCGGGGGTCAGACCTCTGTTCAGTCGCCCTACTCCCTGCAAGCCGGCCTGGCCGGCACGGGCTTGCGAGCCGTTGCCCAGGAGGTTCTGTTCAGCCCGAGTGGTGACCAGGTTATCGGCATCAGTAACATGCACAGGGACGGCACGACCACCGTGAACGTGGAACAATCGGGTCAGGCCTTCACCTCCCACTATTACGAGATGTTCGACAATGGTGGCGCACCCAGCAACACCTTCGTTTTCAGCCCGGGTTTTGGTCGCGACATCATCAATCAGTTCCGCGTCGGCGGGGACGATCACGATACGGTCAGCCTGCCGTCGGCGGATTTCGCCAACATGGCGGATGTGCTGAGCCACACCCGAAACACGTCGGTCGGGGCAGTGATTCACGATGCGGTGAGCGGCGATGCCGTCCTTCTGACCGGTGTCAACAAAGCGGAGCTGAAAGCCAATCCGTCGGACTTCACCCTCCACGCCTGAGCCTCAGCGCAGGTACTCCGGAGGGACTCTGTGCCTTTGAAAGCCGCCCGGCTCTGCCGGGCGGCTTCTTCATATTCAGCCGAACCTAACTTCGGTATGCTCACCACGCTCGGTCATGCGGCGTCGCCGCATGGCACCAAATCCGATTTCGGCCGTTTTACGGCGAGCAAGAGGCTGAAGCTGAGCCATAGCGGGTGACTCGGCGGCCCTTGGGGAACAATCATGAATCAGACGGTACGGCAGGGGCAAACGCTCGAAGGCTCCCCGCATCCGCGCGGCGTCCTATGGGATGGCAAAGGCACCAACGTCACGCTGTTCTCGGCCCACGCCAGCAAGGTCGAACTCTGCTTATTCGACTCGTCGGGCCGGACGGAAACCGCGCGGCTCGAGCTTCCGGAATATACCGACCAGATCTTCCACGGCTATTTTCCGGAAGTGAAGCCGGGTCAACTCTACGGCTTCCGTGTTCATGGTCCCTACGATCCGGAGAACGGTCACCGGTTCAACCCCAACAAGCTCCTGCTCGATCCCTACGCACGGACGCACATGGGAGAGCTGAAGTGGGATCCAGCAGTCTTCGGTTACCAGATGGAGACCGGTGACGACCTGACCTTCGACGAGCGCGACTCGGCGATCTTCATGCCGAAGTGCGTGGTCGCCGATCTTCACCAGCCGCATCGCCCCGAAGGCAAGCGACCGAAGCATTTCTGGTCGAACAGCGTGTTCTACGAGGCTCATGTCCGCGGTCTGACCAAGCAGCACCCCGCCGTACCGGAGAACGTGCGCGGCACCTATGCCGGCCTGGCAACGCCGGAGGTGCTGAAGCACATCAAGAGTCTCGGAGTGACGGCGGTGGAGCTGTTGCCGATCCACACGTTCATCAACGACGACTTCCTGATCGAGCGCGGCCTGTCGAACTACTGGGGCTACAACTCGATCGGTTTCTTCGCGCCGCATCCGCTCTATGCCGCCGATCCTCTGAACGCTATGCAGGAGTTCAAGGAAATGGTGTCCCGCTTCCACGAAGCGGGCCTCGAGGTCATCCTCGACGTCGTCTATAACCATACCGCCGAGGGGAATGAGAAAGGGTCGACGCTGTCGTTCAAGGGCATCGACAACGCCTCGTACTATCAGCTCATTCCCGACCAGAAGCGCTACTACATCAACGATACCGGGACCGGAAACACATTCAATCTCCACCATCCGCGCGTGATGCAGATGGTTCTGGATAGCCTGCGTTACTGGGTGCAGGAGATGAACATCGACGGGTTCAGGTTCGATCTCGCCTGTACGCTGGCGCGGGGACCTCAGGGCTTCGACCGCCATTCGGCCTTCCTGCAGACCTGCCTCTTCGACCCCGTCCTTTCCGGCGTGAAGATGATCGCCGAGCCGTGGGACATCGGGCCTGGCGGTTATCAGGTCGGCAACTTCCCGCCCGGCTGGGCCGAGTGGAACGACAAGTTCCGCGACGATGTGCGCGACTTCTGGCGCGGTGCGGCGCCCGTGCAGACCATCACGTCGCGGCTCTGCGCGTCGGAGGACACCTTCAACCACGAGGGTCGCCGTCCCTGGGCCTGCGTCAATCTCATCACCGCCCACGATGGCTTCACCTTGAAGGACCTCGTCTCCTACAACGAGAAGCACAACGAGGCGAACGGCGAGAACAACAACGACGGCAACTCGGACAACCGCTCGTGGAACTGCGGGGCGGAGGGCGAGACCGATGATCCCGAGATCATCAAGCTGCGCAACAAGCAGATGTGCAATCTGATGTCGACGCTGCTCCTTGCCCAGGGCACGCCGATGATCGTCGCGGGCGACGAGTTCGGCCGTACTCAGGGAGGCAACAACAATGCCTACTGTCAGGACAGCGAGATCGGCTGGGTCAACTGGAACCTAACGGAGGACGGCCAGACACTCCTCGACTTCACGCGCAAGCTCGGCGAGCTTCGTCACAAGTACCCGGTTCTGCGGCGCAACCGATTTTACACGGGCCAGTTCGACGAGGTCCACGGGGTGAAGGACCTCACCTGGATCAGGTCGGACGGCAAGGAGTGTCAGATCGGCGACTGGACCGACTCGGCGCTTCATTGCGTCGGCATGATGATGGACGGTCGGGCTCAGCTGAACTCGGTGCCTCAGGATGGCGATCATTCGACCATGCTGATCGTCGTCAATGCCGGACGGGACGCGATCGCCTTCACGATGCCGGAGGGCAAGGACGGCAAGAGCTGGACGCGATTGATCGACACCAGCGATGGCCGCAAGCCCGACCAGGAGTTTCCCATTGGGGAGACCTGCCCGGTGCCGTCGCGAGGTCTGATCGTGCTGCGACTGGACACGAACACTCCTCTTCCGGTCCCGGATGAAAACGCTCCCGATCGGGACAGGGAGTAAAGCTCGCCGGCCGGAGGCCTCGCCTCCGGCCACGACGTTGTGTTCGGTCTCGCGCGCATCGGCCATCGGCCGCGCACGGTGTCGCGGCAGCGGGGAATTTGCGATGCCGGGTGATCGAGGAGGGACCCCGCACTGTATGACCGGGTTGTGCCAAGCGGGCGAGCGCAGCCCGCGTTGGCCGGGTCTCAGCGAGACGTTGCGCCGACTCCCATTCTGACGCCTTCGGCTCATGAGGCCCAAGGCCGTGTTCACGAGTCGACTGTCCCTTGACCGAAAACTGCCGTGCCCATTCCATGCCGCATGGTGCCCAGTGGGTCGCCCATATTGGAACCCGCTTTCGGCTCTGGGCGCCCAAACTCTCACATGTCGATCTGGCTATCGAGGGACGCGATCCGCTCCCCATGGAGCCTATCGGCCACGGCTGGCACGAGATCGTGGTCCGTGATGCAGATCCCGGTACCCTGTATCGGTTCCGGATGCCGGACGGCCTTTTGGTCCCCGACCCGGCGTCGCGCTTCCAGCCGGAGGATGTACACGGACCCAGCGAAGTCATCGACCCGACCGCCTTCATCTGGCCGGACAGCCGATGGAGCGGCCGCCCCTGGCACGAGACCGTACTCTACGAGTTGCACATAGGAACCTTCACGCCCGAAGGCACGTTTCGCGCTGCCATCGACAAACTCGACCATTTGGCAGCAATCGGCGTCAATGCCCTCGAGATCATGCCGGTCGCCGACTTTCCTGGCGATCGGAACTGGGGTTACGATGGCGTTTTACCTTACGCACCCGATTCTACTTATGGGCGGCCGGAAGACTTCAAAGCCTTCGTGGCGGCGGCGCATTCCCGCGGTCTTTCGGTGATCCTCGACGTCGTCTACAATCATTTCGGTCCCGATGGGAACTACCTCTCGCTCTACGCTCCCGGCTTCTTCACGGAGCGGCACCACACTCCTTGGGGAGCGGCAGTGAACTACGACGGTCCCGAGAGCGGCCCGGTGCGCGATTTCGTGATCCACAACGCTCTTTATTGGATCGAGGAATTCCACCTCGATGGCCTGCGGCTCGACGCCGTTCACGCCATCATCGACGAGACCAGTCCCCACCTCTTGCATGAACTCGCGATCCGGGCCCGGCACGCCACCCAGAACCGGCCGCTGCACCTCATCCTCGAGAACGAGGACAATGCGGCGAGCCGTCTGCTGCGCTCGGACGGGGGGCGGGCCGAACGCTACACCGCGCAGTGGAACGACGATGTGCACCATGTGCTCCATGTCGCAGCTTCGGGAGAGAACCACTCCTATTATGCCGACTACCTCGGCGACACCGACAAGCTCGGCCGCGCGCTGGCGCAGGGTTTCGCCTTCCAGGGCGAGATGATGCCGTTCCGCGGCAGCCCGCGCGGCGAGCCGTCCGGCACTCTGCCGCCGACCGCTTTCGTGACGTTCATCCAGAACCATGACCAGATCGGCAACCGTGCCTTCGGCGATCGGTTGTCCGGTTTCGCGGCACCCGAGGCGGTCGCGGCAGTATCGGCGGTCTACCTGCTGCTGCCGCAGATACCCATGTTGTTCATGGGCGAGGAATGGGCCACCGAAACTCCGTTTCCGTTCTTTTGCGATTTTTCCGGCGACCTC
>JBPBQY010000088.1:0-142748 GCA_050920985.1 Janthinobacterium lividum | reverse complement strand
CTGCCCTTCTATCCGTCGCCGCGGCGCGACGACGGCTACGACATCGCCGGCTACGAGGATGTCAGCCCGGATTACGGCACGCTGGACGAGTTCCGGCACTTCGTGGAATCCGCCCACGAGCGCGGCATCCGGGTCATCACCGAGCTCGTCATCAACCACACCTCCGACCAGCATCCCTGGTTCCAGGCGGCCCGGAACGCCCCGAAGGGCTCGCCGGAGCGCGACCTCTACGTCTGGTCCGACACCGACGACAAGTATACCGAGACCCGCATCATCTTCCTCGACACCGAGACGTCGAATTGGACCTGGGATCCGGTGGCGGGCCAGTATTTCTGGCACCGCTTCTATTCCCATCAGCCCGACCTCAACTTCGACAATCCGAAGGTGCTGGAGGAGGTGCTGCGCGTCATGCACTTCTGGCTCGACATGGGCGTCGACGGGCTGCGCCTCGACGCCATCCCCTACCTTATCGAGCGGGACGGGACCTCGAACGAGAACCTGCCCGAGACCCACGTCATCCTGAAGAAGATCCGGGCCGACCTCGACGCCTCCTATCCGGACCGCATGCTGCTGGCCGAGGCCAACATGTGGCCCGAAGACACGCAGATGTATTTCGGCGACGGCGACGAATGCCACATGGCGTTCCACTTCCCGCTTATGCCGCGCATGTACATGGCGATCGCCAAGGAGGATCGTTTCCCGATCACCGACATCATGCGTCAGACGCCGGAGATCCCGGAGAAGGCGCAATGGGCGATCTTCCTGCGCAACCACGACGAGCTGACGCTCGAGATGGTGACCGACGAGGAGCGCGACTACCTCTGGAACACCTACGCGTCCGATAAGCGGGCGCGCATCAATCTCGGCATCCGCCGCCGTTTGGCGCCGCTGCTGCAGCGCGACCGGCGCCGCATCGAGCTGATGAACGGCCTGCTCCTGTCGATGCCCGGCACGCCCGTCATTTATTACGGCGACGAGATCGGCATGGGCGACAATATCCACCTCGGCGACCGCGACGGCGTCCGCACTCCGATGCAATGGTCGGAGGACCGGAACGGGGGCTTTTCGCGCGCCGATCCGGCCAGCGTGGTGCTGCCGCCCATCATGGATCCGCTCTACGGCTTCGCCGCCGTCAACGTCGAAGCCCAGGCGCGCGACCCGCATTCGCTGCTGAACTGGATGCGGCGTATGCTGTCGCTGAGGCGCAACCATCAGGCCTTCGGGCGCGGTACGCTGAAGTTCCTCTATCCCGGCAACCGCCGCGTGATGGCCTATCTGCGCGAGTTCGAAGGCGACACGATCCTGTGCGTCGCGAACCTCGCCCGCACCCCGCAAGCCGTGGAACTCGACCTCGCGGACTACGAGGGCTGCGTGCCGGTGGAGCTCAGCGGTCCCTCGCCCTTCCCGCCGGTCGGCAAGCTCAACTACCTCCTGACCCTGCCGCCCTACGGGTTCTACTGGATCGCGTTGTCCAAGGAGGAGAAAGCGCCGTCCTGGCACCAGGCCGGAGGTGAGCAGCTCCCCGAGTTCCAGACCCTCGTGGTGCGCGAAAGCCTGAAGGAGCTCTTGAGCGAGCGCTACACGGCGCGCATCCTCAACGAACTGCTGCCCGACTACCTGCCCCGCCGCCGCTGGTTCGCCGCCAAGAACCAGCGCATCATCGGCGCGCGCCTTGCCTATGCGGTGGCGCTGACGACCCTGCAGGACGTCTTCCTGATCGAGGTTGAGGTCGAGACCGCCGGCCGGGTGGACCGCTACCAGATGCCGGCCGGCATCGCCTGGGAAGGCGCGGGCTTGTCGGCCTTCGCCCAGCAGACCGCCCTAGCGCGCGTTCGCCGCGGCCGGCAGGTCGGCTACCTCACCGACGCTTTCGCGCTCGAAGCGCTGCCACGTGGCGTGCTGAAGGGCATCAAGGCGCGCGGCACCGTTGCGTTGCCGGACGGCGGCGAGATCCGTTGCCTCGCCACCGACGCCGTGGATGCGCTGGAGGGCATCGACGACGCCAAGGTCCGTTGGCTGACCTCGGAACAGTCCAACTCGTCGGTCATCCTCGGCAGCCTCGCCATCGTGAAGCTGATCCGCCGCGTCGTGCCGGGCATCCACCCCGAAGCCGAGATGACGCGCCATCTTACGGCGGCGGGCTACGCCAACACGGCGCCGCTGCTGGGCGAACTGGTGCGCGTCGCCGCGGACGGCACGCCCAACACGCTCGCCATCGCTCAGGGGGTGATCGCCAACCAGGGAGATGCCTGGACCTGGATGCTCGACAACCTGCGCAGGGCGGTCGAAGACGCTGCCTTGATGGACGGTGTCACCAGCCCGGACTACCAGGTGCTCGACGCCTTCGTGGGCACGGTCGGCCGGCGTCTCGGTGAATTGCATCGCACCCTCGCGGCCGCGACGCATGACCCGGACTTCCGCCCTGTCACGGCCGACGATGCCGCCGTGAAAGAGTGGCGCCACACGATCGGGGGCGAGGTCGCGAAGGCCCTCGACGCCCTCGCGGCGCAGCGCGGCACGCTCGACGACGAAACCGCTCTCCTCGCCGACGCGGTTCTGGCAAAGCGCCAGGATATCCTGGAAGCGGTGGACCGGCTCGCCGAGGCTGGCCGCGGAACGCTGATGACGCGCGTCCACGGCGACTTCCACCTCGGGCAGGTGCTGGTCAGCGGGTCCGACGCCTTCATCATCGACTTCGAGGGCGAGCCGTCGAAGACGCTGGAGGAGCGCCGCGCCAAGGCCAGTCCGCTGCGCGACGTGGCGGGCCTGCTGCGCTCTCTCGATTATGCCGCCGCGGCCGTGTCGGGCATCGAGGAGGATGCCGGGCCGCAGCCGGTGCGGGAGCGCCGGACGGCGCTACTCGACATGTTCAGGCGCGACTCCGCACAGGCGTTCCTGCGCCAGTATCGCGCTGCCGCGGCGGGCGCCGAGCCTGGAACCGAGGACGAGATTGTCGCGGATCCGCTTCTCGACCTCATGCTGCTCGAGAAGGCGGCTTACGAGATCGGCTACGAGGTCGCTAACCGGCCGAAATGGCTCCCCATACCGCTCGGTGGCTTCAAGGCCATCGTCGATCGACTGACGGCTCAGGAGACGCAGGCGTGACGGCTGTTCGAAACGTGATGGCTGGGATCAGCCAGGATGCCGTCGTGGCGCTCGTCGATGGGCGGCACGGCGACCCATTCTCGATCCTGGGCGATCACAGGGTGGACGGGGAGCGTGTCATCCGGGCCTTCATGCCGGGAGCGGGCGGCATCGACATCGTGGCGCGCGAAGACGGAAGCCGGCTCGCCACTCTGGAGATGGTTCATCCCGCAGGCCTGTTCGCCGGTCCTGTGTCCAAGGCCGGCCCCTACCGGCTGAGCGTGCACTGGCCCGAGGCCATCCAGGTGATCGACGATCCCTACAGCTTCGGCCTGCTGCTCGGCGACCTCGATCTTCACCTGATCGGACAAGGCACGCATTACGAGCTCGGCCGGTGCCTCGGCGCCCAGGCCATGAGTTGCGAGGGCGTGGCCGGCGTCCGCTTCGCCGTCTGGGCCCCCAATGCCCGACGGGTTTCCGTGGTCGGCGACTTCAACAGCTGGGACGGGCGGCGCCTGCCGATGCGGCTGCGTGGCAGCGTCGGCGTCTGGGAGCTGTTCGTTCCCGGCGCTGGCCCTGGAACCCGTTACAAATACGAGATCATCGGTCCCGGCGGCAACGTACTGCTGCAGAAGGCCGATCCGGTGGCCCGCGCCGCCGAAGCCGCTCCGGCGACGGCCTCGATCGTGGCACGGTCCGAGCCCTTCGCCTGGACCGATGACGACTGGCAAGCGACGCGAGCCCAGCGTCAGGGTCTCGACTCGCCGATCTCGGTCTACGAGGTCCACCCTGGCTCCTGGCTGAAGCTTCAGGAGCAGGGCGGCCGCAGCCTCAACTGGCGCGAGATGGTGGACCGGCTCGTACCTTATGTGGCGGCGCTGAATTTCACCCATATCGAATTCATGCCGATCATGGAGCATCCCTTCGGCGGATCATGGGGTTACCAGACGCTCGGCCTCTTCGCGCCCACGGGCCGTTACGGCTCGCCGGAGGACTTCGCCTATTTCGTCGATCGCTGCCACGCCAGCGGCATCGGCGTGATCCTGGATTGGGTGCCGGCCCACTTTCCGACGGACGTGTGGGGTCTGGCGCAGTTCGACGGCACGCCACTCTACGAACATGCCGATCCGCGCGAAGGGTTCCACCAGGACTGGAACACGCTGATCTTCAATCTCGGACGTAACGAGGTGAAGGGTTTCGTCATCGCCAGCGCGCTCGAATGGCTGGAGCGCTACCATGTCGACGCGCTGCGGGTCGATGCCGTCGCCTCCATGCTCTACCGCGATTACAGCCGCAAAGCCGGCGAGTGGGTGCCGAACAAGTTCGGCGGCCGCGAGAACCTCGAATCGGTCGAGTTCTTCCGCCACCTGAACAGCATCATCCACCAGCGCCAGCCCGGCGCCCTGGTCATCGCCGAGGAATCGACCGCCTGGCCGGGCGTGACGGCGCCTGTCGAGCAGGGCGGCCTCGGCTTCGACATGAAGTGGAACATGGGCTGGATGCACGACACGCTGAAGTACATGGAAGAGGAGCCTATCTACCGTCGATACCATCATCATCTGATGACCTTCGGCATGGTCTACGCCTATTCCGAGCACTTCATGCTGCCGCTGAGCCATGACGAGGTGGTGCACGGCAAAGGCTCGATGATTCGCAAGATGCCGGGCGACGACTGGCAGAAGTTTGCGAACCTGCGGGCCTACTACGGGTTCATGTGGATGTTCCCCGGCAAGAAGCTCGTCTTCATGGGCGACGAGATCGCCCAGTGGCGCGAATGGAATCATGACGCGTCGCTCGACTGGGATCTGACCGACAGCCTGTTCCATAGCGGTGTCCAGCGCCTGATCGGCGACCTCAACCGGGTCTACGCCGGAGAGCCTGCCCTGCATGCGACCGACAGCGACCCCAAAGGTTTCGACTGGGCCGGCCCGGACGACGCGGACCGGTCGGTCTTCGCCTTCTTCAGGCAGGATCCGCAACGCGGACGGCTGCTGGTGGTCAGCAACATGACGCCGGTGCCGCGCGCCGACTATCAGGTGAGCGTGCCCGAGGCGGGCTATTGGACCGAGATCCTCAACACCGATGCCGGCATCTATGGCGGCAGCAATCTCGGCAACGGGGGCGGCGTGTCGACGAGTGCGGGTGACGATCAGCAAACCTCCGTGCTGCGGCTCACCCTGCCCCCGCTCTCCACGATCGTGCTCAAAGCGCCTTCGGGCGGCCACTGAAACGAAGCTGGCTGCTTCCCTGTCCGGCAGCAGCCAGCTTCGCCTCTTAAAGGCCAAGACCTCTGTCCATGAGGCCGGCCTAAGTTTTCGCTTCTCAACTGCGATCCTGGGTTGGCGGCGACGCCGTCAGAGCTTAATGTGACTACTCCTCATCGGCACCCTGCGCCTTTGCGCCGGCACCCTGCACAGGAGTCATCGTCGTGATGTCGACCCGTTGCGTCGCGCTCGCTACCGCGCTCACCGTCTTCGCCGCCGCTCCCGTCAGCGCGAAGGCGATCAGCCCGGTCTACAAAGTCGTGCATTCCGGCACGCTCACGCCCATCGGCTTCCACTATTATTTGGAAGAAGGTTGCCGCTCGCCTGGTCCGGTGCAGATCAACGTCGTAACCCCGCCCCAGAACGGCGAGGTCAGCGAGGGACCGCGCAGCGCGCATCCGTCCTACCCCGCCACCAGCCACCTTGCAGCCTGCAACCGCGTCAAGATCCGCGGCACCGAAATCTACTACCGATCGGCGCCGGGCTACCAGGGCTCGGATTCCTACGTGGTCGAGCGGATCTTCCCGAACGGTGACGCGCAACGGTTTCAGATCGACGTCTCCGTGCGCTGACCACGGTGGGTGACAACAGGTCCGAGCGGCTGCGGCGCTTCTTCGCGCACTACGTCGCGGCTCGTGGTCGCTCCACCGATCGGCGCATCGCAGAGGCTTTTGCGGCGGTGCCGCGCGAACCTTTCGCAGGGCCCGGACCATGGTCAATCAAGGTGCTGAGCCAGGACGGCGGGATCGAAGCGGTGCGTTCGCTTCGACGCGGTGGCACGCCCGATGACTCCTGTTGGCTGCGGGCCGACGGCTAGTGGCTGTCCACCGCCGATCCAGAGGTCGCCTGAGTTGTACAGTCCCCTCTCGCCCAACGCTCAGTTGTCGGATGCACCCCGGTCGACGAGCGGCGGAGACGGATCTGCAGCCCCCCGCCGGATCATGATCATGGGGCCGCCGGGCAGTGGCAAGTCGACGCTCGCCCGCCGGCTCGGCGCCCGAATGGGCTTGCCGGTCTTCCATCTCGACCAGGCCTTTCATCGCCCGGGTTGGCAGCCCGTCTCGGACGAGCAATTCCGCGCGGCGGTGGACCGTATCGCTGCGGGCGCGGCCTGGATCATCGACGGCAACTACAGTGGCACGATCGGCTCCCGTTTCGCGACCGCTGAGGTCGTCGTCTACCTCGACATGCCGACCTGGCTGACGATGCTCCGCATCTTCAAGCGCATCCTTGGGAGCTATGGACGCGTCCGGCCCGATGCGGCTCCCGGATGTCCGGAGCGGCTGAACGGTCCTTTTCTGCTCTTCGCCTGGAACTGGAACCGGCTCCGCCGGACAAGAATCCTGGCTTTGCTCGAGACTTACCCGGGCCGCACCCTCATCTTCCGCGGCCCGGCGGAGCAGCGGCGTTTCAACGACGAGGCATTTCGAGCGCGGTCCTGAGATCCGGATTGGCGACCGGCTGGCTCGCTGCAGATGGCCCTTCGCTCAAGCCTGCTGACGTCGCTCCGTCAGTGCGCCATGCATGACGCCGCGCAGTTCCGCGAGGCCGCGCAACCGCCCGATGAGCGAGTAGCCGGGGTTGATGCGCTCCTTGTCGAGATCGTCGGCCATGAGGTGGCCGTGGTCGGGCCGCAGCGGGATCTGCCAGTCGGCGCGGCCTTCCTTCTGCCGCCGAGCTTGCTCGTCGAGCAGTGCGATGACGACGGCCGGCATGTCGCTCGACCCGCCGAGGTGATCGGCCTCGTGGAAAGACCCGTCCGGCTCACGGGTGATGTTGCGCAGGTGGGCGAAGTGGATGCGAGGGCCGAACTCGCGGACCATGGCGACGAGATCGTTGTCGGCCCGCGTGCCGTAGGACCCCGTGCAGAAGGTCAATCCGTTGGCGGGACTATCCACCGCGGCGAGGATGCGTCTCGCGTCCTCCGCCGTGGATACGATCCGGGGTAGGCCGAACAGCGGGAATGCGGGGTCGTCGGGGTGGATGCAGAGCCTCACCCCGCACTCCTCCGCCACCGGCACGATCTCGCGCAGGAAATAGGCGAGATGGTCGTGCAGGTCCTCGGCCGTCATGCCCTGGTAATCGGAGAGCGCCTCAAGGAACAGGCTCCGGTCGTAGCGGCGCTCGGTCGCCGGCAGGCCCGCGATCAGGTTGCGCTCGATCCGTTCCGCCTTCTCGGCCGACATCGCCGCCCTGCGGGTCTCGGCGGCAGCCGCCTGTTCGGCCGAGTAGTCGGCCGATGCTCCGGGGCGCTTGAGGATGAAGAGATCATAGGCGGCGAAGTCGACCGCATCGAAGCGCAGCGCCAGCGCTCCGTTCGGCATCGGATGGCGAAGCTCCGTGCGGGTCCAGTCGAGCACCGGCATGAAATTGTAGCAGACGGTCTCGACGCCCACGCCGGCAACGGCCCGCAGCGAGTCTTTGTACCAGCCGATGTAGCGATCCCGCTCGGAACCGCCGATCTTGATCGAATTGTGGACCGGGATGCTCTCCACCACCGACCATTCGAGGCCGGCCTCGGTGATCATCGCCTTCTGGCGCAGAAGATCCGCTTCCGGCCAGGGCGACCCGTCGTAGATGTGATGAAGCGCCGTCACGATACCGGATGCGCCGGCCTGTCGGATATGCGCCAGCGGTACGGGGTCATTCGAGCCGTACCAGCGGAAACACTCCTTCATCATCGGACCGATCATCCTCGTCTCCATCCCTGTCATCATCTTGGTCGCGCCACGGTCCGAGCTATGCCGGATTCCAGCCGGTTCGCAATGGCTTGGGGCGCGCCGACTACCGGTCCGCCCTCGACCTTCGGTCCGCCCGTTGATGAAGGAATGCGGTTGATCCACCATAGCGGGAGTGGACCATTGAGGGCGGTAGGCTTCTGCCGAAGAGCCCGCCGCGATGTTCGATCGGGAGATGAAGACGACATGCCGGACTTTCCGATCATCGATGCGCATGTCCACCTCTATGATTCGAGCCGGATCTCTTACCCCTGGCTCGCCGGCGTGCCGGCAATCGATGCCTCCTTTCTTCCCGCAGAGCTCGATGTCGCGCGCGGCGCGGTGATGATCGAGCATCTGGTCTTCCTGGAAGTCGACGCGGCACCGGGACAGGAGCTCGACGAAGCTCTGTTCATCGACGGGCTTGCCCGGACGGAGCCGCGGATCGGCGCCATCGTGGCCTCTGCGCCGGTCGAGAAGGGCGCCGCTGTGGCGGAGGATCTCGAAAGGCTTTGCGCGTTGTCGCGGGTCAAGGGGATCAGGCGACTGATCCAGTCGCTTCCGCGTGCAGAGGACTGCGTGATGCCGGACTTCGTGGCGGGCGTCCGCGAGGTCGGCCGTCGCGGACTGACCTTCGACCTCTGCATCACCCATGGACAATTGGCGAGCGCTACCGAACTCGTCCGCCAATGCCCGGAGGTCAGCTTCGTCCTCGACCACATGGCCAAGCCGCCTGTCGCCTCCGGGCGACGCGAGCCCTGGACGCAGGAGATGCGGATCCTGGCGGAGCTGCCCAATGTCGTGGTGAAGCTCAGCGGCATCGTGACGGAAGCCGATCACTCTGGCTGGACGCGAGACCGGCTTCGTCCCTACGTCGATCATGTGGTCGAAAGCTTCGGGTTCTCGCGCGTGCTCTTCGGCAGCGACTGGCCCGTGGTGAATCTGGCCTCGACCTACCCGGACTGGGTCGACGTCATGGATGGCTTTCTGGCCGGCGTTCCGGAAATCGATCTCCGCCGGGTCTACCGTGACAACGCGATCCGGACCTATCGTCTCGAAGCATGAGGCGGCGGCGGGCCTCTCGACCCTTGGCATAGATGGCGCAACTGACCGAACAAAGAAAAAGCCCGGCGCTTGCGCGCCGGGCTTCTTCAGAGTGGAGAGGAGCGGACTTTAGAAGTCGCGCTCGACGCGGAGGCGAGCCTCGAAAGCGTCGGGGTTCTTGGCAATGCCGACCGGCAGAGCGGTGGCAGCCTGGCCCGGGTTGTGGGCAAGGGTCTGGTCGATGTGTGCGTAGTCGAACTCGAGGCCGAACTCGAGGTTCTTCACGGGATCCCACAGGAACTGGTTGCCGACGCGGTACTGGCTCGCGTCGCCGAGGCCGCCCAGGGTCCAGTCGATGTTCTTCGCGCGACCGTAGCTCGACTCTTCGTACGAACCGAACAGCACGTCGTGGAAGTTGGGGGTGAAGTAGTGGTTGATGGCGGCCATGACCGAGAAGCCCTCGCTCTTGGCGAGCGTGTAGGCACCGGTGGTGCTGCCGGGAACGCCGATCGCGATCGCGTCGTGGTCGATGTGCTGGAAGCCGCCGACGAAGCGCGACTGGAAGCCGGCGTTCATGTAGCCGACCGAGTCCTGGTAGAGGTAAGCGCCGTTCTGATAGGCACCTTCAATCCAGAGGTCGTCGCCAGCGGCGAGCATCGGGAGCTTCAGGTTGATACCGCCCTGAACCGCGAAGCCGTCGCTGTCCTTGCTCTGGAAACCCTGGCCGTTGGTGCCGGCGAAGGGACCCGAGATGGTGTTGACCTGATGGTAGGCGGCGCTCAGCTGAGCGGCACCCCAAGCCTGATCGACGCGGAGCTGCCCAACCAGATCGGGGATCGTCTCGCCGCCGTAGTTGACTGCGGCCGTTCCGAACTGACCGCCGGTGACCGTTCCGATCCCGTCGTTACGAGCGTTGTGGTCCTCAACCGCAAAGGTGCCCGAGAAGCCGCCAGCGCCGGTGTAGGTGTAGGCGAAGACGTTGTTCGAGATATCGGAGTTGGCGATACCTTCGTAGTTATAGTTGTCGGCGTAGAAGTCGAAGAAGGACTGGACGCGACCGGCCGTGATGCCGGCGAACTGGATGAAGCCCTTGTCGAGGTAGGCCGAGTTGCCGCCCTGGTTGGCGAAGGTGTTCTGACCGCCGGCCGAACCACCGCCAGAATAGATGCCCTGGAGGCGATCGATCTGGTAGCGGACGTAGGTACGCAGGGTGCCGTAAGCGGTCTGCGTGCGGACGTCGGCAGCGAGACGGCCACGGGCGAAGAAGCCCGAGGTGTCTTCGTTGCGGCCCGGAATGATCGTGCCGGCCGCAACCAGACGGGTAGCCGAACCGACCGTGGTGGTCGGGTAGAACTGACGGGCGTTGTTGACGAAGACGCCCTCGACGCGGATGAGGCCTTCGATCTTCAGGCAGGTATCGGTGCCGGGAATGTAGAAATAACCAACGCCGGTCCAGTCGCAGACCCGGACGTAATCGACAGGTGCTGCCTTCCGAACGGGAAGATCGGCAGCCTGGGCGCCAACGGTGGCAGCGAGTGCGGCCGCCGAACCGAGAAGAAGGCTCTTACCGAGCTTCATCGTCAAACCTCCAGTATGAATGACCCAACGGGAATGGTGTTGCTGTTTGACCCGCAGCACTCTCGAGATCGGACTATCTCTAAAGCCGCATCGAACCTTTAGCGCCCCTTGCTCCCACAAGTGGACCCAGGATAACCGCCTCTTGTTGGTCTTGGTCACGATGACTTCGACCGGCGTTAGCCCCTGAACCCTGTGCTGCGCCGGGCGTTGCCCGTTCGCTGAGCCAACATACTCGCGAGCCCAGATTCGACAAATGTAAGTTTGCCCTGAAACCGCCTCAGACGGGCTTTGGGAAAATCGTGTGACATTCCCGCAACGATTGTGATTGCGACCTCACCGGCGTGTAGCAAGGACCCGTCGGTTGGCTCTGCGGTGAGCCCTGAAACGGCTTGTCCGAGCCTTGCCCGCTTGGAGGAATGAAGCGGACGGGATCCGCCAGTCAGACAGCGCCACTCACTTAGAGAGGCCAACCCTCGATCGGCATCGCGACACACATTGGGGAGTTCGTCGCGGGTCTGGTCGACGGCGAGGTGTCGGGACGTGTGACGGGTTCTTGACACAACCGCGGAGCGCCAGGCCTCTCCGCAGACCCGCCCGCCGATCTTGGACCAGCAGACCGCCATGGACCCAAGCTGCGGCATGACCCTGCCGGTCTTCCGCCCGGCGCGCGCCGGGAAGGCGGCAGCGCAGGGTTCCCTGCCTCACTCCGTCCACGGCACCTTCCTGCTTTCGCCAGATTTGACGACCATTCTTGCAATGTCTGACGCGGTGGGGCATAGGTTGCCTCGCTCCAGCGAGCGGATGCGAAGATTGTCCTCAGAGGGCAAGACGGAGATGTGGCCGAGAGGCTGAAGGCGGCGGTTTGCTAAACCGTTATAGGGTTGTAAAGCCCTATCGAGGGTTCGAATCCCTCCGTCTCCGCCAAAGTTACGGTTCCCGCTGAAGAGTGGCAGGGTGATGATGGTCAGGGTGAATTATCTGTCCGTTCTCGGACTTCTTGGCGTCGGCCTCTTAGGCGTTAGCCAAGCCAGGGCGGCCGAAGATCCCACGGGGTTCTGGGCGACCGAAAAGAACGAGTCGCAGATCCACATTACGCATTGCGGCGAGAAGCTCTGCGGCAACATTTTTTGGATGAAGGAGCCGAACGACGCCAAGGGCGCTTTGCGGCTCGACAAGGAGAACGAGGACGAGGCCAAGCGCAAGCGGCCACTCCTGGGACTTCAGCTCATCAGCATGAAGCCCGAAGACGATTATTGGAAGGGCAGTGTCTACAACCCGACCAATGGCAAGACCTATGACGCGACGCTGAAGATCCTCAGCAAGACACAGGTCGAGCTGAAGGGTTGTGTGGCCTACATTCTGTGCGGTGGCCAGAAATGGACGCGCGAGGAGCCGAAAACGGTCAACACCGCGGACTCCGGCGTGAGCAAACCCGCCGCGGCTCATCCCGAGGTCGCTCACGGTGCAACGGCCCCGGCGACCGCGCACAAGATGGCAGCCCCCTCACCGGCACCCGCATCCGAAGCCGCCCCGGCCGATAGCGAATGATGGTCGGCGTGGGGTCGCGTGGCGCGCCCGCCTGCGGCGTGTCGAAAGTCCATTCCATTGCCACTCTGCTCGGCGTTTCGTGTCTGGTGTTGAACCCGTTCGTGATCGTGACGGCTTCCGCTCAGACTGCGCCTCCGATGGTCCGGTCCGTTGCACCTGGGCAGCGACCGGCAGAGGCCCCGGTCAACCGTCCTGCCCCTGCGCCCGACGCCGATGCGGGATCGCGCAGTGTCGCCGCTCGGGCTCGCATGAACGAGTGCGGGCACCAGTGGAACAACATGAAACACGCCGGGACTGCCTCCGGCACCTGGAAAGAGTTTTCGCGCGGCTGCCTCGCGCAGAAGTAAGGTCCGACCTACCAAGCTAGGTCGAGGTCGGATATGGAAAAGCCGGAGCGCTTTGATGCGCTCCGGCTTTTCCATCTGTTGGGCAATGTGGCGCCTGCTCAGGCGGCCTATCTCGGTCGGCCACAAGACCCCTCGAAAAACGATTCGAGGAGGCAAGGCGCCGGGCGACGATTAGAGACCCAGCTTCTCCTTGAGCACGGCATTGACGGCCTGAGGGTTGGCCTTTCCTCCGGTGGCCTTCATAGCCTGTCCGACGAACCAGCCGAGCATCGTCGGCTTGGCCTGCACCTGGGCGACCTTGTCGGGATTGGCTGCCATGATGGCGTCGATCGCCGCCGCGATAGCGCCGGTGTCGGTCACCTGACGTAGTCCATGCCGCTCGACGATGTCACGGGGCAGCGACTCCCGCTCGTCCGTCACCATGACCGCCAGGACATCCTTGGCGATCTTGCCCGAGATCGTCCCGTCGACGATCAGGTCCACGAGATTGGCCACCTGCTCGGGCGTGATGTGGGTCGCGTGCACCGACAGCCCCACCGAGTTGGCATAAGCGGCGATATCGCCCGTGATCCAGTTGGCGACGAGCTTGGCATCCCGGCCCTGCGGCGCAACGGCCACGGCACACTCGTAGTAGGCCGCGAGATCGCGCTCGGCTACGAGCACGGTCGCGTCATAGGGTGAGAGGCCGTAGTCCGACACGAATCGCGCCTTCTTGGCGTCGGGCAGTTCCGGCAGGTCGGCCGCGAGCGCGTCCACATAGGCCTGGTCGAACTCGAGCGGCAGAAGGTCCGGGTCGGGAAAGTAGCGGTAGTCATGCGCCTCCTCCTTGGAGCGCATCGACCGCGTCTCGCCCTTGCCGGGATCGAACAGTCGCGTTTCCTGCGCGATGATGCCGCCGTCCTCGATGATGCCGATCTGGCGGCGAGCCTCGGTGTCGACGGCCTGGCCGATAAAGCGGATCGAGTTGACGTTCTTGATCTCGCAGCGGGTGCCAAGTCCCTCGCCTGGACGGCGCACCGACACGTTGACGTCGGCGCGCAGGCTACCCTTCTCCATATCGCCGTCGCAGGTGCCGAGGTAGCGCAAGATGGTGCGCAGCTTGGTCACATAAGCCTTGGCCTCGTCGGCCGAGCGGATATCGGGCCGCGACACGATCTCCATCAGGGCCACGCCGGAGCGGTTGAGATCGACGAAGCTCTGGTCCGGTGACTGGTCGTGCGTGGACTTGCCGGCATCCTGCTCGAGATGGAGCCGTTCGATACCGACGCGAATCTGCTCGGTCGGCGTAACGTCGACCAGCACCTCGCCCTCGCCCACGATCGGGTACTTGAACTGCGAGATCTGGTAACCCTGCGGCAGGTCAGGGTAGAAGTAGTTCTTTCGGTCGAAGACGGAACGGTGGTTGATCTCGGCCTTCAGGCCAAGGCCCGTGCGTACCGCCTGGGCGACGCAGAATTCGTTGATGACGGGCAGCATGCCCGGCATGGCGGCATCGACGAAGGAGACCTGGCTGTTCGGCTCGGCGCCGAAACCCGTCGAGGCGCCCGAGAAGAGCTTCGACTTCGACGACACCTGGGCATGGATCTCCATGCCGACGACGATCTCCCAATCGCCGGTCGCGCCCTTGATCAGCTTCGATTCGGATGAGCTTGCCATCGGGTCGGCCTATCTGTTCGCGGCAGGTGCGGTGGTGGACCACCAGTCGGGCGGGGTTGTCGCGGCAGGCGCCGATCGCGCCACCACCTCGGCCAGCGAGAAGAGCGTCTCCTCCTCGAAGGGCCGCCCGATCAACTGCAGCCCGAGCGGCAGCCTGTCGGCCGACAGGCCGGCCGGCACCGAGATACCGGGCAGGCCCGCCAGGTTCACCGTCACCGTGAAGGCGTCCATGAGATACATGGCGATCGGATCGTCGGCACCTTTCTCGCCGATGGCAAAGGCCGGGGACGGTGTGGCGGGTGTCAGCACGGCATCGACACCCTCCGCAAAGGCGGTCTCGAAGTCGCGCCGGACCAGCGTGCGGATCTTCTGCGCCTTGAGGTAATAGGCATCGTAATAGCCGGCCGATAGGACGTAAGTGCCGATCATGATGCGCCGGCGCACCTCGGCACCGAAGCCGGCTGCCCGAGTGTTGCCGTACATCTCGGCGATGTCGCGACCCGGGACGCGCAGGCCGTAGCGGACACCGTCGTAGCGGGCGAGATTCGACGAGGCTTCGGCGGGCGCCACGATGTAATAGGCCGGCAGCGCGTACTTCGTATGCGGCAGCGAGATGTCGACGACCTTGGCACCGGCTGCCTTCAGCCAAACGATCCCCTCGGCCCAGAGCGCGTCGATCTCCGGTGACATGCCCTCGATGCGGTATTCGCGCGGGATCCCGATCACCTTGCCGGCGACCGACGCACCGATCGAGGCCTCGTAGTCCGGCACCGCGACATCGACCGAGGTCGAGTCCTTCGGGTCGTGCCCCGCCATGGAGCGCAGCATGATTGCGGCGTCCCGTACCGTGCGGGTGATCGGCCCAGCCTGATCCAGCGACGACGCATAGGCCACGACGCCCCAGCGCGAGCAGCGGCCGTAGGTGGGCTTGATGCCGACCGTGCCGGTGTAGGCCGCCGGCTGACGGATCGAGCCACCCGTGTCGGTCGCGGTTGCGGCAAGGCAGAGGCGGGCTGCAACCGCCGCGGCCGAACCGCCGGAGGAGCCGCCGGGGACCAGCGCCGCATTGGAACCTGCCTTGCGCCACGGCGACACGGCTGGGCCGAAGTACGAGCTCTCGTTCGACGAGCCCATGGCGAATTCGTCGAGATTGAGCTTGCCCAGCATGACGGCGCCGTCGCGCCAGAGCTGCGACGACACGGTCGACTCATAGGGCGGCACGAAGTCGGCGAGGATGCGGCTGCCGGCCGTCGTGCGTACGCCCTCGGTGCAGTAGAGATCCTTGATGCCGAGCGGCAGACCTTCGAGCGGACCGGCCTCGCCCCGCGCAATCCGGGCATCGGCGGCATCCGCCATGGCGAGCGCCCGATCCGGTGTCTCCGTGATGTAGGCATTGAGGGGCCGCGCCGACTCCATGGCGGCGATATGCGCCTCGGTCAGTTCGCGCGACGACAGGCTCTTCGCCCTGACGGCGTCCCGCGCCTCGGCGAGGGTCAGGCTGGTGGGATCGGACATGGGTTCTCTGATGCGGCGGCCGGGGCCACCCTGAAGGATTCGGATGAGACGCGGTCGAGCAGGCTTATTCGATGACCTTCGGCACGGCGAAGAGGTGATCCTCGCTCGTCGGGGCATTGGCGACGATCAGGGCGGCCTTGCCGCCATCCGTCACCTCGTCGGCCCTGCGCTTCAGCCGCATGGGAAGCACGGAGGTCATCGGCTCGACCCCCTCGACATCGACGGCGTCGAGTTCGGCTACGAAGGACAGGATCGCGTTGAGCTCACCTTGCAGATGGTCGACCTCGCCCTCGGCGAGCGTGAGGCGGGCGAGTTGCGCGACGCGCCGAACGGTCGCCTGATCGATAAACATGGAGTTCCCGCGCTCGAATATGATGAGCGGCGATGTCTACCACCCCACCGTCGCTTGAATCAACGATAGCGCCTATGGGGACCTACGGTCGTCGGTCGGTTCTTCCCGAGTGTCAAAGCGGGCGACACTGCTCTACGCCAGCAGATGGCAGCGCCTCGCCGCCGGAGACCTCTCATGCCTGCCGTCGTCGACATCTCGGACCTCCCTGCCCTGCTCGGGCGCAATCAGCGGCTCATCGGTCTCGATCTCGGCACCAAGACGGTCGGGCTGGCTCTCTCGGACGTCGAACGTCGCATCGCCTCGCCATTGCACACGATCCGCCGCACGAAGTTCACCCGCGACGTTGCGGAGTTGCAGGAGATCGTCGGCAAGAACGGCGTCGTGGCGCTGGTCATCGGCCTGCCGCTGAACATGGATGGGTCGGAAGGCCCGCGCGTCCAGTCGACCCGCGCCTTCGTGCGCCAAGCCCATCCCATTCTCGGCCTACCCTTCGCTTTCTGGGACGAGCGGCTGTCGACCGCGGCCGTCACGCGGGCGCTGATCGACCAGGACGCGTCCCGGGCGAGGCGCGCCGAGGTCGTGGACCGGATGGCGGCCGCGTACATCCTTCAGGGGGTCCTCGATCGACTCTCTTCCCTACAACGTTCTACAACCTGAACGAGTGCAGTTTCAGAGCCGAACGGATTTTCGACGTTGCTCCTCAAGAAGCACGCACTTATAAGTTGCGCGTCCCGCTGCGAGGAACCTGCTGGACTTTGTAACCTGAGATTGTGAGAGATCGTGCGACCATGGATGCACGTACCGCGTTCGGACCGCCTCCTCCCCACTCGCCCCCAACGGACAAAGAGATCTGCCTCTACGTCGCCGAGATGTGCACCGAGTTGCGGCGTATGGCGCGGCGGCCAAGGTTTCGGACCATCAGCTATCTCCTCGACATGGTCCGGCTGGAGGCGGAGAAGATTGCTGGCGACTTGCCCGAGTGAGGCACGACGGCTGCAGCGATCGTCGCTCCGCGTTCAACGCGGCGGACGGGATACGCGGTTACCGTCGTGGCGAGATACCGCACCGCCGAGTTCCAACTCGACCAGGGCAGCCTGTACGCTCCGCGGCGTCAGACCGGAGGTCCGTATCAGTTCGTCGACCGAGATTGGCGACGGGCCCAGCAGGGCTTCGATCCTCGCCGTGGCCGGCGTGTCCTCCCCGATCGGCAAGAGATCTGATTCGGCGAAGCTCGACAGCATCCGAGCTGGCCGATGCGACGGTGACGAGACCTCGCCGAAGAGATCCAGTTCGTCCCAGAGGGGCTCCGTGTCCTCCCTGTCCTGCGACGCTTCACCGAGCGCATCATGCCTCTCGGGACCGTCCCGGCGCGCCGCCAAGGCCGATATGACATCCTCGGCCGAGGTGCAGAGCGTGGCGCCCTGGCGGATGAGGTCGTTGGTCCCTTCCGCTCGCGGATCGAGAGGCGAGCCCGGGACGGCGAAGACCTCCCGCCCCTGTTCGTTGGCGAAACGCGCCGTGATCAGCGAGCCTGAGCGGCGGCTGGCCTCCACCACGACGACGCCGAGACTCAGGCCCGAAACGATACGGTTGCGCCGGGGAAACTCGCGGGCGCGCGGTTCCCAGCCGAGCGGCATTTCGGAAATGAGCGCGCCATGCTCGCAGATGCGGCGCGCCAGCGATTCGTGTTCAGACGGGTAGATGTGGTCGTGCCCGCCGGCCAGCACCGCCACGGTACCGGTGTCGAGGCTCGCCATATGGGCCTTGAGATCGATCCCTCGCGCCAAGCCCGAAGCAATCACATAGCCGGCCTCGGCAAGACCCCGCGTGAGCCGTTCGGTGAAGATCTGGCCGGTCGCAGAGGCATTGCGCGACCTGACGATCCCGACGATGGGCCGTGCCAGCACTTCGAGCCGGCCCGCCACGGCGAGCAGCGGCGGCGGCGCGTCGATGGCGCGCAAGGCTTCCGGGTAAGCGGCCTCGCAAAGAGCCACGAAGCGCATATTGAGCTTGCGGGCCCGAGTCCATTCCGCCTCGGCATCGGCCACCGAACAGATCTTGATCGAGCGTGACGTGGCCTTCTTGGCCAGCCCCGGCAGCGCCTTCAGGGCGGCCGAGGCTGTCCCGTTTCGATCGAGCAGGGTCTTGAAGGTGCGGGGCCCGACGTTTTCGCTACGGATCAACCGGAGCCAATCGAGCTTCTCGGCATCGCCGAGTTCGCGGGCCTCCGAGATCATGCCGGTTCGCCCGTCACGCCTTGGCTCCGATCCGCGTCTCGGTGCCCTGCATCAGGCGCTGCAGGTTCTCCCGGTGCTTCCACCACAACAGCGCCGTCATGAGGGCCAGTGCCACGCCGTCGGTGATCTGACCCGTGAGGACGAACAGCAGAGGTGCCGCGACCGATCCCACCAGGGCGGCGGCCGAGGACAACCGGACCGCGAAGGCGATCATCAACCAGACGGCGGCAAACACGAGTCCTGCCGGCCACCACAGGCCGAAGAGGCATCCCAGATAGGTGGCAACCCCCTTACCGCCGCGAAATCGGAGCCAGACGGGGTAGATATGGCCCAGGAAGGCTCCCGCGCCGGCAAAGATCGCGGCACCGTCACCCCAAAGGTGACCGGCCAGGAGAACGGCGAGGGTGCCCTTCAGGGCGTCGAGCAGCAGGGTGAGAGCGGCGAGGTCCTTGCGGCCGGTGCGCAGCACATTGGTGGCGCCGATATTGCCGGACCCGATCGAGCGGATGTCGGCCGTTCCGGCACTGCGCGTGATCAACAGGCCGAAAGGGATCGATCCCAGGCCGTAGCCCAACACCAGCGCGGCGATTTCACCCAGACCCGGCTCGTTCATCGCGCGATCCAATTCATGGCGCGCCGCGGCACCGACATGTCGAGGCCTGGATCTTACGGGGCAATGCGCTGTACGGCAACGCGGTCAGCACCGCTCCGCTGCCGCGTCGGGACCTCATGACGATCGAACCATCCCCTCCCCGATCGCAAGCTCCGCTGTTCTCGCTCCAGTGTCTCCGAGCGGTCGCGGCGCTGCTCGTCATGCTGCACCACGTGGCCTTCGACGGCGACACGATCGCGGCACGCACAGGCGCATCGTCCTTCGACTTCGACCGCTTCTTCGACTTCGCGTTCGGCATCCACCTGTTCTTCGTGATCTCCGGATTCATCATGCTGCGGACGGCGCGCGGCTTCGGCTCGGTCCGCGGCGCGACCATCTTCCTGACTCGCCGGATCCTCCGCGTCGTGCCGCTCTACTGGTTGCTGACGAGCCTCGTCCTCGTCGGCACGGCGGTGGCGCCCGGCCTCCTCAACACGCCTCCGGGCGGACTCGCGGTCGTGATCGGCAGCTATCTCTTCGTGCCGGTGATGCGCAGCACGGGCGAGTTGCGCCCGGTGCTGGGCCAGGGGTGGACCTTGAACTACGAAATGTTCTTCTACGTGCTCTTCGCCTGCGCCATGCTGCTGCCTAGACGCCTCGCCGTGCCGGCGCTTGCAACGACTCTGGTGTTCCTCGTGGCGCTCGGCCGTGTCGTCAACCCGCCCTTTGCCGCCGTCGCGGTCTGGACCGATGGGCTGTTACTGGAATTCCTCTTCGGCATCGGGATTGCGCTCCTGGCGGAGCGTGGCGCGACCATCGGCGTCGTTCCTGCCCTTATCCTGACGGTGTCCGGCTGTCTCGGCGCGGTGTTGCTTGGGCCGATGACGCCTCGCTTCGACGGGCTCGCCCTTTGGGCACGGGAGGGATTGCCCGCTGCTTTCATCGTGGCGGGCTGTGTCCTCGGTCCAGCCTGGCGATCCGGGCGCGCCGTCCTCGCCCTGGCGCTGGTCGGGGATGCCTCCTATAGCCTCTACCTGTCCCATCCTTTCGCGATCCGGCTTCTGCGGAGCGCCTGGCTGAACTGGACGCCCGCCGTTATGCCTCCGGCCGTCTACCTCGTGACAGCCTGTGCAGCCGCCATCACGCTCGCCCTGCTGCTGCACCGATGGGTTGAACGGCCGATGACGGAGTGGCTGCAGCGTCACAACCCAACCGCCCTCGCCGATCCGGGGCCCATCCTGCCCGAGGTCGCATCCAGCGATGCGGCGCGCGTCCGGTGAAGACGATCTCCCGTCCGGGATGACCGGATCGGCCTCTGCCGGTTTGACTTGACCGAGTCCCTCCCCCATTTTCCGGCCCACCGCGCTGCAGCACGCCGACCGCTGGTCCCGCCGGCACCGCGGTTCATCGAGGATCTCCCATACATGAACGTCGTCATCGTCGAGTCCCCGGCGAAAGCGAAGACCATCAACGGCTATCTCGGCAGCGACTACGAGGTGCTGGCGTCGTTCGGCCATGTGCGCGATCTGCCCGCCAAGGACGGCTCGGTCGATCCCGAGCAGGACTTCGCCATGCAGTGGGAGGTCGACGACAAGGCGGCCAAGCGGCTGTCCGACATCGTGCGGGCCGTGAAGGGCTCCGACAAGGTCATCCTGGCGACCGATCCGGATCGCGAGGGCGAAGCTATCTCCTGGCACGTGCTGGAGGTGCTGCGCGCCCGAAAGGTGCTGAAGGACAAGAAGGTCGAGCGGGTCGTCTTCAACGCCATCACGAAATCGGCCGTGCGGGACGCCATGCTGCATCCGCGCGACCTCGACCAGCCGCTGGTCGACGCCTATCTGGCGCGGCGTGCGCTCGATTATCTCGTCGGCTTCAATCTGTCTCCCGTCCTGTGGCGCAAGCTGCCGGGCTCGCGCTCGGCTGGCCGCGTCCAGTCGGTGGCGTTGCGGCTCGTCTGCGCCCGTGAACGCGAAATCGAGGAGTTCCGCGCCCGCGAATATTGGTCGCTCGTCGCCCATCTGCGCACCGCCGCCAAGGTGGCCTTCGAGGCCCGGCTGGTCGGCGCCGACGGCAGGAAGATCACCCGGCTCGACATCGGCACCGGCGAGGAGGCTCTGGCCTTCCGGGCGGCGCTCGAGACGGCGCGGTTCAGCGTGGAGAGCGTCGAGGCGAAGCCCGTCAAACGCCACCCGTTCCCGCCCTTCCGCACCTCGACGCTGCAGCAGGATGCATCGCGCAAGCTGGGGCTTTCGCCGGCCCGCACCATGCAGGTCGCCCAGAAGCTCTACGAGGGCGTCACCATCAAGGGCGAGACGACCGGCCTTATCACCTACATGCGGACCGACGGCGTCGACATGGCGCCGGAGGCCATCGCAGGCACGCGTCGCGTCATCGGGGACAATTACGGCGAGCGTTACCTCCCCAAGGTGCCGCGGAAATACACCGTGAAGGCCAAGAATGCCCAGGAGGCTCACGAGGCCATCCGGCCGACCGACCTGTCTCGCCTGCCCCGCGACATGACGCCCTATCTCGATGGCGAACAGCAGCGCGTCTATGAGCTGATTTGGAAGCGCACCGTGGCGAGCCAAATGGAATCGGCGGAGCTCGAGCGCACCACTGTCGATATCCTGGCCGAGGTCAGCCCGGCCGGTGGCGCCCAGCGCCGGCTGGAATTGCGCGCCACCGGGCAGGTGGTGCGGTTCGACGGGTTCCTGACCCTCTACGGCGTCGATGACGACGACGACGACCAGGACGGCAAGCTGCCCCTCATGGCGGCGGGCGAGGCTCTCGGCCGGGACCGGATCGACGCCGACCAGCACTTCACCGAACCGCCGCCGCGCTATGCCGAAGAGGGTCTGATCAAGCGGATGGAGGAGCTCGGCATCGGCCGACCTTCGACCTATGCGGCCACCCTGGCAGTGCTGCGCGACCGCGAATACGTGCGGCTCGAGAAGAAGAAGCTCGTCCCCGAGGATAAGGGGCGGCTGGTCACGGCATTTCTCGAATCCTTCTTCGAGCGTTGGGTCGACTATGATTTCACGGCGGGGCTCGAGGAGAGTCTCGACCGCGTGTCGAACAACGAGCTCGATTGGCGCCAGGTTCTCCGCGACTTCTGGCGCGACTTCTCGGCCGCGATCGGGGACACCAAGGATCTGCGCACCACCGAGGTGCTCGACAACCTCAACGAAGTCCTGGCGCCGCTCGTGTTCCCGCCCAAGGCCGATGGCTCCGACCCGCGCACCTGCCCAGTCTGTGGCGTGGGGCGGCTATCGCTGAAGCTCGGCAAGTTCGGCTCCTTCGTGGGCTGTTCCAACTACCCGGAGTGCAAGTTCACCCGCACGCTGTCGTCGGACCCGAATGCTCCTGCCATCGGAGATGCCGAGAAGCCCGGCCAACGGTTGCTCGGCACCGAGCTCGAATCGGGGCTGGAGGTCACGCTGCGGGACGGTCGCTTCGGCGCCTATCTGCAGCTCGGCGAGGGCGAGAAACCCAAGCGATCGTCGCTGCCGAAAGGCATGAAGCCTGCCGACGTCGATCTCGAAACCGCGCTGACGCTGCTGTCGCTCCCGCGACCCGTCGCCAAACATCCGACCACCGGAGAGGCGATCCTCGCCGGCATCGGGCGCTACGGGCCCTACGTCCAGCACGGTAAGACCTACGCCAACCTGGACGACGCCGACGACGTGCTGACCATCGGCGCCAATCGCGCCATCGATCTCATCGTGGCGAAGGAAGAAGGTCGCGGCGGTGGCCGCCGCGGCGGCGCGCCGTCGGGCACGGTGCTGGGCGAGCATCCGGACGGCGGTCCCGTGACAGTGCGGGCGGGCCGGTTCGGGCCGTATGTGAACGCCGGCAAGGTGAACGCCACGCTGCCGAAGGACATCGACCCGGCCGCGCTGACGCTGGAAGAGGCGCTGCGCCTCATCGCGGCACGGGCCGAGCAGACCGGCACTTCCGTCGCGAAGAAGAAAGCGCCCGTGAAGAAGGCTGTTGCCGGCAAGGCGATCGCAAGCAAAGCTACTACGGCCAAGACCGGTGCGGCCAAGAAGCCGAAGGCGGCCGCGAAGGCACCGGCGAGGCCGCGGGCAGCATCGGCGGCGATCAAGAAGACAGCCTGACGCGTCGCGGCGCCGGGGCACCCCTCGGCTGCCCGGCTCGTTATTCGGCGGCGCTGCGCTTATCTACGATCGACAGTTCGTAGGATAGACCCCGACCCGATGCCCGATTCCAAGTCGCGAGCCACCAAAGGCCTGCCGAGCAAAGCCGAGATCCTCGCCTTCATGTCCGAGGAGGCCGCGCTGATCGCCGCCGGAAAGGGGTCGGTGGTCAAGAGCCGCAAGCGGGAGGTGGCGCGCGCCTTCAACGTCAAGGGCAGCGACCGGATCGAGTTGAAGCGCCTGCTGCGCGAACTCGAAGAGGAGGGTCAGATCGAGCGGCGTCGCTCGGCCCAGCGCTCAGACCGTGCGGCGGAATCGGCCGCCATGCCCACCATGGTGGTAGCCGACATCGTGGGCCGGGACCGAGATGGCGACCTGATCGCCCGGCCCATCGAGTGGGAGGCCGCCGCCAACGGCCCTGCACCGCGCATTCTCGTCCATGTGCCGAAGCTGCATCGCCCCGGACGGCCGGTTCCAGGCGTCGGCGAACGCGCTTTGCTGCGGATCGAACCGACCCCGGCCCCCGAGGGCGACGAACCCGCATTCACCGGCCGCGTGGTCAAGATGATCGCCAGGGATCGCGCCCGCCTGCTGGGCATGGTTCGCATGGGCCGGGACAACGGCTTCCGCATTCAACCTGTGGACAAGAAGAACGCTTCGGAATTGTATTTTCTTTCCGACGAGGAGCGCAACGGTGCTGCGGATGGCGAACTCGTCGCCTTCGAGCCGATCGGCCGCCAGCGCATCCTGGGCCTCCAGATCGTTCGCGTCGCGGAACGCCTGGGTTCGTTGAAGGGCGAGAAGGCGGTCAGCACGATTGCCATCCTCACCCATGGCATTCCGCATGTGTTCCGCCCCGAGACCCTGGCCGAGGCGGCCCGGGTCGAGGCGCCCGGCCTCGCGGGGCGCGAGGATTGGCGCGACCTGCCGCTGATCACCATCGATCCGCCGGACGCCAAGGACCACGACGATGCCGTCCACGCGGTCGCCGACGACGCAGCCGACAATCCCGGTGGCATGGTCGTCACGGTGGCCATCGCCGACGTCGCCAGCCTCGTGGCACCGAACTCCGAGATGGACCGCGAGGCCGTCGACCGGGGCAATTCTGTCTACTTTCCAGACCGGGTCGTGCCGATGCTGCCGGAGCGCGTCTCCACCAACCTCGGCTCGCTGCGCCCGCTGGAGGACCGCCCTGCCCTCGCGGTCCGCATGGTCCTGGCCGCCGATGGCCACAAGAAGCGGCACAGTTTCCATCGCGTCATGATCCGCTCGGCCGCAAAGCTGAGCTACGCCCAGGCCCAGGCGGCCATCGACGGGGAGGTGGACGACGTCACGGGGCCCCTGCTCGACCCGGTGCTGCGGCCGCTCTGGGCTGCCTATCGGCTGGCCGGGCAAGGCCGCCAGGAGCGGGCGCCGCTCGACCTCGATCTGCCGGAACGCAAGCTGGTGCTAAAGCCGGACGGCACCGTCGATCGTGTCGTGGTGCCGCAGAGGCTCGACGCCCACAAGTTGATCGAGGAATTCATGATCCTCGCCAATGTGGCCGCTGCAGAGACATTGGAGGAGAAGCGGCAGGCGCTGGTCTATCGCGTGCACGACGAGCCGTCCCTGACGAAGCTCAATGCCCTGTCCGAGTTCCTGCAGACGATCGGCATCAAGCTCGCCAAGGGGCAGGTGCTGCGCCCGGCGCAGTTCAACGGTATCCTGGCCCGCGTGAAGGACACCGAGCATGAGCATCTCGTCAACGAGGTCGTGCTGCGCTCGCAGGCCCAGGCCGAATATGCGGTCGAGAACTACGGGCATTTCGGACTGAACCTGCGCCGCTACGCGCATTTCACCTCGCCGATCCGCCGCTACGCCGATCTCATCGTGCATCGCGCGCTGATCCGCGCGCTGGGTCTCGGCCGTGACGGCCTGCCCGACATGGCGCCAAACCAGCTCGGCGAGACGGCGGCCCGGATCTCGGCCGCCGAGCGCCGCGCCATGGCGGCGGAGCGCGAGACGATCGATCGACTCATCGCCGGCTTCCTGTCCGAGAAGATCGGTGCGGTCTTTGACGCCCGGCTGTCGGGGGTCACCAGGGCCGGCCTGTTCTGCCGTCTGACCGAAACCGGAGCCGACGGCTTTGTACCCGCCGCCCTTCTCGGCGATGAGTACTTCTCCTTCGACGAACCCGGTCGCGCCATGGTGGGCACCCGCACCGGCACGGTGTATCGCCTCGGCGATACCGTCGAGGTGAGGCTGATGGAGGCTGCGCCCGTGGCGGGTGCGCTGCGCTTCGAGATCGTTGGCGGAGGCCAGCGGCAAGGACGCCGCGGCGGCGAGCGGCCTCGCCCCAAGGGTGCGCAGGGCAAGACGGCTCCGGGCAAGGCGGCCGGCGGCGAGCCGCTGCCCTGGCGCAAGTCCCGGCGGACGCGATAGTGCCGCCTTGGGCGAGTCGCGGTTGACATCGCGCCGCCGCTGACTAGTGTCCCGGCTGATAATCCGCGTGACTCACGGTCGCGCGGCGCTCCTGTTTACAGATGTCTCAGACCGTTCGCTGCTGACGGTACCGCGCAAGGACGAACCATGGCCAAGGCCGCCACGATCAAGATCAAGCTCCTGTCGACCGCCGACACCGGCTTTTTCTACGTCACCGAAAAGAATGCCCGCACCAAGACCGACAAGTTCGCGTTCAAGAAGTACGATCCCGTCGTGCGCAAGCATGTCGAGTTCAAGGAAACCAAGATCAAGTAGTCTACATCCTCCTGCCCGGCGCTGTGCCGGGTGGGACGCCTGCCCCCGCCAGGGCAAAGCTGCGACCTGTATCAAAAAAGCCGCCCGGTTCGCCGGGCGGCTTTTTCGTGAGAACTGAAGAATTGGTGGCCGGTCGGAAGTGGTCTACGAGGAGGCCACTCTAACCACTTCCGAACCGGCCGACCCCACGGACCCAGGAGATGCGGCGGACCTGAGCACTCCGTAGGGTATTCGGGGACGGCGTTTCCGCCGTCCGATCCCTGCGCCGCGCCGAAGATCTAAGCCCCTTCGGCGACAGTCATGAGAATACGGTGCAAACCTTTACATCCTCTGACCGAGAGTCAAGGAGACTCTGGCGGCGGGTGAGATCGGATGGGAAAAGGCGGTCTCCGGAACGGCAACGGCGTGCCGCTCAGGCGTCGGTCGAAACCCGGTTGCGGCCTTGCGCCTTGGAACGATAGAGGGCGAGATCGGCGCGCTTCATGACCACATCGGCCTCTCGCCCATGACGCCGTTCCGCGATGCCGATCGACACCGTCACGGGGATGTGCCGGGCGCCCTTCTCGATGGGAAACATGGACTGCTCGACCGTCTGCCGGACGCGCTCGGCAACGCGGCCCGCGACGTCGAGGCTGGTGTCCGGCATCACGATGATGAACTCCTCGCCGCCCAGGCGGCACATGATGTCGACGCCGCGAATCACAGTCTTTACGCGTTCGGCGAAGCTCTGCAGGACCTCGTCGCCGGCATCGTGGCCGAACGTGTCGTTGACGACCTTGAAGTGATCGATGTCGAGGATCATCAGCGACAGTGGCTTCTCGCCGTCGGCTGCCGCATCCATCAACCCGCCGAGATGCGATTCGAGGTAGCGACGATTGCGGAGCCCGGTTAGCGGGTCGGTCACCGCCATCTGCAGCGAGGCCTGCATGATGTCGCGCAGTCTGTCGGCATAACGCTTCCGGCGAAGCTGGCTGCGCACGCGGGCCATCAACTCGTCGCGGTCGACGGGGCGCAGCAGGTAGTCGTTGACGCCGATATCCAGCCCGCGAACGATTCTGCTTCGGTCCTCTCCATCGGCGATCAGCAGGATCGGCAGGTCGCGGGTGCTTTCAAGCGAACGGATCTGGCTGCAGACCCGCAGCGAATCGAAGTCCTTCAAGGTGGAGCTCAGCACCATGAGGTCGTAGCCGCCCGTAGCGGCCCGAAACACCGCCTCGTCGGGGCCCGCCTCATGATCGGTCGTGTGCATCTCGGACAGGGCAGCGACGAGGCGCTCGGCCGAATGCTCCCGATCCTCTACGAGAAGGACGCGCCCTCGACCGCCCTCGTCGATCAGAGCGCCGCTCTTGAGATTCTGCTGAAGGCCGAGCGTTCCGGATGATGCAACCTGACGCCGCAACTCGTCGACGACCTGCTTGAATCGGGCCAGCGAACGCACACGGGCAACCAGCGCCAGTTCGTCGACGGGTTTGGCCAGGATGTCGTCGGCACCCGCCTCGAGCCCCCGGATGCGATCGGAGGGTTCGCTGAGCGCCGTCACCAGCACCACCGGGACATGAGCAGTGGCGGGATCGCTTTTCAGCCGACGGCACACCTCGAACCCGTCCATGCCCGGCATCATGACGTCGAGCAGGATCACGTCGAACGTGCCGCGGCCGCAGAGCTGCAGGGCCTCGTAGCCGCTGGAGGCGGTCTTCACCTCGAAATATTCGGCCGTCAGACGTGCCTCGAGCAACTTCACGTTGGCGGGGACATCATCGACGACGAGGATACGCGCCGTCATGCAGGAGAGCCTTTCAAGCGTCGCCGAGGTAATTGCGGACCGTTTCCAAGAATTTGACCACCGAGATCGGCTTAGACAGATAGGCCTCGCAGCCGCCCTGCCGAATTTTCTCCTCGTCGCCCTTCATGGCAAAGGCCGTGATGGCGATCACCGGAATGGCGCGCAGGTCGTCGTCGTCCTTCAGCCACTGCGTGACCTGAAGACCGGAGACTTCCGGCAGTTGAATGTCCATCAGGATCAGGTCGGGCCGGTGCTGGCGCGCCAACCCGACGGCATCGAACCCGTTGCGTGTCTGCACGGTCGTATAGCCATGGGCCTCCAGCAGATCGCTGAAGAGTTTCATGTTGAGTTCGTTGTCTTCGACGATCAGGATCGTTTTCGACATGGCGTCGGGGTCTCGCTGCTTCAGGCCTGCGCCTGGTGGGGCAAACCTCGCCCGACGGTTGATTCCGTCTGACCAGCCTTAGCCGATTGCGTCATCATCGAGCAGTGGAAAAGCGGAATCATGAACAACGGCCCCAACCGCCTGAAACGGCAGGAACGCCAGCCGACCGCCGATCCCGACGTCATTGCCATCCAAGCCTTAACATATATCGCGTCCGGTCCCGACCATGCCGAGCGGTTCATGGCGCTGACCGGCATACCACTCGACGACCTGCGCAAAGCCGCAGCAGAGAGCGGATTTCTACTCGGCGTCATGGATTACCTCATCGGCGATGAGGCGCTGCTGTTGCTCTTCGCGGCCGACAGCGGCTTGGCTCCCGAGGCCGTCGCTGCGGCCCATGACCTAATGACGCGCCGCTAAAGCCGATCCAAGCCGCTACTTCTTGCAGGCGGAGGGGGCCGCGACCGTGAGCTGATCCAGGGCGCCGGCCAGGACGAAATCTCCGTAGTCGAGCTTCAAGCCACGCGAGATGCCATTTTCGTAGAGGTCCGACGTCAGCACATAATCCGGCTGGTCTTTGTCTCCGCCGAAATAGCTGATGACCACAGGCCAGCGCCGCATGCCCTTCAGCGCCTCGGCCTTGCCGGAAGGATCGTCGGGAGGGGACGTCAAGGGCGCTCCGATCACCGTCAAGGTGTGGAACAGCTTCGAACCCGTGTCGGAACCGTCGTAGACATCTGCTGACAGGAGCTTGTCCCCATGCTCCGCCGCCGCGATAATGTGGCGCATATGTTGGACCGGAAAGAGCACCTCGGCGCCATAGGACGAGTGGCCCGGCGGCGCCTTGAGATCGACGCTGATCTTGCCGTCAGCAGCGCGCTCCGCCTTGCCGGTGACTTCGGTGGCCGAATCGCTGTCCGTCGCGGACTTGGTGGTGAAGGTATATTGCTTGGCGTCCGCGTCCTCGAACGTGTTGTTGCGCACGTCGTTCAGCTTCGAATCGCCCTCGGCCGGCTGAAGCTCTACGAGTTGACGCAGGTTCGACGTGTAGCCTTCGCAGCTCGACCCCGAGAAATCGAAGTCGATGACGCCGGAGGCGGAGGCCGGCGCGTTCGTCCCCTTCCCCGACAGAAGCGAGAGCTTGTAGACGGCGTGATGCCCTGCCATCGGCACGGGGGCGGCGTCGTCCGCCACGGCGGCGGTGGCGACGGACGCCCAAGCGGCGAGAGCGGTCAGGCAGGCGATCGGGAAACGGTTCACGCGGTGGAACTCCATGAATGACTGAACCATCGGAGGCCCTCATGGCGGAACTGCGACCGCGATGGCGCATCGAGGCGTTTCCCTCCGACATGATCGTGGTAGAGGAGCGCTCGGCGCCGTCCACACGCGGCTTCACTGGAGAGAGACAATGGGGACGATCGACGCCCGCCTGGCCGAACTCGGCATCGTGCTGCCCAAGGCCGCGGCGCCCGTGGCCAATTACGTGGCCTTCGTGACCGGCCGCGACACGCTAGTGATCTCCGGGCAGCTCGCCCTCGGGCTCGACGGGACCCTCGACGCCGGCCACAAGGGCAAGCTCGGTGCCGACATATCGGGCGACGCCGGCCGGGCCGCGGCGCGCAACTGCGCCATCAACGTATTGGCCCAGGCCAAGGCAGCGCTGGGCGACCTCGACCGGATCGAGCGTTGCGTCCGTCTTGGCGGCTTCATCAACGCGGCGCCGGACTTCATCGACCTCGCCCTCATCATGAACGGCGCCTCCGACCTCATGGTCGAAGTGCTGGGCGACAAGGGGCGCCATGCCCGCTCCACCGTCGGGGTGGCGTCGCTGCCGCTCGGCTGTGCGGTCGAGGTCGAGGCGCTCTTCAGCATTCGCCCGTGAGGGTTCCGAACGCGCCGGACTGGCTGGTCCGGCGCCCCATCGCGCATCGCGGCCTGCACGAGCGGGCCGCGGGGCGGATCGAGAACTCGCCCGCTGCGGCCCGCGCCGCGATCGCGGGCGGTTTCGCCATCGAATGCGATGTGCAACTCAGCGCCGACGGCGATGCCGTGGTGTTCCACGACCTCGATCTCGCCCGCCTGACGGGCGCTACGGGACGCGTCCAGGAGCGCAAGGCAGCGGACCTCGGCGCGCTGACCCTGACCGGCTCCGACGACCGCATCCCGACACTCGGCGCCTTTCTGGCGCTGATCGACGGGCGTGCGCCGCTGATCTGCGAGGTCAAGAGCCGCTTCGATGGCGACCTGCGTCTCGCCGACCGTGTCATCGAAATCGCGGACGGGTACAAAGGGCCGCTGGCGATCAAGAGCTTCGATCCCGCCGTGATCGCCCATTTGCGTGGGCAGTCGCTCGGCTACCCGCTCGGCATCGTCGCGGAAGCCGATTACCACGATGCCGAATGGGGGAACCTGTCCACGGAGCGGAAGCGCGACCTCGCCGAGATGCTGCATTTCGCCGACAGCCAGCCGGATTTCCTGTCCTATGCAGTCGCGGATCTGCCTCATGCCGTCCCTCACCTCTGCCGGGTCGCGATCGGCCTGCCGGTGATGACCTGGACCGTGAGGACGCCGGAGCAGCGGCAACGCGCCGCAAGTTGGGCGGATCAGATGGTCTTCGAGGGTTTCGTGCCTTGACGCCCGGGCGCGGAGCGGGACCTTAGGCGAAAGACCGCCTCTTCGCAGATGCGAGAGGCGGTAACCCGAAACGCCGCGTCTCCCCCGTCGTGGCGGCGCGGAGAGATCGAAGGCGCCCATGTCCTCACCGATCACCATCCAGGTCGCGACGTCGATCGCCGCCATCGCGCCCGACCTCTGGGATCGCTGCGCCAACCCGGCTCCGCCCGCCTCCGAGACGCCGGATCGCTCGGGCGAACGCTATAATCCGTTCCTCAGCCACGCCTTCCTCAAAGCGCTCGAAACGTCGGGCGCTGTCGGCGGCCGCAGCGGATGGTCCCCGGCCCACGTCATCGTGCAGCAGGGCGACGCGCTCGTGGCGGCGGCACCGACCTATGTGAAGACGCATTCGCAGGGCGAATACGTCTTCGACCATGCCTGGGCCGAGGCCTATGCCCGGGCCGGCGGGCATTACTATCCGAAGCTGCAGGTCGCGGTGCCCTTCACGCCAGCGACGGGCCGTCGCTTTCTCGTGGCGTCGGGCCACGACGAAGGGACCATGCAGGCGGCGCTCGCGGCGGGGCTCTCGGCGTTGCGGAAGGAGATCAAGGCCTCCTCGACCCACGCCACCTTCGTCACCAAGGCCGAATGGGACAGTCTCGGCGCCCAGGGCTGGCTACAGCGCACCGACCAGCAGTTCCATTTCGTCAACGAGGGCTACGCGGGCTTCGACGATTTCCTGGCGGCCCTGGCATCCCGCAAGCGCAAGAACATCAAGAAGGAACGCCGGGACGCGCTCGAGAACGGCATCACGATCGAACATCTCACCGGCGCGGACCTCCGCGAGGAGCACTGGGACGCGTTCTTTGAATTCTACATGGATACCGGCGCGCGCAAATGGGGCCGCCCCTATCTGAACCGCCGCTTCTTCTCCGAGGTCGGCGCCAGCATGGCGGACCGCATCCTCCTGGTCATGGCAAAACGGGCCGGGCGCTATATCGCGGGCGCCATCAACTTCATCGGCGACGACGCCCTCTACGGCCGCAACTGGGGCTGCGTCGAGGAGCACCCGTTCCTGCATTTCGAGATCTGCTACTATCAAGCTATCGACTTCGCCCTGTCGCGCGGCTTGCAGCGCGTCGAAGCGGGCGCTCAGGGGGAGCACAAGCTGGCCCGCGGCTACCGGCCGACCCCGACCTATTCGGTCCACGACATCGCCGACCCCCGCCTCGCCGCCGCCATCGCCGACTATCTCGACCACGAGCGCGCCTATGTCGAGAACGCCGTCGAGGAACTCGGCGAGCATCTGCCCTTCCGGCACGAGGACTGAAGCGCGGTCCCACGACACAACCGCCTCCGTGATGGCGAGCGCAGCCAAGCAAGCTAGGCAGACCGCCCCGCTATCCGCCCATCGTTAAGATTTTAGTGACCCCGATTCGGCACCGTGGATCCACGGCGCCGCTGTCGTTCAGGGACATCACTTCCATGGCCTTTTCGGCTCATTGCTTCCGCGGCCTCGCGGTCGCGCTTCTCGTCGCGGGTTCCATTCTGCCCGGCCATGCCTCCGAGAATTACGTCATACCGTCGAGCGACGGCTACGGCATCGGCGATTGCATGCATGCCGGCATGGACTGCGGTCGCGTCATCGCCGACAGCTGGTGCGAGTCGCACGGCCACGCCCACGTCCTCGCCTTCGGCACGGTCGAAGACGTCACGGGATCGATCCAGGCCAGCACCAAGCCGGAACCCGTCAAGGCAGCGCCCGGCGACATCCTGATCCGCTGCGGAGACTGACGCTCCTCAGCCTTTGAACCAGTCGGCGCAGCGCTGCGGTTCCGCCCCGGCTCCCCAGGGCATGATCGGCACCGCCGAGGTCGAGTTCTTGGGCGAGCCTTCGATCAGCTTATCGGAATAGACCATGTAGACGAGGGTGTTGCGCTTGGCGTCGCAGCCCCGCACGATCTGCATGTGCTTGAAGAAGAACGAGCGCTTCTCGGAAAACATGACGTCGCCCTGGGTCAGCTTGTCCTTGATCTTGACCGGACCGACCTGGCGGCAGGCGAGCGACACGTCCGACACCTCCTCGGCTACGCCGAGAGCGCCGGAGAGCCCGCCCTTCTCGGGCACCGTATAGAAGCAGGACACGCCATCGACCGACGGATCATCCACCGCGTAGGTGGCGAGCTTGTCGCTCGGGGTCAGCATCCGCCATTTGGTCGATTCCTTGAAGATCAGGTCGGGTCCTTCGGCGGCCTGGGCAGGGGCGGCGGCGAAAAGGCCGATAACGAGGAGAGCGAGGCCGGCGTGAGCGCGCATGGGTGGGTTCCAGACGCCGGCGCGATGCGACCGGCAGCCGGTTCAACCGCCAAGGCGTCACCTTGTTTCGGCCAAGAAACTCGTCATCAGTCGGGGTCATGACACGTGACGAACCGACGAGGCGCCTAGCCCCGCTTCTCGCCCTCATTGCTGCCCTCGTCCTCCTGCCGTCGGCCGCATGGGCCCAGGCGGTGGATTGCAGCGCGTTGCGCGCCGAGATCGATGCTGCCGGCTCCCCCAGCGATCCCGGCCGGTTCGAGGTGGCGCTGCGCCAGCAACGGGACGAGATCGCCCGCACCCGGGCCTATGCGGACCAATCTGGTTGCGGTGACGGCTTCTTCGACGATCCCGACTCGCCGCAATGCCGCAGCCTCGCGCGTCGCATCGTCGGGCTCGAGACGAGCCTGCAGCGCCTGCAGGATCAGGCGGCCCGCGGCGATCCCTCAGCCGACGATCATCGCCGCGGCCTGACGGAGACCTACAACGCCCAATGTACGACGGAGCGCGCCGGTCTCGAGACCGCGCCCGAGACCATGCCGGTGAACCCCGACGCGGTGCCGGCGCCCGAGGCGCCAGCGCCGCTCCAGGCTTCCCGGTCACCCGTCGTGATGTGCGTACGCCAATGCGACGGCGCCTACTACCCACTCGCCAACGACGTGCCATCGGACCGCCTCGGCGACATGGACAGGCTTTGCCAGGCGCAGTGCCCGGCGGCGACCTCTTCCGCCTATGCGGGCCGGGACTCCGACGATATCGCGGGCGCGACGGCCACCGATGGCACACGTTATGCGGATCTCTCGACGGCCTTCCAGTTCCGTAAGTCTTCCACCAGCACCTGCGCCTGCCGGGCTCCGAAACAGAGCTGGGCCGAGGCCCTGGCCGGAGCGGAGGCCATGCTGGAGCCGCACAAGGGCGACGTCACCGTCACGCCGGCCCTGGCGGCCGAGATGGCGCGGCCGGTGTCGCCGCCGACGGGCTCGATCCCGCCGTTGAAGTCGTCGACCTCCCGGAAGACAGGTCGAAAAAGCGTGCCGCCCGTCGTTGTGACTCCGCCCGGCGAAGCTCTTCAACCGCCAACCGACCGCGATCTCACGCGGCAGTTCCGGCGATCCGACCCGACGCTCTAGCGCGGCCGATCAGCGGCAGGAGATGCTTTAGGTCTGGTCCGGAACCACGAGCCGTCAGCGCCAGGCGCAGTGGATGAAACAGCGCCCGGCCCTTTCGCCCCGTCTCCTGCTTCAACGCCGCGGTCCAGACGCCCCAGGTGTCGAGATTCCAGGGTTCCGGCGGAAGCAGCGCCGCAGCTTTGGCCAGGAAGTCGGCATCCTCGACGACGGGAACGACCGTGTCCCCGACGACACCCCACCATTCGGCCGACTCGGCGAAATGCACGAGGTTGCCGCGGACCCCGTCCCAGAAGGCCTCTGCTTTCGGGCCGACGATGCCGAACAGAGCCAGCCGGTCGGCGACGGATGCGAAGGGTAGCCCGTGCAGGGTCTTGGCCGAGAGCGCGTGCAGTTCCGCCTCGTCGAACCGCGCGGGCGTGCGAGAGAGATGACTGAGATCGAAGCCGGTCGCCAAGTCTTCGAGCGACGTAACAGGTCGCAACGCCGCCGAGGACCCCGTCAGCACCGCCATGGCGGCCACCGCCAAGGCCTCGACGCCGTCATCCCGCAAGGCCCCGATCGACAGCGCTCCGGAGCGTTTCGACAGGCCCTCGCCGGCGGCCGTGGTCAGCAGATTGTGATGGGCGAAGGTCGGCGGCGGGTTACGCCCCAGTGCCGTGAAGAGCTGGATTTGCACCGCCGTATTGGTGACATGGTCCTCGCCGCGGATCACGTGAGTGATGCGGAGGTCGATGTCGTCCACGACGGAGGGCAGCGTGTAGAGATAGGTCCCGTCCTCCCGCACCAGCACCGGGTCGCTCAGCGACGCGCAATCGATGGTGCTCGGGCCGCGGACGAGGTCGTCCCAGGTCACCGGCTCGGGGGCGAGCTTGAAGCGCCAGTGCGGACGGCGGCCGGCGACCTCATAGGCCGCGACCTGCTCGGGTGTGAGGCTCAGCGCCGCGCGGTCGTAGACGGGGGGCAGGCCCCGGGCCTGCAGACGCTTGCGGCGGCGGTCGAGTTCGTCGGCTGTCTCATAGGCGGGATAGAGCCGCCCCGCCTGCTTCAGGCGCTGCACGGCCTCGCCATACAGGGGAAACCGGTCGGACTGGCGCAAAACGAGGTCGGGCCGCACTCCCAGCCAATGCAGGTCCGCCTCGATCGACTCTGCATATTCCTCGCGCGACCGCTCGGTGTCGGTGTCGTCGAAGCGCAGCACGAAAGCGCCGCCGGCTGCCCGGGCGAAGAGGTAGTTCAGCAATGCCGGCCGAGCATTGCCGATATGGATACGCCCGGTGGGTGACGGGGCGAAGCGGACGACGGGATGCGACATGGAGAGGTTATGGCGGAGCCTCGCCGGGGAGGCAACGCGGGGCAGGACCTGATCGGTTCAACCCGGTCTGCCTCCAAGCAGTCGTAAGCGCATGGGGCTCAGTCCAGCTCGACGACCAGCCCGTCCTGCAAGGTCACGCGCCGGTCCATGCGCGCCGCGAGGTCCATGTTGTGGGTGGCGATGAGCGCGGCGAGGCCGGTCGCCCGGATCAGCGACGTCAGGGTCGAAAAGACGTGGTCGGCCGTACGTGGGTCTAGGTTGCCAGTGGGCTCGTCGGCCAGAAGCATGCCGGGCGCATTGGCGACGGCGCGCGCGATGGCGACGCGCTGCTGCTCGCCGCCCGAGAGCTCTGCCGGCCGGTGGTTGTAGCGCTGTCCGAGCCCCAGGAAGGTCAGAAGCTCCCTCCCCCGCTCCGCCGCCTCGCGTCGCGTCAGGCCGGCGATCATCTGCGGCAGGGCGACGTTTTCGAGCGCAGTGAATTCAGGCAGGAGATGATGCGCCTGGTAGACGAAGCCGATGGCGGTGCGGCGCAACGCCGTGCGCTCCGGATCGCCCATCGCAGCGGTAGGCGCGGAGCCCATGTAGATCTCTCCGCCATCGGGCTTTTCGAGAAGGCCCGCGACATGGAGCAGAGTCGACTTGCCGGCCCCCGACGGAGCAACGAGCGCCACCGACTGGCCGGGCCACAAGGTGAGATCGGCCCCGCGCAGGATCTCCAGCGTCGTCTCCCCCTGCCGGAAGGTGCGGACGACGCCGCTCAGTGTTAGAGCGGGTGCGTGAGAGCCTGTTTGACCTCTGAAAGACGTCTGCGCTGCAGCCATTTTTCGTGCACTCAGCAGGAGACGGGCGACGGCCGTAGCGGGGCTACGGCCAAGAACGGTGACGAACTGAGCGCCGAACAGGACGCAGCCCTTTTGGTTGAGCAGCGATGGCGGCCTGATGTGCCGAACGGCTCGTCGATAGCCGCAGCTCTCGGCGTCGCCCTCCTCCTATCGTTGGGGACATCGCTGCTCGACGCAGGCGTCTTCCAGAGGTTGAACAGGCTCTTAGCGATCATTCGTAGCGCAACGCTTCCACGGGATCGAGATTGGCGGCCCGCCAGGAGGGATAGATCGTGGCGAGGAGCGAGAGCGCCAGCGCCATGCCGGTCACCGCCAGCACGTCGCCGGGCTCGATGACGGAGGGCAGGTGCGACAGGAAATAGAGCTCGGACGGGAACAGATCGGCGTGCAAGACGCCATTGAGGAAGGTGCGGATCCGCTCGATGTTGCTCGCCACCAGCATGCCGAGGCCTAGCCCCGCGAAAGTGCCCGACACGCCGATGGAGGCGCCCGCGATCAGGAAGATCCGCAGGATCGAGCCGCGCGAGGCGCCCATCGTGCGCAGGATAGCGATGTCGGAACTCTTGTCCTTCACCAGCATGATCAATCCGGAGATGATGTTCAGCGCCGCCACCAGAACGATCAACGTGAGGATGATGAACATGACGTTGCGCTCGACGTTCAGTGCATCAAAGAACGTCTTGTTGCGCTGGCGCCAGTCGGTCATCACGGCCGGCCGCTCGATGGCGCGGTCGAGGCTGAGCCGCACCGCATCCATGTGATCGGGATCGTCGACGAAGACTTCGATCACCGATGCCTCGCCGTCCTTGCCGAAATAGGCCTGTGCCTCGGTGATCGGCATATAGACAAAGGAGCTGTCGAACTCCGACATGCCGATCTGGAAGATGGCAGTAACGGGATAGCTCTTGATGCGCGGCGCGACGCCGAAGGGCGTCCTCGGCCCATTGGCGGTCAGCACCGAAACCTGATCGCCGAGGCTGAGGCCCAGGGATTCCGCCAAGCGCTGGCCGACCGCGACGCCGCCCGTCTTGTCGAAGTTCTCCAGGGTGCCCTGCACGACGTGGCCCGCGATGCCGGGAAGGCGTTGCAGGTCGGTGCCCGAAATGCCGCGGATGAGGGCTCCCGACTGGTTGAAGGGCGAGGAGACGCCGGCCGCGCCCTCGATCATGGGGATCACCAGTTTCACGCCCGGCACGGCCCCGAGCCGCTGAGTTACGGCGGCATAATCGGTGAAGGGCGTGTCGGTGGCCTGGACGAAGACGTGGCCGTTGATGCCGACGATCTTGTTCAAGAGTTCCTGCCGGAAACCGTTCATCACCGACATGACGACGATCAGCGTGGCGACGCCCAGCAGGATGCCCGCGAACGAAAATCCGGCGATCACCGAGACGAAGCTCTTGGATCGCCGCGCCCGCAGATAGCGCAGCGCCACGATCCACTCGAAGGGTGAAAAGGCCGGCGTGCCGCGGGACGCCGCGGCGGCGTCGGCTCGGGCCATCGTCATACGGCGATCCTCATGGGGTCAGCGGGACGCCGGACCGAGCAGGCTCGTCAGCTTGGCCAGCACGGCCTCGGGCGACAGAGTTTCCTTCTCGCCCGAACGGCGGTGCTTCAACTCCACCTGACCGTCGGCGAGCCCCTTCGGCCCGACAATCACCTGATAGGGCACGCCGATCAGGTCCAAGGTCGCGAACTTCGCGCCGGGGCGCTCGTCCCGATCGTCGTAGAGCGCGTCGATCCCCTGGGACAGCAGGCCCTTGTAGAGCGTCTCGCAGGCCGCATCGGTCTCGGCATTGCCGACCTTGAGGTTGGCAATCCCGACCGTGAAGGGTGCCACCGCATCGGGCCAAATGATGCCGTTGTCGTCGTGCCCGGCCTCGATCAGGGCCGCTACGACGCGCGACGGGCCGATGCCGTATGAGCCCATGTGGACCGGCACGCTGGCGCCGTCGGGGCCGCTCACCACGGCCTTCATGGGCTCGGAATATTTGGTGCCGAAATAGAAGATGTGGCCGACCTCGATGCCGCGCGCCGACACCCGATCCCCGTCCGGAATGGCTTCGAAGCCGGCGGCGTCGAACTTCTCGCTCGTGGCGGCGAAACGCGACGTCCAATGGTCGACCACGCCCTGCAGGCCTGCCGCATCATCGAAGTCGATGTCGGCGGGCGGGGGCGCGAAGCCGAGATAGTCCTTGTGGCAGAAGACTTCGCTCTCGCCGGTCGACGCCAGGATGATGAACTCGTGGCTGAGATCGCCGCCGATCGGCCCGGTGTCGGCCACCATGGGAATGGCGGTCACACCGAGCCGCGCGAAGGTGCGGAGATAGGCCACGAACATGCGGTTGTAGCTGTGACGCGCGCCGGCGGCGTCGAGGTCGAAGGAATAGGCGTCCTTCATCAGGAACTCGCGGCTGCGCATCACGCCGAAGCGGGGCCGCACCTCGTCGCGGAACTTCCACTGGATGTGGTAGAGATTGAGCGGCAGATCCTTGTAGGAGCGCACCGAGGCACGGAAGATCTCCGTCACCATCTCTTCGTTGGTCGGGCCGAAGAGCATGTCGCGCTCGTGCCGGTCCTTGATGCGCAGCATTTCCTTGCCGTAATCGTCGTAACGGCCGGACTCACGCCAGAGGTCCGCCGACTGGATCGTCGGCATCTTGATCTCGATGGCGCCGGCGCGGTTCTGCTCCTCGCGCACGATGACGTTGACCTTCTCGAGCACGCGCAGGCCGAGCGGCAGCCAGGCATAGATGCCGGCGCCTTCCTGGCGGATCATGCCGGCGCGCAGCATGAGCCGGTGCGAGACGATCTCCGCTTCCTTGGGCGTCTCGCGCAGGATCGGCAGGAAGTATCGGCTGGATCGCATCGACTCGTCTCTGGAACTGGGCACCGCAGGCCGGACCCGAGGGGCTAACAACCGCATAGGCCGTCAAAACACAAGGCGCGCCGGACCTCGCGCGGAGCTTGCTTCCAGGAGACGAGCGACAGCAAGGCGATCCGGCGGCTTTGTAATGAAGGCCCGCGGCTCCGTCAGGCGCCGAGAAGCGCCGCTACAATATTCTCCCATTCGGCGTCGAGCGACGCCGAGGACACCGGCCGCCCGGCGCGACCGTACCAGTAGCGCGCATTGCCGAGGTCGCCCTCCCGGCGATGCAGGTAGGCATGAACCCAGGCGGCGTCCCGTCCATCCTCGTCCGCGGCGACAGCCTCATGGGCGCGAGGCCAGTCGCCCTTTCGGTCCCACCACAAGGCCCTTACCGGTGCGGAGAGACCGACGGGCGGCTCGGACGCGTCCCGTGCGGAGCGGGTGAGGTCGGCAGGCGTCACGCGATAGGCTCCTCGGTACGGGGCGCTTGAACGCCGCTCAGCGCCACCCGCAGGGCGGCACCGTCGTAGGGCTTCGACACGACCGGCACGGCACGGAACCGCTCCGGCATGGCGATACTCTCGCCGTAGCCCGTGGCGAAGACGAAGGGCACCCCCCCGGCGATGAGACGGTCCGCAATTCCGAAACTCGTGTCCCCCGAGAGGTTCACGTCGAGAACCGCCATGTCAAAGCCGCCCGTATCGAGCAGCCGGTCGGCGTCCCCGACAGTACCGGCGATCTCGACCTGTAGCCCCTCATCGGCCAGCATCGCCTGGGCATCGAGGGCGATCATCATGCTGTCCTCGACGAGGAGCAAATGCTTGGCATTGAGGTCGATCGACGAGACCGGCAAAGCCGCCACCGGGGCCGCAACCTCTTCGTCGGCTTCCCCGATATGCGTCGCCGGAATGAGGAAGCTGCCGTAGACGCCCTGCGTCAGATATTGGACGCGCGACTCTCCTCGGAGTTCGAAGGGAACGGTCTGTTCGACGATGACACTGCCGAAGCCGCGTCGTTCCGGCGGCTTGACCGCCGGCCCGCCGAGTTCCCGCCACTCGATGCGGAGGTCCCCCGTGGCGTCGCGCGACCAGGTCACGCTGAGACGACCGGCATCCTGGCTCAGCGCCCCGTATTTGGCGGCATTGGTCATCATCTCGTGGAACACCAGCGCGAGCGCCTGGTAGGCGCGCGAATCGAGCGTCACGCCCGGTCCCACCAGTGAGACGCGATCGGCAGAACTCGTCCAGGCCCGCGCCTCGGCGTCCAGCAACCGGCGCAGAGGCGCCCGATGCCAGCCTGTCTGAGTCAGCTGATCATGCGCCAGAGCCAGGGCGCGGATGCGGTGTTCGAGGTCGCCGGCGAAGCCCTCGATCGTGCGGGCATTCTGACGGCTCTGCCGCACGAGGGAGCGGATCAGCGCGAGGATGTTCTTCACGCGATGGTTCAGCTCGGCGATCAGGAACGCCTGGCTTTCCTGCGCGGCGCGACGCTCGCTGTTGACGATATCGGCGCGCCTCAGGATGACCTCGAGCAGCGAGATCCGAAGTGTCTCGGCATTCTGCACATCGGCCGGCCGCCATGGGACGGACTGGCCATGGACAACCTCCTTCCAGGCGTCGAAGCTCTTGCGCGGCCCGATCCGTGCCCCGCCGCGCTCGATGACGACCGGCTTCGTCGGGTCGCCGCCCCAGGTCACCGTCTGGACGACCTCGCGGCGGAAGAACAGAAGGTATTCGCGGGGTCGGCGCGAGAACGGAATGGACAGGACACCGCTGACATCCGCCACATAGGCCTCGGCCGATGGGAGTTCGCGCGACAGGGCTCCCGTCGCATAAGGCTGTTGCAGATCCTTCTCGCCAAGGTAGCGGATCAGGTCCGGTATCGCGTCTGCCGGGGGGACAACCCCGACGCCGCTGAAGCCCTTGTCGGTCCAGACGCCGTAGCCGTCGCAGTCGACCATGTCGTCCACGAGCGACTTGAACCGCTCGGGATCGTCGAAGATCGACAATTCGGGCGTCATCGCGGCGACCAGCCTGTCGAGCGCCTTGCGCAGGTCGGCGGCGAGCATGAGGTCCGCGGCCTGCTCCTTCGCCTCGATCTGCAGCGAGAAGATCTGGGCGAACAGCTCCGCGGCCGCACAGGTCGATGACGAAATGCGGCGCGGAGAGCCGTGATGACAGGCGATCAGTCCCCAAAGGTCATCGCCGGCCATGAGCGAAATCGTCAGGGTCGCGTGCGAGTCCATGTTCTGAAGATATTCGATATGGACGGGCGACACGCTGCGCAGCACGGCGAGGCTGAGATCCGGCTCCACATCGCGATCCGGCCGTCCCACGAGAGGAACGGGCTGATAGTTGACGTCGGGGATCAAACGCAGCCACTGGCGGCGGTAGAGCGCCCGTGCTTGGGCGGGAATATCGGAGGCCGGATAACGCAGGCCCAGGAAGGGCGGCAGCCCGGAGCGCAGCGCCTCGGCCTTCACCTCGCCGCTGCCATCGGGCAGGAACTTGTAAATCATGACTCGGTCGTACCCGGTCACGGCGCGGACCTGATGGGCGGCCAGATGAAAGAACCTCTGCGGCGTCGGCGCGCGCTTCAGCCGGCTCACCATGCTCTTCACCAGAGTGACCGGATCCGTGGCCAGCGTGTCGGCTCCCTTGCGGGGCACGATCTCCACAACGGCATTGGCGGCCGCCATATGCACGGTCAGGTCGTAGCGTTCCGGCCCGTCGTCGATCGGCTGATCGAGCAGGCGCTCGGCACCGCCAGACACCATGGAGGCCTGCAGCACGTTGCGGAGGTCGTGCAGGGTCTTGTCTGGCAGGACCGTATCGAGCGTCGTGTCGAGCAGCGACTGCGCCTCGCGGCCGAGAAATTCGCCGATATTGCCCGACACGCCCTGCACGATCCAGGACGGAAGGGCGCAGAACAGGAGACAGCCATAGGGCTGGATCGCGCCCGGCATGTGGATCCGCTCACGCTCGCATTCCGACAGATCCGGCAGTGATGGCGCGACGGTGGCCGCTTCGTTGAGATCCATGGTGTCCTGATGAGCGGCCATTGCCGTGCTGATGCGTGGCTTTACCGATAACGGAAAGTCGATCCGCTGCCAAAGCCGCGGCGGGAGGTGCGACGGCGAGGCCCCTCGCCTTGACCTCGGGTGGCAGCCGCTTAAAAGCTCGGATCCTTCATGGAAGGCAGGTTCCCGTGCCGAAAGTCACCCTCGTCGACAATTACGACAGCTTCACCTGGAACCTGTTCCACGACCTCGGCGCGCTCGGCGCAGAGGTGACGGTCGTGCGTAACGATGCCGCGACGGTCGAGGAGATCCTGGCGAACAGGCCCGATGCCATCGTGCTGTCTCCCGGCCCTTGCACGCCGACCGAAGCGGGCATCTGCTGCGACCTGCTGCGCGAGGGCGGGGCTTCCGTCCCGATCTTCGGCGTGTGTCTCGGCCACCAGGCCATCGGCGACGTCTATGGTGGGAACGTGGTGCGCGCCGAGGTGCCGATGCACGGCAAGGTCTCCACCGTGGAGCACCAGGGCCGGGCGGTCTTCCGCGGCATCAACGGCGCCTTCAAGGCCACCCGCTACCATTCGCTCGTCGTCGACGACGCGACATTGCCGGACGACCTCGAAGTGACGGCACGGTCGGAGGACGGGGCCATCATGGGCCTGTCGCATCGCCGGCATCCGGTCCATGGCGTCCAGTTTCATCCCGAAAGCATCGCGAGCGAGAACGGCCGCGTCATTCTCAAGAATTTCCTCGATCTGGCCGAAGCCTGGAACCTATCGCATTCCGAGGACGCCCGCTGATGGACGGCTTCAAGCCGCTGCTCGGCAAGATAGCCACGGGCGCCTCTCTCACGCGCGCCGAAGCCGAGGCCGCCTTCGACCATCTCCTGTCCGGCCAGGTGACCCCGGTTCAGACCGGCGCCTTCCTGCTGGGACTGCGGGTGCGCGGCGAGACGGTCGATGAGATCGGCGGCGCCGTGGCGGCCATGCGAGCCAAGATGATGCGGGTGACCGCGCCCGCCGAGGCGGTCGACATCGTCGGCACGGGCGGCGACGGCTCGGGCTCCTTCAACGTGTCGACGCTGGCCGCCATCATCGTGGCCGCTTGCGGCGTGCCGGTCGCCAAGCACGGCAACCGGGCCGCGACATCGCGCTCGGGATCGAGCGACGTGCTGTCGGCCCTGGATGTGCGGATCGGTGGCACGCCGGCTGCCGTCGAGCGCTGCATCGCCGAGGCCGGGATCGGATTTATGATGGCCAGCGCCCATCACATGGCCATGCGCCACGTGGCCTCGGCCCGCATCGAGCTTGGCACGCGGACCATCTTCAACCTGCTCGGCCCCCTGTCAAACCCGGCCGGCGTGAATCGGCAGTTGCTCGGCGTCTTCTCCCGCGCCTGGCTGGAGCCGTTGGCCGAGGTTCTGCGCCAGTCCGGCAGCCGCCACGTCTGGGTCGTGCATGGCTCGGACGGGCTCGACGAGATGACAACGACCGGCCCGACCAGCGTCGCCGAGCTCCGCGATGGCTCGATCCGCCGCTTCGAGATCACCCCGGAAGAGGCTGGCCTGCCGAGAGCCGCGCCGGCCGATCTCAAGGGCGGCGACCCCGCCCATAACGCGCAGGCGCTGCGCGACGTGCTCGGCGGAGCGCGAACACCCTATCGCGACATCGCGCTTCTCAACGCCGCCGGCGCACTGATCGTGGCGGGGCGCGTTGGAACCTTGCGCGAGGGCGCCGCGCTGGCAGCACGGGCAGTCGACGAGGGCCGGGCCGCCGAGACGCTGGCCCGCCTGGTCGCGGCCTCCAACGCCGACGACGCGCAACTTCGGAGCAACTGATCTTGGCCGACATTCTCGACCGCATCGAAGCCTACAAGCGGCGCGAGATCGCGGACGCCAAGGCGCGGGTCCCCCTGCCCGAGTTGCGTCGTCAGGCTTCCGCGGCCGAGGCCCCTCGCGGCTTCGCTTCGGCGATCGAAGCCAAGCACCGCGACGGCAGGCTGGCACTGATTGCCGAGATCAAGAAGGCGAGCCCCTCGAAGGGCCTCATCCGCGAAGACTTCGTCCCAGCCGACCTCGCCCGCGCCTACGAGGCCGGTGGCGCCGCGTGTCTCTCGGTGCTGACCGACGCGCCCTCGTTCCAGGGCGCGCCGGAATTCCTCAGGCAGGCCCGCGACGCCTGCGCGCTTCCGGCGTTGCGCAAGGACTTTATGTTCGACACCTACCAATGCGTCGAGGCGCGCGCCTGGGGCGCCGATTGCATCCTGGTCATCATGGCGGCGCTCGACGACGCAACCGCCCGCGACCTCGCCGCTGCCGCCGACGATCTCGGCATGGACGTGCTGGTCGAAGTCCATACCGACGAGGAGCTCGACCGGGCTCTGGCACTCCCGTGCCGTCTCGTCGGCGTCAACAACCGCGACCTCCGCAGCTTCGAGACGGACCTCGCCACGTCGGAGCGCCTGGCGCCCCGCATCCCGGCCGATCGGATCGCGGTCGGGGAGAGCGGCATCTCGTCGGCGGCGGATTGCGCCCGGCTGGCCCGCATCGGCATGCGGACCGTCCTTGTTGGCGAAAGCCTGATGCGCCACGCCGATGTGGCGGCCGCAACGTGCGCTTTGCTGGCCGAGGATGTGGCGGCATGAGCGGCCTCACGCATATCGACGCCGCGGGCGAGGCCCGCATGGTCGAGGTCGGCACCAAGGCCGTCACCGAGCGCATCGGCGTCGCCGAGGGCGTCGTCCTGATGGCGCCCGCCACGCTGGCCCTGATCGTTTCGGGCGACGCCAAGAAGGGCGATGTCCTGGGCACGGCGCGGGTCGCCGGCATCATGGCGGCGAAGCGCACCCACGATCTCATCCCGCTCTGCCATCCGCTGGCGCTGACCTCCGTCAAGGTTGATCTTTCGACCGACGCCGATCCGCCACGCGTCGTCGTTCGAGCCACCGTCAAGGTCTCCGGACAGACCGGCGTCGAAATGGAGGCGCTCACCGCCGTCTCGGTCGCCTGCCTCACGGTCTACGACATGGTGAAGGCCGTCGATCGCGAGATCCGCATCACCGACATTCGCCTTCTCGAAAAGCGCGGCGGAAAGTCCGGCGACTTCGTCGCCGGTCCGATCGTCCTTTGACCGCCCCGCTTACACCCGTCTCGGACGCGCTTCGCCTGATCCTGGCGGGCGCCGTCGCCCCGACCGTCGTCGGGACCGTGCCGTTGAGGCAGGCCGCTGGTCGCGTCCTGGCGCAAGATCTTCGGGCATTGCGCACGCAGCCGCCTTGCGACGTCTCGGCGATGGATGGTTACGCGGTTCGCGCCATCGATCTCTTATCCGTGCCGGCCACCCTCGACGTGATCGGGGAAAGCGCAGCCGGCCGGGCTTTCCCGGGCGAGGTCGGCCCCGGCCAGGCCGCCCGGATCTTCACCGGCGCCCCGGTTCCGCCCGGCGCCGACACGGTGGTGATCCAGGAGAACACTACCGGCCAGCCGGGCCGCGTCGAGGTGCTCAAGGGCGAACCGGCGGGTCGCAACATCCGCAGGGCCGGCCAGGATTTCCGTGACGGAGACCTGCTCCTCGCGGCTGGCCTCAAACTCGGCGCTGCCGACATCGCTCTGGCGGCCGCCATGAACCACGCGACGCTGCCGGTCTTCCGCCGTCCTCGCGTCGCCGTCCTGGCGACCGGCGACGAACTCGTCCAGCCCGGCGGCATGCCGGGGCCAGGCCAGATCGTCGCCTCCAACTCCTTCGCCCTCATGGCCCTGGCCGAAGCGGCGGGCGCCGACGTCATCGACCTCGGCATCGCCCGCGACGATATGGGGTCGCTCGCCTCCTGTTTCGCGAAGGCGCGGACGGAGGGCGCGGATCTGCTGGTGACGCTCGGTGGCGCCTCGGTCGGCGATCATGACCTGGTTCAGAAGGCCCTGGTGGCGGAGGGGATGGACCTCGGCTTCTGGCGTGTTGCCATGCGGCCCGGAAAGCCGCTGATGCACGGCCATCTCGGCGCGATCCAGGTTCTAGGACTTCCCGGCAACCCCGTTTCGGCCATCGTCTGCGGCATGCTCTTTGTCGTGCCCTTGATCCGAGCCCTGGCCGGCGACCGCCATGCGGCGGACGATCCCTCCGAAGCCGCGGTTCTGGCCGAACCCGTGCCCGCCAATGACGGAAGGCAGGATTACGTCCGCTCGCGGCTCCTGACCTCGGCGGATGGCGTGCCGCGCGTCGCCGCTGGTGCCCGCCAGGATTCCTCGCTGTTGAAGGCTTTGTCCGATGCCGACGGCCTGCTGATCCGCCCGCCGCACGCGCCACCCGCGGTCGCCGGAGAGCCCTGTCGGATCATCCGACTGGCCCGGTTCGGGGGCTGAGGGGCAGGTCTCGACGACCTGATCTGGGCGCCTGCAGCAATCCTGGGTCACCCACTCGCGCGATACTTGCGGAACGCTTAGCGAACATGTAATCCATGTTCATGTTTTGTTTGCCGATTCGGTGATAGCTCGTCGAGCTGCCGCTAGGCTCTCCTGCCGCGAGGCCGCCATGCTGACCGAGAAACAGAGCGAGTTGCTTCGCTTCATCCACTCCCGCCTGCAAAAGAACGGCGTTCCGCCCTCCTTTGACGAGATGAAGGACGCGCTGGACCTGAAATCGAAGTCCGGCATCCACCGGCTCATCATGGCGCTCGAGGAACGCGGCTTCATCCGGCGGCTGCCGAACAGGGCTCGCGCCTTGGAAGTACTGCGCCTGCCCGACGGAACGTCGGCGGACGGCGGCAAGGCCAAGGGCTTCACCCCCACGGTCGTGGCTGGCGGCAGGCCGGCGCAGAAGCCGAGGATCGAATCGGTGCGGGACCTGCCGTCCGCTTTCGAGATCCCCGTCATGGGCCGGATCGCGGCCGGAACGCCCATTTCGGCGATCCAGACGCAAAGTCACAGCATATCGGTCTCGGCCGACTTCCTGGCCTCGGGCGAGCATTTCGCCCTCGAAGTCCGTGGCGACTCGATGGTCGAGGCCGGCATCCTCGACAACGACACGGTGATCATCCGGCGGCAGGACACGGCCAATACGGGCGATATCGTGGTCGCCCTGGTCGATGACGAGGAAGCCACGCTGAAGCGGCTGCGCCGCCGTGGTGGCTCGATCGCGCTCGAACCCGCCAATGCAGCCTACGAGACCCGCATCTTCGGACCGGAACGCGTCAAGGTTCAGGGCATACTAGTGAGCCTGTTCCGCCGTTATTGAGAGAGGTCGGGTGTTCGGCCAGGTCATACCCGGCTTCGTCCGACCTCATCTCCTCATCCGCTTTAACTAATCCACGTCCTCGACCACGACCGTGCGTCCCGAGAGCCGATGCGCCAGCGAGGCTTCCATGAAGCCGTCGAGGCCACCGTCGAGCACATCGTCGGGCGTACCCGAGGTCATGCCGGTGCGGAGATCCTTAACCAGCTGATAGGGCTGGAGCACGTAGGAGCGGATCTGGTGGCCCCAGCCGACATCGGTCTTCGAGGCCGCGTCGGCATTGGCCTTGGCTTCCTGCTTCTCGAGTTCGAGCTCGTAGAGACGGGCGCGCAGCATGTTCCAGGCCGTCGCACGGTTCTTGTGCTGCGAGCGTTCGCCCTGGCACGCCACCACGACCCCCGACGGGATATGGGTGATGCGGACCGCGGAATCCGTCGTGTTGACGTGCTGCCCGCCGGCGCCCGACGACCGGTAGGTGTCGATGCGGCAGTCGGATTCCTTCACGTCGATCTCGATCTTGTCGTCGATGACCGGATAGACCCAAGCGGAAGCGAAGCTCGTGTGACGCCGCGCCGCGCTGTCGAAGGGCGAAATGCGGACGAGGCGGTGCACGCCCGATTCCGTCTTGGCCCAGCCATAGGCGTTGTGGCCCTTGACCAGGATCGTCCCCGACTTGATCCCGGCCTCTTCGCCCGAGCTTTCCTCGATGACCTCGACCTTGAAGCCGCGGCGCTCCGCCCAACGGGCATACATGCGAAACAGCATGCGGGCCCAGTCCTGGGACTCGGTCCCGCCGGCGCCGGAATGGACCTCGATATAGGCGTCGTTGGAATCGGCCTCGCCCGAGAGCAGCGACTCGACCTGCCGGCGCTCGGATTCGGCCTTCAACACCTTGAGCTGGTCGATCGCCTCGCGCTCGACATCCGCATCATCCTCGGCTTCGGCCAGGTCGACGAGCGTGATGGCGTCTTCGAGCTCGCGCTCGAGACGGCTGACGCCGCCGAGTCGATCTTCGAGTTCGGTCCGCTCGCGCATGATCCTCTGGGCTGCCGCGGCGTCGTTCCAGAGTTCGGGATCTTCGGATTTGGCGTTGAGTTCGGCTAGGCGGCGCGTCGCAGTATCGACGTCAAAGATGCCTCCTCAGCAGTCCCACGGACTGCTTGATCTGCTCGACGAGCGCCAGGGGTTCGGCCCGCATGGTGGGTACACATCCGTCATTGGCGTCGGTCCCGCTGGACCGGAGGGCGAGAGATAGAGGCGGTGGCGTCGAGTGTCCAGGCTTGGACGGCAGCGGACAATCAGGCTCGGCGGCCGCCGGAGCTGCTTCGGCGCTACGCCTTACCCGCCGTAATTGCGAGCGGAGCGAAGCAACCCAGATGCGTCGTGGGCCGCAGGACGACCCGGTCTGCCAGAACGTGCCTGTCCTGAAGGGGACGCCTGGGTCGCGTCGCAGCTCATGACGGCGGCGGAGCGGCGTCCTCCAAAGGCTTGACCGGCATGCCGGGGCCGATCTTCTGGACGTTGCCGGTGATGATGCGATCGTTTTCCGCGACGCCCTTCAGAACCGCAACCAGCGCGCCCTGACTCGGGCCGAGCGTGACGGGACGCTGCTCGACCTTGTCGCCCTCTCCGACCGCGAAGACATATTTGCCGAGCTGGCTCGCCCCGATGGCCACCTGAGGCACCAGCAGCGCATCGGGCTGCTCGCGCAGATGCACCTTAACCCTGACGTACTGGCCCGGAAGCAGGCTCAGGTCGGCGTTGGCGATCGTCGCACGCGCCACCACGGTTCCGGTGCCGCGATCCACGTTGTTGTCGAGGAAGGTCACCTCGCCCCGATGCGGAGCGACATCCTCGCCCGGCACCGTCACGTCGACCACGACCGTTCCGGCGCGACGCGCCTTCTGCAGTTCGACGAGGTCGGTCTCGCCGGGATTGAAGGTGACGTAGACGGGATCGATCTGAACCAGCGTATTCAAGACGGTCGTTCCGGCGCCCGCCAGTGTGCCGATCGCCGCCTGGTTACGGCCGAGCCGGCCCGGAAACGGCGCGCGGATTTCCGTGTAGGCGAGGTTCAGTTGCGCGGCGCGCTGCGCCGCACGATCGGCCACGAGGGAGGCTTCGGCCTGCCGCATGCCGCTGGTCCTTTGGTCGAGGCCATCCTTGGCGAGGTAGCCGCTCTTCGACAGAGCGTCGCCGCGCTCGTAGCTCGCCTTCTGGTAGTCGAGCGAGGCCTGGTCACGTTCGATCGCGGCATTGGCCTGATCGAGCGCGACCTGAAAGTCGCGCGGATCGAGCCGATACAGAAGATCGCCGGCCTTGACGTCCATCCCGTCGGACACGCGCTGCTCGATCACATAGGCCGAGACCTTGGCCTGCAATGTGATGCCCCGGATCGTCTCGGTGCGCGCCGCATAGTCGAGCGTCACCGGAATCGACCGTTTCAACACCCGGGCCACCGGCACCGGCATGACAAAGGCCGGCGGCGCAGGTGCTGCCGCGGCAGGCGCGACCGCGCCGGCATGCAAGAAAGGCAGGTTGTCGAGGATCGTCGGATCGGCGCGGTAGGCCAGGATGCCGGCCCCGACCAGGATCAGGGCGCCGAGCGGCAGATTGCGGACTCGCATGAACTCTTTTCCTTACTCGGCGGCTTCAGCGTGACGGTGCGGCATCAAGGCGGGAGGCGACGTCGTCGCCTCAGCGGGATGGCCGGCATCGTCGGCATTCCGGCCCTCGCGCATCCGCTCGATGACGGCATAGAAGACGGGAACGAAGATCAGCGTCAGGATGGTGGCAGCCACCATGCCGCCGAACACCGTGGTGCCGATCGATCGACGGCTCGCCGCGCCGGCCCCCATCGCCACGACCAGCGGCACCACGCCAAGGATGAAGGCAAAGGCCGTCATGAGAATGGGTCGGAGCCGGAGCCGGCCCGCCTCCATGGCGGCTTCGACGATGCCGAGACCCTCCTCGCGTCTCCGCCGCGCGAATTCCACGATCAGAATGGCATTCTTGGCGGCGAGGCCGATCAGCATGACGAAACCGATCTGCGAATAGACGTCGATCTGCAAGCCACGGATGTAGAGGGCCAGCAGCGCCCCGAAGAGAGCCAGCGGCACCGCCAGCAGGACCATGAAGGGCATGGTCCAGCTCTCGTACTGCGCCGCCAGGATCAGGAAGACGAAGACGATCGCGAGGCCGAAGATCAGGCTCGCGGCGGACCCCGCCTTGAGTTCCTGGAATGTGATCCCCGTCCATTCATAGCTGAAGTCACGCGGCAGAGCGGCATCGGCCGCGCGCTGCATGGCGACGACCGCCTGCCCCGAACTGAAACCCGCCGCCGGCGCGCCGTTGATCTTCGACGACGCGTAATTGTCGTAATGCGGCACGGTCTCGGGTCCCACGGTCGACTTCAGCGTGCCGAGGGTCGAGAGCGGCACCATACCGCCCGAGGCATTGCGGACATAGAGCCGCGACAGGGCCGAGGCGTCGGCGCGGGCGTCCTTATCGGCCTGGATGGTGACCCGGAAGGTTCGACCGAAGAGGTTGAAGTCGTTGACGTAGAGTGAACCGAGATAGACCTGCAGCGTGTTGAACACGTCGGGCAGGCTCAAGCCGAGCAGCTTGGCCTTGGCGCGGTCGAGGTCGTAGTCGAAGGCCGGAGTCCCGGTCGAGAACGAGGTGAAGAGCTGGCGCGCGTCGAGTTCGGGCTGCTTGCGCGCCTCCGCGATCACGGCCTGCGTCGCGTCGTTCAGAGCCACGGATCCGCGACCCGTGAGATCCTCGACCTGGAACTCGAAGCCGCCAGTGGCGCCGAGGCCCGGGATCGAGGGTGGGTCGAAGGAGAGCGCGAAGGCGCCGGGGATGCCCATCAGCTTGGGCCGCACCGCCGCAACGATCTTGGAGGCCTCCTGGGAGGCGGGACGCTCGTCCCAGGGCTTGAGGATGGCGAATTCCACCGCCGAGTTCGACTGGGCGGCGCTGGTCAGGAAGTTGAGCCCGCTGATCGAACCGACGATCTCGACGCCGGGTTCGGCCTGGAGAACGTCGCGCACCTGCTGGGCGACCGCATCGGTCCGCTCCAGCGAGGCGCCGTCCGGCCCCTGGATGACGACGAAGAAATAGCCCTGGTCCTCGACGGGAAGGAAGGTCGAGGGAATGCGCTCCCATAGGGCATAGGTGCCGAACAGCATCAGGGCGAACCCCGCCAGCAGGCCCCAACGCAGCTTGATGAAGACCCGCACCATCCGGGCGTAGCCGTGCGAAAGCCACTCGAAGCCGGCATTGAACCAGCGGAACAGAATGAAGGGCTGCCCTTGGCGGTGACGCAGGAAGACGGCGCTAAGCGCCGGGCTCAGCGTCAGCGAGTTGAAGGCCGAAATGCCGACCGAGATCGCCACCGTTAGTGCGAACTGGTTGTAGAGCCGCCCCGCCACGCCCGGGATAAAGGCCACGGGCACGAAAACCGCCATCAGCACGGCCGTGGTGGCCACGATAGGACCTGTCACTTCCGCCATGGCGCGACGGGTCGCCTCCATGGGCGGATAGCCCATCTCCAGCTGGCGCTCGACGTTCTCCACCACCACGATGGCATCGTCGACCACGAGGCCGATAGCCAGCACCATGCCGAGCAGGCTCAGCATGTTGAGCGAGAAGCCGCAGATCTCCATGACCGCCAGAGTGGCGATGAGGGACACCGGGATCGCGATCGTCGGGATGATGGTCGTCCGCCAGCTCTGCAGGAAGACGTAGACCACCAGGATCACGAGGATCAGCGCTTCGCCCAGCGTGATCACCACGTCATGCATCGACGCCGACACGAATTTCGTCGTGTCGTAGTGCATGGCGTAATCGATGCCCTTGGGGAACCGCGCCTTCAACTTCTCCATCTGATCCTTGACGGCAGCCTGCAGCGCCAAGGCATTCGAACCCGGTTGCTGGTACACCGCCAGGACCACGGTGGGATCCTTGCCGAAATAGGCCGTCGAGGCATATTGCAGCGCGCCGAGCTCGATGCGCGCCACATCCTTCAGGCGAACCACGGAGCCGCCGGCGGCATCCGCCCGCACCACGATGTCGCCGAACTGTTCTGGAGTCGACAGGCGACCCACGGCGTTGACCTGCATCTCGAAGGCGGTGCCGGCGGGGGCCGGCGACTGGCCGATCTTGCCGGCTGCGACCTGAACGTTCTGCTCGGCGATGGCACCCTGGACGTCGGTGGCCGTGATGCCGAGCTTGGCCAGGCGGTCTGGGTCGAGCCAGACGCGCATGGAATAGCGCCGCTCGCCGAAGATCGACACGTCGCCGACACCCGGCAAACGCTTCAAGGGGTCGACCACCTGGAGATAGGCGAAGTTCGACAGCGCCACGGGATCGACCGACCCGTCGGGCGAGGTCAGATTGACGATCAGGACGAAGTTCGGATTCTGCTTCTTGATCGTTACGCCGGCCTGGTTGACGATCGCGGGAAGCGAGGATGCCGCTTGCGAGACGCGGTTCTGGACGTCCACGGCCGCGATGGCCAATGGATAACCGACGTCGAACGCGACCGTGATGGTGGCCGAGCCGTCGTTGGACGAGGACGACGACATGTAGGTCATGCCCTGCACGCCGTTGATCTGCTGTTCGAGCGGCGTCGTAACGGTATCGGCCACGACCTGCGCACTGGCGCCGGGGTAGACGGCGCTGACCACCACCTGGGGCGGCGTGATGTCGGGGAACTGAGCGACGGGCAAGAGGATGTAGCAGATCGCCCCCGCCATCACCATGACGAGGGCGACCGCCGAAGCGAAGATCGGTCGATGCGTAAAGAAGCTTACCACGCGCAAAGGTCTCCGGCGGCCGAGTTGGGCCGCGTGCGGGCCGCGAGTGCGGCCGTCGGGCGGGACAGGGGTCCACGCCCGTGATCCAGCCGCCGTGCCGTGCTGCGCAACAGGGTTTCGAAGCCGCCACGGTCGATGTGATCGGCTTTGAGGACAGCACCGATCATGGGATCGGCGAGGGCTTCGTCGAGGGTGAGATCGCGAGTGAAGCAGCTCATGGGATCCTCCTTGCCGGTGCGTCCCGGCCCGTGATGAGCAAAGGCTCATTCACGTTCCTGGTTCTCGTTGACCACGCAACGGGAACCTGTTACCGATCAGTAACAAGCCGGACGTTACCGGTCAGTAACATCAGCGTCAAGGGCCATGGTCGACAAAACATCGGCAGTTCTGGACAGGGTGTCGGCGATCCTTCCGGGGGCGGACCATGCGGTCTGTTGCGGCCCGCCTGCAAGATCGAAGCCGCGCGACCGGATCGTGACGACCGCGCGCGAGCTGTTCCATCAGCAGGGATTCCGCGGCGTCGGCGTCGAAGCCATCGCCGAGGCGGCCGGCACCAACAAGATGACGCTATACAGGCATTTCGGCTCGAAAGACGAATTGATTGTCGAATGCCTGCGCGGTGTCGCCGCCGACGCCGAGGCGCTCTGGCGGGATCTGGCCCTCGTTCATCACGCCGACCCGATGACCCACCTTCTGGCCTGGGTCCGTGAGAAAGCCGAATACGTCCTCAACGATTGCAGGGGCTGTACCCTGGCCAATGCCGCCGTCGAGATCACCGAAGCCGATCATCCGGCGCGGCGGTTCATCGAAGAGTGTAAATCGGCCTATCGCGTCCGTCTGGTGGACCTTTGTGCCGCCGCCGGTGTCGGGGAGGCGGAACTGCTGGCCGACGCCTTGTCGTTGCTGCTCGAAGGCGCCCGGGTCAGCCGCCAAAGCGGCGGTGTCGAGAGCCCGAGTGCCAAGTTCATCCGCACCGCGGAAGCCATGATCGCCGCCTTCGCGGCACAGACAGCTAGCCCGCCAGTCGCCGTCGGCGGATAACCGTCAGTTCCGCTTGTGGTGCTCGTCAAGATAGAGCGACGCCACTTGGCGATCGCTGTCCGAGGCGGAACCCGCGACCTTGGCGTAAAGGTCGGCGATCCAGGCGTCCTTCGGATCCTTGGTCAAGGCGGCGGCGTCACGGGCCATGGTGAGCCACATCAACCCTTTGGCCCGTTGCGGTGCCATGCCATCGAAACCGTTGAACAGCATGTGCCCGAGCAAAGCCTGCGCCTGGAGATGGCCCTTGTCGGCCGCCAGAGCCAGCCACCTCACGGCCTGACGCGGATCCTTGGCGACGACACGATCGACGCCGTCGAGGTAGAGGCGCGCCAGATTGTACTGGGCATCGGCATTGCCGAAGTTCAGCGCCGCGTATTGGAACATCTCGAGTGCTCGCTCGGGATCCGGCTTGACGCCGGTCCGCGGCAGGCCGTTGAGGCTGTAGACGCCGACGGCCACGAAAGCATAGGAGACGACCGACAGGTCGCGCCGATCCGCATCCTCCTCGTCGAAATTGCTGACGATCTGGGAGAAATAGCGATAGGCCTTGTCATCGTCCTGGGGCACGCCATCGCCGACTGCGTACATGCGGCCGAGCTTCCAGCGCGCCAGGGGATTGCCGTTGGCAGCCGCATATTCGAAGGCCTCGACGGAGGTCTTGAAGTTGCCGGAACGATAGCCATCCATCCCCTGGCGGAAAGCCTGGGAGGGTGTCTTGAAGGCATTCAAGACGGCCGGCTTCTCGTCCGCCGGGGCATCGGATCCGTCGAAAGCCTGAGCGGGTCCAGGTCCGCCGAGGAACAGGCCCGTCAGTAGAGCAAAAGCGGTGCGACGGAACAGGGGCATCGATTGCAAACTCAACCGCGGCAACGTGCAGGAGCGCAAGGGGACGCAACGACCGGATGCCCGGCACGGGCGCATCGGCGAAGCGTTCGGAATGCCCTCATCAGCCTGACCCCTCCACACCGGATCGGTTCTCCCGACCCCGCCGCTCGCCGACATCGCCCCGGCGCCGACCTTGGCCCAGCCACTCGGCGAAGCCATCGGTCATCTTCCGTTCATCTCGTCTCGGGTTGCGAGACCGGCATTTGATGGGGAAGAGTAGCGGTCGGTTTATGGCTGAATAGCGGCGTCTCCGCCGCCCTATTTGGGCCGAGTTGGGATGATCCTGGGTTGTTGCTGTAAAGCCACGTTCGGCTCGTCGACTGATGTTGGAAGGCAACGCCGAAGAATAATCACAACATGCTGAACTCGCGTTCAGCATCCACGGTACCGCGTTGCATGCCCTCTTCATCGCCGGACAGCGGCCTTTGGATCAGGTGATTCGCCGCCTTTCGGGCCAAAGGTCACTACGACGAAAGCCCACGCGATCGATCGCGTGGGCTTTTCTGCCGAAAGAGCAAAGACTGGCTGCATCGCACGACGATGCAGCTGCTTTGCCGAAGAGACGTCCGAAAGGCCGAGCCTGCTTCCGCAGGCTCCGCCCCGTTACCCGCGCGTGCCGCGCGCCACGCGCTCGATCTCGCTACGCACCAGGCGTTCGACCAAGCTTGGGAGATTGTCGTCGAGCCAAGTCTTCAACATCGGCCGCAGCAGGTCGCGCATCACGCGCTCCAGCATGGGAGTGTTCTGCAGCACGACCGTCGCCGCCAAAGTCTCGAAAGCCGACATGACGGATTCGCCGAGCGGCGCCGAGAGAAGCTCGACGTCGCCATCGTGGCTGAGAGCGGGGACGGAGTAGTCCGGGATGTCACGATCCTCGGTCTCGGCCTCGATCTCGGCCGCGTCGCGATGCTGAGGTTCAGGCAGTCGCGCCCGCAACCCGGAGATCGGCGCGTCATACGCGTCGCCGCGGTGACCGTAGGTCTGGCCAGCCGGCTCGTTCACCGCCTGCTCCAGAGCGGCGGGCGGTTGCGCGGGTGCTTCGTGCTGCTCCGTGAATGACGGCGTCACCCCCGACCGATCGGCTGGTGTGAGCCGGGCCAAGTCCAGCACGTCGTCATAAGGCGTCCGGCTACGGGCCGGGACAGGGGCGCTGGCCGGCGCCGGCGAGGCCGGGCGCCGCGCCGCGCCGTTGGCGGAGGCCGGTGGGTTCCCGCCCTGGGTCTGATCATCGGCGATGATCCGACGGATGGACGCCAGAATGTCTTCCATCGAGGGCTCGGACGAGCGGCCCTCCGACGAGTCGGGAGGAAAGGCGCTGGCTGCAGTCATGGCCTGTGGACCTTCTTACGCGGTACGGTGTCTCGACTCAGGTCGCGAACGCTTCACGCATTGCGGCGTAAACCTGTCCTTAACGGATACGTCGGGGCCGCTAAGCAAACAAGCGCTCCGACGCCAAGTTCCGTGGACAAGACCGGCGCCCTCACCTGGCTGGCGCGTTGCCGTGAAGGCGCGATCAGCGCCCGTCCGGCGTGCGCAGTCCGAACCACTTGTCCTTCACCTGGTCGAAATGAACGGTCGGGTTGTAGGGCTGGAGCTTCAGATTGAGGCCCGACGCCGACAGCCGCCCGCAGGACGCCAGGATTGCGTAGGTGGCGACGACGCGGTCGCGCTGAGCGCCGACGAGCTGCACGCGCGCGTTGAGGAGCGTCTGCTGCGCGTTGAGCACATCCAGCGTCGTCCTCTGGCCGACGCGGGCCTCCTCGCGGGTGCCGTTGAGAGCGATTTCGGCGGCATTGACCTGCGCCTGATCGGCCTGGACAGCGGCCTTCGAAGACACCAGCAGGCCCCAGGAGGAGATCACCGCGGCGCGGACGTTGTCGCGCGACACGTCGACCTGGAACTCGGCCGTGCCGAGCTGCTCCTTGGCCTGACGGATCTGCGCGTAGGAGGCGCCGCCCTCGTAGATCGGTACCTGCAGCGAACCCACGATGGAGCCCACGAAAGCGTTCGTGTTGCCGGAGTTGCTGACGTCGTAGCGCTGCTGCGCCGAGCCGTTGAGGCTCAGCGTCGGATAGAGGGCGCCTTCGGCGATCTTGACCTGCAGCGTCGATACGTCGACCGCATGCAGAGCCGACTGGATCGAGGGATGCTCGATCTGAGAGACCGCGATGGCGTTCTCCAGCGAGGGGGGGATGCCGCGCTCCAGTGGTCGCGCCGGCTCGAGCCGGGTCGGCTGCTCGCCGATCACCTGGCGAAAGCTCGCGATGGAGTTCTGGAGCTGCGATTGCGCGGCGAAATAGTCGGCGCGCGCGCCGGCGACGCTGGCCTCCGCCTGGGCGACGTCGGTGCGGGTCACCTCACCGACCTTGAACCGATCCTGGGTCTGGCGGAGCTGTTCTTCGAGCACCTTGATGTTGGAGTTGCGCAGATCGAGAATGGCGGTATCGCGCAGCACGTCCATGTAGGACTGTGCGCCGCTCTGCAGCACGCTCTGCTCGACATTGCGCAGGGTTTCGCGGCTGCCGAAGACGTTGGATTCGGCCGATTTGATGTTGTTGGTGGTGCGTAGCCCATCGAACAAAGTCTGCGACACGGAGATACCGGCGCCTCTCGGGATGGTGGTTCCGGTCGTGGTGGCCAGGGTCGTACCCGCCGACCGGCTTGCCGTACCGTTGTTTCCCGATACGGAATTGGCGAGACCGAACGTTCCCCCGCTCCCGGTACCGGCCACCGTCCCTCCCGTACTGGTGCCGGTCGTGGTTCCAATGGTGCCGGTGCTTGTCCCGCCGGTGCCGGTGCTCGACGAACCGCCGAGGCCGGAAAGGCTGCCGCTGCTGCTGGTCACGCCCGATGCCGGACCGGTGAAGCTCTCGTAGCTCGCGCCGACGTCGCCGGACGCCGAGACGTGGGGCATGTAGCCCGAATTGGCGATCGGAATATTCTCGTCGGCGGCCCGGGTGGTGGAGCGCTGAGCATTCAGGTTCGGATTGTTGAAATAGGCTTTGGCGAGCGCGTCGGAAAGGTTTTCGGCGAAAGCCCCTGACGGCATTCCCGCCCCCAACACACTCCCCGTCAGCAAGGCCGAGGCCATAAGCATCGGTCGCACGCGGTTCCTGTTCGGCCCGCGGGACAGTGCATTGCTGCCGGTAGGGCTGGAACGACTCATCTTTGACCTCGACGCCGGTGACGTTTCGCTCCGCTGGGGAGCGTCCCGCTACGCTTTAAGCGCATCTTCAGGACTCGTCGGATGCACCAGTACGCGCATCATACCCTGTCCCGTCGCGTGATGGAGCCGCATGGTCCGGGACTTGGGATCAATTCGGTCATCTGCCGCAAAAATGCGACACACTCAGCTTCACTAACCGGCTTCAAACACGCTCCGCCGTGTGAGGCCGTCAGGTCAGAAGACGAAACCTGTGCCGGCCTTGAACTCCTCGAGCACCGGCGCGGTGGCGTCAAAGATGACCTGTTTGCTGACATCGCGTCCGGAGCCACGGTAGAGCACGACACGGCCAGACCTGCGCCCCCCCGGCGCGGTGGAAGTCTCCACGGCTGCCAAGGTGCCGCCGGGCTTCAACTGGGCGAAGAGAGCGTCGAGATGAGTCTCTACGCCGCCCAGGACCAGGATCGCATCGTAAGGCGCGTCCGCCGCATAACCGTCGACAAGCGGCCCCGTAACGGCCTTGGCACGCCCTGCGAAAGACTTAGCGAGCTCGGCGGAGGCCGAAGCCGACAGGCTCGGATCCGATTCCAGCGTTACGACGCTGGCCACCATCTCGCAAAGAAGAGCCGCCGCGTAGCCCGACCCACCTGCGACCACGAGAACATGGGTGTTGGGAGCGGGATCTACGCCTTGGAGCATACGAGCGAGATGCATGGGCTGCATCAGGGTCCGCACCGGCTTTCCCGAGTCGCGGGACTTCAGCGTCAGCAGGGCGTCGGAATAGCAGAAGGCCTGGAGGTCCTCGGGCACGAAGAGCTCGCGCCGTGTCAGGTCGAAGGCACGGATCACACGCGCATCCGTAACGTCGAAGGTGCGGATCTGGCCGTCCACCATCGCGCGCCTCTGTGCAGAGAAGACCTGCTCCGTCGCCGCAACCTCGCCCTGCATGGAGCCTGCCCTTCCTGGAATCGATTGAACGTTGCGCAAACGGCGTGAAAAGCCGCCGCAATGCCGCCGCAGGCTTATAGGGGAGCGGTACGCGCGCTGTCCATGCGACGGTCGGGTGGAATCAGGGGGATGAAATGGAAGACGCTACCAGCGAGCACCTGGAACGCAGGGAACACGCCGAACATGCCGCCCACAGCGGCGATCCGCTGCTGCTGAAAGTGTCTGTGACGATCGCCATCCTGGCGGTGGTGGCGGCGACGATTGGAAGTCTCGAGACGATCGAGAGCGGCACGGCCCTGTCCAAGAAGAGCGAATCGGTGCTGATGCAGAACCGCGCCACCGACCAATGGTCCTATTTCCAGGCGCAAAGCATCAAGAAGAACATGTACGACCTCGCCAAAGTGTCCGCTCCCGCCCAGGCGTCCGCCTACGAGGACAAGGCGAGGAGTTACGAGACGGAAAGCGAGGCCACGAAGACCAAGGCGGAGGAGCTCGAGCACGAGAGCGATGCGCTGCTCGAAGCCGGCGACCATCACGAGAAGCGCCACCACGTGCTGACCGTGGGCGTAACGATGCTTCATGTCGGGATCGCGGTCGCGACCCTCTCCATCATCATGAAGGGCGTTCGCTGGCCCTGGTATGCGTCGATGATCCTCGGCTTGCTCGGCGCCGCAGTTGCGGCGGCAGCTTACGCGGTTTGAGCTCGCGCCTCACTTCGCAGCCTTCAGGCGCGCATTGCACTGGCTCCAGTATTGCGGCCATTTGAGACCGGGGGTCTGGGCGACCAGCGTCGCCTTCTGGGCGCGCCATTCGGCTCCGCACTGCTTCTGCCTGACGTGCATCGCCGCCATGCCGCCCGAAACGGCCGGAGTTGCCGCTGTCGATGGCGCGACAGGCGCAGCCGGCGGCGGCGCGGCTGCAAGGGGCGGCGCGGCTGAAGGCGTCGCGGGCGGTGCTGCAGCAGCGGCGCTGACCGGTTCGGTTTTGAGCCGCGTCGCGCAATCGGCCCTGAAACGATTCCAGTCGGCGCCGTTCAACGTGCCGGCCGTCTTGGCGGCCTGATACTCCCGGCCGCATTGGACCATGACCGGCTCGGCGGACTCGGCGGTGCCCGTGAAGGCCGCAACGGCCAGAACCGATAGAAGCACTGCAGCACGCATCCTGGCTATCCCCATCAGTCTGCCGCTCCGGCCGGAGCAAACGAGCCCAAGCCGATCACCCCGGCACGGTAGGGTCAGGCTGCACCACCCTTGGCGGCACGACAAGCTGAGGCTTCAGCTTCGCCCGTACCGAACTGGCGGCGCACCTCGTGCGTCTTCCATTTTTAGGGGTACGCTGCCCCGCCTGCCCGGAGCTCCTGAACCATGACCGAATCCTCGGAGCCGAAGGCCGGACCAGTGCAGTCCCTCGTTCCTCGCGGTACGGCCGCGCTCGATCGGGATGGTTCGCACCCTCTCGGCCTCTCCTCCGACGATGAAGCCGCGCTGGCCGAAGCCGTCCGCGCTTTGGAAGGCTCGAGCTTCGCCTCGCAGATCTCGGGTCTCGTCGGCCGCCAGCTCGGCTTCGCTGGCGACCTCCTGCCCGCCCGCGTGGCCGAGACCGCCAACAAGGCCGCCGCCACGGCCTTGCGGTTCGCGCTGCGCGGTGCCGTGCGGTCGCTCTCTCCACAGACAGAAACGGCGCCGCGGAAGCGAATGCATCTCGCCGCCGTGGCGGCGACGGGGGCCATCGGCGGCGCCTTCGGCCTCGCCACCCTGCCCGTCGAGCTCCCGCTCTCCACTACGCTGATCCTGCGCTCGGTGGCCGACATCGCCCGGCAGGCCGGTGAAGACCTCGACGATCCCGAAGCGATGCTGAGCTGCCTCGAAGTCTTCGCGCTCGGGACGGGCAGCGACGTGGTCTCGGGGGAGAGCAGCTACTTCGCGGTGCGGGCCCTGCTGGCGAAATCCGTCACCGAGGCGACAAGGCACATCGTCGCCCGCGGCATCACCGATGAAGCGGCTCCGGTCCTGTCGCGTCTTCTCGGGCAGATCGCATCGCGTTTCGGTGTCGTGGTGGGCCAGAAGGTCCTGGCGCAGGCAGTACCGATCATCGGCGCCGTCACGGGGGCCGGCATCAACGCGGCCTTCATGGACCATTATCAGAAGCTCGCGGAAGGCCACTTCGCCGTGCGCCGGCTCGAGCGGATCTACGGCCCGGAGCTTGTCCAAGCCGCCTATCAGCGACTTCGGAAGGCTACAGCCCCTTCGGACAGTCCGAAGCCGGGAGCCACGTCGCTTCAAGCGGCCGCAAGGATCCTCGCTGCGGACGGTGCCAACCGTCCTGCCTGACGGCGAAGGTGGAAGCCTCTGCCTTGTGGCTTGACGCTAGCCAAGGCTGTCGCCCTCCCCCCTCTCAGCAGCCCAGCGTCTCGGTCGAGACAATCTCGATGCCGAAGCCCGACAGCCCCACATAGGTCCGCTCGCTCGACGCCAGCAACTTGATCGACACGATCCCCAGGTCGCGCAGGATCTGCGCTCCGACGCCGATCTCGCGCCATTGGCTGACGCGCTTCGATTCGGTGCCTTCGGACATGGAGGCCAGAGGCACACCCGCGGTGCCGTCGCGCAGGTAGACCAGCACGCCGCGGCCTTCTGCGGCGAAGCGCTCGAGAGACCGATTGACGATCGTATTGTCGCCGAGGACATCCTTGACGATGTCGGCGCGGTGCAGCCGTACTGGCACGGCGCGGCCGTCGCCGATCCGGCCATGCACGAAGGCGAAATGCTGCACGTCGTCGAAGGGCGTCGTGAACGTGTAGCCGGTGAGTTCACCGATGGCGGTCTTGACCGGGAAGGTGGCGACGCGCTCGACGAGTTTCTCGCGGGCCTGCCGATAGGCGATAATGTCGGCGACCGAGATCCGCTTCAGGCTGTGCCGATCGGCAAAGGCCTCGATCTGCCGGCCCACCATGACGGTGCCGTCGTCGTTGGCCAGTTCGCAAATGACGGCTACAGGCGGCAGGCTGGCAAGCCGGCAGAGATCGACCGCAGCCTCGGTATGACCCGAGCGGGTCAAGACGCCGCCGTCGCGCGCGATCAGAGGAAACACATGGCCGGGGCGCACGAAGTCGCCCGCCTGCATGTTGCCGTTCGAGAGCGCCCGCACCGTATTGGCGCGTTGCTCGGCCGAGATGCCGGTGGTCAGGCCATGCTTGACGTCCACCGTGACGGTGAAGGCTGTCCCGAGCGGCGCATCGTTGGCCGCCACCATGGGGGCGAGGTTGAGCCGGCGCGCCTCGGCGCCCGTCATCGGCGTGCAGACGATGCCGCAGCAGTTCCGGATGATGAAGGCCATCTTCTCGGTCGTGCAATGCTGTGCGGCAACGATGAGATCGCCTTCGTTCTCACGGTCGTCGTCATCCGTCACCACGACGATCTCGCCGCGGGCAATGGCCTCGATGGCTTCCATAACGGCAGTTTGATCGCTCATCGTTTTGGCTCCATCGGTAGCGGACAGGGGAAACAGTCCGGACAGGAAGTCGTTTGGAGTGACGCCGCCCGCCGTCTCGCGTAAGATCAGCGTCGCAGTATCCCGAGACACCCAGGCCCCCTGCCCGCACATCTGCGTGACGGCCCCGGGCGTGACGCCGATGCGACGCGCGAAAGCGGAGCGCGTAACGTCATTGGACCTGAGCCAAGCATCCAGTTTCATGCCGCGATGGTGAGGTTTCCGGAGAATTTAGTCCAGCTGAATAATTCGCGGCCTTGACTGCCACTAAAGACCGCGGTGCTGCCCTGTCCGGTTTTCGCCGACCTGCCCGCGGTGGCGAAGGAACGCATCCGCAAGAACACAGGCCAGCATCGCCTCGCCGACCGGCACGGCGCGAATGCCGACGCAAGGATCGTGGCGGCCCTTGGTGACAATGTCGACCTCGGCCCCGCTGCGATCGACGGTCTCCCGCGTGGCGAGAATCGATGAGGTCGGCTTCACGCCAAAGCGCGCCACGATGGGCTGACCGGTCGAGATCCCCCCGAGCAGGCCACCCGCGTGGTTCGACTGGAACACCGGCCGTCCATCCGGGCCGCGGCGGATCTCGTCGGCATTCTCCTCGCCGGACAGTTCGGCAGCCGCGAAACCATCGCCGATCTCGACCCCTTTCACGGCATTGATACTCATCAGCGCTGCCGCGATCTCTCCGTCGAGCTTGGCATAGATCGGGGCCCCCCAACCGGCCGGGACACCCTCGGCCACCAGTTCCACGACGGCGCCGACCGACGAGCCCGCCTTGCGAACGCCGTCGAGATAGGTCTCCCACTGCTGCGCCATGACGGGATCGGGGCAGAAGAACGGATTGCGGGAGACTTCGTCCCAGTCCCAGCGCGAGCGGTCGATCCGGTGCGGGCCGACCTGGACAAGGGCACCGCGAACCGTCACCGCGGGAATTACGAAACGCGCCACGGCACCGGCGGCGACGCGGGCCGCCGTCTCGCGGGCCGAGGAGCGGCCGCCGCCGCGATAGTCGCGGATGCCGTATTTGGCGTCGTAGGTGAAATCGGCGTGGCCGGGCCGAAACTTGTCCTTGATGTCCCCGTAGTCCTTGGAGCGCTGGTCGGTGTTCTCGATCATCAGCGCGATCGGCGTGCCCGTGGTGAGCGTCGAGCCATCGCCTTCCGCGAAGGTGCCGGAGAGGATTCGGACCTGGTCGGGTTCGCGGCGTTGCGTGGTGAAACGTGACTGGCCGGGACGGCGCCGGTCGAGATCGGCCTGGATCACCTCCGCCGAGATATGCAGGCCGGGAGGACAGCCGTCGATGACGCAACCCAGCGCCGGCCCGTGGCTCTCGCCGAAGGTGGTGACGCGGAACAGGTGGCCGAAGGTGTTGTGCGACATGAGACGATGGCCGGGATCGGGCTGAAGAAGCGAAGCCGGCTTACCCTCTCATGGCGGCGAAGCCATGAAGAGGGAAACTGTCGGCGCGGTTCCTCGGCTTATGCCCGGTTCAGGCCGCCCGCGCCATCGGGCCTTCGTCGGCGGCGCCCTTGGGCTCCGCCGGAGCGCCGACCCACTCGCTGTGCGGGGGGATCGACTCGCCCTTCATCACCAGCGTCAGCGGCCCGAGACGGGCGAAGTCGCCGACATGGGTGTCGTAGAGCACCGTCGAGCCGGCCCCGATCGTGACGCCATTGCCGATGCGCACGCGCCCGACCTTCATGACGCGATCCTCGTAGAGATGCGTCTGCAGGGCGGACAGCGAGTTGATCGACACGAAGTCGCCGACCGTGACGCAATCGAACTCCGTTATGTCGGTCATGTTCATCCAGACGCCCCGGCCGAACTTGGCGCCGAAGAGCCGGAGAGCCCAGGGCAGGAAGGGCGTGCCGACCAGATGCTCCAGCAGGACGCGACCGGCGAGGCCCCAGTACATGACGGCGACCGCCTCGGTCCGCATGGCCCAGAAAGACCACATCGGTTGAGTGGTGGGTTCGTAGCGCCCCATCGTGGCCCATTTCACGGCGACGACGATCAGCATCATCACGACCGAGATCAGCAGCGACACGACAACGAAGAGCACCGCCACCTGGGCGTAGAGCCCGTCGAGCACCTTGGGCCCGAGCCACTCCACCGACCAAGTGCCGAAGACGATGAACAGCATCGTCGGCAGCGAGATGTGCACCGCTTCGAAGACCGCGCGGGTGAACTTCTTCCAGCGCGGCGCCTCGTAGGTCCAGTTGGCGCCGCCGCCGTCGAAGCGCTGGCGGACCGGCAGTCGCATGGGCGGCGTGCCGAACCATGTATCGCCGGGCTTCATGGCGGAATTCTCGGGCGGCTTCGACTTGATGCCGATGAGCGCGCCCTCGGGAATGTCGGAGCCGATCGGCACCACGGCATCGTTGCCGACGAAGACGCGGGGACCCGTCCTGACGCGGGCGAGCCGCATCCAGCCCTCGCGCACCTCCTCGTCGCCGAGCACGACCTCGTCGGCGATGAAGCACTTCTCGCCGATCTCGACGAGATCGTAGCGGCCCGACAGGTTGGTCGAGATTTCGGCATCCTTGCCGATCTTGGCGCCCATCAGCCGGTACCAGGCCCGCATGTAGACGGTGGCGAAGAGCGAGGAGAGCACCTCCAGCGTGATCTCGGTCGCCAGGGCCACGGTCCATTTGCGAAGGTAGAAGAAGGAGAAGACCGAGTAGCGGCCCTCCTTCACCTGCGGCAGGATCACCCAGCGCATCACCGCGATGAAGGCGACCGAGATCAACACCATGACGAAGGACGTCGGCCACGCCAGCAGCGGCAGCGACGCCAGATAGGTGAAGCGGTCGATGTCGGGGATCGACAGCCAGCTGTCGAGCTGGTCGAAGACCCAGAAGGCCGGGAAGATCGGCAGCAATCCCAAAGGCGGGATGACCAGCAGCATCGCCACATAGCCGATGCCGAGCAGCGTCCGTCGCGTCGCCGAGGCGACCGGGTATGCGTCACGCTCGCTGCGGTCGACGGTGCCGACGCGACGCGCCGGCGAACCGTCCCAGATCTCGTCCGTGCCGATGGTCCCGTTCGACGAGATCGCGCAGAGATCGCCGATCTCGGCGAAGTCGCCAATCGTCACGCCTTCTTCGATGACGCAGGAGGTTCCCACATAGGCGTCTGCACCGATGGTGACGCGACCGATGATGAAGTCGGCGCCCTCGACGCGGGCATTGGCGAATTTCACCTTGCCGCCGATGCTGGCGCGCGGACCGATCTCGATCAGGTCCAGCGCACCGGCCTCGTGATCGCCCACGATGGCGTCGAGCCCGACCTTGGCCCCCATGGCCATCATGAAGAGCCGCATGATCGGCGAGCCCTGGAACCACTTCGGGTGGGTTAAGGCGGTGAGCCGCTGCACCAGCCACCAGCGGTAATAATAAGCGCCCCAGAGCGGGTAGCGACCCGGTTTGGTGCGGCCGAGGATCACCCATTTCATCGCGATGGCGAAGAGGATGGTGAAGATGTTGATCACCATGTAGGTGCCGACGAGGTAGAGGCATTCCTCGCCGAAGGTCGCCTCGCTCGTCGTCAGCAGCATGTAGGAGACGAAGACACCGAGCCACTGCGCGGTGGCCAGCGACAGGATGAAGGGCAGCGCCAGAGCCTGGGCCAATCCACAGAGGAACCGGCGCATCAGCGGTGGTGGCGTGAAGCCGAGGTCGACCGGGCCGCCCCCGTCGCGCGGGGCACGCCCGTCGACGAGCGCCGCGATGGCCCTCAGGCTGCGGGCTCGATACATGTCCTGCAGCGTGATGCCTGCCAGCGACGGCGTCTGGCGCACTACCGAAACGAAGCGCGCCGCCAGCAGCGAGTGGCCGCCGAGATCGGTGAAGAAGTCGGCATCGAAGGGAATGGCGCCGGCTGGCAGCACGGCCCGGGCCGCTTCGAGCAGGGCTGCCTCGGTCGTGGTCCGGGGCTCTTCCTGGGCCTCGGCGGTGCGGGCCGCGAGCGCGACGCGCTTCAGCGCATTGCGGTCGACCTTGCCCGAGGGAAGACGCGGCAGCGTGTCCAGGGCCTCGAAGCGTGAAGGCACCATATAGGGCGGCAGGGCGTCGCGCAGGCGAGCCCTGAGCACCGTGGCGTCGAGTGTCGTCCCGTCCTGCGAAACCAAGAAGGCTACGAGCTGGTCGAGCCCATCGTCGTGGCGCAGCACGACGGCGGCCTGGTGAACGCCGTCCAGCGTCGAGATTTGCGCTTCGATCTCGCCGAGTTCGATGCGGAAGCCGCGCAGCTTCACTTGGTCGTCGATGCGGCCGCGGAACAGGATCTGCCCCTCGGGGTCGAGCGCGACAGCGTCGCCCGATCGGTACAGCACGGGATCGATCCCACCGCCCCCGAACGGATTGGCGATGAACTTCTCCGCCGTCAGCGCGTCGCGCTTGAGGTAGCCCCGGGCGACGCCGGGGCCGCCGATCAGCAGCTCTCCTTCCTGGCCGCGGTCGAGCAGGTTCAGGTGCTCGTCGACCACGTAGCAGGTGTAATTGGGAATGGGTCCGCCGATGGTGACGGGTTCGCCCGGCTCAACCAGGGCGGCCGTGGCCACGACGGTCGCTTCGGTCGGACCATAGGAATTATAGATCGTTCGGCCCGGCCGGCACCAGCGGGCGCCGAGGCTCGGCGGGCAGGCCTCACCGCCCAGGATGATGAGCCGCAGCGAGGGAATGTCGCGCGATAGCAGGCCGAGCAGCGTCGGCACCGTGTCGAGCACCGTCACGCCGGCATCGTTGAGGACATCTGGCAGGGCGTCGGCTTCGCCCAGGATTTCACGGGTGGCGACGAAGAGGCTCGCCCCGACGAGATAGGGGATCCAGATCTCCTCCATGGAGAGATCGAAGGCCACCGAGGCGCCCTGAAAGACCACGTCGCTCGCCGTGATGGCATAGAGGGCGTTGGCCGAGCGCAGGTAATGGCAGATATTGCGGTTGGTGATGACGATGCCCTTGGGCACGCCGGTCGAGCCCGAGGTGTAGATCAGATAGGCCGGATCGTCCGGGCCCGTGCCGGCGCGGCGTGCGTCGACAGCCTGAGCGTCGACGCCGGCCGTGGCGAGATCCGCTTCGGTCACGGCGGGGCAGGGCAGGACGGCAGCATGGGCCTGTGCGAAAGCCGCGTCGGTGACCACCACCAGAGCCTCGGCATCGCCGAGGCACACCGATACACGATCGGCCGGCGCATCGGCATCGAAGGGCAGCCAGGCGGCACCCGTCTTGGCGACGGCGATCTGGGCAATCAGCAGGTCGAAACCGCGTTGCATCCAGAGACCGGCGACCTTGCGCGGCCCAAGCCCTCGCGCCGCCAGGCCGCGGGCCATGAGCTCGCTGCGCCGATCCACCTCGGCATAGCTGAGCGTCTGATCGAGGTTGCGGAACGCCGGCGCGTCCCCTTGCTGGGCGACGGTGCGGGCGAAGATCTCGGCCAGGATCTCGTCGCGCAGAAATTCAGGACGGGATGCGCCTTCGAGCCGAGACGGGATCCGGGTCGAACCCGCTGAGGCATCGACCGCTCCTGCCTGACCGGCAAAAGGTTGGCGTTCGGTCGTGATGGTGGGACTCATCGATTGCTGCGCCCGTCTTCACCGTAGGAGAGGCCAACGCCCGGTCCGAAAGGACACTGGGGGCTGGAGGAACGCCGGCGACCTGCCGGCGCCCATGTTCGGCCACGAGGGTCTTAAGGGGTTTCGACGCGTCGCGTAACCCAGGACCGCCCGCCGGTGTCGCGGTGGCGTCCTTCGCGTCTTCTTGATTTTGGATAGGACGGAACCGATGAACAGGCGCTGACCATTTATGTTTCAGCCCTGGCCACGGTGATCGCCGTATCAAATCCAGTGCGCTACACCTCCGTCGAAGAGCAGCACGCGCCCTTGATGAATGTCCGCCGTGGTGGCGCGCTCCGTCCCAAGTCCCGCGACATGGTGCAGAAGAACGCGCGCCACGCCGCCATGCGCCACCACGATCGTATCGGGTGCGAGATCCGCTAGCCAAGGGATCACGCGGTCGAGCAGCATGCAATAGCTCTCGCCGTCAGGTGGCACGAAGGACCAGGTGTCACGCCGCCGTGCCGCGATCGTCGAAGGCTCGGCGCGTTTCAGGTCGTCCCAACTGCGCCCCTCCCAGGCGCCGAAGGACATCTCCCTCAGCCGGTCGTCGAAGCTGCAGGGCTGAAGCCCTTCGCCGAGTTCGGTGCGGAGGATCTCCATCGTGTCGCGCGTCCGCAGGAGAGGCGACGCCACGAAGCCGAGATCGCTCGCCCGCAGGCCGCGATCGTCGAGAACGCGCTTTAACGTCCGGCCGGCCGCCGTGGCTTGGCGCCGGCCGAGAGGGTTGAGATCCGTATCCCGCTGACCCTGCAACCGTCCCTCACGGTTCCAGGCCGTCTCGCCGTGACGGACGAAGAAGAACCGACGCGGGCCGGCGGCGCTCAGTGCCCGCTCTCCTTGACGGCGATGTCGGGCGCGGCCGGGTTCTTCATCCCGACGATGTGATAGCCGGCATCGACGTGCAGGATCTCGCCCGTGACGCCCCGCGACATGGGTGAGAGCAGGAAGGCGGCGCTTTCGCCGACCTCCTCGATCGTCACGGTGCGTCGCAAGGGAGCGTTGAGTTCGTTCCAGCGCAGGATGTAGCGGAAATCGCCGATCCCCGACGCTGCCAGCGTCTTGATGGGACCCGCCGAAATCGCGTTGACGCGGATGTTCTTCTCGCCGAGATCGGCCGCGAGGTATCGCACCGAGGCCTCGAGCGCCGCCTTGGCGACTCCCATGACATTGTAGTGCGGCATCCACTTCTCGGCGCCGTAATAGGTCAGGGTCAGCATGGAGCCACCCTCGGTCATCAGCTTCTCGGCCCGTTGCGCCACGGCCGTGAAGGAATAGCAAGAGATGGCCAGCGACCGCGTGAAGTTCTCTTCCGACGTGTCGATGTAACGTCCGGTCAGCTCGTCCTTGTCCGAGAATGCGATGCAATGGACGATGAAGTCCAGTTTGCCCCAGGTGCGCTCGACCTCGGCGAAGACGGCGTCGATGGATGCCGCGTCGGTCACGTCGCAATGGCCGACGACGAGGCCGTCGACCTCTTTAGCGAGGGGGCGCACGCGCTTCTCGAGAGCCTCGCCCTGGTACGTGAAGGCGAGCTCGGCACCGGCGGCGCGGGCCGCCTTGGCAATTCCCCAGGCGATCGAGCGATTATTGGCCAAACCCATGATCAGGCCACGCCGGCCGGCGAGAATGGAGGATCCCGAAGCGGCGGCTGTGCTGGGCGTATCTGACATCAAAAATTCCAAAGGCTCCGCCCGGGGCATCGGACTCGCCTTGCAGGAGCCGGCACCGGTGCGCTTTGGCTCTCCTTAACCCATCGGGGACGCGCGTGGAAAGTGCGGGACGCGCGGTGGGAACACGCTCGGTCTATCGCGACAGGAGTTGCCGCACCGACTGCAAGTCGCTGGCGCATCTTCCGAATTCAGGAAGTACCACCCGGCACAGTGCGGCAGGCCGCTGTGGCGGCGAATGCGGCGATTGTTCGGTTAAAATTTGCTGAACATCGCCGTTGCGGCATGGGCATCGGGTTCACCTTCGGCTAAGATGGTTACCAAGCATTAACGTCTTGCCGAGCGCGGATCAGATCAGCATGCCGGGTTTCACGGACGATTTCGGTAAGCTCACCCCGCATCTCCGGCGGTTTGCCCGGACGCTCGTACGAGGGCACGCGGCCGGTGGGGCCGACGATCTCGTTCAGGAAACGATCATCCTGGCGGCGCGAGCCGACTTTCCGAAACAGGGCCTGCCGCTTGCGGTATGGTGCTTCGCCGCTCTCATCCGTCTGAACCGGCTGCGCAACCGCGCTCCAGTGGCGATGGTGGAAAGCGACGCTGGAGCGCCCCTCCCGTTCCTGCCGAAAGACATCATTCGTCTGGACGCCCTGCCCCTCGACTTCCGCGAAGTGCTTCTCCTGACCACCGTGGCGGGCCTTCCTTATGCCCAGGTTGCGCAGATCCTCGATCTCGATCTCACTCAAATATTCGCACGGCTCACCCAGGCGCGCGACCTCCTCGCCCGGGCTGATACCGGTGTCGCTGGCCGCGCCTCCCGCGCCGGAGATCGAGCCCGCCAAGGTGATGGCGCGCATCTCCGCCTCGTGAAATAAAGCTGCATGACCCGGACAAACGACGCGACCTTCGACGAAGCGGATCTGAACGGGTTCGTCGACGGCCGGATCGATCCCGCCCGATCGAATGCACTCGCCGAGTCCCTCGCGTCTGATTCCGAAGCGCGGACCCGGCTTGATGGCTGGAAGCGGCAGAACGAAAGCCTCAGGACGATGTTCGCCTCCGTGCTCTACGAGCCGGTCCCGGCGCGGCTGATGGCTCACACGGTGCCGACGCGTCCGGACGCTGCCGAAGAGGCCATGCCGCGGGGACCCTCGCAGGGATCAGGTCTCGCGCGTGGTGTCCTCGTGACGACCTCCGTCGGGATGGCGCTGGTGGGTTTCGCCCTCGGCGCGCTGGCCAGCCTGGGGCTCGCCAATGCCGGCCTGTCCCACCCTGCGGCACCTGCCCTGGGCGACGCCGCTATCGAACAGCGCTCCGGTGATCGCCCATTGTCAGATGTGGCCGTGGACGCACATCGGACCTTCGTCGACGACGCGCTGCGCCCGGTCGAACTGACGGCTGCGGAAGTCCCGAAACTGACGCGCTGGATCCAGCGGCGGCTTGGTCCGGAAGCCCGGATCCCCGACCTCGGCCGCCAAGGCTGGACCTTGCTCGGGGGCCGCATCCTGCCCGGGTCCCATGGACCGGCCGCCTTCCTGGTCTATGCCAACAACTCGGATCGGCTAGGCTTGACCCTATCACGATCGACAGGTGCACGCGCATTATCGTCGACGAGACACGAGGGTTCCGACCCAGTGTCGTCGGCCTCCTGGGCCGACGTCGCCTACGATTATGCCTTGACCAGCAGCCACGGTTCCGCGTGGATGGCGCGCAGCGCACCGTCCCTTGTCGAAGCGGTCCGGATCCAGGCCGGAGATGCCGACCTGGTCCCCTGACTGCCGATCCGCGCCAAGCCTCTAGGCTTTGGCGCGCGGGTCGTAAGGATGTTCGTCACGCCAGCGGCGCGCCAGTTCCTCGAGATCCGGAGCGGCACGGTCCGGCAAAACGACGCGCGGCGTCACCAGGAGGTCTCCGGCACCGGTCGGTCCCGGCAGTCCCTTGCCGCGCAGACGCAGTGTGCGGCCCTTGTTGGCTCCGGGCGGCAGTGTGATCTCCACCGAACCGTCGAGCGTCGTCACGGGCACGGTGGCGCCCAAGACCGCCTCGTAGAGCGTCACGGGAAGATCGAGGCGGAGGTCGCGCCCCTCGATGTGGAACTGCTTGTGAGGCGCGTAGCGCACCGTCACGATGGCATCGCCCGAAGCTCCACCGGTGGGGCTGTCGTGACCCTGGCCCTTGAGGCGGATGGCCTTGCCGTCCTCCATGCCGGCCGGCACCTTCACCTCGAGCGTCCGGCCGGTCGGCAGCGTGACGCGCGCCGTCCCGCCCTTCACCACATCCTCGAGCGGGACCGAGACGGAGGCCGTCACGTCCTCCCCCCGCGTCGGCTGCTGGGCGGCGCGCCGACCCCCTCTCAGGCCACCGTTCAGCAGATCGGCAAAGATGTCGTTGGCGTCGAAGCCGGAGCCGCGCGTCTGGCGCCCGAACGGGGAGGCACCACCGAAATCGTTAAAGTCGAAGCCTCCGCCTCCGGCACCACCTGCCCCGCCGCCGAAGCCCGCGTAGCGCGGCTTGCCTTCGGCGTCGATCTCGCCGCGATCGAACTGGCCGCGCTTCGTTTCATCGCCCAGGATCTCGTAGGCACCATTCGCCTCGGTGAAGCGCTCCTTGGCCTTGGGCTCCTTGCTCTGATCGGGATGATACTTCTTGGCGAGCTTGCGGAACGCCTTCTTGATCTCGGCGGCATCGGCCGACTTCGTGACGCCGAGAACCGTGTAGGGATCGCGCATAATTGACCCATCGTCGGCACGCGCCCGACGGGACGCGGCTCAAGAACCATCCGGTCAAATGGTATGCCGGCCGCGCTGCAGCAAGCAGCCCCGACGTCATCCACAGCTGAAATCGAGCCCGTCAGGCCTTGATGTCGGCGCCGCTCCGGATCTGCCAGGTTCCGTCGCTGTCACGGCAGGCGGAGCCGGTGAGCTTGCTGGCCGTGCTGCCGCCCGGAGCCGCGTCTCCCGTAAAGGCTCGGCAGACGCGATCATGCTCGGCGAAGGGCGGGGCGGCAGCCGCGAAGGCGCCATGAGCGCCGCTCAGCGGGTTCTGCCATGCCACGCGGGCGCCGTTGCCTTGCGGATCGAGGGCGATGGCCAAAGCGGCTCTGGCACGGCGAAGGTCCTCCTGATCGAGGGCCGGAGAAAGGACAACGGTGGTTTTCCCGATCGACCCCGTCGCGGTGTGGTCGGCCTCGAGGCCGCCGATCGGAATGCTCATCGAGCATCCCTGCGCCAATCCGCCGGCCAGCAGGAGAAGCATCGCCCGTACGGCGAGGCGATGCGCCCGATTGTTCGTCGCCACGGCGCGGGCTAGACCAACGGCGCGACTGTCAAACCGGCGAAGCCTTTCTGGTTTCACCGTGTCATCCCCCAACGCTACGCGACAGGGAAGGACCTAACGTGAATGCGTTAATTGCGAGTGACTTCACCCTGAGCGACGATCCCGACGCGCTGTTCGACGCCTGGATGGCGGACGCCAAGGCGAGCGAACCGCGGGATCCCAATGCCATCGCGCTCGCGACCGTCGATGCCGACGGACGTCCCAACGTTCGGACCGTGCTTCTGAAGGGCAAGGACGAGCACGGTTTCGTCTTCTACACCAATGCCGAGAGCGCCAAGGGCGAGGAACTGAAGGTCAAGGCGGAAGCCGCCTTCGTGCTCTATTGGAAGAGCCTGAACCGGCAGATCCGGGTGCGCGGCTCCGTCGACATCGTGTCGGAGATCGAATCCGACGCCTATTTCCAGAGCCGCCATCCGCGGAGCCGGTTGGGAGCGATCGCCAGCCGTCAGTCCCGCCCTCTCGACAGCCGGGCCACCCTGGAAGACGACGTTGCAAAACTCGAGACCCTCTATCGCGACAAGCCCATTCCCCGCCCGGTCCAGTGGCACGGGTTCCGGGTGGTGCCCTACGAAATCGAATTCTGGGCCGACCGCGACAACAGGCTTCATGATCGCATCGTGTTTCGCCGCGATACCGTCACAGCCCCCTGGCCCACGGCCGACTGGTCCAAGCAGCGTCTCTATCCCTGAGGTCCCGGCTGACGGAAAGGGTCGATGGCTTCCGCTTCGCCGTCCTTGATAGCGAGGGGGGCGACCGGCTAACGTGATGGCAACTTGGCAGGGGAGCGGCGACGACCGCGGCACCTCCCCGGTCCCTCCGCACCGCGACGCGAAACCCACAACATGTCCATGCCTTCCATGTCCCGGTCTTCGAACCAGGGGGGGCCGCGCCGCACGATGCTGCTCACCGGCGCGTCTCGCGGCATCGGCCACGCCACTGTGAAACGCTTCTCATCGGCTGGATGGCGGGTCATCACCTGCTCGCGCCATGCCTTTCCGGAGAACTGTCCCTGGGAGATGGGGCCCGAAGATCATCTGCAAGTCGATCTCGGCGACCCGGACGACATCGTCAAGGCAATCGGCGACGTGCGCCAGCGCCTGCCCGAGGGACGGCTCGACGCCCTGGTCAACAATGCCGGCATTTCTCCCAAGGGGACCGGCGGCTCGCGGCTCGGTACGCTCGAGACCGAGATCGCCGACTGGAAGAAGGTTTTCCAGGTCAACTTCTACGCGCCCGTCATGCTGGCCCGCGGCCTGATTGCCGAGTTGCAGCAGGCTCAGGGGTCCGTGGTCAACGTGACGTCGATCGCGGGTTCGCGCGTCCACCCCTTCGCGGGCGCCGCCTATGCGACGTCCAAGGCCGCTCTCGCCTCGCTGACGCGCGAAATGGCGGCCGACTTCGGGCCGCTGGGTGTGCGGGTCAACGCCATCTCGCCCGGCGAGATCGACACCGCCATCCTGTCTCCCGGCACCGAGAAGATCGTCGATACGCTGCCGATGCGGCGGCTCGGCACGCCGGAGGAGGTCGCCAAGGCTATCTACTTCCTCTGCACTGAACAATCGAGCTACGTGCACGGTGCCGAAATTCACATCAACGGCGGGCAGCACGTTTGACGCCGACGGCCGCGGGCTCGCCCCCGCCGAGCTTCGCCGACCAGCGCGCCTATCCCAGCCGGCCGTTCCTCGCCGCCAGCGTCGCGGTGTTCCGGAACGGCCTCGTGCTGCTGGCGGAACGGGCCGTGCCGCCGGGGGCGCGTTGCTTCTCGCTGCCGGGCGGGCTCGTCGAGCCGGGCGAGACGATCCGCGAAGCGGCGCTGCGGGAGCTTCGCGAGGAGACGGGCGTGGAGGCCGAGATCGTCGGCTTCAACGATCATGTGGAAGTGATCGAACGGGACTCCGAAGGCCGCGTTGCGGCGCATTTCGTGGTGACGTCCTTCGTGGCACGATGGGTGTCGGGCGAAGCCACCACCGGGCCCGAAGCCCTGCGGACGCTTTGGATCGCTCCGGATGCCGTAGACGACCTCGCCACGACACCGCAGCTCCCCGCCATTCTGCTCCGGGCTGCCGCCCTGATGGACCGCCGATGACGCAGAGGCCGCGCTGGCTTCCGACACTTGCCGGTCTGGCGAGCGTTTGGCTCGCCGCCGCAGCCTCGGCCCAGTCCCTGCCGACGAACCCGCCCCTGCCTCCCGTGGCGGGTGCTCTCACACCACCCCCCTCCACCGGTGACCCCGAAGGGCTTCCACCCTACGAACCGCAGATCGAGGCGCTGGCGGAGCGGCTCGGCACTTTGGCGCTGCTGCGCGAGCTCTGCGGTGACGGCGACGCGGCCGAGTTCCGTAGCAGGATGGCGGCGCTGATCGAGGCCGAGGCGCACACGAGCCTGCGCCGCAATCGCCTCGCCGGAACCTACAACAGAGGCTACCACGGTTATGGGGCGTCTTACCGGAGTTGCACGCCCTCGGCTCGGCTGGTGATCGCTCGCGCGCTGTCCCAGGTCGACCGTCTGACCCGCGAACTCGCCTCCCGCTATGGCGGAACCTGACCGATCGCGCGGCTCATCAGCCACGGCACTGGCACCACAAAGCAACAGCTCCAACTAAAGCGAGTGGGACCCGTTCCGTTAACGATCCGTGAAGAGTAGTCTGTTTTCAGGCCATTCGAGACGTTATAGATCGCCCATGATGGATATGACCACCGAGCAGCAGGACCGATTCGCCGCCGCCGAAGAGCGGCAGATCGCGATGTCGATCCTCATGGAGACTTTCGCGGAAGCGGAACTCGATGGGCTCGATGAGGACAGCATGACCCAGGCGGCGCTGTTCGTGGCGTTTCAGAAGTTGGTGGGCTGTTATGGCGAGGATGCGGTAGCGACTTTCGCGGAACGCCTCCCCGAGCGCGTCCGCCATGGCGAATTTTCCGTCCTGACCCGACAGTAAGGTCGGACACCGGGTTCGCGTACTTCGACGCTCCAGCTCTCTGCCTCTTGCACCGTCGGCGCGGGCCTTTATCTCGGCTGGATCGGACAGCGATCCGGCAGTCTCGATCGGACGGGGTCTTTGATGACGACGGCGTTTCTCGACGATCGCGGCGTCGTCGAAGTCGAGGGCGGCGATGCACGAGCCCTGCTTCAGCGCCTCGTCACCAACGATGTCGCGGCTCTTCGGCAGGGTGAAGCACGCTATGCGGCCCTGCTGAGCCCTCAGGGCAAGATCGTCGTCGACTTCATCCTGGCCGACGCATCGCCCGAAGCGGGATCCGACCGCTTCCTGCTGGATTGCCCCGCGGGTCTCGCCGCCGATCTCGCCAAGAAGCTGACGATGTATCGCCTGCGCGCCGCCGTGCAGATCGCGGACCGCAGCGCGGACCTCGGAGTCACGGCCCATTGGCCGGCCGGACCCGGCTTCCGCGATCCCCGCCATCCCGATCTTGGAACGCGCAGCATCGGAGAGCGCCTCAAGCCTGATCCGGCGGCGCGCGCCACCTACGAGGCGCATCGCATCGCGCTCGGCGTGCCGGATGGCGGGCGCGACTTCGGCTACGGCGATGCTTTTCCGCACGACGCCAACCTCGACCGCCTGGCGGGCGTGGATTTCGGCAAGGGCTGCTACGTCGGCCAGGAGGTCGTGTCGCGGGTCCACCACCGCGGAACGGCGAGAAAACGCATCATCGCCGTCACCTTCGACGGTCCGGCCCCGGCAGCGGGTTGCGACATTACGGTTGGCGAAATTGCCATCGGCACGATGGGAACGAGCGTGGCCGGCCGGGGGCTCGCCACGGTGCGCATCGACCGCGCCACCGATGCGGCGGCGCTCGGCGCTCCGGCTATCGCCGACGGCGTGCATCTGTCGCTGGTGCTCGCGTGAGCGACACGATGCCCACCGCAAGTTCATGGGGAACGAACGGTCCCGCGTGGCAGCGCATGCTGTCCGGACGACGGCTCGACCTCCTCGCGCCCGCACCGGCCGATATCGACCTCTACGATATCGCGCATGGACTGGCCCGCGTGGCGCGCTGGAACGGGCAGACGCGCGGTCCGTTCGTTCTCTCGGTGGCGCAGCATTCGCTGCTTGTCGAAGCGCTGGTCGGCCATATCGCGCCTTCGACCGACCGTCCCGCCCGGCTGATCGCACTGCTCCACGACGCGCCCGAATATGTCGTCGGCGACTTGATCTCGCCCTTCAAGGCCTGCGTGGGGGACGCCTACAAGGCGGTGGAGACGCGGCTCTTCTCCGCCATTCTCACCCGCTTCGGCTTGCCGGAGCCGGATCTAGACCTGCTGGCCTTGATCAAACAGGCCGATCGCGCCGCGGCACGGCTCGAAGCCGTTCTGCTGGCCGGTTTCGACGAGGCCGAGGCCATGGCGGTGCTGGGGCCGGCCGAACCGGGTCTCGAGACCTTTGCCGCTTGGCTCTCGCCGCGCAGTTCCGATCGCGTCGAGGCCGACTTCATCGAGCGCTGCCACGCGCTCGGGATCGATAGAGATCGCGCGGCATGATCGTCGTGTGCCCGCTGTCGCGCCTGTTCGAGACTTTGGCGGACAGCGGCGCGCGCCGGGTCGTCACGCTACTGGCGCGGGACCAGCAGGCGGCGGTTCCGCCCCTGCTGGGGATCGACCGCCTCGTGCTCGATCTCTCGGACATCGCCGAACCGCAAGCCGGTCACACGCTCGCGGGCGAGGCTCACATGGCCGAGCTCCTGAGTTTCGCACGCGCCTGGGACCGCAGCCACCCGCTGCTCGTCCACTGCTATGCCGGCGTCAGCCGCTCGACGGCCGCAGCCTTTGCGGTGGCCTGCGCGCTCGATCCTCTTGCGGAGCCGAGCGACATTGCGGCTCGCCTCCGCGCCGCCTCGCCGAGCGCCACGCCGAACCCGCGGCTCGTGGCTCTGGCCGATGCCGCGCTGCACCGTGACGGCGCGATGATCGAGGCCATCCGCGCCATCGGGCGTGGCCGGGACTGTTTCGAAGGCGAGGTGTTCCGCATCGAGGTCCCGGCGCTGCGGTCCGCCGATCAAACGCCGGCGTACCAAGCGTAGCCGTTGTCCTCCCAATAGCCGCCGTGGCCGTCGCCGATCTTGGCGAAGGAATCCACGAGTTCGATGCGCAGCACGTATTTCGACATTTTGTAGCCGAGTTGACGCTCGACGCGCAGGCGCAGCGGCGCACCGTGCGAAATGTCGAGAGGCTTGTCGTTCATGTCGTAAGCGAGGATCGTCTGAACATGGCGGGCGGCCTGAAGATCGATGGATCCGTAGAAATGCGCCGGCTCGTCGCCGAACGACGCCTGATCCGGCGTATCGGCACAGTGGAAGACGACGAACCGCGCTTCCGGCTTGACCCCGACGGTCTCGAGGAGGTGAGACAGCTTGACCCCCGACCACTTGCCGATGCAGCTCCAGCCCTCGACGCAGTCGTGCCGCGTGATCTGGGTGCGCGACGGCATGGCCCTGAGTTCCGCGAGGCTCCACTCCCCGGGGTGCTCGACGAGGCCGTCCACCTTCAGCTTGAAGTCGGCGAAACCCTTATCGGCCAGCGCCTTATAGGCATCGCCATCCGGGGCCGTGGAGCCGTTGGGCTTGAAGATCGTGCTGATGTCGGCCGCGGTATATTCCGTGGCCAGCGCATCCGGCCCCAGCAACGCCGATTGCGTCTTGTAGGTCAGCGCGGCTTCAGCGGCGAAGAGCTTCTGGATGATGGGATTATCGGCGCCGCCGTCGCAGCCCGCCAGGGCCAGGCCTCCCAGGCTGGCGAGCCCGCCCTTCAGCAACCCGCGGCGGCTCTGTCCGAGATCACGCATGGGTCGCCTCCCCGTCCTTGGCTTCACCCGTGTCGAACCATCCGGTGATCATCGAGCGCATGTTGTTGAAGACGCCGGTCAGCAGCACCATCGCGATGTGGACCACGAAGAACCCCACGAGCCCGAAGGCCACGACGAAGTGGATGGTTCGGGCCGTCTGACGCCCGCCGAAGGCGGTGGTGAGGAACGGGAAGACGGCGTCGAGCCCCGGCGACATGGTCCAGCCGGCCAGCACGATGAGCGGTAGCGCGACGAAGATCACGCCGAAATAGGCAAGTTTCTGCAGGACATTATAACGCCGGGCGTTCTCGCCATGCGGGAACTTCAGCTTCAGATGGTCGACGACGGCCTGGCCCGTATGGGCCAGTTCGGCACGGTCCGGCACGATGTCCCGGGCAAAGTGGCGCGAAACGAGGCCGTAAACGAGATAGGCGAGCCCGTTGATCACCAGCAGCCAGGCCATCAGAAAATGCCATTGGCGGCCGGTCGACAGGTCCTGGTTCGATGGCAGCGTGATCCAGCTCGGAAAGGCGCGCTCCGTCGGCTGGCCGGCGACGTTGGACAGGCCCAGCACCCCGGACGTATTCACGCTGTGGCCGAAGAGGGCCGTGTAACCTTCGGTTTTCCCTCCAACATCTCGCGAATCAATTGCGAAAACTGGAGCATCGAAAGTCGATGCTTTGCCGATATAGAGCGCCGGATGGGCGTTGAAAATCTGCAGGCCGCTCATCAGCAGCAGGACGAGGCAGAGTGCGTTGACCCAGTGTGTGGCGCGCACCAGCGCGCTGTGCCGTTTGATCAGCCTCGGCGGAGGCCGTGTCGTGTCATGACTCATGGGGACTGATCTCAGAGGGCCGGAGAGACGCCCTTGCCTTCTCGGCGGGGGTCTCCATGGTAGTTCGACGGACGCGGTTGCGAGGTTTCGGTTTGGATCAGGCAGTCTTGGGCGAGATCGCCGCTTTGCCCTTCGAGAAGGCGCTGGCGGAACTGGAGGAGATCGTGACACGGCTCGAGCGGGGCAGCGTGCCCCTGGAGGAATCGATCGCCATCTACGAGCGCGGCGAAGTGTTGAAAAAACATTGCGACGCCCTGCTGCGCAACGCGGAGATGCGCATCGAGAAGATCACGCTGGGCGCCGACGGGCAGGCATCCGGTGCGGAGCCGTTCGACGCCGATTGAGCGACTGTCTCCACACCTCTCCACCGTCATGGCCGGGCTTCGTCCCGGCCACCCACGCCGCAGCGACCTGCACGGGTGAGCCAGCCCGGAGTGCGCTCTCGGCAGCCGCCGAAGCGCCGCATGGCGTGGGTGGCCGGGACACGCTCGGCCATGACGATGGAGAGGTAGGAAGGCGTGAGCCTACCCTGCGACGCGGCCAAAGTCCGCGACGCCCGTCATGGTGCGGCGCAGGGCGGCGAGGAGGCGCAGCCGGTTCAACCGCAGCCCCGGGTCGTCGGCGTTGACGGTCACGCGCTCGAAGAAGCTGTCGACCGGCGCCCGAAGGCTCGCCAGCGCCCGCATGGCTCCCTCGAAATCCTCCGTTCCGGCGTGCTCGGCCACCTCGACCTCGACGCGAAGCAGCGCCTCCGCCAGGGCTCGCTCTTCGGGCAGGTCGAGCAAGGCCGTATCGTAGAAGCTCTCGAAAGCCCCCGCTCCGTCGCGCTTCTCCTCGGCCTTGAGGATGTTGGCGGCCCGGCGATAGCCGGCGAGGAGGTTGCGACCATCTTCCGTGTCGAGAAACGATCCAAGCGCCGCGACGCGCCGCACGATCAGCACGAGGTCGTCCTGGCCCGGAAGAGCGAAGACGGCGTCGATGAGGTCATGACGCGCGCCCTTGTCCCGCAGATAGACCTTCAGGCGGTCGGCGAAGAACCCCATGAGGTCGAGCGCCCGGCGATGTGCGATCTCGGCAGCTTCGACCCAGCGGGCGTCGAGCGACGGCGAGAGTTCGGCCGCGATGGCGATGGTGGTGTCGAGCGCCGGATCACGCAGCGTTCGCGACAGGAGTTCGCGGGCTTCGGCGATGCGTCGGTCCTCTTCGGCGAAGGACCGCGTGGCGAAGACGAGGCCGTGCAGCGTGAGTTCATGGCGGAGTCGCAGCCGCAACCCGTTCTCGATCACGATGCGGATGACGCCAAGCGCGGCGCGCCGCAGTGCGAAAGGATCCTTCGAACCGGTAGGCTTCTCGTCGATGGCCCAGAAGCCGATCAGCGTATCGAGCTTGTCGGCCAGCGCCACCGCGATCGACACCGGTTCGGCCGGTACGCGGTCGGAGGGTCCCTGGGGCTTGTAGTGGTCCTCGAGCGCAGCGGCCACCGCCGGCGTCTCGCCCTGCGCCGCCGCGTAGTAGCGCCCCATCAGGCCCTGAAGCTCGGGAAATTCACCCACCATCTCGGAGACGAGATCGGCCTTGGCCAGGCGAGCGGCGCGTTCGGCCTCTCCGACATCGGCGCCGACCTGCGGAGCGATGTCGCGCGCCAGTGCGGCGATGCGGTGGACGCGCTCGCCTTGCGTGCCGAGCTTCTCGTGGAAGACGATGCTGTCGAGCTTGGGCACACGCTCCTCGAGCCGGGTGCCGAGGTCGGCCTCCCAGAAGAAGCGGGCATCCGAGAGGCGGGCCCGCACGACGCGCTCGTTGCCGGCCACGATGGTGGCGCCTCCGTCCGAGGCCACGATGTTCGACACCAGAACGAAGCGGTCGGCCAGTTCCCCATCCGGCCGGCGGGTCACGAAGCATTTCTGGTTGGCGCGGATCGTGGCGCGGATCACTTCCGGCGGGATGGCCAGGAAGGGTTCGTCGAAGCGGCCCATCATCACGACCGGCCATTCGACGAGACCCGAGACCTCGGCCAACAGAGCCTCGTCTTCCACGACCTCGAGGCCCGCCGCGAAGGCGAGGTCTCGGGCATCGTGGCGAATGATGTCGGCGCGGCGGCCGGCGTCGAGAACCACGTGGGCGGCCTGCAGCGAGGGCACGTAATCGTCGAAGCGCCGCACCTTGATGGCGCCGGGCGCCATGAAACGGTGCCCGCGCGTCTCGTCGCCCGACGCAATGCCATCGATCGTAAAGGGCACGACCTCCGGGTCCTCGGTCTCGGCCCCGAACGTGCATAGGATCGACTGCAGCGGGCGAACCCAGCGCAGCGTGTCGGACGCGGCCGAACTCGCCCCCCAGCGCATGCTTTTCGGCCAGGGGAAGCCGCGGATCAGCCCCGGCATGATCTCGGCCACGACCTCGGCCGTCGGCCGACCGGCCTTATGCAGATGCGCGACGTAGAAGCTGCCCTTCTTGTCCTCGACGACCTTGGCCTCATCGATGGAGCGAAGGCCGGCGCTCTTCAGGAAGCCCTGGATGGCGCCATCGGGCGCGCCGACGCGCGGCCCCTTGCGCTCCTCGTGGGTGTCCGGCTGGCGCGCCGGCAGCCCGGCGACCTGCAGCGCCAGACGGCGCGGCGTGGCGAAGCCCTGGGCGCCCTCGTAGAGCAGCCCCGCCGAAACCAGCGCGTCCGTCACGAGACGCTTCAGGTCGGCCGCGGCCTGCGCCTGCATGCGGGCGGGGATTTCCTGGGAGAACAATTCGAGCAGAAGGTCGGGCATGGGGATCTTCGAAACCGCGGCTGACGTCAGACGCGCTGGATGGGGCCGGGATAGCGCAGGATCGTCGCGTCGGCGGTGAGGAGTGTCACTCCCTCCACCGTGGCCTGCGCGATGAGGAGGCGGTCGAAAGGATCCTTGTGGATCGGTGGTAGCAGGATAATCGCTAGAGCGTGTTGTGCCGTGACCGGCAGCTCGGAAAAACCATTGTCGAGCAGGCCCCTGCGTAGGACTCGTGGGTCTAGATCGAACTCGGGACGCCCGAGGGCGAATTTGATCGCTACCTCCCACAAAGACGCGACGCTGAACACAACATCATTGTCGGGGTCTCGCATCAGATCTGCGGCCTCATCTGGCATCGCAGAAGAGCCATCCGCGAGCCAGACGAGGAGATGGGTGTCGGGCAGCAGCCTCAACCCTTGGAACCGTAGAACATCTCCTCGATCTCCTCACGGCCGAAGGCCTTGAAGTCGTCGGGGACTGTATAAACCCCTTTGAGGAAACCAATGCGCCTCTTTGGTTTCTCGACGGGCTCCAACGGCACGATCTTGACCAGCGGCTTTCCCGCTTTGGCGATGACGAAGGATTCGCCTTTGGCGGCCCGCTCGACGAGCTTGGACAGATGCGTCTTCGCTTCGTGAATGTTGAACGTCTCCATGGCGGCTCCGATAGAGTTAGTTCACTGAAGTTAGTCCGCTTATAGCGAGACAGCAACTCGTCTCATGCCCCGCCGCCCTCGGTCTGCAACCACGCGGCGCCGCAGGCTTTGGCGAGGTCGCGCACGCGCAGGATGTAGCTCTGCCGCTCCGTTACCGAAATCACGCCGCGCGCGTCGAGCAGGTTGAAGAGATGCGAGGCCTTGATGGTCTGGTCATAGGCTGGCAGCGCCAGCCGATGGCGCTCGCCTTCGGCTTCGGGTGCGCCTTTCTCGAGCAGAGATTTCGCCTCGCCCTCGGCATCCTTAAAATGCTGGAACAGCAGGGCCGTGTCGGCATATTCGAAGTTGAACCTCGAATATTCCTCCTCCGCCTGATGGAAGACATCGCCGTAGGTGATGCGAGCCTCGCCATCGAGCCCGTTGAAGTTGAGATCGTAGACGTTCTCGACGCCCTGCACATACATGGCGAGGCGCTCGAGCCCGTAGGTGAGTTCGCCCGAGACGGGCGAACATTCGACGCCGGCCACCTGCTGGAAATAGGTGAATTGCGACACTTCCATGCCGTCGCACCAGCACTCCCAGCCGAGGCCCCAGGCGCCCAGAGTCGGGCTCTCCCAATCGTCCTCGACGAAGCGAATGTCGTGCAGCGCCAAGTCGATGCCTATAGCGGCCAGCGAGCGGAGATAGAGGTCCTGCAGGTCGGGCGGCGAGGGCTTCAGGATGGCCTGGAACTGGTAATAATGCTGCAGTCGGTTCGGGTTCTCGCCGTAGCGTCCATCCTTGGGACGACGCGAGGGCTGCACGTAAGCCGCGCGCCAATGCTTAGGCCCGAGCGAGCGCAGCGTCGTGGCGGGATGAAAGGTACCGGCACCGACCTCCATGTCGTAGGGCTGGAGCACCACGCAGCCCTGCCCCGCCCAGAAGCGCTGCAGCGCCAAGATCAGGCCCTGGAAGCTGCGGCGCGGATCCAGGGCGCCATTGTCGGCAGGTGTGGGGGCGGTCTGTGTCACGAGCTTGGGCTTCCGGTCGAAGGACGATCCGTCGGACGGCAGTCGTCGGAGGACATCGGGCGGGGCAGTAGCACGAGGTTCGGTTCTGCCGCCAGTCATAGGCGAAGCGGGGCGACATCGCCTATCATCCGAGAAGGCTCACACGGGGACGGATCCGAGATGCGCAAGGTTCTTTCGCTCTTCACGCCGTCTCTCCTGTTGGCTCTGGCGCTGGTTGCCTGGCTGCCCCTCGCCTCGCCGGCTGCTGCAGCCAGCACGCCCCCGGACACCCTTGCAGGGGCCGCTACGCCCGACAAGCTTCGCCTCCTTCTCGACCTGGTCCAGGATCCGGAGGTCCGCGCCGCGATCGGGAAGGCTCCGGGCGTGGCACCGCCGGTCGCCGGACCTGTTCCCGACACGATGGCGGGCGGCCTCGGCACCGACCTCGAGCGATTGCGCGACAGGCTTGGGACGCTGGCGCACGCCGTTCCCGGCCTGCCCGGCCAGTTCGTCCATGCCCGGCTGATGCTCGACGATATGCTGGGACGCGGCGACGCCTTCAGTCTCCTCTATTTCGTCCCGCTGTTCATGGCGCTCGGCTTCGGCGGCGAGGCGTTGTTCCGCCGCTACATGCGACGCTTCCAGGGCTGGCTGCTGGCGCTGCCGCTGCAGACCGTCAACGAGCGGGTCACGGCGGTCTTCGTCAGGCTCGCCTACGGTCTCGGCATCATCCTCTCCTTCGCGATCGGCAGCATCGGCGCCGTGCTGCCATTCGAGTGGACGTCGGGTTTCAAACAAGCCCTTCTGGCGCTGCTGCTGGCCGCTGTCGTGGTCCGCCTGTCCAATGTGGTCGGTCGCTTTCTGCTGGCGCCGGGCGCGCCGCGCTTCCGCGTCATCCCGGTCGACATGGATGTGGCGCACTTCCTGTTTCGCCGGATCCAAATCGCCGGAATCCTGCTCGGCCTCGGAACGCAGGGCATCACGCTTCTCACCGCTTTCGGCTTCGATGCCGTGTCGCGCGACCTCTGCATCGATGCGCTCGGGCTCTTGCTGATGCTTCTTGGGCTCGAAACCGTGTGGCGTTATCCTTCGCGTTCGAACACGCCTTCGGCCTCGGCGAACGACGTCACATTCCATCACGCTCATACCGACTGGCGTCATTTCAGAGCCCGGTGGTTGCGTCTCGGCGCCTCGGCGGTGCTGGTCGCGCTCTGGTGCCTTGCCGTCGCCCAGGCCGCGACGCCCTTCTGGATTCTTCTCTTCGCCGTGGGAGGGCCCTCGGCCGTGCTGGTGACGCAGCGCTCGGTCCGCCATGTGTTGCGACCGACCCAGGAAACGACCGAGCTTCAGGCGAACCGGCTCGAAGTGGTGTTCCTGGAACGGGGGATCCGGACCCTCATGATCGCGGGCGGCGCGGCCCTCCTGGCCCATCTCATCGGCCTCGACGTCGCAGGCCTCGCCATGCAGGACGTGGTTGCGACCCGCGTGGCGCGGGCGATCATCGGCGTCATCGTGGTGGTGCTGGTGTCGGACTTCCTGTGGCACGTCATCGTGGCGGTCATCGACCGCAAGCTGGCCGGCACGGTGGAGACCGGAGACGTTAGCGACGACGGCGGCAACGCCGCCCGGCTGCAAACGCTGCTGCCCATCACCAAAAACCTATCGCTGGCGGCTCTCGCGGCGGTCGCCGGTACCATGGTGCTGGCGGCGCTCGGGGTCGAGATCGGCCCCCTCATCGCCAGCGCTGGCGTCGTCGGCGTCGCGATCGGCTTCGGCGCCCAGACCCTGGTCAAGGACATCATCTCCGGCATCTTCTACCTGATCGACGACGCTTTTCGCATCGGCGAATACATCCAGAGCGGCACCTACAAGGGGACCGTGGAAAGCTTCAGCCTGCGCTCCGTCAAGCTGCGCCACCAGCGCGGCGCGCTCTACACGATCCCCTTCGGCTCGCTCGGTGCGGTGCAGAACCTCAGCCGCGATTGGGTCGTCGACAAGATTCGGCTGAACGTCCGCTACGACACGGACCTCGAACAGGTCCGCAAGATCATCAAGAAGATCGGCGAGCAACTCGCCGTCGACGAGGAACTCGGCCCCGGGATCCTGAAGCCGATGAAGCTGCAGGGCGTGGCGCAGTTCGGCGACTACGCGGTGCAACTCCAGACCAAGATGACGACCGTGCCGGGCGACGTGCAATTCGCGTCACGGCGCCGCGCCCTCCTGTTAATCAAGGAAGCCTTTCACCAGAACGGGATTGGTTTTGCCTTGCCGACGGTACACGTTTCAGGCGAAGGCTCGGACGTCGCGGCAGCCCATAGCGCGCTGGCGCTGGTGAAGGCAGCCGAGGCGACGGCCGCGGAGTGACTTCTCGTCGTAGCCGGACCCGGCTTTGAAGCAACAAGGCCGGAACCGCCCCTAATGAACCTCTCGCTGCTCCTCACCCGACGCTTCGCGCCGCTGTTCTGGAGCCAATTCTTCTCCGCCTTCAACGAGAACCTGGTCCGCAACATGCTGGCCATGATCATCCTGTTCAAGGTCGGCGCGGACAATGCCGGGCCGCTCGTCACGCTGGCGCTGGCGGCCTTCATCCTGCCATCGCTCATCCTGTCCGGACTCGGCGGCCAACTCGCCGACAGCCATGACAAGGCGAGAGTGGCGCGTTGGCTAAAGCTCGCCGAAATGGCGGTTCAGGTCGTCGCCGCCCTCGGCTACTGGTTCAATTCCATCGTGGCGCTCTATGCGGCGCTGTTTTTGCTCGGCATCATCGCAACACTCTACACGCCCATCAAATACGGCATCCTGCCCGATCATCTGCGCCGCGAGGAACTGACCGGCGGCAACGCGCTGGTGGAAGGAGCAGGGTTCATCGCCATCCTGCTCGGGCTCGCGGCCGGCGGCCTGACGGGACTCGAGGGCATCCCCAAGCCGCTGGTCATGATCGAACTCGTCGTCGTGGCGGTGCTATGCCTCGTCTCGACCTGGTTCGTTCCCTCGGCCCCCTCTTCTGTGCCGAACCTCAGGATCGGCCGAAACCTGATCGGCTCGACCTGGTCGCTGATCGGCGACCTGCGCCGGGACCGGCGCATGTGGGTCGGCGCTCTCGGGTCGAGCTGGTTCTGGCTCAGCGGATCCGTGTCGCTGGTGCTCATCCCCGTCGTGGTCAAGCAGAGCATCGGGGCGGGGGTGGAGGTCGAGACAGCCATCAGCCTGTTCTTCGCCGTCGGCGTCGGCGTCGGATCGCTCCTGGCCGGCTGGCTGTCGCGCGGCCGCATCGTGCTCAGCCATGCGCCCTGGGCGGTGGCCTTCATGGGCGTCTTCCTGGTCGATGCGGGCTATTCCACCTCGATGGCGGCACGCGCCACCGAGCAGCTCTCGCTGTCGGCCTTCCTGCACAGCGGCGCGGGTCTGCGGCTCGTCTGCGACCTAATGGGTCTCGCCTGCGCCGGCGGTCTCTTCTCGGTTCCGGTCTTCTCGGCCGTCCAGTCCTGGGCGGCTCCGGAGCGGCGCGCCCGCGTGGTGGCGGGGGTCGGCGTGCTGAACGCCCTCTTCATGATCATCGGAGCCGGCGTCACGGCCGCCCTGCAATCACCCTGGATCGCGGTTCCCAACCCTGCCCTTCTCCTGGTGCTCGGCATCGCCAACTTCGGTGCTGCGATCTATTTCGGTCGCAACCTGCCGGATCCGGCCGCCGTCGCTGCCGCCCCGATGACGCAAGTCGCGGTGCGCCCCGGCGAATAACCCCGTCCTCTGACCTGAACGGACCATCGCCGATGCGCAGCGACCAGGACCAGCCGATCCGCCTCTCCGACTATCGGGTGCCGGACTACCTCGTCGACTCCGTCGCGCTCGACATCCTGCTGCATCCGACGGCGACCCGCGTCCGCTCGACCCTGAAGCTGCGGCCGAATCCCAAGGGTGTGGCCGGTGCCGCGCTTGTCCTCGACGGCGACGAACTCGCCCCCACGTCGGTCATCCTCGATGGGGTTCCTCATAGCCTCACCGCAGCCACGTCCGAGCGGCTGACCTTGGCGAACCCACCGCAGCGGTTGTTCACGCTCGAGGTCGAGACCGTGCTCAACCCTTCGGCCAATACGAAGCTCATGGGCCTCTATCGTTCGGGCTCAGCCTATTGCACGCAGTGCGAGGCGGAAGGATTTCGCCGCATCACCTACTACCCGGACCGGCCCGACGTCCTGTCGGTGTTCACCACCCGGATCGAGGGGTCGCGCGAGGAGGCGCCGGTCCTGCTCGGCAACGGCAACCTCGTCGAGACCGGGGATGTGGCAGGGACGAACCGGCACTTCGCCGTCTGGCACGACCCGCATCCGAAACCATCGTATCTCTTCGCCGTCGTCGGCGGCCGGCTCGACGCCCTGCGGGACGGGTTCGTCACCAGCGAGGGACGCGACGTCGAGCTCGCCATCTATGTCGAGCCCGGCAGGACGGGACAGGCCGCCTATGCCATGGACGCGCTGAAACGCTCGATGCGCTGGGACGAGGAGGTCTTCGGCCGGGCCTACGATCTCGACGTCTTCAATATTGTGGCCGTCTCCGACTTCAACATGGGAGCTATGGAGAACAAGGGCCTCAATATCTTCAACGACAAATACGTCCTGGCCACACCCGAACTCGCGACCGACAACGATTATGCCGGGATCGAGACCGTCATCGCTCACGAATATTTCCACAACTGGACCGGCAATCGCATCACCTGCCGCGACTGGTTCCAGTTGAGCCTGAAGGAAGGACTGACGGTCTTCCGCGACCATGAGTTCTCGGCGGACCAGCGGTCGCGCGCCGTGAAACGCATCGCCGATGTCAGGGCGCTGCGGGCGCGCCAGTTCGCCGAGGACGGAGGTCCTCTGGCCCACAGCGTGCGGCCCGACTCCTACACCGAGATCAACAATTTCTATACGGCGACCATCTACGAGAAGGGCGCCGAGATCATCCGCATGTACCGGACGCTCGTCGGCCAGGATGCCTTCGATCGGGGCATGCAGCTCTATTTCGACCGGTTCGACGGCACGGCCGCGACGGTCGAGGATTTCCTCGGCTGCTTCGCCGAAAGCTCGGCGCGCGACCTCGGCCAATTCTTCCGCTGGTATGTGCAGGCCGGTACGCCGCGGATCGAGGCCGAGAGCCGTTACGACGCGGCAAGTCGAACTCTGACCCTCGACCTGAAGCAGACGACCGCGCCAACACCCGGCCAGAGCGAAAAGCTTCCCTTCGTCGTGCCGATCAGCTTCGGCCTTGTGCGCCCCGACGGTGCCGAGCAGCCGATCCGCACCGGTGGGACCGACGGCCTGTCGGACATGGAACTGGCCCACGACGTCATCGAGCTCGAAACGCCGACCCGGCGGTTGCGCTTCGAGGATGTCGCGCCCGGCACGGTGCCTTCGCTGCTGCGCGGCTTCTCGGCACCGGTGCGACTGACCACGAACGCCACCGATGCCGATCTCGTGGTGCTGATGACGCACGATCCCGACCCCTTCAACCGGTGGGATGCTGCGCAGACGGTGCTCACCCGGCTGATCCTCGATCGCGTGCGGGGTGGAAGTGCCGATCCGGCCGCCCTGCGACCGGCGTTGGCCGCCGTGGTCCACACCGGCAAGGCGGATCCCGCCTTCTGCGCCCAGGTGCTGGCTCTGCCGACGGAAGGCGAACTGGCTTACGACATCGGGCGGGATGTGGATGCCGACGCTGTCCGGTCCGCGCGTGAGGCCGTAAGGGCCATCATCGGGAGCTCACTCACGCCGGAGTTCCACGCCGTCCTGGATGCGACCCGTGATCCTGCTCCTTATGCGCCCGATGCGCTCGGAGCGGGTCGGAGGGCTTTCCGCAATACCGCACTCGGGTTCCTGGCTGCCGGCGATCCGGTGCTGGGCGAGACTCTGGCCCTGGAGCAGGTCGAGCGCGCCGACAATATGACGGACCGCCTCGCCGCGCTGGGAATCCTGAGCCTCATGCCAGGCGCGGCGCGAGAGAGAGCGCTGGCCCGTTTCTATGCCGACTTTCAGCACCAAAGCCTGGTGGTGGACAAATGGTTCGCCCTTCAGGCGTCCATCCCTGAAATCGCTACGCTCGACCGGGTCAAGCGTTTGATGGACCACCCGGCCTTTTCATGGACGGTTCCGAACCGAGTCTATGCGCTGATCGGTGCCTTCGGCGCCAATTCCACGCAGTTCCACCGGCAGGACGGCGCCGGCTACGACCTCGTGGCCGACGCCGTCATAAGGCTCGACGGCTCGAACCCGCAGGTGGCATCCCGCATGCTGGGTGCTTTCCGCTCCTGGAGGATCATGGAACCCGTACGCCGTGGCCATGCAGAATCCGCGCTCCAAAGGATCGCAGACCAGAAAACACTGTCTCCAGACGTCAAGGATATTGCCGGGCGATCGCTTCGTCGATGATCTGCAAGCGTCTACTGGACGGACACGACGCGAATCTAAAAATCAAGTGAACTTTTCAGTCAGCCTGCAAATGTGATCCTGGACAAATCAGTCCCTTCCGCATCACATTGAGGTGGGTCTCGGAGATGCGGCACATCCCCTCGATCCGGCGGTGATACGAGGGGGCAATCGATGGCGCGTGCAAACGCGGCCGGCGGATCCGCATCTGCGGGGACGCTGCAGGGACTTGCCCGAGCGCTGACTCAGCCGGGCTACCGCCGTATGGCGGAATACGAGCCGTGGTTACGACGGCTGGTGCCTTTGCTCGTTGCCGTCTTCATGACAGTGCTTGCTGTCGGCGCCGTGATCCAGTGTCGCGATGCGCGGGATCGTGCCGTCAGCGATGCCGTCGGCGATCTCGAAATGGTGGCGGCTCTCGCGGCCGACCAGTTCAATGTCGCCCTGGCGCACCATCCCGAGATCAAACCGGCGGAGACGCTACAGCGCCTGCTTCCGGGCCGCGCTCTGTCGGAAGGCCGCCAGATCCTGGTTTCCGATCTCTCCGGCAATGTCGTGGCCGCTCTGCCGCCGCTGGCGGAGCCACGCAAGCAACTCGCGGAGCTGCTCGGCCCCGCCCAGCCCCTGACGATCTTCGCCGACAAGGCGGGCGTGCTGCGCATCGACCTCGCCGACGGCCAGGACGTCCTGGCCGCCGTGCGCCAGCTCGACGCCCCCTACGGCCAGATCGCCGTCATCCATCCCGTGACCAGTCTACTGACCGATTGGCGCTCCGCCTCGTTCCGATCCGGCTTTCTGTTGTTCTCGACGGCTTTCGTGCTGACGGTGATCGCGGTCGCTTATTTCTGGCAGACCAACCGTGCCGTCGAGGTCGAGGCTGTCCATGCCCGTGTTCACGGCCGCATCGATACCGCTCTTAATCGCGGCCGCTGCGGGTTGTGGGATTGGGACCTCGCCCGTGGCCGGATCTACTGGTCGGCCTCGATGTATGCCATGCTGGACATGGAAGCCTGCTCCGAATTCATGTCCTTCGGCGAGGTCAATAGCCTGGTCCATCCGCGGGACGGCAACCTGTCGCGCCTCGCCGAGACCGTGGCGGCCTCACGCTCGGCCGCCATCGATCATGTCTTCCGCCTGCGCAACAGCCAGGGTGCCTGGGTGTGGCTGCGGGCCCGGCTCGAGCTCGTGCGCGAGGGGACCGGCTCCGAACTGCATCTCGTCGGTATCGCGGTGGACATCTCGGACGAGAAGCGGAACGCGGAACGCACCGCCACGGCCGACGTCCGGCTGCGGGACGCCATCGAGGCCATCTCCGAAGCCTTCGTTCTGTGGGACGACGACAACCGCCTCGTTACCTGCAATTCCAAGTTCCTGGCCTTACATGAGTTGAAGCCCGATACGGTGCGGGTCGGCACGCCCTATAGCGCTTTGGCCGCCCAGGCCACACCGCCACTGATCCAGACGCAGATCTCGCTCGGCGAAAGTCCTCGCGGCGGAGCACGCACCTACGAGGCCCAACTCGGCGACGGCCGCTGGCTGCAGATCAACGAGCGGCGCACCAAGGACGGTGGCTACGTTTCGGTTGGCACCGACATCACGGCGCTGAAACATCACGGCGAGCAGCTCATGGATTCCGAGCGCCGGCTGATGGCCACGATCGCCGACCTTCGGCGGTCGCGTCAGGCGCTTGAAACCCAGGCCCAGCAACTGGCCGAGCTTGCCGAACGCCACGCCGAAAAGCAGGCCGAGGCTGAATCGGCCAACCGGGCCAAATCCGAGTTCCTGGCCAACATGAGCCACGAGCTCCGCACGCCGCTCAACGCCGTGATCGGCTTCTCGGAGCTGATGGGGGCCGAGACCTTCGGGCCGCTCGGCAATGCGAAATACGTGGATTACGCCGGCGATATCGCGTCGAGCGGCCGCTATCTCCTGGCCGTGATCTCGGACGTCCTCGAGATGGCGCGGCTCGACTCCGGACGCGTGCGCATCGAGCCGAAGCGGATCGAGGTCGCCGAGACGCTGCGCTCCGCCTTTGCGGACCTGCAGGACAGGGCGGCCGAGAAGACCGTCGCCTTGATGGCCGACGTCGACCCTCGGACGGCGCTTCACGCCGATGCGCGCGCCTTCGACAAGATCATCATGTCGCTGCTCGACAATGCAGTGAAATTCACCGGCACGGGTGGGCAGGTCGGCGTGCGGGTTCGCCCGGCCAAAGGCGGCACGAACCTCTTCATCGAGGACGATGGCGTCGGGATGGCGCCGGAGGTCATCGCCGTCGTCGGACGACCTTTCACCCAGTCCGGATCCACGATGAGCAACGGCATGAAGGGCTCCGGGCTCGGCCTCGCCATTGCGCGTTCGCTGGTGGAGATGCACGGCGGATCGCTCAGGATCCGGTCGCTCGTCGGCCGCGGTACGATCGTGATGATCCACCTTCCCGGCCCGGTGCCGCAGATCGCGCCACCCCGTCTCGCCTATTCGCGCATTACACCGGTGCCGGCCTCAATGCCGTCACAGCTACCCGGCCGCAGAGTTCAGACCGCGAAGGGCTCCGTCGCCTGACGGCGGACGCGAGGCGATGAGAGGGGCATAAGGCGCAAAGCGCCACTCGCTCCCAGCCATCTCCCCGTCACCGCTTCGCGGCGACACTCTTCCCTTCCAGGAGAGGAATAAGCACCGCTCGCGGCGGCAGATTTGCCGGGGTGCTCGTCGCTTGACCTTCGCCACTGCGCGCCGGCACGATCCGGCTCGACGACAGCGGCAGGCTCATCGTCACGCGCAGTCCCGGAGCGTTGTCGGTGAGCGTAAGGTTACCTCCGTGCAGGCGGGCAATGGCGGTGACGAGAGACAGGCCGAGACCCGAACCAGGCCGCGATCTCGAGCCCTCGAGCCGGACGAACCGATCGACGACGCGCTCGCGATCCTGCGCCGGGATACCCGGCCCGCGGTCGGCCACGATGAGGTCCACTTTGTCGCCGGTTCGCTTCACCGAAACAGTTACATCCGAAGGTCCGCCGTCGAGGGGCACGCCGTACTTCAACGCATTGTCGATGAGGTTGGCGATCGACTGACCCATCAGCTCGCGATTGATCCGCACCACGAGGCCCGCTTCGATCTCACATCGCAGCGTGAGCCCCTGCTCCTCGACCGAGGGCTCGTAGAGCTCGACGACGTCGGCCACGATCGGCCCGATCTCCCCTTCCGTCATGGCGTCGCCGCCGCTACCCGCCTCGGCGCGAGCGATCATCAGCAGGGCGTTAAATACTCCGATCAGTCCGTCGGCCTCGCGTATGACCTTCTCCAGGGCCTCGCGCTGGCGCTCCGCATCGTCCCCCGAGCGGAGAGCCTCCTCGGCGCCGTTGCGAAGGCGGGTCAACGGCGTCCGCAGGTCGTGGGCGATATTATCCGACACTTCCCGCAGGCCGACCATGAGGCCAGCGATGCGGCCGATCATGGCGTTGAGGTTTTCGGCCAGCCTGTCGAGTTCGTCGCCTGTGCCTGACAATGGCAATCGCCGCGCGAGATCTCCCGTCATGATGGATTTGGCACTGGCGTTCATGGCATCGATGCGTCGCAGGATCCGGAACGACATCACCAGGCCGCCGACCAGGCCCACCAGCATCACCCAGCCGAGCGAGGTGAAGAGCGCGTGAATCATCACCTCGCGCAGGTTCTCGCGCTCCTCGAGATCGCGACCGACGAGAAGGCGGAATCCGCTCGGCAGAAGCAGGACCTGGGCCAGCGCCAGATGGTTGGCGCGCGCCTCGTTGCGTCGCTCGTAGGTGATCTCGATCAGACCGGGATGGTCGATGATCCCGGATGGCAGGCTCGCCACATTGCCGGCGAGCGGCTCGCCGGCGAAGTTGGTGACGAGATAGAGGGAGGATCCCGGCTGCTCGGTGCGTCGCTCGACGGTGGCGATGAGCTGGCGCACGCCGCCCGAGTCGTATTGCTCGGTGAGGCCGTTGATCTCCGCCTCGATGGTCTGGCCGATCTGTCCGTCGAGGAGCTGGTTCACGTCCCAGTCGATACCGCCCAGGACCACACCGGCCCCGATGGCGAAGATGACGAGATAGGCGAGCGACAGCTTAAACGCCGTCGTCCGGAAAAGCTTACCGACGATCGTCACGGATCATGTATCCGGCCCCGCGGATCGTGTGCAGCAACGGCGCATCCGGTCCCTTGTCGATCTTCGATCGTAGGCGGGAGATGTGCACGTCGATGACGTTGGTCTGCGGGTCGAAGTGGTAGTCCCAGACGTGTTCCAGCAGCATCGTGCGGGTGACGACCTGGCCGGCATTGCGCATCAGATATTCGAGGAGTCGGAATTCGCGTGGCTGGACGGGAATCTCCTTGCCGTTGCGCGAGACCTTGTGCGCCAGACGGTCGAGTTCCAGCGTACCGACCCGGTAGGAGGTCGGCTCGCCACTGCCGAGAGGCTTGCGCCGTGCCAGGATCTCGACGCGCGCCAGCAGTTCGGAGAAGCTATACGGCTTGGCCAGGTAATCGTCGCCGCCGGCCCGCAGGCCTTTGACGCGGTCGTCGACCTGGCCCAAGGCCGACAGGATCAGCACGGGCGTCTCGACCTTCTGGGCGCGCAGGCCGCCGATGAGCGACAGGCCGTCGAGCTTCGGCAGCATGCGGTCCACGACGAGAACCTCGTACTGGCCGTCCTGCGCCATGGCGGAGCCCTGGAGCCCGTCCGGCGCGACATCGACCGTGTGACCGGCCTCGCCGAAGGCCTTCACGAGGTAGTTCGAGGCCTCAGAATCGTCCTCGATCACCAGGATGCGCATGGTGTAGGGATCCTCGGTGAAATCAGGTTACGGGTAATTCAATTGGGCTTGATCGACACTGGTCTATATCGAACGGCCGTACCCGGTCAGCCCTTCGATCGCGCTGCGCGCAGTGGAGAAGGCGCGCCGGGTGAGACCCTGAATGACGACATCGATTGACCCGCCATCCCATTGTGAAAACGGCAGGCGGACGCGAGTCCAGCCTGCCGCTCTTACCCTAAGTTCCGATGCCGGCAGGGGGCGCTGCAGGCAGCGGATCCCGGGAAGCCGTTGGCGTCAGCCGGCGTTCTGGGTCGAAAGCGCCAGGTAGCGGATATTGTCGCCAGTCTTCACGCGAAGCAGCACGGCCTTGTGACCGTCCTTCTTGGCGTCCGCCAGGGCGACGGAGACGTCGGCCGGGCGGGTGACCGCCTTGCCGGCGGCCTCGAGGATCACGTCACCGGTCTGCAGGCCCTTCTGAGCCGCCACACCGTCCGGATCGATATCGGAGACCACGACGCCGGTGCTGCCAGCACCGGCGACCGAGGCCGCAGGCGCCAACGTCAGGCCGAAGCTCGACAGCTGAGACTTCTCGTCCTGCGGCTTCGGCATGTCGGCCTTGGCCTGCTGATCATTGGGCAGGGTGCCGAGCATCACGTCGACGTTCTTCTGCGCACCATCCTGCCAGACCGTCAGCGTCACCTTCTTGTCCGGACCGATCCCGGCGATCTTGCGGGACAGCTCCTTCGGGCCATCGACAGTGTCGTTGTTGACCGCCGTGATGACGTCACCCGATTTGATGCCGGCAGCGGCGGCCGGCGACCCCTTCTGCGGTTCGGCGACCAGAGCGCCCTTCGCGTCCTTCAGGCCCAACGTGTCAGCGATGTCGGCCGTCACAGGCTGGATCTGGATCCCGAGCCAGCCACGCGCCACGACTCCCTTGTCGCGGAGATCCTGGATGACGCCCTTGGCGACTTCGGTCGGTATTGCGAAGCCAATGCCGACGCTGCCGCCCGACGGGGAGAAGATCGCCGTGTTGATTCCGACGACCTGTCCTTCGGTGTTGAACGTCGGGCCGCCCGAGTTGCCGCGATTCACCGGCGCGTCGATCTGCAGGAAGTCGTCGTAGGGACCGGCACCGATGTCCCGGCCACGGGCCGACACGATGCCGGCCGTCACGGTGCCGCCGAGTCCGAAGGGATTACCGACCGCGATCACCCAATCGCCGACGCGCGGGACTGTTGGAGCCCACTGGACAAAGGGATAGTTGGAACCGGACTTCACCTTGATGAGGGCGAGATCGGTCTTCTTGTCTGTGCCGACCACGGTGGCGGGAACGGTCTTGCCGTCCTGAAGCGCCACTTCGACTTCGGTGGCATTCTCGACCACGTGGTTGTTGGTGACAATGTAGCCATCCGACGAGATGAAGAAGCCTGATCCCTGCGCCATACCGGTATGGGGATGGGGCTTCTGGCCGTTCATGCCGCCGCGCTGCTGGAACTGGCGGAAGAAGCGCTCGAGCGGGTCGCCCTTGGGGATGTTGGGCATGCCCTGGGGCGGCGAAGCGTCGTCGTCGTCCGAAGCATTTTCGACCATCTTGACCTTCACCGAGACGACGGCGGGGCTGACGCGATCGACGACGTCGGCGAAAGAGCCAGGCGCGATCGTGGCGGGGGCAGGCTGGCCGGCAATCTGCGCAGCCTGGGCCGGCAAGGTCGACATCAGGCTCGGGGCCGCCACGGTGGCGCCGATTGCAGTAACGGCCGCGGCACCGAGCAAGGTGGCGCGAAAGGTCGGACGCTTCGTCATTGGGGTAAGCTCCTCGTCGTCGGCGACGCTGCATCGCGCGCCGTCTCCATGACCAGCAACATGGGGCTCGTCACATTGCCTTGCCATTTCCCGTCGATGAAAGTTTAGTAAGGTAGACGTAAGTGTCGAAGCCCGTCGTCACCTCGCAGATGCTCCCTCAGCCGTGGGTGTCGGCCATCAGGGCATCGACCCGCGCCTGTTCCTCGGCCGTCAACGGCACCGAGACTTCGGCGGTGCGCCGCCGTCGCAGCAAAGCGAGGCCGCCGAAGAGGACGACCAGGGTGGGCGTGCCCCAAAGCAGCAGGGTCGAGCGTTCAAAGGGCGGCTTTAGCAGCACGAAATCGCCGTAGCGACGCACCAGATAGGCGCGGATCGCGTCGTCGCTGTCGCCGGATTGAAGGTGCTCACGTACGATAAGGCGCAGATCGCGCGCCAGCGGTGCGGCGGAATCGTCGATCGACTGGTTCTGGCAGACGAGACAGCGCAACCCTTCAGAAATCGCGCGGGCCCGGGATTCGAGCACGGGGTCGGACAGAACCTCTTCGGGCTCAACGGCTCGAACTGGGGATGCCAGAGCCAGGAGCGACAGAAGCGCCACGGGCGCAAAGAGAGTCCCAGACCTGCCCCGACGCCGCACGCCTCCCCTCTCCCTTGTGGAGAGGGTTGAGGGGTGAGGGTCGATAAAGGCGAGCAAGGCTCTGATCCTGAGCGGAAGCATCATTCCGGATGCGCCGGGGACCCTCACCCCCGCCCCCTCTCCACAAAGAAGACGGGAGTCATACCCAGCGATCTGCCGCCAAGATGTTCGAAGACATTGGCTCCTGCCAAAGGTGGTGGTGGGGGCCGGCCGGGTACCGCCCAAGCGCCTCATTCGGCAGCCGTCGAAAAGGCGGGCGAGCGGGCAACCGCGGCGCGCGGGCGGCGGAAAGCTACGCCGATACGCAGGCGGCGATCCGAAATCGACAGCACACCGCCGAAGGCCATGACCACGGCTCCAAACCAGATCAGCGAGACCAGCGGCTTCCAGAACATGCGTGTGTCGATGGTGCCGTCTGGGTGCTGGTCGCCCAAGCTGACATAGACCTGCCCGAGTGCCAGCGTCACGATGCCTGCCTCGGCCACGGTCTGCTGGCGTGTCGCGAAGAACCGCTTGGCCGGCGCGATCCTGGCCACCACGCGACCACCACGGCGGATCTCCGCCTCGGCGACCGTCTCGCTGTAGTTCGGGCCGGGTCGCGGCACGATGCTGGTCACGACGACGTCGTAGGGACCGAGACCGACCGTCTGGCCGGGTCTGATGGCTGCGATCCGCTCGACGCCCCAGCCGGTCGCCGCGAGACCGAGCAGGGTGACGCCCATCCCGGCATGGGCGACGGCGGTGCCCCAGGCGGAGCGCGGCAGGCCTCGGGCGCGCTCCAGGACGGCACGGAGCGGCATCGGGCGCGGCCGGAGCCGGAGCGCGACATCGGTCAGCGCTCCGATGATGATGTAGAGCGCCAAGCCGACGCCGAGCGGCGCCAGGACCGGGCCGCCGCGTGTCGCCGCGACCAGAACGACGGCCACGAGCAGGCCGATGCCGGCCGCCACCGTCAGTCTCTGGGCCGCACCGAGGAGATCGCCCCGCTTCCAGGCCAGCGCCGGCCCGAACGGCATCACGGCGAGCAGCGGGATCATCAAGGGCCCGAACGTCAGCGTGAAGAAGGGCGCGCCGACCGAGATCTTCTGTCCGGTGAGCGCTTCCAGGGCGAGCGGATAGAGCGTGCCGACCAGCACCGTGGCACAGGCCGCCGAAAGGAACAGGTTGTTGAAGACGAGCGACCCTTCCCGCGAGATCGGGGCAAAGATGCCTCCAACCTTCAGCATCGGTGCCCGCCAGGCGTAGAGCGCGAAGGAGCCGCCGATGAACAGCGCCAGGATCAGCAGGATGAAGGTGCCGCGCGTCGGATCGCTGGCGAAGGAATGGACGGAGGTCAGCACGCCGGATCGCACCAGGAAGGTGCCGAGCAGCGAGAGCGAGAAGGTCGTGATGGCGAGGAAGATCGTCCAGATCTTCAGAGCCTCGCGCTTCTCCATCACGCTGGTGCAATGGAGCAGCGCCGTCCCGGCCAGCCAGGGCATCAGGGAGGCGTTCTCGACCGGATCCCAGAACCAGAACCCGCCCCAACCCAGCGTGTAATAGGCCCAGTAAGAGCCCATCGCGATCCCGAGCGTCAGGAAGATCCAGGCCAGCAGCGCCCAGGGCCGCACGAAGCGGGCCCATCCGGCGTCCACCCGTCCGGTGATGAGTGCCGCGGCCGCGAAGGAGAAGACGATCGAAAAGCCGACATAGCCGAGGTAGAGCAGCGGCGGATGGATGGCGAGGCCGATATCCTGCAGGATCGGGTTGAGATCGCGGCCCTCGATCGGAGGATTGGCGGCCCGCGCGAAAGGATCGCTGGTGAGCAGGATGAACAGAAGGAACGCCGAGGCGATCCACCCCTGCACGGCCAGGGTGGCGGAGCGCAGCACGATCGGAATGCCGGGACCGAAGGCCGCCACGAGGCCGCCGAAGAGCGCCAGGATCAGCACCCAGAGCAGCATCGACCCTTCGTGGTTACCCCAGACGCTGGCGAGTTTGTAGACGAGCGGCTGGGTCGAATGGGTGTTCTCGATCACGTTGACGAGCGAAAAGTCCGACGTGACATGGGCCTCGGCGAGGCAGGCGAAACTGTAGGCGATCAGGACGAACTGGCCGAGCGAAACCGGGACTGCGGTGCCCATCAGCGTCGGATCGCGACGGATCGCGCCCCAAAGCGGCAGTACGGATTGGATCAGCGCCAGAGCCAGCGCCAGGACCAGGGCGAAATGGCCGGTCTCGATGAACATGTCCGCCCCTATCGCATCGTGGGTGGCGCGGCGGAGGCCGAGGCGGCCGCCGGTAAGACGGTAGATCCCGCCGAGGCCGATGCGCCATCCGGCTGCCACTGGCCGCTCTTCTTCAACGCGTCGGCGACCTCGCGCGGCATGTAGGTTTCGTCATGTTTGGCGAGGACGGAATCGGCCATGAACTGGCCGGGGCCTGTCACCACGCCTTCCGCCACGACCCCCTGCCCTTCGCGGAACAGGTCGGGCAGGAGGCCGGTATAGACGACGGCGACGTCCCGGCTGTTGTCGGTCACGGCGAAGTGCACGGTCGCGTCTCCGACATGGGCGAGCGTACCATTCTCGACCAGGCCGCCGATCCTGAGGCGCGTCCCGGGCGGCGGAGCATGTTGGGCGAATTCCGTCGGCCCGTAGAAGAAAACCACGCTGTCCCGAAGGGCGAAGAGCGTCAGGCCTGCGGCGACACCCGCCACGCCGAGGGCTCCCGAGATGAGAAGAAGGCGCTTGCTCCTGCGACGCATGTCACTAGCTCTCCAGGCCGAGTTCGCGGGCGAGGCTGTCGAGGCGGCCCAGTACCTCCGGGCGATCCGTCATGGAGGCACGGGCGTCGGCCAGGGCCTTCATGGCCTTGTCCTGCTCGCCGAGAACCCGATAGGCGCGAACGAGCTTCAGCCATCCGTCGGCATCCTTGCCGTTCTCGGCCAGGCGCGCCGCGAGCCCGTCGACCATACCCCGGATGGCGACACGCTGCTGATCGGCTGGCAGAGCCGCGATGGCGCCGCCCCCGGCCGGCACGCCGGAGAACGGCCCGGCTTGGGGGCCTGCGGCTCCGGCGAAGGGAGCCCGCATCATCGGCGGCGAGGGGGAGGACGCGGCGGCATCCGCGACCCTGGGCGCGGCCGAGCCGTCGAGCTCCGCAAGCCGCTGCCGGATGATCGCCGTGTAAGGCGCCTCGGGCGGGGCTTCGTCGACCAGCGCGGTCCAGGTCGTGCGCGCCTTGGCCTTGTCGCCGTCCTGCAAGGCTGCCAGCCCCTCGAAGAACCGCGCCTGCGGCAGGGCAGGGTCTTCCCCCAAGGCGGCATCGAAGGTCTGGCGGGCCTCGCCCGTGACGACGCCATCGGCCGCCATCACCATGGCCTGCCCAAGCGCGGACTGGCGTTCGGCGCTGGAGCCTTGGACACGGATCAGGCCCCGGTAGCTGCGCACCGCGTCGTCGAAGCGGCCGAGCTTCATGTACATCGGGGCCATGATGGCGAGGCCGCGGGCATCGTCCGGGTCGGACGCCAGATGGGCCTCGATCTTTGCCAGGGCGGAGGCGAAATCGGATTTTCCGGTCTGGCGAGCCGCCAGGGGCGCATCGGGCTGGTTCGGATGGCCGACCGTCGCGTAGAGACCCGCTGCGGTCGCCAGGACGACGCCGGTAGCTACGGCAGCGGTGCCCATGCGCCTGCGTCCCACGGCCGGTCGACTGCCGGACCGTTCGGCGGCTCCGATCAATCGCCGGCCGAGTTCGATCCGCGTCGCCTCGATGTCGACGGGATAAAGGACTCCCCGATCGACATCGCTGTCGAGTTCGGCGAGTTGCTGACGATAGAAGGCGACATCCGACGCACCCTCGACCGGATCCGGCCTTGGCCTCAGGAGTGGCCAAGTCACGCAGAGAACCGCCGCGACGGTCATGAGGGCAAAGGCGAACCAGACCATATCGCCCTTTTAGCGCCTCCTCAGGCGGGCGTGAACGGCAAAGATGCGTCTCGGATCAAGACGTCACATGCCAGTTGCCGTCGAGATCGCGGCAGCCGGTGCCATGCCCGGTCTGCGGACGGCCGGCGAAGAAGATCGTCGAGGTAAAGCTCCGGCATTCTGCAGGCGCGCCATCGGCTGGCACCGCCGTGCCGGCCGATGCCGAAGCTCCAGGCACGACATAGCCGAAGACCCCCTTCTGACCCTTCCAGGTCCGACGCTCGCCCGACGAGACTGCACCGTTCTCGGCCGCCAGCGCGGCATCCCGGTCGGCATCGGGCAGTTTTGATCCCGCGGCCCCACCGAGGAAGCCGCCGTAGTTCACCGGCACGGCAAGGGGCGTCCCCTCGACGGGAGACACGGCCGGCACCGGCGTCGCCGCGAAGCCCGGCATCGGGATGCTGGCGATGCTAGGCCCGCTGGTTCCAGTGGTCGAGCAGCCACCGAGCGCGGCCGCGCTGCAGAGGGCCGCAACACTCAACGTCGCGCTCCTGAAGAACCCCATCGCACCCATCCCGCCCCCGGCTCCTCGTTGACATCCGAATCGGAGTGACCTGTCGGACCCCATTCAGCCTATGTCGCCTGTCAATGGTTACCAACGCAATAGCCCGACGAGAGTCGGCCTAGGCGACACTCGACCGAGTGTCGGCCCGGCTGCCGGGTAGACGCAAGATGGCCCGCAGGCCGCCCATCGGGCTTTCGTCCAGCGCGAAGCTTCCGCCATAGGTGCCGGCGAGATCCGTGACGATCGAGAGGCCCAGGCCGGAGCCGGGTTTCGATTCGTCGAGCCTGCGCCCTCGACGGGCCGCGACGCCCCGAGCCTCGGCACGAAGTCCGGCGCCGTCGTCGTCGACGAAGATCAGCAACGCCGAAGGACCGAGTTCGCCGGGATCGTTGGTGGTCTCGACCGTGACGAGAACGCGGCCCTTGGCCCATTTGCCGGCATTGTCGACGAGGTTGCCGACGAGATCCTCAAGGTCCTGCTTCTCGCCCCGGAACCGCAGCCCGTCCTGCATCTGCGCCCCGAAAACGATGTCCCGGTCCCGATAGATCTTGCCGAAGGTGCGGACCAGCCCCTCGATCACGGGTTTCACCTCGGTGACATTGCCGATCACGGTGGATCGTGCGGCCGCGCGGGCGCGGTCGAGATAATAGGTCACCTGGTCGCGCATGATCTGCACTTGGTCGCGGACCTTGGCGCCGAGACCGTCGGGATCGCCGAGCCCCTGCGCGGACGCCTCGTTGACGATGACGCTGAGCGGCGTCTTCAAGGCGTGGGCGAGATTGCCGACATGAGTGCGGGCCCGGTCGACGATCTCGCGATTGGCGGCGATGAGCAGGTTGAGCTCGTTGGCGAGCGGCGCGATCTCGCGCGGGAACTCGCCCTCGATCCGCTCGGCATCACCCTGGCGGATCGCCGCCACCCCGGCGCCGAGGCGCCGTAGCGGACGCAGGCCGAACCGCACCTGAAGCACGGTCGACATGATCAGCGCCAGCGCCAGGAACGCCAGGGTGAAGGCCAGGGCCAGGTTGAAGGAGCTGATATCGGCCTCGACCTCCTCTGGCGAAGCCGCGACCTGGACGAGGTAGTGGTGCTTGTCGTCGGTCTCGAGGACGCGTTCGACGATGCGGAGCCGCCGGTCGTCGGGGCCGATCGCATAGCCACGACGGATGCCGCCGATCTCGGGCTCGGCGCTCGTATCGCCGAGCTTGGGCAGGCGCTGGGCGAAAAGCGACGGCGAGGCGCGAATATCGTTCTGATCGCCGTCGAGCTGAGTGATCTGCCAGTACCAGCCCGAGAGCGGCAGTTCGAACAGCGTCTCTCCGAGCTGGCCGAGGTTGGAATGCGCTTCGTCGCCCGGATCGCCGACATTGGCCGCCAGCGCCCGGACATAGACCGAGAGCCGCTGGTCGAAATCCGAGATCGCCGAGCGACGGTTGATGGCCGATAGCGTGATGCCGGCGACGAGCAGGATCAGCACGCTCCAGAAGGCGGCCGAGAGGAACAGGCGGGTCGCGATCGATCGCGTACCGAGCCACCTCAGCATGTCAGGCGTCCTTCTTGACCGCGGGCTTCTTGTCTCCTTCCGGTGGCGCCACGAGATAGCCGAGGCCGCGCATCGTCTGGATGATCTCGACCCCGAGCTTGCGCCTCAGCCGGCCCACGAAGACCTCGATCGTGTTGGAATCGCGGTCGAAGTCCTGATCGTAGAGATGCTCGACGATCTCGCCCCGCGAGACGATGCGCCCGATGTGGTGCATCAGGTAGGAGAGCAGCCGGTACTCGTGCGAGGTGAGCTTCACGGTATTGCCATCGACCGCGACACGGCCGGCACGCGTGTCGAGCGTTACCGGCCCGCAGACGAGTTCCGCACTGGCATGGCCGGCCGCTCGGCGCAGAAGCGCGCGGACGCGGGCCAGCACCTCTTCCATGTGGAAGGGCTTGGCGACATAATCGTCGGCTCCCGCGTCGAACCCCTTGACCTTGTCGCTCCAGCGGTCGCGCGCCGTGAGGATCAGCACCGGCATGCCGCGATTGGCGGCCCGCCAGGCTTCCAGCACCGCGATCCCGTCACGTTTCGGCAGGCCGATGTCGAGCACGACGGCGTCGTAGGGCTCGGTCTCGCCGAGGAAGTGACCCTCCTCGCCATCATAGGCCCGGTCCACCACATAACCGGCCCCCTCGAGCGCCGCCACGATCTGGCGGTTCAAATCCCGGTCGTCCTCAACCACCAAGAGTCTCATCCCGCCCTCCTCAAGGCTTGCCGCGGTCGCCGAGCGGCGCTGCCGTCATGCCCGACATCAGTCGGTGCCTGACGGACCCGCCCGGGTCCAGCAGCGTGACGTCGTAGACGAGTTCGCCGCGAAACCAGCAAAGCTGAATGTCGATGGCCTCCGCTTCGGCGCTGGCCGCCGCCTGACGCATCGCGCGAATCGGTGGAACGAGGCCTTTTTCGAAAAACAGCTGCCGCGCCCTCGCCGGACCTACGCAAAGCAGAGGCTGAGGCTCGTCGGGCGGAGCCTGGGCCGTCGCGACCCTGCAGCTCAAGGCCAAAACGACCCCGATGAGGACGGTACGGATCATGAGATCAGCCTAAGCTTATGCACTGAATGGACAATGAATGACGCTTCTTGTTTGACGGGAACCGAACTATGTGCATATACACCTAACGACGTGCGAGGGATCGCCATGGATGTCGAATGTACCTGCTCAGCCTTGCGCATGGCGGCGCGGCGCCTGAGCCAAGCCTATGATGCCGCACTGGCGTCGGAGAATGTCAGCGTGTCGCAATATTCCGTTCTGAGCAATCTCGCCAAACGGCAGGGTGCGACGCTACCGACTGTCGGCGAACTTGCCGAAGCTCTGGCGCTCGATCGGACGACGCTGACCCATAATCTGCGCCCTCTTGAGCGTGACGGCTTACTTACCCTGGTCGACGATGCCGTCGATCGCCGTCTGCGGCGAGTGGCCCTGACCGCCGAAGGGCGCGCCAAGCGCGAGCGCTGCCTGCCGCTGTGGCGCGAGGCGCAGGCCAGGTTCGATGACAGTTTCGGCGTCGAACCGTCTCGTGCCTTGCGGGCCAGTCTCGTCGCCATCGCGCGCCAGCCCGAGGCAGCGCCCACCGTGACAGGAGAGATCTGATCATGCTGGCCCGACGCCTGAACCTGCTGCTCGCGCGACGCGGCATCCACTACGCCTGGGTGGTGGCTCTGCTGACCTTTCTCACCATGCTGACGACGGCGGGGGCCATGGGCCTGCCCGGCGCGCTGATCCTGCCGCTGCATAGCGAATATGGCTGGTCCACGGCCACCATCTCGTCGGCCCTGGCGCTGCGCATCATGCTCTACGGTCTGATGGCGCCCTTCTCGGCCGCCTTTCTGCTGAGGTTCGGGCTGCGTGCCGTGATCGTGACGGCGGTGGCGCTCATCTCGGCCGGGCTGCTCTTCGCCACCGTCATGACGTCCTTCTGGCACCTCCTCGTGCTTTGGGGCGTGGTGGTTGGCCTCGGAACAGGCCTCACCGCCATGGTGCTGGGCGCCACCGTGGCCAACCGATGGTTCGTGAAGAACCGCGGCCTCGTGCTCGGCATGCTCACCGCCAGCGCCGCTACCGGTCAGCTCGCCTTCCTGCCGCTCGCGACGATGCTGGTCGAGCACGTCGGCTGGCGGGCCGCCGTGTTCCCCACGGTCGCGGCCTGTGTGGTCGTGGCGTCCCTGGTGGCCCTCTTCATGGTCGATCGTCCTGAAGAACTCGGACTCGGCGCCTATGGCGAGGACGCGCCGGCGCCGGGCACCGTCCCGGCCCTGGCGGTCGCCGGCGGGCCGGGACCGGTCGCTCGCGCTTTCGCGGTCCTCGGCGAGGCCTCGCGCGAGCCCGCCTTCTGGGCCCTGTTCGGCACGTTCTTCATCTGCGGCCTCTCGACCAACGGATTGATCCAGAGCCACTTCATCGCCTTCTGCGCCGATTTCCAGCTGAAGGAGACCGACGCCGCCTCGGTCCTCGCTCTCATGGGCATCTTCGACTTCGTCGGAACCATCGCGTCGGGATGGTTGTCGGACCGCTACGACAATCGCTGGCTGCTGTTCTGGTATTATGGGCTGCGCGGCCTGTCGCTGCTGTGGCTGCCGTCCTCGTCCTTCTCGTTCTACGGGCTGTCGATCTTCGCGCTCTTCTACGGGCTCGACTGGATCGCCACCGTCCCGCCGACGGTGAGGCTCTCCGCCAAGCTGTTCGGGCGCGAGAAGGGACCGCTGGTCTTCGGCTGGATCTTCACGGGCCATCAGATCGGCGCGGCCGCCGCCACCTACGGGGCAGGAGCGGTGCGCACAGGGCTCGGGAATTACCTGCCGGCCTTTTACACGGCCGGCGCCATGTGCCTCGTCGGCGCCCTCGTGGCCCTGGCGACGGGACGGCGGCGCCAGGACGCCGTTGCCAGCACGCCCGTCCCGGCGGCATAGAGGCGGGCGGCGATCGGCCGCCCACCCGAGATGAACCCCGCGTTGACCAGGAAACCTCCCCGTACCGGACCGCGCGGCGACCGCCCGGCTCCCCGCGCAGCCGGTGCGGCGCCCGACAAGCGGCACGCCGCCCCGGCAGGACCGCGGCGAGACGCCGATCGTGGATCCCGCCCGCCTCCGCCACCCGCCGACGTCGCCTACCTTTGGGGAACGCATGCCGTCGTGGAGGCGTTGGGCTCGAAACGGCGGAAGCTGCTGCGTCTCTCCGCCACCGAAGGCGCAGTTGAACGGATCGCGGACCTTGCGGCGGAGCGCGGCGTGCCGGTCACGATCGTGCAGAACGAGATTATTTCAAGCCGCCTGCCGCGGGACGCCGTTCACCAGGGGCTCCTGCTAGAGACGCGCCGCCTCGAACCGATCGCGATCGAGGACGTGCCGGACGACGGCATCGTCCTTTTGCTCGACCAGATCACCGATCCCCACAATGTCGGCGCCATCCTGCGCACCGCAGCGGCTTTCGGCGTCTCGGCCCTGGTCATGACCGATCGTCACGCACCAGAGCTTTCCGGGACGCTGGCCAAGGCCGCGTCCGGCGGGCTCGAACACGTCCCCGTGGCGCTAGTGGTCAACCTCGCCCGTACCCTCGACAAGCTCGGCGACCGCGGCTTCTTCCGCGTTGGATTAGATTCGGACGGCGAAGCACCGCTCGAAGAGATGGACCTGCCGCGCCCGCTCGCTCTCGTGCTCGGCGCCGAAGGTTCCGGTCTCCGGCGCCTCACGCGGGAGCGTTGCGACGCCATGGCCCGCCTCGACATGCCGGGGCCGATCAAAAGCCTGAACGTGTCGAATGCCTGCGCGGTGGCGCTGACGGTCGCGCGGCTCAAAGGCGGACGCTGACGAGCGGAAGCGCCTGAAGCGTCAATAAGCGGTGCCGACGCCGTAGCGGTAGACCATCGGCTGAACCCGCTGGCCGCAGGTGCAATCGCGCCGGTCGTCGTGATGCACCGTGATGATTCGCGGGCCGGGTCCCACGTCGGCCGAGGCCGCATAGGCATAACGATCGCCGGGGCTGTAGCCCTCACCGGGACTGGGCGCGAGTGGCGGTTCGGTAAAGGTTGTGGCGAGCGGCGTCTCCGACGCGTAGCTCAGACTGTCCCCACCATAGGTGCCGGTCCCGCCGTAAGTCCCCGATGCTCCGTATGTGCCACTGCCGCCGTAAGACGACCCGCCCCCGCCGGTGCTCCCACCCCCATCGAAGCCGCCGAAATCGCCGCCATAGCCTCCGATGAAGCCCCCGCCGAACCCGGAGGCCAGCCGGCCACGACCCGTGCCGAAGCGCAGACGCTCCGGAAAGCCCGCACGTCCGCCGTAGAATTCGGCACGGCGCGCGAAAGCCTCGCCCCGCCCGAAGCGCTGCATCGGCAGACCGGTCGCGACATGACCGTAGGCAGCCACGCCTGATCCGCCGTAACGCCGCATCAGCCCGGTGTCGGTGTGACCGTAGGCAGCTCCCCCTCCGACACCCCCGCCCGCAAAGCGTCGCGGCAGCGCGGTACCGGTATGGCCGTAGGACGTGACGTAGGGGCTCGCGCCCGGACGCTCATGGATCACACCGGCGAAGGGGGGCAATCCCCGAGAGCCCGGACGATATCCGCCGCCGCCCATGTGTCCGAGGCCGGCGTGACCACCACCGAAAGAGCCGCCCGCGTGAAAGGCACCACCGCCATGAAAAACGGCCCCGCCACCATGGCCTCCGCCGCCGCCTGCCCAGGCGGACGGCACCGGCACCATCGCCACGAGTCCCGCAACCAAAGCCGCAGGCGCAACCCGGTACAACATCCTGGCCCTCATGCCGCGCTCCAATTCCGGGACAGCCCCGTGCGGCGCGAATTTAGAGAAAATTAACCGACTGCCCAGACCACGGCAAATTTATGGTTAATGCATGGGAGGCTTGCGAGAATCGCAACACTCTCCTAGTCTTCGCTTTATCGTCCGCGCTCCATGGCGGGACGGTTCAAAACAAACCTGGACGGGTGGAGACGCGGGACGCCAGGCCTCGACATCGCACGGCTGTCGCCGGCGCGGGTTCGGCGGCCGTCGTAGTGTGGAACGGCGACCTAGCCGGACCGCGCAGCGCGGAACTCGGCTCTCCCTCCAGCGCAACATCGGGGGCGGAGAACGGGAATGCTCGAACGGCAGAGCGCGAATCACACTGAGGCCGATGCGACAGCGCGCATCATGCGCAATCCGGACTTCCAGACGCTGGTGCGGGAACGGACCAGTTTTGCCTGGATGATGTCCGCCGTGATGCTGGTCGTCTATCTCGCCTTCATCGGCTTGGCGGCCTTCGGGAAGGGCTTCATGTCGGCGACTCTCGGCGGCAGCTCCATCTCCTGGGGCATCGTCCTCGGCTTCTTCACGATCGTCTTCGCCTTCGTCCTGACCGGCATCTATGTCTCGCGCGCCAACGGCCGCTTCGACGATCTCACCGCCCGCCTGCACAAGGATGCATTGTGATGCGGCCGTCGCGCAGTCTCGTTCTCGCCTTCGCCGCTTCGGCGGCGACCGCCGCCTGCATCGGTACCGTCTCGCGGGCCGCGGCGGCCGGCCCCGACCTCGGCGCCACGCAGCAGAGTGCCACCAACTGGGAAGCCATCATCATCTTCCTGCTCTTCGTCGTCCTGACGCTGGGCATCACCTATCGAGCGGCCCGCACCACCAAATCGGCGTCGGATTTCTATGCGGCCGGTGGCGGGATCACGCCCAGCCGGAACGCGCTCGCCATCGCGGGCGACTTCATGTCGGCCGCCTCCTTCCTGGGCATTTCGGCGCTGGTCTTCACCTCGGGCTTCGACGGGCTGATCTACTCGGTCGGCTTCCTGGTCGGCTGGCCCATCGTGCTGTTCCTCATCGCTGAACGGCTGCGGAACCTCGGCCGCTACACCTTCGCCGACGTGGCGTCGTTCCGCCTCGACCAGACGTCGATCCGCATCCTGTCGGCGGTCGGCACCCTCACGGTCGTGGCCTTCTACCTCATCGCCCAGATGGTCGGGGCGGGCAGCCTCATCAAACTGCTCTTCGGTCTGCCCTACGGCTATGCCGTTGCGATCGTCGGGGTCCTGATGATCGTCTACGTCGCCTTCGGCGGCATGAAGGCCACGACCTCGGTTCAAGTCATCAAGGCATGCCTCCTGCTCGTCGGCGCCACCATCATGGCGCTGGCGGTGCTCTGGCACTATGCTTTCGACTTCAATGCCTTGATGGCGGATGCGGTGAAGATCCAGCCCAAGGGTGCCGCCATCCTTGGCCCGGGCGGCTTCGTCGCCGATCCGGTCTCGACCGTGTCGCTCGGCTTGGCCCTGATGTTCGGGACCGCCGGCCTGCCCCACATCCTGATGCGCTTCTTCACCGTGCGGGATGCAAAGGCAGCGCGGAAGTCGGTGTTCTATGCCACCGGGCTCATCGGCTACTTCTACGTCCTGACCTTCATCATCGGCTTCGGCGCCATCGTGTTCCTGATGCCGGATTCGTCCTTCTACTCGGTGGCGGCGGACGGTACCTACAACAAGCTGACCGGACTGATCGGTGGCGGCAACATGCCGGCGCTGGCTCTCTCGAAGGCCGTCGGAGGCTCGCTCTTCTACGGCTTCATCGCCGCCGTGGCCTTCGCCACCATCCTGGCCGTCGTGTCGGGCCTGACCTTGGCCGCCGCCAGCGCCGTCAGCCACGACCTCTACGCCAATGTGATCGCGCGGGGCCGCTCGACGGAGAAGCAGGAGGTGCTGATCTCCAAGTGGACGGCCGTCGTCATCGGCATCGTGGCGATCTGGCTCGGCTACACCTTCGAGACCGTGAACGTGGCCTTCATGGTGGGGCTCGCCTTCGCGGTCGCGGCGAGCTGCAATTTTCCCGTCCTGCTGATGTCTCTCATGTGGCGGGGCACCACCACGACCGGTGCCGTGGTGGGCGGAGCCCTTGGGCTGGTCACTGCCGTCGCCATGGTGGTTCTGAGCAAGGGTGTCTGGGTGGCGGTGTTCCACAACGCCACGGCCATCTTTCCCTACGATAATCCGGCGATCTTCTCGATGCCGCTGGCCTTCGTGGGCATCTATGTCGTCTCCAAGATGGATAACAGCCGGCGGGCCCAGCGGGAGCGGGCGCTCTACGAAGAGCAGTTCGTCCGCTCGGAGACGGGCATCGGTGCTGTCGGCGCGCACGCGCATTGATCGTCGACAACGCTCACTGACAGAACGGCGCCCTCGTGGGCGCCGTTCCCGTCTGCAAGGCTGTTGGAGCGCATAACACAAATCACCTCTGTTGATTTTTCGATTTATCGTATTTTTCTTGGGGAATTCTATATGGACGGAAGCCTCGGGTCAGGCCTCCCGTTGCCAGCGCCAGCTGCGGCATGCGACATCGCCCGACCCGATCGCCCCGCGAGTGTTCCGAACCCATGGCTCAAGTCGTCACCGCCAGTCGCCTTACGGACGGCGTGGTCGTATTCCTAGATCCCGATGGTCGATGGAGCGAGCGGCTCGATCGCGCGAAGCTCTTTGCCGACAAGGTCGAGAGCGCTGCCGGGCTCGAGTCCGGCAAGGCTGCAGAAGCTGCCAGCCTGGTGGTCGATGTCTATGCCATCGACGTGACGACCCAGTCCGGCTTCGTCGTGCCGACCAAGCTCCGCGAGGCGATCCGCGCCCGCGGCCCCACCATCCACCCCGAATTCACCAAGCCGGGTTCGAGCTCGGCCCCGGTGCAGGAGGATGACCATGTATCGGTATGACGAGTTCGACGCGCAATTCGTGGCCGAACGGGTTGCGCAATTTCGCGACCAAACTGCCCGGCGGCTCTCGGGCGAACTGACCGAGGACCAGTTCAAGCTGCACCGCCTGATGAACGGCGTCTACCTGCAGCTCCACGCCTACATGTTGCGGGTCGCCATCCCCTATGGTTCGCTGCGCTCGAAGCAGGTTCGCATGCTGGCCCATATCGCGCGCCGCTACGACCGCGGCTACGGCCATTTCACGACGCGCCAGAACATCCAGTACAACTGGCCGGCCCTGCAGGACTGCCCGGACATCCTCTCCGAACTCGCCTCCGTCGAGATGCACGCCATCCAGACGTCGGGCAATTGCATCCGCAATGTCACGGCGGATCACTTCGCCGGCGCCGCGGCCGACGAGGTCGCGGACCCGCGCCCCTATGCCGAGATTCTGCGGCAATGGTCGTCGCTGCATCCGGAATATTCGTTCCTGCCGCGCAAGTTCAAGATCGCCGTGACCGGTGCAGACCGTGACCGCGCCGTCATCCAGGCGCATGACATCGGCCTGCAGGTCGTCAAGGACGAAACCGGCGCGCTTGGCTTCAAGGTCTATGTCGGCGGCGGCCTTGGCCGCACCCCGATGCTCGGCTTCAAGATCCGGGACTTCCTCCCCGAAACCGATCTCCTCGCCTATGTCGACGCCATCGTGCGGGTCTACAATCTCGAGGGTCGTCGCGACAACAAGTACAAGGCCCGGATCAAGATCCTGGTGCACGAAAAGGGCGCCGAGCCCATGCGCGAGGCCGTCGAGGCCGAATTCGCGAAGGGTCCGAAGGGGCTGGCGCTGCCGGCCGCGGATGTCGAGCGGATCCGCGCCTATTTCGCGCCGCCCGCCCATTCCGCACGGCCGGCTCAGTCGGAGGCCGTTGCGGCCCGGCGAGCCACGAACTCGCGTTTCGCCGCCTTCGTCGACACCAACGTCGCGCCACATCGCGAGCCCGGCTACGGCATCGTGACGATCTCGCTGAAGCCGATCGGTGGCATCCCGGGTGACGCCTCGGCCGAGCAGATGGACCTCATCGCCGATCTCGCCGACCGCTATTCGTTCGGCGAGGTGCGGGTGTCGCACGAGCAGAACCTGGTCTTCACCGACGTGGCGCTCGACGACCTGCCGGAACTCTACGACGCGCTCGATGGAGCCAAGCTGGCGACGCCGAATGCCGGCCTCGTCACCGACATCATCGCCTGCCCGGGCCTCGACTACTGCGCGCTGGCGACGGCGCGCTCGATCCCGGTGGCGCAGCGCATCTCCGAGCGCTTCGGCGAAGGCGCTCGTGCTCTCGAGATCGGCGATCTCAAGATCAAGATCTCGGGCTGCATCAATGCCTGCGGCCACCATCACGTCGGCCACATCGGGATCCTGGGCCTCGACCGGAAGGGCGAGGAAACCTACCAGATCACGCTTGGCGGCTCGGGCGACGAGACGGCCTCGCTCGGCGACCTCACCGGTCCGGGCTTCTCGACGGACGACGTCGTCGATGCCGTCGAGAATATCGTCGACACCTATCTTGGCCTGCGGGCGAGCGCCGACGAGGACTTCCTCGCCGCCTATCGCCGGGTCGGCATGGCCCCGTTCAAGAAGGCGCTCTACGAGCGCGATGCGGGCCGGGAGATTTGACATCATGAGCGTTCACGATGTGACGCTGTTCGGCGACCAGGTCGCGGCATCGCGGCTCGGCCAGCGTTTTGCCGCCATGGATGCGGGTGCACTTCTGCGCCTGTCCATCCGCGACCTGTTCCCGGGCCGCATCGCACTCGTGTCGAGCTTCGGGGCGGATTCCGCCGTGCTGCTCCACATGGTGGCGCAGGTCGATCCCGCGACGCCGGTCGTCTTCGTCGATACCGGCTTCCTCTTCCCCGAGACCCTCGCCTATCGCGACGAACTTGTGGCACGCCTCGGCCTGACCGATGTCCGTGCCATTCAGCCGTCGGAGGAGGATCTGGCTCAGCTCGACCCGGAGGGCTTCCTCTGGTCGACGGAACCGGATCTCTGCTGCGACATCCGCAAGGTGAAACCGCTGGCCAACGCGATCGAGGGCTACGACGCCTGGATCACCGGGCGGAAGCGCTTCCAGAGCGGCACGCGCGCCGCGCTGCCGCTGTTCGAAGCCGAGGGCGAGCGCGTCAAGATCAATCCGCTGGCGGGCTGGGACGCCAGCGAACTTCTGCGCTATCTCGACCGTCATGAGTTGCCGCGCCACCACATGGTGGCCAAGGGGTACCCTTCGATCGGCTGCATTCCCTGCACGTCGCCCGTGAAGCCCGGCGAGGATGCCCGGGCCGGGCGGTGGCGGGGCAAGGGCAAGACGGAATGCGGCATCCACCTCGGCATTCTTTCGGCCGGACAGGATATCTGATGCGTCTCTACAAGAACGGTGCTTTCGTCGATGATCCCTGGCACACGCTCGGCGAGGACGAGGCGCTGGGCGACGGCCCGGTCATCCTGTCGCTGAAGGCCTGGCTGGCGCTCGGCGAGGCGCGTCAAGGCATCAACACGCCGGTCGGCGTCAGGCTCGATGCGGGCGAGATGGTCGACGCGATCCTGCCCGACCTCGACAGGCTGTCACTGGTTGCGCTGTCCTTCCCAAAGTTCGGAGACGGACGGGCCTTTTCGAAAGCCTCGATCCTGCGCGGCCAGCACGGATTCAAGGGCGAGATTCGTGCCGTCGGCGACGTTCTCTGGGATCAGCTTCAGCTGATGCGGCGCTGTGGCTTCGACGCCTTCCTGATCGAGAACGAGCCGACCCTGAAGGCGCTCGAGAGCGGCGAGGCCCCTGTCATGACGGACTTCTACCAGCCCGGCCATGGGGCGGCAGAGCAGCCCGCCGACCCGAGGCGGCCTTGGGCGTGGCGAACTGCAGCTGGCGTTAAGGGCCACTCGCCTGTGACGATGCGTGAGCGTAAGCTTATCGGAGGAGGACCGTGCCGATGATGTTCCGCAACGACCAGCCCCAGCATTCCGACCAGCTGCCCGAAGAAGGTCCGGGCCATCAACCCGGGCGCCGCACCTTTCTGGTGGCGTCGCTCGGCGTCGGCTTTGCGCTGGCTGCCGACCCCGTCATGGCCCAGGTGATCACCACGACGACGGACGGTCTCGTGGCCGGCGAGGTCAAGGTCCCGACTGCCGATGGGCAGGTCCCCGCCTATCGCGCCATGCCGGAGGGCGCAGGCCCTTTCCCGGTCATGGTGGTGATCGAGGAGATCTTCGGCATTCACGAATACATCAAGGATATCTGCCGCCGATACGCCAAGCTCGGCTATCTGGCGATCGCGCCGGAGCTCTTCGCCCGCCAGGGCGATCCGCTCCATGCCGACGTGAAGACCATCGTCACCGAGATCGTCCCCAAGGTGCCGGACGCGCAGGCCATGTCGGACCTCGACGCCACGGTCGCTTTTGCGACGTCGAAGGACGGCAAGGGCGATGCCGCCCGGGTCGGCGCCACGGGCTTCTGCTGGGGCGGCCGCATGATCTGGCTCTACGCCCGGCATGATCCCAAGCTCAAGGCCGCGGTGGCCTTCTATGGTATCCTCGGCGGCAAGGCGTCGCCCTCGACCCCGATCAAGCCGCAGAACCCGCTCGACTTCGGCCATGACGTGACGGTGCCGGTGCTGGGCCTCTACGGCGGCCATGACGACAACATCCCGCCGGACCTGATCACCCAGATGCAGGGCGAGCTGAAGGGCACCAAGAGCCAGATCGTCGTTTATCCCGACGCGCCGCACGGCTTCTTCGCCGACTACCGCCCGAGCTACCGTCCCGAGGCGGCGCATGATGCCTGGGCCAAGGCGCAGGCTTGGTTCAAGGATCACGGGCTCGGCTGATCAGGTTGAAGCGAATGCGGCGGGCGCACTAGAGCAGTATCGGTTGTCTTCGACTCGCCCCTGCGAGTCGAAACCGATGACACTGCTCGCGATTCTAAATCGGAGCGAATTCGCCGAAGGCGAAAGCGCTCTAGCCTGCCGTCATGCCAACGACGGGCGATTGTGTTGGCTTCGTCAAGCTTTGACCTCCAACCCCAGCCCCTTCCGCAACAGCTCGTTCGCCCGGCTCTGCCAGCCCGATCCGCCGGCCCGAAGCGTCGCCAGGACGTCCTTGTCGAGGCGGAGCGAGACGAGATCCTTTGTCGCTGTTTTCTGCGAACCTCGGCGGCGCTCCATTGCCTCGACAAGCTCGGGCATCGTTTCGGCGAGGGGCCGCGCGGTGGCCCACTGCTCGTCGGTGATCTCCGGTGTGTCGGACACCTCGTCCCAATCCTCCTGGGTGTAGCCTCGGCCGGGCACGAAGCCCGGGGCGTGTTCATTGGACGCCATATCGAGCCCTTTCCTTCGTTTTGGCCGGTCGAAGGCTGACCAGGCACAGCGCCTCGGAGCCGAGCGGCGAGACGATCGCGACGACGACGAGCCGGCGGCCCAGCCAACCGATCAGGCCGAAGCGGAACCGGCTGGTGCTGCTCGCGTGAGCGCCGAACTGGACGGCCGAACGGAAGTCGAAGCCGTCTGCAAAATCGTCCATGTCCAACCCGTGCTTGTCGAGGTTGGTCAGGCGCTTCGGCTCGTCGTAGACGATCAGCATGGCCAGATCGTATCTACGTGAGTTAAAGCGTCAAGCTTACTCAGCGACGATCACAGCGCTTCGCGGTCAGCAGCGCATGGCATATACGGCCCCCTCCGTGCGGCGCCTCTCGCGCATGGCTTGCTTTTTGCAAAGTGGCGGCGAACAATGCAATCCGTTCGGTAACGACCGGCTTTGGCGGAGGATTTGCTTTGCGTGACGCAGTCATCGGCGCCGCTACTGCGGCTGTTCTGATCATTTCGATAGGATCCGCCGCCGCGGCGGGCGACCCCGCCTCCTGCAAGACGGTCAAGTTCTCCGACGTCGGCTGGACCGACATCACGGCGACGACGGCCACGTCATCGGCCATCCTGCAAGGACTCGGCTATACGCCGCACACCGATGTGCTTTCGGTCCCCGTCACCTATCAATCGCTTCACAACAAGCAGATCGACGTCTTTCTCGGCAATTGGATGCCGACCATGGAAGCGGATCGCAAACCATTCGTCGACGACGGCACCGTCACGGTCGTCGGAACCAATCTCACCGGCGCCAAATATACGCTCGCCGTGCCGGACTATACATACGAGGCCGGGCTCAAGAGCTTCGCCGACATCGCCAAGTTCAAGGACCAGCTCGGCGGCAAGGTCTACGGCATCGAGCCCGGCAACGACGGCAACCGCCTGATCCTCGGCATGATCAAGGACGGCAAGTTCGGGCTGACGGGATTCGACCTCGTCGAGTCAAGCGAGCAAGGCATGCTCTCCCAGGTCGAGCGCGCCGAGAAGCGGCACGAGCCGATCGTGTTCCTCGGCTGGGAGCCGCATCCGATGAACACGAAGTTCAAGATGAACTACCTGTCGGGCGGCGACGACGTCTTCGGACCCAATTACGGCGGCGCGACCGTGATGACCAACACCCGCGCCGGGCTCGCCAAAGACTGCCCGAATCTCGGCCGCTTCCTCGACCAGCTCAAGTTCTCCCTGCCGATGGAGAACCAGATCATGGGCTCGATCCTGTTCGACAACCAGGAGCCCGACAAAGCGGCAGCTGCCTGGCTCAAGGCGAACCCGGACGCGCTCGGCACCTGGCTTGATGGCGTGACGACGATCGATGGTCAGCCGGGACTACCCGCCGTCAAGGCGAGCCTCGGTCTTTAGAGATCACATGGTCTTCGCGAGTCGCTTACCGGTCCGGCGGCTTTAGCGCCGCATGGACGCCGTCACGGGCCTTATCACCGCCCATAAGATCCCGATCGGCCCCTGGCTGGCCGGCGGCATGGATGCGCTGAAGAACGGCTCCGGCCTGTTCTTCGATGACATCTCAGACGCGCTCGGGAGTCTTATCGGTCGCACGGTCGACCTCGCCGGGCTCGTGCCGCCGCCGCTGTTCTGCGTGGCGGTCGCGGGCATCGCCTATGCGCTGCGGCGATCCTGGCCGATGGCGATCTTCGCGCTCGTAGCGCTCGGCTTCATCCTCAACCAGGGCTACTGGAAGGACACGCTGACGACGCTGGTGATCACCTTCTATGCAACGGCGGCCTCGATGGCGGTCGGCGTCCCGCTCGGCATCCTGACGGGCCATCATCCCCGACTGGCCCGAAGCCTGCGGCCGGTGCTCGACCTGATGCAGACGCTGCCGACCTTCGTCTATCTCATCCCGATGCTGTCGCTGTTCGGCCTCGGCGTCGTGCCCGGCATCATCGCGACCGTGATCTTCGCCGTGCCGGCGCCGATCCGCATGACGCAGCTCGGCATCGCCTCGGTTCCGCTGCCGCTGCGCGAAGCAGGCGAGGCCTTCGGCGCCACGCGCTTGCAGCTTCTGCGCAAGGTCGAACTGCCGCACGCCCTCCCGGCCATCATGGAGGGCCTGACGCAGTCCATCATGCTGGCGCTGTCCATGTCGGTCATCGCCACCATGGTGGGATCGGGAGGGCTCGGCGTGCCGGTGCTGCGATCGCTGAACCAGGTCCGACCCGCCATGGGCTTCGAGGCCGGGATCGCGATCGTCCTTGTGGCGGTGCTCCTCGACCGCATGTTCCGCAAGCCGGCGGCGCTGCATTGAGCAACGCTGCCGCCGAGCCAACCCCGCGCGCCGCCATCTCGTTCGAAGCCGTCGACATCGTCTTCGGCCCGAACCCGAAGCGCGTGCTGCCGCTGCTCGACGCCGGCAGGACGCGCGACGAGATCCTGGCCGAAACCGGCCATGTCGTCGGCGTGGCCGGGGCGACGCTGGCGGTCGCGCCGGGCGAGATCTGCGTGCTGATGGGCCTCTCGGGCTCCGGCAAGTCGACCCTGCTGCGCGCCGTCAACCGCTTGAACCGGCCGGCGCGGGGCCGCGTGGTCGTGGCGCAGGGGGATCGCGACGTCGAGGTCTGCTCCTGCGACGGCAAGACCCTGCGCGACCTGCGCTCGCGCGGGGTCGCGATGGTGTTCCAGCAGTTCGCCCTGCTGCCCTGGCGCAGCGTGCGCGACAATGTCGGGATGGGGCTCGAGCTGCGCGGCATGGGCCGCAAAGCGCGCGATGCCATCGTCGACGAGAAGCTCGCCATGGTCGGGCTCGAGCAATGGGCCGACAAATACACCCACGAGCTGTCGGGCGGCATGCAGCAACGCGTCGGCTTGGCCCGCGCTTTCGCCACCGACGCCGACATTCTGCTGATGGACGAGCCATTCTCGGCGCTCGATCCGCTGATCCGGGCGCGGCTGCAGGACGAGTTGCTCGAACTCCAAGCCAAGCTCAAGAAGACGATCGTCTTCGTCAGTCACGATCTCGACGAGGCCGCCAAGCTCGGCAACCGCATCGTGATCATGGAGGGCGGCCGCATCGTGCAGGCCGGGTCCGTGGCGGACATCGTGATGAACCCGGCCGACGCCTATGTGACGGCCTTCGTTCGCCATCTGAACCCGCTCGAGGCCCTTCGGGCCTCGGCCTTCATGACACCGCTTTCCGCCCTGGCTCGTGCCGACGGAGCCCTGGTCTTGGGCCCAGGTCTCCACTGTCGCCTCGACCGCGACGGCCGGCTCGCCTCGTCGCAAAGCGATGCCATCGTGGCCGTAGCCGACACGATGCCGCTCAAGGCCGCAATGGCATTGCATCGGCGCGGAGCGCACGTGCTCGTCGTCACCGATATCGAAGGACGGGTCGTCGGCGCCGCGCATGCGGACGACCTGTTCCGGGCGCTGCTGAGGAATTGAGCGACCACACGGCCGCGGGTCCAGGGTCGACGCGCAGGCTTCGTCATAGCGAGCGCAGCGAAGCAACCCAGCGCACGCGTTCAGGCGGGTCACGACCTGTAACTCACCACCGGGCTAGGTTGCGTCTTCGCTACGCGCGATTCGCAATGACGGTGGTGAGTAGAACCGAGCCTCTCGGCTTGGCGCGTGACGGGGTGAAGCGTTACGCCCCCGTCTCGGCCTTGAGCCCGGCAGCTTCGATGCCGGCCACGGCACAGATCTCGTCGTTGTCGCTGAGGTCGCCGGACACGCCCACGGCCCCGATCACCTCACCGCCGTCGAGAATCAACACGCCGCCCGGGACCGGGATGAGCGAGCCGCCGACCGCATGGGTAGCCGCCGCCACAAAGGCCGGGCGTTCGGCTGCCATCTTTGCGAGAGCCCGCGAGCCGAGGCCCATGGCCAAGGCGCCATCGGCCTTGCCGCGGGCGATCTCGCCGCGCTTGAGGCTCGTGCCATCCTGTGCCGCGAAAGCCTTCAAGGCGCCACGAGCGTCCAGTACCACCACGGCGAGCGGCTTGAACTGCTTGTCGGTGCCGGTCTGGAGGGCCGTATCGAGGATAGTGCGGGCGTGGGCGAGGCTGAGCATGGGCTTCCGATCGGTCTGAATGCAAGGCGGACCTTGTCGCGCGCCCGAGCGCCGCGCAAGTCCTCAGGCGGCTTCGAGCGGCACCAGATCCTCGGGCGCGAAATGCAACGTCACGTTCTCGCCCGGCACAGGCGGCGGCAGGCCGGGGCTGTTGAACCGGTCGAGCATGACGCGGTCGCCACCGATGCCGACCTTGATCCGCACGACGGCTCCAAGGAAAGACACGTCCTCGATGCGGCCGGTCAGGCGATTGCAGCCATTTCCGGGATCCTGGAGCGACACGGCCTCGGGCCGCAGCGCAACCGAGCAGTCACTGCCGTCGGCGACCAGGATCTGCTGGCCCACGCGGACGTCCTGCCCGTCGATGCGGATGGCGCCGCGCGTCGCATCGACCACCTGGACCTTGAGGATGTTCAGCGTCCCGATGAAGGAAGCGACGAAGCGCGTTTTCGGCCGGTTATAGATCTCGAAGGGCGTCCCGAGCTGCTCGATTCGGCCCTCGCTCATGACGACGATCCGGTCCGACATGGAAAGGGCTTCTTCCTGGTCATGCGTCACGAAGACCGTGGTGATGCCGAGCGTTCGCTGCAGTGCCTTCAACTCGTCGCGGAGCGCCACGCGGACCTTGGCGTCGAGCGCCGACAGCGGCTCGTCGAGGAGCAGGAGCTTCGGCGAAGTGGCGAGCGCGCGGGCCAGGGCCACGCGCTGCTGCTGGCCACCGGAGATCTGATAGGGGTAGCGGTCGGCGAGTTGGCGGAGCTTCACAACGTCGAGCATCTCGGCGACGCGCGCCGTGGTGTCGGCCGAGCTCTTCTTCGCCACCTTGAGGCCGAAGGCGACGTTCTGCGCCACCGTCATGTTGGGGAACAGCGCATAGTTCTGGAACACCATGCCGACGTTGCGGGCATTAGGCGGCAGGTGGGTGACGTCTCGGCCTTCGATGCGGATGGCGCCGGATGTCGCTGTCTCGAAGCCCGCGATCATCCGCAGCGTCGTGGTCTTGCCGCAGCCCGATGGGCCCAGGAAGGAGACGAATTCGCCGGCCCGGACGTCGAGGTCGAAGCGCTGCACCACCTGATGGGCGCCGTAGCTCTTGGTGAGATGCTCGATCGAGAGAAAGCTCATGCGGGTCAGACCTTGATCGAGCGGGCCGTCGGATCGCGGGCGAAGAGCTGGATCAGCCCCATGCAGGCCCAGGTGACCGCGAAGGCGATGAAGGCGAGGGCGGACGGCTCGTAGGCCTTGTTGGCGCCGACGAGCTGCAGATACGGTCCGAAGGCGGGACGATCGAGCAGGCTCGCCAGCGTGAACTCGCCGATGACGATGGCGAAGGTCAGGAAGGCGCCGCTGAGCACGGCGGTGCGAACGTTCGGGAAGATGACCCGGAATAGGATGGTCATCCTGGCGGCTCCGAGGCTCTCGGCCGCTTCCGTCAGACTGCGCACGTCGATCGTGCGAAGCCCCGTGTCGACCGCGCGATAGAGGTAGGGCAGCGCCAGCACCACGTAGCCGCAGACCAGGAGAATGTCGGTGCTCCAGGCCTCGCCCGTCAGAGGCAGGTAGGACGAGGAATTGTAGAGCTTCAAATACCCGAAGACGAGGACGATGGCCGGGATCACCAGCGGCATCAGGGTGATGAACTCGACGTAGGGCTTCAGCCAGGGCAGTTTCAGCCGGATCCAATAGGCAGTCGGCACGACGAGCAGCGTCCCGACCAGGATGGTGGCGACCGCGGACGCGGCCGAGAAACCGAAGGTGTTCCAGAAGGCCGGATCCGACAGGACGTTGCGGTAGGCGTCGAGACTGTAGGTGCCGCGCCGGATGCGCATCGAGAATTCGACCGTACCGATCAGCGGCACGATGAAGTAGGCGACTCCGATCGCCAGGGCCGCCCAGGCGCCGATCGTGGGGCGCTTCACCGCAGCCACCGCTCGGAGCGCGTGCGCAGCACGATGTAGATGGCGTTGGAAAGGCCGGTGATCACCACCATGCCGAGTGCCAGCGCGTAGCCGAGATGCGGATTGTGCAGTACGTCGCCGCGGATCTGGGCGTAGAGCAGGATCGTGACGAGGTTCAGCGTCGAGCCGGTCAGGCCATAGGCGGTGGCAATGGCGCCGAAGGAATTGGCGAAGAGCAGCAGCGTCGTGCCGAGCAGGCTCGGCCACAGGATGGGGATCACGACATAGCGCCAGTAGGTGAAGGGCGAGGCGCCGAGAATGGTGGCGGCCTCGCGCCATTCGCGCTTCAGCCCATCGAGCGCCGGCGTGAGGATCAGCACCATCAGCGGGATCTGGAAGTAGAGATAGGTCAGCGTCAGCCCCCAGAAGCTCAGGATGTTGAATCCCGTGCGGTAGAGACTGAAGCCGAAGACGTTCTGCAGGATCGCCGTGACGAGACCGGTGCGGCCGAGCGTTGCGATGAAGGCGAAGGCGAGCGGCAGGCCGGCGAAATTCGACGCCACGCCGCTGAAGGTCATGAGGATCGGCCTGAGCCAACGCGGCAGGCCGCCGAGTACGACCGCCCAGGCCAGCATGAAGCCTAGGATCGCGCCGAGAATGGCCGAGGCGGCACTGACCTCGAGGCTGATCGCGTAGGCGCTTACGATGCCGGGTTCGAGCAGCCCGGCGAGGTTGGCGACGGTGAAATGGCCGTCGTTGTCCTGGAAGGCCCCGACCACGAGATAGGCAGTCGGCAACAGCAGAAACAACGCCGCGAAGGAGAAGAACGGCACGACACCGAGCCAGGCCAGCGACAGCGGCGCCTTTGGCTGCATCGGCATCGTGATCGGCGCGAGCGCCTCGACCTGCTCCATCGTACCTCGTCTCGGGTGGTTCGTTGCAGGTCTGGTCGATGAGTTCGGTCGATGAGTTCGGTCGAACCCGATGGCCCTCCTCCACCACTCCTCGGGTGGTCCCCCTCCCCCCTGCGGGGGGAGGAAACGGCAGAGGATCGTTGGAGAGGGCCGACCGGCTGCGACCAATCCGGTTTTACTTGACGTTGGCGCCGACCGTCTTGTCCCAACCCGTGGTGATCACGGTCTTGGAGGCGTTCTGCTGCTCGATGCTGGGGAAGACCGCATGAGTGTAGGCTTCGGCCGGGGGCAGTTTCTTCATGAGGTCGGCCGGAATCTTACCGTCCTTGACCAGAGCCTGGAAGCGGATCGGGTGGCAGTAGCCCTTGAGGTAGGCGACCTGCCCCTCGTCCGAATAGACGTAGTCCATCCAGAGCTTGGCGGCGTTGGGATGCGGTGCGAAGGCCGAGATGGCCTGGACGTAGACACCCGCCACGACGCCGCTCTTCGGCACCACCACGTCGACGGCGGGGTTGCCGTTCAGCGTGTCGCGATCGGCGAGGGCGTTGTAGTCCCAGCGGACCACGATCGGGGTCGCGCCCTGTGCCAGAGACGCCACCTTGCCGATCGTCGGCACGAGGTTGCCGGCCTTGTTCATCGCCGAGAAGTAGTCGAGCCCGGCCTGGGATGCCTTGGCGACATCGTCGCCGCCCTTCGACAGGCCCGCCGCATAGACGGCGAGGATCGCCTGGTTCGAGGTGCGCGGGTCACCCGCCAGCGCGACGCTGTTCTTGTAGTCCGCGCCAAGCAGATCCGACCAATCGGTCGGCGAGGTCTTCACGATATCCTTGTTCACCTCGAAGGTGAGAACGCCGTAATAGTCGCCGTACCAGGCGCCGTCGGCATCCTTGTCGTCGGCGGGAATCGAGTCCCAGGTCGAGACCTTGTAGGGCATCAACAGGCCTTCGGCCTTCGCGGTCGGGCCGAAGGACAGGCCGACGTCGATCACGTCGGGCGCCTGCGGGCCCTTGTTGCCCTTATTGGCGCGAATCGCCTCGACTTCGTCGCCCGAACCGGCGTCTGGGTTGAGCTCATTCAGCTTGAGGCCGTATTTGGTCTTGAACCCGTCGATCATGCCGCCGTAGCCGCACCAATCGTGGGGCAGCGCGATCACCGACAGCTGGCCCTCGGCCTTGGCGGCCTTGACGAGATCGTCGGAGGACTGTGCCTGGGCCCCCGAAGCGGCGGCCAGCATCGCCAACGTCGAAAGCGAGGCCAGGAACTTCGTAGCTGTCTTCATCATCTACCCCAGTGCGTGACGGTGCCGTGCGGCGAAGCTGCCATAGGACGTCGGGCTGCGCTAGCACGGCTTCCTGACAGTTCGGCGACGGTGAATTCCGCTTCGGCGCCGGGCACGCAACGGCATGATCTTCAAGACTGGGCCTTCTCCGCAAGGCGACGTCCCCCGAAAGGACCATCGATGCTCAACCTACGCCATTCCGCCCTGGCGCTGATGATCGGCCTCGGAGGTGTTTCACAGGCTTTCGCACAGGCTGCACCGGCGGCACCTCCCGCCGTGGCTCCGGCCAACGTGGGCATGACGACACTGACGATCTTCCTCAAACACGACGAATCGCAGACCCTCGACGAGATCAACGCGCGGCTGAAGAAACAGGGCTTCTACGAGAGCTTTCCGCCCCCGGGCGTCGAGGTCCTGTCCTGGAACGTCCTCATGGGCGTCGGACAGGTGGTGACGTTGCGCTTCCCGGCCGAACGGCTGCGGGAGGTCAACCGCGCCATCGAGAAGACGGCTTGGGGCGGGTATCGGACCGAGTTCTTCCCCACCTACGACTACCGCCCGACAGCGCAGAAGGAGCGCGAGAGCCTGCCGAACGCATTCAAGTGAGCCGTCGGTAGCCGCCGCGGCTGGCGCTTGCTTTGGCGCAGGCGAAGGCATGTATCTTGCGTTCGCATTTATCGAGGAGAGTTGGGCGCGACCGGCTACGACCTCCCGTGTCGAGTCCAGCACAGGGGACGCATATGGCCTATCGCTACGCCGTCGGCCGGACCACCTGGGCCTTCGCCGATCTCAAGGACCTGATGGCCAAGGCGACGCCGCTGCGCTCCGGCGACATGCTGGCTGGAATCGCGGCGGGCTCGGCCGAGGAAGGGATGGCGGCGCGCCATTGTCTCGCCGACCTCCCGCTGAAGACGTTCCTGGCCGAGCCGCTGATCCCTTACGACGACGACGACGTCACCCGGCTCGTCATCGATCGGCACGACGACGCGGCTTTCGCGCCGATCGCCCATCTCACGGTCGGCGGCTTCCGCGACTGGCTCCTCTCCGATCTCGCCACATCCGTGGTGCTCGCCCGCATCGCGCCCGGCGTCACGCCCGAGATGGCGGCGGCCGTATCGAAGATCATGCGCAACCAGGACCTCGTCCTGGCGGCCCGCAAGTGCCGGGTCGTGACCCGGTTCCGCAACACGATCGGCCTGCCCGGCACCATGGCGGTGCGCCTGCAGCCGAACCATCCGACCGACGACCCGGACGGGATCTCCGCCACCGTGGCGGAAGGTCTACTCTACGGCTGCGGCGACGCCGTCATCGGCATCAACCCGGCTTCCGATTCGCCCGCCGTCCTGGCGCGCCTGTGCTACCTGCTCGACGAGGTGATCACGCGACACGAGATCCCCACCCAGGCCTGCGTGCTGACCCATGCCACGACCTCGATCGGCCTGATCGAGGCCGGCGTTCCGGTCGACCTCGTGTTCCAGTCGATCGCCGGAACCGAGGCCGCCAATGCATCTTTCGGTGTGACGCTCGGCCTGCTCGCCGAGGCTCATGATGCGGGCCGCAGCCTCAAGCGCGGCACCGTCGGCAACAACGTCATGTATTTCGAGACGGGCCAGGGCTCGGCGCTCTCGGCCGGCGCGCATCACGGCGTCGACCAGCAGACCTTGGAAGCCCGGGCCTATGCGGTGGCGCGGGCCTACGAGCCCCTGCTCGTCAACACAGTCGTGGGCTTCATCGGTCCGGAATATCTCTACGACGGCAAGCAGATCATCCGGGCCGGCCTGGAAGACCACTTCTGCGGCAAGCTGATGGGCTTGCCGCTCGGCTGCGACGTTTGCTACACGAATCACGCCGAGGCCGACGGCGACGACATGGATAGCTTGATGACGCTGTTGGGCGTCGCGGGAGTGACCTTCATCATGGGCATCCCGGGCAGCGACGACGTCATGCTGAACTATCAGTCGACGTCGTTTCACGATCAGCTCTATCTGCGCGACGCGCTCGGCCTGAAGCGGTCGCCCGAATTCGAGGCCTGGCTGCAGCGCATGGCCATCACGGGAGCGGACGGGCGCCTCCGCGGGCCCTCGGCGTCCCATCCCCTGCTCTCCCGCCCACGCGCCGCATGAGCGCGCCGCTCGATCGCCCGCTCGATTCGGTCACCCCGGATCCTTGGACCCATCTCGGTTTCGCCACGCCGGCCCGGCTAGCACTCGGCCGTTCAGGCGCGTCGCTGCCGACCCGCGAAGTGCTGAACCTCGGCCTCGCGCATGCCCGGGCGCGCGACGCCGTCCATGCCGCGACCGACGGCGTCGCGCTCGCCGCGGGCATCGCCGCCCTGGGACACGCCTCCCTGCAGGTCGACAGCGCCGCACCGGACCGCGCCATCTATCTCCGCCGTCCCGACTTCGGGCGGCGCCTCTCGGCGCAGAGCCGTGGCCTGTTCGCGGCCTCCGAACCGAATAGCGTCGATCTCGCCCTGATCGTGGCGGACGGGCTATCGGCTGCCGCGATCGACCTCAACGCTCTCCCCTTGCTGGCGGCGCTGCTGCCGCGCCTTGCCGGTCGAAGCCTCTCGCCTCTCGTAGTGGCGCGCCAAGCCCGGGTCGCACTCGGCGATGAGATCGGTGCGCTGCTCGGCGCCCGCATGGTGGTGCTGCTCATCGGCGAGCGGCCGGGTCTCTCGGCGGCCGACAGCCTCGGCGCCTATCTCACCTTCGCGCCGCGCGTCGGCCTGACCGATGCGAGCCGTAACTGCGTCTCCAACATCCGCACCGCCGGCCTCGCGCCGGAAGCGGCAGCGGCCAAGATCGCCTGGCTGATCGACCGCGCCTTCGCACTGTCCTTGACCGGCGTGGCGCTCAAGGATGAAAGCGACACCACCGTAGTGGCGGGCGCCACCCCTGCCTCAGCGCTCGGCCCTTCCTGAAGCGCTGCCTGCCGCTGTAGAGCCCAGGTCCGGGGTCCAACTAATCTTAAAGCCATTTCGCTCGGACACACGGGTCATCAACCATCTTGCGTCACAAGGAGCGGGTCGGCCGTTCGGACCTTTGCGGCTGACGGAGGGGGGGAGGTCGCGTCCGTACTGGCCTCCCCCCGGGATCGTGATCAGCCGTCCGATAGCATTGTCCGTGGTCGGCAAGTTTCGATCTTGCCGGACGTTGGCTGCCGGTCCATGACCCGCCCATGACGTCTTCCCGCCCCTTCCCCCTGCGCTACCTCGGCCCCTTCGGCTCTCGGCCTCGACTCGTGTCGTCGATCGCCATCGGGCTTCTGGCGGGCGCCGTCCTGGCCGTGTTCCCGTCGTCGCTCGATACGACGACACGCGCCATCGTGGCCTGGGATATCGGTTGCACCGTGCTCGTCTGGATGACGCTGGCCCAGGTCTCTAGCCGCGACGCGCCCTACATCCGCGGCGTCGCCAAAGCCCAGGACGAGGGCCAGGGCCTCATCCTCGCACTGGTGCTGGCGCTGGCCGCCGCATCGCTCGTCGCCGTGGCGGCGGAACTCTCGCTCGCCAAAGACGCGCATGGCCTCGACAAGATCCTGCGCGTCGCCCTCGCCTCGGGGAGCGTGGCGGTCTCATGGTTCGTCACGCAGCTCATCTTCGCGCTGCACTATGCCCATGAATATTACGCGCCGGACGACGACGGCGACCCCGAGACGCTGCAGCAAGGTGGATTGAAGTTCCCCGACGACGATGCTCCCGACTATTGGGACTTCATCCATTTCGCCGTGGTGATCGGCGTCGCGTCCCAAACAGCTGATATCGAATTCACCTCGAAGCGCATGCGTCGCATCGGCACGGTGCACGGCCTCGTGGCCTTTACGTTCAACACGGTAGTGTTGGCCCTGACGATCAATATCATGGCCGGGCTCCTGTCCTGATGCGGAGCCCGACGGATCAGCCGTCGATGCCCTGGTCGTAGATCTTGGCACAGGCCGGGCTGAGCTGAGCGTGATGAACCTGCATGCAGGCCTTGATCTTGTCCTCGTCGGGAATGGAATCGTTGCAGAGCTTCTGCACGTCGCCATAGCAGACATGTTCGGCCTGCTGGCGCAGTCGCTCGGCATCGGTCGGCATCTTGGCCGCCAGGGCGGAAACAGTAAGCGATGCCAGGAAGCAGGCTGCGATCAGGGGGCGGGTCTTCATGCCAGGTCCTCGTTGGGCGGCGCCAAAACGGCACACACGCTGCATGGGCTTAATGGGTGCAGATGGTCAGCGTTCCGGCTTCGCCGCGATTGCGATCCAGTGTAGCCTTCGCGCCACAAGTCTGCCTGTCGTATCCGGACTGCCCACATATAGCGGCCGATCCGCCTCGTGGTCCGGCAGCATAGCCAGGGCCGGAACGGGAGAGGCGGCGAAGCGCCACCCGCCTCCGGTACCCTCAGTGGCCGTCGAAGACCTTGCGGCAGCCGGGGCTGAGCTGAGCGTGATGGACCTTCATGCAGGCCTCGATCTTGGCTTCGTCGGGAATGTCGGCGTTGCAGAGGGTCTGGACGTCGTTGTAGCAGAGGTGCTCGGCCTGCTGCCGCTGACGCTCCTTGTCGGACACCATGCGGGCCGATGCCAGGTCCACCGTGGCTACACTCAGCAATAGAGCGACGATCAATCTCGATGTCATGGGTCACCTGTCCTCGGTCTCTGACCGTATCGTGACAGACCGGCCTGATCCCTGAATGAGGTTTGTTAGTTGTCGAGGCGATTCACCGAGGCCGCGCCAATTCGGCCACGCCTCGGCCAGCGCTCCCTGCCCTTCTCCTCGCCAGCGTTCATAAGACGCTGGTCTCACCAGAGAAGGATCGCCGTCGCGAGCCCGATATTGGTCAGTTGGTGACCGCATTGGTCGAAGCCCAGCAGCCACCAGAAGGACGCCTGGTCCGGTCGCCATCCGCGATCCTGCCCGATCAGCGTCTTGCTCCGATCGATGACCATGTGGACGACGAGGTCCACGATGGCCAGCCACCACAGCCTCGGCACCACAGCGAGAACGATCAGCAGCGTCAGAGCCGCATGGCAGGCCACATGGGCGAGAAGAGGCAGGAGCCAGCCGGTCCGACGTTCCTTCCCCCGCGCCATCGCATTGGTCTGGAGCAGAAAATCCGCCACGACATGCTTCACGGCAAAGATCACCGACAGCATCGCCAGAGTGACGATGGCCTGGACGGCGGCGGGCGACGCGGTGTCGGGCATGGTGAGCATCGCCGACAGCCTGCCCCTCCCGGCTTAACTTAGCGTTCTCACGCCGTGGCCGCCGGCAACTTGCGGATCGCCACATGGTTGTCGTGCACGGCGGCGCCGCCAAGCGGCGGAGGTGCGTCGGCGCCCGTCAGCGTGTTGATGCCGCGCCCGTCGACATGGGCACGGTTGGGCCAGATCGACTCGGCCACCAGCACGCCGCGTCGCAGACCGTCGAACAGGCGGGCGTGAAGTTTCACGGCGCCGCGGCTGTTCGTGAGTTCCACGGCGTCACCGTCGAGGATGCCGAGCGATGCCGCGTCCTCCGGATGGATCATTACGGTCGGGCGCTCTTCCTGGCCGAGGCTCGTGGGGGTCTCGGTGAAGGAGGAGTTCAGGAAATTGCGCGCCGGGCTCGTGGTCATCCGGAACGGGTGAGCGGCATCCGCTTCCTCGATGACGGCCCAATGGTCGGGAAAGACCGGCATGGCCGAGGCATCGCCGCCGCCCGGCATGGCGGCCGCGGCTCCGGCCCAATCGGGACGGAAGCGGAATCGGCCGTCCGGCCAGCCGAAGCCGTCGCGGAAATGCGCCCGATCCGGCGCCTGGGCGCAGTCGATCCAGCGCGCCTCCTCGAGCTCCGCGAAGCCGACGCGACCCGAGGCCCGCAGCGTCTCGTCGACGAGGTCGCGGGCCGTCACCGAGAACGACGGATGGTCGACGCCGAGGCGCTTCGCCAGAGCGACGAGAACCTCGTGGTTCGACAGGCAGTCTCCCGGCGGCTCGATCAGCTTCGGGCCGAGCAGGATATGGGTCTGGCCGCCAGCCTGGTAGACGTCGTCGTGCTCGACGAACATCGTGGCGGGCAGAACGATATCGGCCATGCGACTCGTGTCGGTCATGACCTGTTCGTGGACCACGGTGAAGAGATCCTCGCGGGCGAAGCCGCGCTTGACCACCTCCTGGTCTGGCGCGACCGAGACCGGGTTTGTGTTCTGGATGAAGAGCGCCGCCACGGGCGGCCCATGGCGCAACGCCGCGGCGTCGCCGGTCAGCGCCGCGCCGATGCGCGACTGGTCGAGGCTGCGGACCGAGGGATCGCGCAGGTCGAGCCCCTCGATGGCGCGTTTGTCCCACCCGAACATGCCGGAATTGGTATGCAGCGCGCCGCCTCCCGCATACTGCCAGGCACCGAGGACGACGGGGAGGCAGGTCACCGCATGCATGGCGACCGCGCCGTTGCGCTGACGCGCGAAGCCGTAGCCGATGCGGAAGAAGCTGCGCGGCCGCCGGCCGAGCAGCTGGGCGACAGCCACGATGTCCTCGGAGGGAACGCCGCAGATGGCCGAGGCCCATTCAGGTGTCCGGCTCGCCAGATGGGCTTCGAGCCCCGCCGAATCGTCGGCGTATCGCGCCAGATAGGCCCGATCGGCGAAACCGTCGCGGAACAGCACATGCAGGATGCCGCAGGCGAGCGCGCCGTCGGTGCCGGGCCGCACCAGGAGCTTCACGTCGGCCTGACGCATCGTGGCGTTGTCGTAGACGTCGACCGCGACGATCGTCACGCCGCGGGCCTTTCGGGCCTTGACGGCGTGGGTCATGACATTGACCTGGGTCACGACCGCGTTGGTGCCCCAGAGCACGATGCAATCGGACTGATCCATCTCGCGCGGGTCGATGCCCGTCATGCGGCCGTGGCCGACCTTGTAGCCGGCCCAGGACAGGGCCGTGCAGATCGTCGAATATTGGTCGGAATAGCCTTTGGCGTGACGAAGGCGGTTGATGCCGTCGCGTTGCACCAATCCCATCGTGCCTGCGTAATAATAAGGCCAGACGCTCTGGGCCCCGTGCCGCGCCTCGGCGGCGAGAAGGCCGTCGGCGGCCCGGTCGAGTGCCTCGGCGATTGCTATGGGGGTGAACTGGCCGGATCCCTTGGGACCGGTTCGCAGCAATGCTGTCGTCAGCCGGTCGGGATGGTGTACGCGCTCGGCGTAGCGCGCCACCTTGGCGCAGATGACGCCGGCCGTGTAGCTGTTCTCCGTCGCTCCGTAGACGCGGCCCATCCGGCCCGGGCCGAGCACCTCGACCTCCAGGGCGCATGTGGAGGGGCAATCGTGCGGGCAGGCGGTGGCGCGGCGAAGGCCTTTCAGGGGAGCGTTCAAGGGCTTGGACCCGTCTCTTCAGATGCGGCCGGCGCGCCGTGCCAGGCGGGCCTCCACGAGCCCGAGAGCATCATAGACCAGCACGGCCAGCAAGCCCACGATAACACCGCCCTGCAAGATGAAGGCCGTGTTGGAGGTGCCAAGGCCCGCCAGGATCACCTCACCTAACCCTTTAGCGGCGACCGTCGAGCCGATCGTGGCGGTGCCGATGTTGATCACGGCCGACAGGCGGATACCGGCAAGAATAACCGGCAGGGCCAGGGGCCATTCAACGGAAAGGAAGCGCTGCCACGGGCCGAGCCCCATGCCGCGCGCGGCGTCGATCACCGGGGCCGAGACGCCATCAAGCCCGGCGATCGTGTTCTCGAAGATCGGTAGTAGCCCATAGAGCACCAGAGCGATGAGGGTCGGCTTCAGCCCGAAGCCAACGAGCGGTACCGCGATCGCCAGCACCGCCACCGGCGGAAACACCTGGCCAACATTCACGATCGTTCGGCTGAGCGGCAAGAACTCGCGCCCGCCGGGTCGCGTGACGAGGATGCCGAGCAGAACCGCTACGACGGCGCTGACGCCTGTCGACCCGGCCACGAGCGCGATGTGGTCCAGCGTCAGGTCGAGCAGGCTGCCCTGGTCGTAGATCGCCGGAGCACCGTTCTCGGTGAGGGGTCGCAGCAAAGGTTCGAAAAATTCGGGTCGCAGAACCAGCAGCAGAAGCAGCGACAGCGCGCCAAGACGGATCAGGACAGCCAGCGGCGAAACGCGCGGCAGCGCTTTCGGCACGCCAGACACCGACCGCTCCGGGCTCGCGCTCGCCGTCACGTCGGCCGTCCGGCGCGCGCCAGCACGGCCGCCAGCGTCACACGACGGGGCACGCCGTCGGGCCCGACGACCGGGAGGCTGTCGGTCCGACGCCAGAGGAGAAGACCCAGGATATCGCGAAGGTTGGTATCGGCAGCGACGGGAGCGACGCCGGCAGGGACGTCGGGGCCGATGGAAACGTCAGGTTCGCCGGTCAGATCTGCGACGGTCTGGAGCGAGAGGAGTTGGAACGGTCTCTCGGCCCGGCCCATGAGCCGCTCGACATAGCCCGGTGCGGGTCGGGACAGAAGTTCGGCAGGCGTCGCATATTGCAGGAGCCGGCCGCCGTCCATGACCCCGATGCGATGGCCGAGCAGGATCGCCTCCTCCATGTCATGCGTAACCAGCACGATCGTGATCCCGAGCCGGCGCTGCAGGGCGATCAGATCCGCCTGCGCCTTGGCGCGGATGATCGGATCCAAGGCTCCGAAGGGCTCGTCCATCAGCAGGAGTTTCGGTTCGGCCGCCAGCGCACGGGCCACACCGACGCGCTGCTGCTGTCCGCCGGAGAGCTCATGGGGGAACTTGCCCGCGTAGGTGGCGGGATCGAGGTCGAAGAGGCCGAGCAGGTCCTCGACGCGCCGGGCGATCCGCGGCCGGTCCCAGCCCAGCAGCGTCGGCACGGTGGCGATGTTGCGGGACACGGTCCAATGCGGGAACAGCCCGTGGCCCTGGATGGCATAGCCGATGCCGCGCCTCAACTCCTCGCCGCCGACGGTCGCGATGTCGCGTCCCTCGATGCGGATCGTCCCGGACGTCGGCTCGATCAGGCGATTGATCATCCGCAGCAAGGTCGACTTTCCGCTCCCGGAGGTGCCGACCAGCACCGTGACGCTGCCGGCCTCGACCGTCAGCGACACGCCGTCGACCGCCAGCGTTGCGCCGAAGCGCCGCGAGACGGCCTCGATCTCGATCATACGGGGATCCTCTGGACGGCATCAGCCGCCGCATCCAGCAGAACTCCAGCCGCGAAGGCCAGCACCACGGTCGGCACGGCGCCGAGCAGCACGAGGTCGACGGCGGCCTGGCTCGTGCCCTGGAAGACGAAGGTGCCGAAGCCGCCGCCGCCGATCAGCGCCGCGACCGTGACGAGGCCGATGTTCTGGACCAACACGATGCGGATGCCGGTGAGGATCACGGGCGACGCCAAGGGAAGTTCGACAGTCCGGAGCCGGCGCGCCTCGCTCATTCCCATGCCGCGCGCGGCCTCGACGGCGTCGCGCGGCACGCCGTCGAGGCCGATGGCCGTATTGGCGACGACCGGCAGCAGCGAATAGAGGAACAGCGCCAGGAGTGCGGGCGCGGTTCCGATGCCGCGGATTCCGATCTCGCCCAGCAGCGGCACGCGCGCTGCGAGGACTCCAAGCGGAACCATCATCAGGCCGTACATGGCGATGGAGGGGATCGTCTGGACGACGTTCAGCACCGGCAAGGCGACGCGACGGAGCCTCGGAGCACGCGCGCAGGCGATACCGAGAGGCACCCCTACGGCGATGGCCGCCAGGAGAGAGCCGAAAGCCAGCAGGACATGCTGGAGCGCCTCGGCCCAGAAACTGTCGCGATGCGCCCGATATTCCTGAAGCAGCGACAATCCATCCCACCAGCCCGAAACCAGCAGCACGACGAGCGCCAGCAGAACGGCCGCGAGCAGCGCCACGCGGGACCGAGGACCGATGGCCAAGCGCGCAGCCCCATCGGCCGCCATGACGCCATAGGCCAGGATCAGGAGCCAGAAGCCGGAGGCGAAACTGACGCGGGCGAAACTCTGTTTCGGCGGCACGAGCGAGGCGGGAACGAAACCCATCAGCCCCGCGACGCAGGCCAGTGCCGCCAGGGCCAAGCCCAGCCTCAGCCCCGGCGACAGACGCAGGGCGCCGAGAAGGCCGAGGGCCAGCAGGATCGCGCCTCCGACGGCAGCTGCCGTGGGGGGCAGCGACGCCCAGAAAGCGATGCTGCGACCGGCCGCGATGCGGTTGGGCCTAAAGGTGACCAGCGGCTCGAGCAGTGCCACGGCGGTCAGCGCCGCCGGGATCACGCCGACCCGGTCGAGCCAGGGACGCCGCAAGCTGCGGACCTCCCCGGCCAGTCTCATTTCACGAAGCCTTTGGCTCTGAGATAGTCCTTCGCCACATCGGCAGCCGGCTCGCCGTTGACCTGAACGCGGGCATTCAGCTCCTGCAGCGTCTTGAGATCGAGGCTGGCGAAGATCGGCTTCAGCAGGTCGGCGATCTTGGGATTGGCCTTCAGCACGGCGTCACGGATCACCGGCGCCGGCTCGTAGACCGGCTGGACATTCTTATCGTCGTCGAGGACCACGAGGTCGGCAGCCTCGATGCCGCCATCCGTGCCGAACACCATGGCGGCATCGACCCCATCAGTCTTTTGCGCAGCGGCCTGGATGGTGGCGGCCGTACCGCCACCCGACAGAACCAGCAGCTGGTCGGGCTTCAAGGTGAAGCCATAGGCCTTCTGGAACGCCGGCAGCGCCGCTGCGCTGTTCACGAATTCCGCCGAGCCGACGAGCTTGACGGTGCCGCCGCTCGTGACCCATTTGCCGAAGTCGCTCATGGTGCGGACGTTGTTCGGCGCCGCGACGTCGCTGCGCAACCCGATCGCCCAGGTGTTGTTGGCGGGGGCGGGCGTCAGCCAGTCGAGCTTGTTGGCATCGAAGTCCAGGGACTTCACCAGCGCGTAGGCTTTGGCGGCATCGTGCCAAGCTGCATCTTCGGGCTTGTTGAAGAAGAAGGCGCCGTTCCCGGTATATTCTGGGTAGATGTCGACCTCGCCGGAGGTGAGAGCCTTGCGGAGGACCGGCGTCGTGCCGAGTTGGATCCGGTTCTTGACCGGGATGCCGCCGGCCGTCAGAGCTTGCGCGATCATGGAGCCGAGAAGGCTCCCCTCTGTGTCGATCTTGGATGACACGACGACATCGGCGGCCTGCGCCCCTATCGCCGACACCCCGGCCAACAACGCGCCCGCGACCAGCGGCTTGAGGAACGAGATCATGCGGCTCTCCTGAGACCCGAATTCGGACGGCTCGGCCTTCCGTGCGGCCCCTTGTCGGCGCAGGACTACACGAGGCGGACCGGCCGACAAGTCCTGAGTTCACGAATTTTATAGCTAAATACGATGAACCCCGGACGGGTCTCGGGCCTTGCCCCAGTGTGCGTCGAGGATCAAGCTGACAGCGCTACAGTGTCGAATGCCCCAATGAAAATGCCGAAGGCCAAGGTCAAGAAACAGGTTGCGGCGCTGCCGGTCAGGGTCGACGCCAACGGACAGACGCATGTCCTGCTGATCACGTCGCGTGAGACCAACAGGCTTATCGTGCCCAAGGGCTGGCCCATGAAGGGCCGCAAGGATCACCGCGCCGCCGCGATCGAGGCGCAGGAGGAGGCGGGCGTCATCGGCCGTGTTCACAAGAAGTCGATCGGCTCCTACACCTATTGGAAGCGACGCGCCGATCACTTCGACCTCTGTCGCGTCAAGGTGTTTATCCTCGAGGTGCAGCGTCAGCTGCCAGCCTGGCGCGAGAAAGGCCAGCGCCACACCGCATGGATGCCGGTGAGAGACGCGTCCGAACTGGTCGACGATACCGGACTGATCCCGATCCTGCGGCGCCTGCCGGAGGTGTGGCCGCGTCGCGCGGCCGCAAAGGCATCGATCTCCGCTTCGAAGACGTCGTGAGGCCGGGACGGACCCGGCCTTTACTCGTCGCGGTAGACGCGCTCGCGCCGCTCGTGACGTTCCTGCGCCTCCACCGACAAGGTTGCGATCGGCCTGGCATCGAGCCGGCGCAGCCCGATGGGGTCGCCGGTCTCCTCGCAAAAGCCGTAGGATCCATCGTCGAGGCGAGACAACGCGGCATTGATCTTGGCGATCAGCTTGCGCTGTCGATCCCGCGCGCGGAGCTCGATCGCGCGATCCGTCTCCGACGAGGCGCGATCGGCAATATCGGGGTGATTTTCGTTTTCGCTCTGCAGGTTCGACAAAGTCTCGCGGCTTTCGCGCAAGAGTTCATCACGCCAATCGATAAGCTTACGCCGGAAATACAAACGCTGGCGTTCACTCATGAAGACTTCGTCTTCGGTCGGCCTGTACCCAGCTTCAATGGCATCCGTTAGTGTCATGAGTGCCAAGCCTCCGGCGCATAACTGCACCCTTGCGGCGAGTGGTTGCCACGATGAACGACCGGACGCAAGAGGATCTTGCTTGGCATTGCGGCGAAGGGTTGCATCCCGGTCCAGATTTTCTGAGAGGCGGGTCCGGAAGCAACAGCTCCGGCTAGGCCGAAGCGTTACATACGCTCCAGGCGCACGAACGGAGGAGGCGTGATGAGACGGTTGATCGTCATGCGGCACGCCAAAGCCGAACCGGCTTCGGGACAGGGCGACCATGGGCGCCCCTTGTCGGCCCGTGGCCGGGCGGAGGCGCTCGAAGCTACGCGTCGCATGGTGGCTCTGTCGCGTCCCGATGCAGCGCTGGTGTCGGATAGCCGGCGAACGCGCCAAACATTAGAGAGCGCGGCGCCGGCCCTGCCTCCTGCCCTTCCGTGCCGGTTCACGCGCGCCATCTACGGCGCTTCCGCCGCGGCTATTCTCGCCGAGGCCCAGCAAACGTCGGACGACGTCGGCTGCCTCCTCATTGTCGGCCACAATCCTGGCATCGGCGACCTCGCCCGCAGCCTCGCCGGTGACGGCCGCGCTTCGGACCTTGAGATCCTCCGCTTGGGCTTCCCCACCTCATGCTTCGCCATCATCAACCTCGAGGTCCCGACCTGGGCCGATCTCGGTGAGCCGGGGCGCCTGGTCTTTCTCCTCCCGGCCGACGAACGCACGGGCTCGTGACAGAAGCCGAGAACTGACGTGGCGTTCGAGGCCTTGGGTCTGCTCGCGGCACTGCTCCTCGGCCAACCCGGCGTCCTGGATCCCCTTCTCTCGGCCGACATCGCGTTTCGCCCACGCGAAAGAGCGGTCAGCGACTGGCGATGGCAGGCCGCCCTGAACCTCGACGCCTCGCCGGGCGTGCGCGCCAACATCCTCGTCGGCCGCGATCCCGCCGTTGTGACGCGCTGTGTGCGGCTGAACAATTACTGGTGCATTAAACGCGCCGGTTGGGTAGGCGAGATCGCTTCTGACGCCGACGGCCATGTCGCGTTCCGATCGGCGGCCGACGGCGCGACCGTCGCGGCCCTGCTGCTGCGCCGCTATTACGTCGTCGACGGTCGCCACTCCGCTCTGGCGATCGTGTCGCATTGGGCTCCGGCATCGTGCGGCGCCTCGCCGGTCTCCCACCGTGGAGTGCCCCGCACGGTACAGAGTGGCCTCGCGTCGCGCGGCCTCGGCCGAACGCTACGGGCACGGTGGCTCGCCGCACACGGTCACCGCGTCGGCGCCCTGGGGCGCGGGCGGGCACGGGTCTCCCGCGTGCCGGATCGGTTGATCGGCGCCGCCCTACCTGCGCCGACTATCGCGCTCGGCCTCGGCTCGGCGCCCGTGAGCCTGTCGGCGGCCCTGCCCGATGTCCTGGCGGGCAGCGCCGCACCGGCGACGGTGACCGGCCCCGCCTGCTCGGGCGACACGGCGCGTATCGCCAACTACGCCGCCAAAGCGGCAGCCGGCATTTCACCCTCGACGACGGCGGACCTCGGATTGTTCGATGCCGCCGGGGTGCCGACACCGAACCTCGCGCACCTGATGCGCAACATGTCAGCCGTCGAGATCGGGCCGCTCGGCGCTTCCACGGGCCTCGTCGAGACGGCCGTCGCCCAGGCTGCGGCCGTGGTGGCGGCGCGGCGTGCGGCAATACCCAGCCCTGGCGCCGTGCCGGCGAGCCGCATAGATGAGGCCCGCCGCCCGGAACCCGCCCCTTGAGCCTCCTCACCGATCTCGCCTTCGAGGCCCGCGTCACCGCCCGGAGCGTCGCCGATTACGTCACCGGCAACGGCCTGCGCCTCGGCGTCACGGGCCTGTCGCGGGCTGGTAAGACGGTGTTCATCACAGCCCTGGTGCAGGCCCTCACGACCCGTGGTGCGCGGCTGCCGGTCTTCCGCGCCGCCGCCGAAGGGCGGATCACCCGAGGTTTCCTGCAGCCTCAACCGGACGATGCCGTGCCGCGGTTCGCCGTCGAGGATCACCTGGCCTCGCTCACGGTCGAACGCCGCTGGCCGGAATCGACGCGCCGAATCTCGGAACTGCGCATCACCATCGACTACGAAAGGAGGGCGGGGTGGCGCGCCGGCCCGGCGTCGCTGACGCTCGACATCGTCGATTATCCCGGCGAATGGCTGCTGGATCTTCCCCTGCTCGGGAAGAGCTACACTCAATGGTCTGAGGAGACACTTGAGGCCAGCGCCGCGGCCGCGCGGGCACCCCTCGCCGCGGACTGGCGCGGCTATACGGCGATGCTGGGCGCGGATCCCGCCTCGTCCGAAGACACGGCCAGGCGTTGCGCCGAACTCTTCACCCAGTATCTCAGGGCCAGCCGGGCCGATCTCTACGCCTTATCGACCCTGCCGCCCGGCCGTTTCCTGATGCCGGGCGATCTCGAAGGGTCGCCCATGCTGACCTTCGCACCGCTGCCGGGCGCCGGTTCGGCGCGTCCAGGCTCGCTGGCGGCCACGATGGAGCGCCGCTACGAGAGCTACAAGGCTCACGTGGTCAAACCCTTCTTCCGTGACCACTTCGCCCGGCTCGACCGGCAGATCGTGCTGGTCGACGCCCTGTCGGCGCTGAACTCCGGTCCGGCCGCGGTGCGCGACCTGCAGAACGCCATGACGGACGTGCTCCAGGCCTACCGGGCCGGGCGATCGAACCTCCTCTCGACGCTGTTCCGCCCGCGCATCGACCGCATCCTCTTCGCCGCCACCAAGGCCGACCACCTGCACCACACGTCGCATGACCGGCTCGAAGCCATTCTGCGCCTGCTCGTCGCCCGCGCCATCGTCAAGGCCGAGGATGTCGGCGCCAGCATCGACGTGATCGCGCTGGCCGCCGTTCGGGCGACGCGGGAGGCCGCCGTCAAACACGGCCGCGAGACGCTCGACGCCATTGTGGGGACACCGCTACCGGGCGAGATCATCGACGGCGAGACCTTCGACGGCTTGGCCGAGGCCGCCATCTTCCCGGGCGAACTTCCGCGCGACCCCAAGGTGGCGCTGCGTGGCGACGGGCTCGCCTTGGCGGAGGGCGACAACGACTACCGCTTCGTGCGTTTCCGCCCGCCCCTGCCCGAAACAACGCCGGAGGGCGCAGCCCTGCTGCCCCACATCCGGCTCGACCGGGCGCTCCAGTTCCTGCTCGGGGACAAGCTCGCATGACGATCCCGCACGATCGCCCGGAGAACCGGCCCGGCGCCCGCCCGCGAGCCTTTCGGCTCGATACGGTCGACCCAGGCGAGCCTAAGGGCTCCGCGCAATTCCGGTCCGGCATCGTCCTCGAGCCGCAGATCGATCCCTACGCCCGGGAAGCCGCGCTGGTGGCTCTGCCGCCCGACGAGGCCGCCATCGAGGAGGCGCAGGCGCTCGGCATGAAGCGCAAGCCGCGCCGTGGCTGGGGAACCGTCTTCGGCGCGGCTCTCGGCGGGCTGGTGTCGCTCTCCCTCTGGCTTTGGATCGACCAGCTCGTCCGCGGTCTCTTTGCCCGTACGCCGGCGCTGGGCTGGTTCGGCGTCGGGCTGCTGGCTCTGCTCGGTCTGGCGGCACTGGCTTTGCTGGTGCGGGAGACAGTCGGCGTGCTGCGCCAGGCCAAGGTCGCCCGGCTCCATGCCGATCTCGCGGCGGCGCGGCTCGCCGACGACCGCGACGCGGCACGGCGGCTCGTCGCTGAGGTTTCGGCGCTCTATGCAGCGCGGCCCGAGACGGCGCGCGGGCGCGCCGACATCGCCCAATCGTCACGCGAGATCGTCGACGGGCGCGACCTGATCGACATCGCCGAAAGCACCCTGCTCCGTCCCCTCGACCGTGCGGTCGCGTCGGACATCGCCGCGGCGGCGAAACGCGTCTCGCTGGTCACCGCCATAAGCCCGCGTGCCCTGCTCGACCTCGTCTTCGTCGCGGCGCAGATCGTCTGGCTCATCCGCCGCATCGCCGAACGCTATAGCGGGCGGCCGGGCCTGCTCGGCTTCCTCAAGCTCGCGCGATCGGTGGGGGCGCATCTCGCCGTCACGGGCGGAATGGCGGTCGGCGACAGCCTCGTCCAACAAGTGGTGGGACATGGCATCGCGGCGAAACTCTCGGCACGCCTCGGCGAAGGCGTCCTCAACGGCATGCTGACGACGCGCGTCGGGCTGTCCGCGATGGCGGTCTGCCGGCCCATGCCCTTCGGCGTCGAACGCCAGCCCGGCGTCAAAGACGTTGCGCCGTTCCTGTTCAGGAGCGAGGGCTGACCCGTCACGGGGCACCGACCCCGGTGAGCGCGCGAGTGGCATCCCACAGACGGCGCGCGGCCGCATCGTCCCGCCCTGCGCGACTGGGCTTGGACGGCTTCGACTTGGCGTAATAGCCTCCGGACTGACCGGCAATCGTCGGCGAGGTCGCGAGATAGACCAGTGTCTCGGCACCTTTCTCGGGCGAGATGGCGAAGAGCGATTTAGCGAGGCCGAAGGCGGTGCGTCCGAAGCCCCGGCTCTCGTCGCCGAACCGCGACGCCACGAAGCCCGGGTGGAAGCAAGTCGCGGTGACACCGGTACCCTCGAGCCGACGTGCGAGTTCTCGCGTGAAGAGCACATTGCAGAGCTTGGCGCGGCAATAGGCCACGAAGCCTTTGTAGTTGCGCGTGCTCTGCAGGTCGTCGAAGTCGAGCGATGCGAACCGGTGACCTTCGGACGACGTCGAGACGATGCGGGACGGTGCTGCGGCCTTGAGCGCCGGGAGCAGCGCATCGGTCAGCACGAAGTAGCTGAGGTGATCGAGCGCGAAGGTTTTCTCGACTCCGTCCTCCGTCACGGTCCTGTCGGGAAACCAAGCCCCGGCATTGTTGACCAGCACGTCTATCCGCGCCTCGCTTGCCGCGATCGCGGCCCCGACCCGCTTCATGTCGGAGAGGCGCGATAGGTCGCCGAGATGAAGCGAGTGACCGGCCTCGGGCGAGATCCGGCGCAGCCGCTTCAGCGTGGATTCGGCCCGGACCGGGTCGCGTGCTACCAGCACGATACGGGCGCCCTGCCGGGCGAGGTCGAGCGCCGCCGCAAGGCCGATGCCCGATGTGCCGCCCGTGATCACCACCGTCTTCGTCGCCATCATCGGATCTCCCCCCTGTCCACCGTCAATGCGGCGCGAGGCGGGTCGGACGCACGGCGAAAGCGCTAAGTCATGGCGAGAGGGCCTTGTCGATGACGATGAAATGCAGATCGTCGCGCAAAGGCCGCCCGAACCGTTCGTCGCCATAGGGGAACGGCTTGGTCTGGCCGGTCGGACGGTAGCCGCGGCGTCCGTAGAAGGCGATGAGCTCGGTGCGGCTATGGATGACCGTCATTGCGACGGCGTCGCAACCCGCCGCGCGCGCCCGCCGTTCGACCTCGGCGATTAGCAGGCGCCCGAGGCCTTGTCCCTGATGGGCCGGCGAGACGGTCAACATCGCGAGATGACAGACGAGGCGTTCGGCATCGTCGCGGAAGGTCTGCATCAGCACGCAGGCAAGGATGGGTCCCGTTGCTTGCTCACGCAGCAGCAGGATCGTGCTGGGATCCGGAGCGGCGAGTTCGTCGGCGAGGCTCGCCGGATCCGTCCGCTGCCCGTCGAGGAGGTCGGATTCGTTCGTCCAGCCCTGGCGCGCCGAGGCGCCCCGATAGGCCGAATTGACCACGGCGGCGAGAGGCTCGAGATCGTCGCGTGTGGCCGCCGTGATAATGAAGTCCGTCACGTCAGTGCTCCGCGAGATCCCTGCACCTGGATCGAACTCGTTGAGCCGCGGCGTCTCTGCACGGGACTCTTACGACGCGGCTTCGGCCTCGTCGGTGCCGGAGCGCAGGTTCTCGGAGCGCGGCATGCCGACGATGTTGTAGCCGCCGTCGACGAAATGCACTTCGCCGGTGACGCCGTTCGACAGGCCGGACAGCAGGTAGAGCGCCGAGCCGCCGACATCCTCGATGCTCACGGGACGACGCAGCGGCGCATGAGCGCGATGGTAATTGTACATGAAGCGCGCATCCGTGATGCCGGCGCCCGCCAGCGTGCGGACCGGGCCGGCCGAGATGGCGTTCACCCGGACGCCCTGCGCGCCGTAGTCGGCCGCGAGATAGCGCACCGAGGCTTCGAGGGCCGCTTTGGCGACGCCCATCACATTGTAATTGGGGGTGACGCGGGTGGCGCCGCCGAAGGTCAACGTCAACATGGAGCCGCCCGGCGCCATCATCGGGGCGACGCGTTTGGCGATTTCGGTGAAGGAAAAAGCC
>JBPBQY010000059.1:0-144957 GCA_050920985.1 Janthinobacterium lividum | reverse complement strand
CATCTCGGGCCTGCAATGGATCGTCGACGGCTATGCGCTGGTCTTCGCCGTGATGCTGCTGATCGGCGGCTTCCTCGGCGACCGGTTCGGGGCGCGCCGGCTCTACATCGCGGGCGTCGGGCTCTTCGGCTTCGCCTCGGCGCTCTGCGGCCTCGCGCCCGACGTCGTGACGCTGGTGGCGGCCCGGGCGCTGCAGGGCGTCGGCGCCGCCGTGATGCTGCCCTGCTCGCTGTCGCTGATCAACCACGCCACCCAGCACCACCCGCCCTCGCGCGTGAAGGCCGTCGGCCTCTGGACGGCGTCGGGCAGCATCGGCCTCGCGGCCGGGCCGGTGCTGGGCGGCCTCTTGCTGGCGGCAGGCTCCTGGCGCCTCATCTTCCTCGTCAACCTGCCGATCTGCATCCTGGCGGCGCTGCTCGCCCGGCGGGCGCCCGAGACGCCGCGGGAAGAGGAAGGTCAGGGCTTCGATCCGCTCGGGCAGTTGCTCGCCATCCTGGCGCTCGCCGGGCTGACGGGCGCCGTCATCGAGGCGCATCCGCTGGGCTTCGGCCATCCGATCGTGCTCGCCCTCTTGGCCCTGGCGCTGGTGGCGGGGCCGCTCTTCGTCGTCGTCGAGGCGCGCGCCGCGGCACCGCTGCTGCCCCTATCGCTGTTCCGCTCCGGCACGTTCTCGACCGCCATGGTCTACGGAACCGTGTCGAACTTCACCTTCTACGGCATGGTCTTCGTGCTGAGCCTCTACTTCCAGAAGGTGCAGGGCTACAGCGGCACCGCCACCGGCTTCGCCTATCTGCCGTTGATGGCGACCTTCGTGGCGGTCAACCTCGTCAATGCCCGCATGGTCGGGCGTTTCGGGGTGCGAGCCTGCATGGTAGGCGGCTTTCTGGTCAATGCGCTGGGCTTCAGCCTGTTGCTGCTGCTCGACGCCGGAAGCCCCTATTGGCTGGCGCTGCCGGCCTTCATCCTCATGCCGGCCGGCATGGGGACCGGCGTCCCCGCCATGATCGGCGCCATGCTGGGCAGCGTCGAGCGTTCCCGCTCCGGCGTCGCGGCCGCGGTCTCCAATGCGGCGCGGCAGGCCGGCGGCGCCATCGGGGTGGCGGTCTTCGGCACCCTGGCCGGTTCGGACCTTGTCGGTGGACTGCACGTCGCCGCCGCGCTCTCGGTCGTGCTGCTCCTGGTGCTGGCGCTCGCGGCCTGGGCCTTCGTGCCGGGACGGCCGGCGACGCGGTAGAATTTACTCACAGGCAAGGCTGTTTGCAGGTTCCTGGGTAGAAGCCTTCAACCTTGCGGGGAGAAACGTCATCCGGAATTGATCCGTCTTCAACATCCGGTTACAGCCCGGAGATCGAACGGATCTCTGCCACGACAGAGCGGGCGGTCTCCTGTCGGAGACGAAGCCTGCCGCATGGGGTGAGGTCGGCCCCGGCGTCGTCGCTGCAGCGGAGTGGTCCCCATGGGGAAAAATGCCCGGCACCGTTGCCTGATCGTGGCGATCGCGCTTTTCATGGTGGCGTTGCAGACATCGGCCTTTGCGGCCGCCCACCGCCGCGTGCTGATCCTCTATTCCTACAACGACCTCATGCCCTGGCAGGCGCGGATTCATGCGGCGCTCCAGGAGAGGCTCGAGCAGATCGACCCCGACGCGAGGCCGGACGTCTACGAGGAACGCCTCGACAGCACGCGGCTCGACGCGTCGGTCTCCGGCGCTTTGCTCGTCGCCTATCTGCGCGATAAATATGCCGGGCTGACCTTCGACACCGTGATCGCCGAATCCACGGCCGCGACCCACCTCCTCCTCGCCCATCCGGACCTCTTCGCCACGGCGCGCCGCTACGCCATCGACCCGGGCGTCGTGGTCCCGACGCCCGCCAGCGGCATCGAGGTGATCCAATCGCAGGGCGACTGGGCCATGGGGTCGCTGCAGACGCTCGCCGCCGTCATGCCGGATCTCAGGCGCGTGGTCGTCGTCATCGATGCATCGCTGGTCGGGCAGGCCAACAAGCGGAAACTCCTCGCCGCCGCGCCCCCCGCCCTGCCGCCGGGTGTCGCGCTCGACGTGTGGGACGATTTCAGCTTCGCCGAACTCGCCGATCGCAGCACCCGGCTGCCGCCCGGTTCCGTTCTCTTCTACACGCCGGTCTTCCAGGACCGCACGGGTGCGCACCAGACGCCCATCTCCGTCCTGCAATCCCTGACCAAGAGCGCGTCGGTGCCGGTCTTCGCCTATCACGACCTCTACCTCGGCCAGGGGATCGTCGGCGGGCGCCTCCTGTCGGCGCAGAGGTTCGGTATCATGATGGCCGATCTGGCGCTGGGTCCCGGCCATGCAGAACGCTGGGCGCGGGGCGAGGCCTCGCTCACGCCCGTCATGTTCGACGACGCGCAACTGCGTCGCTGGGGCATCCCGGATAGCCGGCTTCCGGCCGGAGCCATCGTCGTGGGCCGCGAGCCTCCCGGTTTATGGCGCTATCGCGTCGAAATCGGACTCGCCCTCGCGGCGCTGGTGGCGGAAGCCGGGCTGATCCTCTGGCTGATGCGCGCCCTGCAGCAGCGCGATCGCGCCGTCAGGGACGTCATACGCGAGCGGGACGGGCTCGAGATCCGGGTCGCCGAGCGGACGCAGGATCTCGTCGTGGCGAAAGGCCGGTTGGAGGTCAACAACGCCCATCTGCAGGACCTGGCCGACACCGACGCGCTGACAGGCCTCACCAGTCGGCGCAAGTTCCTGGCCACGCTCGAGGACGAGTGGCGGCGCGCCGACCGCGACGGGTCGGACCTCGCTCTCCTCATGCTCGACATCGATCGTTTCAAGGCGGTCAACGACGGTCACGGCCATGTGGCGGGAGACTGCGTCATCCAGGCCTTCGCCGACATCTGCCGCATCCAGCTTCCGCTGCAGGGCTGCATCGGACGCCTGGGCGGAGAGGAATTCGCCATCGTGCTGCCGGGCGCGTCCGTCGCCCACGCGCGTGCCTGCGCGGAGCGCATCCGCGGCGCCGTGAAGGCTTCGCCGGTCACGACCGACTCGGGCCCCGACATCTCCGTTACCGTGAGCATCGGCGTCAGCCGGCGCCTCGGCCCGAGCGACACGCCCGCCGCCCTGATGGTGCGCGCCGACGAGGCCCTCTACGAGGCGAAACGCCATGGCCGCGACCGCGTGGTCTGCCGGGCGGAGAGCGACGCGCGTCAGGGGCGCAGCCTGCAGGCCGTGGCGACGGGGTAGAGTTCGATCGTCGCACCCGGCCAGCCCCCTCCACCACCCTTCGGGTGGTCCCCCTCCCCCGTTGCACGGGAGAGGAACAGCCCGGCACTCGCGATAGTCCTCCCTTGTGGCTTCCGTATTCACACTTCTCGATAACCGCGACGCCGGCCATCTCCCCTCTCCCTTGTGGAGAGGGGTAAGGGGTGAGGGTCGGGAAGAGCGAGCAAGGTGGCCTTGGCTCCGGAACCCGCATGATGAAAGTACGTCGCGACCCTCACCCCCAGCCCCTCTCCACAAGGGAGAGGGGAGCCCCGGCAGCACACCGCCAAGATATGTGAATCCAGTAGCCCTTGTGGAGAGGGGTAGGAGGACCGGGCGAAGCCCGGTGGAGGGGGCGGACCGGGTGCGACCGAGCTCGATCCCGTAAGCTCAGAACAGCCCCAGCAGGATCGGCGCGAGGATAGCTGTCACCAGCGCGTTGAGCCCGAGCGCGATGCCGGCGAAGGTACCCGCCACCGTGTCCACCGTGAAGGCGCGGGCGGTGCCGATTCCATGCGCGGCGAGGCCGGCCGCGAAGCCGCGCGCGGCGTAATCCTTCATCCCCATGGCGTTCATCAGCGGCGTCACCATCACGGCGCCGACGATGCCGGTGAGGATCACCAGCGCCGCCGTCAGCGAGGGTTGCCCGCCGAGGCGCTCCGATACCGCCATGGCGACGGGTGTGGTGACGGATTTCGGCGCCAGGGACGCCAGCACGTCGCGCGGGGCGCCAAGCGCCGCCGCGATGCCGACCGCCGAGGCGATCGACACGACGGCCCCGGCGAGCAGCGCCGCCATCATAGGCACGAGGTTGCGCAGCACCAGCGTGCGGTTGCGGTAGAGCGGGATGCCGAGCGCCACCGTGGCGGGGCCGAGCAGGAAGTGGATGAACTGCGCGCCGTCGAAATAGGTGCGGTAGCTCGTGCCCGACAGCAGCACCATGGCGCCGACGATCGTGCCGGCGATCAGCACGGCGTTCACGGTGGGGTGGCGCCCCGAGCGCTTCGCCAGGGCATCGGCCCAGAGCCAGGCGAGCAGCGTGACGGTGAGCCAGAACAGCGGCGCCGTCGACAGGTAGACCCAGAGCCCGAAGACGCTCATGGCCGGGCTCCGTCGTGGCCGGGCGTGGTACCGCCGTCGAGGCCGTCGGCGCCGAGCGGGGCCTCGGCCGGCACCTCGTTGGCGGGCCTTTGACCCAACAGGCGGGACACGCCGACGAAGACCAGAACGGTGACGACCAGCGTCAGCGCCGTCGAGCCCACCACCGCCAGGGTCAGCGCCAGGGCCTGGGCCTTCAGCAGCCCGCCATATTGGATGACGCCGACGCCGGCCGGCACGAAGAGCAGCCCGAGGTTGCCGAGCAGCCCGTCGCCGACCTTGGCCACCGGGCTTGCCGCCACCTCGGCGTCCGACCGCGTGCGGCCCCAGAATGCGAGGCCGGCGACCAGCAGCACGAGGCCGAGCACGGGCCCGGGGATCGGCAGCCCGAGCCCGCGCGAGGCGATCTCGCCCAAGAGCTGACAGACGAGGAGGATCGCGAAACCCAGGACCATCGGCACCGCCCTTCGCCATGCGTGTTGCCGTTCCTCCCGCGTCCCGCGGCGCCCGTCAACGATTGCGCGGCGGCCCGCCGTCGCGGTAAGCCTGCCGCCCCTCTCGGCGACGGAGAACCACCATCGACAGCGCGACGCGGCGGCGGCCCTTGCTGCTCGGCCTGATCGGCCGCGACATCCAGCGCTCGCGCACGCCGGAGATGCACATGCGGGAGGGCGAGGCGCAGGGGATCCGCTGCGTCTACCGGCTCCTCGACCTCGCCGTGCTGAAGCTGAGGCCCGAGGCGCTCCCCGACCTGCTCTCCCAGGCGGAGCGGCTCGGCTACGACGGGCTCAACATCACTCATCCCTGCAAGACGCTGGTGCTGGAGCACCTCACCGAGATCGCCCCCGAGGCCGCCGCGATCGGCGCCGTCAACACCGTCCTGCTGCGCGGCGGGAAGCGCATCGGCCACAACACCGACGCTTCGGGGTTTTCCGCCGGCTTCTCCCGCGCGCTCGCCGATGCGCCGCGGCGGCGCGTCGTTCTCTTCGGCGCCGGCGGGGCGGGCGCGGCCGTGGCCCATGCGGCGCTGGGGCTCGGCACCGGGACGCTCCACATCGTCGACTTGGAACCGGGCCGCGCCGAAAGCCTCGCAGCCGCATTGTCGGCGCGGTTCGGCGCCGGACGGGCGCTCGCCGCAACGGAGGCCGCCGACGCCGTGGCGGCGGCGGACGGGATCATCAATGCGACGCCGGTCGGCATGGCGGCCTATCCGGGTCTGCCGCTGCCGCAAGGCCTGCTCCGCCCGGACCTCTGGGTCGCCGAGATCGTCTACTTTCCGCTCGAAACCGCGTTGCTCGCGACGGCGCGCGCCCTTGGCTGCCGCACGCTCGACGGCAGCGGCATGGCGGTCTTCCAGGCCGTCGACGCCTTCCGGCTCTTCAGCGGCCACGAACCCGATCCGGCGCGCATGCGGCACACCTTCGAGGCGCTGGGGAACGCCGGGTAAGCCCCCACTCCGTTGTCCCGTCCCGCCGCGCGCCGCGCCGGTCGCCCGATAAATGTGTAACGTTGCCCGACGAGGCATCTCGGCCGATTCGAGCCAGTGCGCCTCCGGGGAGGATCGTGTGGCTGAACCAGTGACCGGCGCGGCGCGCCAGCATCTCAGGGCCGCGGCGAGCGGCTGGATCGGGTCGGCGCTCGAATATTACGACTTCTTCATCTACGCGACCGCCGCGTCGCTGGTCTTCCCGCAACTCTTCTTCCCGTCCGGCGATCCCTCCGCCGCCATCATCGCGTCGCTGGCCACCTACGGGGTCGGCTACGTGGCACGGCCGATCGGTGCCTTGGTGCTGGGCCACCTCGGCGACACCCACGGCCGCAAGCCGGTGCTGATCACCTGCATGCTGCTGATGGGCCTGTCGACCACCGCGGTCGGCCTGCTGCCGACCTATGGCCAGGTCGGCATGCTGGCGCCCGCTCTCCTCGTGCTGCTGCGGCTGATCCAGGGTTTCGCCGTCGCGGGCGAGATCTCGGGCGCGTCCTCCATGATCCTCGAACATGCGCCGCCCGGCCGCCGCGGCTTCTTCGCGAGCTTCACGCTGCAGGGCGTGCAGGCCGGCCAGATCCTCGCCGCCGCCATCTTCCTGCCGCTGGCGCATCTCCTCTCGCCGGCGGCCTTCCTCGGTTGGGGCTGGCGGGTGCCGTTCCTGCTCAGCGCCCTCCTCATCGTCGCCGGCTGGGTGGTGCGGCGGCAGGTGGAGGAGACGCCGGCCTTCGCGGCGGAGACGAAGGGCGGCACCGTGCCCCGCGCCCCCATCGTCGAGGCCTTCCAGACGAGCCTGCCCGACATGCTGCGGGTCGTCTGCATGGCGCTGATGAACGTCATCCCCGTCGTGGCGACGGTCTTCGGCGGCGCCTATGCGGTGCAGCCCGCCTACGGGATCGGCATGCCGGCCGACGTCTACCTGTGGATCCCCGTCCTCGGCAACGTCGTGGCGGTGATCGTCATCCCCGTCGTGGGCGCGCTGTCGGACCGCATCGGCCGCCGCCCGCCCGTCATCGTCGGCGCACTCGGCTCGGGGCTGCTGGCCTATGCCTATCTTGCCGCCATCGCCCACCACGACGTGACGCTGGCGATCGTCTTCTCGCTGCTGATGTGGGGCCTGGTCTACCAGGGCTACAATGCCGTCTACCCGAGCTTCTACCCGGAACTGTTCCGGACCCGCGTGCGCGTGACCGCCATGGCGATCGGCCAGAACACCGGCACTACCATCACGGCCCTCCTCCCCGCTCTCTTCGCCGCCGCCGCTCCCCCGGGATCGCACAGCATCCCGCTGACCGTCGGCTCTCTGGCTTTCGCCGTAACGGTCATCGCGGCCGCGGCGGCGTGGAGCACGCGGGAGACGGCAAAGCTGAGCTTGGGGGAGTTGGGACGGTGAGGGTGAGCCAGAACAGCGGCGCCGTCGACGGATAGACCCAGAGGCCGAAGACGCTCATGGCCGGGCTCCGCCGCGGCCGGACGCGGCATCGCCGTCGAGCCCGCCAGGGTCAGCGACAGCGCCTGAGCCCTCAGCAACCCGCCCTATTGGATGACGCCGACGCCCGCCGGCACGAAGAGCAGGCTGAGGTTGCCGAGCAGCCCGTCGCCGACCCGCGCCACCGGGCTCGCCGCCACCTCGGCATCCGACCGCGTCCGCCCCCAGACGGGAGGCTGATGACCAGCAGCACGAGGCCGAGCACGGGCCCAGTAATCGGCAGCCCGAGCCCACGCGAGGCGTTCCCGCCGATTAGCTGTCAGACGAGGAGGATCGCGAAACCCAGGACCATGGGCGAACGACCTCGAGGGTGTTCGGCGGGACGGAGGTAGAATGCATGAGGTAGGCGGGGGAGGCAATGGCGGAGACAACCCAATTTTTCAGCATCCCTGTCGAGGATACGTAGCTTTCCGAGCAGGCGCTGGAAACTGAACTTAGAATGCCATGTCGTTTCTCAAGCGTGCATTCAATCATATTCTATTCAACACTAAAACAACATCACTATTTTGAGTATTAACCTCCTACTTCGCTAGCTAACTTCTCCATCATAGGGAAAAGACCGAAGCCAGCTTCGACGGCTCGTAGGTCATCATCTCCGGCGTAGAGCCATGCCCAATCCGTTCCATGGATAAGTATGGCGACTGAGGCACAAGCGATTGCGCCTCAATCGAGCCACGACGGAGCACGGCATATTGATAAAACTTGCTGTTATGCGCATTCTGCTAACACTTCGGGGTAGGGACGAGGCATGGGCACGCTTGGCGTAGATCTTGTGAGTACTCCGCAGCGGGAACGCGATGGCGAGAGAGCCCAGGAACGTTACGATTTTCAGGCGTTAAGCGGTATGGCGCTGCTACTTAAACGATACGACGCCAAAGGCGACTACGCCGTCATTTTCGAGTTCCATGACGACTTAGCGCTAGTCGACGATCCGGCTACACCCGCTGAGGTTCACTTCTTCCAGATTAAGACTAAAGAGAAGGGTTCGTGGACCCTGACGGAACTTAAGAAGCGGCGAACACTCCGCAGCGGCAAAACGATCATTAGATTGCCCGCTCCGTTGACGGTGAGCAGCGAAGCGGCCATTGATGAAAGCGAGAGGCTCGGGTCGTCGGTCCTGGGGAGGATGTTTCACAACATCAGGCAGTTTGGTCACCACGTCGGTTCTGTAACGTTCATCTCTAATACGCATTGCGACCTGCACATCGAGCGAAAATTCGGCTTTCGCCAATGCTCACCTGACATGTTTGAAAAGCTGACCAAGGCGATACAGGCTGAGTACGCCGACGCGACGGAGGACGAAATCGCACTGCTTTACTTTGAGCGGTCAGATCTCAGCTTACAGGATGCATCGAGCCACATGAAAGGTAAGTTGCATGACTTTGTGACGAGGCATGTCGGTGCCGAGGCATTCCCACTGGATTCGCTATTCCGCCTGGTCGCGGAAGAGTGCCGCAAACGCTCGAAATTCACTGGAGAAATCTCGACCTTCAGCGACGCTGTCCGCTTAAAGGGGATCACTCGCGCCGACGTTCAAGAGTGGCTCGACACGGTGAGCACCGCTGTCCAAATCCCTGCCTGGGAGGAGCTAAACAACCAGCTAACGTACCCGTTGAACGATCGTCTAGCGCTGCGGGCTGCTTGGCGCATCTACAAAGCAGAAGCCATGAGTCAGGCGGACGAATCACTTCGCATCATACGCCGGGCAATCCGCGAGCGAGTAGAATGCGGATTCGACGTCTTGGAGGCTCTCACCGATGTCGTTGAAGCCACATTTATGGATGTCGAGACAATCGGCCGGGCTTATCTATCTCCATTTCAACCCGCACGGCTAAGAGCGATGATCATCTATGAGCTATATACGCAGGACCCAGATTGAAAACTACAAACGACTACTGAGAAGTCTTAGAAAGAAAACGCATGAGAAACTTAAGACTGCTAAGGCTATCGCTGCTGTCAAAAAAAGAGCGGAAGGGAAGGACGGAGCTGTTTGACAGCGGCTCAAATATCGTCATCGGTGAGAACGACACCGGCAAGTCTTGTTTAATAAAATCCATCTACGGCGCTTTTGCGGCTCCCGCTCTCAAGATCAATCCGAGATGGGTAGATGCTAATGCAATTGCCCGCGTTGATTTCTTGATAGACCGTGAGGAGTATACCATTGTTCAGCACGGGAAGTTTGTCGCTCTTTTTGACGCTGAAACTAGGCTAATCTGGTGCCATACCGCCGTCGTTGGCCAAATCGGCCCTAGGATTGCTGAACTTCTGGATTTCGGAATCCAACTCGCCACAAAACAGCAACAGGTGGTCGTCCCGCCGCCTGCGTTCTGCTTTATGCCCTTCTATGTCGACCAGGATAACGGATGGCAGACTAGTTTGGCCTCCTTTTCGGGTTTGCAGATGATTCCAGCCTACAAAAAGGATATCGTAGAATTCCACACTGGGATCAGACCGAAAGAATACTATGCCGCAAAGATCAGACGCGATGGTATCGTCAAGAGCCAGGAGAACTTGGTCGCCGAACAACGCGCCCTGATGAGGGCGGCACGAAGGCTTCAAGGCCATCGACGTCCCGTCGGACTCGATTTCCGCCCCGAGGTGTTCGAAGATCGCATCTCTGATCTAACGAAAGAGGTTACGCAGCTTGAAGAAAACCACTCACAAATTCGCAGAGATATCTCTGGGCTGCAATCCCGCAAGTCCGTACTTATTGAGGAGGTCGCTATTGCACGATCGGCATTGTCGGATCTTGAAGCTGACTACCGTTACGCCACGAAGCTCGAGGGTGAGGTAATCTGCCCCACATGCGGAACACAGCACGACAACGATTTCGCAGCCAAGTTCGGGTTACTAGCAGACTCAGAAATGTGTCGTACTATTATAAGTGACTCCACTGCGGAGCTTGAGCGCGTCTCGGTTCAGATTAAAACTGCAGTATCTAGACTGAACGAATTCCGATATCAAATCGATAACATACATGGACTGCTTGAGGAGACCCGGGGCGACATAAAGTTGAGAGATATGCTTGAGGACGAAAGTGAGCGTATCCTCGATAAAACTATAAAAAGCGAGCATCAAGAGCTCTCTCATCTGATTGATCTCGCGGCGTATGATATCGAGAATGCGAACGGGACGATGGACACGTTTGATAAACAAGATCGACGCAACCAGATATAGAAATTCTTCGCAGAACGGTTGCAAGAGTTTGGTGAGGCCTTGCGCGTCGGCAACGCAGTGTCGGCTTCATCTCCTCGCGTCGATATGACCATTCGAGACACTGGGAGCGATTTGCCCCGGGCGCAGCTCGCGTATTATTATGCAGTTCTGCACACAGTAAGCAGATATTCGACCGCCTGCATGTGCCCGATTGTTTTAGACACCCCGCTGCAGCAGGATCAGGACGACGAGAACGCGCAACGTATGATCCGCTTCGCGCTCGACAGACGTCCCTCCGATACACAGCTAATTCTCGGTACGGTCAAAATGCACGGCGTTGCTTATGACGGGCGTCGGATCGTGACTCTGGAAAAGAATTCGCTTTTGCAAACCTCCGATTACGACGAAGTGCGATCGTTGGTCGACCCGCTGGTAGATCAAATGTTCGGGCAAGGGAGTTTTGAATTTTAAAGATTTATCTTAAGCAGTTATGTATCGAGCAACTGTTGAAATCTCTGCGACTACTGAGCAACTTTCACTCTGCCCTACGCCTTTGCCGCGCCCTCCACGCCGCCCCAACCGCCTCATCCAGCCCCGTATGCGGCTCTACCCCGAGCACACCGATTAACCTCGCATTGTCGGGCACGATCGGGGCGCGCCAGAGGTAGCGCATCTCGATCAGCTCCCGCATCGTCGTGTTGAACGGCGCCGCCACATAGGCGAGCGCCCAGGGGAAGGCCCGGATCGGCAGCCTGCCGTCGGCTGCGCGGCGCACGGCCTCCGCCATGCCCCGACCCTCCAGCACATGGCCGCCGAACTGGAACACCGCGGCGGCGCCGAGCTCCGCGTCGCGCTCCGCCAACCGGGCGAAGGTCTCCGCCAGGTCCGGCAGATAGGCCCAGGCGTGGCGCACGCCGGGGCGTTCCGGCGTCCGGATCTTTCGCGCTGTGCCGCCGCCCATCAGCACCGTGGCCCAGGAGCTCGGCGCCTGCGGGCCGAAGAAGTCGCCGGCCCGGACCATCAGATACCGCAGTCCCTCGGCCGACGCCGCCGCCAGCATGTCCTCCATCTCGACGCGGATGCGGCCCTTGCGGGTCAGCGGGCGGCGGGGCGCGTCCTCGGCCACGCGCGTCCAGGCGTCCGGCCCGTAGACATAGAGGTTGCCCGGATAGAGCAGCCGGGCGCCGCTCGCCCTGGCGGCCGCAATGGCGTTGGCCAGCATCGGCACAGCGAGGCCGCGCCAATTCTTGTAGCCGGGCGGATTGACGCCGTGGAACAGCAGCGTGGCGCCCGCGGCCGCGCTTGCCACGTCGCCGGCCCGCATGGCGTCGCCGACGATCCACTCGATGCCGTCGTCGGAGGCCATCGGGCGGCGACACAGCGCCTTCACGTGCCAGCCACGCCGCAGAAAGGCGTGGGCCACTTCATGCCCGACGCCGCCCGTCGCGCCGAGAACCAGAACCGTCTTCGTCATCACCGTGTCTCCTTCAATGGAGCGACGATGCCCGACGCGGCGCAAAAGGATAATTGCCTAATAGCGTAGCGCCGCTATAGAGAAACGAATGGCAGAGCTCGATTGGACCCTGTGGCGCTCCTTCCTGGCGGTGTTGCGGGACGGTAGCCTGTCGCGCGCGGCGCGCCGCCTCGGGCTGACGCAGCCGACCGTCGGGCGGCACATCGACCTGCTCGAACAGGGGCTCGGCGCCGTTCTCTTCATCCGCTCCAACGACGGGCTCAGCCCGACGGCGCTGGCCCTGTCGCTCCGCGCCCAGGCCGAGGCGATGGGCGCCGCCGCCGCGCATCTCAGCCGCATCGCCTCCGGAGAGGCCGAAGCCGCGGCCGGACAGGTGCGGCTGACCGCCAGCGAATTCGTCGGGCGCGAGGTTCTGCCGGCCCTGCTGGCGACATTCCTCGAGGACCATCCGGCGATCGACATCGACATCGTGCTGACGGACCAGAACCTCGACCTGCTCCGCAACGATGCCGACCTCGCCATCCGCAACGCCGCGCCCACGCAGACGCAGCTCGTGGCGCGCAAGATCGGGACGGTGCCGATCCGCTTCTACGCCCATCGCCGCTATGCGGAGCGCCATGGCCTTCCGGACAGTCTGGAAGCCCTGATGCAACACCGTTTGATCGGCTGGGCGCCCTATGCGGCGCGCGTGCCTGCCCTGGCGGCGCTGCCGCTGCGCTTCGCCTTCTCGTCGCCCAACGACGCCGCGCTGGTGACGGCGCTCCGGGCCGGCATCGGCATCGGCGGCTGCCAGGCCGTCGTCGCGGCGGGGGAGCCCGATCTTGTGCCGGTGCTTCCCGATTTCACGCTGATGGACCTGCCGATCTGGCTCGCCATGCACGAGGAGCAGCGCGTGCTGCGCCGCGTCCGCCTGCTCTTCGACCATCTGGTCGAGGGGCTCGGGCGATATGTGGCCGGGGCCGGAGCATCGGGCCGCTGATCCCCGCCGGCGCGGGACCGAGCGGGATGGGGTCGGCGTCTGAGCTCAAGCTGAGCTATTGCGATTTTTGATTGCATACCGGGGTCGGTTATGGTGAACAGCCCCTGCGCCTGTTGCGGAAAGCGCGCCTCGCGGGCTTCGCGTACCGAAATTCATGTTCCGCTTTCAAGATCACGGTGGGTATCCATGGCGCTTCCGAACTTCCTCCAATTCGGCAAAAGCTACTCCAACACTGAGATCGACCTGTCCAAGGACACGAAGTCGGAGGTGATCGAAGCCAGCCAGGCGTCGGGCTCGACGATCGATCTCGGATCCGGGACGACGACGCTCACGGCCGGCGACTTCGACACCGTCTATGCGGGCTCCGGGAATGATTTCGTCTACACCGCGCGCGGGTCGTCGATCGTCACCGGCTCCGGTTCGGATACGCTCGCCTTTGGTGTCGGGGTAAAGGCTCAGGCTCCCGGCACGATCGGTGCCTGCGTGGTGGCCGACTACAATTTGAACAGCAACGGACAGTACGAGAACGGGGAAACGGTCGAGATCTCCAAGTCGTTCTTGAGCGTGCAAGGCCTCGCCGATGCAATTAAAACCGCCAACTGCGAAAGTCAGGCATCAGTCGATCAGAACGGGCGCACGCTGAAGATCGATGACAAGGGTGACAGCATCACGTTCCTGTCCGGCGACAAGCTCGACGCCAGCCACTTCAAGCTCGTCTGACGGTTAGCTGCGGCCCGATCCATCGCTGCTAACCCGCCGCGACGCCGGCCGTCTCCCCTCTCCCTTGTGGAGAGGGGCTGGGGGTGAGGGTTGCGGCGCCCCCTCCGCGAGTCGAGGATGCCCTGACGAGAGGCACCTTGCTCGCTCGTCCCGACCCTCACCCCTCTCCACGAGGGAGAGGGGAAACGGCCGGCGTCGCGTCGGCTGAATACTGCGACGAGGAACGATCGCGCGACGAGATCGTGGCGTGGATCGTGTAGAGGACGCTGTCGATCTCTCGGAAGACCTGACGATTCCAGAAGCGCAGGACCAAGAACCCTTGCTGGTTCAGGAAAGCAGAGCGTGCCTCGTCATGAGCCATGGCGTCTGCCCGTCCGTGCTGGTCGCCATCGACCTCGACGATGATCTTCAGCGTCAGGCAGCAGAAATCGGTGAAGTAGGGTCCGACTGGGACCTGCCGTCGACAATACGTGCGATGGAGCAGCAGGCGATGCCGAAGATGCCACCAGAGGCGCCGCTCGGCTTCGGTCGCTGTCCGCCTCAGCCCGCGCGCGCGGTTCCGTCGGATCGTCGGCGCCAGATCGATCATCGCAGCCTTTCGAACCGTATTTACATTGCCTGGAACCATTCAACATACAACGAATGATGGCTCGACCGGACTCCCCTCTCCCTTGTGGAGAGGGGCTGGGGGTGAGGGTCCCCGGCCCTTGCGGGTGTTCGCACGGCGGGGGGCCTTGCTCGCTCGTCCCGACCCTCACCCCCTACCCCTCTCCACAAGGGAGAGGGGAGACGGCCGGCGTCGAGGCTCATAGTGACCCGTGAGGTCTGCTTACCTTCTCCCGAGCCCACCCCCTTCCCCTGCCGCCCGAACGGTGCAGAATACCCGCCGGGACGAGACGAGCCGATAACGGCCGGTCGTCCCGCGCAGCGCCGAGACGGCGCTGGAGTCAGAGGGAGGAACGATCATGGTCCAGCCGGTGGCTTCGCCCCGCGTGAAGCGCATTCAGACGGTCTCGCTGGCCCTGCTGGTCACGGCCGGCGTCGTCAATTACGTCGATCGCGCCACGCTGGCGGTCGCCAATCCGCTGATCCGGCAGGACCTCGGCCTCACCATTCCCGACATGGGGCTGCTGCTCTCGGCCTTCCTCTGGGCCTATGCCTTCGCGCAGCTGCCCGCCGGCGCGCTGGCCGACCGGCTCGGGCCGCGGCTGATGCTGACGTTCGGCCTCGGCTGCTGGTCGCTCGGCCAGATGCTCGGCGGCATGGTGACGTCCTTCTGGACCTTCGTGGGCGCCCGCATCGTGCTCGGCGTCGGCGAGGCCCCGCACTTCCCCACCTGCGCGCGAGTGTCGCGCGATTGGTTCAACCTCCGCCAGCGCGGCACCGCCACCGGCATCTGGAACTGCGCGTCGTCGCTCGGCTCCTTCCTGTCGATCCCCCTGCTCACCCTCCTGATGCTGAGCTTCGGCTGGCGCACCATGTTCGTCGCCATGGGGGCGGCGGGCTTGATCCTCGCCGCCACCATCTACCTGGTGTTTCGCAACCCGCGGGAGGTCGACCTCGACGCAGGGGAGCGCGCCTTCCTGACCGAGGGTGACGTGCCCGGCGCCGCCACCCAGGTCACCTGGGCGGATTGGAAGCGGCTCTTCGCCTATCGCACCACCTGGGGCATGCTGGCGGGCTATTTCGGCTGCATCTACATGACCTGGCTCTATACCGCCTGGCTGCCGGGCTATCTCGAGATCGAGCGGCATTTCACCCTCGGCAAGACCGGCTGGGTGGCCTCCATCCCCTTCGCCTTCGGGGTGGCGGGCGGCATCCTCGGCGGCCGGGTGGTCGACATCCTGGCCCGGCGCGGCGTCGACCCGATCCGCTCCCGCAAGATCCCCATGGCGCTGTCGCTGGTGGCGACGGCGGGGTTCACCGTGATCGCGGCGTTGACGCCGAGCGACACCATGGCGATCGCCTGCATCTCGGCCTCGCTGTTCCTGGTCTATCTCTGCTCGTCCTCGGCCTGGGCCATGGCCTCGGTGGCGGCCCCGGCCCATTGCACGGCCTCGCTCGGCGCCATGCAGAATTTTGGCGGCTATATCGGCGGTGCGCTCGCGCCGACCGTGACGGGAATCATCGTCGGCTCGACGGGCCACTTCTCGCTGGCCTTCATCACGGGCGCCGTGATCGCTTTCGTGGCGGCGCTGGCCTACTGGTTCCTCATCCAGGACCCGATCCCGGCCTCCGACCCGGTGCCCGGCTACCTCGGCGGCCTTCGCCCGGCGGAGTGAGGAGCGTCTCTTCTCTCCCTTGCGGAGAGGGGACGGCCGGCGTCTCGGCGACATCCTCCCGGTTCCCACCGGCACCATCCTGCTTTAGGTCTCGCCGCGTCGGACAATGCGGGCGGGAACGGGTATGCGGGCGGTGACAGTGACATCCACGATGACGGAGGCCTGAGCCATGGCCTCCGATGCAGAGATCGCCCGCGCCGCGGTGCTGAAGCCCATCGCCGAGATCGGGGCCCGTGCCGGCCTCGACGCCGAAGCGCTCTATCGCTACGGGCCCTACAAGGCCAAGGTCAGTTTCGACGCCATGGCGGCGCTGCCGGCTCGGCGCGGCAAGCTGATCCTCGTCACCGCCATCAGCCCCACCCCGGCGGGCGAGGGCAAGACCACGACGACGATCGGCCTCGGCGACGCGCTGAACCTTACCGGCCGCCGCACGATCATCTGCCTGCGCGAGCCCTCGCTCGGTCCGTGTTTCGGCATGAAGGGCGGCGCCAACGGCGGCGGCCGCGCCCAGGTGGTGCCGCAGGACGAGATCAACCTCCATCTCACCGGCGATTTCCACGCCCTCACGGCGGCCAACAACCTGCTGGCCGCGATGATCGACAACGGCATCTACTGGGGAAATGCGCTCGGCATCGACCCGTCGCGCATCACGTGGCGGCGCGCGCTCGACATGAACGACCGGGCGCTCCGCGAGATCGTCGTCGGCCTCGGCAACAACGGCGCCGTGCGCCAGGACGGGTTCGACCTCACCGTCGCCTCCGAGACCATGGCGGCCTTCTGCCTCGCCACCTCGCTGCACGACCTCGAAGCGCGGCTCGGCCGCATGGTCATCGGCCAGACTTTCGAGCGCGAGGACGTGCTGGCCGGCGCCACCAAGGCTATCGGCGCCATGACGGCGCTGCTGCGTGACGCGCTGCAGCCGAACCTCGTCCAGACGATCGACGGTTCGCCCGCCCTGGTGCATGGCGGCCCCTTCGCCAATATCGCCCACGGCTGCAATTCCGTGGTGGCGACCGACCTCGGCCTGAAGCTCGCCGACTATGTCGTGACCGAAGCCGGCTTCGGCGCCGACCTCGGGGCGGAGAAGTTCTTCGACATCAAATGCCGTGCGGCGGGGCTCGATCCCGCCGCCGCCGTGGTGGTGGCGACCGTGCGGGCACTGAAGATGCATGGCGGCGTCGCCAAGGCGGACCTCGGCACGCCGGATGCCACAGCGGTCCGTCGCGGTGCCGCCAACCTCCGCCGCCATGTCGAAAACGTGCAGAAGTTCGGCGTGCCGGTGGTGGTGGCCATCAATCACTTCACGGCCGACACCGACGCGGAACTCGCCGAGGTCTTCGCCTGCTGCGCCGAACTCGGCGTACCGGCGCATCTCTGCCGCCATTGGGCGAAGGGCGGCGCCGGCGCGGTCGATCTCGCCGAAGCCGTGGCGGGTCTCGCCGATGGGGGCACGGCCCGCTTCCGCCCGCTCTATGCCGACACCTTGCCGCTCGAGGCCAAGATCGAGACGATCGCGCGCGAGATCTACCGCGCCGACGGCGTCGCGCTGGCCCCGGCGGCGGTGAAGAAGCTGGCACGCTACGAGGCCGGCGGCTACGGCCACCTGCCGGTCTGCATGGCGAAGACGCCCTACAGTTTCACCGCCGACCCGAGCCGGATGGGGGCGCCCGAAGGGTTCGTCCTGCCGGTCCGCGACGTGCGGCTCTCGGCCGGGGCCGGCTTCGTGGTGGCGCTCTGCGGCGACATCGTCACCCTGCCCGGCCTGCCGCGCCGGCCGGCTGCCGAGACGATCGGGGTCGACAGCCAGGGGCTGATCCAGGGCTTGTACTGACAGGCTGTCGCGGCCGGCGCATTGAACCTGCGCCGGTCTCCGCCGTTACCCGGGCATGACCGACACGCCTCCCGCCAAGACCATCGCCGATGCCCGCCACCGCGAACTGGCGGTCGAGCATCTCCTGTTCGGCACGCTGCGTTTCGTGGCCGCACGGCATCCGGAGCTGCTCGACGAGCTCGACGGCAGCCTCGCCCACCTCTGGGACAAGGCCGACGACGAGACGCGCGACGACGAAGCCGTCCGCAGCGTCGCCCGCCGCTTCATCAAGAGCCTGCGCGCCGAGAGCTGAGGGGCCGACCCTCAGCTCGCCTTCCCCGAGCGCCGCTTCGGAAGCGTGAGGATTAGGCCGGCGCCGAGGACCGCGGAGACCGCCAAGGCGTAGAGGCTTGCCGATGGTGTCCCGAAGGCGGCCTCGGCCCACACGCGCAGGTTCGGCGCCATGAAGCCGCCGAGGTTGCCGATCGAATTGATCAGCGCGATGCCACCCGCCGCCGCCACGCCGCCGAGGTAATTGGTCGGGAAGGTCCAGAAGATCGGCTGGGCCGAGGCGATGCCAGCCGTCGTGATGCACAGCGCCGCGATGGCGACGAGGGGCGGCGCCGAGACCGCGATGACGAGCCCCACCGCGATGGCGAAGACCGAGATGGCACCGAACAGGCGCTCGCGGCCCGAGGTCACCGCCCAATGCGGCCAGACCGCCATGGCGAGCAGCGCCACCGCCCACGGAATGGCCGACACGAAGCCGACGAGCGGCCCCACCTTGACGCCGAGCAGTGCCGAGACCTGTGTCGGCAGGTAAAAGGCCACGCCGTAGCTCCCGATCTGGATCAGGAAGTAGATCAGGATAAAGAGCAACATGCGCGGATCGGTGAAGGCCGCGCCGAGCGACGCCGGTCCGTGGCTCGCCTTGTCCTGCTCTTCCGAGGCGATCTGCCGCGCGATGGCGGCGCGCTCGCCGTCATTGAGCCAGGTGGCCTGTTCGGGCCGGTCCGTCAGGACGAAATAGGCCAGGATGCCGACCGCCGAGGCGGCGATGCCTTCGATCAGATACATCCACTGCCAGCCATGCAGCCCGGCGACGCCGTCGAGCACCAGAAGCAAGCCGCTGACCGGGCTGCCGAACATCAGCGACAGCGGGTAGCCGAAGTAGAACATGCCGAGGATGCGGCCGCGCTCGCGCCGCGGGAACCAGTAGGTGACGAAGAGGATCACGCCGGGGAAGAAGCCCGCCTCCGCCATGCCGAGCAGCACGCGCAGCAGGTAGAAGGAGGTCTCGCCCTTGGCGAACATCATGGCGGCGGCCACGATGCCCCAGGAGACCATGATTCGGCAGAGCCAGCGCCGCGCCCCGACGCGATGCATGATGAGGTTGGACGGGATCTCGAGCAGCGCATAACCGACGAAGAACAGGCCGGCGCCAAAGGCGAAGGCGCCGTCGCTGATCCCGGTGTCGGCCTGGAACGCCTGTTTGGCGAAACCGACGTTCGACCGGTCGAGAAAGGCCATCGTGTACATGAGGATCAGGAAGGGCACGAGCCTCGCCCGGGCCTTGGCCACCGCCGATGCGAGATCGCCGGAACCGACCCGCGCGTCCCCTGTCAGAATCGTCATACCACCCCCCTGCCTGCCGCGTCGTCGCGGTCGTTGAGGCGAGTATGGGGGAGGCTCGCGGAAGTATGCAAGCGAGCGAGAACCCTTCTCCCGTTTAAGAGGAGAAGTAGTCATCCCCTCAAGGCTTCGCCGGATCGAGCCCCATGCGTGACATGACGGGAGCCGCCGCTGGCGATCCCATATAGGCGATGAGGGCGCGGCCGGCATCGGGATGCTGGGAGGCCGTGGAGACCCCGGCCGAGAAGACCGTGTTGCTCTGCACCGCGGCGGGCAGACGCCCGGCGAAGGTGATGCCCGGGATCGGCAGGATCTCGGCCACCTGCTGGAAGCCGATCTCCGCCTCGCCTTTGGCCACGATCTCGGCCACCGGAGTCGCCGGGATCATGCGGGCCTTGCTCTTCATCTCGGCCGCGATGCCGAGCTTCGCGAACAATTCGCGCTCGATATAGACGCCGCTGGCGCTGTCCGAATAGGCGACGGACTTGGCGGCCAGCAGCGCCGCCTTCAGCTTGTCGATCGTCGAGATGTCCGGCACCGGCGCACCGGCTTTCACCGCCATGCCAATCGGCGAGATCGCCAGATCGACCTTGCTGCCCGGCACGGCCCGGCCGTCCTTGATGAGGCCGTCGAGCGCCGATCCCACCATGATGAGAACGTCGTCGGGCTCGCCGCGCGCGAGGCGCTGCGGAATAGCGTCGGGGGTCGTCCCCATCGAAGGGCCGGGCCGCGTCGTGACATGATCGCCGCTCACCGCCTCGAAGCCGGGCAGCAACGCTTGGTAGGTCGACTTGAACCCACCGGAGATCATCACCGAGACCTCATCGGCACGGGCCGCCGCGGGCATCAGAAGGGCCACCGACAGGGTCAGGGCGCGGATCGGCAAGAGCATGGCTAGGGTCCTGGTTGGGAGCGTTAGCGGCCCGAGGCGAGAAAGGCCTCGAAGGCGTCGAGGGTGGCGGCGGAGACATGATGCTCCATGCCCTCCGCATCGATCTCGGCCGCTTCGGGCGGCACGCCGATGGCGAGCAGCAGCTTCACCACCGTGCGGTGGCGCGCCCGGCAACGTTCCGCCATGGCTTGCCCGGCCTCCGTGAGGAAGATGCCGCGATAGGGCTTGGAGGTGGCCAAGCCCTCGCGCTTCAGCCGCGCGATGGCTTTGTTGGCGGTGGGATGGGTGACGCCGAGCGCTCGGGCGATCTCGGTCGTGCGGGCTTCCCCCTGCCCGGCCTGAAGATCGGCGATCAACTCGGTATAATCCTCGAGCATGGCGGAGGACCGGGCCGAACGCGCCTTGCCGAACCGCTGTGCCGGCACGACATCGCCCGCTGCCCCGTCCGGCATGGCCTCGTTGCCCATGGATATCCGCCCCGCCTGTCTCATCTCGTTCACGGTGTCGAACGTTTCCTGTCCCGGCGTCAATGAAGCACATTGACGAAGTTGTAGCCATGGCTACATTTGCGGATGGATGGCGGGCGATGGAGTGGCGGGACATGGGGCTTGAGTCGATGGCAGCGACCGGCATGAGCGCACGCACCGACGCCGCGATCCGGGAGGTCCTGGCAGGCCGTCAGCGGGGCCTCCGGTCGACGATCGTCATGGTCGGGCCGGCCGTGGTGGCGTCGATCGCCTATATGGATCCCGGCAACTTCGCCACCAACATCCAGGCCGGCGCCAAATTCGGCTACACGTTGCTCTGGGTCGTGGTGGCGGCCAACCTCGTCGCCATGCTGTTCCAGGCCCTGTCGGCCAAGCTCGGCATCGTCACGGGATCGAACCTCGCCGAACTGTGCCGCCAGAACTTTCCCCGTCGTGTCACGGTGCCGATGTGGCTCGCCAGCGAGGTCGCCGCCATGGCGACGGACCTCGCCGAATTCCTCGGCGGCGCCATCGGCCTGTCGCTGCTCCTCGGGATCCCGCTGCTGGCCGGCATGCTCATCACGGCGCTCGCCACCTATGCCATTCTGCTGCTTGAGCGTCGGGGCTATCGCTCGCTGGAGATCGGCATCGCGGTGCTGGTCGGCGTCATTGGAGTTTCCTACCTGGCCGAAGTCCTGATCGCGCCGGTCGACTGGGCGGCGGCCGGGCTCGGAATCGTGGTGCCGCGCATCCCGGCCCCGGAGGCCTTGACCATTGCGGTGGGCATCATCGGCGCTACCGTCATGCCCCACGCCCTCTATCTCCACTCCGGCCTGACGCAGCACCGGGCCCCGGCCCGCGACGATGAGGAACGCGCCACGCTGTTGCGCTATTCCAATCGCGAGGTGCGGGTCGCGCTGACGATCGCCGGCCTCATCAACATGGCGATGGTGGTGATGGCGGCGGCGGCCTTCCATCTCGGCCATGACGATGTGGCCGAGATCGGCTCCGCCTATCACACGCTGACGCCGCTGCTGGGGCCAGCGGCGGCCGGCATCTTCCTCGTTTCGCTGCTGGCCTCGGGTCTTTCGAGTTCGGCGGTGGGGACCATCGCCGGCCAGATGATCATGCAGGGGTTCGTGGAGTTCCGCATCCCGCTGTGGCTGCGCCGGCTCATCACCATGGCGCCGGCTTTCGTGGTTGTGGCGCTCGGTGTGGACAGCACCAAGGCCCTGGTGATGAGCCAGGTGGTGCTGAGCTTCGTGCTACCGCTGCCCATGGTGGCCTTGGTGATGTTCACGCGCCGCGCCGACATCATGGGCCGCTTCGCCAATTCGCGACTGACCGACATGGCCGCCATACTGGGCACCGTCGTCATCGTCGCGTTGAATGTCGTGCTGATCCTGCAGACCGCGGGCGTGTCGATCTCCTTCCTGACCATCGCGGACTGACCGGACGGGTTTGCCGGCCGGCCACTTACCCTGGGCGGGCCGCGCCCTATGTCCCTCGAACCGAGGACGCACAGACGCGGCTGTCGGTGATCAACGAGGAAACGACCCGATGAACATCCTGAAGAGCGCCGCCGTCGCGGCCGTTCTGGCGCTCGGCCTGGCCGCTGCCGCTCCCGCCGACGCAGCCCCCATGCATCGCCACGGTATGATGGGCCACCACATGATGCATCGCCCGATGATGCATCACCGTATGCACCGTCCGATGATGCGTCACCACATGATGCACCGTCCCATGCATCACGGCATGATGCACCGCATGCACCGCCCGATGTGAGGCCAAGCCGGCCCGCTTCGGCGGGCCGGCACCTGACGAGAGTGTCTAAGCCGTCCCGTTCGGACTCCGGGTAGCCAGGAAGGCGACGTGTTCGGCGATGAGGTCGCCCGCCAACGCCTTGGCGATCAGGGCCCGTGTCTCGGGAATGCCGTAGAGCACCGCGAACGAGCCGAACCGCGGCCCCCGCTCTTCGCCCAGAAGAACCTGATAGAGCGTGTTGAACCATTCGCTCGATACGCCTGGCCGCTCTGGGGTGGCGGTCTTGGCTTTGAAGTCCTGATAACGCGGGATCGGTCGCGCCACATCGTAGAGCGCCGTCTGCACGTCCTCCGCGCTGGCCTTCGGCGGCAGCGACGCAAGCGCCGTGTCGAAACGCACGAGCGCATCGCGCTCGACGTCGTCGGGAGCGCGGTAGCGCTTGGCCGGTCGCACGAAATCCCGATAGTAACTCACCGCGTAGCCGACGAGACGGTCGAGCCGCGGGTGGGTTTCGGGGGAAACACCCGAGGCATACCGTCGCAGAAAGCCCCAGAGGACGGCAGGATCCTCGCTGTTGGCGACCGCAGCGAGGTTCAAAAGCATGACAAACGACACATTCGTACCGGTGCCGCCCTGCGGAGCGAGCAGCTCCGGCTCCGGGGGAGCGCCGGCGTGGATGTGCCAGACCGGATTGCCGAGCCGCTCCTTCTCGCCCTGACGCCCGAAAGCGTCGAGAAATCCAAGGTATTCATCTACAGCCCGCGGGATAACGTCAAAGTAGAGTCGCTTGGCAGCGGATGGCTTCTGAAACATGAACAGCGACAGACTCTCCGGCGAGGCATAACGTAGCCAGTCGTCGATAGTGAGACCGTTGCCCTTCGACTTCGATATCTTCTGGCCCTTGTCGTCGAGAAAGAGCTCGTAGTTGAAGCCTTCAGGCGGCCGCGAGCCCAAGGCTCGGGTAATCTGCCCCGAAAGTTTTGTAGACTCGATAAGATCCTTGCCGGCCATTTCATAGTCGACTCCGAGTGCATGCCAGCGCATCGCCCAGTCGGGTTTCCACTGCAGCTTGCATTGGCCGCCGGTCACGGGCGTCTCGAACAGGCGGCCCGAGACGGGATCCCGCCACGCGATCGTGCCCGCCGTCACGTCATGGCCTTCAAGCGGGACTTGCATCACGATCCCGGATTCCGGGTGGATTGGCAGAAAGGGCGAATAGGTTGCCGACCGCTCGGCCCTGAGACTTGGCAGCATGATGGCCAGCACGTCATCGAGCCGCTCGAGCATCAGCAGGAGCGCCGCGTCGAACCGACCGGACGTGTAGAGCTCCGTCGATGACAGGAACTCGTAGTCGAAGCCGAACCGGTCGAGAAAGGCCCGCAGACGGGCATTGTTGGCATGGCCGAAGCTGATACCGGGTTCGAAAGGGTCCGGGACTTGCGTCAGAGGGCGCCCGAGGTGCTGGCTCAGCAGGTGCTGGTTCGGCACGTTGTCGGGCACCTTGCGAAGCCCGTCCATGTCATCGGAGAAGCACACAAGCCGGGTCGGAATGCGATCCTCGGTCAAGACGCGAAACGCGTGGCGAACCATGGACGTCCGCGCCACCTCGCCGAAAGTGCCGATATGCGGCAATCCCGAGGGTCCGTAACCGGTCTCGAACAGGACGCTGCCTTGCCTGGTATCCTGAACCCGCTTCAAGATCTTGCGGGCCTCCTCGAACGGCCATGCGGAAGCGGAACCGAGAATGTCGGCCGGCAAGTCGAGGGACGGCATCGCGATAAAACCTCGTCTGATTGTGCGGAGCGCCATAGCGGCAGCGGCCTGAGTGCAAGCGTCACAAACACGAGATCGACGGCAAAGCAATGGCGGGAAAGACGGGCAGGAGCCAGGATAATAATCGGTACGGCGGGGGCGGCAATGGGCGCGGGGCAATTATGTCACCTGCACGACAACATCGCCGCACTGGTTGCAGCGGATCGTTGACCTAAATTAGGTCATGCAACACAATCTGTGCTGACACGGGGTTGAGGCAGCATCCATGCATGGAACACAGGGCGATGGCGACAAGGACGTGCTCGACGCTCGGACAGCAGAGCGCTTGAGCACGCGGATGCGGCTGGCGCGTCATATGCGGGGTTTGACGCTGAAGATGCTGGCCGATGCGGCCGGTTGTTCGGAAAGCCTCCTGTCGAAGATCGAGAACGGCAAGGCCTATCCGTCGCTACCCATGCTGAACCGCCTCGTCCAGGCGCTCGATATGAGCATGGGTTGGATGTTCGAGGACCGTAGTGTCGGCGCCCCGATCATCGTGCGGGCCAATCAGCGACCCACGGCGGCGGCAGTCGGCTCGTCACGATCCATCACGGTGGAGCGTGTCGTCGAGAGGTCCGAAGATCATCTGCTCGAATGCGGCATCTACCACGTTGAGGCCGGCGCGGGCGTCGATCAGGCGTCGGTCCATGTCGGGGAGGAGGCGGGCTACCTGCTCGACGGGCAACTCGAACTTACCATCGATGGGCGAGCGCACCGCCTCGGGACCGGCGATGCCTTCGCGTTCCGCTCCGACCATCCGCATAGCTTCCGCAACGTCGGCAATTCCCGAGCCAGTATCTTCTGGGTCCATACGCCACCGATGATTTGAGGCGGCCGGTCGCGCCCTTCCCCGTTTTGCGTTGATCCCCGGCTTTGATCTTTTGACCGGCGCCCCCCTAGCCGTCGTAGACTGGATCGGGTTGCCGTAGGGCAATCCGAGTCGGCGCGAACCCCGCGCACCTCCGTCGAGGTCGGCCCATGGCGTTTCGCTGCGTTCTCGTCGCTTGTGTTGGTCTGATCGTCGGGGTGACCGCCGCCGAGGCTGCCAAGACATCGGTCGTGATCGGCATGAGCATCGAGCCGGCCGGGCTCGATCCGACCGTGGCGGCGCCCGTCGCCATCGGGCAGGTCACCTGGCAGAACGTTTTTCAGGGCCTGGTGCGGATCGATCGCGCGGGGCACGTTCGGCCGCAACTCGCCCGGAGCTGGACGGTCTCGCCGGACGGGCTCGTCTACACGTTCACGCTGGCACCCGACGTCCGGTTTCAGAATGGCGAAGCCTTCGATGCGGCCTCGGCTCGCTTCACGCTCGACCGGGCGCGCGGCGCGGCTTCGGTCAATCCGCAGAAGCAGTTCTTCTCCGTCATCGACACGATCGAGACACCCGATCCCTTGACCCTGGTGCTACGGTTGAAACAGCCCTCGGCCAACCTCCTCTACTGGCTGGGCTGGCCCGCCTCCGTCATGGTGGGGCCTAAGAGCGCCGAGACGGACCGGACCGAACCTGTCGGCACCGGCCCGTTCAAGGTGGCGCGCTGGGTCAAGGGCGACCGGGTCGAACTCGTCCGCGATCCGGCCTATTGGGACGCCGCCCGAGCGCCGGCTCTGGACGCCGTGACGTTCCGCTTCGTCGCCGATGCCCAAGCCCAGGCGGCAGCGCTACGATCGGGGGGCCTCGATGCCGTGCCCGAGCTCGAAGCGCCGGAACTCTTCGCCGCCTTCCAGGCCGACGCCCGGTTCAAGGCGGTCGCGGGCAACACCGAACTCAAGGTCGTGGCCGGTCTCAACGATGCGAAGCCGCCCTTCGACGACGTGAGGGTCCGCCGCGCCCTGATGATGGCGGTGGATCGCAAGGTGCTGATCGATGCCGTGTCGTCGGGCTTCGGCCGGCCGATCGGCAGCCATTATACGCCGAACGACCCAGGCTTCGTCGACCTCGCCGCGGTCCTGCCCTACGATCCCGCCAAAGCCCGCGCCTTGCTGGCCGAGGCCGGCCATCCCGACGGCCTGTCGTTCTCCATAAAGGTGCCGCAGATGGGCTATGCGACCCGCTCCGCCGAAGTGCTGCAGGCCATGTTCGCCGACATCGGCGTGACCCTGACGATCGTGCCGACGGAATTTCCCGCCGCCTGGGTGGCCGACGTGTTCAAGGCGCATGATTTCGACATGACGATCGTCGCCCATGCCGAGCCGCTCGACATCGGCATTTATGCGCGGCCCGACTATTACTTCGGCTATCGCAATACGGCCTTCGATGCCGCCAATACGGCCGCGGAGCGCGCCACCGACGATATGGCGCGCGACGCCGCCTATGGCGCAGCCCAGCGCATCCTCGCCAACGACGTGCCGGCTCTCTACCTCTACGTCATCCCCAAGCTCGGCGTTTGGAACGCCAACTTGCAGGGTCTCTGGACCGACGAGCCCATTCCGGCGAACGACCTGACCGAGGTCCGCTGGGCCGACTAGGACGCAGGCGTCGTGGCGGCGCTTCTTCTTCGGCGCTTGGCCGCCCTCCTCCTGACGCTGCTCGTCGCATCGGCGACCATCTTCAGCATCATGGAGGTGCTGCCCGGCGATCCGGCAGCCATCAGACTCGGCACGTCGGCCCGACCCGATACGCTGGCGGCTCTTCGCGCCAGCCTGGGCCTCGACCGGTCTGCACCCGTCCGCTACGCGGCGTGGCTGGGGGGAGCCGTGAGTGGCAATCTCGGTATATCGACCACCTACGGGGTTCCGGTGGCCGGATTGATGGCCGATCGGCTCGCAGTCACTCTGCCGCTGACCCTGATGGCGGTGGCGCTGTCGGTGGCGATCGCGCTGCCGCTCGGCGTCGGCGCAGCGGCGAGGCGCGGCGGATGGACCGATGCCTTGGCGGCGCTCTTCGCCCAGTCCAGTACGGCCCTACCCAATTTCTGGATCGGCCTGCTGCTCATCCTGGTCTTCGCCGCCCGGTTCGGCTGGCTGCCGTCTGGCGGCTTTCCGGGCTGGACCGGCACCGGCAGCGTTCCGGCGGCCGTGGCGGCTCTCCTGATGCCCGCCGTCGCCCTCGCCCTGCCGCAGGCCGGCATTCTTACCCGCGTCACGCGCGGTGCCGTGCTGGCGACGCTCGGCGAGGATTTCATCCGCACCGCGCGGGCCAAAGGGCTTGGTCGGCCTGCCGTGCTGTGGCGTCATGCCTTGCGCAATGCCCTGCCCGCCATCCTCACGGTCCTGGGTCTGCAGGTCTCCTTCCTAGTCGCCGGTTCGGTTCTGGTCGAAACCGTTTTTGCCCTGCCCGGCCTGGGGCGGCTCGCCATCCAGGCTTTCGCGCAGCGCGACATCACAGTCGTCGAGGACGTGGTGCTGTTCTTCGCCGGTCTGGTGATTGTGGTGAACTTCGCCGTCGACCTCGCCCAATTGGCCCTCGATCCGCGCCTCCGGGAGGACGGATGAACCGCCGCCTCCTGGCCGGGCTCGTCCTGACAGGCGCCCTCGTCGGACTGGCGCTCCTGTCCCTGGCCTGGACGCCCGAGCCGCCGAGCCGGATGCATATCGCGTTCAAGTTGGCTCCGCCGCTCGCCCCAGGCTTGCCGGCGGGCCTAGGCCTGCTCGGCACCGATGCGTTCGGCCGTGACCTGCTGTCCATGCTGATGGCCGGGGCCTGGAACTCGCTGCTCGTCGCCATCCCGGCAGTGGCGTTGGGGGCCGGGGTCGGAACCGGGCTCGGTATTGCGGCGGCCGGCCAAGGCGGGATCCTCGACGCGGTTGCGATGCGGGGCTGCGACACTCTCTTCGCGACACCGCCGATCCTCTCGGCCCTGATGCTCGGCACGTTGCTGGGCCCGGGCCGCACCACGGCCATCCTGGCGATCGCAGTCTTTCTCGTGCCGGTCTTCGCCCGCGTGGCCCGGGGCGGCGCGCTCCCGGTCTGGGCCAGCGATTATGTCATGGCGGCCCGCTCGGCCGGCAAGACGCGGCTCGGCATCGCCTGGAGCAACGTCCTGCCCAATATCGCGGGTCTCCTCGCCGTGCAGGTGTCGATCCAGCTCGGCCTCGCCATCCTCACCGAAGCGGGACTGAGCTACCTCGGCCTCGGCGCCCCGCCACCGGTGCCGAGCTTCGGCCGCATGCTGGCCGACGCCCAGACCTATGTGGCGTCGGCGCCTTGGCTCGTCGTGGTGCCTGGCTCGGCCATAGCGGTGGCGGTGCTGGGCTTCAACCTCGTCGGCGACGGACTGCGCGACCTTTACGACCGGAGCGGAGCGTCTTGATCCGATGACACCCAAGCGGATGGCCTGCAGCTTGCAGACCACCTTCCCTTCCGACCCAAGCAGGAGCCACGCGTGACCGACGCCGCCGACATGAGCGCCAGCGAGCTTGTCGCGGGTTTCGCCGATCGGTCGCTGTCTCCGATCGAGGCCTGGGAGGCGGTCGAACGACGGATCGCGCTGTGGGAGCCGCGCCTCGCCGCGCTCTACGCCTATGATCCCGAAGCCGCCCGCCGCGACGCCGCCGCATCCGCGGAGCGCTGGGCCCGCGGCGCACCGCTGGGCCGGCTCGACGGCGTACCGGTGACCGTCAAGGAACTGATCGCGACCCGGGGCGTGCCGGTGCCCCGCGGTTGCGCGGCGACGTCGCTCGTTCCCGCCGAGGCCGATGCACCACCGGCCCAGAGATTGCGCGAGGACGGAGCGGTGATCTTCGCCAAGACGACGTGCCCCGACCACGGCATGCTGACCTCCGGCCTCTCGTCCTTCCACCCGCTGACCCGCAACCCCTGGAACCTCGCCCTGAACCCCGGCGGGTCGAGTGCCGGAGCAGGTGCCGCGGCGGCGGCCGGCTATGGACCGCTCCACATCGGCACCGACATCGGCGGCTCGATCCGCCTCCCCGCGGCCCTGACCGGCACGGTCGGCTTCAAGCCCAGCAACGGTCGCGTGCCGATCGACCCCTACTATCTCGGCCGATGCGCCGGTCCCATGACCCGCACCGTCGCCGACGCGGCGCTCGCCATGACGGCGCTGGCGCGTCCCGACCCGCGCGACGACAGCGCCCTGCCGCCGGCCGACATACTCTGGGACGACCTCGCCGGCTCGGTCGCGGGACTGCGCATCGGCCTCATGCGATACGCCGGCTGCGGCCTGCCGGTCGACCCCGAGATCGCCGCCGCCGTCGAAGCCGCGGCCCGAATCTTCGAGGCCGGGGGCGCGCAGGTCGTCGAGGTGGGCCCGGTCCTCGACCGCGGCATGCTGGACGGGCTCGATACGTTCTGGCGCGCCCGTGCCTGGGCGGAGATCGGCGCCATGACGGGTTCCGATCGCGACAAGGTGCTCCCCTACATCCGGACCTGGGCCGAGGGCGGCGAGGGCCTCTCGGGCGTGGCGGCGGTGAAGGGCTATGATGCCACCTACGCGATGCGACAGGCCTGCGGTCGGCTGTTCCAGCGCGTCGATGCCGTCCTGTCGCCAACGATCCCGGTCCTGTCCTACCCAGCCGAATGGGCCTCACCCCTCGACGACCCCGCCCGGCCGTTCGAGCACATAGCCTTCACGGTGCCGTGGAACATGTCGGAGCAGCCGGCAGTCTCCCTGCCTTGCGGAATGTCGGCTTCGGGGCTGCCGGTCGGCCTGCAGATTGTCGGCCCCCGCTTCGCCGATCTCGCGCTGCTGCGCCTCGGAGCCTTCTACGAGACCAGCCGCGGCCCGATTGCTCACTGGCCCAGGCCTTGAACATACGCTCGCTGTCGACCCAACCAGGACGTAGGGAGCCGTTCGCGACATCCCTGGAACCGCTCATTCTGTGGGGAAGCCGCCGCTGCCTTGCACCTCGCTCGTCTGACGGGCCGACGCTATGAGCGCAGGTTCGCGACAAGGACCTCATGGATCGTCCTAGGCGTCCGGCCGAGCAGTGCACTCAGTGTCGGATCGGTCGCGGCGAAGTCTCCATGGCGCGCCGCCCGAAATGTCCCGAGCAGCATGTCGGCGTATAGGGCCGGCATTCCTGCGGCGATCTTCGCCTCTCGCCACGCCTCTTCGCTGACAACCGTATGGCGCACCTCCCGTCCGATCACCTCCGACGCGATCGCCGCCACCTCGGCCATCGTCACGGCCCGAGTCGCCGTGAGCGGGGGCGTTACGCCGTCCCATCGCCCTTCGCTGGCGAGGATCGCCGCGTCCGCCTCGGCCAAGTCCGCGCGCGCAGTCCAACTGACCGGCCCATCCTCGGGTGTCTGCAAAACGCCGGCGCGCAGGCCATCGCCGATCATGAACAGGCAGCTTTCGGCGTAGAAGCCGTGACGGAGCGCCGTAAAGGCTAATCCGCTGTCCACCATGTCCGCTTCGGTTCCCGCGTGCTGGTCGGCCGGCAAAAAGGGCGAACCGTACCGCGCGCCCATGTGGCTGGTATAGAGGATCCGGCGCGCGCCGGCTCTTCGGGCCGCCTCGATGGCCGTTCGGTGTAGGCGGCGGGCCTCATCGCCGAGCTTGTTGGCCGAGATGATCAGAACCTGCTCGGCGCCGGCGAATGCCTTTTCCAAGCTGTCCGGATCCGCGAAATCACCCCGACGTAGCTCGACGCCCCTATCGGCCAAGTTGGCGGCCTTGCCGGGATCGCGCGTGGTGACGATGACCTGATCGACGGGCACGCGGTGCAACAAGGCCTCTATGACGGCGCTGCCCAGATGGCCGGCAGCTCCGGTGACGACGATCATGAAAACACCTTCTTAGCATTGGAACTCATGCAATGTTACCGTCGATAACACACCATGACATTACTCGCTACCAGATCGGGCATATCGGTGTTACGTCGAGCGATGGCAGATGCACGCGAAGGCGGCTCCGAAGCGCCTGATACTCGGGCGCGTATCCTGCAGGCTGCGTCCAGGTTGATCACGACCGGCGGCGTCGCCGCCCTGACCACGCGTGCCGTGGCGGCCGCGGCCTCAGTCCAGGCACCGACGCTGTACCGCCTGTTCGGGGACAAACGCGGCTTGCTCAACGCGGTGGCGGAGCACGGCCTGACGGCCTTTTTTGCACAGAAGACAGCGGTGCCGCCGCATCCCGACCCGGTGCAGACCCTGCGCGACGCATGGGACTCCTACGTCGCCTTCGGGCTCTCCCACCCGGCCGTGTTCGCGATCACGAATGAGGTGGGCTCGCCCGCCTCTGGCTCGCCCGCCATGCTCGCCGGTCTCGCGATATTGCGCGAGCGGGTGCAGCGAATCGCGCGCGCCGGACGCCTTCGCATGCCTGTCGAGCGTGCCGTGGCGTTGATCCATGCCGCAGGCGTCGGAACGGTGGCGACGTTGCTGGCTCTACCTGAAGGAAAACGTGATCCGCAGCTGTCGCCCGCGGCGCGGGACGCGGTGCTTGCCTCGATCAGCGTTGACGCATCCGTAATCGGTGAGAACGACGTTGCCACCCTGGCCGTCGCCCTGCGCGCGCTTCTCGGCAATACAAAAGCGCTGACGCCAGGTGAACGCCTCCTGCTGGACGAACTTCTTGACCGCCTTTCGGACCCGACCAGCAGTGATTGACAGGCCGCATACGTTCGTCCGCGATCGGTCATTTCAGGCGCGGCTCGAACCGCTCGAAGGTCTGCCGGCTACGAAGGTCGATCTACCGGGCTGCTGCTCGGGAAGGAACGGCTCAGTTCTCGCCGGTACTGGTTCGCGCGAAGGTCCGCTTCGCTCGTGGCTCGCCCGATAGCAGTCGGACAGCTCTTCACCCGCTACAGACCTTCCAGCCAGCCTCCAACCCGAGAGATCCCGAGACGTCGACCGCTTCCGGGCCGAAATGCAGGACTGCCGCCTCGCTCGTGAGCCCGTTCATCTCCGGTTGGGGTGCACTGCACCAAACGTCAGCTTGCGACGCTCCAAGCGCCGACCGATCGGCATGGCAGGGGTCGCGTCGAGACCGGCCTTGGGGCCGCAAACCATTCGCTCTGAGTAACCTTCGGGGGGCACGGTGCGACATGGAGATAGCGCTCCGTCCCCGTGGCGAGGCGTCTTCCGTTGGAGAACGCCATGAGTCGCAGCACTGTCGTGATCGTCGAAGACGAGCCCCTCGTCCGCCTGACCGCCACCTCGCTGTTCGAGGATGCCGGGATCACGGTCGTCGAATTTGCCGATGGCGACGCAGCCATCGATTATGTGCGCGACCACAAGAGCGATGTCGCGGCGATCTTCACCGATGTCTACCTGCCGGGCGAGACGAGCGGATTGGAATTGGCCGGCATCGTGTCGGAGGTCTGCCCCGATATCGCCGTCCTGGTGACCTCAGGCAGCCATGCCCGCCTGCCGAACAACCTCGGCCCGCGCGTGCGTTACGTCCCGAAGCCGTGGCACCCGACCGACGTGCTCAACACAATGCGGGCTGCCGTCACGGCGGCTGTGTGACGGCCGGCGACCCGCGGCCCCCCGGCCGCGAGCCTGGCGATGATGGCGCAGCTGTGCCATGGAGAGGATCCGCCCGGCTGCTGCTCCTCTCGGCCTCCGTCGGCATGACCCTGCGCTGCACTCGTTTCGTGCTGTCGCGCCGCATCGCCGGAAGCGCTCCTTGTCCGACCGGATCAGACATCGCCGGCACGACGCCACACTGACGCTCCGCACCGCCATCGCTCTCGCCTTTACCGTCATCCTGCTTCTCTCGGGCGGCGGCCTGATCTGGCTCGATCACCGGGCCACGCTCCACCTGCTGCAGCAGCGCGTCGACGATCAGTTCGATGGGCTGGTGACGCATCTGACGTCGCGCATCTCGCTTCAGTTCTCGAGCGCCGATGCGGTTCTCGATACGCTTGCCATGGCGCCGCCGTCGAACGACGATCCGGAGGCGACGGGCCTCGCGCTCGTCAAGGTGCTGTCCAATCTCGCCGAGACCGCCCCGGCCGTCCTGTCGATCGTCACCGCCACTCCTGACGGCGTTTATATCCTGGTGCACCGCGAGGAGGCCGGCGACGAGGGCCGTCGCCTCAACGTCGCCTACACGGTCAGGCTCGGCACGACCGTGGCCGGCCAGACGGTCGAACGCCTGCTGCGCCTCGACGCGGGATTCGCGGTCCTCGCCCGCGATCTCGTCAGACCCGAGACCTACGAGGCGGTGAAACAGCCCTGGTACGTGCTGGCGGCGAATGTGACCCAGGCCGTGACGACGCCGCTCTATCCGTTCCGGACGGGCCGGCACTATGGTTTCACTTTGAGCCGCAGGACGGCCGCCGACCCCGCCCGCATCTTCGGCATCGACATCCGGCTCGACAGTCTGTCCGAGAGCCTGCAGCGCGCGCTTGCGGTGCCGGGCGAGCATGTGGCGATCTTCTCGCCCGACGGCGCCCTGCTCGGCGATTCCGACACGCTACGGATCGATCGGCCGCTCGATGCCGCCGCCTCGCCCGATCTCCAGCAATCCGCGGCCCTGCGCGTCGACACAGCTCTCTACAAAGCCTACCGGACGGACCCGGCCATCAGCGATGTCGCGATCGATCTCGACGGGCGGGCGCTCTACGCCAACATCGCCCGGATCACTGTCAATGGCGCCGACATGGTGGTGGCCAGCACCGTGCCGGCCGCAAGGTTCGAAGCTCCGGCGACACGGCTGCTCTGGTGGTCGCTGCTTGTTCAAGGGGCCGTCGTTGCCATCGCCTTCGTGCTGGTGTCGCTGGCCTCGCAGTCGATCGCCCGGCCGATCGGCACGCTGGCGTCGGATGTCGAGGACATCATCCAGTTTCGGTTCCCGGAGCGTCGCCGCGGGTTGAGCCCCATCCGAGAGATCCGCCGCCTGGCGGGCGCCGTCGACACGCTCGACCTCACTCTGCGCGCTTTCTCGACCTACCTGCCGCAGGGCTTCGTCCGCACCATCGTGGCGGGCGGCCGCGCGCCGGGCCTCGGCGGTCGACGAGAGCCGGTCGTCGTCATGTTCAGCGACATCGAAGGCTTTTCCGGCCTGTCGGAAGCCATGGCGCCCGACGATCTCCTGGCTCAGCTGTCGCGCTATTTCGCCACGATCAGCGACGAGATCCTCGCGTCGGGCGGGACGCTCGACAAGTTCATCGGCGACAGCGTCATGGCATTCTGGCCGCTGCCACCGGGAGACCAGGCCCGCGCCGACGCCGTCTGCCGCGCCGTGCTCCACGCCTGCCGGAAGATCGACGAGCTCAACCAAGTCTTCGCCGCCGAAGGGCGACCGGTTCTCTCGACCCGCTTCGGGCTGAATGCCGGCGAGGCGCTGGTCGGCAGCGTCGGGACAGTCGACCGCATGAACTATACGGTGCTGGGCCACGTGGTGAATGTTGCGGCCCGGATCGAGCAGCTCAACAAGGACTATGGCACCCGCATCCTGGTCGGCGGCGCCCTGCGCGACGCCGCCAGCCCGCTCTTCACCTTCCGGCACGTCGCCGCGCGGTCGGTTCGGGGAACCGTGGACGAGATCGACCTCTACGAATTGGTCGGCGAGGGGGAGGCTGACCCGGGTTGCGACTGATCGGCTCGGTGCCATGGGCTTCGCACCACCACCGACGCCGCGCATAGCCTCCGCGCTCGTGGCGATGGGCTACGCGCATCTCCCCTCTCCCTTGTGGAGAAGGGGCTTGGGGGTGAGGGTCGCGACGGTCCCCCGGCAGGTCGTGTGTGCCCGGACGCGAGGCACCTTGCTCACTCTTCCCGAGCCTCACTCCTCTCCCTCTCCACAAGGGCTACCGTATTCACACATTTGGGCGGTGTGTTGAGGGAGCTCCCCTCTCCCTTGTGGAGAGGGGCTGGGGGTGAGGGTCGCGACGGCCCCTCCGCAATTTGTAAGTGCCCCTGACGAGAGCCGCCTGTTGGCTCCTCCGAACCCTCACCCCTTACCCCTCTCCACAAGGGAGAGGGGAGACGGCCGGCGTCGCTGCATCAGGATCTGTGGATCCCGTAGTTCCGGAACTGGGAAAGATGAGACGCCTCAGCCCGCCGCCACACGTTCCTGCTTCGGGGCGGTTCGGATATCGCCGGCCGGCAGCGTGTTGGCGACCATCTCGCCGAAGGGGCCGGCGTTGCGCGCCGTGCCGCGATCGATGCCCGTCGTGGCGCGAAGCGGCAGTTTCGGGAAGACCAGCTCGGCGAAGCGGTAGCATTCCTCGAGATGCGGGTAGCCCGACAGGATGAAGCGGTCGATGCCGAGCTCCATGTATTCGCGCATCCGCGCCGCGACCTCGTCGGGGTTGCCGACCAGGGCGGTGCCGGCGCCGCCGCGCACGAGGCCCACGCCGGCCCAGAGGTTCGGCGCGATCTCGAGCTTGTCGCGGCGGCCGCCATGCAGTTCGGCCATGCGGCGCTGGCCGACGGAATCGTAGCGCGCGAACACCGCCTGGGCCTTGGCCACGGCCGCATCGTCGACATAGCGGATCAGATCCTCGGCCGCCGCCCAGGCCTCCTTCGAGGTGTCCCGCACGATAACGTGGAGCCGGATGCCGTAGGAGAAGCTGCGCCCTTTCGCGTCGGCGGCGCGCTTGGCGTCGGCGGCGCGCTTGGCGTCGGCGATCTTCTTGGCGACGTCCGCGGGCGGCTCGCCCCAGGTGAGGTAGGTGTCGACATGGTCGCCGGCGACCCGCATGCCGGCCTCGGAGGATCCACCGAAATAGAGCGGGGGATGGGGCGTCTGGACGGGCGGGAACAGGAGACGTCCGTTCTCGATCCGCAGATGCTCGCCCTCCGCCGAGACGGTCTCCATGGAGAGGAGGCGCCGGTAGATGCCGAGGAACTCGTCCGTGACTTCGTAGCGGGCGTCGTGCGGCATGAAGATGCCATCACCGCGCGCCTCGACCGGATCGCCGCCCGTGACGACGTTGATGAGCAGGCGCCCGTTCGAGATACGGTCCAGCGTCGCGGTCATGCGGGCCGCGACGGAGGGCTCCTGCAGGCCCGGCCGTACCGCCACCAGGAAGCGGAGCCGCTCGGTCAGCGGCACCAGAGACGAGGCGATCACCCAAGAGTCCTCGCAGGACTGGCCGGTCGGCAGCAGCACGCCGAAATAGCCGAGCTCGTCGGCGGCCCGGGCGATCTGGGACAGGTAGCCGTGGGTGACATGGCGGGCGCCGGTCTCGGTCGCGAGATAGCGTCCGTCACCATGGGTCGGCAGGAACCACAATACGTCGGTTTCGGTGGCCGGCGCGGGGAGGTCGAGATCGGGAAAGAGGCTCATGCAACATCCTGGCAGATGGTTTCGATCGATCGCCGTCCCGAGGGGGATGGCCGGTCGCGGCGCGAAAGGGTGATGGGGGACGCCCGGCTCAGGTTCCGGGCTTCCAGACGACAGCACTGACGTCGAGCTTCTTGGGGATCAGATGGAGCGCCAGGAAGGCATCGGCCACTTCCTGCTGGCCGGCCGTCACGGCCGGCGACAGCGGCGCCACGCCATGGGCCTGACGGGCCAGCGCCGTTGCGACGACGGCCTGCGGCAGCTTGATGGCCTCGGCGAGTTCGGCGGCCGCCTCGTCCGGATGGGCGCCCTCCCAGTCATCGACCTCGCGCACCGCATCGATGATGGCCCCAACCGCCTTGGGATTGGCAGCCGCGAAGGTCTGTTCGGCAAGGTAAAACTGGATGTTGCCGGCGAGGCCCTCGCCGGTCGCGAGCGTCCGGGCTCCGGTGGCGGCCTGAGCCGACGCCAGGTACGGGTCCCAGATCACCCAGGCGTCGACGGCGCCGCGTTCGAAGGCGGCGCGCGCGTCGGCCGGGGCCAGGAACACCGCCGAGACGTCGCTGTAGGCGAGGCCGGCCTTCTCCAGCGCTTTGACGTAGAGGAAGTGGACGTTGGAGCCCTTGTTCAGCGCCACGCGCTTGCCCTTGAGATCGGCGAGCGAGCGAATGGCACTGTCCTTCGGCACCAGAATGGCTTCCCCGGTCGGGGCCGCGGGCTCGGCCGCCACATAGACGAGATCGGTCCGTCCGGCCTGGGCGAAGATCGGCGGCGCGTCGCCGGTCTGTCCGAAATCGATCGCGCCGGCCCGCATGGCCTCGAGGATCGGAGGGCCGGACGGAAACTCGCTCCACTCGGCCGTGTAGCCGAGCGGCTTCAGTCGGGCGTCCAATCCCCCGTGCTGCTTCAAGAGAAGGAGGTTTCCGTATTTCTGGTAGCCGATCCGGATCGTCTTGTCGGCCGCATCGGCCAGCGACGGAAGTCCGAGAAGCAGGGTGGCCACCAGGGCCGATCGAAGCAGTCGCATGGGTCTGGCACTCATGATGGAACCGCGCCGGGCCGGCCGTGGTTCTTCGGCCGTGGTATTTGACTTCGTCTAGCGGTTTAGTCAATGAAGACGGGCGGAAAAGGTTCGGCCTTCCGCGCAGCCGGGAGTTCTAGGATGCATCACAGCGTGACCGAACTCGAAGGCCGCGCCGCGCAAGTCGTCCCCTCACCGTCGGGCGGCTTCGCCCGGTCGGCGAGACGGATCGGGACGTCGTCCCAGGCCGGATGGCTGCTGCCGGCGCTCCTCGTCGTCGTATGGCAGGCCGCCAGCACGGCGCGTTGGTTGCCGGATACGGTGCTGCCGGCCCCGTTCGCCGTGGCGGCGTCGGCGTGGCAGCTCACGCTGTCGGGCGAGTTGCCCCATCACCTGGGCGTGAGCTTCCTCCGCGCCATGGCGGGGCTCGTGGTCGGCGGCGGCATCGGCTTTGCGCTCGGCCTCGCCAACGGCCTGTCGGTGCTGAGCGACCGGCTCACCGACACGACGCTGCAGATGGCGCGCAACGTGCCGCATCTGGCGCTGATCCCCCTCGTCATCCTGTGGTTCGGCATCGGCGAGGAGGTCAAGCTCTTCCTCGTGGCGCTGGGCGTCTTCTTCCCCGTCTATGTCAACACGCTGCACGGCATCCGCACCGTGGACCCGCAGCTCGTCGAGATGGCGCGCTGCTATGGCATGACGCGCTGGTCGCTGTTCCGCCGCGTGGTGCTGCCCGGCGCCCTGCCTTCGGTCTTCGTCGGGCTGCGCTTCGCCCTCGGCATCATGTGGCTGACCCTGATCGTGGCGGAAACGATCGCGGCGCAATCGGGCATCGGCTACATGGCCATGCAGGCGCGCGACTTCCTCCAGACCGACGTCATCGTCCTGGCCATCGCCATCTATGCAGGCCTCGGCAAGCTCGCCGACGCCGTGACCCGCGTCCTCGAGCGGCGCTGCCTCGCCTGGCATCCGGCGTTCCGCGCATGAGCGCCGTGCTCGAGCGGACCGACACGCAAACCCGCGGCCTGACCGTCACGGCGCGCGGCCTCGGGCGGCACTTCGGTGGAACGCCGGTCTTGCACGACCTCGACCTGCATGTGCCGGCGGGGCAGTTCCTGGCCGTGGTCGGGCGAAGCGGCTCGGGCAAGAGCACGCTGCTGCGCCTGCTCGGCGGCCTCGATCAGCCCGATGCGGGGCGCGTGACCGTCGGCGGGCGCGAGACTTCGGGCGATTCCCGCATCATGTTCCAGGAGCCACGGCTCCTGCCCTGGGCCAACGTGCTCGACAACGTCGCCATCGGCCTCGGCCCCTCGGCGGGACCGGGCGGGCCGGAGCGCGCCCGAGCGGCGCTGGAGCGTGTTGGTCTTGCCTCCCGCGCCGCCGAATGGCCCGAGGGGCTGTCGGGCGGACAGAAGAGCCGTGTCGCCCTGGCGCGCGCGCTGGTCAGCCGGCCTCGCATGCTGATGCTCGACGAGCCGCTCGGAGCCCTCGACGCCCTGACGCGGCTCGAAATGCAGGACCTCCTGCATCGCACCTGGGTGCAGGACGGGTTCACCACGGTCCTCGTCACCCATGACGTGTCGGAGGCGGTGATCCTTGCCGATCGCATCGTGGTGATCGAGGCCGGCATGATCGCCATGGATGTCGCGGTCGACATGCCGCTCCAGGGCCGGCGCGGCTCGCCCCGCGCCGTCGCGCTCGAGACCTCGATCCTCGACAGGCTTCTCGGCCGATCGCACCTCTGACGATCGCACCTCTGACGATCGGACGCCCCGGAACAAAAGCCTGCCGCCGCCCTTCTCCGGGCGAGGCCGCGCGACGTGCGGTCCTGGGAGATCCTGCCATGAGCCAGCCCGCCGCCAAGCCCAGCATGCCTTACTGGCACGTCTACACCGACGCCGAGGGCGTAAGCCGCCAGGAGGCTTTCGCGCTGATCGACTTCGAGCTGAAGGGGGTCAGCCCGGATGTCACGCCACAGTGGAACGACAAGATGGACCCGTCTCAGGCGGGCGTGACCTTCACGGTCCTGCCGGTCGGTTGGATCGGGGACTGGCACGAGAACCCCAGGCCGCAATGGATCGCCATCCTGACCGGCCGCTGGTTCGTCGAGACCATGGACGGCCATCGGGTCGAGATGGGCCCTGGCGAGCTGATGATGGGCGAGGACCAGAACACGAAGGAGCGCGACGGACGCAAGGGTCACCGCTCCGGCACGGTTGGAGACGAGCCCTGCACCATGATCGTCACCGGCCTCCACATTCAGCCGACCGTGAACCAGCCGGGACGATTCAGGTAGACGACCGAATCCACGACCTGAAGCTTTGAGAACGCCGGCCGCCTCCCCTCTCCCTTGTGGAGAGGGGTAAGGGGTGAGGGTCCGGAGGAGCCAGCAAGGCGGCCCTCGTCACGGCATCTACGACCTGCGGAAAGGATGTCGCAACCCTCACCCCCAGCCCCTCTCCACAAGGGAGAGGGGAGCCGCGCACCACCCGTCGAGATGTGTGAATCCAGTAGCCCTTGTGAAGAGGGGTTAGGGGTGAGGGTCGGGAAGAGCGAGCAAGGTGCATTCCGTCAGGGTCCCTATAGCTTGGAGGGCCGTCCCGATCCTCATCCCCGGCACCTCTCCACAAGGGGGAGGAGCGCCACGCTCAGCCCTTCTCGTCGATCAACCTCGCCAGCCGTTGCATCGCGAGCCCGTAGCCCTGCGTGCCGAAGCCCGCGATGACGCCGTCGGCGCGCAACGATACATAGGAATGGTGGCGGAAGCTCTCGCGCTTGTGGACGTTGGAGATGTGGACCTCGATGATCGGCCCGTCGAAGGCGTTGAGGGCATCGAGGATCGCCACCGATGTGTGGCTATAGGCAGCGGGGTTGATGGCGATGCCACCGGCGGTCTCGCGCGCTTCGTGGACCCAGTCGACGATCTGTCCCTCGGTGTTGCTCTGAAGGAAGCGGATCTCCAGGCCGAGCCCTTCGGCGACGCGCCGGCACTCCGCTTCGACATCGGCCAGCGTTTCGCGGCCGTAGATCTCCGGCTGGCGCTTGCCGAGCAGGTTCAAGTTGGGGCCGTTGAGGACGTAGACGAGGCGGCTCATGGCAAGGGTCCGTGGCATCGACAGGCCAGCACGATAGCATGGGGCGGACGGCGCCGCCCCGGGATGCTATGCGTCGGCGAAAGCTCCGGGCCAACGGATCAGAGACCCGAGCCACGATGGAGGACACGCCATGGAACTGCCGGTGAACCGCTTCAAGCGCGCCATCCGCGAGGGACGCCAGCAGATCGGGCTCTGGTGCACCATTCCGGGCGGCACCGTGGCCGAGGTCCTGGCCGGTGCCGGTTACGACTGGATCGTCTTCGACACGGAACATACGCCCGGCGACGCCGCCAGCGTCCTGCAGCAACTCCAGGCCGCCGCTCCCTATCCGGTGTCGGCCGTGGTGCGTCCCGTCACCAACGATGTTGCGCTGATCAAGCACTTTCTCGACATCGGCACCCAGACGCTGCTGATTCCTTATGTGCAGAATGCCGACGAGGCGCGAGCCGCTGCGAGCGCCATGCTCTATCCCCCTGCGGGTCTGCGCGGTGTGTCGGGCTGGACGCGGGCCAACCGCTTCGGCCGGGTGCCCGATTACGCGCGTCGCGCCGCCGAAGAACTCTGCCTCCTGGTCCAGGTCGAGACCGAGGCGGCGCTTCACGAGATCGAGGCCATTGCGGCGGTCGAAGGCGTCGACGGCATCTTCATCGGTCCCGCCGACCTTGCGGCCAGCATGGGCCATGCCGGCAACCAAAGCCATCCCGCCGTCGTGACCGCCATTGAGGATGCGATCCGTCGTATCCAGAAAGCGGGCAAGCCAGCCGGCATCCTCACCCTCGACGCCGACTTCGCCCGCCGCTGCATGAGCCTCGGCACGATCTTCACAGCAGTCGGTACGGACGGGAATATTCTGTCCCGCGGCAGCGACGCTTTGCGGTCCACCTTCGCGAGCGCGTAGCTCGTGTTGCATCGGGCCGCCGGGATCACGTCCCGGCAGCCTCTCAAAGTGTCGAACTACCGCTTCAGCCTTCGGCTTCGACCATATGGGTCAGGGCCTCGCCAAGCGCCTTGGCCTTCTCGGCGTTCTTGCCTTCGGACTTGCCGGCCAGGGTCACGGTCTCCTTGCCGAGCTTGGCGAGGATCTTCTTGATCTGCTCGCCATTGGGGCTCTCGGCCTGGATGTGCTTCTTGAGGGTCTCGAGATCCTTGACCAGCGTCTTGACGCCAGCGGCTTCGCTCTTCTCGAGCGTCGCTTCCCAGCCCTCGATGTTGGAAACGGCGGCTTTGACGGTGAAGCCTTTCACGCCGGCCTGGATGTGCTTGATGGTGGCGTCGAACTGGGGCATCGCATCGATCCTTAGCAAATGACGGTGCCAGATCTGGCACGCCAGCCTCAAAGCGCGGACCTGCCGGATGGTTGCGGGTCATACCGCCGCAGTTTGTGCATGCCGAACCCGCCATTCGAGCGGTGACCCGAGGGAACCCATGGCGTCCGACCGCCGCCGACCTTAAATGTCGCGGTGCAGCGCAATGGCTGGAACCGCGACCATGACCCACGACGCTCTTGAGACGATCGCGGCCGGCCACTGGCCCGGCCGCCGCGCCGCGGTGCTGGATTGGCTGGTCAAGGATACGCGCCAGGAGCGCTACCTCGACAACATCTTCGTCGAGCTGTGCCAGCGTCTCGAACGCGGTGGCCTGCCCCTCGCTCGCGCGGCGATGTTTCTCGAAACACACAATCCGCAATGGCTAGGTGCGCGGATCCTCTGGCGGCGCGGGTTGGAGAAGGCCGAGATGCGTCCCTTCGACTTCGATACGCGCGAGACCGACGCCTTTCTTCTGAGCCCCGCCGCCGCCATCCGCGGCGGCACGCCGGAGGTGCGCGCCCGACTGGACGCCACCGAGGCCGCCGACGACGCTTATCCGCTCTACGACGAGCTCCGCCGCGACGGCATGACCGACTACGTCGCTTGGCCCTTCGAGTTCACGCTGGGCAAGCGCCACTTCATCACCTTCGCGACGGATCGGCCGGGCGGTTTCGCCGAGGCTGAACTCGCGCTCCTCGCGGATCTCCTCCCCGTGCTCGCCAACGTCACCGACGTCAGGCTCAAGAACCGGCTCGCCCGGACGCTGCTCGACACCTATGTCGGCCCTCACGCGGGCGAGGCGATCCTGGCCGGCGCAACGCGGCGCGGCAGCGGCTTCACGGTCGAGGCCGCAATCGTGATCGTCGACATGCGCGGCTTCACGGCCATCTCCGACCTGTGGCCGCGGGACGACGTCATCGCGCTGCTCAACGACTACTTCGACGCGCTGTCGGACCCCGTCGAACGGCACGGCGGAGAGATCCTGAAGTTCATGGGCGACGGACTCCTCGCCATCTTCCCCGACGATGCCCGGGGCGCCATCTCGGCGGTGGCGGATATCTGCCGTGCCATGGCGGCTCTGAACCTGCGCCGCGTCGCCGAGGGGCGCGATCCGCTCGGCTACGGGGTCGGGGTGAATTATGGCGACGTCATGTACGGCAATATCGGCTCGCGCACGCGGCTCGACTTCACCGTCATCGGCCCGGCCGTCAATATCGCGTCGCGTCTCGAGGCGTTGACCAAGGAGGTCCCGGCCCGTGCCCTGTTCTCGGCCGCCTTCGTGGCGCAGACCGGGTGCAGCGAAGGGCTGAAGCTCCTCGGAAGCTTCCCGCTGCGCGGCGTCGGCCGCCCGCTCGACGTCTACACGTTCGCCGAAGAGCCGGTCTGACGGAGGCCTAGAACTTCGAGATCAGGGCGATCCCGGAGACCAGAAGAGCGGCGCCAATAGAGCGACCCGTATTCATGGAATGTTGCTCGACGCCGAACAGCCCGAAGTGATCGATGGCCAGCGACATGAGGATGTTGGCCGTGATGGTGAGGCCGGCAAAGGTGCCGGCACCGACCTTGTCGACGAACATCAGCCCGGCGATCACCGCGAAGGCTCCGACGAGCCCGCCGAGCGGCGCCCACCAGGGCATGCTGGAGACTCCTTCGGCCGTCGGCATGGGCTTCGGCAGGCAGAACCACACCACCATCAGGAAGGCGATGATGGGCAGGAAGGAGACGATGCTGGCCAGCCAGGGATTGGACAGGGAGTTTCGCAGAGCGCCGTTCATCGGCGGTCCCCAGGCCTGCAGCATGCCGGCGACGAGGATGATGGGGTAGAGCCAGGCGGAGCTGATGCCGTCCATGGGATTTGCCTTCTGAGAGGGAAGTTCAGTGAATGATGAAGAGACCGGCGATCGCAAGGATCAGAGCCGGGGGCATGACGAGGATCCCAAGCTTCAGGAACTGGCCTGCGCCGACGCTGACGCCCTCGCGCTTCAGGGCTGTGAGCCACAGGATCGTGGCGAGCGAGCCCGTCACCGACAGGTTGGGACCGAGGTCGACGCCGACCAGGATGGCGCTGGTCACCTGGTCCGACACATGGGCGTTGTGAACCGCGCTGCCGGCGATCAGGCCAGCTGGGAGATTGTTCATGACGTTGCTGAGGAAGGCGATCAGAACGCCGGCGCCCCAGGCCGTCTCGGTCTCGGAGGTCTGAGCCGCCTGATGCAGGAGATCGCTGATCCGGGCGATGAGGCCGGTCTTGTCCAGCGCCTCGACGATGACGAACAGGCCCGCCACCAGCGGCAGCACGGCCCACGAGATATCCTTGGTGGTCCCCCAAGGATTGGCCTTCTTGACCATCAGCACGATGACGGCCGTGGCAATGCCGCAGATCGCCGTCGGCAGGCCGAGCTGGATGCCGAGGCCCGAGGAGATCAGCAGCGCCACAGCCGTCAGGCCGATGCCGGCTCCGGCGAGCTTGCCGGTGCTCTTGAGTTCCGGCACTTCGACCTCGGATTCGATCTCGTCCGAGGCCAAGGTCTTGGCCTGGGTCAGCCGCAGCACGGCATAGGTGGCGATGATCGACAGCAGCGACGGGATGGCGAAGCGCGGCAGCCATTGCAGCAGCGGCGGCATGTGGCTGCCGTAGATGACGAGGTTGGCAGGGTTGGAGATCGGCAGCACGAAGGACGCCGCATTGGCGATGAAGGCGCAGATGAAGAGATAGGGTAGCGGGTCCTTGGCCTTGGCGGTCTTCACCGCAGCCGCGACGGCGGGCGTCAGCACGACGGCGGCGGCATCGTTCGACAGGAAGGCCGTGACCACGGTTCCCACAAGGTAGATCAGCAGGAATAGCCGCTTCGGTGAGCCCTTGGCGCGCCGCGTGGCGACGGCCGCCAGCCAGTCGAACAGACCCTCCTCACGCGCGATCTCGGAGAGCAGCATCATGCCGGTGAGGAACAGATAGACGTCCGTTCCCTTGCCGATGCCGGTGAGGGCATCGGTCCAGGGTAGAAGACCGGAGAGCACGAGCGCGACGGCGCCCGCCACCGCCCAGATGAACTCGGGCCAGCCGAAGGGCCGGATGATGACGCCGGCGGTGGCCAGGGCGGCGATGCCCCAGGTCCACATCTGTACTGCTGTCACGACAAAGAGCCTCGACGGGAGGAGAAAAGAAGCGGACGGGAGCGGTCAGGACGGCCTGACGCCGTTCCGGTTGGGGCCGAGCTGCGTCCCGAAGATGCCGTTTTCCGGCCAGGCGCCGACGGCATCGGCATCGCTGCCGGCCCCCTGGCGAGTCGGTGGGCTGTAGCGCGGCCCTCCTGCGCGGATCGCGTGGAAGCCCGGCCGGCCCAAACCGTCGACGGCCTGCACCTCGATCCCGACGATCCGCTCGTCCGGGAGGTCGAGAACGGCGCTCCAGCACCGCTCGCCCTCGGCGCGCTGCATCGCCACCCACTCTCCATCCTCGACACGGCAGACCACGCGCGCCGGCCCCGAAGCGCCCAGGACCAAGGCCCGGACCGTGCAGCGACCTGCGACACGCTGGGCCTCGCCGCGCATCAGCCGATAATCGGCCGGGGAGGTGATCAGGACGAAAGGAAAGGAATCGTCGAGCGCCTTGAAGCGCCAGCTCACCACACCGCCATCGAGGGACGCGATCGAATAGCCGACCGGTCCCTCCTCAATCTGCCCCGTCGACCGCGTGGCGGCGAAAATCGTGCGCCCGTCATTGGCGAGCTCGTTGTAATGCGTGTGCCCCATGTCGACGAGCGCCACGTCGTTCTCGGCGAGGAGCCGGTTCATCGCCTGCGTCTCGCCATCGCCCCTGAGGTCGTCGGGATAGGTGTGGGTGAAGACGAGGCTCGGCAGGCCTGCGCCACGCGCTCCCGCGAGCTCGCGGTCGAGCCAGGCCAGTTGGTCGGCACCGAGGCGGAAGTCAGGGCCGCCGGAGCCCGGCCCGCTGATATCGAGGAAGAGGCAGCGGGCGCCTCGCACCGTCAGGGCCTTGGGCAGCGGATCCGCATTGAGGACACGGTAGAAACTGGCGAGATTCCCCTGCTCCATGTCGTGATCGCCCGGGATGACATGCACCGGGACGCTCAGCATCTTCAAAGCGGTCGCCGCCAACGCATACTGGCCGGGCCGGCCATTGTCGGCGTTGTCGCCGGGCAGGACCACGAAATCGAGCGTCGCGGCGCATTCCACCTCGATCTGCGCCACGATGGCGAGAAAGTCGGTGAAGTTCCGCTGCTTGGCGTCGGTCAGGTGAAGGTCGCCGATATGTGCGAAGACGAGCGCGCCGTCGGTCTTGCGGTCGGCGGGCAGAGTGCCCGTGTCGTGGCTCATGCGGAAGCTCCTGACGCGGCCGCGTCGGGGATCGAGGGATCGGGGGAGCCCGCACAGGCAGGCTTCAAAACGGAAGAGAAGCCGATCCAGAGCGCGATGGAGACCAGCGCGAAACTGCCCAGGATCAGGAAGGCGGGTCCGTAGCCCAGGCCCTGCGCCATCCAGCCTCCAATGGCGGGGCTCAGCGACGCGCCGAGGCCCTGAACCGTCATCACGGCGCCCTGGCCGACATTGACGCGGCCGGTGCCGTTCAGAATGCGCGCCACGAGGGCCGGCACCGCGACGCTCTGCAGCCCGGCCCCGATCCCGTCGAGCGCCTGGACCGGATAGACGCCCCAGGCATCAATCAGGTTGGCGGCGAGCAGGCCGCGCAGTGGCAGAGCCACGAAGGAGACGAGCAGGATCAGCCAATAGCCGCGCCCTTCGGCGACCCTCATGGCCACGATCGATACAACGATCATCACGGCCTGGGCTACGACGATCGTAGTGGCGACGAAGAGCGACGGATCCCCTGCTTTCGCCGCCACGACGGCAAGGCCGTAGAGCGGCAGCATGGCGCCGTTGCCGAGGTGGAAACAGGCCAGGGCGGCCGCCAGGATCAGAAGCGGCTTCGACTGGAGCAGCACCCGAAGGCCGTTTGCGCGTCCGTCGTCAGTGGCGCCCTTCTCGAGCCCGCGTGCCGCATCGTCGTCGATCGTGTCGGCGGGGATCAGCAGGACCGAGATGATCGCCAACACGCCGAACACCGCAGCGAGCCAGAACACGGCCGTGAAGCCGAACTTCCAGCCGAGCAGGCCGGAGAGGCCCGCTCCCACCATGTTGCCGGCGTGGTTGAACGCCTGGTTGCGGCCGTTCTGGTTGTTGAACCCCTTCTGGCGGACCATGCCGAGGGTAATGCCGGCCACGGCCGGCCCGATCGCGGCGCCCGCGATGGCGGTCGCCACCTGGGAGGCAGCAACGAGCCAGAACTGTTGGGACAGCAGGATCAGCGTCGAGGCCAACACCGTCGCAATGCCCGGCACGACGACATACAGGCGCTTGCGGCGCGTCGCATCCACGAGCGCGCCGGCGGGCGCCGTCATCAACATGCCGGCGACGCCGCCGACCGTCATGACCGAGCCGATCATCCCGCTCTGCCAGCCATGAGCCAACAGGAAGACCCCGAGGAACGGGCCGATTCCGGCCTGCATGTCGGCCATGAAGAAGTTCAGGCTCTGCAGCGGCCAGAGCCCGCGGCGGGTTTCCTGAGGTGCAGAGCGCGTTGCCGACGTGGTCGCGGTGTTCGAGAGGGAGGTCATGGGCGGTGGTCCTCGGCGCGGGCCGCAGGTCCGACGAGCTCCATCCGATCCGCCGACGCTCCCAGTGCGGAGACCTCGATCACGCATCCGAGCGGGGAGGTGCTCATCATGCCGTCGACGATCAGCGGGTGGTCCGGCATCAGGAGCGGGGCGAGGCGCACGGCGTCCGGAGGCGGCAGGCGAACCACGATGCCACCGCCGAGCAAGACGCCGTTCACGTCGCCTCGTGCCCCATGAAGCACGAGACGGATACGGCCTTCGACGCGCTGGATCGTCGTGGTCACGGGGGCGATGGCGCCATTGTCAGCCACGGAGGGCGATGCGCCGGGTCCGGTGTCCAACACGGTCTGAGCGCTGGTCTCGTCCTCGATCGACACGGCCTCGACAAGCGGAAGAGCTGCGGCCTTGAGCCCTCGAACCGTGACGATGTCGCCGGGACGAACCGCGCGGAGAATGGCGCGCGACAGGTGAGGCGGTGTCTTCACCTCGGTGCCGTCGCCGAGCACCAGGCCGTCGATGGCGCCGCGCGGCGTCAACGTGAACAGGTCGACGCGGCCTTTGAAGACCGGCAGCCCCCAAAGACGCGATCCGACGAGATTGGGAGCCGCCTTTGACGAAGCGGCCGCTCCGCTGAGCAGCACCGCCCATGCAGCGAGACAGATCAATGTGGCATTCATCGCGGGGCGGCCCTGCGTCCGAATTGGACGCCCTCCCCGCAGCACCCCGCGTGCCAGAGATAGTGAACTGAATTTGCTGGATTTTTAGAACTTATGACCGTCTTCTATGTCGTCCACGGGGACAGGCTCCGTCCGCTCCGCGGACAGAGCCAGGCCGTAGCGCTCGAGCTTGGCGTAGAGAAATTGCCGACGGATGTTCAGGGTCCGCGCCGCTTCGGCACGATTGCCTCCGCTGCGCTCAAGCGCTCTGCGGATCAGAAACTCTTCGAGCCTCGCCACGGCTGACGGCAGGTCCTCGTCGGGCCAGTCGACGGTTGCTTCCGCCGGACGTGCTGTCAGGAAGGCGAGATCTTCGGATGTGACGCTGTGTCCCCGGATCAACGCGGAAACGCGCTGCATGGCATTTCGAAGCTCCCGGACGTTGCCCGGCCAGGAATGAATGACGAGCACGGCCGCCGCATCCGCCGACAGGCTCGGCCCCCCCACTTCGCGCAGGAAATGCTCGGCCAGTGGCACGATATCGGCGATACGCTCGCGCAGCGCCGGCAGGCGGATCGGCACGACGTTGAGACGGTAGAACAGGTCTTCGCGAAAGCTTCCCTCTCGCACCCGTTCCACGAGGTCGCGATGCGTCGCCGCCACGATCCTGACATCGACCGGCGTCGGCCGTCCACCGACCGGCGTCACGACGCGCTCCTGCAACACGCGCAGGATCTTGGCCTGCATGGCCAGATCCATGTCGCCGATCTCGTCGAGGAACAGGGTGCCGCCGTGCGCATCACGGAAGGCGCCCGGCCGGTCTCCGGAGGCGCCCGTAAAGGCACCTCTGACGTGGCCGAAAAGCTCGCTTTCCATGAGGTCGCGCGGGATGGCGGCGCAGTTCACCGCCACAAAGGCCGCACGGGAGCGGCGACCGTGATCATGGATGGCCCGAGCCACCACCTCCTTACCGGAGCCGGTCTCCCCCGTCACCAGCACGGTGGTGACGCCGTCGGCCAGGACGCCGATGGTCTTCTGGACCGCCCGCATGGCGGCACTGCTGCCGATGAAAGTCTGGTCGTCCTGAACATCGAGGGGCAATGCCGCTGTGCGAGACGCCAACATGGCGTCGAGCACGCGCGCGAGTTCGGCCTGGTCGATCGGCTTCGTCAGGTGGTCGGCGGCGCCGAGCCGCATGGCTTCGATCGTATTGGCGGCGGTGGCATGGGCGGTCAGCATCGCGACCGGCGGCGCGTCGGGGCGGGCACGGATGCGGCGCAGGACCTCAAGCCCATCGATCCCCGGCATGCGCAGGTCGAGCAGAACGGCGTCGACGCCACCGCGGGCCACGACGAGGTCTCCCTCGATGCCCGAGGCAGCCTCGCTGACCGTATAGCCGAGATCCGCCACGGCCTCCGACAGGGCTTCACGGAAGGGAGCGTCGTCGTCGACGATCAGCACGTGGGCCATGGGATCCCGATCAGGAACAGCGTGTGAAGGCCGCGGCGCTCGACATACGCGCTGCCGCCATGAGCGCGGGCGATTTCGCGTACGATGGAGAGACCGAGACCGGCTCGCTCGGGATGGCCGGTGACGAAGGGGTCGAAAAGGGTCGTGGCGATCGACTCGGGCGGTCCCGCTCCTGTGTCGGCAACCGACAGGATGAGACGGTTCTCGACCCTTGTCGCCGCCACCGTCACCTCGCCGCCATCGGGAACGGCTTCGAGCGCATTGGCGAGCAGCGCTTCCAGGGCGCGCCGCATCGGGTCCGGGTCGAATTACGCCGTCTCGATCGCGGTATTCGCCGAGATTCGGATACCGCGTTGGCGAGCGGCGGGCTCGTAAGGAGCGACGCAGGCGTGAAGAAACTCCGGCAGTGCAGTCTCGAGGCTGCGCATGGGGTCGCGTTCGGCGACGGTGAGAAGGCGACGGACCAGGACGTCCATGCGATCGACCTGAGCCATGACCAGGGTCAGCGCCTGGACCTTACGATCCTCTCCGCCGCGCAGCGCGCTTTCGGCCTTGAGCCGCATGGCCGCGATCGGGTTGCGGATCTCGTGCGCCACACCGGCGGTGACACGGCCAATGGCGGCTAGGCGCTCGGCCTCGGCAATCTGACGCGACAGCGCCGCGGTTTCGACATGAGATCCGGCGAGACGCCGGCCTGCCTCGTTCATGGCCAGAACGATGCGGTCGAGCTCCCGCTCTCCCGTCGAGCCAAGACGCGGGAGATCGTCGCTGCCGGCGGCCGCCAGTGCCGCTTCGATCCGGCCGACGTGACGACCCCACGTCAGCACCAAATGAATCGCCAGGAGCGAGGCGCCCACGACGGCGGTGATGAGGATGGCGAGTCCGGCCATGAGTTGGACGTAAGTGCTGCCGGCGAAGCTGTGGACGCGGGTCATCGTCCAGGCGGTCAGCGCCGGAATGGGGCCCGAGAGCGGACAGGAGGCGATCAGCAGCGTCTCCGAAGCGGCATCGAACCGCGCGATCTGCGGCCTGTCGTTCGCGAGGGCCGCGGCGGCCGCGGCCTTGATGCGGGGCAGTTCCGCCTGGGGCAGATCGGTCTTCGGACCACTGCCCTCGTAGGTCGGGTAGGCATAGGCCAGGGAACCCGCTTCGGATTGCCAGAGTCCACCCTCGACGCCGCGCTTGTCGTTCAAAGCCGTGACGATGACGGCCCCGAGATCGCGCCGCAGACCCGGGTCGGCGAGGTCCGGCGAGGCGCCACGCCAGGCCACGGTGTAGAAGCGAAAGCTTCGGGCGATGGAGCCGCAGGACTGGCTCGCCACCGCACTAGCCTGGCCGATCCGGGCCGCCGTGGATTGCTCGAAGAGCGAGAACATGACGAAGCCGGAGGCCAGGGCGGCGGCAAGCAACAGTGCCAGGATAGCGGTCAGTCGTCCCACCAGGGATCGCGGCACGGTTCATCCCCGTCGTGGCGTAGCCGGATCGCCCGCCCTCGGGATGATGTAGGGGAGCGGTCCGGCGCGTCAAAGGCGCCGGGGACGGTGCCATCAACCCCCGACGGGGATCGGGCTCTGGACGCCGCGCAACCATCGCGTCATGATCACCCCATGATGTCTTTCCGCCGTGTCCTCCTCGGTGCTCTGACGCTCGGAGGCATGGTGGCTCTCGTCGGCGGCTGTACGCCCGGCGGCGACCCCCGGACCCTCGCCATTCCCATGGCGACCCTCGCCCCGGTCCACCTGACGCCGTGTCCGCAACGGATCTCTGCCGCCGCCCTGGCCACGCACTGCCCCGAGGTCGCCCGATGACCCCCACATATCCGCCTAACGTGCCCGTGCAGACGTCGTTGCTCCGGGCGGTCGTGACATCGGCGGCCCTGGCACTCGCCCTGTCGGCTTGCACGCTGCATGGCAATCCGGAGGTAGCCCTCGCGGCCCCTGAGGTAGCGGCCCCCGCGACGGCGGGATCGGCCCGGCCCGCCGTGAAGACGGTGCGTCCGTCCGCCTCCTCGGCGGTCGACGACGTTGCCGAAGCGCCTCTTTCCGCCGTCCCGGCACCGCGGCAGATCTTCGACTTCCACCCGGCGGGCGGCAAACCGGACGTCTGGCGACAGCCCTTCATCATCGACCCGAATGACGGACCACTGGCGGCGGATGTCCGTCGCTCCTCGGCCGAGCTGCGGTCCTACCGGGCTGCGACCGACCATGGGCAGACGTCCGCCGTCGCGCGTCGTTGCGGCGAGACCGCCGTCGCGACCGCGACACCGGGCTGCGCCGGGCCGACCATCGCAGGGACGACCCCGAATAGGCCGTGAGAGCGCTCAGCTTTCGGTGGCTTTGACAGGATCTGCATCTCCCCGACGGGCCATCGACCCTCACACCATGCGGGCTCCATGGGCGCGGCGTGGTTGTCCCTCCCCGCTCCGCAGAAGGATCGCGGCCTCGCTCGGCGACGATCCGTCGACAGGTGTGATTGGCAGCGCCAAAGCTACGCAACCGATGCTGGTCCGTCGGCCGCGGTCTTCACCCGTCCTCGCTGACGGCTGGAGCCCGGGCTTCAGCCTTGGGCCTTGCCGACGTGGTCTGCCATCGTCGCACCCCTCGAACCCAGTGGTTTCCTCTTGCCTCCCGTCGTGTCCCGCGCCGTCTGATGCTCCATCTCGGCATTCAGCTCCCCGCCGAGCAGAACGATGACCGTCGAGATCCACAGCCAGACCATGAATCCGATGCCGGCGCCGAGGGACCCGTAGATGCGATTGTAGCTGTCGAAGGTGGCGACATACCACGAGAACAGCATCGATGCCGCGATCCAAAGGAGGGCGGCGACCGCGCTGCCCCAGGTCACCCATCGCCAACGGGCCTCGTTCCGCGACGGCCCGTATCGATAGATGACGGCGAGGCTCGCCATGATGGTTACGAGAAGGATCGGCCATCGGGCCGCGGCGAGCAGCCATTCCGTCACAGGCGGCAGGCCGAGGAACCGGAGGAGGATCGGCATGACGACCACACCCGTGAGAGCCAGAACGGTGAAGACCACGCCCGCCAGGGTGAAGCCGAAGGTGGTCGCGTAAAGTCGCACAGGGCTGCGCGCCTCGTTCTCGTTGTAGACGACGTTCAAAGCGTCGAAGAGCGCCACGACGCCCGAGTTGGCACTGTAGAGCGCGAGAACGAGGGAAATGGCGAAAGCGCTGCTCAGCGTATTGTTGCCCTCATGCGCCACGAGCCTGATCTGGTCGCCGAAGAGGCCGAGGACGCCGGCGGGCAGGAGTCCGGAGAGCAGAACGAGGTGGGTGCTGATCGTACTGGCGTCGGCGAACAATCCGTAAAGCGACACGATGGCGGCGATGCCCGGGAAGATCGCGAGGAGAGCGAAGAAGGCCACGCTGCCGGCCGTCGACAGGACCCGGTTCGCCGAGGTGGCCCAGAACATGCGGATCAGGATGTCTCGCCAACCTCGCGCCGGGAAGTCCGTCGGTGTGTCGGCTTCGCGCCCGCGCCCAGGCTCATGGGCCCGCGTGAGGTCGGTCGACAGACCTGACGAGTCGGGCTCCTCCCCGACGTGAGCCCGCCAGTCCTGTGCCTCTTCTTCGTCGGTCAAGGTCGATCACTCACCAAAGATCGCATCGGACAGACCTAGCTGTCGCCTCTATCGCTGTCGATCGCGGCGATGCGGTGACCCCATCTTGCGACCATGGAAGAACAACCGTCAGCGACGTCGCTTCACTGATCGCCATCGGTGGGTTTGGTCGAAAGGACTTTTGTGCTCGACACCATCGTGTCGCCGACCGTATCTGACAGTGTCCTGACCTGTTGAGTGTAGTTGAGGCGACTGACGGGATCGAGCGCGGCAGCTGGGGCCGAGAGTACCAATCCCGCCGTCGAACCGACCGCCGAAGCGGCGCCGACCGTCACCTGGGCGATCCGGTCGCCCACGCCGATGCGCGAATCGGTGACCGTCTGCCCTTCGACGAGTCGCTGCCCGATCAACTGCACCACTTCCGGGCTTTCGGCGAACTTGCCGTGGTTCAAGGAATCACCGGCGCGGAGCTTGGTGAGGTCGAGAACCTGAATGTGATCCTGCGCCAATTCCGTCCTGAAGGGTTCCTGCTCCGGGTCGATCGCACCCAGGCGGGCCGTACTCCCCCAAACACGCCGAGACACGGCCAGCGCCCGATCGTCCTGCGAGACGAACAGCGTGAAATTCGGGTGTACGGCGCCGAATTCGGCGACCTGGGTCCGGAAGACGTCGACATCCACGTCGGGCGCCGCCAACATGACGTTCTTGATCTTCGGCGTTATGGCGCGATTGCGGATGGCCATTTGCCGGAGCGACTCCAGCGTGAGCCAGTTACCCATCGAATGGGCCAGGATGGAGATCTCCCCGACCTTTGGGTCGGCCGCCAATGTCGACAACACCTGCTCCAGCGCATCACGGGAGAAGTTCGTGCTTTCGCGGTCATAGCCATAGGCGAACAGGTCGCCGCGCGAGGGCCAGGTAAACAGCACCGGCACCACCGGAGCGTGGGAGTCGTGAATGATCTGGGCAAAACGAAAGACCGCGTCCTCGAACCGATTGTTGAAGCCGTGCACGAAGACGAGCACGCGCTTTCCGGGTGTTCGCGTCAGCGCTTCGTGAAACAGGGCGACTGCCCGAGGGCGCAGGATTTCTTGAGCTCTGACCGCCACGAAGTCCGTCGCGGGATTGCCGGGCAAGGTCTCGGGCCACTGCACCTCCCCGGCCTCGCGGATCGAGTCGGGAGGGATCGATACCGCGATGTCGGCGAAGGCGATGCCGCTCGGGCGACGCTCGCCGGAGAACATGACGCCCGGAACGGACGTGTCGAGCCGGGTGGTGGCGACGAGCATCTCGACGCGGCTTGTTCCTGGAGCCGTTGCCGCCACGGGCATCAGGACTCCCTGCGGGCGGCTGGCGCAGCCCGACAGCATCGCCAGCAGGGCAAAGCTCCAGACCACCGGCCAGGGTGCGGTCGACCTCGGGTCGCTCTTGCTCATCCGCGGCGGACCCTATCCGATCAAGCACTGAAATACGCGATGACGCTGCCGCGTCAGTGGTGAACGGAGTCCTATCAGGCTGGATCGACCATGGACAGACATCCGCCGTCTCGCGTCGTTGCGGCAAGACCGCTGGCGCTGCCGCACCGGGCGGCGCCGGCGTACCATGACGGCAGGGATCCCGAAGCCGTCGAACCCTCCCGTTCCCCCCACCCCTCACCTTATCCCGACCGAGCCGACCGGATCGGACGGGAGAAGGGCCGTGAGCTGTTCTTCGACCGATCGGGCCACTGGCCGTTGCAGGTGCCGGTATCGATTGTCTTCCGCTGCCGTGTCGCGTCGGAGACTCGTTTTGGCCGTGCTATAGGCGGGCGATGAATCAGGGCGAAGAGGATTTCCGGCTGCGGGAAGCCGAGTACAGGGCCGAGATCGCTCGCCTGCGGGCCATCGCTCGCTTACCGTCGGCGACCTCGGAGGCGGCCGACCACGTCTCTTCGGAGATCGCCGGCACGGACGCGGGGGAGGATCCCTTCTTCGCCGCCGTCCAGGCGACCCGCATGCCCATGATCGTCGCGGACCCTCGTCTTGCCGACACGCCGGTCGTCTTCGTCAACAACGCCTTCTGCCGCCTGACCGGCTACGCGCGCGAGGAGATCATCGGCCGGAATTGCCGGTTTCTCCAATGTCCCGAGACCGATGCCGCCGCGGTCGGGCGCATCCGCGCCGCGATCGCGGTTCCCGAGTCCATCGAAATCGACATCCAGAACGCCCGCAAGGATGGAACTCGGTTCTGGAATCGCCTGCTCTTGGCGCCGGTCCATGATGCCGGCGGCAAGCTGACGTACTTCTTTGCCAGCCAGGTCGACGTCACGCTCGAACGGGAGCGGCTGGCGGGCCTCGAAACCCATAACGCGGCCCTGCTGGCGGAGGTCGCCGGGCGGCTTCGCGCCCAGCAGGAGGGCGAGGATAGGCTCCGGTTCGCGACGGAGGCCGGCCGGCTGGGGGTGTGGGATCTGGATCTGCGGACGTTCGCCATGCAGGCGTCGCCACGCTGCGCCCAAAACTTCGGTCGGCCGACATCCTCGCCCTTGACCTATGCCGATATCGAGGAGGCCGTGCATCCGGACGATCGGGAGCGGCGGCACGAGGCGGTCCAGCGCACGGTCGAAACCGGTGCACCCTACGATATCGAATACAGGATCATCCGCCCCGACGGCATCACGGGCTGGCTGCAGGTCCGCGCCAAGGTGGTGATGGGAGCCGATGGGCGGCCTCACCGCCTTGTCGGAGTCTCGCTCGACATCTCGGATCGCATGGTGGCCGACAGCCGCCGCCGCTCCCTGGTCGAACTGGGGGACGTGATCCGCGACGAGATGGGGCCTGACGATATCGCCTTCGCGGCGGCCAGGATCCTCGGTCAGGCCTTGGGCGTCAGTCGGGCCGGTTACGGCACGATCGACCTCGTGTCGGAGACGATGAGGATCGAGCGCGATTGGAACGCGCCCGGGACCGGCAGCCTGGCCGGCGTCCTGCATCTCCGCGACTACGGCTCCTACATCGAGGACCTGAAACGCGGTGAGACGGTCGTCTTCGCCGATGCGGAAACCGACTTCAGGACGGCCGCCAGGGCCGATGCCTCGAAGGCCATCGGCGCGCGAGCCGTCGTCAACATGCCGCTGACCGAGAGCGGCGGGCCGGTGGCGCTGCTTTACCTCAACAACGCCTCGGTTCGGCACTGGTCGACGGACGACCTTGCCTTCGTCAAGGAAGTGGCCGAACGCACCCGTGTCGCAGTCGAACGTCGGCGTGCCGAACAGAAGCTGTTGGATCTCGCCACGTCCCTGGAGCGAAGGGTCGAGGAGCGAACGCGGGAACGCGATCGCGCCTGGAAGCTGTCGCGCGACCTCCAGGCCGTCATCGACGAGAACGGTATCTATCTCGCCGTCAATGAGGCCTGGACCACGGTCCTGGGCTGGCGGTCGGAACAGGTTCTCGGCGAGTCCCATCTGCGCTTCACCCATCCCGATCATCATGCGAGCAGTATCGAGGCGCGCAGGAGAGCGTTGGAGACCGGCTTGCCGGCCTATGAGGCGCGTCATGTTCATGCGGACGGAAGCACCCGTTGGATCTCCTGGGTAGCGGCCTCGGAGAACGGGTCGATCTACGCCAGCGGCCGCGACGTCACGCAGGAACGCGAACGCGAAGCCGTGCTCCGAGACACGCAGGACTTCGCCCGTCTGGCCCTTTCGGCGGTGGGCGGCGTCGGTGTCTGGACCTATGACGCGAGCACGGACCTGTTCTCGTACGACGCTGCGATCGCGGACCTCTACGCGCTGGATCCCGGACGTGGAGCCTCGGGGATCGCCCGCACGGAGTTCCTCGCCAACGTGCATCCCGACGATCGGGCAGCCTTGAACGCCACGATGGCGGGCGGTCTCAGGCGTCCCGGCGACCTCGAGTTGGAGTATCGCATCTGCCATCCGGATGGTTCGATCCGCTGGGTGCTGTCGCGCGGCCACACCTACGTCGACGATGACGGCAGGCCCATACGCCGCACGGGCGTGGGTGTCGAGACGACGAAACAGCGGCAGACGGAAGAGGCCCTGCGCCAATCGCAGAAGCTGGAAGCGGTGGGTCAGCTCACGGGCGGCGTCGCTCACGATTTCAACAATCTGCTGACCGTCATCCGGTCCTCGACCGACCTTCTCAAGCGCGCCAATCTCAGCGAGGAGCGCAGAGCCCGCTACGTCGGCGCGATCTCCGATACGGTCGATCGCGCCGCCAAGCTCACCGGGCAGTTGCTGGCCTTCGCGCGCCGGCAGGCGCTCAAGCCCGAGGTCTTCGCCGTCTGCGACGGCGTGCGAGCCCTGAGCGACATGATCGGCACGCTGACAGGCTCGCGGATCGTCGTGTTGACCGATCTTCCGGAACAGGCCTCCTTCGTCAATGCCGACCGGAGCCAGTTCGACACGGCGCTGGTCAACATGGCGGTCAACGCTCGCGATGCCATGGACGGCGAAGGACAGCTTACGATCCACGTCGAGGGGGTGGACCATCGCCCCCCGGTTCGGGGCCAAGCCGGCGCCGAGGGTCAATTTGTGGCGATCTCGGTCACCGACACCGGGAGCGGCATCCCGCCCGAACGGCTCGACCAGATCTTCGAACCGTTCTTCACCACCAAGGCCGTCGGCCAGGGGACCGGTCTCGGCCTCAGCCAGGTCTTCGGCTTCGCCAAACAGTCGGGCGGCGAGGTAACGGTGGAGAGCGCGGTCGGGCAAGGCACGACTTTCACGCTCTACCTGCCGAGCGTGGCCGGAGCGGAAGCGGCGCTCCATGTCGATGAGCCTGAACACCTCGTCGATGGTCACGGCACTTGCGTGCTGATCGTCGAGGACAACGCCGATGTCGGCAGCTTTGCGGTCCAGACACTCTCCGATCTCGGCTATCAGACCGTCCTCGCCGGCAATGCCGAGGACGCGCTGGTCGAGCTCAGCCAGGCTCCGGAGCGGTTCGACGTGATTTTCTCCGACGTCGTCATGCCCGGCATGGGCGGCATCGAACTGGCTCGGGAGATCCGTCGCCGATACGGCGACCTGCCGGTGGTCCTCACCTCCGGCTACAGCCACGTCCTGGCGCAGAACGGCACCTACGGATTCGAGCTGTTGCACAAACCCTATTCCGTGGAACAGCTGTCGCGGATCCTGAGCAAGGCCGCCGCCTGGCGCCTGCGGAGACGGTCCGGACAGGACCGCACGACCTGACCTGCCCTTGCGACCGGATGATCGCCAGGATGGAACGGTTTGCACTGATAGATGTCGGGCCTGACCGGCCCGACATGCCTTGGCTCACACGTCGAGGTTGGCGACCGAGAGCGCGTTCTCCTGGATGAACTCGCGGCGCGGCTCGACGACGTCGCCCATCAGCTTGACGAACATGTCGTCGGCCTCGTCGACCTCCTTGATCTTGACCTGGAGTAGCGAGCGGGCGTTGCGGTCGAGCGTCGTCTCCCAGAGCTGCTCGGGGTTCATCTCGCCGAGACCCTTGTAGCGCTGGATCTGGGTGATGCCCTTGCTGCCCGCCGCCATCACGGCATCGACGAGGTTCGTCGGTCCCGCCACCGGCGTCGAATCGGAGCCGCGCACGAAGACCGCCGGACGATCGTAGATCTCGATCAGCGAGGGGCCGATCTCGTCGAGCCGGCGCGCCTCGGCGGACGCCAAGAGGCCACCGTCGAGCACCGCCACTTCCCTCACGCCGCGCACCGTGCGGGAGAAGACGAAGCCATCGTTGTCGATGCCACCCTCCCAGCCGCGCTCGGTCTCCTCGGCCAGGGCGTTGAGGCGGCGGGCGATGTCCTCGGCCAGCAGCGCGGCCTGTTCGTCGCCCAGGATCGAGAGCGGCTTAAGGGCGCCCGCGATCGCGGCCTGTTCCATCACACCGCGATCGTAGCGGCTGTGGAGCTTGCCCAGGACGGCGCGCACGAGGCGCGCCTGTTCGATGGCGGTGCGGAGATCGCCGCGCGCCCGCTCCTCGCCGGAGCCGAGCCGCAGGATCGCGCCCTCGATGCCGGACTCGGTGAGGTAGTCCTCTCGGGCCCGTTCGTCCTTCAGGTACTGCTCGGACTTGCCGCGCTTCACCTTGTAGAGCGGCGGCTGGGCGATGAAGATATGGCCGCGATCGATCAGGTCCGGCATCTGCCTGTAGAAGAACGTCAAGAGCAGAGTGCGGATATGCGAGCCGTCGACGTCGGCGTCCGTCATGATGATGATCTTGTGGTAGCGCAGCTTGTCGGCGTTGAAGCCGCCGATCGGATCCTTGCCGATGCCGGTGCCGAGCGCCGTGATCAGCGTGCCGATCTCCTGGCTCGACAGCATCTTCTCCATGCGGGCGCGCTCGACGTTCAGGATCTTGCCGCGCAGCGGCAGCACGGCCTGGAACTCGCGGTTGCGGCCCTGCTTGGCGGAACCGCCGGCCGAGTCACCCTCGACGAGGAAAATCTCGGCCAGGGCCGGGTCGCGCTCCTGGCAGTCGGCGAGCTTGCCGGGCAGATTGGCGACGTCGAGCACCCCCTTGCGGCGCGTCAGCTCGCGCGCCTTTTTGGCGGCCTCGCGCGCCGCCGCGGCCTCGGCCACCTTGCCGGCGATGATCTTGGCATCGGCGGGATGCTCTTCGAGCCAGCGGCCCAGTGTCTCGTTGACGATGCTCTCGACGATGGGGCGCACCTCGGAGGAGACCAGCTTGTCCTTGGTCTGCGACGAGAACTTCGGATCGGGCACCTTGACGGAGAGCACGCAGGTCAGGCCCTCGCGGCAATCGTCGCCGGTGACGTCGACCTTCTCCTTCTTGGCGATGCCGGAGCGCTCGGTGTAGCCGGTCAGCTGACGCGTGAGCGCGCCGCGGAAGCCCGCCATATGGGTGCCGCCGTCGCGCTGCGGAATGTTGTTGGTGAAGGGCAGCACCGTCTCGTGATAGGTGTCGTTCCACCAGAGTGCGACTTCGACGGTCATGCCGTCCTTCTCGCCCTTCATCAGGATGGGCTTGGTGATCAGCGACGCCTTGGCCCGATCGAGGTAGCGCACGAAGGCCTCGAGGCCGCCCTCGTAGAAGAGCTCCTCGCGCCTGATTTCCGCGCCGCGCGCGTCGGTGAGGAGGATGCGAACACCGGAATTGAGGAAGGCCAGTTCGCGCAGGCGGTGTTCCACCGTGGCATAGTCGAACTCAACCATGGTGAAGGTTTCGGACGAGGGCCAGAAGCTCACGGACGTTCCGCGCTTCTCCCCCCCGTCCTCGTCGAGGCCGGCGGGGCCGACGACGCGCAGCGGATAGACCGAGTCACCGTGGGCGAACTCGATCTCGTGCTCCTTGCCGTCGCGCCAGATGCGCAGCAGCAGCTTCGTCGACAGCGCATTGACAACCGACACGCCGACGCCGTGGAGGCCGCCCGAGACCTTGTAGGAATTCTGGTCGAACTTACCGCCGGCGTGGAGCTGGGTCATGATGACCTCGGCAGCCGAGATCTTCTCTTCGGAGTGGATCCCGGTCGGAATTCCGCGGCCGTTGTCGGTCACCGTCACCGAGCCGTCAGGATTCAGCGTCACGGTGACCCGGGTCGCATGGCCGGCCAGCGCCTCGTCGATGGCGTTGTCCACCACCTCGTAGATCATGTGGTGGAGGCCCGACCCGTCGTCCGTGTCGCCGATATACATGCCGGGGCGCTTACGCACCGCATCGAGACCGCGCAGCACCTTGATCGAATCGGCGCCATAGGCGTTCGAGTCGAACTCGGGAGACGGAACGGGCGTCTGGGACATCGAGACTGACTTTCTCCGACCTTTTCGGTCGGGCCGGACGCACCGGCCGGAACCGCCTGCGGGACGCCGCTGCGCGGCATCGTGGACCCGTCACATATAGTGACAGCAGGGCCTTGATGAAAGCCAAACCGCCGCAGCGAAGGCGGGACGGCGCGGGGCGCCGTTCTACCGGCTCGCCGATCCGTCGAGCAGCGGCAGCACATTGTCTCCGCCCGCCATCTGCGGATTGGACGGCGCAAAGCCCTGGGCCGCCTCACGCGCCGCCACGATGGCGCGAGCGTCGGCGAACGCTTGGGACAGTGTGGCGTCGCGGCGGAGTGCCTGGTTGAAGAGCGCGTCGCCGAAATAGGTTCAATGCGCCTCGGGCTGGCAGCCGAAGGAAGGATGGGTGCTGTCCGCCGCCGTGATCACCAGCGTGTCGGGGCTCGCGAGCGCCGTGTAGGTGCCGGCAAAACAGGCCGAGACGACCAGGAGCTTGTGGCGGAAGGGGCTCGCGTCGAGCAGGCGCTTGAGATCGTCGGGCGGCAGAAGGCCGATGCGCCCTCCGCCCTTGTCGGCGATGCCGTCGGGCGAACCATGCGACGTCAGAAGCAGGATCAGGACGTCGCGCGACGAATCGGTGCCACGCGCTGCGAGTCTCAATGCGGTCGCGATCCCTTCGGGACCGTTGACCAAAGCGGATGTCGTGTTGGCCCGCACCACCACGGGGCCGCCACCGCCGTAGCGCTTCGCCAGGACCGCGGCGGCACCGCGGGCCTCGGACGCGAAGACCGGATCACTCCACAGCGCCAGCGCCACCACGGCCGCCTTGGCGGACCCTGCCGGTCGGGCAGGTTTGGCCTCGGCCGCCGACCCCAATAAAGAGAGTACGAGGATCAGACCCGCGAGAGCACGGCGCGAAGCGATCGAGGCCATGGCGAAGCTTTCCTGGGGCGCCCACGCCACGCGCGGGCAGCACGACTTGTATCAGCTACCACATCGGGCCGCGGCACCGTGACGTCCGGCAGGGTCGCACCCGGTTGAAAAGCCTTCGAATCAGGCATTCGCCATTCTTGACACCACCCCGGTGCTGGTTTCTATGAACCCGCCCAGCGTGATTGGGGCACGCCTGTGCCCTTTTCGCGATGAAACATGTCCCGATACCGCAAGGTCGAGGGCGACGAAGGGGCACCGCGACGGGGGAGCGACACGAGATGGCGGACTCCCAGAGCGGCGACCCTCACGACGACGCCACGCTGCAGGCGCGGTTGAAGGATCTGTCGGGCGCGCTCGACAGCCATCGCAAGGCGGCCGAAACACGGCAGCCGCCCGGCGGCTTCACTTCGCCGAGCGGCATAGGCCAGGCCATGAGCCTCGGCTTTCGCGTCATGTCGGAATTCGTCGCCGCCGTCGTGGTGGGAGGGTTCATCGGCTGGGCCATCGACCGGTGGCTGGGCATCTCGCCCGCCGCCCTGATCGTGTTCCTGGGTCTCGGCACCGTTGCCGGCTTCTGGAACGTGTATCGGATCGCCATGCAGCCCGGTGGGCCCGGTGGGCCGACACGGTGAGATATCGCGGCCTCGCGGCCGCATGTTGGAATGCAACCGCCTCGCGAGAGGCGTCCGTTGGCAAGAGGTTTGGACGTGGCTGAAAAAGCAATCGACCCGATCGAACAGTTCATCGTCTCGCCGCTGTTCTCGGCCCATGGTCCAGTATCGAGCTTCACCAACGCGTCGCTCATGATGTTCATCATCCTGGCGCTGGTGTCGCTGCTGATGGTCTATGGAACGTCCAAGCGCTCGCTGGTGCCAGGTCGCCTGCAGGCGGCAGCGGAGATCAGCTACGAATTCGTCGCCGATACGGTGCGGAGCACGGCCGGCAACGACGGGATGCGCTTCTTCCCCTTCGTGTTCAGCCTCTTCATGTTCGTGCTCTTCGCGAACCTGCTCGGCCTGCTGCCCTTCTCCTACACGGTGACCAGCCAGATCATCGTGACCTTCGCGCTCGCCGCCTTGGTGATGCTGGTCGTCATCGGATACGGACTTTACCGTCACGGTACCCATTTCCTCGGTCTCTTTGCTCCCTCGGGCGTCGCTCCGGCGATCCTGCCCTTCATCGTTCTGATCGAGATCATCTCGTTCCTGTCGCGGCCGATTTCGCTCAGCGTCCGGCTCTTCGCCAACATGCTGGCCGGGCACATCACGCTGAAGGTGTTCGGCGGCTTCATCGTGCTGCTGCTCGGCTCCGGCACCGCCGCCGCGCTGATCGCGCCCCTGCCCTTCGTCGGCATCATCCTGCTGACCGCCTTCGAGCTGCTCGTAGCTGCCCTCCAGGCCTACGTGTTCGCCATCCTGACTTGCGTCTACCTCAACGACGCAATCCATCCGGGCCACTGATAATTACCCAACAACAAACGTCGCCCGACATCTGAAAGCACCGGAGAACATCATGGATCCCACCTCGGCCCAGCATCTCGCCGTCGCCTACGTCAGCGCCGCCAAATATATCGGTGCCGGCCTTGCCGCCATCGGCATGGGCGCCGCCGCCATCGGCGTCGGCACCATCTTCGGCAACTTTCTGTCGGGCGCGCTGCGCAACCCGTCGGCGGCCGACGGCCAGTTCGGCCGGGCCTTCATCGGCGCGGCGCTGGCCGAAGGTCTCGGCATCTTCGCCTTCCTGGTGGCGATCCTGCTCCTCTTCGTGGTGAGCTGATCCAGCGTCGCCGCGGGAGATCGCTCCCGCGGCGACTTCATGCTCGGCTCGGCCGAGACGAGCCCCGGCGCGAGCGCCGGTCCCGCCGATGCCTCTCTACGTGGAACCGATATGGCCGTCGCCGAACAAAACCTCGCCAACGCCTCCGACCTGGCTACGGGACCGGCCGTGTTTCCGCCGTTCGAGAGCTCGACCTTCCTGTCCCAGATCATCTGGTTGACCATCGTTTTCGGCCTCCTTTACTGGATGATGTCGCGGATCGCCCTGCCCCGCGTCGGCGCCATTCTCGAAAACCGACGCAGCCGCATCGAGCAGGACCTCGCCGATGCGTCCAGCATGCAACAGCAGGCCACGGCCGCAGGCGCCGCCTATGACGCCAAGCTCGCCGACGCCAAGGCCGGCGCCCAGGCCCTCGCCCAGCAGACCCACCAGAAGCTGCTCGCTGCCGACGAGGCCAGACGCCACGCGCTCGAGGCCGACCTCAGTGCCAAGATGGCAACGGCCGAGCATCAGATCGCCGAGACCAAGACCCGCGCCATGGGCAGCGTCGAAGGCATCGCGCGCGACGCCGCCGCCGCCATCGTCGAGCACCTGACCGGCAAGTCGGCGGACCCGCAGGCGATCGACGCCGCCCTGTCCGCCGCCAAGACTGCTTGAGGAGCTTCCTATGAACGCTGAAATGTGGGTCGCAGCCGGCTTCGTCGTCTTCCTCGCCATCCTCGCTTACCTCGGCATTCACGGTAAACTCGGTGCGGCGCTCGACGATCGCGCCCGCAAGGTGGCGGACGAACTCGCCCAGGCCAAGCGCCTGCACGACGAGGCCTCTGCCGTGCTCGACAGCTTCAAGCGCAAGGCCGCCGCCGCCGAAGCCGAGGCTGCCGCCATCGTGGCTCAGGCCCGAAAGGAAGCCGAGTTGATGAGCCAGGAGGCTCAGGCTCGTCTCACCGAATATGTGACGCGCCGCACCAGGCAGGCCGAGCAGAAGATCGCCATGGCGGAGATCCAGGCGACCGCCGATGTCCGCGCCGCCGCCGCCGATGCCGCCGTGAAGGCCGCCGAGCTCGTGCTGCGCCGCGACCCGCGCGGCACCGGCGTCAGCGACCTCGCGGCCCGCGAGATCGGCCGGCTCAAGACGCAGTTTCACTGAGGGCCTGTCGGCCTTCGTGAGCGAGACAGGCGCCGGCGGTCTTCGCCGGCGCTTTTGCGTTCTTGGGCTGGCTCGCGGCATCGGTGGATGCCCTCCTGCCAAGCACCCTTCTCTTTCCAATGTGAATTGTCGGACGATCGCAATTGATCATTGCGGAGAGACGCGGCCTCTCCTAACCTCCCGGCCAACGATAAGGTAGAGGGAGGCGCCAGGATGAGCGCGGTGGCTGCGATACGGCGGGACTCCGATCCCGTTCTCGACCTGCGGGGGATCTGCAAGGAGTTCGGAGCGATCCGGGCCTTGTCGGATGTCGACCTGTCCATTTCGCCCGGCGAGGTCGTCGGCCTGATGGGCGACAACGGGGCCGGCAAGTCGACCCTGGTCAAGATCATCGCGGGTAATTTCCACCCCACGCACGGCACGATCCGGCTCGACGGCACGGAGCACCGCTTCGACCGACCGCTCGACGCGCGCGCCGCCGGCATAGAGGTCGTCTACCAGGACCTCGCGCTCGCCGATAACGTCAGCGCCGCCGCCAACGTCTTTCTCGGCCGCGAGATCACCCGCCGCGTCGGGCCCTTCAAGTTCCTCGACCACCGCGCCATGAACGCAAAGGCGCTCGAGCTGTTCGGCGAACTGAAGAGCGAGACCCGTCCGCGCGATCTCGTCCGGTCCATGTCGGGCGGTCAGCGCCAGGCGGTCGCCATCGCCCGCACCCGTCTCGCCAAGGCCAAGCTGATCCTCATGGACGAGCCGACGGCCGCCATTTCGGTGCGGCAGGTGGCGGAGGTGCTGGACCTGATCCGTCGCCTGCGCGACGGCGGCGTCGCCGTGATCCTCATCTCCCACCGCATGCCCGACGTGTTCAGCGTGTGCGATCGGGTCGTGGTCCTGCGGCGCGGCGAGAAGCGCGCCGACAAGCCCATATCGCAATCGAGCCCGGAGGAGGTCACCGGCCTCATTACCGGCGCTTTGGAGTTCGCCTGATGTCCGAGAATGTCGCGTCCTCGGTCGTCTACACCAATGTCGGGCGGGACCGCTGGTATCGGCGCGGGGCGCTGGCCAGCCAGACCGCTTACGTGGCGATCGCCTTCCTGGTCATCACGGCGCTGGTGGCAGTCTTCGCCAATCACTTCCTCACCGCCAACAACCTTCTCAACACCTCCAAGAACTTCTCCTACATCGCCATCGTGGCGCTGGGGTCGACGCTGGTCATCATCACGGGCGGCATCGACCTGTCGGTCGGCTCCGTGATGGCTCTGACCGCCGTGCTGACCGCCATCGCCATGAAAGCCCTCGCGGGCACATTTCTGGCCGCCCTGCCCTTCGGCGTCATGGGAGCCGCCATGCTGATCGGCCTCGGCGCCGCAGCCCTGATCGGCCTCGTCAACGGGCTGATGATCTCGGTGGTGCGGCTGTCGCCGTTCGTGGTGACCCTAGGGACGCTGTCGATCTGCCGGGGCATCACCTTCGTCGTCACGCAGGGACGCGGGCAGGCTCCGGGCGGCCCCGGCGTGGATACGTTCTACAGCCTCACCGATGGCCGTCTGCTCGGGCTTCCGGTGCCGCTGGTCTACCTGCTCGTGCTGGCCGTGATCATGGGCATCGCGCTGCGCCACACGCGGTGGGGCCGGCATGTCTTCGTGCTCGGCGGCAACGAGCGCGCCGCCAAGCTTACCGGCGTCGCCGTCGCTCGCGTCAAGGTCTCCGTATACGTCCTGTGCTCCCTGTCGGCGGGCCTCGCGGGCGTGCTGATCCTCGGCTGGCTCGGCTCTGCTCCGGCCAACCTCGCGGTCGGTTACGAACTCAAGATCATCGCGGCCTCGGTCATCGGCGGGGCCGACCTCGCCGGAGGCATCGGCGGCCCGGCCGGTGCCGTCATCGGCGCCGCCCTGATCGAGGTGATCCGCAACGGCTTGGCGCTGTTCGGCGCCGATACCTATTGGGAGCAGGTCTTCGTTGGATCGATCATCATCCTGGCGGTGCTGGTCGACCGGATCCGCACCCGCCAGCCCGAATAGGGCCGCATAGGAATTTCGACGCCGGGCGATGGAGATCCGGCGCGGAACACAAGAGGGAAACGTCTATGAAATCCGTTCTTCTGGCCGCCGTGGCATTGACTGCGCTGGTCTCGACCGCCCAGGCCGCCGATAGCTTTGCCTTGATCCCCAAGGGGATGGACAACCCTTACTTCGACCTGTCGCGCGACGGCTGCATGGCCGAAGCGAAGAAGATCGGCGTGACCTGCATCTACAAGGGTCCGGCGACGCACGAGCCCGCCACCGAAGTGCAGATCATGCAGGACTTTATCACCCAAGGTGTGTCCGGCATCGCGGTGTCGGTGGCTGATGTCGACTCGGTCGCCGGCGTCATCAAGCAGGCGCGCTCGGCCGGCATTCCGGTCATCACCTTCGATGCCGATGCGCCGGCCTCGCAGCGCCAGGCCTATGTCGGCACCGACAACAAGGAGATGGGGCGCGAACTCGGCCGCCAGCTCATCAAGGCGCATCCCCAGCCCTCGACCTTCGCCACGCAGTCGGGCGGACCGGCGGCCGAAAACCTCAACGAGCGGCTCGCCGGCCTCTACGAGGTGCTGAAGGGCGCAGGCTGGACGGAAGTGAAGGGCTCGCCTGCGTTCTGTAACGACGATGCTGCTCTGGCGGCTCAGCAGCTCACCGACTTCGCCACCGCCAATCCCGATATCGGCGCCATCATCCCGGTCGGCGGTTGGGCCCTGTTCGCCCCCAAGGCCTACAAGGGCTACGTCGACGCCAACATGGACAAGGTGAAGGCCGGCAAGTTCCCGCTTGTCATGCCCGACACGCTGCCCGTCGAACTGCAGCTGCTAAAGGACGGCTACGCCCAGGTTCTCGTCGGCCAGCGCCCCTTCGAAATGGGCGAGAAGGCGATGGACATCCTGGTCAAGCTGAAGAAGGGCGAGACTGTACCGGCCATCAACATCGCAGGCCTCGATGTCGTCACCAAGGACAACGTCGACAAGTTCCTGAAGCCATCGAACTAAGGACAATCCGAAGCGCTGCAGCTCCATCCATGGTGACGGAAGCTGCAGCGCTTGGTCATTGTACGCAAAGCGAAGCAACCCAGAAACCGCGAGGAGCCAACGGCCGAGCCCATTGGGCACGACCGATGCGGATAGCGGCGGCTAGGTTGCTTCGACGCTCCGCGTCTCGCAATCATGGCGGAAACAGCGAGGCTCGGCTTTCCAGACGCTTCCTAGGCCAAGCCCTGTAGCGGCCCCACGCCGAACAGGAGCGACAGGCCGACCGCCAGCACCACCAGTGCCGCCAGGAGTTCGAGCCCGCGAGCCACGATGGCGCCCCGCCCCGGTTCTGCTCCAGCGAGGCGCAGCGCGACGCCCTTGGCCAGCACTGCGATGGACGCCAGCGCCGCCGTGGTGATCGCCGTGCCGAGCGCCATCACGATCGTAGCGGCGATGCCGGCGTAGAAGATGCCCTGGGCCAACGAGAAGACCAACACCAGGATGGCGCCCGAGCAGGGCCTCGCGCCCGCCGCCACCACGGTGGAGATGGCCTCGCGCCACGAAAAGCTCTCGCCCAGCATCGACGGATCGGGAGCATGGAAGTGGCCGCAGTTGGGCCCGTGAAGATGAGTTGCAGCACCGGCCTCGACCGTGCAGGCAAAACTGGAACGCCCTCCGCTGACGGGCTCGTGGACGACACAGGCAGGCGCCCCGAGCCGATAGGGGTTCCCGATCACCGGCCCATTCTTCGTGCCCGCGAAAGCGAAAGCCGGTGCGAAACCGGCAGGAGCACGGGGCCACTCTCGCCAGGCCGCGAGGAAGCCGGCGCCCTTGCGCCACGTCAGCCACAATCCCAAAGCCGCCACGCCGACGTAGCTCACCTTCTCGATCAGCGCTGCGCCGTCGCGCATGCCGATCGCCGTGGCCCGGAACACCAGCGACAGGACGCCGACCAGCGCCACCGCCACGGCGGCCTGCAGCAGCGCCGCCAGAAACGAGAGCACGATGCCGCGCCGCAGCGCCCGCCGGTTCGCCACCATGTAGGAGGCCAGCACCGCTTTCCCGTGCCCCGGCCCGGCGGCGTGGAGCACGCCATAGACGAAGCTCAGCCCCGCGAGCCAAGGCAGGGCTGTCCGATCGGTGCGGCTGGCCCGCACGGCAGCCGAAAGGGCCCGCTCGAAATAGCCCTGCTGGCTGAGAATCCATCCCATCAGGCCGGTCGTCGGCCCGCCGCCCTCCGAGATGCCGACCGAAAATGGATTGCGGGCCTGCGCGAGCGCGGGCTCGACCAGAAGCAGCGCTGCGACGCCGACCAGAAGCGCGGCGGGCGCCAGGTGACGCAGCCTCACGGGCAGGCCACCATGATCTTCGAGGCGAGCTTGATGCCGAAATCCTGCCCCGGCGACATATTGGCGAAAAAGGCCTCCGAGAGCTTCTGGTTGTCGGACGCGTCGAGCGGACGAGGCTTGATCACGCTGGTCGAGCAGCCGCTCGGTGCCGCCACCATGCTGACGGGGTCGTGATCGTCCATGCCGAAGGACACGAAATAGGTTGGATCGTAGACGCTGACATTGAGCGCCGGCACGGGCTTGACGGGCGTCTTCAGCGGCAGCGTGAAGACCAGCGTGGCGAGTTTGTCCTGTCCCTCGCTCATCGAATAGTCGATCGGCTCGTCGAACTCGAGTTTCTTGCCGCTGAGTCTGGCCGTGGTGAAATAGCCGAATTCCGCCAGCGACTCGACGTTTGTCTTCGCCAGCGGCGCAAGTTGCTCCGGCGTAGGGATCGCACCCGCCGCGGCGAGACCCTGGGTCACGAAGGACGAGTACATGTCGTCGAAGGTCCAGGAGGCCCGGATCCCCGTGACGCTGCCGTCGGGGCCGAAGATCACCTGCTCCTTGGCGGTGACGAAGACATGAGGGTGGGCGTCAGCGTCACCACACCCCACCATCAGCATCAGGGCGGCCGCGATTGCACCGGATCCGAACCGTAGGATGGGCGGGAAGGGCTCTGCCGTCATATGTCCATCGTTTCGTCCCGCCGTTCGCGCCAGGGCCTTCGGGAGATGACGGTGGACTTCGGCGGATTCGAGGCATGTTCCGCACCAACCGGAAACGCTTTGGAAAGGTTCGGCCTACAGGGCGTAACCGGCATCAGCGGCGCGGCGTAGGGAGAGTCTCGGGTCTCCGACCATGCGGGTCTGGCAGGATGAGTGATTTTGACCTTAGTCAGCGCGGCATTATATAGGAACGGGGCCGTGGGCGTGCCCCTCCGGATCGGTATGGAACGCGCAGACCCAGCTCGCAGGACATCGGCGGACCAGGATTGGTCGAGCTTGATGGCGGCCGCCCAGGGGGGCGATCGCGTCGCCTACGAGCGGCTGCTGCGCGACTGCATCCCCCATGTGAAGCGCGTCGTGCGCCGCACCGGAGTCCGGCCGGAGTCGGTCGACGATGTCGTACAGGAAGTGCTCATCACGGTTCATCGTGCGCGGCAGACCTATGATCCGTCGCGCTCCTTCACGAATTGGCTGAGCGCCATTGCGCAGCGCCGAGCGATCGACCACCTGCGTTATCGAGGTCGACAGGATCGGCGTGAAGTGTCGGACGATCTTGTCTACGACAATTATCCAGATAGCGGCGACACCCCCGAGACGGCGCTCGACGGCGAGAACCGCGTGCGGGACGTCCAAGGAGCTGTCGCGGCATTGTCGCCGGCGCTGCGCGAAGCCGTCGATCTGATTGCCGTCCGACAGCGCTCCCTCGCCGAGGCCGCTGCCGAGACCGGAAAGACGAAAGTGGCCCTCAAGGTCAATCTGCACCGCGCGTTGAAGACGCTGCGGGAACGTTTCGATGGCGGAGCTTGAACCCGTGACGAGTCAAACCGCCTTCGACGATATCGTCTCCAGTCTCACCGCGGACCTAAGCCCGGTCAGCCGGATCCTGCCCCCTGCGCTGAGGACTGCGGCGTGGCTCGCGCTCGTGGCCACCATGGGAGTCGTTCTCGCGTCCTCTTGCGATCTGTCGGCGCTCGAGCGGCGGCTCATGTCCGCACCCGACATGTGGATTTCGGTCACGGCATCCGTCGCGACCGCGGTCCTGGCCGGCTTGGCGGCCTTCGAACTCAGCGTTCCGGGACGAAGCCCACGCTGGGCGCTCCTGCCGCTTCCCTCTCTGATCCTCTGGTGCTGGGCCAGCGGTCTAGGGTGCCTGCGCACATGGGCGATGCCGGCCGATACGGGACCGCAGGTGGCCGCCGAAGTCGGACATTGCTTCACCCACATTCTGATGATGTCGGTGCCGCTGATGGCCGTCATGATGGTGATGGTGCGGAGGGCCTGCCCGCTTCGCCCCCGTCTGACCGCTCTAGTGGCGGGGCTGGCGATCGCAGCGGCTTCGGCTTCGCTGCTGAACTTCGATCATCCGTTCGACGCTTCGGCGAGCGACCTCTTGATCCATCTCGTCGCCGTGTTGCTGGTGATCACCGTCAACCAACTCGTTGCGCGACGCACCGTCGCTTATTCGGCAAGGGCGTAACGGCACCAGGGTCTGTGCGGGTCTGGACGGGGTCGTGAAGCTGCCGTCGCACAGCCTCGAAGAAATCTCGCCACCCTCGACAAAAAGCTTGTGTTTTTGTGCGACGCACCATAAAAAGGTTTTGCAACGCACGCGTTGCATGCCCTTCTTGGGCGTTTCCTCCCTAGACTTGGGCCGCCCTTCGGGGTGGCCTTTTTTCTTGGGACCGCTCTAAACTATGAGCGGGCTTCGAGGCAAGCGTTGTATGACGCTTTTTAGACAAACTTGCGTTGTTGGTCTGCTCGAGGCTCCGACAGGAACAGCCGCATCCGTTCCAGCGCGCGCTCGATATTCTCGAGCGAGTTGGCGTAGCTGAGGCGGATGAACCCTTCGCCGTGCACGCCGAAGTCGGGTCCACCGACGATCGCTACACCCGCCTCCTCGAGCAGGGACGAAGCCAGGGCCTTGGCGCGCCAGCCCGTCTCCGAAATGTTGGGAAAGGCGTAGAAGGCGCCCTTCGGCGTCGCCGCACGGATACCCGGCAGCGCGTTCAGGCCGTCCACCACGACGCGCCGTCGCCGATCGAACTCCGCCACCATGGCATGAACGGCGTCCTGCGGCCCGGTCAGGGCTTCGAGGCCGGCCCATTGCGTCGGAGCATTGACGCAGGACCAGCAATTGACGGCGAGCTTGCGCATTTTGTCGATCAGCGCGTCGGGCCAGACCGCGTAGCCCATGCGCCAGCCCGTCATCGCATAGGTCTTGGACCAGCCGTCGAGCATGATCAGGCGGTCTCGGATCGCCGGATAGGAGAGCAGACTCGTGTGGGCGAGCCCGTCGTAGGTCATCTGGCCGTAGATCTCGTCGGAGAGGATCGCGACATCGGGGAAACGCTCCAGCCCCGCCACGAAGGCGTCGATCTCGGCTTTTGGCGTAACGCCGCCGGTCGGATTGGCGGGAGAGTTCAGGATGACCAGTCGCGTGCGGGGACCGAGGAGCGACAGGGCTTCCGCGGCCGAGAAGGCGAACCCGTTCTCCTCACGCACCGGCAAAGGCACCGGCGTGGCGCCGGTGAACTCGATCATGGACCGGTAGATCGGAAAGCCCGGGTCCGGATAGAGGATCTCGACGCCGGGTTCGCCGAACATCAGGATGGCGGCGAACATCGTCACCTTGCCGCCCGGCACGACCACGAGGTTGTCGGGCGAGACCGTCACGCCGAAGCGACGGTGGAGGTCCGCCGCCAAGCCTTCACGCAAAGGCAGGATGCCGGTCGAGGGCGTATAGCCGTGATGCCCGTCCCGCAAAGCCTTAACGGCCGCTTCGACGACATTGGGTGGCGTGGCGAAATCGGGCTGGCCGATGCCGAGATTGATGATGTCCCGGCCCTGCCGCGCGAGTTCGGTCGCCCGCGCCAGCACCGCAAAGGCGTTCTCCTCCCCGATACGGTCGAAGGCTGCAACGGTGCTCAACATGGCGTTTCCTCGGTGGCTCTCGTTGCGGCGCAATCTGACGGCGGCGACCGCTCTGCGCAAGATGCAGGTACGCCACCGACCGGACTACGCCTCCGACCCAGCCCACCGACCTGAACCGGCCGCTGGTTCGTTGGTGTGGCAACCCATGCCAACGAGAAGGAACACTCCATGGCTCCCATTCCCTCGACCGCCGTTCTCCTGCGCCGCCGTCCGGAGGGCGAACCCAGGCCGGACGACTTCGAAATCGTCCAACGCCCCTGCCCCGCGCCTGCGGACGGACAGGTCCGCCTCGCAGTCCTCTGGCTGTCGCTCGATCCCTACATGCGCGGCCGAATGAGCGAAGGGCGGTCCTACGCCACGCCTCTTAGCCTGGGCGATGTGATGGGAGGCCAGGCCGTGTGCCGGGTCGAGGCATCGCGTCACTTCGATTGGACGGTGGGGACGCTGGTCCTGGCGCCGACGGGCTGGTGCTCGATGGCCCTCTCGGACGGAACCGGGCTGGTGAGGCTCGATCCCGCACCTCACCCCGTCACGGCCGCGTTGGGCGTCTTGGGCATGCCGGGACTGACCGCCTATGCGGGCCTGGCCGAGATCGGCAAACCGAAGCCGGGCGAGACCGTCGTGGTGGCGGCCGCCACCGGCCCTGTCGGCTCGGCCGTGGGTCAGATCGCGAAGCAGCGTGGCTGCCGCGCCGTGGGCATCGCCGGCGGAGCCGAGAAATGCCGGCTGCTGACCGAGTATTTCGGCTTCGACGCCGCGATCGACCATCGCGCACCGGACTTTGCCGATCGGCTGAGCGCCGCCTGTCCGAAAGGGATCGATGTCTATTTCGAGAATGTCGGCGGGGCCGTCTGGGAGGCGGTCCTGCCGCTGCTCAATGAATTCGCCCGCGTTCCGGTCTGCGGGTTGGTGGCGCAATACAATGCCACCTCCCTCCCGGCGGGCCCAAATCGTGTCCCCGAGGTGATGCGGGCCGTGTTGAGCCGGCGCCTCGACATCCGCGGCTTCATCGTCTGGGATTTCGCCCATCAGGAGCCGGCGTTCCGCCGCGAGGTCGGCGGCTGGCTGGCGAGCGGTCAGATAAAGGCTCTGGAGCACCGGGTCGACGGGCTCGAGAAAGCTCCCGCCGCACTGGTCGACATGCTGGCCGGCCGCAATACCGGTAAAGTGGTGGTCAAAGTGGCGCGCGACGCGCCGGACTGACGCTGGGCGTTACCGACGCTCGACGGCTCCGAGCAGCGTCCGGCCCAGGTCTCCCGAACCCGTCTCGTCGGCGGCGAGGCGCTCGTAGACCCGGGCGGCGCCCTCGAACATCATCGCGGCCGGGTCGTCCGGGCCGAGGAAGGTGGCGATCTCGCGCATCTCCGCGACCCAGCGATAGGCCTTGGGCAGCATGTCGGGCATGGCCTTGGCAAAGCGCTCGACGAGCTCCGGCTGGCTTCGCGCCATTTCGGCGCGCAGGGCGTCACCGGCGCCGTTGCGCTCGGCCCCGAGGACCATGGCGGCGGCCAGCGCCGTCACGCCCTTGGTGCACATGGCGTAGACGAGCTTCAGGCTCGATGCGGCGCCGAAGGGCGCGTCCATGGGTTTCAGGTCGAGACCGTGGCGCGCGAGCGGCGCCGTGAGCCTCTCGGGATCGCCGCTGACGTAGAAGGCAGGGCTCTTGCCCCGAGGCTTGGGCGGCGGCCCGATGATGCATCCGTCGACCACGGTGCAACCGGTGCCGGCGAGGGCCGCGCGGACGCGCTCCAGCGTCTCGGGGCTCACCGCATTGGCGTCGACGAATACGGGCTTTGTCGTGCTCCGGGCCAGGGCCGGCGCCAGCCGTTCGGCGAGTTCGACCGCCGAGCCCGGAGGCACGATGGACAGGATGACATCCGCCTCAGCGACCGCGTCGAGCGGCACGTCCCTCATGCCGGCCTCTGCGGCCCGTCGACGACTGCCTTCGCCGCGACCGTCGAGGTTGGTCAGCACCGTGGCGCCGCCTTCGGTGAGATGGAGGCCGATGCCGGCCCCCATGGCCCCTGCCGCCAGAACCGCGATCGTGGTCATCTTGCATCCTCCGCGGTACCGAACCGCATTCCTGTCAGCCGCTCCGACGCCACCCATAGCGCCTGCGCGGTGGCGACATCGGCGGCCCGGGGCATGACGCGCGAGGGACCGACTGGCCCCGTCCGCTCGCCGCGCCCGGTCGGGCCGTAGTAGCCCGCCGGCACGGCTTCAGGCGCCGTCGCTGCATACAGAACGGGAAGTGCCCCGTCAGCCACCGATTGACCGAACATGCGAAATGCCAGGTTCATCAGCGCGGGCTTCAGCCCGCCTCGCCCCTGTCCAGGGCCGTTGGTGACGATGTCGGTGACGGCCCATCCCGGATGGGCCGCGATGGAGCGGATCGGCCAGCCGGCAGCGTCTGCCCGGCGATGGAGCTCGCGGGCGAAGATCAGCATGGCGAGCTTGCTTTGCCGGTAGGCGGTCCAACCGTCGTAGTGCCTCTCCCCTTGCAGATCGTCGAGCGCGATTTGGCCCTGCACGTGGGCGAGGCTGGCGAGGCTGACCACGCGCGCTTCGGACGAGGCACCGAGCAGCGCCGGCAGGAGGTGCGCCGTCAGGGCGAAGTGGCCGAGGTAATTGGTGCCGAACTGCTCTTCGAACCCGTCGCGCGTGGTGCGGCGGGTCGGATAGGCCATCACGCCGGCGTTGTTGACCAGAATGTCGAGCGCCTCTTCGCCGGCCAGCACATCCTCCGCGAAGGCCCGGACGGAAGAGAGATCCGCAAGATCCAGATGGGAGAAGGAAACCATCGCCCCCGGCACCGCGGCATGGATCCGCGCCAGCGCGGCCTCGGCCTTGCCGGCGTTGCGGGCCGCCAGGACCACGCGTGCACCGCGGCGCGCCAGCCCTAGCGCGGTCTCGAAGCCAAGCCCGCCCGAGGCTCCGGTGACGATGGCGCGGCGCCCATCGAGTCGCGGCGCGTCGTCGATCGTCCATGGTCGGCCCGCCATCCGCATGTCTCCCGGCATCGTTCGCGCTTCACTGGAATGTCAGATCGGGCGCCGCTCCCGCAACCGTCAGGTTCGAGACCCGTTGCGCCGTCGATAGCGTTTGAGACGCGGCAGGTGACGTTGCTCGCCCGCCGATCCTCTGCCGTGGCTTGCGGCTGAGATCGCCGACCCTGCCGGGGCGGCCTCGACGTCGGCAACAAGTGCCATCGTGGCGAACAGGCTGCACAACAGCACCAGTGGCAAGCGCATCGATACCCTCGTGTGACGTCGTCTGAAGCGTCACCTTAGGATGGGTTCGGCGCGACTCCCACGATCTTCTCAGGCGGAGGTCGTCGGTCCGCGCCTGAGGACAAGTTGCAAGGCAGAAGGTGGGCGCCTCGATGCCGGGACGTCTATGAACTCGGAGCCGGAGCAAGATGCTTCAGCTTCCTCGGGTCAGAGGAGCGCCAACCTCGTCAGAACTCCTCCCAACTCGCCGTCTCGGACTGCGGCCTCAGCGCCGCCCCGCCACGGCCAGTGGTTCTCAGCGCCGTAACCGTTCGCGCCGGCGTCGAACGAAGCGCCTGCCGGCCGGTGCCGGCAGGACCCACCTGGAAATGGCCGATCAGCCGCATCAACTCCTCGGTCTCGGTCGCCAGCGCCCGGCTGGCCGCCGTCGACTCTTCCACCATGGCGGCATTCTGCTGCGTGACCTGGTCCATCTGGTTGATGGCGATGTTGACCTGGTCGAGGCCGGAAGCCTGCTCCTGCGCCGAGGCGGCGATCTCCGCCACCGCGCTGGCAATCTCGGTCACTTGGCTCACGATGGCTTCGAGCGCCGTGCCGGTGCGGCCCACGAGATCGACGCCCCGCTCCACCTGCCCGCGAGAGGCCGCGATCAGCTTCTTGATCTCCTTGGCGGCATCGGCTGAGCGTTGCGCCAGGGCGCGCACTTCCGAGGCCACCACGGCGAAACCGCGGCCGGCATCTCCGGCTCGGGCCGCCTCCACGCCGGCATTGAGCGCCAGGAGATTGGTCTGGAAGGCGATCTCGTCGATGACCCCGATGATCTGGGTGATCTGGGCCGAGGACTTCTCGATGCCGCCCATCGCATCCACGGCCTCGCGCACGATGCAGCCCGATTCTTCGGCCCCTGCCTTGGCCTTGATCACGGCGGCATTGGCTTGGTTGGCTCCCTGTGCGGTCTTGCGCACCGTGGCGGTGATTTCGTCGAGCGCTGCGGCCGTTTCCTCGAGCGAGGCCGCCTGCTGCTCGGTGCGGCGCGACAAGTCGTCGGCCGCGTGAGAGATCTCGCCCGTCCCGGAGCGGATCGCGCCGCCGTTCTGGGCCACCACGGCCAGCGTCTCTCGCAGGGTCTCGAGCGCACCATTGAAATCGGCGCGAAGCTTCTCGTAATCGGGAGAGAAGCTGCGGTCGAGGCGGGTCACGAGGTCGCCTTGCGCGAGGCGATCGAGACCGTCGGCGATGGCCGCCACCACTTCGGCCTGTTGGCGGGCGATCTCGGCCCGCGCCGCTTCGCCCCGGGTCCGCTCATCGTCAGCGATCCCGCGGGCCTGAGCCGCCTCGGCTTCCAGCGCGCGGGCACGGATCGCCTCGTCCTTGAAGACCTGCACGGTGCCGGCCATCTGGCCCACTTCGTCGGATCGTCCCAGGGCCGGCACGGTGATGGATGTGTCGCCGGTCGCCAGCGTCCGCATCACCCCCGTCATCCGAGCCACCGGGCCGACAACGTCGCGCATCATCCACAGCCAGCTGATCAGCATGACCAGGATCACGGCGACCGTTCCGATCGCGAGAGCCATCAACAGAGCCTGGCCGGCGGCGCCCTGTGACTCCTGGGCCGCAGCGGCCTCGCCGTTGAGGCTCGCCTGCAGCGCCACGCAGACGTCCCGGAAGGCGTTGATCAATTCGGAGGCGCGAGGCGAGGCCGTCAGGGCGACCGAGGCTTCGAGGGTCGTCGGGTCGCCGGCGAGTTTCACGGCGGGATCACCGATCTCCGCCTGCCAAGCCTGGACACTGGCCGATACGGCCGCGAGCCCGGCGCCGCTGGAGCCGTTGCTGGCCAGTTGACCCTTCGCCTCGGCCAAGGCGGCAGCCAGCCGCTGGCCGGCCGTTTCGTATTTCTTGACGAAGCGGCCTTGCTTGTAGAGTGACAGGCCGCGAACCGATGCGTTCTGATCGTAGAGATTGGCCAGAACCTCGTCGACGCTGGCGAGTGCGCGCAGAGCGCGAGCATTGCCGTCGGCGGCTCGCGCGGAGCGGGTCTGCTGCTGGACCGCGACACCGCTCATCAACAGAACCGCGACGAGCGCTGCTCCAAAGGCGCAAGCGAACTTTTTGCTGATACTATTTAGCTCAAAGACTCTCGAACGCATCTAGCCGACTTTCCGCCAATTCAGCAGCCTGCAGGCACACTGTCTCGTCAATATTGTCGGAAGTCGTTGATGACCGGTTTACAGTCGGCCTGAACGCTACGGCGTCGGGACGAGGAGGCCTTTAAACGGCAAGGACCGCGACATCGTCGGATGTCGCGGTCCTGGCAAGGTCTTCGATGCGGTGTGAGGCCGTGACCAGGCCCATACGAGGCTGAATCGGCGCCCTCAGTGACCGTAGACTTGGCGATGCGCCGCCGCATAGAGGTCGGACTGGAATGCCCCCATTTCGACCAGGTCGGAGTTCGACAGCGAGTCGATCTCGGCGATCATCTGGCGGTAGCGGCGGTTCTTGTCGAGACGGTCCTGAGCTAGGGCGAAAAGTTTGTTGATCATGGTTCGATTTCCTTCAAACGGGTTGAGGATCAAACCTCCCGGATCGGTCTTGCTGCCGATGACGAGAAGATACGGACGGACTTGTTGCGCTGCAACACGGGAGAGTGCAGCGCAGCTAAGTTCGAAACGCATAGCGCCATTAACCAGGACTTCATGAATGCGTGAAGAAGCTAACTCGAATATGCATAGCGTCGGGCCGGCGCATTGGTACGAGACTGTTCCCTTCGCCGACGGCGTGACGCTGATCCACGAACCCTGGATGCCGCCTTTCTACCGTGGGCACATGTGGCTGATCCGCGGCGGCGAGCGCGACCTGCTGATCGACGCCGGCCTGGGTCATATTCCGCTGCGCGCCAACCTGCCCGAACTCCGCGGCCGTCCGGTCACGCTTCTCGTCAGCCACACGCATTGGGACCATATCGGGGCGGCCCACGAGTTCGATCAGGCCGGCGACGAGAGGCTGGTTCACGCCGCGGAGGCATCGGTTCTCGCCGACCCGGACCCCGAGGCGACGCTCTTCGCCAAATACCGCGACGGCAGCCGCGACGCCGATGCCTTCACCCGCCGGCCCGAAGGCTGGGACGCCGGACGACACCTGATCCGCTCCGCCCCCGCGACCCGGACCGTCGGCGAGGGCGACCGGATCGAGCTCGGTGGCCGCACCCTGACGGTGCTGCATACTCCCGGTCATTCGCCCGGCCATCTGGCGCTCTGGGAGGAGCGGACCGGAACGCTCTTCTCGCAGGACATCGTCTACGACGGCCCCCTGGTCGACGCCTGCCCTGGTGCCGACATCGGCACCTATCGCGCCACGCTGATGCGTTTGAAGCGCGACATCGCTCCTCGCATCGTACACGCCGGACACTTTCCGAGCTTCGGCGAGACCCGCTTCCGCCAGATCATCGACCGTTACCTCGGCGAGACCCGACCGTCCTAGGAACCGCTCGACGCAGGGGTCGGTCGGCTTCGCCGCAAGACCCTCTTTTGACAATGCATGCGACCGTGTCGCATGGATGTGATAATGGTAATCGTTCTAAGTCACCCTCAGAAGACGCGGGTGCAGGACGCGGCTTGAGTGAAGGAGGGCACCGATGAATATGGAGCTCTCACGACGCCATTTCTTGAAAATGGCAGGCGTGGGTGCGGCGGGGACGACGCTGGGAGCCTTTGGCTTCGCAGGCGTCGAGGCGGCTCAGGCCGCGGCCATCAGGCCCTACAAACTCGCCAACACCACGGAAACCCGCAACACCTGCCCTTACTGCTCGGTGGCCTGCGGCATCATCATGTATTCCAAGGGCGACCTGAAAAAGGGCGAGCGCGCCGACATCACCCATATCGAGGGTGACATCGACCATCCGACGAACCGCGGGACGCTGTGCCCCAAGGGCGCCGCACTCCACGACTTCGTCACCTCCAAGACCCGCATCACCGTCCCGCGTGTCCGCAAGCCCGGCTCGGACGAGTGGACCCAGGTGTCCTGGGATTATGCGCTGGACCGCATCGCGCGCCTGATGAAGGACGATCGCGACGCCAACTTCATCGCCGCCAACAAGGACGGCACGGCGGTCAACCGCTGGACCACGACAGGCTTCCTGGCGGCTTCGGCCACCACGAACGAGACCGCCTTCCTGACCTACAAGACTGTCCGATCCATGGGCATCCTGGGGTTCGACAACCAGGCGCGTGTCTGACACGGCCCGACGGTGTCCAGTTTGGGCCCGACGTTTGGCCGTGGAGCGATGACGCAGCCGTGGACTGATATCAAGAACACCGATCTTGCGATCGTAATGGGCGGCAATGCGGCCGAAGCGCATCCGTGCGGCTTCAAATGGGTCGTGGAAGCCAAGGCTCACCGCGGCGCCAAGCTGATCGTCGTCGACCCGCGCTACACGCGGACGGCTGCCGTTTCGGATTACTATGCCCCGATCCGTCAGGGCACCGACATCGCCTTCCTGCTCGGCGCCATCCGCTACTGTATCGCCAACGACAAGATTCAGTGGGAATACGCCAAGAACTATACCAACATCAGCTACCTGGTGAAGGATGGGTTCGCCTATAAGGATGGCCTGTTCACCGGCTACGACGAGGGCAAGCGCGACTACGACCGCACGACCTGGGATTACGAGCTGGGGGCGGACGGTTTCGTCCAGCAGGACATGACGCTGCAGAACCCTCGTACGGTCTGGGCGCTGCTGAAGGACCATGTCGAGCAATATACGCCCGAACTCGTCGAGCGCATCTGCGGCACGCCGAAGGAGAAGTTCCTCGACGTCTGCAAGATGATTGGAGAGACGTCCGCGCCCGACAAGGTGATGACGTCGATGTACGCGCTCGGCTGGACGCAGCATTCCAAGGGGGCGCAGAACATCCGCGCCATGGCGATGCTGCAGCTGCTGCTCGGCAACATCGGCGTGGCGGGCGGCGGCATGAACGCGCTGCGCGGCCATTCCAACATCCAGGGTCTCACCGACCTCGGCCTGATGTCGAACCTGATCCCCGGGTATCTCACGATCCCGACCGAGAAGGAGAAGACGTACGGCGACTATATGGCCACGCGTCAGTTCAAGCCCCTGCGGCAGGACCAGACCAGCTACTGGCGCAACTACGACAAGTTCTTCGTCTCCTTCATGAAGACGATGTGGGGCGACAAGGCCACTAAGGACAACGATTGGGGCTACGCCTATCTGCCCAAGCTCGATGTGCCGGCCTACGATATCCTGCGTATGTTCGAGCTGATGAACGACGGCAAGGTCAACGGCTACTTCTGCCAGGGTTTCAACCCGATCCTGTCGATCCCCGACCGGGCCAAGACCACCTCGGCCCTGTCGCGGCTGAAGTTCCTCGTCACCATGGACCCGCTCGATACCGAGACGTCCAACTTCTGGAAGAACTTCGGCGTCTACAACGACGTTGCGTCGTCGAGCATCCAGACGGAGGTGTTCCAGCTTCCAACCACCTGCTTCGCCGAGGAGGAGGGCTCGCTCGCCAATTCGGGCCGCTGGCTGCAGTGGCATTGGGCTGGCGGGACCGCGCCGGGTGAGTGCAAGCACGACACCTGGATCATGGCGCAGATCTTCCTGCGCATGAAGAAACTCTATCAGGCGGAGGGCGGTGCCTACCCGGCTCCGATCCTCGACCTGACCTGGGCCTATGCGGATCCCGAGGAGCCGACGCCGGAAGAACTCGCCAAGGAAGTGAACGGCTACGCGCTGGCCGATCAGTTCGACGCCAAGGACTCGACCAAGCTCCTGGCCGGCAAGGGCAAGTTGCTCGTCAACTTCAGCCAGCTGAAGAACGACGGCTCGACCGCCTGCGGCTGCTGGATCTACTCGGGCCAGTGGAACGAGAACGGCAACAACATGGCCCGCCGCGACAATGGCGATCCGGGCAACATGGGGACGTTCCTCAACTGGACCTTCGCCTGGCCGGTGAACCGTCGCGTGCTCTACAATGCGGCTTCCTGCGACATGCAGGGCAGGCCGTGGGACGCGAGCCGCAAGCTCATCGAGTGGAACGGGTCGAAGTGGGTCGGCAACGACGTGCCGGACATCGCGCCGGACGCCAAGCCCGGCACGGTGCAGCCCTACATCCTCAACCAGGAGGGGACGGCACGCGTCTTCACGCGCGGCATGCTGCGTGACGGACCGTTCCCGATCCATTACGAGCCCTTCGAATCGCCGGTCAAGAACCTGATCAACCCGGCGATTCGCGGCAATCCGGTGTCGCGCATCTTCCAGAACGACGTGGCGAGTTTCGGCAATTCGGACGAGTTCCCCTATGCGGCGACCTCGTACCGGCTGACGGAGCACTTCCACTACTGGACGAAGCACAACCGGGTGAATGCGGTCCTGCAGCCCGAGTTCTTCGTCGAGATCAGCCACGAACTGGCGGCCTTGAGGGGCATCCAGAACGACGGTTGGGTGCGGGTCTGGTCGAAGCGCGGCGAGGTCAAGGCCAAGGCCTATGTCACCAAGCGCATCCAGCCGCTGATCTGCGACGGCAAGGCCGTGCATGTCGTGGGTATTCCGCTGCATTGGGGCTTCATGGGTGCGGCCGTGAAAGGATGGGGGCCGAATTCGCTGACCCCCGTCGTGGGAGATGCGAATTCCGATACGCCGGAGTTCAAGGCCTTCCTGGTCAACATCGAGCCGACCACGCCGCCGGCCGTCGCCTGAGGGGAGCTAGACCATGTTCATGCCTAACGTCCCCGTCGGGCAGCCCGTCCCGGGCTTCTCCGATGCCGATCTCATCAAGAGGTCGGCCTCCTCCGTGCCGGAGCCGGCGCGGAAGCTGACCGAAGTCGCCAAGCTGATCGACATTTCGAAATGTATCGGCTGCAAGGCGTGCCAATCGGCCTGCGTCGAGTGGAACGACACCCATCCCGAGATGGAGACGTTCCAGGGGACCTATATGAATCCCCACGACCTCACGCCCAATATGTTCACTCTGATGCGGTTCGACGAATGGACCAATCCGGAGACCGACAAGCTCGAGTGGCTGATCCGCAAGGATGGCTGTATGCACTGCTCCGATCCGGGCTGCCTCAAGGCTTGCCCGGCCCCCGGCGCCATCGTTCAATACTCCAACGGCATCGTGGATTTCATTCACGACAATTGCATCGGCTGCGGTTATTGCGTGAAGGGCTGCCCCTTCAACATTCCCCGCATCTCGCAGACCGACCACAAGGCGTATAAGTGCACCCTGTGTTCGGACCGTGTGGCCGTGGGACAAGGCCCGGCCTGCGCCAAGGCCTGCCCGACCCATGCGATCTCGTTCGGCACCAAGGACGAGATGAAGGCCGAGGCCGCCGACCGCGTGAAGGATCTCAACAGCCGCGGTTACAAGAACGCGGGTCTCTATGACCCGCCGGGTGTCGGCGGCACGCATGTCATGTACGTGCTCCAGCATGCCGACAAGCCGCACATCTACAGCGGCCTCCCGGACGACCCGAAGATCTCCAGCCTGGTCCAGGCCTGGAAGGGGGCGGGCAAGTTCGCGGGTCTTGCGCTGATCGGCTTCGCGGCCGTCGCCAGCGCGGCCCATGCCGTGTTCTCGGGCCAGAACAAGGTCACGAAACACGACGAGGAAGAGGGCGAAGCCCTGACCGGTGAGGACGCATGAGCGAGGTTCTTCGCGACACCGACCGGCTCGACACCGATCGGAGGGTCGAGCACCACACCATGGTGCAGCCGGGGGACAGCATCACCCCAGGCACCAAGGGCACGCCGACGACGGTCAAGCGCTACGGGCCCCTGGCGCGGCTGAACCACTGGGTCGTGGCCTTCAGCCTGATCGCGCTGGCGCTGTCAGGCTTGGCCCTCTACACGCCCTATCTGTACTTCCTAACCAACCTGTTCGGCGGCGGGCAGACCACACGTTGGCTCCATCCTTGGATCGGCGTGGTGCTGTTCGTGTCCTTCTATGTGTTCTTCGCCCAACTCTGGCGCGCCAACCTGTTCAACCGGGACGACGTCACCTGGGTGATGCGCTTCAAGGACGTGATCGGCGGCCACGAGGAACGCCTGCCCGAGATGGGCAAGTACAACGCCGGCCAGAAATTCGTGTTCTGGGGGATGTCGGCGCTGATCCTGGTGCTGATCGTCTCCGGAATCGTGATCTGGCAGGAATATTTCTCGGTCTATACAGCCATCGAGACCCAGCGCTGGGCCGCCCTGCTCCACGCCACGGCTGCCATCGTGATCATCCTGATCTGGATCACCCACGTCTATGCGTCCATCTGGATTCAGGGCACGATGCGGGCCATGACGCGCGGCAATGTCACGGCCGGCTGGGCCTACCGCCACCACCGCAAATGGCTGAAGCAGCTGGCGGGTTTGCGTCGCAAGACGGCGCCTCAGCCGAACGCCGTGGAACAGACAACGGCCGGGAAGCACCTCGGTCTCTGACGCGCTCTCTGAGGGACGTGTGAAGGGCCGGACGCTGACGCGTTCGGCCCTTTTCATTGGCGTATGAGCAGTCTGCACACCCGCTCATCTTCTGTCACGGCCGGCCTTGTGCCGGCCATCCACGCCGCTCCGTTCGACCGACGATCGTGGAGGAGGCGGCCCCTCTCCGAGCCGGTGTGGCACGGGACGGCGTGGTTGGCCGGGACAAGCCCGGCCATGACCGCAGTGAGGTCAGCGGAGCATGCCGGCGTGCCAACCGATCGACGCTGGCAACATGCCTCGCTCTTCCGCATTGCCGACCTCGCCGCCTTCCCCCATATCCTTGCGCATGGTCGATCCCCGTGACATCCCCGCCGAACCCGCCGCTATCGGCGGGGTCGCGACGCCGCCCTTCGCGCGCCTGCCCGAGCCCGAGGCGCTGTTCCTGAAACGTGCGCTGCGCCTGCGAGCCTATGCCGACCAGAGCGACCTGAAGCCTTTCCTCCTGTTCCTGGCCGGTGTCGCGGACGCTCAGGCCTCGATCCTTCCGCGTCTTCCCACTGTCGTATCGCCCGACGCGGACAGCCTGGCCCGGGCACGCGACAACGCCATGCCGCCGCTCGACCGTGCCGTCCTGCAGCCCGACGCCGCCTTCGATGCCACCTTCGAGGCTCTGTTCGATGCGGCAGCGGCGATCGAGCAGCCAGAGGAGGCCCGCGCTGCTCTCGGCCGCCTCGTTGCGGATAGGGCCCTGCGCGACGCCTGCGCCCGCACCGTTCTGGCGGCCGAGCGTCCCGAGACCGGCCTCGCCGAACACGCCTATGTGGCAGCCGCCATCCAGGTCCACATGGCACGGCTCGCGGCATCGCTCGACGCCAAGGCGCTGGTGCCGGTCGGCACCGGGGCCTGCCCCTGCTGCGGCGGCCCTCCGGTCTCCTCCACGGTCGTTGGCTGGAAAGATGCCGACGGGGCGCGCTACTGCACGTGCGCGCTCTGCGCCACGATGTGGAATGTCGTGCGGGTGAAATGCACGCTCTGTGATTCCACCAAGGGCATCACCTACATGGGAGTCGATGGCGGCACCGATACGGTGAAGGCCGAGACCTGCGACGAATGCGGCCGCTACGTTAAGATCCTGCAGGGCCAGAAGGACATGCTGGTCGACGCCGTGGCGGATGACGTCGGCAGTCTCGGTCTCGACATGCTGATGCAGGGCACGCGCTACAAGCGCGGCGCCTATGACCCTTTCCTGCTGGGATACTGACCCCGTGTCGGCGCTGACCTCCCGCCTGCGCGACCTGCCCGGGGTCGACGACGTCATGCGCCACGGCGACGGCACCGGTTTGGTGGCGCGCTTCGGCCGGGCCGAGACCGCCGGGGCGGTCCGCGCCGTCGTGGCCGAACTACGGACGGCGCTGCGCTCCGGCGTCGACGCCGAAATCTCGCGCGAGGCCGTAACGTCCGAGGCGGGGCGTCGGCTCGCGGCTCGCGAGCGCTCGGCGTTACGCCCCCTGTTCAACCTCACCGGCACGGTGCTCCACACCAATCTCGGCCGCGCCCTTCTGGCAGACGAGGCCGTGGCGGCGGCGACCGACGCCATGCGCAATCCGGTCGCGCTGGAATACGACCTCGACACCGGCCAGCGCGGAGAGCGCGACGACCACATCCGCGATCTGCTGCGCGAGGTGACCGGCGCCGAGGATGGAACGGTCGTCAACAACAATGCCGCGGCAGTGCTGCTGGTGATCAACACATTCGCGGCGGGCCGTGAGGCGGTGGTGTCGCGCGGCGAACTCGTCGAGATCGGCGGAGCCTTCCGCATGCCCGACATCATGGCCCAGGCCGGCGCGCGGCTGCGCGAGGTCGGCACCACCAACCGCACCCATGCCCGCGACTACACGGGCGCCTTCGGCGCCGATACCGGTCTCGTGATGAAGATCCACACCTCGAACTATCGGATCGAGGGCTTCACCAAGGAGGTCGAGGCTCCGGAACTGGCCGGCATCGCGCGGGCAGCCGGCGTGATCTTCTGCAACGATCTCGGCTCGGGCACGCTGGTCGATCTATCGGCCTGGGGCTTGAAAAAGGAACCCACCGTCCGCGAGGCCGTGGCCGAGGGCTCCGACCTCGTCACCTTCTCCGGCGACAAATTGCTCGGCGGCCCACAGGTCGGCTTCGTGGTCGGCACGCGCGAGGCCGTGGCCCGCGTCAACCGCAATCCGATGAAACGCGCCCTACGCGTCGACAAGCTGCGCCTCGCCGCCGTCGAAGCCACGCTGAAACTTTATCGCGATCCCGATAGCCTCGCCCGCCGACTGCCGACTCTGCGTCTGCTGTCGCGCCCCGCCGACGAGATCGCCGCCCTGGCGGCCCGTCTGCAAGCTCCCATGGCGGCGGCCCTGCCCGCTGGCTTCGACGTGACGGCGGAGTCCTGCCGCAGCCAGATCGGCTCGGGCGCACTGCCGGTCGACACGATCCCCAGCGCCGGCCTCTTCATCCGCCCTCTCGCGCGAAGCGGCCAGGATGTGCTCGGGCGCCTCGCCGCCGCCTTCCGCGCCCTGCCCCGTCCCGTCATCGGCCGCGTCAACGAGAACGCCCTCGTTCTCGACCTCCGCTGCCTCGAGGACGAGGTCGGCTTCGTCGCCAATCTTCGAGCCCTGCCGCAGGACTTCCATGCCGTTTCTTGACCGCCTGTTCGGCCGCAAGCCCGAGGATACGACCGCCGCCATGGAACGCGCCCGCGTTCTGGCCGCAGCCGGCGACTATCAGGCCGCCCTGGCCATCTGGGAGCCTCTCGCCCGCAAGGGGCATGTGCGGGCCAGCAACAATATAGGCGCGTGTTTTGCCGAAGGTCTCGGTGTGGAGCGCGACTACGCCCTGGCGCATCGCTGGATCGGCGTCGCAGCGGAGGCCCGCGATTCCGTGGCGCAGCGCAACCTCGCCGCGCTCTACTTCCGCGGCGAGGGCGTCGAGCAGGACGATGCCGAGGCGGCCTGGCGCTATCGTCTGGCGGCCGAGAACGGCGACGCGCCTTCGCAGGACATGCTGGGTTACATGATGCTCGAAGGCGTCGGCCTGGAGCAGGATCTCGTCGGCGCGCGCCAGTGGAGCGAGCGCGCCGCAGCGGCCGGCATCCCCGGCGCCATGACCCGGCTCGGCACGATCCATAACGATGCGCTCGGCACGCCGCGAGACCCCGACAAGGCCGTCTCCTGGTGGCGACGCGCGGCCGCCCGTGGCGAAGCCGACGCCCAGGCCTATCTTGGCGCAGCCCTGCTCGTCGGCATCGGGGTGCCGCGCGATCCCGTGGAGGCGTTGAGCTGGCTCGTTCGCGCCCAGAACGGCGGCAGCCTGAAAGCGCCCGCCTACCTGCCGACGGCCCGCGGCGCCAACGATGCCGCCGGCATCGCCGAGGCCGAGCGCCGAGCCGTCGTTCCGCTCGGCGGAGGCGGCGCTTGATCGTCGGCACCGCGGGCCATGTCGACCACGGCAAGACGGCGCTCGTTCGCGCCCTGACCGGCACCGATACCGACCGCCTGCCCGAAGAAAAGAAGCGCGGCATCACCATCGACCTCGGCTTCGCCTATCGAGCGGCCGCCGATGGGGACACGTTGGGCTTCGTCGACGTTCCGGGCCACGAGCGCTTCGTCGGCACCATGGTGGCGGGCGCGACCGGCATAGACCTGCTCATGCTGGTCGTCGCCGCCGACGATGGCGTGATGCCGCAGACGCGCGAACATCTCGCCATCGCCGATCTCCTCGGGCTGCGGCATGGACTGGTGGTCCTGTCCAAGGCCGACCTCGCCGACACGACGCGTCGCGGCGAGGTCGAAGCCGAGATCCGCGCCGCGCTCGCCGACACGGCTCTGGCCGAGGCACCGATCCTGCCGGTTTCGACCGTGACCGGCGAAGGCATCGCGGCTCTCGGTGAGCTTCTCGAGGCGGAACGCGCCGCACAGGCCGCGCGCCATCTCATGGGTCGGTTTCGCCTCGCGATCGACCGCTCTTTCGTGCTGGCAGGGGCCGGCACGGTGGTCACCGGCACGGTGCTGTCCGGCACGGTGGCGGTGGGCGACCGGATTGCGGTCAGCCCCTCCGGCCTGCCGGCCCGGGTGCGCTCCATCCACGCGCAGAACCAGGCGGCCGAGACGGGCCGAACCGGACAGCGCTGCGCCCTCAACCTCGGCGGTATCGAGCGCTCCGCCGTGTCACGCGGCGACGTGGCGCTCGACCCCTCCCTCCATGCGCAGACCGACCGGATCGACGTGCGCCTGCGCGTGCTCCCGGGCGAACCCAAGGCGACCCCGATCTGGCTGCCGGTCCGGCTGCACCATGGCGCCGCCGACATCGCGGCGCGGTTGGTTCCCCTCTCGGCCGAGGGAATCGCGCCGGGACACGAGGGCTATGCCCAGTTGGTGCTCGACCGGCCGATCGCGGCGGCGGCGGGAGACCGCTTCGTCCTGCGCGACACCTCGGCGCGGCGCACCATCGGCGGCGGCACCCTCCTCGACCTGCGCCCCCCGGCCCGCAAGCGCCGCACGCCCGAGCGCCTGGCCCAACTCGATGCCCAGGCGGAGACGGATCCGGAGCGTGCCGTCGCGCGCCTTCTCGACCTCGCCCCCTACACGCTCGACCTCACCGCCTTCTGCCGTGACCGCGCGCTCGCCGCCGATGCCCCCGTTTCGCTGGCGGCGCGGCTCGACCTCGTGATGTTGAAGGTCGGCGAGGGCCTGACGGCGCTGGCGGCCGATCGGTGGCAGGCCTATGCGGCGGCGCTGACGAGCGCGTTAACGGCATTCCACGCCGAGAACCCGGACCTCCAGGGCCTCGGCTCGGAACGTCTCCGCTTGCAGGTCGAGCCGCGCCTCCCTCGCCCCGCCTATGTGGCGGCTCTGGCGCGCCTCGTCGAAACCGGGCGCATCGCCACCGAAGGATCCTGGATCCGCCTGGCCGACCACGTGGCGCGGCTCTCCGCTGCCGACGAAGCGCTGTGGAGCCGCATCGCGCCGAACCTGTCGAAGCACGAGGAGCGCTTCCGTCCGCCGCGGGTGCGCGACATCGCCGGGGTGCTCGACGTGCCGGAGCCGGACGTGCGCCGCGTGTGCAAACTCGTCGGCCGCTCGGGGCGGATCGACCAGGTGGCGCATGATCACTTCTTCACCCGCGCCACGGTGGCCGAGATGGCCGGGATCGTGGCCGACCTCTCGCATCATGCCGCGAAGGGCGAGTTCACCGCGGCCCAGTTCCGCGACCGTGTCGAGAATGGCCGCAAGGTTGCGATCCAGATCCTCGAATTCTTCGACAAGCACGGGCTGACGATGCGTCGCGGCGACCTGCGCCGCCTGAACCCGCATCGCGCCGACCTCTTCGGCACACCGACCGACGTGAGCGCCTCATGAGCAACGCGGAATTCGTCGTCGGCGTGATCGCGGCCCTGCTGATCGGCGCCACTTGGTCCTACCTGCGCCGACCTAAGGGCTCAAGCCGGTCACCGACGACACACGGCGACGTCCTCACGCTCCCGCGGCACTCTCCCGAAGGTGACGCACCCGGATCGGCACGGGCGGGTGAGAGTAATGCGCCAGGGCGTAGAGCGGGTCGGGGGTCAGCGTCGAGGCATTGTCCCGGGCGAGACCCGTCAAGGCGCTGATCAGCGGGTCCGCCCCGACGGTCCGGCGAGCATAATCGTCGGCCTGGAATTCGTTGCGGCGCGAGATCCAGTTCGACAGCGGCGCCAGGATCGGGCTGACCACCGAGGCGAGGAGCAGGCAGACGAACAGCCGCAAGGCATCGTCGCCGTGGTCGAGGCCGAACGTCGGGAGCAGCCAGGGCTGCTTACAAAGCCAGCCGAAGGCCGCCAGCCCCAGGAACGTGATCGCGGCACTCTGGGCGAGGCCGAGCCAGATATGGCGGTGGCGGAAATGGCCGAGTTCGTGGGCGATCACCGCCTCGATCTCCTCGGGCTTGCTCTTGGCCAGCAGCGTATCGAAGAGCACGATCCGCTTCGACCGACCGAAGCCGATGAAATAGGCATTGCCATGCGCGGTGCGGCGTGACGCATCCATGCTGAACAGGCCCGAGGAGCGAAAGCCCGCGTCCTGGAGCAGCCGCTCGATGCCGGCGCGCAGGGGCCCCTCTTCGAGCGGCGTGAACGTGTTGAAGCGCGGCGCGATCAGCCGGACGTAGACGACCGGCGCCGTTACCATCAGCACCAGCAGCGCCAACCAGGTCCACAGCCACCACAGGCCGGTGAGGTTCCGCATCGCCCAGAGGGCCGCTGCCAGCAGCGGCACTGCGACGACCAGAGACAGCGCCCAGCGGCGCAGGAGATCGGCCACGAAGGTGGCGGGGCTTGTCCGGTTGAAGCCGAAGCGACGCTCGATGACGAAGCGTCGGTAGAGCTCGGACGGCAGGTCGAGCAGCGTGCCAACGGCGGCTGCGGCGATCAGAAAGGCCACGCCGAAGCCGATCGACCCGGGAGGAAGCAGCGCCGACACTTCGCGATCCAGCGCCGCAATACCGCCCAGGACCCAGACCAGCGTGAGCACGGTCCCGGACAGGGCGTCGAACCGCGACAGTCGTTCCCGCGCTACCGTGTAGTCCGCGGCCTTGCGATGGTCCTCGAGCGAGACGCTGCCGGCGAAGTCGTCCGGTACAACATCGCGGTGGCGCAGAACGAAGGCGGTCTGACGGAGCGAAAGGAGGAGGGAGAGCACCGTCCAGGCAAGCGTCGCGGCGATAAAGGCGGTCAAGAGCAAGGATCTGTCTCCGGTGGCGCTGCACAAATGAGCCTTCGGCAGCGGATTGCCAAGCATGGACGGTCAAAGCGGTGCCATCTCGCCCGAAGCTGGTCTAAGCGTCGCAAAGGGCCGCAGCGGGCCCGGATCGAGATCGCCATGACGCCCTGGGAACTGCTCGACACCGCCACCATCCCCGGCGAGGGCGGCGAGATGCGGCTGATGCGCCGTGGGCATGAGTTCATCATCTGGCTCGGCCCCATCGCCCTGATGGGGAGCCGCGCCGGCCAATCCGAGGAGGTGTTGGCCCGCCTCGGCTGCGCGGGGCTCGAAACCGCTCCGAGCCCGCGCGTGCTCATCGGCGGCCTCGGCATGGGCTTCACCCTGCGCGCCGCCCTGGCGCTGCTCGGCCCAGGAGCGGCCGTCACGGTCGCCGAGCTCGTTCCGGCGGTCGTGGCCTGGGGCCATGGGCCGTTGGCCGCCGTCCATGCGGGCAGCCTCGATGATCCACGCGTGACCATCCATGAGGGCGATGTGGGTCGCCTGATCGGCCAAGCGGCGAACGGCAGCATCGCGAGCCGCTACGACGCGATCCTGCTCGACGTCGACAACGGCCCGGACGGCCTGACGCGGCAAGGGAATGACGCGCTCTACGACAAGCGCGGGCTGCAGACGGCGTGGAACGCCTTGCGGCCGGGCGGAACGCTCGCGGTCTGGTCCTCGGAGCCCGACGCGCGGTTCACGGCGCGGCTGGAGCGCGCCGGCTTCGCCGTGGAGGTCGCGACGCCACGGGCCCACGGCAAGCGCGGTATCCGCCACGTGGTCTGGGTGGCGACGCGGCGGGCCTGAGCCGTCAGAGCGCCTCGCCCCATCACCCGTGGCGGTGCATCGCAAGGGCGAATGTAGAAGCTCTGAGGGCCTTGCGTCGGCTGTCCCTTCCACCTCGCAGGTGCGTGACGGACGACGTGACCAAAGGAGCAACACCAAGACTATTTCTTCAATGCGGGCATGCGAGGGCGGAACCCGTTAAATCCTCGAAGGTTACTGTCGCAATCAAGCACAACATTTTTGTGGATCTTATTGGACCTGCCGCACACTATGGCTTTTCATCAGCTCTCTTTGACCGTTAAACTTTTTTCGATCCTGTCCTGTGCCACGGCGATCCTGATGACGTCTGTGCCACAAGCCTCGGCCGATGAGGGCGTTCCGGGTTTCCTGTCGGCTCTCTTCGGCGGTGGCATCGAGACCCCGTCGGCACCGCAACAGCCCTCCACCGTCAGCGGAGCAGCACCGGAGGCACCGCGCGGACCACGCGTCCGACATTCCGCTCGCCCCGCCGCGCTGTCGACACGGTCGCGGCCTCTGGTCGTCCGGCTCCACACAGCCCCGAGGCTCGTCATCGCGCAGTCGCCAATCAAGCCGGAACGCGTTTCCATCCTGGAGGATCGGACCTTGCGCTCCGGCGATATGATCATGACGAAAGAGGGCATCCGCGTCTTCGAGGGGGCACCCTCGACGGCCCATCGGCCCGCCGATTTCGTCTCACTCTCCACCGCGAAGACCATCGGTGCGACAACGATCAAACAGGTCTCCGCGTTGGATCGTCTACCGCGGATCTAGCTCGAGCGCAGTCGGAGGGACGGCTCTTCCGACGAGAGAGAAGACGGAGGGGTCGATACCGGTTAGACGGCGCGTCGCCGCCGCGAGACCGATGGCCACCGGACCGGTCACCAGTGTCCAGGCTCCGGCAGCGCCGATTGCGCCGAACCGGGGAGCCGCCCAGGTGATGAGCCCCACCCGGACCAGCAAGGCGGCGAATAGCACCCGCGAATACAGTCGCTCGTGGCCGCTGACGAGCAGTAGTCCGTTCGATGGCCCGGCCAAGGCGGCCGTGAAACTGCCGATCGACAATAGGATCAGAACCCAATAGCCGTCGGCGTAATGGCGACCGAAAATGTCGAGAAGCAGGTTTCCAAAGACGGCGACCAGGACGATCAGTGGGCCTGCGATGAGGAGCGCCATCGTCATCACCGATCGAAACAAAGCTTGAAGTGCCGACCTCTGTCCGGCGTGGTATAGGCTCGAGGCGTGGGTCGAGGTATAGCTGTGCAGGCCGCCCGACATCATGGCGAAGACGTTGGCCATCCGGGCGGCGACGAAATAGACGCCCGCGACGGCCGGCGACACGAGGAGGCCGAGGAGCAGCACCTCGGCATATTGGGCCGCCGCTTCGAGCACGGCCGAGCTCCACATGCTTCTCGCTCGCCGGATCCACTCGCTCCGCCGCATCTCCGGCCGTGCCGCGCGGATGGCCTCGGGAAAGCGACGGCGCACCGACGACAGCTGCAATGCGACGGCCACCACCATGCCCGCCGCAGCCGCGCCATAGAAGGCTGTCGGGGAGAGCCCGGTCCACAGGCCCACCACGACGACCGGGAGCAACACCAGACGCCACGTAAGTTCGCGGTTCGTCTCGGATACCATGAAGTTGACCACCACCCGCGTCGTCTGGGCGGCGAACAGCAAGAGGATCTGCGCGGTGAGAAAGGCCGAACCGGCCGCAGCTTCGACGAGCGAAAAGCGGTAGTAAGGGTTCAAAATCCCCACCGCGAGCGTCACCAACCCGAAGCCGACGGCGGAGACCGTTACGACGATCCAGCCGAACCTGTAGGCGCCCAGAGCCAGACCATGCGCTTCGGCGCTGGTATATTCCCCCCAGGACCGGACGACGAGAACGTCCTGGCCGAAGACAGCCAGCACGGCCAGGAACGACAGGGCGTTGAAGGACACGGCGAGTTGGCCGAACCCCTGCGGCGACATCGATCGTGCCGCCAGAAGGAAGATGCCCATCATGAGGCTGGTGCCGGTCACCTTCAGGGCGAGTGTCACGAGGGATCCTGCCATCGCGCGGCGCCGCATGAGCAACGCCAGGATCCGGGCTCGCCAACCAACGTCCCCCCTCCCAGAGAGACCCAGGGATCCCATCCCGCTCGAGCCGCTCACCGCATCGTCCTCAGCATGACCATGAGGGCATGCGGGTTCGTGACGAGGTAGCGCAAAAACAGGCGACGCGGCTCCAGCGCCAACCTGAACAGCCATTCGAGCCCCGCCCGCTGCAGGGCCGCCGGAGCGCGCCGCTTGGCTCCGGCGAGGAAGTCGAAGAGGCCGCCCGCCGTTTTCACGATGCCGACACCGGCCAGGGCGGCGCGATGACGCTCGCAGAACTCTTGCTCCCTCGGCGCCCCGAGAGCCACCCAGAGTACGTCGGGCTTGAGGGCCGCGATCTCTGCCACCACCTCGGCCTCGGCTGCCGCCGAGAGATAGCCATGGGATGCTCCGACGATTTTCAGACCCGGATACAGAACGCGGCTGCGCGCCACCGCCTCGCGATTGACCGCCTCGCTGGCACCTAGAAGGTAGAAGGTCGTGCCGCGCTCGGCCGCCAGGGCGGCCACCACCGGGTAGAGGTCGGTCGTGGCGACACGCTCGGGCAGCCGAAGCGAACCCCGAAAGCGCGACAGGATGACCAGCGGCTGGCCATCGCAATGGATGATGTCCGCAGCAGCGAAGAGCGCCTTCAGCCGCGAGCTTGCGGCGCAGAGAGAGAGAACCTGGCCGTTGACCGATGTCGAGATGATCGGGTGCTGCCTGCGCGTCGGGCTCGCGCAATAGTCCACCATTTCGAATGCGGCATCGGCGAGCGTCGAGGCCGAGATCCTTAATCCTGCGACTTCGAGGGTCGGCCAGATGCGAAACCCGTCGAGAGCACGTTTATTCGACATTGTTGGTCCGATCACTGCGATTGACACGACTCCAGCGCAGCGGGAGTTAAAGGCCTCTGAAGTCGACCATCTCGTCCGACTCTTCTGCAGTGGATCGCAGCCGCCGTCCGTCGAGCATTCAAATCAGGCTTAACGGACGGCCCGCCTTGGCCCCTGTCACCCTGCTCGGGAGGCCGCCCTAAGTCTCGTCCAACTCGCCGCGAGACTCCGCATCGCCGGCAGCCGCGGCATGAAGGCCGAACCGTCGATGCATTCGATCGGCCCCCAGCGGGCCAGCGTGTGGACGCGCCGGCCCGGCCAGCGCGGGCCGGGACGCAACCGGGCCACGACGGTCTCGTCGAAGTGGTCCGGGTCGAGCCGGTCGATGCGAGCGAGGCCCAGCGCGGTCCCGTAACCGCCGGCGCAGTCCTGGAACGGGCGCCAAAGCGCGCCGCGGCTGGCCACGACGCCGCCGGCGGGCCGTGCCGAAGCGGCATCGACGGTCACGGGGCGCAACCCATGCTCCTCCCAGGGCCCGAACAGGCTCGAAGCATGCCAAATGCGCAGCGTGTCTGAATAACCGCCGCGGCCCTCGCGCGTCACGGCAAACATCCAGTAGCGCCCGTCGTGCCGGACGATCGTCGCATCCGCAGCCTCCACTCCACTCAGGAGCGTCGCGCAGCGCTCCCATCGCAATGGGAAGTCGATGCACCTGTACAGCGTCACGTTGTCGGACAGCGACGCCTCGGGCAGCATGTAGAGGTGCCCCGCCTCCTCGATCAGGAAGGGATAGGAAAGGTGCCAAGGCTCTTCCAGCACCGCAACCGGCGCACGAGGTGTGCCATCGACCAGTTCGACCGCCGAGATGATCCCCTTCCCGACCCGGTGGTCGAGATCTTCGACGAAGATGACCTCGCGGCCGTTCCAGACGACGGGGAAGGGGTCGGCGAAGAAGCGATGGCCCGGATCGGGCAGGCTGCGCCAGGCGGGCCCATCGAGATCGAGCCGGTCGACGACTCCCGGTCCGTCGTGCCGCCGCCAGCCGATCCGCCAGTGGGGCGTGAACATGCAGAGCTTGTAAATGGCACGGGCTGCCTCCCGGGCAACGGACGTCGCGAGAACGGCGGCCGGGCGGGGCGGCCCATGCCGTCGCAGTGCCGGAGGCGGTCCGGGTGCGGGCCTGCGCGGCGCCGAGACGAGGCTGTCGATCAGAAGGACGGTCCGGGACAGGACGGAGTCGAGAGCACCGGTGAGGCCGCCGCCGTATTCGGACGAGGGATGGCCGACGGCGAGCGCGGAACCGTCGCGGCGGTTCACCACGGCGATCTCCGGCATCCGGCCCGCGAGCAGGGCCGAGACCAGGGCGAGTTCGGATGGCAGCCCATCGAACAGTGGGCGCAAGGCAGTGCCGCTGCTAGCCTCGGCCTCTGCACCGTCGAGATCCAGGACAAGATCCACCTCGTCTCCGTCGGACCACCACGAGCCGGGCGAGATCTCGACAGGGTCGAAAAGCGCGTCGCGCCCACGCCAGATCACGAGTCGCTCGAGCATGAGGAGCGCTGTCACGGAGCCAGGCAACGGCGGACCTGAACGGCCTGCCCGGAAGCGGACGTCCGCGCCGGCCAGCAGCCGGTCCCGGATCAGGCCATGCCAGCGCCGGACGGCATGCGGGGCGACGACGATGGCAATACGCAAGGATCCACCTCTTCGACGAGAGCTTCGACCAGGCGCGCATAGTGATCCACCATCGCGTCGACGGGGTACCGCTCCGTCAGCCTCCTGCCGACGCGGCGTAGGTCGTCGGCGAGTCCGGGCTCCGACAAGATCCTGTCGACCGCGTCCGAAAAGGCTTCGGGACTGGCCGCATCGGCGAACAGCGCGCAGGGCGCGCCATCGACCTGGAGGACGTCCCGAAGAACGTCCAGCGTATTGCAGACCACAGGAACGCCGGCCTGCGCCGCTTCGACCGGAGCGAGCCCGAAGGTCTCGGCGGCGCTCGGATGCAGGAAAACGTCGAGGCCGGCCAGGAACACGCCGATTTCGGAGGGATCGAGTTCTCCGACAAAATGCAGCCGGTTGCTGACGCCGAGCGTGGCGGCGAGTGTCACGAGCCGCTCGCGGTCGCTGCCCTGGCCGGCGAGTGCGAGATGGAGCGCGGGACGGAGCGCCAGGACCCGTATGGCGCTGTCGAGCTGTTTAGCAGGGCTCAGCCGAGACGCGCAGCCGAGCAGTGTAACGTCTTGCGGCAGGCCAAAGGCCGAACGCGCTCCTTCCCGCGCCGCCGCGCTGGTCTTGTCCTGGAACCCGTGCTCGATGCGCAGGATGCGGCGGCTGTAAGGGCGCCAGTATCGCCCGTACATGTCCTCCGTCTCGACCGAATTGATCACGATGCGCGAGTAGGCGCCGATCGTCCCGAGCACGGCGTCGGCGCCACGGACCAGGGGATGCAGCATGGCGGCCGCCGTAACCTGGTTGGCGATCACGACGCGCAGGCCGAGCGAGCGTGCCACGGGCGCCGCGATGATGTTGCCATAGTGCTGGAACGTCAGCACGGCATCGGGTCGCGCTTCCCGGAGCGTAGCGCGGAGCCGGACGAGGAATTTCACCATGGCCCAGGGCGATGATGGCCGTTGCGGGCAGACGATGCGGGCGTTCTGCACGGCGTCGAAGGACTTCGTACGCCGGAAGAAGAAGATCTGGCTGACATGGTGGCCTCGCGCTTCGAGGCCCTGGGCCACGATGCGGGAGATCTCCTGCGCGCCGGCGTTTTCGGCCTGCGTCTGCACGAGAGCGATACGCAGGGGACGGTTGGTCATGTCGGCTTGAACTCGCGGTCTCTACGATATCTCTTGCTGGATAAACTCTCGCGGAGCCCTTGAGGACATCCTTCGCCGGACGTGGCTAACACGGGGCAGAAATGGACGGCCGCGAGCCCATAACCTGCAGGCAGTCTCGCGACCCGAGGGCTGGAGTCGGTGGGCCGAAACGGATCAAGAGACATTCGCCACCAAGCGGCTCGCCCGCCCGCGGCGCAGCCGTTCGATCCCATCCGTCTCGTATCCGGCGTATCGATCGACATCCACCTTGTTGAACACGAGCGTGACGTTGTCCGGGCGAAGACGGTCGAGCGCTCTGCTGACCTCTGCGCTGTCGGTCGAGTCCCACTCGACGACCATGAGCGAAAGGTCCGCGCTCGCCGCCAACGTGGTGGCGTAGCCGGCTTCGAAGACCGCTGGTCCGTCGATCACGATCGAATCGAACTGGCTGCGGCAGTGCCGGATCGCCTTGGACAGCCGGGCCGTGCCGAGCATGCCGTCGAGCGACCCGGGGTCGGCGACCTGCAGGCGCCCGAAAGGCAGCCGGGTGTAGCCCAGATGCGACATGTCGACGAACCCCCGCTCGGGGCCGCACTCCTGCGACACGATATCGAGCAGGCCGAACCTCGGCGGTGCATGTGTCGGGTCGGGCGGCGATGCCTCGATCAGCAGCACGCGGTCGCCGCCCTGAGCCAGGGTGCGAGCCAGATTGCGCGACAGCACCGTCTTCCCTTCCCCTGACCGCGCCGAGGTCACGAGCACAACGCGACACTGTCCCGGCACCCTGGGCGCAGCCACTCGGCGAAGATCATCCATCCAAGGGCCGACATCGGGCGGCATCGCCGGCATTCCTGCTTCTGGCTCGGCGCGAGGCGCCACGCGCGGGACGATCCCCGCCACCTCGACGCCGATCAACTTCTCCGCCTGGCTCCGCGTCACAACGGTGCCCCGGAACGCTTCGCGCATGATCGCGAAGGCCAGCCCGGCGAGGAGCCCCAGCGTCGAGAAGGCGGCCAGGAGAACCGGCAGCTTCGGCCGGCTCGGCTGCGCCGACGGCAGGGCGGCAGACACGATGCGGATATCGCTCGGTTGGAGCCCTCGCAGTTCCGACAGCTGCTTCTGCCGGTCGAGAAGCTGCTCATAGACGGCGCGGTCCGCCTTCGCCTCGCGATCGATCTCATCGAGCCTGACTCGGTCGTTACCCTGGCGCCCGCTGTCGGCCTGCGCCGCAGCCAGGGCCGCGTTGAGCGTCCCAAGGCGAGCCGACGCCTCCTGGGCATCGGTTCGGGTGGAAGCCACCATGCGACCCACTTCGGCGGCGATCTGGCGCTTCAGATCCGTCACCTGGGCCTTCAAGCTCTGAACCTCCGGATAGCGATCGCCGTAGATCGCGCCCTGCTCGGCCACCTGCCGGGTCAGGCGCGCGTAGTCCTGACGCAGCGCCGAAAGCACGGCCGTCTGCAACGAGGCCGGCAGGACGTTGGCGGCGTTGCCGCCAGCGGCCTTGACCTCGTCGAACCGGGCCTTGGCGTCGGCAGCCCGCGCCCCAGCAAGCACGAGTTGCTGGGTCAGTTCAGAGATGCGCCGCTCCTGGAGCGTGCTGCCCTGGCCGGCATCCGTAATGTTGAGCTTGGCTTTTAGGGCCGCCGTGGCCGTCTCGGCCGTGTGCAGCCTTTGGCGCAGGGCGTCGAGCTTGTCATCGAGAAAGGCTGCCGCGTCCGTCGTCGAGCCCGAGCGCAGCCGCGATTGGTCGTCCACGACCATTCCCGCCACCGTATTGGCGATGAGCGCACTCCGGTCCGGATTCTTGGCGGTCGCAGTGACGCCGATCACATAGGTGGTGCCGAGCCTGGCGATCTTCAGCCCGCCTCTGAGCTTCTCGACGGTGGTGGAATGTCGCTCGGCCGCGGTCGCGCCCTTGCCGCCAAAATCCGGATCGGACATCAGGTCAAGCCGGTCGACGACGCGGCCGAGGAACCCGTCGGAATTCGTCACCTGAACGAGGCTCTCGACCGCGATCGTGTCGGGACCGATGTTGGCCAGCACATCGGGGGTTTGGGTGACCTTGGCGTCGCGCGGGTCGACCATCACCAGGGCCGTGGCGGCGAAATTGTTGAGCAGGAACAGGCAAGCCGCCACGCCGAGCGCAGCCACCAGCGCCGCTACGACGACGACCCGGATCAGATTGCGCCTGAGGAACAGCGCGATGCGGCGTAGGTCGAGCAGCCCCGACGGCAGCCGAGGGCTGGCGGACCCGTCCCACAGGTCCAAAGAAGGCAGTTGCGCGACGCCCAATTCGGCGGAAGAGCGCTCCGTCATGCCGCGCAGGGACCTGTTCATGGCGCGATGTTCCGCCTGGTTTTCGTTCCGCCGGTTCTACCGGTCGCCGCTGCACCCTCGGTTAACTGGACCTGGAGGGCGACGGACGGACATCGACATGGTTAAGGCTTAATGGTGAATGCGCTGCAAACAGGACGACCGAAGCCGGGTGGGGCAAATTCCGTCCATGTCCGACGGCGTCACTCACCTCAGCATCGGCGGCCTGCGGCCGCGGTCCCTCGCCGAAGGCCGGGCGTCGACGTTCGGTGTCGTCCAGGACCAGGTCCTCGCCACTCTTCTCGGCCTGGCGTTGACCGGCCTGCCGGTAGCGCTCAATTTCCTCGGCCAGCCGGTCGCGGTGGGGGTTTGCCTCGGCCTGGCGGCGCTGACGGCATGGCGCTACGAGGCGGCCGTGCCGAGCATCCTGCTCGTCGGCTACCTGTTTCAGACGACCTTCGTTGCCTATGCTTCGGCCTATGTGTCGGACGTCTCGAGCCTCGACGCGATGAAGAGCTACAATTTCGTCACCACCGCCGGAATCTGGTTCGTGTTGGCGTTGCGCTTCGTCGAGACCTATGGCGCCGCTTCTCCCTTCGTTCGCCGCCTGACGCTCTATAGTTGCGCAGCCCTGGCGGTGACGGGATGCTACTACGTCCCAGGCCTCCTCTACGACGCTCGGGGCGCCACCATCTATCTCCGCAACATTGCCTTGCCTCTGATGCTGTTCCAGATCTGCCTCTCCGTTGGATCACGACACCGCTTCAGCATGAGCACTGCGGTCATGATCCTTCTTGGAACGCTTGTCGCCTGCGGCTATTTCGAACTGCTCTTCGTCGAGCGCTGGCTCGACCTCACGCATGGGTGGAGTTATCTCGATCTCGGCTTCGCCGACCGGCGCGCCAATCCCATAACGGTGCGCGAAGCCCGGGAAACGGGCGCCGTGGTGGGGACGACGCTCGACATCCTCAAGACGAACTTTCTCAATACGGGCGTCTTCGGCGACCTCGGCACCATCACCCGCATCGAGGGTCCCAACTTCCACCCCATCAGCTTCGGCTATGCTCTAGCGGCTCTGGTTGGCGTCGCGGCCGTCCAGGGCCGATGGCTGCTCGTCGTTGCGGCATTGCCATTGATGGTCATCGTGGGCGCTAAGGGGGCACTGGTGCTGGTGCTGGCCAGCCTCGCCTTCGTGGCGGCGGCACGGCTTCGGCCGACCTCGTCGACGCTGTGGATCTTCCTCGCGATGCTGGGGCTCTACGCGACGATCGTCTTCCGCTCGGGCCTGGCGAACGGCGATTACCATGTCCTTGGCCTGCTCGGCGGCCTGTCGGGCTTCGCTTCGGACCCGATCGGCCACACGCTCGGCCAGGGTGGCAACCTGTCCGTCGCCTTCGCGACCCTCGACTTCGAGAAATTCCAACAGGCCGGTGTGGCGGCGATGGCCGTCGAAAGCGCGGTCGGGGTACTGCTCTACCAGATGGGAATCTGCGGCTTCGCCGTTCTCGGGTTCTACATCTGGATCGCGACACTCTGTTGGCGCCTGTACCGCGACTTTCGCATTCCCGTCCTGGCGCTGGCGGCTGCGTTCATCTTGGTGACGCTGGTGAACGGGCTGTTTCAGGAGGAAGCTCTCTTCGCGCCTTTGGCTCTGGGCCTCGTCATGCTGATCGTCGGTCTGACACTCGGGGCGGTCGACCGCAGCATCGCCTCGCGCATTGCGGCTGCGCCAGGGACGGTGACGCGGTGAGCCTCGCCATGACACGCCGTGCGGCTTTGCCCGTTCTCGCCGCGAGCGCGCTCGCCGCCGCCCTTGGGCCTGCCGCCGCCCTTGGGCCTGCCGCCGCCGAGAGCGGCGTGCCGGCCGACCGCGTCGCCATGTTGGCGCGCGGCTTCAATCTCCCCGACATGGTACCCGCCACAGCCCGGCGCCCGGGACTGCCGGCTCTGCTGGACGAATTGCATCACGCGGGTTTCACGCATGTCCGACTGCCGCTCGGATCGGACAGCCTGATGCCGCGCTTTGCCGGCCCCGCGGTCGTCGGCGAGGCCCTCGATGACCTCGACGCCGCATTGGATCTTCTGCTCAACCGCGGTTACGCGGTCAGCGTCGACATGCACGGAGGCGCAGGCCTTGGCGCGCTCTACGGGCGCAACCCGGCCGCGGCCCTCGCGGCCCTGACCGAGGGCTGGGCCGTGGTGGCGAAACGCATCCTTGCACGACCGGCGGCCCGAGTGTTCGCCGAACTGTTGAACGAACCACCGACCAGCGACGACCTGTGGCGACCTCAGGCCGCGGCGCTGGCGACCTCGGTGCGGGCGATGCTGCCCGAAACGACCCTGCTGGTCGGGCCCGCGCCTTGGGAGCGCGTCGAGGCGCTCACCTCGTGGCAGCCACTCGCCGACCGCAACACCGTGTATGTGTGCCACTATTACGACCCGATGGACTTCACTCACCAGGGCGCGACCTGGGACGCGACAGGGCCGTACCGGTACTTTGCCGATATCCCGTTTCCGGCGCGGCGCTCCGATGCCGTCGTGCAGCGCGACGTCGGCAGGCTCCGGCGCGACGGCCATGCGGATGCTGCCGCATCTCTCGAGACGGCTCTCGTCGAGCCCTGGACGGTCGAGCGCGTTCGAGATCAGTTCAAACCGGTGGGAGCCTGGTCGCGCCAGCACGGCGTCCCGGTCATATTGAACGAATTCGGAGTTCTGCGCGACCGGGCTCCGCGCGCCGACCGGCTGTTGTGGCTCTCCACGGTCCGCCGTGCGGCAGAGGAGAACGGCATCGGCTGGACGTGCTGGGATTTCGACGAGGGCTTCGCGCTCGTGGTCGACGGTCGACCCGACCCCGGTGTCATCCAGGCGCTGCTCGGGCGAGACGGTTCGTCGAAGAGATGAGCCGACGCTGCGCGTTCCGCAGGCTGTCACGCCGGCTCAAGGGCCGAAGATCACCCTCTCGGTGTAGCTCAGATCGCCGACGCGGGGCGGGTGCGGGCCTTTGACGTAGCGGCGCGCGCGGCGGACCCGGTGCAACCCCCTCAGGCCGGCCGATGGTTCACCGTCGAGGATTAGGCCGACGAAGCCTCGCAGCATCATCCAGCGGCCGATCGCGCCGGCGAAGCGCGACAGATCCGCCATGTCACGGCAGTAGACGATCTGCATCAGCGGCAAGGGCCAGCGCCCGCCGCGCGCCCGGGCCGGCGCAAGCACGAGAGGGTAGAGTTCCCCGCCGGAGACAATGGCTAGGGACGAGCAGCCGAAGCCCGCGTGATCGTCGAGCAGCTTGGCCTCGGGCAGGTCACGCCAGACGGCCGGATCGGCGAGGATCCGCGCCGGCTCTTCGGACCGGCTCAGGCTCGGAAACACGAGGCTCTTACCCTCGGAATAGACCTCGAACCCCTGCGCCTCGATGGTCGCCCAGGTATGTGGGGCGGGCGAAATGTTGGTGAAGGTGACGTGGCGCTGCTTCAGCGCCGAGGCGATCAGCAGAGGAGCCTGCATTCTGAAAGCGGGATCGACCGTCCAACTCGAGAGATTGCAGCGAATGTGGCCATCGAGGTCCGTGGCGAACAGCATCAGGGAGACACCAACCGGCCGCTGCCCATCGTCGAGCAGGAAGCCGTAGCGCGGACAGCCGTCCGGCTTCGGCATCGCCTTCATGCGGCCGAGACCTTTCTCCCAATAGCCGCGCGACCGCGCCGGAAACCCGCGCACCAGCATGTCGACGACGCCGACGAGATCGTCGTCGCGGATCTCGCGCCGACGCAATCGAGACGGAACCTCGGTCACCACGGCGGCATCGCGACGTCTTCTGTGCAGCGCAGCATGGCAGTGGTTCTCCGAGAGTCGTGACGATGATAGCCCTCGATAGTAAGGTGGAGGTTATCGGAGTTGGAGATACTTCGCCGGGATTGCAGTCCGACGATGTCGTCACGATCGCGTCCAGACTCGGTCTCGATGGGGCACCCTCCTGACCGCCTCGCACGGCCTTCGTCGGAACAAGGAGCGCTTTCGCCTACGTCGTCCGTCCCCGCGCCGCGACAGGGACGGATTCCACCACACGACCGTCACGGGTCATCACGACGGCATCGTGCAGGTTCGAGACGACGCAAACGTGGTTGGGCAGGATGCGCAACCGCTCGCCGAGCGCGGGTTTCCGCACCGAGCCCGACAGGTCCACGGTGCCGTGCTCCTCGTTGAGCCGGGTGATGACCGCATCGGGATAGTCGAGCAGCAGGCCGTAGCCCTGGCCGGCCTCGGGCGCCACGAGGTCGCTCGACAGGCTCTTCGACCCGGCGTCGATCACGGCTCGGTGCGGCGTCGGCCGGCTCACCACGGTGGCGATGACGTGGAGTGCGCAATCGTCGAGCGCCGCGGCACCCGCAGCGACCGTGGCACGGTCGTGATAGATGTAGGTGCCGACCCTGAGCTCCGTCACGCCCGGCGTCAGATGCGCGCTCCAAGCCGTCGGCGTGCCGCCGCCCGACACGGTTCGGATCTCGATGCCCGCCGCCGCGAAGGCCTCGCGCGCCTCGGCGATGAAGCCCGCGGCTGCGGCGCCGAGCGGATAGGTCATCAGCCCTTCGAAGCGCAGGCCCGGAGCCGACGCGGTGCGGCGTGCGAGATCCAGCGCCTCCGACACGGTGCCGACGCCGACGCGGTTGGCGCCGCTCTCGAATTCCACCAGGATGCCGATCTCGGCGCCCGAGGCGCTCGCGGCAGCGGCGGCGGTGTCGAGCGCCATCGTGCTGTCCACGGCGACGCTCATGCGCACCCGCCGGGCCAGGGCGGCGAGGCGCAGCGCCTTGGCGGGGCCGATCAGCGGGTAGGAGATCAGGATGTCGTCGAGACCGGCATCGGCCATCACCTCGGCTTCGCCGAGCTTCTGGCAGGTGATGCCGACGGCGCCGAGCTCGACCTGGCGCCGGGCAAGCTGCGGTAGCTTATGGGTCTTGATGTGGGGCCTGAGCTTCAGGCCGTGCCGGTCGCAATAGTCCTGCATGGCCTTGAGGTTGCGCTCGACACAGTCGAGGTCGATCACCGGGACGGGCGTTTCGAGGTCGTCGATGCGCATGGAAGGCTCTCAGCCGGAAACTGTGGGTGACGCGTTGCCGAGCACATGGCCCGGCAGACGCCCCGTGACGATGCCGCTTGCGACGACCGCCTCGCCGGCAACCCAGACGTCGGTGATGCCCTGCGGCATCTGCACGGGGTCGGCGAAAGTGGCGCGGTCGATCGTATCCTCGGTGAAGAGGACGAGATCCGCTACGAGGCCGGGGCGGAGGAGGCCGCGGTCGGCGAGGCGGAAGCGCTGCGCCGACATCGAGGTCATGCGGCGCACGCCATCCTCGAGACCGAACCAGCCGTCGGCCCGGGCGAGTTGGCCGATGACCCGCGGAAAAGTGCCAAAGGCGCGGGGATGAGGACGCGTGCCGGGCCGCGGCAGCCCATCCGAGCCGAACATGTGCAGGCAATGGGTACAGGCGGCGCGGAGGTCCGCCTCGTCGAGCTGGAACATGACGATGCCGGTCTGGCCGGCATCCTCCTCGACGAAGCGCACCAGGAGGTCGAAGGGAGCGAGGCTGGCCTCGGCCGCGGCGGCATCCATCCGCATCCCCTCAAGGTGCTTGAGCTGAGGTGCACCGACCCCGGAGATCAGCACGTTGCCCCAGCCGATGAGCGAGATCTTCGATTGCGGGGCATGGGGGTCGGCAGGACCTCGCTCGACCCAGGTGCGCAGAACCGCACGCTCGCCGGGGTCGCGCAATCGGGCACCAAGCCGGTCGAGACCGCCGGCCTGCGCCTCGGGCGGCAGCAATTGCAGCATGTAGGAACTGCCCGCCGGATAGGGATACATGTCGAAGGAGACATCGACGCCCTCCGTCCGGGCCGCCTCGAGCCGCCGGATAGCCTTCGGAACGCCGCCCCAGTTCGGCCGGCCGGCCGATTGCAGATGGCTGAGCAGTCCCGCGGCGCCCGAGGCGCGCAGAAGATCGAGGAACTCGTCGACGGCCGTGAGCAAGCCCGCCTCGTAGGAGCGGACATGGGCGGCGAGCACGCCGCCGTGCCGGCGTACCGCTTCGGCCAGCGCCACCATCTCGGGCGCGTCGGCGTAGGCGCTCGGCGGGTAGACGAGGCCGAGCGACAGGCCGGCAGCGCCCTCGGCGAACTGCAGGTCGAGCAGGTCGACCATGGCAGACACCTCCGACGGCGTGGCGGGCCGGTCGTCGTAGCCCATCACGGCCAGGCGCAGCGCCGCATGGCCGACCAGCGAGACAAGGTTCGGCCCGATACCGCGGCCGTGCAGTGCGGCGCGATAGGCGGTCAACCCGTCGAACACCTCGTCCGCCGTCGTCTCGCCGAGCAGGCCGGAGAAGTGGAGGCGCAGAGCCTCGGCCGAGGCGGGACGCGTCGGATAGAGCGAGAAGGAGCAATTGCCGACCACGATGGTGGTGACGCCCTGCAGCACCTTTTCAGGGCGGGTCGGCTCGCGCAGAAAGGCCGCGTCGTCGTGGCAATGGGCGTCGATAAAGCCCGGCGCGAGGTAGCGCTCTTCGGCCTCCACGACCCGTGCGCCATCCGCCGGCAGGTCCAGCCCGATGGCGGCGATACGGCTGCCCGAGATCCTGAGATCGGCGCGGAACCAGGGCGCGCCGGTGCCGTCGATGACGCGGGCGCGGCGGATCAGGGTGTCGGCCGTCACATCAGCCTCTGGAGTTTGGGGTCGAGGGCATCGCGCAGCCCGTCGCCGAGGATCTGCAACGACAGGACGGTCAACACGATGGCGGCGCCGGGCACGAGGATGAGCCAGTCGGCCCGTCCCATATATTGCTGGGCCCCCGCCATCATGTTGCCCCAGGTCGGCGTCGTCGGGGGCACGCCGGTGCCGAGAAAGGACAGCGCCGCCTCGGTCAGGATGGCATAGCCGAAGATGAAGGTGCCCTGCACGATCAGCGCCGAGGACAGGTTCGGCAGGAGGTGGGCCGCCATGATGCGAAAATCCGAGGCGCCCATCGATCGGGCGGCCTCGACGAAGGGCATCTCCCGCAGGACCAGCGTGGCGCCGCGCACGATGCGGGCGACCCGCGGCGTATAGACGATTCCGAGCGCCAGCACGACATCGAAGAGCGACGGCCCGAGAGCGGCCATCAGGGCGATGGCGAGCAGGATGTCGGGAAAGGCCATCAGAGCGTCGGTGAAGCGCATCAGCGCGGCATCGAGCCGGCGCAGGTAGCCGGCGAGAAGGCCGATGACGAGGCCGAGCACCGTCGCCAGGATCACCACCAGCGTGCCCACGGTCAGCGACAGGCGGGCGCCGAACAGCAGCCGGCTCAGCACGTCGCGGCCGAAATCGTCGGAGCCGAGGAGATGCCGGCCGTCCGGGGCGGCGAGGCGGTGGGCGATGTCCATCCGCGTCGGTGCATAGGGGGCGAGGCTCGACGCCAGGACGGCGGCCAGGACCACCAGGATCAAGACGAGGGCGGCTACCAGCGCCGTGGGGCGGCGCAGCAATCGCCCGACGAGCAGGCGACCCGGGGCGCGCTGCAGCGCGACGGACGTCGTGGCGTCCGTCACGTGCGCACCCGCGGGTCGGCGAGGGCGTAGAGGAGGTCGACGACGAGGTTGATCAGCACATAGATCCCCGAGATGACCAGGAGCGTGCCCTGGATCACGGGATAGTCGCGGCGCAGCACCGCCGAGACGATGAGATTGCCGACGCCGGGCAGGCCGAAGACGGTCTCGGTGACGATGGCGCCGCCGATCAGCGTCGCGACGGTCAGGCCGATCACGGTGAGGACCGGGATCAGCGCATTGCGCAGGGCGTGGCGGGTGACGACGCTCCAGGGTCCGACGCCCTTGGCCCGCGCGGTGCGGATGTAGTCCTCGCCGAGGACGTCGAGCATGCTTGACCGCGTGAAGCGGATGATCAGCGCCGAGTTCGGCAGGCCGAGCGCCACCGCGGGCAGCACGAGATGGTAGAGGTGGGCGCCGAGCCCGTCGCCGGGGTCGCCCCAGCCCGCCACCGGGAACCAGGGGTGGCGCACCGCCAGGGCTTCGATCAGCGTCAGCCCCACCCAGAAGCTCGGTAGCGAGGCGAAGAGCATGGAGCCGGCCGTCGCGGCATGGTCGGACGCGCGACCGCGGCGCACCGCCGAGATGATGCCGACCGGCACGCCGATCACTATCGCGAGACCGGCCGACATGAGGGTTAGAAGGGTCGTGAGTTCTGCACGCTCCGCGATGGCCTGCGACACGGGTCGGTTCAGGAAGATCGACTGTCCGAGATCGAAGCTTGCGATCTGCTTGCAGTAGATCAGGAACTGGACGAGCAGCGGCTGGTCGAAGCCGAGCCGCGCGCGCAAGGCCGCGACGTCGTCGGGCGTCGCCGCCGAGCCCAGCATGACCGAGGCGGGATCGCCCGGGACGACGCGCACGATCACGAAGACGATCACCGCCACCATCAGCATGACGGTCAAGAGGCCGCCGATGCGACGCAGCAGGAAAAGAGCCAAGGCTTCTCCCGCCCTCAGGCCGAGAGCCCGACGTTCCAGAAGAACGGCCAGGGTACGGTGGTGTAGTTGGTGACACGCGTCGAGCGGGCCGCGAGATTGTAGAAATCGCCGACCTTGATCGAGGGCGCCTCGGCATAGAACAGCGCCTGGATGGCCTTCCAGTCGGCGGCGCGTTTCGCGGGATCGCTGTCGCCATTGAAGGCATCGAGGGCGGCCTTCTTGGCCGGCGAGTCCCACCAGCCGGGGTAGCTCGGGTTCAACACGGTGATCAGCGAGGGTTCGGGCACGAAGGTGTGATAGGTGAAGAAGGCGTCCCAGCTTGTCTCGTCGCCACGCCGGCTCAGCAGCGTAGCCCAGTCGAGAACCTGCAGGTCGACCTCGAAACCGGCGTCCTGCAGGTTCTGCTGGGCCACGAGGCTCATCTTGTACAGGAAGTCGTATTGCTGCGACGTCATGATGCGGATGGGTTGCTTGGCGTAGCCGGCCTGTTTCAGCAACTCACCAGCTTTGGCAGGATCGTTGAGGTTATAGGCCGTGACGCTACCCTCGTCGTAATAGGGTGTGCCCTTGCCGTAGATCGAACCCTGGGCGTCGAAGAAGGCAGGGTCGCCGAAGCCGGCCGCCAGCATGTCGGAACAGGAGAGGGCCGCCTGCGCGGCGCGGCGCACGAGCGGGTTTTGCATCGGCCCCGCATGTTGATTGAAGATCATCAGGGGAAAGCCGAAGGGCTTCACCGTGATCGGTTCGACCCCGGCCTGGCCCTTGAGCCGCGGCAGCATCTCGGCGGGAAGAGAGTCGGCGAAAAGATATTGCCCGGACAGCATGCCGTCGACGCGAGTCGTCGGGTTCGGCACGGGCACGAAGCGAATCTCGCCGGCCATGGCTCTACGTTCGCCGGCATAGCCGTCCGGCGTGCCGGAGGGCGACGCGTAGCCGTCGAAGCGGAGCAGCCGGATACACTGGTCGGGCTTGTGCTCGGCGAAGCGGTAGGGGCCGGTGCCGACGGGGTCGCCCATCGTTGTCGTGGCGCCGGCGACGGCTTTCGGCAGGATCGCGGCCGCGCCGTTGTTCATCGCCAGGAGGGCCAGCAAGGGCGCGTAGGGGCGGCTCAACGTGATGGTGAGGCCGAGCGGCCCGTCTGCCGCGACCCCGGTCACGGCCGTTGCGGCCTGTTTGCCGCGCGGCGACAGTTTCAGCCAGCGCTGCAGCGAGACGACGGCATCGTCCGACGTCATGGCGCTGCCGTCGTGGAATGTGATGCCCGGGCGGAGCTTGATGGCGTAGCTCATGCCGTCCGGGGACACGATCGGCATGCCCTCGGCGAGTAGCGGGCGGACCTGCCAGGCGCCGTCGAAGCAATAGAGCGTTTCGAAGACGTGCTGGGTGATGATGCTGACGAGATCGGAGGTCGCCACCGTAGGGTCGAGCGGCCCGGGCTCACCGATCGTGGCGACGCTGATCACGCCGCCCGAGGGTGCCTGACCCCAGGCGCGTCCGGTCGCGGCCAGCGCCGCCGCACCCGCGAGGCCGACACCGAAGGCGCGGCGTGAGATGTCCTCGATCGTCATCTGGCGTCTCCTCCCAGGTCGCGGGTGCCCGGGCAGCGCCGGGCAGGATCGTATGTTGTGAAGCGGAAGGGTGTCAGACCACCGCCACGGCCGTCATCTCGACCCTGAGGTCGGGGTCGGCGAGGCGGGCCTCGACGCAGGCGCGGGCCGGCGGGTTCGCGCGATCGACCCAACCGTCATAGACCTCGTTCATGGCATCGAAGTCTATGATATGCGGAAGGAAGACGTTGACGGCGACGAGCTTCGCCCGGGTCGTGCCCGCCTCGGCCAGCAGGGCATCGATCTTCGCCAGAACGTCGCGGGTCTGTTCCGCGATGCCGGCCTTGCGGTCGTCGGCGACCTGGCCCGCCACGAAGACGAAGCCGTTGGCCGACACGGCCTGCGACATGCGGGAACCCGCCTGGTAACGCTGGATCATCATACTGGTCTCACCTTTTGGACTTTGCCCGGCGGCGGTCGCCGCCGGCGTGGGTGTCTGTCGGCCACCGCCTGATACACGTCAGTGGTCCCGCGTGCCGCGCAGGAATTCGACGAGGCGGGGATGGCGCGGCGATCCGAAGATCTCGCCGGGCGGCCCTTTCTCGGCAACGAGGCCCTTTTCCATGAACACGACAGTGTTCGACACGTCGCGGGCGAACCGCATCTCGTGGGTCACGAGGAGCAGGGTCGCGCCTTCTCCGGCGAGAGCCTTCACGGTCGCCAGAACCTCGCCGACGAGTTCGGGATCGAGCGCCGAGGTGATCTCGTCGAGAAGCACCAGTTTGGGCTCCATGGCCAGCGCCCGCGCGATGGCGACGCGCTGCTGCTGGCCGCCCGACAGCTGGCTTGGCGCGTAATCGGCCCGTTCGGCCAGCCCGACGCGTCCGAGCCAGCGCTCCGCCACGGCGCGGGCCTCGTCCTTGGCCATGCCACGCACCTTGCTCAGTCCCAGCATCACGTTGCCGGCCGCCGAGAGATGCGGGAACAGGTTGAAGCTCTGGAACACCATGCCGGTCATGGCGCGCTGGCGGGCGAGGTCGCGGTCCTTGAGCCGGACGCGCCGGCCACCCTGATCCCGGTAGCCGATCGCCTCGCCGTCGAGCCTGACCGCGCCGCCCTCGAAGTCTTCCAAGAGGTTCACGCAGCGCAGCAGGGTCGTCTTGCCCGAACCGCTCGACCCGATGATCGACACGACTTCGCCCTGCCGCACCTCGAGGTCGACGCCCTTCAGGATCTCGTTCGTGCCAAAGCGCTTGCGCAGACCTTCGATCTGCAGGAGCGGCCGGCCCGCGGCCGGGATGTCAGCGGAAGGCAACGCGGCGCTCCAGGGCTTTGCCGGCCTGCTCTATGGCGAAGTTGATCACCAGGTAGAGCGCGCCCGCCAGAAGATAGAACTGCAGGGTGAGGAAGTTCCGGCCGATGATCTCCTGCGTGCGCAGCAGCAGCTCCCCGACGCCGATCACCGACAGCAGCGTCGACGCCTTGACCATCTCGACGCAGGTGTTGATCCAGGGCGGCAGCAGACCCCGCAGAGCCTGCGGCAGGAGCACATAGGCGAGGACGCCGAAGAAGGTCAGGCCGATGGCCTTGGCGGCCTCGGTCTGGCCCCGCGCAATGGCCTGAAGCGCGCCGCGGACGAGTTCGCCGATATGGGCGCCGCAGAACAGCGTCAACGCCAGAACGCCGGCGGAAAAGGGCGACAGGCGCAGCCCCACCACCGACGGCATGTAGAAGGCCGCCAGAACCAGGACCAGAACCGGCGTGCCGCGCATGACGTCGGAATAGGCTCTCGCGGCGAGACGCAGCGGCCAGGCGCCGTAGACCAGGCAGACGCCGACCAGCAGGCCCAGCAGTGTGCCCAGGACGATGGAGACCGCCGAGATCGACAGCGTCTGGACGAGGCCGCCGACGATGACGTCGCGGGCATCCCAGGCTTCAGTGAGGAACTCGTCCATGGCGCGCCGTCAGAACTTGGGAAAGCGGCGTTCGAGGCCGCGCAACGCGGCCGCAATCACGAAGCAGGTGGCGATGTAGAAGGCGCTGGCGACCGTCCAGGCTTCGACGACCCGGAAACTCTCGACGTTGATGCGCCTTGCCTGGAAGGTCAGTTCGGGCACCGCGATGGCGGCGGCGATCGACGTGTCCTTGAACAGCGAGATGAAGGTGCTGCCGAGCGCCGGTAGCACGTTGCGCAGCATCACCGGCATGACGACGTGGAGCGCGATGCCGAACCGCGTCAACCCGATCGCCTTGCCGGCCTCGACCAGGCCCTTCGGCACGCCGATCAGCCCCGCCCGGAACACCTCGGTGAGGTAGGCGCCCGAGTAGAGCGACAGCGCCGTGATGAAGCTCGGGACCTTGTCGAGTTGGATGCCGAGATCCGGCAGGGCGAAGTACAGCATCAGCACGATGACGAGGATCGGCGTGTTGCGCACCACCGCCACATAGGTGCCGGCGAGCAGACGGCCGGCGCGCGACGGCCCGACGCTGAGAAAGCCACCCACCAGGCCGATCAGCGTGCCGATCGCGAGCGACGCCAGCGCCAGTTCGAGGCCGAGCAGCAACCCGCCGAGAAGCTTCGGCAGGTTGGCCCAGACGACCGCGAAATTGAGCGTGTAGCCCACGGGGATCGGCGCGCGAGACGGAGATTACCGCGGAAAGCCGATCCCGGGCGCGGGCGGCGTCACGCCGAACCAGGTCTCGTAGGCGGTCTTGTAGTCGCCGTAGTCGACGCCGGTCAGCGCCTGCTCGATCGCGGTATTGACGAACTGCAGCCAGGTGGCGTCGCCCTGCTTCACCGCGCAGGAATAGTTCTGCGGATTCCAGCCGTAACCGGCGTCGGCATATCTGTCGGGGTTCTGCTTCATGAACCAACGCAGCGACGACGCGTCCGTGGCGGCGGCATCGGCCCGGCCGGAGTTCAGCGCCTGGTACATCAGCCCGACATTGTCGAACTGGTCGACCTTGGCGCCGGGCAGCGCCTGATGGACCATGTCCTCGGCATAGACGTTCTGCAGCACCGACACCGTGACGGCTGAACCGGCCGCCTTCATGGCGGCGAAATCGGCATATTTGCCGCCCTTCTTCAGCAACAGGCCGACCCCCTCGCGATAATAAGGGATGGTGAAGGCCACCTGCTGGGCGCGAGGCGCCGTCACCGTCATGGCTTGGCAGGTGATGTCGACCTGGCCCGTGGTGATGTTGGGGATGCGGGCGTCGGAAGACTGCGTGACGAACTCGACTTTGTCGGGATCGTTGAACAGACCCTTGGCGAGAATATGGGCGAGGTCGATATCGAAGCCGCTGAGCTTGCCGCTCTTGTCCTGGAAGCCCCAGGGTGGGTTGGTGCTGCCCGTCCCGACGATCAGCTTGCCGCGCGATAGGACTTCCTGAAGCTTGCCATCCGCATGGGCGGTGGCGATGAACGACGCCAACAGGGCTGCAACCGCCACGCTCCTGGACAGGACTTTCGAGATTCCGGACATCGATCGACTCCCTGTAGAACTCACGGACGGCTTGTCTTGCTGGCTGGACACCCGTCTCATATATTGGACAAATAGAAGCTACGCCTCGCCCGCGCGATGGGTCAAGCGGCAAAGTTGTGCGAGGCGGTGAGACATTGAGCAGGACCGTGGCAAACAGCCAGCCAGCTTCGGAGCGCCAGAGCGGCGTCGACCGTGTCGTCGACATCTTCGAGGAACTGCTGCGCAGCCGCGCGCCGGTTCGGGTCGGCGATCTCGCCCGTCGGCTGGGGGCGCCGCGGTCGACCCTCTACAATCTTGTCAACCGACTGGTCGCCGCGGAACTGCTGGAGGTGATGGACGAGGACGGCTCCGTCTTCCTCGGCCGCGCCATGCAGCTCTATGGTGCCGCCTACGCGGACACGAATTCGCTGCAGCGGCGCGCCGGCCCCGTGCTCGACCGCCTCGCCGCCGAGGCAGACGCGACCGCCCAGCTCTGCGCCTTGCGCGGCGACAAATATGTCGTGCTCGACAGCCGCAGCGGCCGAAGCCTGTTCCGCATCACCGCCGATGTGGGTGTGCCGGTACCTCTGCCCTGGACGGCGTCCGGCCGTCTTCTGCTGGCGCATCGAACGCCGGAGGAGATCATCGCCCTGATCCCGCCCGAGGACTACCGCCTGCCGGACGGGCGCCTTTTGTCGCCCGACGACTTCCTCGTCGAGGTCGCACAGGCGAGAGAGGACGGCCATTGCATCACGCTCGGTCTGTCGGACCGTTTCACCTGCTGCCTCGCGGCACCGATCCGGGACACCCCTGGGCGAACGGTCGCGACGCTCTGTTTCGTGGTCCCGAGAGATCGGCCGGAGGATCAACGCCGAGACCTGCTCGAGGCCTTGCGCCTCGCGGCACGCGACCTGTCGTCCGGGCCGGACTGAGACGGCATCCGGTCGACCGGCGCGGCCGTTTGCCGTCTCACCCTGGCTTGGCCGCTCTCATCCGTCGTCCTGAACGACAAGCGAGCACCATCCGGGACAAAGCGTCCGGCCGGCGCTGCTCACCCTTGAACGTCGTCTCACGATGGCAGGTCCGTTCGGGCGCCCTCCGGGGCGCGCCGCCGGACGAGGCGCGTCATTGCGGTGGCCAGATCGGCGGGGATCAGCGGGCAGGTCAGCACGTCGTCGAACGATAGGGTCGCGCGAGGGCCCGGGCCGTCGCCCGCGGCCTTGGTCTGCAGAAACACGAGCGGAACCCTTGGGTCGATCGCTCGAAGGGACAGGGCCAGTTCGGCAGGCGACATGTCGACGAGATCGTCCCCGATCAGGATGAGGTCGAAACGTTCCGGGTCGGCACGGAGTGCCGCCAGAGCGGCTGCGGCGCTTGTCATGCCGACCGGCTCGTAGCCAAGCTCCGCCAGGGTGTCTTCGGCTTGCTTGACGCGGGTGGTCTGCCAAGACGCGACCATGATCACCTCGCCGCGTCCGGCAGGCGATACGCTCTGGTGCGGCCCGTAAGCGCGTTCGAGAGGCAGCCAAAACGCGAACGTCGTCCCCTGGCCCGAAACGCTGTCGAGCTGGAAGGCGCCGCCAAGATCGCGGACGACTTCAGCTGCAGTGGCGAGGCCGAGCCCCGTACCGGCGGGACGGGTCGTAAAAAAGGGTTGGAACAGTTTCCTCTGCACGTCGGCGGGGATGCCGACGCCCCGGTCGACGACGCAGATGCGGACATAGGATCCCGCCTCGAGACTCCCATGCGACAGCTTTCTACGCCTGCCGAGTGCCTGTGCGTCGACCGAGACCATGACGGGCGTGCCGCCTTCGGACGCCTGCGCGGCATTGCGGATCAGGTTGACCAGCACCTGCTGCATCTGTGTGGGATCGGCCGTCACGTAGACGTCCTCGTCGGGGACCCGGATGTCGGTGTCGACCTTCACGGGAAGCGAAGACGCCAGCAGCGACACGGTGTCGGCCACCATGGCTCCCACGGCGACGAAGCGTCGGGGTCCGTCGTTCCTCCGCCCATAGTTGAGAATGCCCTGCACCAGCGCGCCGGCACGCTCACCCGCTTCGGTGATCTGCTGGGCGTGCTGCCGGACCAAGGCCGGCGGGTTCGGGCCGTCCGCGACGATCTCCGCATGGCCCAGCATGACGCCGAGGAGATTGTTGAAATTGTGCGCGACTCCGCTGGCGAAGAGCCCGACCGTCTCCAGCCGCCTGGCGCGCTGCACCTTCTCCTCCAGGGCCATGCGATGCTGGGCCAGGCGTTCGCGATGGAGGGCATTGCTCATCGTGATCCCGGCGAGCTCCAGCGGAGGAGCCATGTCGCTGCGCCAGGCCGGAATGTCGGGAGCCCGCTCGAAGGCCAGAAAACCGATGAACACGTCCCGGTCGAACAGCTTGACGCAGGACCATCGCGTCACGCCGTACTGCTCGAGAAGCGCCAGGACGAGAGGAGGCAGCGTCCCGCCGAACGAGGCGGTCGACAGGACGCGGTCGCTCTCGGCCGCCAAGGATGGAACAGCGTCGGTCAAGGCGCCCGGCCATCCGGTCGGTGTCACGATATCCGATCTCGTCCAGATCAACAGGTCGGGTTCCTCGCCGAGAATGAACAGGTAGGTCCTCAGGCTTTGAGTCCTGACGCCGAATAGTGCCAAGGACTCACGGATCTTGCAGCGGATGTCTTCCGGCTGGCATTCGATGAAGGTATTCGATATTTCGGCCAGCAGATGTTCGGCGTTGGCGCGCTCTCGTAAGGCCAAGGCGCCGTTGCGCAACCGCCGTCCCAGCTCGACCAGAATGCCGAGAAACAGGATGGCGACGGCGTAAAGAGCGATTCTATACTCCGAGGCGAGGTGTTCGCGCGCTTTCTGCCGCTCCTCGAACGCGGCCCTGACGACTCCGCGCTGCTTGAAGGTCAGCAACGCAGGGAAGCGGCGGGCTACGCTGTCGAGAGTCGGTAGCAGGTCCACGAGCAGCCGACCGTGTAGGACGAGGCTGGCGACATCTGGCTCCAGATCCGCCGTGACCGACCCACTGCTGATATTGGTCAGCCGCTGTTCGGTCTCGGCGATGGCATCCGGTGTCGGCTGTCGCGACAGCTGCATCACGGCGGCCGTAAGGGCACCGGTCCGCGCCGCGAGGTCGCCGGCGCCTGCGGTTCGGGCCAGCCGATCGCTGAGCAAAGTGAAGTAGGCAAAGGAGTTCTGGGCGAGGGCATTGCTGCTCTTGAAAGTTTCGGCCAGTTTCTCTTGCGCGTCGATCGACTCCGCGATCCGGGCAATGGCATCGGCCGCTGCCCCCTGCGAGACGGCCTGCAGCCTCGTGATGCAGGCGCGCAGTCGCGCGACATCGGCGACCATTGGATCGTAATCGTTCAGGAGCCCGCCGCGCGCCCTGAGCAGATCGCTCTGCAGGCTCATCTCCGCTACCGAAATGCCGACGAGGGCCTGCTTGATCGACAGGAATTCTGCGTCGGACGGCTGCAGGCTGCGGATCAGCAGCCACGTCAAGGCCAGAGCCAGCGCGACCGCGGCGACGACCATGCGGCGCAGGCTCATGGCTCGGCCTTGGTGAGCAGGCGACCCTCGTAGCGGCCGGTCAGCGTTCCCAGGAACGCGACGATCTGCTGGGTCTCGGCCTCGGTGAAGCGGCGTCCCAACTGCGCCCGTGCCATCATCTGCACGGCCTCGCCGAGATCGGCGACGCTGCCATCATGGAAATAGGGCGGCGTCACCGCCACATTGCGCAGGCTCGGCACGCGCAGGGTGAAAGTGTGACTGTGGAGCAGCGGGCTGAACACGCCGTTGACCTCGAACAGGTTGCCGCCGACGTTGGCACCCTGGTGACACGACGCGCAGCCGGCCGACTTGAAGAGGTGATAACCCGAGAGTTCGTCGAACGACATGGCATCGGCCTCTCCGCGAAGCCACAGGTCGAAGCGGCTGTCCGGCGTGACCAGCGTCCGCTCGTAAGTCGCCAGGGCGTCGAGGAGATCGGCCCAGTTGAGATCCCGGTCGTAGGCTCTGCTGAACTCGGCCGAGAGTTTCGCGTCGCCCTGGAGCTTGCGGGTCACCTCGTCGGGCGTGGTCCCCATGAGGTCCGAACGCTGCAAGGATCCCGCCGCCTGATCCTCTAACGTGCGCGCGTCGCCGCCCCAGTCGAGCCGAAAGCTCAGGGCGGCATTGAAAACCGTGTTGGTGTTCGTCCTGATGGGCTGGCCGTCCGGTGCAAAATCTCTCGCCCGCCCATCCGCACCATTGGTGGCCGTGTCATGGCACGACGAGCAGGCGCGATCATTCCCATGCGACAGGCGGGGATCGTCGAAGAGCGATCGACCCAGGGCCACCCGGGCGGGATCGGACGAGACGGGCGCCGGGATCGGCCGGATCGGCTCGATCTGCGGCAAGGGCGCAGCGATGGACGACGGTTCCGGCACGGTCTCGGCTGGAAGAGCCGACGAGGACACCGCGACGCAGGCCGAGGCGACGGCAAGCCAGCGACCGATGCGACATCCCAGCGATGATCTATCGATCGTTGCGGCGCTCATCTTCCCTTCCCAGGCGGTCTTCGGCCTCCAACCGACCATCATCCTCTGTGCCGCGCCATCGTTACGGCCTGACTACAGGTCCAGCCGGACCCGGTTACGGCTGAAACAATCGAGCCGACGCGTCGAGATTGCAAATGCAATCGGAGAGCGACGCCCTGCATTCGAAGCGTAACGGCGTGGATCCAACCTCCCTGCATGGACCAAGAGGCAGAGAGGCAGCGATGCTTGGCGAATTGATCGAGTCCCGGAACGTCGTCGCGTTCCCCCGGCCGACATCCGAGGCGGCGGTGCGAACCGGCTCCGCACAGGATCTCCAGGCACGGCAGGCCCGACCGAGGCAGATGCTCGACCTGCCATCGAGGCGAGCCTGGCGCGTTTCCAGCGTCGGGGACGTCACGCTGCGCTGGGTCATCGACTCCATTCTGGTGGGCCTCGCCTATGCGGCGGCCGCGCACGGCCCTGTGTCGCCCGACATGCTCCACGAGGTGCACGAGATGGATCGGCGGCGGCGCATTCGGTGACGTCATCGCGGCGCGAGCCGCAGGACAGCCCATTCGGCACCAGCCGCTCTGTCGTCTCAGGCCCCACACGCACGACGATGCGCGGCGGCACCGCGAATGGTGCTGCGAACCACTGGAAATGAGGAGGAAACCGGTTTTGCTGAAGATCGAAGAGCGCGACGGCGTTGGCCTCGCCTACGAGGAACTGGGAACCGGGCCGGGCCGGGCGATGCTGCTGGTCCATGGCTTCGGATGCGACCGCAGCTTCATGGCGCGCCAGCAGGCCGTGTTCAGCCGCGACCGGCGCACGGTGTCGGTGGACCTGCGGGGTCATGGGCGGAGCGACGCGCCGCATCAGGACTACACACCGGCGATCTTCGCCGAGGATCTGGCGTGGCTATGCAATCGGCTCGGCCTCGCGGCACCGCTCGTCGTGGGTCACAGCATGGGCGGCACGATCGCCCTCGAACTCGGCGCCCGCCATCCCGACAGCGTCGCCGCCGTCATGATGATCGACAGTTTCGTCTTTCCGGCAGCCGCCATGGTGGAGGCGCTACGCCCCATCGCGGCGAGCCTGCACGGGCCCGATTACGAGGCTGGCCTGAGCGCACTCGGGGCCGTGGTGGCGCGGCCCGGCGAAGGTCCCGAGGCCGGCATGATGTGGGCGGCGTCGCTGGCCGCCACACCGCAGCATGTCCTGGCGTCCTGCTTCTCAAGCCACACTGTCGACTATGACGCCGGCGCGGCAGCGGCGGCCTGCCGTGTCCCGGTCGCCTATGTCGGCGCCGCTTCGCCGCTCGGCGACGTCGAGCGGTTCAAGGCGCTGCGCCCGAACCTCGTGGTGGGCCAGACGGTCGGCTCCGGCCACTTCTCCCCGCTCCTGGTTCCCGAGCAGATCAACGCCATGATCCGCGATTTCGAGCGGGACATCGCGAACCGCGGCTCCTAGCGGTCTGCCGACGCCGCGACCGCGGTCACTCTCCACACGTTCCTCAGCTACGATCCAGAGGTGATCGCCTTTACGGGTTGCGGTCGATTAGGTGCTGGGTACTTCGCCGTTCCGCGCTCGCGCCGAGATCATGCCGCAATCCTTCGCCGCCTTTTATGCATCGCGGGATGTTGTCTCCGCCGTCGGCAGGCTGGCTGGGGATCGCCGCCGCCTGCACCAGGATCGAGCTGGCACGTGCCTTGGCGCAACGGTTCTGCTCGACCAGCCAATCGTTCCCAGCCGGAATTTCAGGCCCGTTGCTCGCGGCCCCCGGCCAGCCCCTAGTGTCGCGCGCTGGACCGCAGCACCGGCACCGCAGGCCGCACATGCTCGACCGGGACCGCGAAACGATAACCGAAGCCACGTTCGGTCAGGATCATCGTGGGAGTCGCCGGATCGCCTTCCAGCTTGCGGCGAAGGCGCAGGATCTGCACGTCGATGCTGCGGTCGTAGATGTCTTCGTGGACGCGGGTCGCCTGCAGCAGGTGCTCGCGGCTCAGAGGCCGGCCGGGGCTGTCGAGAAAGGCTACCAGGAGCGCGTATTCGCTCTTGGTGAGAGCGACTTCGGCTCCCTCCGGATCGGTGAGGCGGCGCGCGCGGCGGTTGAGCACCCAGCCGGAGAAGCTGGACAGGCCGGACGCCGCCATCATGGCCGGTTCGTTGCGTGCCGTCTCGACCCGCCGCAGCACGACACGGATGCGGGCGAGGAGTTCGCGCAAGCTGAACGGCTTGGTGAGATAATCGTCGGCGCCGAGTTCCAGCCCCAGCACCCGGTCGACCTCGTCGCTGCCATGACCGGTCACGATGATGACCGGCAGGTCACTCTGGGCGCGCAACTCGCGTAGGAGATCGAGCCCGTCATCGGCTCCGAGCCGGAGATCGAGCACCATGAGATCGAAACTGTCTCGAGCGAGAAGGCTCAACATATCCTTACGGTTTGCCGCAACGGCCGTCTCGGTCCCGTGCGCGTCGAGGTAGTCGGCCACCATGCGCTGCATTCCGGGATCGTCTTCCACCACCAAAACGCGAGACCGTCGGCGAACGGTTTCGGCGTCCGGCGCGCTCTGACTACTCGTCCTGTTCATGTCAGTCTCTGCTCTTCGAGAAACGGGAATGGGTGCAGGTTGCGCCCTGCCGTGACGGCCCTCCATCATGCTTTGGTATTCGAACGGGGTGGCGCGCGGTTGCGGCACCGGGTGTGTCCATCGAAAGGTGATCGAGGCACCGGGCGATTACTGTTGCTTCGGCGACGCGGTCTGTCCGATCCAGGCCAGGCCTTAGCTTTCTGACCCGATCTGGTTCAATCACTCCCGAATGAATGCAATACCGCCTGTTGCCGCGATAGGACAGGATCAGCTTCCGCCGTGTCGGGTGAATTCGATTACAGACGTAGCGCGATCGAGAATGGCCGACATCGACGCGGAGCGGTAACGCGGGATGATGCGAGGAACCCGAGGAGGTTCCATGATCGAAGATCCATCCACGCTGTCCGGCGTGTCGGTACCGCTCGTATCTCTCGAGAATCTCGCAGCCGACCCGCACGGCGTTTTCCGCTATTTCAGAACCCGCGTTCCCTTCATCCGGCGCAGCGACGGTATGCTGGTCGTCCTGCGCGCCAGCGACGTCCGACAGCTCTCGACCGACCATCGCCTCAGGCAGACCGAGACGGACTACATCCGCTCTCTGGGTATCCAAGACGGACCTTTGTTCCGACTTTTCGACGAGGGCATGCTGACATCGAACGGCGACGTGCATCGCCACCGGCGTGCACCGTTCACGCGAACCTTCTCGCTTCGACTAATCGCCAGCCTGCGTCCGATGATCCGGGCGGTTGCGGAGGAGATCATCGACGGCTGGGACCAGAATGGCGAGATCGACCTGCTCGATGCCTTCGCGTCGCCGCTTCCCGCCCGCGTCATCGCCGCCGTGCTGGGTTTGCCCGCCGAGGATGTCCCCACCTTCACCAAGCTCGTCTACAGCGTGGCGCGCGTCCTCAGCTCTCAACCCATCGCCGAAGGACCTTTGTCGCTCCAGGAGGATACGCGCCACCTGCTGGCCTATGCCGAGGAGGCGCTCGATCGGCGCCGCAGGGAGCCGGCCGACGACTTCCTCACCGCCTATCTCGCCGCCCTGGGAGAGGGCGATCGGCTATCGGCCAGCGAGGGCATCGTGCAGATTGCCATCCTGATCATCGGCGGCAGCGACACGACCCGCGCGGCTTTGGCCAGCATGGCCAACCTGCTGCTCCAGCATGGACACTACGGCGAGGTGTGCCGCGACCCCGCGCTGGTTCCCGCTGCAGTGGCGGAGAGCCTGCGCTTCGAACCCAGCGTCGGATCGATCGCGCGGGTGACGCAAGAGCCCATCGATCTCGGGGGTGGACGCCTGCCCGCCGACCGAATCGTCTCCCTCTCGACCATGTCAGCCCTGCGCGATGAAGCCGTCTTCGAGCGACCGGACAGGTTCGATATCCACCGCGCCGATCAGCAGCGCCTGCACATGGTGTTCGGCGGCGGGGCCCATCGCTGCCTGGGCGAAGGGCTCGCCAAGGCCGAACTCGAAGAAGCCCTCGCGGCCCTGACGTCTCGCTTGCCCGGCCTGCAACTGGCGGACAGCGGCCCGACCATGCAGGGCCATTTCGGCATCCGCTGGATCGACCCCGTGCGGGTTCGCTGGCCGTCGAAGACACCCCGGCAGGTCTCCGACGCCTGACATCGCGGAGGCCGTCCTCGCGGCCGCTCGCGCGGGGCGGCGGCGAGACGGTGAGCGCCCTCGAAGTGACTGGCCGTTCCACGGCGGTCGCCGTGTTGCGCCCCAGCCGCGGCGAGGCTCTCGCCGCAAGAGGCTCGACCGGCGCCTTGTGAGGATGGTGTTGGGTCCTTGAGTCGTTCGACGCGACCCGGACGAGCAGCGACGACGGTATATCGATCGCTCAGACGCCCGTTCGCGTTAGCGAGACACCCTTTCGGCCAGGATCCGTGCTTCCATGTCGGGCGAGCGCAGTGCACCCGGTGGCTTGAGCATCTGGCGGACTTCGAAAAGAGTCCGGTGGATCTCGGGGTCGTGAAACGCGGCCCTGAACGCCGCGGCGCTGAACTGCATGCGTTCAGCCAAATCCTCGGGACGCTCACCCCGGGTCAGCGGAAAGGCAAAATCGGGCACCGCGGCCGCCGACCAAGCGGCGTCGATCAAAGGCAGGATCGCCGTCTGGAAAGCCCGGTTGAAGCCGACCAGCGGATCGTGCGTTCCCGCCCGCTCCCGCAGCAGGCGAGCCAGCACCAGCGCCTCCTTGATCGCCACGGTCATTCCCTGCCCGTAGATGGGGTTGAAGCGGCAGATCCCATCCGCCATCGGAACCACTCCTTCGGGACACCGCTCGATGCGATCGTGGCGGCGCCAGACACTTTCGGGCAGGCGGAAGCGGCGGATGTCGCCAAGCCGGACGGCGCCTTGCAGCGCCTGCTCGATTGTCGACGTCGGCAGGTCGCGGACGAAGGCCATGAACCCTGCCTCGTCAAACGGCGGTTGATCCTTTTGGACACCGGCAAGGCTGAGGATCCAGCGACGACCTTCGATCGGAACCATGATGGCGCCGCGAAGACTGCGGGGAGGCGCCGGTCGTACCGCGACGCCCTTCCAGGCTGTGGGAAGCCTCGCCGGCATCGCGAAGACGGCCGTGGCATAGCCGATATCCACGCCGATCCTCGTCTCGGCCGGCGGCGTCCAGCCCTTATCCCGCAGAAGGTCCGCGGTCAAGGCGTCACGTCCCGTCGCATCCACCACGAACGCGGACACCAGCGTCTCCTTCCCCGAGGCGCTTGCGAGCAATTCGCCCGAGATGTCCCCATCCGGTGCGGTGAGGAGGCGCAGGGCGCGGCAGCGATCCCGAATCGTCACGTTCGGCAGGCCGCTCAACCGCCGCCGGATCAGGTGTTCCAGAAGCGGCCGGGTGAGGGTGTAGGACGTGATGCCAAGGTCACGGCGAGGTAGCGGGTTCAACCCTGGAACTTCGTCCCGGAAATCGAGACCCATCCGGATCCGCACGGCGCCGGCCTGCTCCAGATCGGCTTCGAAATCCGGGAACAGGGTGCAGAGGCCCTCGAGTCCGCCCGCCTGGAGAAAATGCAGATGCGTCGCCTGCGGCACCCCCGGCCTGGGCACCGCATCGTCCGTGAGAGGATCGCGCTCGATCACCGTCACGGTCTCGAAGTGATCCGCCAGAGCGCGGGCCGAGACCAGGCCGGCGATGCCGCCGCCGACCACGATGGCGTGGGCACCAAGCGTCATGCCTCGGTCATGCCGGTGCTGCGTCGGTTCGTGCTGGGCCATGGCGATGTCCATCGGGCGGAAACGGTAGGAAGCCGACACTCATCTGTGCCGACTATCATGATCACCGTCTCTTGTTACGGAATCGCTGCCGTCAGTGTCGCCGAGATGACAAATGCAACACAATGCTACAAGTAGCGCTGTCGCAGCCATTGATAAGCGAAGGTTCTTTGTTTTCGAAGTTTCGATATTACGAATTACGATCGAAACTGAAACGTTGATCTTGAAACACTGCTGCCACTGATCGCTGTCACACTGCCTTCGACCCTGAGGGACAGATAGCATGCTGCAGTCGAAAGTCGCGTTCGTGACAGGCGGATCCCGGGGCATCGGTGCCGCGATCGCGGTGCGTTTGGCGCGAGAAGGCGCGCCGTCGCCCTGACCTACGCCCGGTCCAAAACCTCTGCCGACGATGTCGTGCACACGATCAAGGGAGAGGGTGGCCGGGCCCTAGCGATCCTGGCCGATAGTGGCAGTGAGAATGCGGTCCGACGCGCCGTGCGCGAAACCGCGGACGTGTTTGGACATATCGACATTCTCGTCAACAATGCCGCCGTCGAACTGAGTGGAGAGGTCTCCGACTACGCCACGGGTGATCTCGACATGATGATCGCCGTCAACATTAAAGGCGTGGTCGCGGCGATCCAGGAGGCGCTGCACCACATGGGCCGGGACGGGCGCATCATCAACATCGGCAGCATCAGCAGCGATTACATGCCGGCCTCCGGGCACGCGATCTACGCGATGACCAAGGGCGCCATAGCGGGTCTGACGCGCGGACTTGTCCGCGACCTCGGGCCGAGGGGCATTACGATCAACAACGTCCAGCCCGGACGTGTCGAAACTGCTCTACTGCGGTCTGCTCTGGGCCCGCATCTGGAGGCCGCCAAAGCCGCCATCCCACTCCAGCGCCTGGGACGACCGGAGGAAGTCGCGGCCTTGGTGGCCTTCCTGGCGGGCCCGGACTCCAGCTTCGTCAACGGAGCCCATCTCAGGGTCGACGGCGGCATCTCAGTCTAAGGCCGTACAGACGACAGTTTCCGCCCTCCCCTGCCGACGTGACGTCCCGCTAACGATCGAAGTCGGCAATAGCGGGCTCCCAATGCTGGCTCGCTGCTTCACACTTCCCTAAACGCGTTTCAGCCCCTTGGCTTTTGGCCTTGGGGCTGTGGGTCTTGGCTGGGTTGGTGTGTTTGGTTGGGGGGGCGCGCAGCCAACTTGAGTTGCTAACCCGAGGGTAGAATGCGTAAGGCCGCAAGCAGGCCACGCAATCTACTGTTCTGCCCGGACTTTGCGGCCCTTCTGCCCTCGCCAATGGCTGACCTGATATATCGCGGCCGCTGATTGCGAACGGTCGAAATCAGGGCTCTGTCAACGGTTCCTTTCTACCCAAGTAGGGCGTTGTGTGCGCGCCGAGGCTTGCTCCGGAGCAGACGTTGCCGGTCCCCTTTTCGCTCTCGTCTGCCGAGGTCGACTGCAGCCGATCTCGAGCGGAGTGGCCCGCTCGGTCAGTCAAACCTGTCGATCTGTCGGCACAGCCTGACCGCTTGACGATCCATGAATTGAGAATCAGCGCGCAGGCGGGACGTCGGTCGCATCAGCCTCGCTCTGGGACTCGGGTCGATCGTGAGTTCAAGACACGGGGCGTCGTGACCAGTTCAGATAACGCGACTCTGACCGCGTCTCCCGTAGCCTCAACCCGCATCATCGGGAGCTACGGCCAGATCGGTCAGGCAAGTTCCAGCCTTCGTCCGCCTTCCCAGCATCGGATGGCGCGGCTCCGGCCCCGGCCGCGCCTACATTGGAAGTTGCGGAGGACGGGCGATGTCTTACGGTTGCCGTCGTGAGATAGCCGGAACGACGAGAGTTCGCGACCGCAGCAGCGCTTGAGGCGTCGTCTAAGCATTCACCAATTGGAAATGGTGTCGCTATCGGCCTGTAGTCTCTAGAACCTGGTTCAGGAGGACCGCACCCAAGATGATGGCGCCACGCACGACGTACTGCCAGTACTCGGAGACGTCGAGTAGCGTCATACCATTGGTGATGCAGCCGAGCAGTAGCACGCCAAGCAGGGTGCCCCAGACCCGGCCCTTGCCGCCGAACAGACTGGTGCCCCCGATGATGGTGGCGGCGATCACGTCGAGTTCCATGCCGGTGGCCGTGTTGCCGGTACCCGAGCCGATCTGTGAGGCGATCAACGTCCCGGTTACGGCGGTGAGCACCCCGGTGATGGCAAGCGTCATCGTCTTGACGAAGAAGACATCGATGCCCGAGAGGCGGGCCGCCTCGGCGTTTCCACCCACCGCGTAGACGGCGCGTCCGAAGCTCGTGAACTTCATGAGGAGGTGCATGAGCGCGAATACGGTGAGGAAGACGTAGACCGGGAACGGGACGCCGAACAGGTCGCCGGCGCCCAGGAACCCGAACCAGTCCGGCAGGTCGGTCAGCGGGAAACCGCCGGTGATGAGGTTGGCGGCGCCGCGCAACGCCGTGAACAGCGCCAGCGTGGTGATGAATGTGGGTACGTTGAACCAGCGCCGCATGCTGCCGGTGAACACCCCGGTCATGAAACCGATCGCCATGGCGACCAGCACGCCGAGGCCGACGGCCGCGACCGAGCCGATGCGCGGCGACAGGGCGCCCGAGAACCAGGCCACGACGCAGCCTGCCAGGGCAACCGCGGCCCCGACCGACAGGTCGATCTCGCCCGCGATGATCACGGCCGTCATGCCGAACGCGATGATGCCGAGCATCGACACGGTGCGCAGCACGTTGAAGAAGTTGCCCAGCGTGGCAAAACCGGGCGCGAAGGTCACCAGCACCACCACGATGACGAGCAGGATCGCCTCCATAGTGTAGATCTTGAGCATGGTGGCCCCCATGCGCCGCGGCCGGATCCCGGACACAGGGCGGGCGGTGTCGCTCATGACGGGCGTCCTTCCATGCAGAGGCGGTAGAGTTCGGCGAGCGTGACGGCGCTGGGCAAGACTTCGGCGACGATGCGGCCGAGGCGCATCACCAGAATGCGGTCGGCGACCTCCAACAACTCTTCCGGCTCGCTCGACACGAAGACGGAAGACAGGCCCCCGGCCGCCTCACGCCACATGATGTCGAAGATCTGCTGCTTGGCCTGCACGTCGACACCGCGGCTGGGCTCGTCGAAGAACATGACCTTTGGATGCGTGTTGAGCCAGTTGCCGATGACGATCTTCTGCTGGTTGCCGCCCGAGAGCGACGACACGGGCAGCAGGGCGTCCGGCACCTTGATGGCGAGCCCCTCGATCTGCCGGTCCACGAACGGCTTCTCGCGGCCGCGGTCGATCAAGCCGTGGCGAGCGATGCGCCCGAGGCTGGCGAGGCAAAGGTTATCGTGAACCGAGCGGGCCTGGACCAGGCCGGCCTCCTTGCGGTTCTCGGGCGTGTAGCCGACCCCCAGCGCCTTCATGCGGCGAAGTGTGGGGTGACGCACCTCCGTCCCGTCGACCGCGATGGTGCCCTCGTCGAAGGGATCCGCCCCGAACACGGCGCGCAGTACCTCCGTCCGCCCCGCCCCGAGCAGTCCCGCAAACCCCAGCACCTCACCGCGGTGGAGGTCGAACGAGACATCCGTGAACGCCCCGGCGCGCGTCAGGCCGCGGACCGCCAAGACCGGCGTGCCTCGCGTGGCCGCCGGGCGCGCGGGCCGCACCGCGCGGGCCACGTCGCCGAACATCATTTCGACGATGCCCTCCGGGCTGGTGGCCGTCATCTCGGTGGTGCCGATCGCGTGGCCGTCCCGCAGAACCGTGCAGGTGTCGGCGATCTCGAACAGCTCGTTCATGCGGTGGGTGATGTAGATCATGGTCACACCGCTGCTGCGTAGACGCCGCACCAGCTCGAACAGGAGCGCGACCTCGCGCGACGCCAGCGCAGAGGTCGGCTCGTCGAGCAGCAGGATGGCGGGCCGGAACGACATCGCCTTGACGATCTCGACCACCTGCTGCTGGCCGACGCTGAGCGAGCCGACCGGCGCCCTCGAGTCGATATCGAGCCCCATGCCCTGCAGGAGCCGGGTGGCGTCAGCGTGCACGCGGGGCCAGTCGACCACGCTTCGCCCGAGCATGCGCCGCTGCGGCAGACGCCCCAGATAGATGTTCTCGCCGACCGACAGCACGGGCACCAGCGAGAGTTCCTGGTGAACGGTGACGATGCCGGCCTTGAACGCGTCAACCGGGCTGTCGAACACCGCCGGTTTGCCGCTGATTGTCATCCGGCCAAGGGTCGGCCTGACCGCCCCGGCCAGGATCTTGATGAGGGTCGACTTGCCCGACCCGTTCTTGCCCATGAGGGCGTGCACGCGGCCGGGCTCGAACCTGTGCGTGAAGGGCGCCAGCGCCAGCGTCGGCCCATAGGCTTTCGCCACACCGACGAGTTCGATGGCGCCCTGCGTCATGGTTTCGGTTGCTCCGTCAACGCGACCGCGATGCGCGCCGGCCGTCCGTCACTGCATCGCCTTTGCGCTGGCCAAGAAGGCTTCGACGCCGGCCTTATCGTCGCGGGAGAGCGGCAGGGCCGGGACCAGGACCTGCTTGTCGACCGTCTTGCCATCGATGGCCTGGAGCGCGGTCTGAATCGCGTCCTTACCGACCTCGACCGGCTGCTGGGCCGTGGTGGCGATCAGCACGCCGTCGGGATCAAGCAGGAAGTTGGCGAGCTGCTCCGACCCGTCGGTACCGAACACGAACACCTTGCCCTGCTTGCCGGCCCGCCGCACGGCCTGGACCGCGCCCACGGTGCCACCCTCGTTGGCCGCGTAAAGGACGTTAATCTCCGGATGCGCGGTCAGCAGGTCGCTGGCGACCGCGACCGCTTTCTCGGCGAGAAAGCCATCCTGCTGCGCGACGGTGTTGAGGGTCACCCCTTCCTTGGCAGCGGCCAGGAAACCGTTGGTGCGCGCGTCGCTCTGCTCGGCGAGCTGCGAGCGGAACGCCAGGATGCCGAGGTTGGCCTTGCCGCCCAGCTTCTCCTTGATGAACTTCGCCGCGATCTTGCCCGAGCCCATCCCGATGTCGCCATCCGACGTGCCGATAAAGGCCACCGGGAAGTCGGCATCCATGTGGGTGCCGTAGAGCACGATCTTGACGCCCTTGTCGTTGGCGCGCTGCAGCGCCTTGACGGAGGCCTTGGCGCTGATCGGCGCGATCACGATGGCTTTGGCGCCACGCGACACGAAGGTGTCGACCAGGGTCGCTTCCTTCTCGGCCTTCGATTCCGAATTGCCCTGTAGCAGGGTGGCAATGTCCTTCGCGCCGGCCTGGAGACCGAGCTGGATGCCCCGAAAGTACTGGTCCTGCTGGAATACGATCCCGCCGATGGTGGGCAGTTCCGCCGCTTGCGCACCGGTGATCAAGCCAGCCGCTATCAAGGCGGCGCCGAAAACGTGTTTCGCTGGTGTAGTCATGGACGTTTCCCTCTTCCTGATTGTTGTTCTGTTGTTGTGCTCAGTCGCCGGCTGTTACGGCGACCGATCCGACCCGCTGATGAATTGCGCGCCGTATTCGAGGTGACGGCTGACCAGATAGGCGTAAGCCGTGCGATCACGCCGGCGCACCGCCTGGACGATGCCGTCGTGTTCTTGGAAGGTGCCGTCGATGGCTGGCCGCCGCGACTTGCCGAGCAGCATGAGCCGCATGACGGCGGGCTTCAGAAATTGATAGATGTCATCGAGCGTGCGATTGCCGGCAAGACCGATCAGCGCAGTGTGGAATAGGAAGTCGGCCTCGGCCGCCGCGTCCATGCCTTGCGCGGACCGCAGCGTGGCGTTCAATTCGTCGAGCCGGGCGAGGTCGGCCGACGCGACCGCCATGACCGCATCCCCGATCCCGACCTCGACGATGCGGCGGAAGCCTTGCACGTCCGCGAAGGTTTCGAGCGAGACGTCCATGTTGGCCGACAGAAGGTCGAAGGCGGCCGCCACGCCCCTGTCGACGATCACGGCGCCGACCTTCGGGCGCACGTCGATCATCCCGTAGGTCTTCAGCGTCCGCAGCGCCTCGCGCACCGTGTTGCGGCTGGCCTGCAGATGCTCGCCGAGTTCACGCTCGGTAGGCAGAGGATCGCCGACCCCCAGGCCGCGATCCCGGATCAGCGCGCGGATTTTTCGCACCAGGACATCCACGGTGGTCCCGTACGGAACCGCATCGGCGGCAGAGCGGGAGGGCGCGGTTACGCTTTCCATGACGACCAATCGAACTGCGCGGCGGCTGCGACGATCACAGTCAGGAGGCCTCCCCGCCGCGCGGCGGCAGGCCCGCGATGGCCGCCCGCAGCAATGCACTGATCGGAAAGGCCATGCCGGAGTGCCAGGGAGCCTCGTAGGTCATGGGCGGTGCGTGGTTAGGCATGAAGATGCCGATGTGGGTCGCCCACACTGCCGGGCGAAGGCGTAGTGCGCGTCGTCCAGCATGTGGCGGCGGAGCCCGAAGCCGAGTTTCATGACCGCAAGGTCTCCAGCCTTTCGAAGGTCAAGCCTGCAGCGGTAGCGTAATTTGTTGGACCAAGAATTGTCAATCGGTCCTTCGAGGCACTTTCGTTCGTCAGATATTTATCCAGACCTTCTGCTTCAGCAGCCGTGGTCCAATGATCGGGCTCAACACCGACGGAGTAGCGCGATGAGCCGAGCGTTGGACGGCGAGGTCGCGCAGGTCACCGGAGCGATCTGAGTTGCGTCCACGACTTGCTCGTATCCTCGCACTCGGGGCTTAGGCTCTCGCCTGCGCAACCGACGGGACCACCAGCGCCACCCTGCGCCAAGCAACTTTCCGGGCGATGGTGCGCCGACCCAGCATGACCGAGACGGCCAACGTCGAGGCCTTTCGTGGCAGATGCGGTTGATCGGTCTGGCAGGATAACGCCCATCCGCTTGGCCGCATTGCCGAAGTCGAGCAGATTGCCGAGGTGGTCGCCTTGCTTACTGGCCCGTGCGCCGCGTTTCTACCAACGTGAGATGATCCGATCGACGGGGCAGGCAGCGGGGCCGGACAACATCTTCATCGAGGTGCAGGTTCGGTGCGAGGTCTGCAATGGACCGGCCCCGCGCTGAAGTGTGTCCACCATACTACGTCGCTGGACCGAACAGCCGATTAGTGAGTGGCCCGGACTTGCCGTGGTGCGAAAGCCACGTTGCCCGTACCCGCGTTCGTCAACGGCCAGGCCCTTCCAACCTACTTTGACACCGTCAGGACGTCGGTTGTGCTTTGCATTACGATCTTCGGAGAGAACGACTCCGGAGATTGTCGAGCATCACGGCTAGCAGCAGGATGACGCCGCGCACGAGATACTGGTAGAAGGCCTGGATGTTGAGGAGGTTCATGGCGTTCTCGGCGATACCGAGGATCAGGACCCCGACCACGACGCCCGAGATCGCCGCCCGGCCACCCGCCAGAGACACGCCGCCGAGGACGCAGGCGGAGATGACTGAGAGTTCGAGGCCGGTCGCGGCATTGGGCTGCCCGCTGGTGATGCGGGACGCCAGCAGGACGCCGGCGATGCCGCACATCACGCCCTGGAGGGCGAAGATCCAGATCCGCGTGCCCACGACGTCCACGCCAGCGAGGCGAGTCGCGTCCGGATTGCCTCCGATCGCGAGGACATTGCGGCCGAACACCGTGCGATTGAGCGTGAAGCCGAAGGCGGCGAGGCAGAGCAGCATGATCCAGATTGGTGCGGGAACGCCGAGCAGCGACGTCTGTGCGATGGCGTAGAAGCTTGGGTCGTTGATGCCGACGGCCCTGCCGTTGCTGGCGATCAGGGCGAGGCCGCGCACGATCTGCAGCGTTGCCAGGGTTGCGATGAGAGCATTGATCCTGAGCTTGGCGATCACGACGCCGTTGACGACACCGACGAGGCCGCCCGCCGCGAGCGCGAGGGCGACGCCGAGGGCGACGCTGCCGGTCGCGTTGGCGCCGATAACGGCCGCCATGCCGGCGAAGGCGACGGTCGAGCCGACCGACAGGTCGAAGTCGCGCGACGCCAGGCACAGCATCATGCTCCCCGCCACGATGCCGATCGTCACGACCGACTGGAGCAGGCCGAGCATGTTCCGCTCGGTAAAGAAGTTCGGCACCAGCACCGCCACGGCCGCATAGGCGACGAGGAAGAGCACCACGAGCCCCTGCTCGCCGAGCAGCAGCCTCCGTAGATGATTCATGAACGCGAGTCTCCGGAGGCGGCCGGCAGGGCGGCGGCGAGGATGGTATGTTCGTCGAAGGCGTCGCGGGTGAACTCGGCGGCGATCCGCCCTTCCCGCATGACCAGGATGCGGTCGCACACGCCCATCACTTCGGGCAGGTCGCTCGACACGAGGCCGATGGCGAGCCCCTTGGCGGCGAGGTCGTAGAGGATGCCGTAGATCTCCGCCTTGGCGCCGACGTCGATGCCGCGCGTGGGCTCGTCGACCAGAAGGGCCTTGAGGGACGGCTCGGCGAGCCAGCGGGCGAGGATGGCCTTCTGCTGATTGCCGCCCGACAGGTTGCCGATGTCCTGGCGGCGGCTCGGGGTCTTCACGCGCAGCCGGTCGATGAAGGCGTCGGCGATCGTAGCTTCCCGGCGCGCGTCGATGAGACCGAAGCGCGAGAAGTGCCGCCGCGTGGAGATCACGATGTTCTCACCGACCGACCGGCCCTGCACGATGCCGTCGGCCTTGCGGTCTTCCGGGCACATCACGAGGCCGACCCCGATGGCGCCCCGGGGCGAGCGCGCGACGGGTCGACCTTCGAGAACGACGCTGCCGGCCTCCGCGGGATCGGCGCCATACACCAGCCGCATGAGTTCGCTGCGACCCGCCCCGACGAGACCGAAGAAGCCCAGGATCTCGCCGCCGCGGATCGAAAAGCTCGCCGGACGGGGAAGCTTCGATCCCGACAGGTCCCGGACCGCCAGCACCTCGGGCCCGGTGTCGCGGCCGCGCCAGCCCCAGACGTCCTGGATCTCCCGCCCCACCATGCGATGCACGATCTCGTCGCGCGTGACGCCCCGCATGGTGTCGAAACTCGCGGCCACCTGGCCGTCGCGCAGCACGGTGGCTCCGTCACAGAGCCGGAACACCTCGTCGAGCCGGTGCGAGACGTAGAGGATGATCTTGCCCTGCGCGCGTAGCTTGTCGATCAGCGCGAACAGGACCTCGCTCTCGGTCGACGACAGCGAGGAGGTCGGTTCGTCGAGGGCGATCACCTTCGCGTCGACCATCAGGGCCTTGGCGATCTCGACCATCTGCCGTTGGCCGATCGACAGACGGGCCACCTTGGCGCGAGACGCGATGGTGCCGCCGACGGCGGCGAGAGCCGCCTCGGCCCGGGCGTGCAGCGCGCCGAACGACACGACGCCGCCGCGGCTCGGGAACCGGCCGAGCGTCAGGTTCTCGCCGACGCTGAGTTCCGGGACGAGCTGCAGTTCCTGGTGCACGACCGCGATCCCGGCCGACATGGCGTCCTTGACGCCTGTCGGCCGGAACGGCGCCCCGTCGAGCGCGATCGTGCCGGCGTCGGCGCGGTAGTCGCCGCCGAGGATCTTGATCAGCGTCGACTTGCCGGCGCCATTCTCACCCAGAAGCCCATGCACGGTGCCGGCCGGCACCGCGAAGGACACGCCCTTGAGCGCCTGCACGCCGGGAAAGCCCTTGCGGACGTCCTCGACGACCAGCGATCCCATGCCGGCGCTCAAGACCTCCGCCTCATTGGATGCCGAGGTCCTGGCGAACCTTGGCGAAGTCGTCTCGTGTTGCCAACTGCCCGGCCGTCTGGGTGAGCTTGGCCGGCTCCTTATCCTGCGAGACCCAGGCGTACATGTCCGAAGCGGTCTCATAGCCGTGGCGCTTGGGCGAGATGATCACGGTGGCGAAGAACCCAGTCGGGCTCCCCTTCCTGAACTCGTTGATGGCCGAGTCGGCCCCGCCGATCCCGACCCCGATGACGTCGGCCGGCTTGATGCCGACGGTCTCGGTGGCCCGCACGGCGCCGAGAACGGCCTCGTCGTTGAGGCCGATGGCGGCCCAGTGCTTCACGTCCGGATGGGCGTTGATGACCGTCGTGGCGGCGTTGAGCGCGGCTTCGGTGTCGGTCTTGTCCTGGGGCGCGTTGAAGATGTCGGCCGGCGGCAGGCCGTCCTTGAGTAGCACCGCGGTGGCACCGTCCACCCGGTCCTTGGCGGTCGGGAGCTGGTCGTAGGAGACGCGGATGACGCCAACGTCCTTCAGGTCCCAGCCGCGCCGCTTGGCTTCGGCCGCGATGGCGGTGCCGACCTGCTCGCCGATCTTCGTGGCCGAGATGCCCATGTGGGGAACCTCGACGAGCTGGTGGCCGGCGCCGTCCACGAGCTGGTCGTCGACCGTCATCATCTTCAGGCCGTTGGCCTTGGCCTTGGCGAGGAGCGCCGGGCCGAGCTTCACGTCGGGCGTGCAGATGATGAAGCCCTGTGCGCCCTGTGCGCCGAGGTTGTCGATCGCCGCCAGCGCCTTCTCGCCGTCCTCGGCCCCGATCTTGACGACCGTGAAGCCCTTCTCCTTGCCGGCCTGGTCGGCGAACTTCCATTCATCCTGGAACCACGGTTCCTCCGGCTGTTTCACGACGAAACCGATCTTGGTCTCGGCCGCCGCGGCGGCTCCGGCGGCGACACCGGCCAGCAGGCCGGCGAAGGTCAATGATCGTAGGATGCGATGCATGGCTTGGTTCTCCCTGGGGGTGATGCGGGCGGTAGACCGCCCGTCGACTTCTTGGGTTCGTCCGGCGGGGGACGCCACGCCCATCACAGACAAGCCGCCATCAGCCGGTCGGTCCGGATGTCCGGCGCCACGAACTCCTCGACGAAGCGGCCGTGCTTCAGCACGAGAACTCGATCGCAAACGTTGGGCAGTTCCTCGACTTCGCTCGAGACGAAGACGACGCTCTTCCCCGCGGCCGCGAGCTGGCGCACGATCCGGTAGATCTGCGCCTTGGCTTCCACGTCGACGCCGCGCGTCGGCTCGTCGAGGAGCAGGATTTGGCTCCCGGCGAAGATCCAGCGACCGATCACGGCCTTCTGCTGGTTGCCGCCCGACAGCGTCCCGATCGGGGTGCCGGCCCGGGCTGCCTTGATTCCGATCCGAGCGATGACCTCGGCCGCAGCCGCCTGCATGCGCCGCCGCGACACGACCCCGAGCCGCGCGACCTTCCCGAAATCGACCGCAACGATGTTCTCGTCGACGCCGAGGAGCGGCAGGATGCCATCCTCCTTCCGGCTTTCGGGCGTGAAGCCAAGGCCGGCGCGGACGCGCTGGATATAGGATCGCCCGGCGAGGTCGCGGCCGTTCAACGTGACCGTCCCGCCCTGTATGGGCGCGAGGCCCACGATGGCGTGGAGCAGCTCCGTCCGGCCCGCCCCGAGCAGGCCGGCTATTCCCAAGACCTCGCCTCGCCGAAGCGCGACGTCGACGCCCGACAGCTTCGGCCGCGAGACGAGGTCCTTGACCTCGAGCACGACGGGTCCGTCCGCGGCCCGCGCGACGAGACGCTCCTCGCCTGCCTCGTGCCCCAGCATCATGTGGACGATCTCCGCCGTCGAGGCGCCTGCGATGTCGACCGTGTCGACGACGCGGCCGTCGCGCATGACGGTGGCGCTGGAGGCGATCTCCCGGATCTCCGCCATGCGGTGGCTGACGTAGATCACCGCGATCCCGGCGGCCGCGAGCCTGCGCACCGCCCCGAACAGGCGATCCACCTCGGCGGCCGCGAGGGAGCTGGTCGGCTCGTCGAGGATCACGAGCCGCGGGGAGCCGAGCAAGGAACGCGCGATCTCGACGAGCTGTCGTTCCGCCGGGCTCAGGCTTTCGATCTTGCGCGACGGGTGGAGGTCGAGGCCCAGGCCGCCGAGCGCCTCGCCGCAGAGGTGGTCCATGGCCCGATGGTCGAGGGCGCCACGACGGCGGGGCCATCGGCCGAGGAACAGGTTCTCGGCGATGCTCATGCCGGGGACGAGGCTGAGTTCCTGATAGACGGCCCGCACGCCGAGCCGAGCCGCCTCGACGGTCCGTTGCGCGCCCGTGCCGAGGAGCGGTCGCTCCCCGATCAGGACGTCGCCGTCATCGGGCGTCGCGGCGCCGGTCAACAGGCGGATCAGCGTCGACTTGCCGGCGCCGTTCTTGCCGAGCAGCGCCCGGACCTCGCCCGGTGCGACGTCGAAGTCGACGCCGTCGAGCGCGACGACGCCCGGGTAGCGCTTGCGGGCGCCGCGGACGGTCGCGATCGACGCGCCCTCGGCCGCGAGCCGTCCCGTCGTGGCAACGCTCATCGCAGACCCCGCCGATGCTCGCGGAACCGGGTCACGAGCGTGTTGGCCAGCACCGCGACGACGATGATGACGCCGCGCACCACCTCCTGGAAGAACGGGTTGATGCCGCGCAGCACCAGGCCGTTGCCGATCAGCGTGATGACAAAGACCCCGAGAAGGCTCCCCAGCATCGAGCCGCGCCCGCCCGACAGGGATGTGCCGCCGATCACCACGGCGGCGATGACGTCGAACTCGAGCCCGGACGCCGTTCCGGCATTCCCCGATCCGAGGCGCGCCGTCAGCAAGACCCCCGCCACGGCCGCCATGGCGCCCGAGGTCGTGAACAGCAGCACGCGGATGCGGGCAACCGGAATGCCGCAGAGTTCGGCCGCACTGGCGTTGCCGCCGATGGCGAAGATGGAGCGCCCGTAGGCGGTCTTGCGGCTCACGAACGTGAAGACCGCAAAAAGCACCAGCATCACCACGGCTGAGGCCGGGATGCCGAACCACTGGTCGGCAAGCGAGTCGAGGAGGTCGTCGTCGGAGAAGGTGACCGGCAGCGCGTTAGTGGCGAAGAAGGCGAGGCCGCGTAGCGCGCTCCACAGCCCGAGCGTCGCCACGAAGGAAGGCATGCCGAAATAGGCCCTCAGCACGCCCGCGACCGTGCCGAGCGCGGCGCCGATCGCCAATGCGGCCGCGATGGCGACCAGCACGGGGACGTGAGCCTGCAGCAGGAATGCGAGACACACGGAGGTGAAGGCCACCATGGGGCCGACGCTGACGTCGATCTCGCCCGCGATGATGATCAGCGTGACGGCCCAGGCCGCGATGGCGATCGAAGCCCCGTCCCGCAGGATGGAGAGCTGGTTGTTGGCCGACAGGAAGCCCGTCGTCGTCGATCCGAAGCCGACGTAGAGCAGCGCGAGAATGACGAGAAGGCCGACTTCGTTCACCGCGAGCGAGCCGAAGGGGCTGTGCCGTTGCGGGCGGGCATCCGGTGCGGTCAGGACCGTCATGACGTTCGTCCGTTCTCGTCGGGTGTCGGGCCGAGTGCGATGCGGAAGCTCCCGGCAAGGCTTTCGCCCGGCGCGAGGCGGCGAAGCCCGGCACCGTCCGTCACGTTGTGCCCGTCGATGCCGTGGCTCATCGGTTCGAAGCAGAAGAAGTCGTAGGCGTAGCCCGAGTCGAAGGCGGGATCCGACACGAAGATGAGGCTGCGGTCGAACAGAGGATCGGCCTCGACGACGATGGCGAGGTTGTGCTCGGGCCAGTGGATCGCGGCCCGACCGTCCCACCCCTCGAACAGGGTGTTGACCCAGCGCCTCGGTAGATGCGCGCCGCCGCTGAAGTCCAGGTCGCCGCCCGTCGAGTGACGCACGGTCGGCAGCCACTGATCGTCTTCGTCCCAATAGGACGCCGACCGACTTGTCAGCACCGTGCGCGGCGTGAGCGGGAAGTAGGGATGCCAGCCGAGCCCGAAGGGAAGCGCCACGGGGCCGCGGTTCTCGACCGAAAGCGTCATGGTCAAGGCCGGACCGTCGAGCACGAAGCTCTGTTCGCATGAGAAGGCATAAGGCGTTCCGCTCGCGCCGTGGTCGAGGCCGAGACGGATCGCCGTGTTCCCGGCCTCCGACACGGTCCACGAGCTGGTCCAGCCGTCGCCGTGGAGGTAGTGGGGATCCCAGTCCGTGTTCGGCTTCAGCCGATGCTCCTCGCCCTCGAACGCGAAGCGGTTGCCACGAACCCGGTTGCCGAAGGGCACCAGCGGAAAGCAGCCGGCGGATAGAGGGTTGCGCGCCGGGCCGGGTGGGGGCGCGCGGAAGATCGGGACGTCGCCGCCCTCGAGTCTGGCGAAGAACCGCCACACGCTGCCGCCCGCGGTGGTGACTACGAGGCCGAGGTGCTCGTTGGCGATGGCGAGGTCCATGCGGTGATTCTCCGGGCGACCGTCAGCCGGGGAACTCGACGACGACCTTGCCGGAGCGGCCGCCGGCCATCAGCGCATAGGCATCGGCGACACGGTCGAGCGGGAAGCTGTCCGTGATAATGTCATGTGGATGCAGGCCCCAGGCGTCGAGATCCTCGCAGCACTGGTCCATGTTGTGGACGCTGGTGACCCAGGATCCGTAGATGGTCCTCTGCCGATGCAGGAGGTCGTCGCTGACGTCGAACTGCACCGGCCCCGTCTCGCCGATGTAGACGCAGCGACCCCAACTCCGGGTCGCCTGGAGGGCGAGGACTCGTCCCCGGGGATTGCCCGAGCAGTCGATGGTCACGGAGGCGCCACCGCGCGTAGCCTCGTTCACCGCCTCGAGCGTGTCGGGGCCGGAGACGAAGCCATGCTCCAGCAGACCGAGCCTGCGCGCCGTCTCGACACGCTCGGGCTGCACGTCGACGCCGATGAGGCTGCGCGCACCGCGGCCCTTGGCGAGCATGAGGGCCGCCATGCCCACGGGTCCGAGGCCGACGACAAGCACGGCATCGCTGCCCGACACGTTGCCGCGCAGCACCGCCTCGTAGGCGGTGCCGACCCCGCAGGAGATGAAGCAGCCGTCCTTGAAGCTGAGGCTATCGGGAAGATGCACGAGGTCGCGCTCGTCGGCGATCAGGTAGGGCGCGTGCCCGCCGTCGCGCTGCCAGCCGTAGGCGGCGCGGAGCGGGTCGTCGCAGGAGATCTGGAAGCCCTTGCGGCAGTTGCGGCAAAAGCCGCAGCCGGAGATGTGGTAGACGGCGACCCGGTCCCCGGTCTGGAAGTGTCGGCATCCCGGACCGCGTTCGACGACCTCGCCGGCCGGTTCGTGGCCCGCCACGACGCCCTGATAGGAGGTGCGCGGATCGTCTCCGAGATGCTTGTGGTAGATGTAGTGAATGTCGCTGCCGCAGATGCCGGACGCCCGCATGCGGATCAGCACCTGCCCGATGCCAGGCCGCGGCAGGGGCACGTCGCGCAACTCGACGGTCGAGTTGCCCGGGAGGAACGCCGCCGGCATCGTGTTCATGTCAGTTCCCTGCGTCGATGGTGGGAGGGGACGCCTCGTCGGGCGCCACCGTCATTGGACCGCTTTCTCGACGGCGCGAAGGCCTTCTCAGGACAGGCCATCCTTATGGCTGGCGAGCCAGGCTCTGGCCTCCTCCGAGGTCGTGAAGACGCTGATCGGCATCGGCACCACGAGGGCGGCGGCTGGTTTCTTGTCGGCGCCTGCGAGGGCCTGTTCGAGCGCGAGCTTGCCGATCCCCTGGCCCGAAACGTCGGCGACGCCTTTGACGATGGTGTGGTCCGCCAGTTCCTGGGCCGCCGCGATGCTCATGTCGGCGCTGAACACCACCACCTTCCCGCCGAGACCCCGTTGCTTGATGGTGCGCGCCGCGCCGACCCCCGCCTCGCCGCCCTCGCCGAAGAAGGCGTTCACGTCCGGGTGGGCCGACAGCGTCTGGTCGCTGACCGAGACCGCCTGGTCGAGGACGGTGCCACGCTGGTTCGAGACGATCTGGTACTTCGGCAACCTGGCCTTCAGCGCAGATTCGAACCCCTCGCGCCGCAACGTGCAGACCTCGACGAACTCGCAGTTCAGGACCGCGATCTTCGGCTCGGTGATGCCGCTGGCGACGAAGTAGTCGGCCGCGGCCTCTCCGAGCTTCTGCCCGAAGGTCTTCGGATCGGCGACCACGTAGGCGTAGACGTATTTCTTCATCGCGTCGTCGTTGACGCAAGTGTTGTAGCAGACGACCGGGATGCCGGCGTCGTGAGCGCGCCGGACGGACCGCACCGAACCATCGGCGGAGACCGCGGAAAGCACGATGGCCTTAGCGCCGGCCGAGATCAGGCGATCGATGAACGAGCCTTCGGCACCTGGATCCGCCCTTGCGTTGCTCTCGAGAAGGTTGACCTCGCGGCCCATGCCCTTCGATGCGTCCTGGATCCCCTTGCGCACCGCGGCGTAGAATCCGACGTCGTCGAGATAGATGGCGCCGATGGTGCTGGATTCGGCCCGGGCCTGCTGACTGGCTGGAAGAAGCGCCACGACCGCCATGGCGGTCGCCGTGATGAGCGACTTGGAACGCACCGTCTTGATCCTCCCTGTAGCGACGCCAGCAGTGCTCTCGCGGCACTTTTGACCAATTCGGCTGGCTGAAATGATCGTATCTAGCGCTGCATAGATATGATCCGTTTTGCCCTTTGGTCAAGGCTGGATAATTCATTGTAGGCGGAAGGCCTGTCCCAGCAAATGATGCGCTGCACGGGAGATCCAGACGATCGTCCCGGGTAGGCACCGTATTAGATCCGATCTATAATGAGCCAAAGAGCCGAAGGGAGGGTGAAGATGAAGATCACGGGCCTGAGCACGCGCGTCGTGAATGCCGAGATGCGGAACTGGGTCTTCGTCCGAGTCGAGACCGATGATCCGGGGCTTTACGGCTTGGGCGAAGCCACGCTGGAATGGAAGACGCGCTCGGTCGTCGGCGCCGTCGAGGATCTGGCACCGCTACTGATCGGGCGCGATCCGCGTGACATCGAACAGGCCGTGCGGGTCATGAAGAAGCAGTCGTTCTGGCGGCTCGGGGCGATCGGGACCAGCGCGATCTCCGGCATCGAGATGGCGCTCTGGGACATCCTAGGGAAGCACCTCGGAGTACCGGTTTGGAGGCTGCTCGGTGGCAAGGTCCGCGACAAGGTCGGCGTCTACACTCATCTCGGCCTCGGCGACATGCGGGCCGTCTACGAGACGACCGACGCCGACCCTCTCGTGCTGCGCGCGCGCGAGTTGCTCGACCGCGGCTATCGGGCGTTCAAGGCGGTGTTCATCCCCTACACCCACTTTCACGCGCCCCTGCCGGAGGTCGACAAGGTCGCGCGGCTGATGGAGGCGCTGCGCCGTGCGGTCGGGCCGGAGATCGAGATCATGGTCGACTTCCATGGTCGTCCGGCTTCGGCCGCGGCGGCGCTGCCCTACATCGAGGCGCTAGCCCCCGGTCGGCCGATGTTTGTCGAGGAGCCCGTGCCGCCCGGCGATACGGCCGGCTTGGCCTATCTCGCATCCCGCACGAGCGTACCGCTAGCGACGGGAGAGCGCCTCGTCGAGCGGAGCGAGTTCGCCGACCTGCTCGCCGCCCGGGCCGTCGCGGTGATCCAGCCCGACATCTGTCATTGCGGCGGGCTGCTGGAGGCCAAGAAGATCGCCTCCCATGCCGAGACGTTCGGCGTCGGCGTCGCTCCTCACAACCCGCTCGGCCCCATCGCCGGCGTGGCGGCACTCCACTTCGCGGTGTCGACCCCCAACCACATGATCCAGGAGGAGATGGTGGGGGCGGTGCCCTGGTACTTCGACGTTGTTCAGGGTCCGATTCGCATGGTGGACGGGTTCTGGCAGGTCCCGGAAGCGCCCGGGCTCGGCATCGAGATCGACGAGGCCGCCTGCGCCCGCCACCCCTTCGCCCAGGAGGTGCTCCACACCCAGAATGCCGTGCTCGACGACGGCACGGTGGTGGACTGGTGAGCGCCATGACGGGACGCCTCCACGGCAAGGTCGCGATCGTCACGGGCGCGGGGCGCGGCATCGGGGAAGCCACCGCGAGGGCCTTCGCGCGGGAGGGCGCGACGGTGGTGGTGGCGGAGATCGACCCCGACACGGGTAGGACCGTGGCCGAGGCACTCGCGAGAGACGGGCGTGCCCTCTACCTGCCCTGCGACGTCACCGACCAAATCTCTGTCGAGCGCGTCGCGGCCGACACCCTGTCGGCCTTCGGCCGCATCGACATCCTCGTCAACAATGCGGGGATCAACGTCTTCCACGCCCCGCTCGACACCAGCGAGGAGGAATGGCGACGCTGCTTCGCCGTCGACCTCGACGGCGTCTGGCGCATGAGCAAGGCCGTCCTGCCGACCATGTTGGATCAGGGCGGGGGCGCCATCGTCAACATCGCCTCGTCGCACAGCTTCAGCATCATCCCGGGCTGTTTCCCCTATCCGGTGGCCAAGCACGGCCTTCTCGGGCTGACGCGGGCCCTCGGCATCGACTATGCGGCACGTGGAGTGCGGGTGAACGCCATCGCGCCGGGCTACGTCGAAACGCAGATCGCGGTGGACTATTGGGACACCTTTCCCGACCCCGCGGCCGAGCGGCAGCGCACCTACGACCTGCATCCGCCGAAGCGGATCGGACGTCCCGACGAGGTGGCGATGACTGCGGTGTTCCTCGCCTCCGACGAGGCGCCCTTCATCAACGCCGCTTGCATCGTGATCGATGGGGGACGATCCGTACTCTATCATGATTGACCATCGCGCGAGGCCGGGCGGCCGGCGCGCAGCCCGGATACCCAATGTCGCTTGACCTCGCCGACCGACCCGCGCCGCCGCCTCCCGGGACAGAACGGGACGGCTCGAACGGCAGCCGCGTCCACGATTCCCTCGTCAACGTCCTGGGACGCCGCATCCTCAGCGGCGAGCACAGGCCAGGCGATATGCTGCCGCGCGAGGACGAACTCTGTCTTTCGTTCGGCGTGAGCCGCACCTCGCTGCGGGAGGCCGTGAAGGTGCTGTCCGCGAAGGGACTGATCGAAGCGCGGCGCAGGGTCGGCGTCAGAGTGAGGCCGCGCGACGACTGGAACCTACTCGATCCCATCGTCTTGAGCTGGCACCCCGACATCCAGCACGACGAGGAGCTGATGGCCGGCCTCATCGAGGCGCGCCGGATCTTCGAACCCGCGGCGGCCGAACTCGCGGCACGCCGGGCGACAGCCTCCGACCTCGCCGCCATCGAGACGGCCTTCGACGCCATGACGTCCTCGGTGCCCGATCATTTCGAAGCTTACTGCAAGGCCGATCTGGCCTTCCACCGCGCCGTCATCCGGGCCAGCCACAACGTAGTCCTGAAGGGCATGGCCGGGCTCATGGAAGCGGCGCTCAACGCGTCCCTATCCGTGACCAACACCTTCATGGAGCGACAGGCCCGCGCTCTGGCGGTTCACGGCCGCGTGCTGGACGCGGTGCGCATGCGCGACACTGCCGGCGCCCGGCAGGCGATGGAGCGGCTTCTCGACCTCGCCGCCGAAGACCTCCACCTCGGCTGACGCACGACCTCCAACAGGATCGCCGTAGCGCGACGACGGCGGTGCGTTCAGCCGGCGTATCGAAAGGTCGGCGCGCCCGAGACGCCGACATCGAGCGCCATTAGGGCGCCCTCGTCCGGGTGGTCGGCGACGTAGGCCGGGTCGAGTCCGTAGCGGGACGAGGTGACGAACAGCGTGGCGAGTCCTTCGCCGCCGAAGCAGCAGGTGGTCGGGTTGCGGACCGGCACGGGAACGACCCTGTCGACCCGACCGTCGGGATCGATGCGCAACAGGCAGCCGTCGCCGAAGCGGGCGTTCCACAAGTAGCCGTCCCGGTCGAGGCAGGACCCGTCGGGATGCCCGGGTTCGCCGCAGTAAAGGCGCCGGTTGGCGATGGCGCCCGTATCCGGGTCGTAGTCGAAGGCATAGAGCTCGCCCGCCAGCGTATCGGCCGTGATGAAGGTCCTGTCGCGCCACACCAGCGTGTTGGTAATCCCGTAGAGGTGCTCGCCCGCCCGGCGGCAGGTGCCGGAGCCGTCGACGACGTAGAGCGAACCCTTTCGTCCCTCGATGGACAGGGGCGAGCCGTCGGGGGCGACGTTGTTCTCCATGGTGCCGACCCAGAGCCGTCCCTGCGGATCGGCTGCGGCCTCGTTGAGGCGGTTGCCCGGAAGATCGGGCTCCGGTGTGAGGAGCGTCTCGTAGTGGTCCCCGTAGTCGAAAGTGGCAAGCCGCCGGTCGATTGCCACGACGGCGCCGCCAGCCTGACGCGGTACGATGGCGGCCGGCATGCCCGGCGTCGTCCATTGGTCGAAATGCCCGGAGTTCGCCTCAAGGCGCTTGATCGCGTGTCCCGTGATGTCGACCCAATAGAGGGCTCTCTCTTCCGCCATCCACTGCAGACTCTCGCCAACTCCATCCGCGGCGCGATACAGGATCTCAAGATGCACGGCAGTGGACATGGCGGTTCTCAATAGGAGGCGTGAATGCGGTGCCTGAAGCTTCGACGATATCCGGTCAAAGCGGCTCGCTCGTGCTCATCGAATATCTTAGACGCTGGGCAAGGCTCAACACGCCACTGCGATCAGACGACCATCCGCCACGAGCAACCATACCGCCTAAAAGCGACGGTATTTGCGAGCCCGTGGATGACCTTTGGTCGGGCGTAAGCGCCGAGGTGCTTCACGCCTCCGAACCTCTTGCCTCCGACCGCGACTCGGCAGCGCTCACTCCGATTTCTAACTCGGCAGCGCCGACGAAGTCGGCTTAAGGCCGCTGTCGACCCATGTCGGGCATACTACTCGAAACTGCGCGTGCTCAGAAGCAGACGTTCGCGGCTTCGCCGCACCGGTGGCTACGCGCCTATCGCGATCCCCTGCGGACAAACGACAACGTCTGCCAGCTACTGCTGATGCGCGCCGACCCTACGAGGCTGAGAGGATCTTGTGCAGGCGCGCGATCCCGCCTGGAAGCCCGCGAACGTGCAGAATGCGACCATCTGCATCGAACTCCTCCGAGAGCACGCGTGCGTTTTCGTAGACGACGCCGAGCAGTCCCTGCTTAGAGCCGCTGCCTTTCGGGCTGAGTCGGCTGGGGTAGCGGGCTGACTCGCGCTGTGATTCCATGGTGATGGGATCACGGAGGAGCATCATGGCCCGAGCCCTGTCGTTGGACCTGCGCGAGC
>JBPBQY010000044.1:0-146651 GCA_050920985.1 Janthinobacterium lividum | reverse complement strand
CGATGATCCGGCGCAGGGCGTCGCGGGTCTGCGGGGTCAGAACAAGGGAGACAGTCTGGGACATGCCGCCCAGACTCGCACGATCCACACTCGCCGTGAATCACCCGAATGGGTCAGAGCACTAGCTCGCTCTTGACCGTCGAAGGCATCGTCTCGACCTGCCAGACTCGCTCTCCCTCACCCCAACAGCCGCTCCGCCGCCGCCGCCATCACCCGACACCCCAGTTCCAGGTCCTCCCGCTTCGTGTCCTCGGTCCAGTGGTGGCTGATGCCGCCGATAGAGGGGACGAAGAGCATGCCGACGGGGAGTTTTCGCGCCAGCACCTGGCTGTCGTGCAGCGCCCCACTCTGCATTGTCCGCCACGCCCCCGGGCAGAGGTCGTCGGCGGCAGCCGCGAAGGCCGCAACGATGGCGGGATCGCAGAGCTCGGGTTTCAGGCGGGCGACCTCCTCGATCGAGGCTAAGCAGCGCTCGCGGCGGTTGCTCTCGCGCACCATGGCGCGGAGGCAGGCCTCCATGCGGTCCATCACGGCGTCCGACAGGTCGCGGAACGCGAAGGCGATCTCGCAGCGGCCGGGGATGATCATCGGCTGGTTGGGCTCGACCACGATGCGGCCGGTGGTCCAGACGCTGTGGTCCCCGCAGACCTTGGGGAACTCCGTGTCGATGGCCGCCAGCAGCCGCACGGCCGAGAGCGCCGCGTCGCGCCGCTCCGCCATGGTGGTGCCGCCAGTGTGGTCCTGCTGCCCCTCGACGACGATGCGGAACTGGCGGATCGCCACGATGCCAGTCACGATTCCGATGCGCTGGCCGCGGCTTTCGAGCTGCGTCCCCTGCTCGATGTGGATCTCGAGCGCGCCCCGGTAGCGGTCGGGCTCCAGCGCCATCCGCGGCCGCCCGGCGAGGCCGGCGGCGGCGAGGGCGTCGCGCAGCTTCACGCCGGCGCGGTTGCGGGCCGCGTCGATCTCGTCCTCGTCGAGGTCGCCGACGAGGCTGCGGGAGCCCAGCATGTTGCCCCAGTGGCCCTCCTCGTCGGCATAGACGCCGACGTCGACCGGCAGGCCGGCGCGGGCCAGGGCGAGCGCCACCGTCACGCCGAGCGCGCCGTCGAGCCAGCCGGCGTGGTCCTGCGTCTCGATATGGCTCCCGACCAGCAGTCGCGGCCCGGAGCCGCGATGCCGGCCCAGGATGTTGCCGATCCCGTCCATCTTGGCCTCGAGCCCCACGGCCTCCATCTCGGCCATGAGCCAGCGCCGGCTCTCCATGTCCTCGGCGCCATAGGTCGGCCGGTGCACGCCGCTCTTGTAGGTGCCGATGCCGCGCAGGTGGTCGAGGTCGGCGAGAAAGCGCTGGGTGTCGACGCGACTCATGGGGAACTCCTGCTGCGGCGCGGATCATACCCCGTGCCACGCGAGCCCGCACCCGGTCCGCCCCCTCCACCGGCCTTGGCCCGGTCCCCCTCCCCCGCTGCGCGCTACCGGGTTCACTCACTTTGATTTCCGCGACGCCGTCCGTTCCCGTCTCCCTTGTGGCTACCGGATTCACACCTCTCGATAACCGCGACGCCGGCCATCTCCCCTCTCCCTTGTGGAGAGGGGTAAGGGGTGAGGGTCGGTCAGCGCGAGCCAGTGCGTTCACTCCGGGGATACGCCTCTCGGAGAGGGCGTCGCGACCCTCACCCCCGGCCCCTCTCCACAAGGGAGAGGGGAGACGCGCACCACCCGTCGAGATGTGTGAAGTCGGTAGCGCTTCGCGAGGGAGGAATAGCCCAGGCCTTTCTTCGCCCGCCATGTCACAGTCCGGGTCGCTCCGTCGTCAAGCACCGAACCCGCCGAACATCGGCCGGTGCAGGAGTTTGAGACATGAAGATCGTTGTGATCGGCGGAACGGGCCTGATCGGCCGCCAGGTGGTGGCGAGGCTCCAGAGCGTCGGGCACGAGGCCGTCTCGGCCTCGCCCGCCTCTGGCGTGAACACGGTCACCGGCGCGGGGCTGGCGGATGCGCTGAAGGGCGCGCAGGTCGTGGTCGACGTCGCCAATTCGCCGAGCTTCGAACCCTCGGCGGTTCGCGCCTTCTTCGAGACGTCGGGGCGGAACCTGCTCGGAGCCGAACGGGCGGCCGGTGTCCGCCATCACGTGGCGCTGTCGGTGGTCGGTTCGGATCGGCCGGACGCGGCGCCTTATCTCAAGGCCAAGTTCGCCCAGGAACGATTGATCGAGGCCTCCGGCATCCCCTACACGATCATCCGCGCCACGCAGTTCTTCGAGTTCATGGGCGGCATCGCAGATGCAGGCACGCGGAACGGTATCGTCCACTTGTCACCGGCGGCGCTGCAACCGATCGCATCGGCGGATGTCGCGCAGGCCGTCGCCGAGGCCGCCACCGCGCCGCCGCTCGACGGCTTCATCGAGGTCGCCGGGCCCGAGCGGGCGCCTTTCGCCGAATTCGTCGGAACCTGGCTCGGGCACAGGGACGACCCGCGCCGGATCGTGGTCGATCCGGCCGCGCCCTACTTCGGCGCGCCGGTCGACGATGCGTCGCTGACCCCGGGCCCCGCTGCGCGGATCATGCCGACGCGGTTCGACGACTGGCTGACGGCCTCCGCCGGCAACGGGAGGTCGGCGTGACGCGCCGCAACGCCTGCTGCCTCGCGGTCGCGTCGCTCCTCGGCGCAGGTCGCTCGTCCGGCGCTGCCTTCAGGCCCATCGCCCTCGCATGACGAGAGAGACCATGCCCCGCTCTCAGCAGCGCCTCGCCGATTTCGAGGCACAGCGGGCACGCCTGCTGCGCCTGGGCTACCGCATGCTCGGCTCGCTGAGCGAAGCCGAGGATGTCGTGCAGGAGGCATGGCTCCGTTGGACGCGTGTCGAGGATGGGGTCCACACCCCGGCCGCCTATCTCACGCGGATCGTCACGCGGCTTTGCCTCGACCAGATGAAGACGGCGCGCGCGCGCCGCGAGACCTATGTCGGGTCGTGGCTGCCGGAGCCGCTGCTGGACACGAGCGGCGCTGAAGAGGGCGGCGACGGCGACGTCGGCCTCACCCTCATGCTCGCCCTCGAGAGGCTGTCGCCGCTGGAGCGGGCAGCCTTTCTCCTGCACGACATTTTCGAGATCCCGCTGTCGGAGGTCGCGGCGACGCTCGATCGCGACCCGGCGGCGATCCGCCAACTCGCCGTCCGCGCCCGCAGGCACGTCCAGTCGGGGCGGCCACGATACCGGGTGGAGGTCGTCGAAGCGGACCGCATCTCCCGCGCCTTCTTCACCGCATCGCGGGATGGAGACACATCGGTGCTCGCCTCCATGCTGGCCGAGGATGTCGAGCTCCGCTCGGATGGCGGCGGGCGTGTCTTCGCCTATCCCAACACCATCGAGGGGGCAGACCGCGTCTCGCGGCTCTTCGCCGGGCTGTCCGGCAAGCCCTATTTCGCCCCCGTGCTCGTCAGAACGACGATCATCGACGGGCTCCCCGGCTATGTCAGCCTCGATCGCGGCGGCATCCTGCAGACGACGGCCCTGGACGTGAGAGCCGGACGGATCGGGGCGATCTACATCGTGCGCAACCCCGACAAGCTCCGCCACGTGGCGGCCCTTGTCGGACGTTGAGCGAGCCCGCACCCGGTCCGCCCCCTCCACCGGCCTACGGCCGGTCCCCCTCCCCGCTGCGCGAGGGAGGAATAGCGCACGACGGGCGCCGCGACGCCGGACGCCATCACCTCACGGCGCGTAGCGGGTGAAGACGAAGTCGTTGTTGCCCGGGGCGCGGGCGTGACAGGGCGCGCAGGTCTTGGTCAGCACCGCGCTGGGGTTGGGGTGTCCCGCTTCGAACTGGCCGTAGCCCCAGCCGCCCGTGCCGGCATAGGCCTTCGCGTCCTTGACGCTGACCTGCACGTTGGTGGGAGCCCCGGGAACGAAGGATTGCGCCTGGCCGAAGACGGCGTTGTTGGCCTCGGACGGCACGTAGCGCCAGGCCAGCCGCACGATCACGGCGCCGTCGGGGAAAGGACGCGTGCCGTCGCGGTAGGCCTTGAGGGCGATGTCGTTGCCGAGCACGGCGCGAAAATCGTCGAGCGTGCCGGCCTCGTGCGCCACGCCGATCAGGCGCCAATCGCGATATCCGGCCGGGAGCCTCACCCCAAAGACCGGAGACGCTTCGTCGGCGCCTTCGACCGCGAGCGGCGCCGAGACCAAGACACAGGCCAGGGACAGGCTCGCGAGCGCGGGTGCGACGACGCCCCTCATGGCACCCACACCCGGCGCGGGCTTACCCCGTCCGGATTCTCCTGCACCTCGGCGAGGAGGCGATCGCGGATCGCCGGCTCGCGGGCCAGTTCGGCAAGGGTGAAGCGCGGCGTGATGTGCTGCGGGCAGTTCCAGTCGAAGGCCTCGACCCGGATCAGAAAGGCGCGCTCGATCACGGCGCGATAGCCCTCCGGCGCGAGACGGGCGACGAGATCGGCGTCCGCGCTCCTGTCGATGGCGCGCATGCGGCCGAACATCTTGAGGCGCCGCCGCCCCGGATAATCCACCAGGAACAGCGAGACGCGGTCGTCGGTGGCGATGTTGCCGGTCGTCACATATTGGCGATTGCCGCGAAAGTCGGCGAAGCCGAGGTCCGCCTCCCCAAGAATGCGCAGGAAGCCCGGCGGGCCGCCGCGGAACTGCAGGTAGGGCCAGCCGCTCTCCGACAGCGACGCGAGATAGAAGCCGTCGCGCTCCGCGATAAAGGCGCGCTCGTCGGGTCCGAGCGGCGCCGGGGTCTCGTGCAGGGCATCGCGCCGGGCATAATGATCCCGGCTGCCGTGCGCCTCCTGCAGCGCCTTGACCGGCGGCGTGAAGGCGATGTCCGAATAGCTGCGGTCCATGCCGTGTCTCTCCCTCGGCGCGCCATCCCGGCTCAGACGCCCTCGTGAACCAGCTTCGTGAAGAGCGCCGGCGAGATGACGAACCGGCCCCAGACGTCGTCGAAGGCTGCGGTGGGCCGGGCCGCCACGATCTCGTCGAGCGAGCGTCCCTGCCCCTTCAACGCCGCCACCGTGTCCCGCACGGTCACCAGCATGTCGCGGAACCGCTGCAGGCCGGCGCGATCGCTGACCGGAGCACCGTGGCCCGGGATGACGATCGTCGTGTCGCGCGCCAGGGCGAGGTTGGCCTCCGCGGCCCGGATGCTCCCGTCGATGCTGCCGCCCGTCGAGTAGTCGATGAAGGGATAGACGCCGTTCCAATAGGTGTCGGCGACATGCAGCACGTCGGGCTCCTCGACATGGACCGAGATGTCGCTATCCGTGTGGGCGGGACCGTAATGGCTGAGCGCCAGGCTCGTGCCGTCGATCTTCAAGTGGTGATCGGTGGCGAAGGTCTCGGTGGGCAGCGCCGCGGGCGGCAGCGGCTCGAAGTCGTAGTCCCAGTCGGCGACGCGCTGCAGGGTCGAGAGGTGCCGGCGCGTGTTCTCGTGCGCGATGATGGTCGGGGTTGCTTCATGCAACCAGGCGTTCCCATTCGCATGGTCGAAGTGCCAATGGGTATTGATGAGATGGGTGACGGGTTCGGGGCCGAGGGACGCCAGGGCCTTGGCGACCTGCGGGCGTGACGCCGCGATGCCGGCATCGATCATCACCTTGCCGCTGCGGCCGGTCAGCACCGCGACATTGCCGCCGGAGCCCTCGAGCACCGCGATGTTGCCGCGCAGGGAATGCACCGTGATCGGCGCCGTCTCGGCCGCGGCCTTGATCCGCTGGACGATACCCTGCGCCTCGGCATAGGCCTGCCGCGGCGAGAGCCAGACGCCGGTCGCCGCGAAAGCCGCCGCCGAGGCGCCACAGCCACAGAAGCCGCGGCGGGTGAGGTGAAACCGGGACGATGCCATGGCGCGATCCTTCCTATCCGAGCCGTCAGTGCCTGCCGATGTTTCGGTCCAGGAAGACGGCTGGCTCGGCCTCTCTATGGACTATGTCCACGCTCTTGACTGCTTCGTTACGGTAGTGAGCGACTTTGATACTGTCGGTATCAACCACGTAATGCTCCCCGAGGCGAAGACATCTTGCATCGTAAGATACTGCGCCATAAGGCAGAACATCTATTATACGAAAGGGTGGGTTTCGCGGGGTGGAACGATGATCGAGTGTCCGATGCGGTGCGGGTCGTCGGCATGGTCCTGGACGCGGGACGCCCATCCGCACCGTCGCCGCGCTTGAGCGATCAGCCGCCGAGCCAGGGCGGAGGCTTCAGCCGCGCCACCATCCAATCGACGAAGGCGCGGGTCTTCCCGGGCGGATGCCGCGCCGAGGGGCGCACGAGATGGATGCCGCCGCCGCCTTCGAGGCGCCACTCCGGCAGAACCGACACCAGCCGCCCGGTCGCGAGATGGGGTGCGACGAGCCAGTCCGAGCCGATCATCAGACCCGCGCCGGCCAGGGTCGCGACGACGAGGCTCTGGGCATCGTCGGCCGTGAGCGGCCCCCCGATGCGGACCGAGACGGCGCGCTCGCCCCGGCGAAAGCGCCATTCGGGAAACTCCCGCATCCCCGTGAAGCCGAGGCAGGCGTGGCGCGCGAGATCCTCCGGCGCGGCGGGCTCGCCCCGCGCCGCCAGATAGGCGGGCGCCGCGCAGAGGAGGCGGCGGTTCTCGGCGAGGCGGATGGCGACGAGCCGGCTGTCCTGCAGGTCGCCGATGCGGATCGCGGCGTCGAACCCCTCGGCGACGAGATCGGCATAGCGGTCGCCGAACTCCGCCTCGATCCTGATATCGGGATGGGCGGCCAGGAAGCCCGGCAGCAGGGGCGCCACCCAGAGCCGCCCGAAGGCGGCCGGCAGCGACAGGCGCAGGCGCCCGCGCGCCGCGCCGCCCGCCTGAACGGCTTCGGCCTCGGCCTCCTCGGTGGCGATCGCCACCTCGCGCAGCCGCTCGGCCAGCCGCGCGCCCGCTTCGCTCGGCACGACGCGTCGGGTCGAGCGTTCGAGAAGCCTGACCCCGAGCCGCGCCTCGAGCGCTGCCACGCGCCGCGACAGGACCGACGCGTCCCGGTCCAGCGCCCGCGCGGCGGCGGTGAAGCTGCGAGCCTCGACCACGGCGAGAAAGGCCGCGATCTGATCGGCCCGGGTCGCATCCATTCCTGTCCTCCGTGCAGCAATGTCTTGCATCGGCCCCGGATTATGGGGCGCGGACGCCGGGCTACATCCCATCGCATCACCCCGATGGAGCGCCCCATGCAAGCCTATCAGCTGACACGTCCCGAAATCGCCGGCCTGATCCGAACCGAGCTGCCCGATCCGCACCCGGGCTCGGGAGAGGTGCTGGTGCGGCTGCGGGCCGCGAGCCTCAACTATCTCGATCTCGCGGTCGCACGCGGCGATTTCGGCGAGGGCGCCTTTCCGATGATCCCGGTGACGGATGGCGCCGGCGAGGTCGCCGCGCTCGGCGAAGGCGTGACGGGCTGGAGCGTCGGGGACCGCGTCGTGCCGCATTTCATGGTCGACTGGACGGGTGGCGCCATGACGGCGCGTGCCACCCAGCGGCTGCGCGGCGTCTCGATGCCGGGCTCGGCCGCCGATTACGCCGTCGTGCCGGCCGCGAGCCTCGTCGCGGTGCCGCCGCACCTGTCCTTCGTCGAGGCCGCGACCCTGCCGATCGCCGCCACCACGGCCTGGAACGCGCTCCGCACCGCCGGCATCGGCCCGGGCTCGACCGTGGCCCTGCTCGGAACCGGCGGCGTCAGCCTCTTCGCGCTGCAGCTCGCCAAGGCCGCGGGCGCCCGCGTCATGATCATATCGGGATCGGACGAGAAGCTGGAGCGCGCCCGGGCCCTCGGCGCCGACGAGGCGATCAACTACGCCGCCACCCCGGCCTGGGACGGCGAGATGCTGAGGCTGACCGGCGGGGCCGGAGCCGATCTCGTGATCGAGACGGTCGGCCCTGCCACCTTCGGCCGCTCCCTCAACGCCGCGGCGGTCAACGGCACCGTCATGGTGGTGGGCTTCGTCAGCGGGATGGAGGTGAGCGTGCCGGTGCTGCAGGTGATGACCAAGCGCCTACGCGTCTTCGGCAGCAATACGGGATCGGTCGAGAGCTTCGCCGAAGCTTTGCGGGCCATCGGCATGGCCGGGATCAGGCCCGTGGTGGACCGGATCTTCGGCTTCGACGAGGTCCCGGCCGCCTATGCGGAGCTGTCGCGCGCCGGCCATTTCGGCAAGCTCGCCATCGACCTCATGGCGCGGTGAGGCGGCAGCCCCTCCCGCCTGGCCGAGAACGCGGTTCCGTGCGGATCCGCGAGGCCCAACCAAACATTGCAGAAGGGAACGACCAAGGGAGCAGGCATTGGATGAGATCGCGGCGGACGATGCGCCTCAGGCCATCGTCGACATCGGCTCGAACTCGGTGCGGCTCGTCGTCTACGAGCGGCAGGGTCGCGCGCCGCTGCCGCGGTTCAACGAGAAGAGCCTGTGCCGCCTGGGCGAGGGCCTGGCCGAGACGGGCGCCATCCACCCCGACAATTTCCGCCGCACCATGGAGGCGGTGCGCCGCTTCCGCGCCATCGCGGACGCCATGGGGGTCGGTCGCATCGACGCTACCGCCACCGAAGCCATGCGGCGCGCCACGAACGGCGAGGCGCTGCAACGGGCCATCACGGCCGAGGCCGGGCTCGACATCCGCATCCTCTCGGGCGCCGAAGAGGCCCGGCACGCGGCGCTCGGCGTCGTCTCGGGGTTCTTTCGCCCCGAGGGCCTCGTCGGGGACATGGGCGGCGGCAGCCTCGAACTCGCCGAGGCGCTCGGCGACCATGTCGGCGAGCGCTGGGTCTCGATGCCGCTCGGCGCCCTGCCGGTCGAGGCGCTGCTGGCCGAAGGGCCGGACGCGGCCAAGCGCGCCGTCGACGCACGACTCGCCGAAAGCACCACGCCCGACCTTGCCCGCTCGGTCTTCTATGCCGTCGGCGGCGGCTGGCGGGCGCTCGCCAAAGCCCATATGGCGGCCGTGAACGCGCCGGTGCCGGTGGTGCACGGCTACACGGTCGATGCCGCGGCGATCCGCGCCTTCGCCAAATCGCTGTGGCGGCCCGGCGGCGGCAAGGCCGGCGCGGCGCTGGCCTCGGTGCCGGCGCGCCGCACCCGCACGCTGCCGGCCGCAGCGCTCGTGCTCGACCGCACGCTGAAGCGCCTCGCTCCCGAGACCGTGGTGTTTTCGGCCCTAGGCCTGCGCGAGGGCTGGCTCTATGCGCAGCTGTCCGACGCCGAGCGCCGGCGCGATCCGCTGATCGCCGGCGCGGAGCTCATGGGCCTGCCCGGCGCCCGCGTACCGCATTTCGCCTCGGCACTCGTGCCCTGGACCGACAGCCTCTTTCCGGACGAAGCCGCCACCGAGCGGCGGGTGAGGATCGCAGCCTGCGCCCTGTCCGATATCGGCTGGCGCGATCCTCAAGAGCTTCGGGCCGGCGAGATGTTCCGCCGGCTGCTGCAATCGCCGCTGATCGGCATCACCCATCCCGAGCGGGTCTTCGTCGCGGCCGCCGTCCATGCCCGCCACAACGGCAAGCCCAACGATCCGGTCCTCAGCCCCGCCATCGATCTCCTGTCCCGGGTCGAGCGCCGTCGCGCCCGCATCCTCGGCCGGGCCATGACGCTGGCCTACCGGCTGTCGGCCGGCGTGCCGGACCTCTTGGCGAAATCCCGCCTCGTGGTGGGCCGGGATCGCCTCATCCTGGAGGTCGGCCGCGCCGCCCGGGTCCCGGACAGCGAAGTCGTGGCGGACCGGCTCGAAGCGCTGGCAACCGCCATCGGCGTCGATCGCCACTCCATCCGCGAAGTGGACGAGAGCGCCTTCGTCTCGTGACAGCTCTCGCCCGGAGCCGCGTAAACGCCAGCTGAACGGCCGGGTTCAGGGCGGGTTGCCGGGCTCGGTCTAGACAGGGAGCGTCCTCCAACCGGAACCGCTCCATGCCCTCCCCCGACGCCCCGATCCTGCCCTCCTCCTCTCCCCGTCCCCTGCGCGGCCTGCGCCGCGCCCGGTTGGCCGCACTTGCCCTCGTCGCCTTCGGGGTCGGCGGTGTCGCGGTCCATGTCGCCGACGGCCGGCGCTCCACCGTCGTGCTGGCGATGACGCCGGCTCCCATCGCATCGCTGAAAGACGGTTCCCCGGGCGCCGTGACGGGCCAGGTCACCGACGTTTTCGGAAACCGCTTCATCGTCGCTGACGCGAGCGGCAAGGCGCTGGTCGATACGGGTCCGGCCGGCGAGGATGCCACACTGGTGACGTCGGGCGAGACCGTGACCGTTCAGGGCCGCCTCGACCGCGGCGCCCTGCACGCCGCGATCCTCTCTCACGCCGACGGCCGCCAGGACGCGCTCGATCCGGGCCCCCGCGCCGGTCCCGGCTTCGGACCGCCCCCTCCGCCCGGTCCGGGCTGGATCCACAAGCTCCTTTGATCCCATTCCTTCTATCCAGGACCACATCCATGACCGACACCGTCACCCTGTCCGGCACCGTTGCCGACATCTTCGCCCACCGCTTCACTCTCCTGACCGATGCCGGACCGGTGCTCGCCGATCTCGGCCCCAAGGGCGCCGAAGCGGTGACGCTCGCGGCGGGCGATGCCGTCTCGCTCACGGGCCAGAGGAAGCCCTCGGAGATTAAGGTCTACAGCCTGACCCGTGGAAGCGAGACGATCGCGATTTCGCAGGGCGAGAAGCCCGGCCCCAAACCCGGCGACAAGGGCCACGACCAAGCGCCCGCCGATGCGACGCTCGCCCGCGTCGCCGTCGAGAAAGCGGGCCTGCGCCCGGTCGGCGAACCCCGCCGCAAGCCGAAGCACTTCGAGATGCTGGCGCGCGACGACGAGGGCCGCCATCACGAGATCCACGTCGAACTCGACGGCACGCTGCGCAAGCGGAAGCCCGTCGCCGCCGACGACGCGAAATGGGCGGAGGTGCTCAAAGCCGCGTGAGGGCAGCCAACCGCGCCGCCGGAAGCCCGACGAGGCGGCAAGCACTTTGCGCTTGCACACCGGTGGTGCCAAGGTCGGTTCGCCCGCGTCGCGTCGAGGAGCATCCGTGCAGATCGAAGAACTCCGCCCGTCCGAGACCATGGCGTCACCCGAAGCCGCCGTGGATCGGCTCGCAGACCTACACGCCGGGGCCACGCAGGCCCTTCGCACGGCCCTGGCCCGGTTCCTCGATGATGGCATCGTGCCCGACATGGGAACGCGCATGCAGTTCCGTTATCCGGAGTTGCGTGTGACCTATGCGCCCGAAGGCCCCGTGCCGCGCATCAAGCGCGCCACCGCCAAGCTGCAGAGCCCCGGCACCTACGCCACGACGGTCACCCAGGCCGATTACTTCAGGCCCTACCTGCTGGATCAGTTGCGTCCGTTGGTTCGCGACTATGGCGTGGCGATCGAGGTCGGGTCGAGCGCGCAGGAGATCCCCTATCCCTACGTGGTGGAACCGGGGGCCGATCTGGCGCGCTCCGGCGCCACGCCGGCCGATCTCGCGCGCCACTTTCCCGTGCCGCTTCTCTCGGCCGTGGGCGACGAGATCGCCGACGGGCTCTGGGAGCCCGAGACGGACGGCATCCGTCCGCTGGCGCTGTTCGACGCCGTGCGGATCGATTTCTCGCTCCGGCGCCTCGTCCATTACACGGGCTCGGACTGGCGCAACGTCCAGCCCTGGATCCTGCTCACCAACTACCATCGCTACGTCGACCAGTTCGTGCGGGTCGGCCTTCAGGCCCTGGCGCGTGGCGAAGGCGGCTACGAGCGTTTGGTCATGCCGGGCGGCATCGTGGTGCAGCGCGGCGAGGCCGAGTCGGCCGACCCTGCGGCCGTCATTGCGGCGTCGCCCTGGCATCGGTCGCAGATGCCCGCCTACCACCTCGTGGGGCGCGACGCCTCGGGGGCGCCCTCCGGCACGACGCTGGTCAACATCGGGGTCGGCCCCTCCAATGCCAAGAACATCACCGACCATCTCGCGGTGCTGCGCCCACATTGCTGGCTGATGGTCGGCCATTGCGGCGGGCTGCGGCAGTCGCAGACCATCGGCGACTACGTGCTGGCGCATGGCTACATGCGGCGCGACCGGATCCTCGACGAGCTCGTGCCGCCCGACGTTCCCATCCCAGCGCTGGCCGAGGTGCAACTGGCGCTGCAGGCCGCCGCCGCCGCCGTCACCGGCGAGGCGCCGGATGCGCTGAAGAGCCGGCTGCGCACCGGCACCGTGGTGACCTACGACGACCGGAACTGGGAATTGCGCTTCTCCCAGGAGCGGCGGCGCATCAACCTGTCGCGCTCCATCGCGGTCGACATGGAGAGCGGCACGGTGGCGGCCCAGGGTTATCGCCTGCGCGTCCCCTACGGCACGTTGCTCTGCGTCTCCGACAAACCGCTGCACGGCGAGATCAAGCTGCCCGGCGCCGCCAACGCCTTTTACGAGCGCGCGGTCGGCGAGCACCTGCTTATCGGCTTCGCGACGCTCGACCACCTTCGCCGCGACCGCGCCGGCCTCCACTCCCGCAAGCTCAGGGCCTTTGACGAGCCGCCGTTCCGGTGATGGGGCGCCAGCCCGCACACCCGATCTCACCCAGCCTCGCCCCTTCCACCACGCTTCGCAAGGGATAGCGCGGCGTCGTTATCCTCCCTCGCGCAGCGGGGGGATGGGGGCAATACGCAGCATGGTGGAGGGGGCGGACCGGGTGCAACGGCTCGATGTGAGCCGCCCAAGGTTCAGGCCTCGAGCGCCAGCACGGCGAAGCTCGCCAGCCAGTGCTCGCCCATATAGTCGCCCGCCACCTCCCCGAGCGCCGCCGCGAGATGAGCCTCGGCGGTGCGCTCCAGCAGAGCACGGCGCGGATCCTCCTCGCCGAGGCTCGAGGCGATGCCGCGCCAGCACCAGGCGCGGCTGAGGTTCAGCCCGTCGAGGTGGGCGATCTTGCCGTCCGACCGGTCGCTCACCGTGGCGGGAACGAAGAGGCTTTCCGGACGGCCCTGAGCTAGCCCCGGCAGGAAGGCGTCGAACCAGGGCCGCCACTGCTCCGCCGGCAGCAGACGACGCATGCACTCGGCTTCCATGAGGGTGGGCGACAGGAAAGCGTCGCCGTCGGGCTCCCAGGCCTGACCGTCGCGATCGCGCCCGAACCAATCGACGGCCTTCTGCCAGAGCAGGCCCAGGAGTTCGTCGTCCTGCACCGAAACGGAATAGTCGCGCGCCAGCGTGAGCGCGAAGGCGAAGTTGAAATGCGTGCCGGTGCGGATCGGATAGGTGGCGCTGGGCAGGAAGGCGAGGAACCGGTCGGCAAAGGCGTCGGCCAGCGGCGCCACGGCGACGCCCCAGCCGGTGCCTTCGGCTTCGTCGACCGCCCTGAGTTCGGCGGCGAGCTTCAACAGCCAGGCCCAGCCATAGGGCCGCTCGAACCCGCGCGACGAGGCGCGGTCGAGATAGGCGAGTTCGGCACTGAGCTTCTCGGCCGTGAGCTGGCGGTCGAACAGGGAGCGGATCTCGGCCGCCGGCGCCATGGCGGGGAAGCGCAGGAGCAGCCGCGCCAACATCCAGTAGCCATGGACGCAGCTGTGCCAGTCGAAGGAGCCGTAGAAGACAGGATGCAGGTCGCGCGGACCGCGGGCGTCCTCCGCCCCCTCGAGGACATGGTCGAGCTTGTTGGGGTATTCGCGCTCGACATGGCCGAGCGCGATGCGGGCGAAGGCGGCCGCCCGCTCTTCCGTCAGACCCTGCCGCATCACACGCCCCTGAACACGAGCCAGTACATCAGCAGCGTGTTGCAGCCGAGCAGCAGCAATCCCGTAGGGATCTGCACCTTGATGACGCCATTGCGGTCCGGCAGTTCCAGGAGCGCCGCCGGCACGATGTTGAAATTGGCCGCCATGGGGGTCATCAGCGTGCCGCAGAAGCCCGACAGCATGCCGATCGCCGACATGACGATCGGGTCGCCGTGCATCACCTTGACGATGAGCGGCAAGCCGATCCCCGCCGTCATCACCGGGAAAGCCGCGAAGGCATTGCCCATGATGATGGTGAAGAGCGCCATGCCGACCGTGTAGGTGGCGACGAGCACGAAGGGAGTGTCGAGCGGGATGGCATGAGTGACGACATCCGCCACCGACTTGCCGACGCCCGCCACCAGGAACAGGGCGCCGAGTGCGGCCAGCAGCTGCGGCAGCACCGTGGCCCAGCCGACGCTGTCGATCAGGCGCCGCCCCTCGGTGAAGGGCGTGGCCAAGCGTGGGCGCAGGAGGGCGTAGCCGCTCGCCAGCGCGATCAGCACGCCGAGCGCCAGCGACACCAGGGTGATCTGCTTCGGGTCGATGAGCGGGTGGCCGGCAAACGAGACGTTCTTCAGCACCAGCGTGCCGAACAGCGCCACGCCCGGAATGACCAGCGCCGGCACGAAGAGCCGGTTGCCGAACCGCAAGGCGCCCGCCATCCGCTCCTGGGCGGTACCGGAGGTCGCTCGCGAACCGCCGATCCGGCCAAGGCCCGCCAAAACCACCATGACCAGCACCAGAAGGCCGCTCACGGCGTCGGGCAGCAGCGAGCCGAAGAGGAAAGTCGCCGCATAGGCGCCCCAAAAGGCTGTATTGGCCCAGCGCCGCGGTGCCGAGACATCGAGCGCGTGCTGGAGCGCGAAGGCCCCGAACATCAGTCCGGCGAGGATGTAGACGGCGTCGATTCCGATCATGACGTTACCTGCCCGGCCAGGGCACGGCGGGTGCGGGCGAGCCGACGATCGAGCATGAACAGCCGCGTGCCGTGGATCACGAAGGCCAGGACGGCGGTCGGGACCGCCCAGACGGCGAGATCGAGCGGCGCCACCTCGATGCCATTGTCGCCCAGAAAGGCCTTGATCAGCAGGATGGAGCCGATGGCGATGAAGACGTCCTCGCCGAAGAAGACCCCGATATTGTCCACCGCTGCCGCATGGGCGCGGATGGTCATGCGGGTCTCCTCGGCGATCGGGCCGTAGCGCTCCTCCGCGGCTTCCGCCATGGGGGCGATCAGCGGCCGCACCATCTGAGCATGGCCGCCGAGCGATGTGAGGCCCAGCGCCGCCGAGACCTGGCGAATGACGAGGTAGAGCAGCAGCACGCGGCCCGTCGTGGCGGCACGGATGCGGGAGATCAGCAATTGGGCGCGCTCGCGCAGCCCGCAGCGCTCGAGCAGGCCGATCACCGGGACGACGAGCCAGATGATCCCGATGTAGCGATTCTGGATGAAGGCCTTACCGAAGGCCGAGAGGACCGCCAGCGGATCGAGGCCGGCAAGGAGACCCGTTGCGGTGCCGGCGATGGCGACGACAAGAAGCGGGTTCAGTCCGATCACGAAACCGATCACCAGGATCGGGATTCCCAACAACACGAGCAAGGCGACGGGCTCCGCATATCATCCGCGCCAAATCGGTCTGCGGAAGCCCTAAGCTCGCAAATTGTATACCAAGCCGTCCAGAGGGCTTTCGCTCCCTATACAGCGCGCAGCGATCAACCCTGGCGCCGGTGGGTGGCACGGCGATCCGCCAGGAAGGTGCCGACGTCGCAGTTGGCCGGCAGAGCCAGCGAATCGCGGAGGTCGTAGCGCGAGACGCCGATATCCTGGAGGTCATGGTCGCTCATGGCGGCCAGCGTTTGCAGGATGCGTCGGCTTTCCGCAACGCGGAACGGCCACATGATGATCGTATCGAGACCATTCAGGGCAGACGCGAGGGAACCGGTCAGCGTCGTCCAGGCGCGCTCCGGGAGAGTGGGCTGTGGCTTCACGTGCATCAACAACATGGCGGAACCCTCAAAATCGGCAACGGCAATCGTTGCCCTTGACGAAAAGGTGGGACGCGCTCATCAATAGGTCCAACGAATGCTTTTCATGCTTTCGATCTCGATTTGGCATCGATCATGCTCGACACCGACCAACTCCGCTCCTTCCTGGCCATCGTCGACACGGGCAGTTTCACCCGGGCCGCCGACCGGGTAAACAAGACGCAAAGCGCCGTCTCGATGCATGTGCGGCGGCTCGAGGAGCGCCTCGACCGATCGCTGTTCGTTAAGCATGGGCGCGGTATGCGGCTCTCCGCCGACGGCGAGCGCCTCGTCGAGCATGCGCGGCGCATGCTGCAGGTCGAGGCCGCAGCCCTGGCCGACCTGACGGCGGTAGGTCTCACGGGGCGCGTCGTCCTCGGGATTCCGGACGACTACGCCGAGATCTTCCTGCCCGACATCGTGGGGCGGTTCACGACGCGCTACCCGCAGGTCGAGATGTCGGTCGTCTGCCACCCCAGCAGTGACGTCGCCGAGAGGGTGCGGAGCGGCGAGATCGATGTCGGAATCGTCACGGATTGCGCCGAAATCCATGGTGTCGAGATCCTGCGCGAGGAGTCGCTCTGCTGGGTGGCGGGGCTGCGGGCCGGCCCCGTCGAGAAGCAGCGCCCCCTCCCCCTGGCACTCTCCACCCCAAGCTGCGCCTGGCGGCAGATGGCGCTCGACGCGCTGGAGAAGGCCGGCATCGGCTCGCGCATGTTCCTGATGTCGACCAATTACGCCGCCATCGCGCCCATCGTGCGCAGCGGTCAGGCCGTGACGGTCCTACCCTCCGTCATCGTGGACTCGGCGACTCAGAGGATCCTCGGGCCTGAATCGGGATTGCCGGGGCTACCGACGGTCCGGCTTGGCCTCTTGCGTCATCCCGCCGGCCGTTCCGACAATGCCGCCGCCCTCTGCGACATCGTCAGGGCGAGCCTGGCGCCGGGCAGCACGGGGTTGCGCGAGGCGGCGTGAGCCTGCTCCCAGGCCGAAGAGAACGTTGACGAACTCATCTTGAGCCGGGCTTAAGGCCCATCGAGGGACGAGGGCTACTCTGCGGGACGGGCTCATCTCGGCGCTCGTCTTGCGACACGGCCGCGACGCGTCCGGCTCGGGATTTGGCCACACGTCCAGCTCAAAGCCCCGCAACAGCACCTTCATCCGAGGCCGCCGCAAGGCGGCCCGCTTCGTCCCTGAGCACGAGGCCGGCGCGTCTCAGAACCGTGCCGTCGGCCTGCACCAGCACATGTCCGGCGGAGCGCAGCCGCGAGGCCGCGCCGGGCTGACGCTCGTCTTCGACCAGCACGGCGACGTCGCGGCCCTCCGGCGTCGCCCCGAGGCCGATCCGCGGCGCCTCGCCGATATCGCCGAGGCTGGCGCCGCGGATCAGCCGGCTGGCCAGGTCGCTCACCAGGGGAACGGCCTGCCGTCCCTCGGCACCGAAGGTCGCCACGCGCTTCTCCTTCGGCGCCGCGAAGATCGCCGGCAGAGAGCGGAGCGGCGGGCGGCGGCCGGGCCGCAGCACGGGCCCGAGATCGGGATCCACCGCCAGGGCGGCGCCACGATTGCCCATGAGAACCCCGGTCCGCCGCGACACGACGCCGGAACCGAAGGCGCTCCCGAGTGTCTGGACCAGCGACACCGCGGCGCCATCGTGGTCCGCTACGCCGATCCAGACGGCGGCCTCGTCGAGCAGTGGTTTCTCCTCGGGCTCGGCGCGGGTCGCGCGCTCGCGGTCGAGCTTGCGACTGGCGCTGCCGAGCCGCGCCACATCGAGCAGTTCGTCGACCTCCGCACCTGCGGCGTCGGCCTCGTCGAGCATGGTGTCGGCGGCGCGCAGGCTGGAGATCAGTCCGTGCCAGCGTTCGAATCCATCCTGAGACGCCGCGGCGAGGCCGAACTCCCCAAGCCCGGCATAGAGGCCTAATGTCACCGCGGCCCAGAGCCCGGATCGTGTCGGCGGCACCGCAAGGGAGTGACGGCCTAGGTCGAGGAGATGCGGCTCGCGCCAGCGCGCCTCGGTCCCGCGCAGGTCGTCGCGGGCGAGCGGCGTCGGCAGCGCCTCGAGGTCGGCGGCGAGCTCGCGGCCGACATCGCCGCGGTAGAAATCGTCCAGGCTCTTGGTCGCCAGATAATCCAGCGTGGCGCCCAGGGCGGGATTGCGGCGCAGCGTATCGGGCTTCGGGATCTCGCCCTCGACCAGGAAGGTGGCCCCGAACCCCTGTGCGGCCGACAGCGTCGAAGCGGCTGCCGCCAGGGCGGCGATGTCGCGCGCCGTGACGGACCAGCCGTCGCGCGCCGCCTTGATGGCGGGTGCCAGGAGTCGCGCCAGCGGCAGGCGTCCGCCCATGCTCTCCGAGAGCGCCCGAGCCTCGACCCAGGCCGCCACGGCGGCGGGCGCCACCAGCACGGCATCGGCGCCGTGCAGCGGCACGCTCTCGAGGTCGCGCTGGCGATAGTAGGACAGACGCGCCGCGACGCCCACCACGCCGCGGCCGTCGAGCACCCGCGTGCGACCGCGTGGGCCCGGCTCACGGATCAGCCACAGGGCGTCGCCGCCGAGCCCATTGCGGTCCGGCACCACGACGGCGCTGACGGCCGCTGCCGCGATGGCGGCTTCGATGAGGTTTCCGCCCTCGATGAGGATCTCGCGGCCCGCGGCAGCGGCGAGCGGATGCGGCGCCGCGAGGCCCGCGACGGCGAAGCTTTCGGTCTCGTCCATGGTGGCGTGCCGCGTGGCTCGAGAGAAGGAGCCCCGCTTCTACGCGCTTCCGCGGCCGACCGCTGAACTCAATGCACCTCGACCGGCGCCGCAGCTCGCTGCGGCTTCTTCAGGAGGGTCACGGCGGCGAGGCTGAGGATCAGGCCGACGCCGATGATCCAGAAAGCGTCGCCATAGGCCATGACATAGGCCTCGCGCCGCGCCTGGGCGGCAATGGTGCCGAGAGCCTCAGCGCGCGCCGCGAGCGGATCGACGACATGGGCCTGCAGGGCCTGGGTCAGGAGGGCGACTCGCGACTGCGTCAGCGCACCGTTCCGCGTCATGGCCTCGGCCAGGACGGAAAAATGCATGTGCTCGCGTCGCTCGATCATCGTCGACAGCATGGCGATGCCGATGGAGCCGCCGAGGTTGCGCATCATGTTGGACAGCGCCGAGGCGTCGGCCGTGTCGCGCGGGGCGAGGCCTGCCGTCGACATCTGCGACAACGGAATGGTGAAGAGCGGTTGGCCGGCGGCCCGCAGCAGCTGGGGCAGGATCAGCTGGTCCATCCCGACATCGTGCGTCAACGACACATTGACGAAGCAACTCGCCGCGAACAGCAGCGTGCCGGCGATGACCAGGAGCCGCGGATCGAAGCGCTTCATCAGGAGCGGCATGGCGGGGAAGAGCACGAGTTGCGGCAGCCCGCTCCACATCACCACGTAACCGATCTGCTCGGCATTATAGCCCTGGATCTGCGCGCAATAGACCGGGATGACGTAGATCGAGCCATAGGACACGGCGCCGATCACGGCCATCAGCAGGCAGCTGCCGCCGACCGAGCGGTTCTTCAAGACCCGCAGATTGATGAAGGGCCGCTCCGCCATGAGCTCGCGCAGGATGAAACCGCCGATCCCGAACATCGCCAGCAGCGTGCCCTCGACGATGGCGGGCGAGCCGAACCAGTCCTTCCGCTGCCCCTCTTCGAGCACGAAGGTCAGGGCCGGCAGGCCGGTCGCCATCAGGCCGATGCCCAGCCAGTCGCCGCGGGCGAGCTCCTCGAGTTTCAGCGGCGCCTTGTCGAGCGCATAGAGCTGCAGCGCCAGCGCGAGGGGTCCCGGCACGAGGTTGAGGTAGAAGATGTAGTGCCAGGACAGATTATCGGTCAGCCAGCCGCCGACCGTCGGACCGATGGCGGGCGCGAAGGTCGCGGTGAGGCCGAAGAGCGCGATGCCGACCGCCTGCTGGGACTTCGGTAGGCGCGTCCGCACGATGGTGATAGCGGTCGGGATCAGCACGCCGCCCGTGAACCCCTGACCGGCGCGGAACAGGATCATTTCGGGGAGGCTCGTCGAGAGCGCGCAGGCGATCGAGAAGCCGATGAAAAGGCCCGTGTTGACGGCGAGGTAGCGCCGAAGTCCGAAGATCGAGCCGAGCCAGCCCGTGAGCGGGATGACGATGATCTCCGCCATCAGATAGGCGGTCGAGATCCAGCTGCCCTCGTCCGAGGAGGCTCCGAGCGCCCCCTCGATGTTGCTGAGGGAGGAATTGGTGATCTGGATGTCCAGGATGGCCGTGAAGGCGCCGAGGATGGCGGCCGCGACGGCGAGCCACTGGCGCAGTGAGGCTTTCTCGGTGTCGGGCATGGGGACGCGGCGCTTCGGGGGTCAGCGGGTTTCGGCGAGGCCGAGGCGCGTCGGCGCCGCCGCGACAGAGGCGGCCCGCGTCTCCACCGTGGCCTCGACCGAGAGGCCGGGGCGCAGGCGGTCGACCAGCGGGTCGTCGCCGGCCAGGCGGATCTTCACCGGCACGCGCTGCACCACCTTGGTGAAGTTGCCGGTGGCATTCTCGGGCGGCAGGAGCGCGAACTGCGCGCCGGTGCCGGGCGAGAAACTCTCCACCGTTCCATGAAATTCGTGGGCGCCGAAGGCATCGACCGTGAAGCCGACCGGCTGGCCCGCCGCCATGGCGCCGAGCTGGGTCTCCTTGAAATTGGCCACGAGATAGATGTCGCGACCCATCGGCACGACCGTAAGCAGCCCCATGCCGGCCTGAACCATCTGGCCGACCCGCACCGAACGGTCGCCCACGACGCCGTCGACCGGCGCGCGCACCACCGTGTAGGTGAGGTTCAACGCTGCCTGATCGAGCTTCGCCTGCGCCGAGTCGATGCCGGCCTTGGCGCTCTGCGCCAGGGCCTCGTAGGTCTTGACCTGTTTTTCGGACGCGTCGAGCGCGGCGCGGTCCTTGTCGAGCATGGCGCGATGCTGGCGCAGGTCGGCATCGGTCTGCTGGGCGCGCTGCGACGTGCCGGCTCCCGAGGTCAGGAGATCGGCGTAGCGCTTGGCCTCCTGCACCGAGAAGCCGAGGCCGGCTTCAGCATTGGCGATATCGGCATGGTTCGACGCCACGGTCGCCAATTGCTGCACGACGGCGGCCTTGTAACCCTCGAGCTGCGCCTGGGCTTTGGCGAGTTCCGCCCGGGCACCGTCGACCTGGATCCTGGCGTCGCGGTCGTCGATCGTGGCGACCATGTCACCGGCATGGACGGGCTGATTGTCCCCCACCGCCACGGTCGCGACGACCCCCGAGATCCGCGGCGCCACCGTCACCTTGTCGGCCTGCAGGAAGGCATTGTCGGTCGATTCCTGGAACCGGCCGACGGTCCACCAGCCCCAGCCGTAATAGCTGCCGCCCGCGAGACCGGCCACCAGCACGGCGGCCACGATCGTCCTCCCCTTGCCTTTGCGCGCCGGCTTGGCCGACGGCATGCCGGGTTGCGGGGCGGCGGCCTGCTGCGGCGAGGTCGGGTTGTCGGGAACGCGGGCCAGCGGGGCGGGCACGGGATCCGGCGAAGTACTGCGCGCCAAGGCCTCGTCGCGCCCGCTATCGTCACGAGCGTCGAGGTCGAAGGCCTGACGAGCCGAGGACGTGCTATCCATTGCGTCGATCGCTCAATTGAACAAAACGGTATCGTTCTGTTATGATCGCAGGCAACCGTGAACGCAAGGGCTATACAGCGGCATGACGTTCGACGTGCCCTCCTCCCCGCCGTCCACGGACGGAACCGAGCCTCGCAAGAGTCGGCGCGGATCGGGCGGCCGGCCGTCGCATGAAGAGGCTCTGCGCCGCGACGCCCGGCTGGTCGATATCGCGGCCGCCATGTTCATGGAGCGCGGCTTCGACGGCACGACGGTCGATGCCGTCGCTGAAGCGGCGAGCATCGGAAAGGCGACGCTCTACGCTCGCTACCGCGACAAGGGCGAGCTCTTTGTTGCGGTCTTCCGTCGCCAGATCGACCGCTGGCTCGCCGATACCGAGAGCGACGTGCCGGCTGCGGGCGAGCGCGTCGAGGACGTGCTCCTGGCCATGGGTCGCCGCATGGTGGCGGCCGCCCTCACGCCGGAAGCGATCGCCATCAAACGCATCGTCATGGCCCAGGCGACCCGATTTCCGGATATCGCCATGCTGGTGCATCGCGAGGGCTGGCAGCGCTCCAACGCCTCGGTGGCGGCGGTGTTGGCGCATTTCGCCGCCGACGGACAGATCACCGTCACCGATGGCGAACTCGCCGCCGATCTGTTTCTCAGTCTCATCCTCGGCCGTCAGACCCGCCTCGCCATGCTGGGCATCGTCACCGATCTCGAGCAGGTCGACCGGCACCTTCAAGCCGGCGTGGCCCTTTTCGTCAGGGGCATGGCGGTCGATAACTGAGCAGACGCTTAGCTTTTGGCATGCTGTGTTCGTCAGAACACGGACGGTGGGTCGCGTTCGCGCTATCCTTCTCGTTGAGAATGACGCGTTCTTGCGCTTCCACTCATTGCACACTGCCTAGAGGACAGCCCTTGATCAAGACGCTCCTGACGGCCCTTTGCGTGTCCGCGCTCATCGCATCGTTGCCAGCACCGGCTGCAGCCGGCAACATGCGGCAGTCCCCGATCCTTCGAAAAAACTACAAGAGATTCTGTCCGAACGGGACGCCGATGCGGAACGTGAGAACAGGCCGAGCCGTCATTTATACCTGCACCTGATGGGGAGCGGGCGGATTGTCGGCCGCAGCAGAGAGCTCCGGCGTCAGCCAGCAATTTCCAGTATCGCTGATCACTTCCGTGGTCCTTGTGTCGCCAGATAGGCGATGACGTCGGCGCGATCCTTTGCATCATCGAGCCCGGCGAAATGCATCGCGGTGCCGGGGGCGAAGGCGACCGGGTTGGTGAGCCAGGCCTCGAGCCGCTGCTCGGTCCAGATCCCGCTGACGTCTCTCAAGGCCTGCGTATAGCCGTATCGCGGCCGCCGCTCGGCGACCGGAGCGCCCACGACCCCATAGAGATTGGGACCGTCGACATCCGGGCCGCCTCGACCAATGGAGTGGCAGGCCGAGCAGACATGAAACACATCCGCACCCCGTGCGGGATCGGCGGCGGACTCGGCGACAGAGGTGGCATCGCTGGATTGTGCCATGGCGCTTGCACGGGCAGCCTCGGCGGGGGGCGATGCAGGCGCAGGGACCGGCCGGCCGGAGCCCATCCACGCCGCCGCAGCGCCAGCGCCCGCGCCCGCGACGAGGGCGACAACGGCCACCATTGTTCGACGCTTCATTCCGTTCGCGTCCTTCGAGATCGACGAGCGGCTTCGCTCTTGGACTCTCACCGACAGCCACAGAGCTAACATAGGGCGGCGTCGCTGAGCCTCGACCGGCCGGAAAGGCCTCTGACCTTACACCCCGACCACCCCGAGCCTGTGCTTCGCCAGACGCTCGTAAAGCGGCCGGCCGGCTTCGGCGAGCGGTTTCAGGGCGTCGGGGAGGTCGTCGAAGTTACGTTCGGGCGGGGGCGGCGCGAAGCCCGTCGAACGTTCGACGCTGTCGTACCAGGAGGGCGCCCAGACGCCGTCTGTGACGCGGCGGCCGGCGGGCCAGGACAGCATCGCGGGGTCGAAGGACAGTCCGAGCCCGGCGCAGAGCGCCGAGAGCGTGCCGCGCGGATCGGCCAGCACGTCGCGCGATTCCACCACCGGCGGCGCATGGCCGAGCCGGTCCGCCACGCGATCGAACAGCTCCGCCTGTTGCGGCAGGCCGATCTCCTGCAGCGTCACCTCGGCGCGTTTCTCGACATAGGAGAGAAGCACCGCCTCGGGCGCCCGGATGAGAAAGGCATTGGCGACACGATCGATCCAGCTCCGGTCGAAACCCGGCAGCATGTGATGGGTCATGTGCTTCTGATACCAGACCGGCCGGCCCTCCGGCACGGGGCCGGTCACCTCCGCCACGACGGCGGCCGGATCGCGGGGCTGGCTTGCCAGGATGTCGTCGCGCTGCGGATGGATCAGGCCCGTCGCCGCCAGATAGGCGGCGTAGAAGGGTTCGTCCGACACCGCGCAATCGGCGCGGCTACCGAAGCTCCGCAGCATCGCGGTCGAGATATTGCGCGGACCCGACCACATCGCGATGCGCAGCGGCGCCGGCGTCTCCGATCCAGAGGAATCGCCCGAATCGCCCCGCATCACCGTCGCCATCGATCCCTACTCCCTTGATCCTCAGCGGAAGCTGACCGACGCGCCGACCTTTGTCGATGCCGCCGCGCCGAGGCTGCATCCAGTTATGCCCTTACGTCAGACCAGCCCTGCGGAAGTTCAATCCTTAACGACTTGTTGAGTGCAACGGTCTAGCTCTCGCCATATCCTGTCATCCTGCTTGAGAATACGGCCTTGGCCCTCGCCACCCGTCAGCCGCAGCACGGCCTTCGCAATGCGTCTCCCGAGACGTCGCGCGACTCGATCGCTGCCAAACGCCCAGGCGGTCGGCTTCAGAGCGCCAGGTCACGTGCTCTGCCGGCAACCGTAGCAGCTACGGCCTCGAAGCCCGACCGGACGGTCGTCGGCATCCTGGCGCTGCTCGTCAGCGTGGCGCTGTTCCCCGTCTCCGACATCGCGTCGAAGATGCTAACCGCAACCCTGCCCGGCATCGAGGTGGCGTGGATGCGCTATCTCGTTTTCGTGGTGATGACGGTGCCGTTGCTGCTGCGCGACCGCTCGCTGCTGCGCGCCACGCGTCCGGGCCTGTTGGCAGGACGGGCCATCGCCAGCGCAGCCTCGACGGCGCTCTTCATCGTAGCTTTCGGCATGATGCCGGTCGCCAATGCGACGGCGATCGGCTTCCTGGCGCCCGTGGTCGTCACCGCAATGGCGGCGCTGTTCCTGCGCGAGAAGGTCGGGCTACGGCGCTGGTCGGCGGCGCTGGTCGGGCTCGTCGGCGTCATCGTCATCGTGCAGCCGGGCGGCTCGTCCTTCACGCTGGCGAGCTTCGTTCCGCTCTGCGGCAGCATCGCCTCGGCACTCGCCATCATCGGGACACGCCTCGCCCGGGACGAGCGGCCCGAAACCACGATGCTCTATCAGGCGGTGGTGGGCTTCGCCGTGGTGACGGTGCTGGCCGCCTTCGACTTCCACCTGCCGAGCTGGAACGAAGTGGCTATCGGCTGCATCAGCGGCTTCTTCGCCACGCTGGCGAGCCTCATGCAGGTCTTCGCCTATCGTCACGCACCGGCTTCGCTGCTGTCGCCTTTTTCCTACACCCAACTGCTTTGGGCGGCGGGCCTGGGCTTCATGGCCTTCGGCACCGTGCCGGGCCCCTCCATGCTGGCCGGTGCCGCCATCATCACGGCCAGCGGCATCTACACGGCCTGGCGCGAGACGGTGCGGGCCGGAGAGGCCTGAGGCGGACTGGCTCGGCACACCTCCCGCTCATCTCCGCGCCTGCGCGGAGATGAGCGGGATCGGGATCAGGCCGAACCGGCACGGCGGGTATAAAGACGCCCGGCCCCGTTCCAAACCCACAACCTTTGGGGCATGGTGGAGGACACCAGCGATCGACGAGCTCCGGGTCCGACAATGAAGAAAGTCTACGAGGACGCCCACGCGGCCCTGGCCGGCCTCGTCAAGGACGACATGACCATCCTCGTCGGGGGCTTCGGACTCTGCGGCATCCCGGCCAGTCTCATCGCGGCGCTGCGCGACACCGGCGCCCTGAACCTCACCTGCGTGTCGAACAATGCCGGGATCGACGGCGAAGGCCTCGGCCTGCTGCTCGAGACGGGACAGATCGCCAAAATGATCTCGTCCTATGTCGGCGAGAACAAGCTCTTCGCCCAGCAGTTCCTGGCCGGCAAGCTCGAGGTGGAGTTCACCCCGCAGGGCACGCTGGCCGAACGCTGCCGCGCCGGTGGCGCCGGGATCCCGGCCTTTTTTACCAAGACCGGCGTCGGCACCCAGGTGGCGGAGGGCAAGGAAGAGCGCGAGTTCGACGGCCACCGCTACATCATGGAGCGCGGCATCGTGGGCGACGTCGCCCTCGTCCATGCCTGGAAGGGCGATACGGAGGGCAACCTCGTCTACCGGAAGACGGCGCGCAACTTCAACCCGATGATGGCGACCGCCGGCAGGATCACCGTCGCCGAGGTCGAACATCTCGTGCAGCCCGGCGAACTCGACCCCGACCTCATCGCGACGCCGGGCATCTACGTGAAGCGCATCGTCCACGTGCCGAACCCCGACAAGCGGATCGAGCAGCGGACGACCCGCAAACGTGCGGCAGCGGCGGCTCCGGCCGCCACGGGAGCGGAGGTCTGACATGGCCTGGGACAGGAACCAGATGGCGGAGCGCGCCGCGCGGGAATTGCGCGATGGTTTCTACGTGAACCTCGGCATCGGCATTCCGACGCTCGTGTCGAACTACATCCCCGATGGCATGAGCGTTCAGCTCCAGAGCGAGAACGGCATGCTGGGCATGGGCCCCTTCCCCTACGAGGGCGAAGAGGACGCCGATCTCATCAACGCCGGCAAGCAGACCGTCACGGCCCTGCCCACGACGAGTTTCTTCTCCTCGGCCGACAGTTTCGCCATGATCCGTGGCGGCCACATCGACCTGTCGATCCTCGGCGCCATGCAGGTGTCCGAGACCGGCGACCTCGCCAATTGGATGATCCCCGGCAAGATGGTGAAGGGGATGGGCGGCGCCATGGACCTCGTGGCGGGCGTCAAGAAGGTCGTGGTGCTGATGGAGCATACGGCGAAATCGAAGACCGGCGGCGAGGAGGCGAAGCTGCTGCGCGCCTGCACCCTGCCGCTGACCGGCTCGGGCGTGGTCGACATGGTGATCACCGACCTCGGCGTCTTCACGGTCGACCGCCATGGCGGCGGCACCGTGCTGACGGAACTCGCACCCGGCGTCAGCCTGGAGGACATCAGGTCCAAGACCGAGGCGCATTACGACGTGGCGCCGTCGCTCGTCGGCGAAGCCGCCGCGGGCTGACGCGGCATCCGCCGTCAGCCCGCGACTTCGCATCGAGCCGTGGCTTGACGCCATCGCTCGGCCATCCCACCTCCCATTCAACCCGTCGCGGCCCTTTAGCCTGCGACACAGGAAAGGTTTCCACCATGGCCGATGCTGGTTCCGCCACGATCAAAGTCACCGATCAGAGTTTCGATCAGGATGTCCTGAAGTCCTCAGAGCCCGTCGTCGTCGATTTCTGGGCCGAGTGGTGCGGCCCCTGCCGCATGATCGCCCCGGCGCTCGAAGAGATCGCCAAGGACATGCAGGGCAAGGTCAAGGTCGTGAAGTTCAACATCGACGAGAACCCCGGGATCCCCGGTAAGCTCGGCATCCAGTCGATCCCGACGCTGCTCCTCTTCAAGGATGGCGAGATCGCCGCCAAGATGGTCGGCGCCAAGCCCAAGGGTGCCCTGCAGCAGTGGATCAACGGCGCGATCTAACGCACGAGAGTGCATCCTGAAATGTTCGAAGCCCGGAGGCTCACGCCTTCGGGCTTTCTGCGTTTCGGATCTCCGCCAACCCATCTTTTCGCCCTCCTCCGCTGATCCCCGGCTGCCCGAGGACCAGCGTGACAAGGCGGCCGAAGGCCGACGAAACAGATGCACATGCCGCTCACGCCATGGAGCCGATAGGGCAGCCGGCCCTTGGCCGGACATCTTGCGCTGATCCCCGGCTGCGCGGGGATGAGCGGCAAGACAACCGGCTTGCTCAATCGAACACTGATTAGAACGGCGAATCCGGAAAATAGAACTGCTGGGCGTTGGCCTTGGTCACCAGCGTGGCGTCGATGATGAAGCGGCCGCGCACCGGCACATGGTCGTAGAAATTGTCAACCGTCAGTTCCATGGCGGTCGCCACCATGCCCGGCGGATAGAGTACGTCGACCGGTACCATGGTGTCGCCGTCCGCCACCCGCTTGATCATCTCCTTCATCCCGGCGCCGCCGATCACGGCGCGGATGTCCTTGCGTCCCGATTGGCTTATCGCCTCCAACACGCCCGCCGCCATGTCGTCGTCCTGGCACCAGACCGCATCGATCTTCGGGTATTTGGACAGGTAGTCCTGCATGATCTTGAAAGCGTCGTCGCGCGACCAGTTGCCGAACTGCCTGTCCAGGATCTTGATGCCGCTGCCCGCGATACCGGCATCGAAACCCTTCTGCCGCTCTTCGTCGATGACGATGGGCAGGCCGCGGATCACCACGACATTGCCGGTCTTCAGCGTCGACTTCAGGTATTCGCCCGCCACGCGACCGAGGTCGGGGTTGTTGCCCGCCACGTAGAGGTCCTGGATCGACGTATCCGACAGGGCACGGTCGACCACCGTCACGAAGATGCCCTTGGCCTTCACCTGCCGCAGCGGATCGGTGAGCTCGTCGGAATTGTGCGGCAAGGTGACGAGCGCGTCGATGTGCTGTGTCGTGAGGTCCTCGAGCGCATTGGCCTGGGCGGCGCCGTCCGGCGAGGTCTTGACGATGATCTTGAGGCCGGGGTGCCGGGCTTCGAGCAAAGCCTTGGCGCGCTCGGCCTGGAACACCACCCCGCCGGTCCAGCCATGGTCGGCCGCCGGGATCGAGACCGCGATCGTCACGGCCCTGTCGGCGGCCCAGGCGGAGCCCGCCGCCAGCGTCGCGGCCAGCGCAAGTCCTATCGTTGTTGTTTTCATGTCCATGTCCCTCCCTGGAGCCATTGCCCTGGCCCGTCTTGATCCACCGGGACGCCCCGCCTTTTGGCGGATCCGCATCGGCTTGAAACCTACCCGCGGCCGGGCCGAAGCAGCGTGCGCTGAAGCAGCATGGCCACGATGATGATGGCGCCCTGCACGGCCCCGATGAGGTACTCGCTGACGAAGCTCGACAGCACCATAGTGTTGCCGACGACCTCCAGGATCAGCGCACCGCAGACCGTGCCCCAGACCCGGCCGATGCCGCCGCGCAGCGCCGTGCCGCCGATCACCACCGCCGTGATGGCTTCGAGCTCCCAGAGCAGTCCCGTGGTGGCGGTGGCGGCCCCGAGCCGCGGCACGTAGACCAGCACCGCGATGGCGACGCAGAGGCCCTGGATCGCATAGGTGGCGGTGCGGACGGCCCCGACCCGGATTCCGGAATAGCGCGCGACCTCCTCGCTCGACCCGACCGCCTCGACATGGCGGCCGAAAGCCGTGCGGCGGAGCACGAAGGCGCCCAGCGCCGCCGCCGCCAGCGTCACCAGGATCGGCACCGGCACGCCCGCGACCGTGCCGAAATAGGCCGGACGATAGGCGGCTCGCAGCGCCTGCGACTTGATGGCGATGGAGCCGCCGGCGGCGAGCCACACCGTGAGTCCCCGGAAGATCCCCATCGTGCCGAGCGTGACGATGAACGGCTCGATGCGGCCGAGGGTGGTGACCAGCCCGTTGGCGAGGCCACAGAGCGTCCCGACCCCGAGAGCCAGGACCACGGCCAGCGCCAGAGTCCCGGAGGCGCCGTCGCCGATCCCGCCGTTGAGGAACAGGATCATGGTGCCGGCCACGAAAGCCGCCATGGAGCCGACCGAAAGGTCGATTCCTCCGGCGGCGATGACGAAGGTCGCGCCAACGCCGATCACCGCCACGAAGGCCGACCGGGTCAGGACGTTGAGGAGGTTCTCGGCCGAGAGGAAGTTCGGATTGACCACGGCCCCGAGGGCGAGGAGCGCCAGCAGCGCTACGAAGGGCGCCGCCGCGGCGACGTCGAAGGAGACCCGCTTGCGCTCGGCCGGTCGGGCCTCGAGACTGGCTTCGGTCATGTCAGTGCCTCGTCACGGTGGCCAGCGACATCGCGCTTGCCGCCACGCCGGTCGCCAGCATCACGATGGCCTGCTCGGTCATCGCCTCGCCGGCCACTTCGCCGACGAGGCGTCCCTCGCGCATGACCAGGATGCGGTGGCAGAGGCCGATGAGCTCCGCCATCTCGGAGGAGATCACCACCACGGCCCGGCCCTCCGCGGCGAGCCGCACGAGTAGACGGTAGATCTCGGCCTTGGTACCGACGTCGATGCCGCGGGTCGGCTCGTCGACCACGATGACGCGCGGATCGCCGAGCAGCATCTTGGCGAGCAACAGCTTCTGCTGGTTGCCGCCGGAGAGCTGGCCCGCCAGCGCCCGGCGGTCGCGCAGCCGGATGTCGAAGCGATGGATCGCGTCCTCGAGGCCCTGAGTCTCACGCCCGGCGTCGACGAGAAAGCCGCGGCAGAAGCGCCGCAGCGCTGCCAGCGTAAGGTTGGACTTGAGGTCGCGCCGCAGCAGCAGGCCCTTGCCCTTGCGGTCCTCGGTCACATAGGCGACTCCCGCCGCGAGACTGTCCCGCACGGAGCGAAACCGCACCGGGAGACCCGCGACCTCGACCGCTCCCGTGGACGGCCGCAGGCCGACGATGCCTTCGAGGAGCTCGGTCCGCCCTGCGCCGACGAGGCCGGCAAAGCCCAGGATCTCGCCCGGCCGCACCGCGAAGGAGGCTTCGTGGGCGAAGCCCGGCACCGACAGGCCATCCACCTTCAACGCGGGTGGTGCGTCGGGCGGCGCGGTCCGGTCGGGGAACATGCGCGACATCTCGCGCCCCACCATGAGATTGGCCATGGCCTCGGCATCGAGCTCGGCAGCGCGGCGCCGGGCCACGATGCGCCCGTCCCGCAGCACGGTCACGCGGTCAGCGATGGTCTTCACCTCGGGAAGCCGGTGCGAGATGTAGAGGATCGCCACACCGCGGCGCCGTAAGGCGCCGATCGTGGCGAGCAGCGTATCGGCCTCGACGGGGCTGAGCGACGCGGTGGGCTCGTCGAAGATGACGACGCGATGATCCACGCCGAGCGCGCGCGCGATCTGCACGACCTGACGCTGGGCGATCGACAGGCGCGACACCGGCCGGCGTGGGTCGAGCTCGACCCCGAGCGCCCGCACGGCTTCGGCGGCGGCCCGGTCCATGGCGCGGTCGTCGACCAGGCCGCCCCGCGTGATCTCGCGTCCCATGAAGATGTTGCGGGCGACCGACAGATCGGGGGCCAGCAGGATCTCCTGATGCACCAGAACCACGCCGCGCCGCTCGGCGTCGGCCGGGCCGGACAAGCGAAGCGGCGCCCCGCCGATCGCCACGGTACCGACCGTCGGCGCGAGATGGCCGGACAGGATCTTCATCAGGGTCGACTTGCCGGCGCCGTTCTCGCCGATGATGGCATGGACTTCCCCGGGCGCCAGGGTCAGCGACACGTCGCTGAGAACTTCGACCCCCGCAAAGCTCATGGAGAGGCCCCGGGCTTCGAGCACCGGCGTCTCGGCTTGGACTCCGGCCGCGGCCCGATCCTGCACGAACACTTCTCCCTTGCGATGGGGCGATCGCATTGCCGCCCGTTGTTCGTCTTCGGCAGAGCTATGTCTCTACTCACCGCGGATCGTGAAATTCTTTGCGGTCGGCGTCAAGCGAAGCGGTCGCGGGCGCCATCAGCATCGGCCTGGAATGGCGCGCTGTCCCTTTCGCCGCCGACGGCTCCGGCATGCGCCGATGGCTGCAACCCCAACACCCTTGATCCGTAGGCATGCGTTGTGTTCCGAAGCCTACCTGCGCCCATTCTGAGCCTGAAACATCGGCGTCGTTCAGAGCGGCGCCGAACCCTTGCGGATTAGCTGTGCAATAGAGAGGATCTGGCGGCTCTGGTTAAAGCGACGGACGTCGAGCCAGGAAAGCGTGGACCATACAAAAGAAGGCTGCCGCAACGTGAAGAATTTACGCTTTTCGCCATGTGGCACGTTCCTGGCTGCTATGGTCCTTTTAATTTCTACGTTGGACATGTACCGTTTTATACATAACAGGCAGGTTTGGATAAAACCGCGCGGTTTCGAAGCGGCCGCCGATCACCCGCTCGCTGTGTGGGCTCACTTCATGTTCGATGGCGCGTGCCTCACGGTCGTAATCTTCGCAATCATTGCTGGCCTTAAGAAACGGGCGAAATACCCTCGGTGAGCCTGCTTGCAGGAAAAAATGCGCGATTTCCTGCACGTAACCTGAGACACTACCCGGCGCCGGCGTTGCTGATCCGACGCCGAGCGCCTCACCCCTTGACGGCGCCGGCCGTCAGGCCCGCCACCATCAACCGCTGGGCCGCCACGAAGACCAGGATGGCGGGAAGGATCGTCAGCGTGATGAAGGCGAGCACCAATTGCCAGGCGGTCGAATATTCTCCCTGATAGTCCATCAGCCCCAGCGGCCAGGGGTAGAGCGAGCTCGTGTTGAGCAGGATCAGCGGCAGGAGATAGTTGTTCCAGCTGCCGACGAAGGCCACGATCCCGACCGTCGACAGGATGGGCCGGGAGAGCGGCAGGGTGATGTGGAAGAAGTAGCGCATGTAGCCGCAGCCATCGATGCGGGCCGCATCGAGGAGCTCGGTCGGCAGCGCCCGGAAGCCGTTGCGCAACAGCAGCACCGCCATCGACAGGCCGAAGGCCGTCTGGGGCAGGATGAGGCCCGTGTAGCTGTCGAGCAGGCCGAGGTCCCGGACGCTTATGAACAGCGGCAGGATGGCGGTGGCGGCGGGCAGCATGAGGCCCAGCGTGAGATACGAGAGCAGGAAGTCCTCGCCGAAGAAGCGCAGGTGGGCGAAGGCGAAGGCCGCCATGGCGGCCAGCGACAGCGTCAGCACGACCGTGACGCTGGCGACGAGGAGCGAATTGCCGAGCACCTGCCAATAGCGGGGACTGATCAGGATCGCGCCGTAATTGCTCCAGTGCCAGACCTGCGGCAGGCCGAGCGGATTGGTGCGCAACTCGCCGGCGTCCTTCAGGCCGCCGAAGGCCGTCGCCAGCAGCGGCAGCAGCACGATGCTGGCGACGAGGAACAGGACGGCGAGGCGGAAGGGCGGGTGAAGGTCGAAGCCGGAGCGCCGGCGTGGCCGGACGCGACCGACGCTCTGGGCGGAGGATGCGGCGGCGCGCGAGTGGAAGCCGAGGAGCGGGCGGGCGTCACTCATCGCGCATGAACGCCCGCTTGTAGCCGAAGGCGAAAGCTACCGACACGCAGAACAGGACCACCCCGACGGCCGAGCCGAAACCGATCCGCATGCGGCCCATGCCGAAGGAATAGAGGAAGGACACCATCGTGTGGGTGCGGTCGAAGGGTCCGCCGCCGGTCAGCGGTATGACCATGTCGAAGAGCTGCAGCGCCCCGATGATGGAGAAGAAGACCGACAGTTTCAGCATGGGGGCGAGCCCCGGCAGCGTGATGAAGCGGAACCGCTGCAGGCGGCTCGCGCCGTCCATCCGCGCGGCCTCGTAGAGCGAGGCGTCGATGCCCTGCAGGCCCGCGATATAGAGCATCATATGGAAGCCGAAATATTTCCAAACGATGGCGACGACCAGGACCGCCATGGCGGTGCCGGGGCTGGCCAGCAGGAAGACGGGTCCGAAGCCGAGCTGCTGCGACAGGCTCGAGATCGGACCGGAATCGCCGTCGAAGAGGAACCGGAAGATCAGGCCGGCGGCGACGTCGGCCAGGATATAGGGCAGGAAGAAGATCGTCCTGAACGCCACGGTGCCGATCTCGCGTCGGCAGAGTAGTAGCGCCATGGCGAGCGCGAGCGGCAGTTGGATCGCGAACGATGCCAGCACGATGATGAGGTTGTTCAGTGCCGCCTGACGGAAAGTCTCATTGGCGAAGAGCTGGGCGAAGTTGCCGAGGCCGATGTACCGGGTCGGCACGCCGTAGCCGTTCCAGTTGAAGAGGCTGTAGCGGGCCGCCTCCGCCATCGGCAGGGCGACGAAGAGCGTGAAGACCAAGAGTGCAGGCGGGACGAAGACCAAGGCCGTCACCACCATGGCGCGCGGGCGGCGACGGCGACGAGGCAGCGCCAGCGCGCTCATCCCGGCCCTCCGAACAGCCGCGACGCAATCATTGCTCGTCCCAGGCCTGCTGGACTGCCTTGGCGCCCTCCTCGGGTGTCATCCGCCCGGCCGCGATGGAGACCGACACGTCGTTGACGACACGGCCGACCGACGGGCCGAGATCCTGGTCGAAGAAGATCTGGATGTGGCGCGAAGCGGCGAGATCGGCCGCCACCGCCTTGGTGGCGGGATCGACGATGGCCTCCGCCGTGCCGGCCACGGCCGGAATATAGCCACCGATGCGGGCCGCCTCCTGCTGGTACTTCGCCTGGCTGAAGAATTTGAGGAAGTCCTCGGTCTCCTTCGGTGCGTCCTTGGTCACCAGGAAGCCGTTGACGCCGCCCAGCGTGTCGCCGACCGCGCCCTTGCCGCCGGCGACGGCCGGGAAGGCGAAGGTGCCGACTTCGTCCGCGGCGAGACCCTTGCCGTCGGCCGCGTTGCTCTTCTGCGTGCTGGTCAGCCAATTGCCCATGAGCTGCATCGCGCCCCGGCCATCGCCGAAGAGGCCGGCGGCCTGCAGCGCCAGCGTCCCCTGATAGCCGGGCTGGAATGGGTCGAGCTTGACGAGGTCCTGCAGCCGGCGCCCCGCCTCGACGAAGGGCGGCGCCGTGAAACCACCATCCTGGCCCGCCTCCGCCTGCTTCAGCAGGTCCGGCCCGCCGATCCTAAGGGCAAGATAGGACCAGTAGAAGTGGAGCGGCCATTTCTCGCCGGCCCCGACCAGGATGGGCGTGATGCCGGCGGCCTTCAGGGTCTTCACGGCCCCGAGGAAATCGTCCCAGGATTTGATGTCCTCGGCCTTGACGCCCGCCTTGGCGAAAAGCGCCTTGTTATAGAAGAAGGCGACCTCGCTCATCAGCACGGGGGCACCGTAGACAGTGCCATCGACATCGTAGGCCTGGGTGGCGGCCGGGATCAGCGTGCTGGTCCAGCCCCGATCTGCGGCCGGTATGGCGCGGAGGTAATTGGCCTGCGCCTGCGCCCGCATGACGCCACCCGCCCAGCTATAGATGAGGCTCGGCCGGTCGCGGCTCTGCAGCATGGTGGGGAGCTTGGCCTTGTAGGCTTCGTTCTCGATGTACTGGAACGTCACCGTCACGTCCGGGTGCAGCGCCGTGTAATCGTGGCCGATCCTGTCCCACAGCGCTCGCGCACCGGGATCCGTCTCGACATGGGCGATCGTGATCGTCGAGGCCGAGGCGGCCGTGGCCAGGATTAGCGACAGGCATGCGCCGGTCATCACCCGCTTGAGCATGTTCCCCTCCGAGCCGTCCTCGATATTTTTCGAGATACGCATTAAATCTGCTCGCCACCGGCGTCGGTGTCAAGACGATACAAAGGTCGCTTGCTACGGCTGCCGAGGGATGCGGTAGACGACAGAGGCATATTTCGGATTGGTGCGATGCGCGATCACTGTGCCGCCCAAACGCTCTGCGATGCGCCTGCTTGGCACGTTGGCGATAGCAACTGGATATATAAACCCTTGAGGATCGAAGCATTGTGATGCCCAACGGCACAACGCTCTGATCGTCTCGCTTCCATAGCCATGCCCATGGACCGTTTTCCTAAGCCAGATACCGATTTCTGGCGTGTTAGATGCAGCATCATTGATGGATGCAGAGCCTAGGCATTCAGACGTTTTTCGATCTCGAATGACGAACCAGAAATCATCGAAAGCGGCAGTTCCCATCAACTCCTGCCGCCGTTCCCGGAGCTGATCGACTGAACTCGGAGGCTCCCAGGGCATGAACACGGTGATTGCAGGCAATATGCAGGCAAAAAGATGCTCGGCATCCTTCATCTCGAACTGTGAGATCGTCGTCCGGCCGGAGTTGAACTTGACGGGCATGTGATTTCCCGACTGTTGTATTCCGCATGGACGGATCGAAGTCCGATGAAGGCAGCAGCTCAAACGCTGGCACGCATCCTAATTCAAGAACCGAGGTTTTCGCGCGCCGATTGATAAAACAAACGAAAGCCCCGTTGACAAGGCTATGTCACTCTTCCTTTAATGCGGATCACGTAATTAACGGCAGCCCGGACCGTATCGATAACGATGAAGACCGCCGATCCGGAACTGATGCGCGCGATCAATCGCTTCCACGTGATGGACGCGGTGCGGCGGTTCGGCCCCATCGCGCGTGTCGAGATCAGCGCCCGCACGGACCTCAGCCCCACCACGGTCTCGGCCATCACGGCGGCCCTGATCGAGGACGGCCTGATCGTGCCCCAGCAGATCGGTGATATCCGCGACGCCGCCCGCGGACGTCCGCGCGTCATGCTCGAGCTCAATCCCGAAGCCGCCACCGTGGTCGGCGTGAAACTCGCGCCCGACCGGATCACCGTCGTGGCGACGAATTTCAGGGCGGACGTGCGCACCGACCTCGCCCTGCCGGTCCGCATCAGCCGTCAATCCGCGTCGGTGATCGCCGACCTCGTCGAGGACGGCGTACGCCAGTGCGTGGCGGATGCCGGCCTCGCGATCGGATCCGTGCGCGGCGTCTGTGTCGGCCTGCCGGGCGTCGTCGAGCATCAGACGGGCCTGTGCCGCCAGAGCGCCGTCTTCGGCGAGCGGAACGTGCCTTTCGCGGCGGAGCTGCAGCGGCGCCTGGGCCTGCCGGTCTCGATCGACAGCGACGTCAACCTCGTCACGCTGGCGGAAGCCTGGTTCGGAGAGGCCCGCGGGCTCGACAACTTCCTCGTCGTCAGTCTCGAAGGCAGCCTCGGCCTCGGCATCATGCACAAGGGCGAGCTGTTTCGCGGTGCCGGCGGCCTCGGTCCCGATCTCGGCGACTTCGTGGTCCGGCCTACCGGACGCAGCGACGGGGGGCGGCTCTCCGACGTCGCGTCCGAGCCCGCCATTCTGGCCGAGGCGCAGGCGCGGCTCGGGACGGAGAGAGCCGGCCCCGGCGGCCGGCCGGTCGACATGGCGCGGATCACCGCCCTCGCCGCCGAGGGCCATCCCGGCATGCGCGACATCCTGGCGACCGCCGGCGAGGCGCTCGGCTTCGCCATCGCCAATCTCGTCGCGCTCTTCGCACCGCCCAAGGTCATCCTGGTCGGGGGCGCCGGCCCGGCGCTGCTCGGCCCCCTGCGCGACGCGGTCGCGCGGCTCGTGCCGCCGAGCCTCGCCAATCTCGCCGAGATCGTCGAGCACCGCTGGGCGGACGAAACCTGGGCGCGGGGCGCCGCCGCCATGACGCTGCAGGACCTCTACGGCGCGCCGTGGAGCACGACAGGACCGGCGCGCGCGCGCTGAAGGACAATCGAGCCCCGCCGCAAGAGCCGGGCCGCACGGGAGGAGAGCATCGATGGAAAAGGTCGGAATCGGCATCATCGGCTGCGGCACGATCAGCCCGGCCTATCTCAAGGCGGCACGGCGCTTCGCCAACCTCGACCTGCGGGCGCTGGCGGATCTCGATCCGGCCGCGGCAGCGGCGCGCGGGGCGGAGTTCGGCATTCCCGCCGTCACCATCGAGGCCCTCCTGGCCGACCCCGGCATCGAGATCGTGGTCAATCTCACCGTGCCGAAGGCGCATGTCGAGGTCGGCCATGCCTGTCTCCGGGCCGGCAAGCACGTCCATTCCGAGAAGCCGCTCGGGATCGCCACCGCCGAAGCGCGGGGCCTCCTCACAGCGGCGGCCGAGCGCGGGTTGCGGATCGGCTGCGCGCCCGACACGTTCCTCGGCGGCGCGCACCAGACCTGCCGGGCGCTGATCGACGAGGGCGCCATCGGCCGGCCTGTCGGCGGCTCGGCCTTTTTCCTCTGCCCCGGCCACGAGCGCTGGCATCCTAACCCGGGCTTCTACTACCTCGAGGGCGGCGGCCCCATGCTGGACATGGGTCCCTATTACATCACCGACCTCGTCAACCTCTTGGGACCGGTGGCCGAGGTATCCGGCATGGCGAGCCGCCCCCGGGGCGAGCGGACCGTCGGCACCGGCCCCCAGCAGGGCCGCTCGATCCCGGTCGAGGTGCCGACCCATGTCGCCGGCACGCTTCGCTTCGCTTCGGGCACCGTCGTGTCCCTGGCGATGAGCTTCGACGTGCCGAAACACCGGCATGTGCCGATCGAGATCTACGGAACCGAGGCCTCGCTGATCGTGCCGGATCCGAACTATTTCGGCGGCCGCATCGAGGTGGCGCCGACCGGCGGCGAGTGGAGCGAGGTCGAGACGCGCCATCCCTTCGCCGACGACAATTACCGCTCGATCGGCGTCGCCGACATGGCGCAGGCGATCCGCAGCGGGCAGCCGCACCGCGCCAGCGGCGACCTTGCCTTCCACGTCCTCGAGGTCATGGAAGCCTTCGGCCGCTCGTCGGACGAGGGTCGCACGATCGGAATCGCGAGCCGCCCCGAACGCCCCGCGCCCCTGCCGCCGGGCCTCCTCGACTGAGCGACCACGGCACCGGAACACAAACACAAGGGAACAGCGATGCGCGAAGCACTGATCGTCTGGGGTGGCTGGAGCGGGCACGAGCCCGAGCAATGCGCCGCCGTCATCTCGGAGATACTCGAGGCGGAGGGGTTCAAGACCTACGTCGAGAACGCGACGGAAGCCTTCGCCGACCCTGGCATCGCCGACATGAGCCTCATCGTCCCGATCGTCACGATGTCCAAGATCGAGAAGGAGGAGGTCGACAACCTGACCCGCGCGGTCCGGGGCGGCGTCGGCCTCGCCGGCTACCACGGCGGCATGGGCGATGCCTTCCGCGACTCGGTCGACTACCAGTTCATGGTCGGCGGGCAATGGGTCGCCCATCCGGGCAACATCATCGACTACGAGGTCGAGGTCACCCGCCCCGACGACCCCATCATGGCCGGGCTGCCGGCGCGGTTTCCCTACCGGTCGGAGCAATATTACATGCACGTCGATCCCTCGAACGAGGTGCTGGCGACGACGCGCTTCACGGGCGACTACGCGGAATGGATCGACGGCGTGGTCATGCCGGTCGCGTGGAAACGGCGCCACGGCGCCGGCCGGGTCTTCTATTCCTCGCTCGGCCATGTAGCCTCGGAGTTCGCCGTGCCGGAGATGCGCAGCATCCTGCGTCGCGGCATGCTGTGGGCCGCACGCTGAAGGCGGCCCCGATTCGAGGAGGAGACCATCATGCCCAAGACCCTGAAGGGGCCCGGCCTGTTCCTGGCGCAATTCGCCGGTGACGCCGCGCCGTTCAACTCCCTCGACGCCATCTGCCGCTGGGCCGCGGGGCTCGGCTACAAGGGGGTGCAGATCCCGACCTGGGACGCACGCCTCTTCGACCTTTCCCGTGCCGCCGAGTCGAAAACCTATTGCGACGAGGTGGCCGGCACCGCGGCGTCGCATGGCCTCGCCATCACGGAGCTCTCGACGCACCTCCAGGGCCAACTCGTGGCGGTGAACCCGGCCTATGACGCGGCCTTCGACGCTTTCGCGCCCGCCGCCCTGCATGGCCGCCCGCAGGAGCGGCAGGCCTGGGCGGTCGAGCAGCTCAAGGCCGCCGCGCGGGCGTCGCGCCACCTCGGCCTCACATCGAGCGTCAGCTTCACGGGTGCCCTCGCCTGGCCCTTCGTCTATCCCTGGCCGCAGCGACCGGCCGGCCTCGTCGAGACCGCCTTCGCCGAACTAGCGCGGCGCTGGACCCCGATCTTCGACGCCTACGATGAGGCCGGCTGCGATGTCTGTTTCGAGCTCCACCCGGGCGAGGACGTGTTCGATGGCGCCACCTTCGAGCAGTTCCTCGACGCGGCGCACGGCCATCGTCGCCTGAACATCAACTACGATCCCTCGCACTTCCTGCTGCAGGGGCTCGATTACCTCGGCTTCATCGACCTCTACCACGAGCGCATCCGCGCCTTCCACGTGAAGGACGCCGAGTTCAACCCGACGGCGCGGCAGGGCTTCTACTCGGGCTTCAAGCCCTGGATCGAGCGCGCGGCGCGTTTCCGCTCGCTGGGCGACGGGCAGGTCGATTTCGGCGGCATCTTCTCCAAGATGGCGCAGCACGGCTACGACGGCTGGGCGGTGCTCGAATGGGAATGCTGCCTGAAGCACCCCGAGGACGGCGCGCGCGAGGGTGCGCCCTTCATCGCCGACCACATCATCCGAGTGACCGAGAAGGCCTTCGACGATTTCGCCGGCGGCTCCGCCGACGAGGCGCAGAACCGGCGCATGCTGGGCATCGGGTGAGGACCGGGACATGACGAGCCAACACACAGGCAGGCGCATCCGCCTCGGCATGGTGGGCGGCGGCGAAGGCGCCTTCATCGGCGCCGTGCATCGCATCGCGGCGCGGTTCGACGACCGCTACGAGGTCGTGGCCGGGGCACTCTCCTCGACCCCGGAGAAATCGGCCCGCTCGGCAGCGGCATTGGGGCTCGACCCGGCACGCTCCTACCCCGACTTCGTCGCCATGGCGAAGGCCGAGGCGGCGCGCCCGGACGGGATCGAGGCCGTCGCCATCGTGACCCCGAACCACCTCCACGCCCCGGCGGCTCACGCGTTCCTCGATGCCGGCATCCACGTCATCTGCGACAAGCCGCTGACGACGACGCTGGAAGAGGCCCTCGCCCTCGCCGAGCACGCACGCCGCGCCGACCGGCTCTTCGCCCTCACCCACACCTATACGGGCTACCCCATGGTGCGGGCGGCCCGCGCCATGGTGAGGGGCGGGCAGCTCGGCACGATCCGCGTCGTGCAGGTCGACTATGCCCAGGACTGGCTCGCCGGGCCGCTCGAGGAGACCGGGCAGAAACAGGCCGAGTGGCGCACCGACCCCGCCCGCTCCGGCGCCGGCGGCTGCCTCGGCGATATCGGCACCCATGCCTATAACCTCGCCGGCTTCGTCACCGGCCTCGTCGCCGAGGAGATCTGCGCCGAGCTCACCACGTTCGTTCCCGGCCGCCGGCTCGACGACGATGTCCGCGCCCTGCTGCGCTATCGCGGCGGCGCCCGCGGCAGCCTCTGGGCCAGCCAGGTGGCGAGCGGCGAGGAGAACGAGGTCTGCCTGCGCGTCTACGGCACCGCGGGCGGGCTCGAATGGCGCCAGCGCGACGCCAACGAGCTCGTCCATACACCGCTCGGCGAGGCGCGCCGCATCCTCACCCGCAACGGCGCCGGGGCCAACGAGGCCAGCCGCGCCGTGTCGCGCGTGCCCTCCGGCCACCCCGAGGGCTACCTCGAAGCCTTCGCCAACCTCTACACGGAGGCGGCGGACGCTATCCTGGGCTGGCGGGAGGGCCGTCCGCTGCCGGCCGATGCGGCCCTGACGACGGTCGAGGACGGGGTCGACGGGATGCGCTTCGTCGAGGCGGCCATCCGCTCCTCCCGAGCCGGCGCCACATGGACACCTCTCGACCCCGGCCGGTGACGCCGAGGCAGCCGGATGGTTCCGCAGCGCCACGATCTCGTGCGGGTCTCGCCGGCCGATTGGGAGGAGATGCTGGCGGCGACGCCGACCCTGGCGAAGCTGCCGCCACCGGCGCGGCAGCTTCTCGACGACTGGGCCCGTCGTGACTGGCCGGCGATCGTGCGGCGGCGATCGGGGGAGGAGGCGCCGGAGGCACTGCCCCTCGGCGTGCCCCTGCCCCCGTCGCTCGGCAAGCTGCGTATCGGCCTCACACTGCCGGCCGGACGGCCTTGGACGTCGACCGAGCCCCCTGATCTCGCCGTGGCGCGGCCGGCCGCCCCGGCAGGATGGCTCAGCGCGATCGATGCGCTGATCCACCTCGGCCGGGACTGTGGCGCGGCTCCCCGCCCCTTCGGCGCCCTGCTCTGGGGCGCCGTGACGGGCCTCGCCTATCTGCGACCGGAATCGGACCTCGACCTCCTCTGGCCCGTGACGCGCGATACCGACCTCGTCCGCCTGCTCGACGGCATCGCGCAGATCGACGCTGCCGGGACCTTGCGCCTCGACGGCGAGATCCTGCTGGCCGACGGGGCGGGTGTGCAATGGCGCGAGCTCGCGCGCGCCCGGCATCATCCGGCGAGCGAGGTCATGACGAAGGCGATGCAGGGGCTGTCGCTGCGCCCAGCGGCCTCGCTGCTTCCGGGCCAGCGGATCCGCACCTCTTGATGCCGCGACGCCGGCCGCTCCCCTCTCCCTTGTGGCTACTGGAGTCACACTTCACGACAACCGCGACGCCGTCCGTTCCCCTCTCCCTTGTGGAGAGGGGTAAGGGGTGAGGGTCGGGAAGAGCGAGCAAGGTGGCCTTGGCTCCGGAACCCGCATGATGATGGTACGTCGCGACCCTCACCCCCAGCCCCTCTCCACAAGGGAGAGGGGAGCCGCGCACCACCCGTCGAGATGTGTGAATCCAGTAGCCACAAGGGAGAGGGGAGGCGGCCGGAGTCGCGGCCATCGACAATGTTCGAATTCGGTAGCCCCCTTCCGGGAAGGAGCGGGCCGCGTGTTGGATCGTCGAGAGGTTTGAACACGACAGCTCCTGTGCCCGGAGAGCCTCCCGGTGTGCGGCTGTCCTTGACTCCCCGCCCCCATTTGTTAGGCACCCATGCGAAGTCGGGTTTGTCCGCCGGCCCTCTGCGACAGGCGCGGCCTCGCGAGCGTTGGAGACGAGATGCTGATCATTCTGCGGGCCGCCCTGGCGACCGGCCTCGCCTTGGCGAGCCTTGCCACTTTCGGTGCCGCGCCGGCCTCCGCGCAGGGCGTCGTCAAAGGCAAATACGGCGACTGGGAGACGCGCTGCGAGACGCCTGCCGGCGCCGCGCACGAGCAATGTGCCCTGTTGCAGCGGATCGAGGCCGAGGACCGGCCCAACGTTAATCTCGTGGTGATCGTGCTGAAGACCGCCGACGGCAAGAGCCGGCTGCTGCGCGTCGTGGCGCCGCTCGGCGTGCTGCTGCCCTCCGGCCTGGGCCTCAAGGTCGACAACGTGGATGTCGGGCGGGCGGGCTTCGTGCGCTGCCTCCCCACGGGCTGCGTGGCCGAGGTCGCCATGGAGGACAAGCTGATCGACCAGCTGAAGTCCGGCACCACCGCCACCTTCATCATCTTTCAGACGCCTGAGGAAGGCATCGGCATTCCGCTGACGCTGACGGGCTTCAAGGACGGTTTCGACAAACTGCCGTGACGGGCACGGGTCGGGATCGGCGCCCTCCGGGAGCCGATCGATTCGACAGGTCTGCGCGAGATTGTGAGGCCCCGGGCCGCGACGCGGTCCGGCGTGTTAGAGTGACGGCTGCCGCTCCGCGCGGACCGGTCTTGGAGGGATGCATGAGACGAGTTGGAGCGCGCGCCGCACTTCTGTGCTGGGCCGGCCTGGCGCTGGGCGGATGCGCCGCGACCGAGAAGTTGATGCCCTCGACGAGCAGCGGCGGCTCGGTCTTCGGCAACCTCCTCGCCTTCCACACCTCCGACCCCGGCCCCGCGAAGCCGGGCACCGCGGCGGGCCCTGCGGAAGCGGAGCTGCTCTGCCCCACGGTGCAGGTGCTCGACGGCACCTCCTCCTACCGGACCTATGCCGGAACGGAGCAGAGCAACGAGGCCGTCCGCTACCAGTTCTCGATGGGTGAGGTGGCCCGCGACTGCACCAAGGTCGGCAAGGACGTCCAGCTCAAGGTCGGCGTCTCGGGTCGCGTCCTGCTCGGCCCGGCAGGCAGCCCCGGCTCTTTCACGGTTCCGGTGCGGGTCGCGGTGCGGCACGACGGCGACGGCAAGGCCGTGGCGACGAAGTTCTACCAGGTGCCGGCGACGATCGGGGCCGGCACGGACGCCACGGACTTCCAGATCGTCACCGAGCCGATCACGGTGCCTTTCGTCTCGTCCAACGCCGATGACGATTACACGATCCTCGTCGGCTTCGACGCCGGCACCAAGCCGCCCGCCGCGGCCGCCGGAACCGCCAAGGGCCATCGCCGCGCCCACGGCAAGGCGGCACCGGCCGCCGAAGCCGCTCCGCAAGGCTGAGGCCGGGTCGGCGCCGGGCACCCCGCGAGGCTCGGGCGGGAGGCCGTCCGGCGGCATGCAAAATTCCCTTGCACGCCGCCCACCCCCGCCTTATACGCCCTTCACCGACCCCGCCCGCCGCGGCCCACCTCTTTCGGCGAGGTGATCCAGATCAGGCAAAGCGGCAAGGGTGTTGGGGGATAGTTCAACGGTAGAACAGCGGACTCTGACTCCGTCAATCTTGGTTCGAATCCAGGTCCCCCAGCCAGCAAAATCAATCACTTAGCTAGCTGGGTAAGCTGCCTCAATCTGCCGGGTAAGCAGCAGGTAAGCGCTCCGCCACCTTTGCCCAGCTTATTTCACCTTTGCCCAGCTTGACGCCGCTTCGCCTCTGAGCGACCTTAGCGGCGTTGCGAGACTGGACCGCGTAGCCATTCGAAGGGGCTCGACGCGGTAGGCGGGATTAGGTTCCGCCGTGAACGGTAAGCGCTGGTCGGTCGCCTGACTTCCATGTCGGCGGCTTGAACTGGCGGCTGGAGCGGGTGTCCTATCGGGCAGGCCCCGCGTCACGCGACAACCTTCCTAATCGACCTCACGCCATACATGCGCTTCGAGCGCAGCGCATGAGGTCCGTTCAGGATGTTGCGCCATGTCGGCTTCCGACGCACTCGACCTCTACACCCTGCCCCCCAATGACCTTCTCACTACCGAACAGGTCGGCCAGCTTGGCACGTTCGGCCGCGCGGCAACCCTTGAGCAGAACCGTTGCACCGGGCGACCGGGGCCGCGCTTCCTGAAGGTCGGGGCTCGGATATTCTACCGGGTAAGCGCCTTGACTGCTTACCTAGCCGAGCAAGAGGCCGCCTCTGAGCACGTGCAAGTGGCTCGACAAGCTCGTTTCCAAGCGAACAGGCGGGGCGCGAAGATGGCTCCTGGAGTGACTGTCGGCGTTCAGGCCAAGTGAAGCCGGGCGGCCCACCGCCCGGCCGCTTCCGCTCGCCGCACTGATCGCCCGGACAGGACTTCTCGCCTTTACGCCAAGTAGCTCCGCGCAAGCTGGGAGATGAAGACACGCGGCCTTCATGGACTTCTCTCTTAAGTACAAAGTCCATCGTTTCAGGACTTCTACGCCGGCGTTCATGCAGGCGTTTAGGTCTACAAAGTATCTTTATGCCGCTATATCGACTTTGAGAACGAACTACGCTACATGTAAGGTCGTGTTCGCTTATTTGAGAAAGGTTAACATGACCCATAACAACATTCAGGGTGCTCGGGACTTCGTTGGGACGCCCGAAGTCCTGCGCATTCTAGGCGTCTCTCGCCCTACCTTGCTTCGATATGTCGAGGCCGGACAGTTTCCCAAACCCCTCAGCCTTCCCGGCCGCGCCCGATGGTTGAAGTCCGACATCGAGGCTGTGCTTCGCAGAGCCGGCGCCCTCTGATCTTCCCACAACTTTCAGGATACCCGATGAACCAACCTCTGACCCTGGATGAAAAGATCGCCATGCGCGAACAGCTCGACCGTGAGACGCGAACCGAGGCGAGCCGCACCGTCGCCTTCCTCCTGCGCCTCTTCAACGCTCACGAGCCGTTGCCCGCGACCGTCAACCACAAGGGCACCACCGTACCGACCGGTCGCTTCCTCCGGGGCATCAGCCTGGACCCCGTCACGCGCGAGCTGCCGGCCTCGCACCTCTATCAGCGCGGCCTCGGGGAGAACGCCAACGGCTTGTCGGCACAGGCCTTCGACCTCGCCGACGCGGCCGAACGGGAAGGCCTTCTCGACAAGCCGAACGACGCCTCGGCAGACACCGTGTCGGCAGAGACGCGCAACCTTCTGGAGCGCGGAAACAACGTGCCGACAGTCACAGTCGAGGCTTTACAGCTCGACCCGGCGACCGCCGCCTTCAACGCCGAGCGCGACGCCGGGGATACCGCCGTTGCCGAGGCCGACCGTCGCCGCCTCGCCGAGGTTCACGCCATCCGAGCCGACAAGGCGAGAGGCGGCATGTTCGATCGCTCGGCCTTTCGCGATCAGACCGCGAGCTGATCGCGACGGCGGGTCGGATCGTCCGGCCCGCTTCCATTCCCAAAGTCAGGACAGACACCATGCACGCTTCAACACACGCCCTCGCCAACCACCTCGCCAACGCCGCCCAGGCGCTCGGCTTCGACGCCATGTCGGCACTGGCCGCCGAGCTGTCCGCCCGCATGGCGCCCGCCCAGGCCGCCGCCGAGACGACCGACGACAACTGGAAAGCCCAAGCTAATCGCTGCGCCGATCGGCTGGCGAAGGCCGGTGTTAGCTTCAAAGTCGAGTTGGACAAGGGCGCTTTAAACAAATGGGCTGAGGCCGCCGTGGCGCGCCTGGACGGCTCAATCCGCGAGACAGTCGACAAAGCACGTGCCGCCGGCCCGACCGTCACGGCCACCATATCGGCCAAGGACTTTGCCGAAAAGGGCGACCATTGGTTCGGGAAGGCCAGCCTGAACGCCGAGCCCGGCGAGATCCGCCACCTCCAGCCCGGCGACCGCCTGGACTTCAGCGCCAGCCGGCGCGCGGCGGCGAAGGCGGCCATGTCGAGCTATCCCGTCGAGCCGGATGACTGCACCATCCACATTCAAATCAGCACTCATCCGCTCTTCGCGGCCAAACTGTCCCGCGAGGTCTGATCGCAACTGCGGGGGCTTCGGCTCCCGCTTCCACCCCACTTGCATCGGAGCCCGCATGTCCGACCGCCTGCCGCCATTGCCGCCCGAGGAAGCGGAATTCTTTGGGGCACTAGAGACACACGACAGCGTGTCAGTAGGCACTGATCGGGCTCGCGTCGACATGCGCCGCAAGGCAGGCCGGATCATCGCCACCATAACCTGTCACGCGCCCGAGTTACGGGACCACCCTGTCACGATCGAAGGCAACTTCGCCAACTATCGCGAAGCCTTCTTCGCCCTGACTGCCGATATCGAGGCCTCTGTACGTCACGCTCGCACCGGCCGTCCGTCCCACTAAACCGCAACCGGAGAAGCCTACATGACAGACCCCCTGCCCTTCGACACAGCAGCCGCCCTCGCCGAGCTTCGCGAGATCGAAGCGAACGAAGAGGCCGCCCGAGCCCAGCCCGGCGGAGACGTGGGAAGCACACCCATGATGCGGCCTGCAATCCAGCGCGGCGGGGAGCCTGACGCCCTGGCACTCCTGCGGGACGCGCCCCTCATCCGTCTCGGGTCGCGCCGTCTCGGCCCGGACTTCGGCCCCTATCGGGCGCCCGAATTTAAGCCCGATAACCGCCCGCTCCCGAAAGGCCTTGATGACGATCGCCTCACGTCCGGGCATTCGTGGCGCCGCGCCACACTGCCGGCCGAGGGCTGGCACTTCGGGGGCACGCGCCCGGCGGACGGCGTCGAGGCTTGCGCGTGGTGCGCTCGAAGCCTGCGAAAGGGACAGCCCTTGGCTATCGTGGCGCACGAGAGCAACGATGTCGTGATGTCGTGCTGTGCGGAATGCGGCGGCGAGCTGATTGGCACTCGGCTTGTGATCGAAGGGGCGGACCCGTCACCTTGGCTCATGGGGAACAGCCTGCGATCGATGTTCCGCGATCCGAGTCTATGGCGCGGCGATGAGGACACCGGCGCAATGGTCCTGTACTTCGGCGATGACTTTGAAGTCCGGTTGATGCAGACCTCGGCTGGCATAGCAGCAGAAATCGAGTTCCCGGACTTAGACGGAGAGGTCACAGTTGTCGGAACGTATAGATCTCACGCCAACGCGCTCGCTGCTACTTGGCATGTTGTTCAAGAGTGGGAAGCAGACTAGTCATTTGAGGCGAATGACGACTGTCTCCCGCGCGTGCAATGAGTACGCGCACCCGTCAAGACCTTTATTGCTAGAGCGAGCGGGCTCGTAACCTTGACAGGTCGAGAAGGGCCGCAGAAAACAAAAGAGCCGATCGGTGCGGACCGATCGGCTCTTGGAAGATCCGCCCCTGCGAAGGGCGGCACTGCTTACCACGCTAAGGACAAAGCAATGTATCCCCAGAATAGCACCGCCTCGGGCGGAAGCAAGCCCTCGTGCGCCTCCAAGAGCGAAAATGACGCTCCGAATTGGGAAGCCGGCGCTAAAGTCCATGTCCGGGCCGCCGCCGAGATGCGGAAAGCCGCTGAAGACTACGCCCGCAAAGGCTTTAAGATATTTCCGGTCTGGCACGTCCGCGAGAGCGGTCAATGCGCCTGCGGAGGCGTTAGCTGCAAGTCTACCGGCAAGCATCCCGTCACGCGAGACGGCTATAAGGCAGCGTCGGCCGACGTTAAGACTGTGAGGGACTGGTGGATCGAGCATCCCCATTCCAACATTGGACTTCCCTGCGATGCGAACAACTTAGCGGTCCTCGACGTTGACCCCCGCAATGGCGGGCTGGAGGGGATTGCCGAGCTGGAATCCGTTCACGGCCCCATCACGTCGGCCGTCGAGGCTGTCTCGGGCGGCGCCGGCCGTCATATCATCTATGCGCTCGACGCCGACAATCCTCTGGAGCTGCGCGGCAAGGCGGGAACCGGGATCGACCTGAAGACCAAGGGTTACATCTTGGCCGAGCCGAGCAACCATGCGAGCGGCGGAACCTACCGTTGGGCCGAAGGCAAGGCCATCAGCGACGCGACCCCGACCCCGCTCCCCGCATGGGTAGCGGAGCTGAAGGCCAGCAGCGGCGGGAAGTCGAGCGGCAGCGGCCCGACCGGGAACGGCGTGGACCCCGATTTCGACGCCCGCGAGGCTTCAGCGTTCAAAGCAATCGAGACCGGCGGCCCTCAGCCGGAGGAGATCGCCGAGGCCGAAGCTCTTCGCGATGCACTGGCGGCAGAACGGCCCGACTTCGCGACGTTCTGGGAAACCGGCGACGCGCCCAAGCTGAAAGACAAATCCGCCTCGGGCCGCCGTGCGGCGCTCGCGTCACGGATGCTGCATCACCTCGGCGGGACGGTCTACACAGCGCGCCATCACCACGCTTTGCGCCTGCTATGGGAGTTCGGCGGAGGCGACACGGACAGCCGGCAAGCTGCCCGCGAATGGGCGTGGGCCTACCAGCCGAGCAAGATCGAAGCTGAAGGAGATGTCGGCGCCGCCGACGACACCCCGGACGCGCTCGATGTCCAGGCCGTCAAAGACGAGTTGGAGGCCGTCCGCCTGCATGAGATCATGGACCCGGACCTCACCGAAGCCCGCTCTAAGGTCGTCGCTCTCTCCCATGTGTTTGATGCGGCCAGCCTCCACGTTGAGGCGTCCCGCTTGCGCAAGGTGGACCTATCCGACAGCTCGGCCATGGCCGCACTTGACGCCCTGGTGGCGCCGTTCACGACCGAGCCCGGTTCGGTCCCGCTGAAGGCGCCGGCTTCCAAAGCCGAGAAGCCCGCGCCGAAGCCCGAAACCGACAAGGCGCGGTTTCTGTCGCAGATCATGGCCCGGCCGCTCCCGACCGTGTCGCAGATCGTCAAGGGCGTCCTGACGGCCGGCGAGATCGTCATTGCTGCCGGTGCTCCCGGCGCCGGCAAGTCTGCCGACCTAATGCACCTCGGGCTTTGTGTTGCGACCGGACGCCCCTTCCACGGCCGGCCGACGAAGCTCTCGGGCGTGCTGTTTATCGGATCAGAAAACCCGGCCGAGGACGTGCGACGCATGCACGCCAACATCAAGCGGCACGGCTTCGACTTGGAAGCGCCGTTCCTGCACGAGGCGGAATGTGCGACACTCTGGACAGAGGACGGCAAGCCGACGAAGCACGAAGCCGGGATCATCGAACTCGCGAGGCACATAGAGGCAAAGCGTGGAGTGCCCTGCCGCCTTATCGTCATCGACAACCTACGCCGCATCATTTCGCCCGGCTCGGCGAATGACGAGGCGCATGCGACGACGGTTCTGAAAGCGCTGGAGCGCATTCGCAACGCGACGGGCGCCACTGTCGTCTGCATCCATCACACAATCCGCGACGGGTCGCGCTTCGCAGGCTCGGGCGCCATCGAAAGCCATGCCGACTCTGTGTGGCGGTTTTCCCCACCCGCTCAGAAGGCCAAGGGCGCACCGTCCACCATCGCATTCGACAAGCTCCGGCTCGGCGACAAGCGGCAAGTGCTGGAGTACCGCTTCGGCTTTGAAGTGGTCGCACATGATGACGATGGAGACGAGATCCGCACCGTTGTGGTGCTCGACGCCAGCAGCGGCAGGCAGACCGGCGCCACCGAGGCAGACTTCGGCGCGGTGGATGAGACCGAAGGGACGCCAAGCCTCGACGGCTGGCCGAAGGATGGGGAGGCCAGTGACGGCCCGGAGCGCCCGGCAGCACCGGCAGGTAAGAACGCCGTCGAGGACGCCCCGGACGTGCGGCTAGCCGTGGTGCTGGAGATCGTCCGCGAGCTTGGGGCCGGCGGCGTGAAGTTCACCCGGCGGGAGGTCGAGGAACGGGTAAACGCCCGGCAGCGCAAGCGGAAGGTGCCGCAGCTCGGCCGAACGGTGCTGTGCGAGCTGGTCGCCGACATGGTCGAGGACGGAAGCCTAGTCCAGGTCGGAACTGGCCGAGCGACGGCCTACGGCCTTCCCGAGCTGGCCGCAGTCTAGCCGGACAGGCGCCCCGGCCCTGACAAAGGGAACGGGGCGCCAACGCACAGAGAGCACCACAGAGGCGGCACGCTCTATTTTGGCTAGGGTGACAGGCCCGCTTAGCGAAAGCGCTTCAGCGGGCCTTATTACCGTCCGCGTTTCGTCCGCCAATCGTCCGCCGATTTGCGTCCGCCGGACGAAAGCGCGGACGAAACGCGGACGAAAATCCCGGACGATTGACGGACGGTAAAGGGCAGCTCTGACAGTAACTTAGCTAAGGGGCTTTCGTCCGCCAATCGTCCGTTTTGCGTCCGGCGCGGACGAAAACAACCCATATTCCCCACCATCCTGTTCTCTATAGAACAGGAGGCGAAGGGAGCGGACGTAAATTGCCCTGCCTGCCAACTCGATCCTCCGGCCGATAGCCTGCTGGCATCATGTAGGATGGGGAACACCGATCGCGCCGCCCCTTCGAGGTGTTCGGTTCAACGTTCCGCGATGGTTGATTAGCTCTTGCTCGCGCGAACTCAGCTTTTCCGGCAAGACGTTCTCCAGGATCGTGAGTGTGACACGGACCCTGGCCGCTTGTGCTTTCCCGAGTTCGCGATGGATGTGCCGGAACCCGTCAGGCTTTCGCGGCCGATAGGGTAATTCGGCGATAAACCGAGACACGTTTCGCTCGTACTCTCTCAGCGGTCGGCTGATGTGTGTGAACTTACCGATGTAGGAGCCGACGCCCTCGATATGCCATTCGTAAATGCCGGGCTTTGTCTGATCGACTCCCGGATTGATGACGACTGAAAACCATTCGATCATGCGAACCAGCCTCGACGCATCCCGTTGCGAAAGAGAGCATCGGCATACCGCTCGATTGTCTGCCCCGTCTTATTGCTTTTGCGAACGACGAGGCCGTCATCGTGGGCACGTACGAAGGCCGCGCAGACTGCTGGCTTGTCTCCGGCGTGCTCCGCATAGAGCTTACGGATCATGTCGGACTGTCGCATCGGCGGAATGTTCATGCCGCAACTATGGAGCGGACCTCAGCGAGGTCAAGCTTGGTCGAGGACAAAACCGGCGGCGGGACTTTGGCGCTGACGTAGAAGTCGAGCACCCCGTGATAAGCTAACCAACAGCCGAAGATAACAGGGCGCAAACAGACGAATGTGTCCACATTTGGCGCCTTTCAGCACTAATGGGCTAGTTACGTCCAGTTATGGTACCTAGACGGCCCCGCTTCGACACGCTCTCTTCACGGCAGAATTAGCACAAAGCCGCGTCGAGGCCGTCCGCCATGCACACCCGCTTGCCCATCGGCCTCGACGGTATCGCCCGCCACATCCGCGCCGCCTCCCATGTGGTCGAGCATCCCGACAGGCCGGCGCGGGCCGAGCGGGTCGCACGTATCGCGGCGGCGGCCGGTCCCGGCGTGACGCCCTCGGCCGCCTTCCACCGTGATCCGGCCTACCGTCGCCAGCTCGGCGAGTTGCTGGACATCGCGGGGCGCGGCCGGGCGGCGCTCTAGCATGGGCGCCGTAGACATCCGGGTCGAGCTGGACACGCGCCAACTGGAGGCATGGGCCGGCCAGACCACCAAGGCCATCAATTCGCAGCTCCGGAGCGCGGTGACGCGCTCGGCGCGTTACAGCCGGGCGCAAGCGGTCAAGGTGATGGCGAAAGACGCCAACGTGCCGATGGCGCGATTGCGCAAGGCCGTGCCCTTGGTCCAGGCGCCCCGCTCGGGAAGCGGCGGACTGATCGCGGCGACGTGGACTGTCGGGAAGTCGGGCAACATCATTCGCTCGGCAGGCGGCGCGGCGCCGGCCTTCACGCGCGGCACGCCCGTGGAAGTGTCCACCTTCGCGACCACGGGCGGCGGCAGCTCGGCGCTCTCCCTGCCGAAGGGCTTTGTCATCATCGGCAAAGGAGGCAACCGCCTCGTGGTCACGAGGAACGGCAAGGGCCGTAGCGACTTCAAGGCTATCTATGCCGCAGACCCGCGCGCCATGCTGGGCCAGGAAGACGGCGCGGCGCGCAAGGCGTGGCAGACCGCAGCCGAGACCAGCTTGCCGCTATTGCTGACCGCAGCGGTTTCGGCAGCGCTGGCAGGCTCGGCGGCAGAGCCCGCGCCCGGCCGGTTCGGCATGACATCGAACACAGAGGGCCAATGACCTTGCGCCATGCCCTCTCACCCATCGGCCTCGGCGACCTACTCGGCGCCCTGGTCAAAGTAATCCCCAGCCGGCCGGGTCGTGCTTCCCTGCACAGTATGGGGATGACAGCAGGCGACATGCTCCCGGTGGGTAGCGGTGCCCGTCTAGGCCGTGGCGGCTTCATCCTTCACGCCCCGGCCGTGGTCGAGCATGTCGCCTGTCCTGCCGCCGTGGCGGACGGCGCCCTCACCTCGGCGCCGCCTCGCACTTCACCTCGGGTCGAGGCTGTCACGCCCCGCGACAGCGGCCGGCCGGCCCCCACGCGGCCCTCACGGGTCCTCTGGGGGGTCATGGCGACCCCGTGCGGTGCGCCGCCCCGGAACTTCAACCCAAAATGGGCACAAAGTTGTTTTCGCGGCCTAATTAGTGCCCTTCGTGGGCACATTTGAGCCTTCAGCAAAGGACTTCCCATGCCCGAATATGTGACCGCTACCGTCGCCCCTAATCGCTCTCTCGTGATGACCCTTAAGTGGTCCGACTCCGAGGGCGCCGAACACGTGTCCGCTACCGTCCTCTACGAGGGCGATACCGTCGAGCTGCCGGCGCCGATGATCTCCGCGATCCGCACCGAGGGCGTGATCCTCTGAAATGACTACCCCGACCGCCTCGGCAAAGACGTTGGCTCTGCGCACCGGCTTGCACGTTGACACCGTGCGGTCGGCCTGCGCTCGGGCGCTTGTCGAGCCGAACGCGGCCGGGCGCTATCCTGTAGAAGAGGCCGAGCGGGCGTGCCGCAACAGCATTGACCACGCCAAGGTCGACGGCAACATGACATCGGGCCGTGGCAATCGGACGCCCGCCCTGGCCGAGGCCTTCGGCCCTGTCGACCCCCTTGAAGGCCTCGACGGCGCCGCCCCTGCCGCCCCTGCCCCGGTCGGCGCCGCACCCGCCTCGATCTCCGGGACGCTGGCGAGCGTCAAGCGCGACGGCGAGCGGCTCAAGGTCGAGCGGATGCAATTCGACCTCGACGTGAAGCGCGGCAAGATGGTGGACCGCGCGATCGCGCGGCAGACCTACGCCGACGCGATCCGACGCGGGACCTTCCGTCTTCTCGACACGCCCCGGCGTGCGGCGCCTCGCCTCGTGGGGATGACCGATCCGGCCGCCATAGAGACCATCCTGGACGAAGAGATCCGCCGTTGTCTCGCAGAGCTGGCGAGTCCCGACATCCTCACCGATGAAATCCTCGGCCTGCGATGAGCCGGCCTTCCGACTCGACGTGGAGCGGCCTGGACTTGCCGCTCCTGTCCGAATTGATGTCCAGCTTCGCCGCGCCTGTGCGTCTTTCCGCTTCCGCATGGGCTGAGGCAAATATCGTATTGCCGCCGGACACGAATGCCGAGCCGGGACCGCTTCGTCTGAAGCCCTATCAGTCACAGATGATTGATCTTATAGATAAGCCGTCTACGGTCGAAGCAATTCTAATGATGGGAGCCCAGACCGGGAAAACAACGGCGTTGGATTGCATTATGCTAAAACGCATATGCACTGAGCCCGGCCCGATGTTGATGCTAGGCGTCGATGAAAAGCAGTCCACAGCCTTCGTTCGCCAGCGGCTAGACCCTTTGGTCGCATCTAGCCCAAACCTCAAAGGATTGTTTGGGGATGGCAGACGTGGAGGCTCGGGAGATAGCACGATCGAAAAGAAATTCCCCGGCGGCTTTCTCGCGATCGGATCGGCTAACAAGGGCAGCGACCTTCGCGGTCGCAGTTTTCGCGATGTCTACTTTGACGAAATCGACGCCTATCCGAAAAACGTTCAGAGCGAAGGCGACCCCGTCGAGCTGGGGAAGCGGCGGCAGCTCATGTTCAAGGGCCGTCGTAAGGGCATCCTCGCCTCTACGCCTACTTACGTTCCGTCGCCAATCGCCGCTCAGTTTGATCGCGGGACGCAACATCGCTTCATGATCCCGTGTCCCGATCCGAATTGCGGGAACTTCGACTACGTCCGTTTCGACATGCTTCGGTGGACGCCCGGCAAGCCTCAAACGGCTCGCCTGGAGTGCGCGGCCTGCGGCCATCGCATGACCGAGGCGGAGCGGCTTCGCGCCCTCGACCTCGGCCAGTGGCAAGCGACCGCCGAGCCGAAGGAACCCGGCGTGATCTCCTTTCACAGCACGGCGCTGATCTCCTACTTTTGCGACATGGCCGAAGTTGTCCAGAAATACGAAGAGGTCCAGGGCAACCCGCACGGTGTAAAAACTTTCCGGAATCTTTGGCTTGCGGAAGTATGGGTTCCCGAGGGCACAGAGCTGGAGGTGAACGCCCTACAGGCGCGCGCCGAGCCGATCTTTGAGCCTTACCCAGCGGGTATAAAGGACATCGTCGCGGGCGTCGACGTGCAGAAACACCGGCTGGAGATGACTTACCTCGCAACGGGTATGTACAATGAGCAAGCCGTTTTAGATCACGTTGTCATCGACGGCGATCCTAACGGCCCTCAGGTTTGGGACGACTTAGACCGTGCTCTCGATCGTGTCTTTACTCTTGAGGGTGGCCGTAAGTTGGGCGTGCTCCGCGTCGGGATCGATAGCGGCTATAACCCGGACCCGGTCTATGCGTTCTGCCTGGAACATCGCCGCAAGCGGGTATGTCAGCCCGTCAAGGGTGCGCACGGCTTCGACAAACCCGCCGCATTCTACTCCGGCATAAGAGTCCCGGGACGGCCAAACATACTTCACATCGGCGTCGATAGTATCAAGGAGCAGATTTACAAACGTTCCGTACAGACGCCGAGCGGACCTAATGGCTTGCACTTTCCTAACTCACTAGATGTTGGCTACTTCGAACAAATTGCAGCCGAGCGCCTAGTTGTCGAAGAACGGAAGAGTGGACCAAAAATGAAATGGCAGAAGGTTAAAACTAACTCGCGGAACGAGGCTCTTGACTGTTTGTGCTATGCTATTGCAATTAGGACGCGGATCAAGGATGATGAGGCAGGTTCTAACGTCGTTAACCTTTCGGATAGGGTTGCCGACCTTCACCGCATCAGTAACCAGTAGGAACGCGGTCCCTATGAAGCGCCCCATCCGCACCGAAGCCCAAATACTCGCCGATGAGCGGACGCGCGTGGACGCTATCCTCACGAGCGTCGAGGGCGCCCGCAACCCGAAGCTGGCGCGCGAGCTGGTCTTACAGGGCAGCACGCTCGCCCAGGCGACGGGCATTCTGAAGCTGGCGCCGCCCGAGAATCCCTATTTGGCCGCTATGGAGATCCATGGCCCCACCGGAGTTCCGGCGCCGTCCGGCGTTAGCGTGGGGCCGGCGGACCTGAAAGCGGCGAGGATGGCCGAGATCAAGGCGGCCGGCGCTGCCTTCCGTGGCGAGCGCGCGGCGGGTGTCCGCTGATGCCGGCCCTCGACGGCGAGATCCTGCCGCCCGAGCGCGCCCCGGCCCTGGTCGAGGCGGCGCATCCGCTTGACGCCATGTTCGGCTTCACGGACGGCCAGGACGGCACGCGCATGTCGTGGGCCAAGTACCGCACGGCCAATCCGTTCGGGGCTGGCAGCGGCTTCGCCAGCGGCGGCTATGCGGCCGGGTCCGGCTACATGGACGCGGCCCGGAACCCGCAAAATCGCGAACATGCCGTTGCGGCCGAGGTCGCCCTCGACCTTCTCACGAGTAATCCAAGCCTCGCCACGCTCGCCGAGAACTTGGCGACTCAGGCCGTGGGGGATGGTCTTATCTACTCCCCGCGCCTCGACAGCGAAGCTCTGGGGATGACACCTGAAGAGGCCCGCGAAGTCGGACAACAGATCCAGCGCGGCTTCGCGGCGTGGTGCAACAACTCCCGTGAGTGTGACTTGCGCGGCCTGCACACTGTCCACCAGATCGCCCATGCCGGCTTTACTTCATACCTGTTGACCGGCGAGCTTGTGGCGACGGTGGAGTTCGGACGTTTCCGAAACGCCAAGTCCACCACGAAAGTCTGCCTTCGGCCGAGCAATCAGATCGACCGCACCCGGAACGAGTCGGTCAACGGACAGACCACGTTTATGGGGGTGTCATTCGACGCGCGGGGGAGGTGCATCGGGTACTATCTCCGCGAGGCCGTGACGCCCCGGCAGTACCCCCAGGCGCAACCGACCTTCGTCCCTGTCTATACCCCTTGGGGCCGGCCGAAGGTCATCCATCTCTTCGACTTGAAGCTGGCCGCGCAAGTGCGGGGACTGTCGCCTTTAGTGGCCGCCCTGACTCCGGCGCACGAAAAGAACACGCTCCAGGAAAGCGTCCTGGCCGCCACGATGCTCGGCTCCAACTTCGCCATGACGGTCGAGAGCGAGGGCGGCGCGGCGAACGCCTTTCGATCGCTCGACGGCGGCCAGGACCCGGCCCAAGTGTTTAGCCAGTTCCTCGACACTCGGGCTCAATGGTACGGGAAGCAAAAGATCGACGCCCGCGTCGGAACGATCAACCATTTACCTCCCGGTGACAAGCTGAAATTCAATCAAGCGCAAGCTCCGACCGGCACATATCACGAATTCGACAGGACGCTCGGCCGCACGACAGCCAAGGCAGCAGGATCGTCATACGAAGATTTGAGCGGAGACTACTCGCAGACCAGCTTTAGCGCTTCGCGTATGGCGACCGAACTTCCGCACCGCATCAACTTGCGGCGCCGGGCGAACATCGCGGAGGCGTTTTACCGGACGTTGCTGGAGTGCTGGATCGAAGAGGCTTGTTCGGTCGGATGGGTGAAGCTGCCGGACCACGCCCTGCCCTTCTACGACGCGCGCGACCTCTACACGGCTGGCCGGTTCCTCGGGCCGCCTCGCGTCCAGCCCGATCCGAAAAAGGCGGCCGAGGCTGACATTCTGGAGATCGAAAACAACCTCGCGACCCTCACGGAAAAGCTGGCGGATCGCGGCCATTCCTTTGACGACTATGTCGCTCAGCGGAAGTACGAGCGCGAAGCCCTCGAAGCCGCCGGCCTGCCCGCGAACGAGCCCGGGGCCGTCACCACACAGAACAAGCGCACGGAAGTGCTGCCGCCCGAAGAGAGGGATGAGGACTGATATGGGAATGTTCGGCTCACGCCCCCCGCCCTATCCGTCGCCCGAGGCGGCTCCTCTGGCGCCCGGAAATTACGACCCCTGCATTCTATGCAGCGCGGTCCGGGAAGCGCTCTGGAAGATCGCCGGGGGCGTCCAGGCCCAACACGTCTACTTCGGCAAGCGACAGGTCGTCTATCACGCTGCCAACGTGAAAGAGCTGCGGATCGAACTGCGGAAGCTGGAGGCCGAGTGCGAGCAATCGCGCGGCCAGGGCGGCGCCGTCCAGGCCGGGCCGCAAATCCCAAACGGCATGTTCGGCTTCCCCTTCGGCCCGCGCCGGTTCTGAAAGGCCCTCGACCATGAAAAAACTTCCGACGCTTCAGCTTCAGCCGGACGGCACTGTCCACCTGCCGAACGGGAGTACCGTCCTCGCGGCCTATGCCGCGTGGCATGGCTTCGCCGTGGAAGAGCCTAAGCCGGTGTCCAAGGTGATCGGCCCTGCCGAGCGCGACGCGGCCTATAGCGCCGTCCTGTCCCTGCCGGAGGCCGAGGGCCGCTTCGCCGCCGCCCGGCACCTCGCCGCGACCGGAACGGCCCCCAGCCTCGCCGCTCGCATCCTGGTTGGCCTGCCGGGCGTGACGTGACCGGGGAAGCGCCCGCATGGCCCGAGGCGTGTCCGCACACTTCGACCTGATACCAGTGATGATGCCGGTTAGACAGGCGATGACGAGGTCGCGGTCCCCGTCGTGGGGGATATCGCCCGAGAGGACGAAGCGCCAAGCGATGTTGCAGAGCTGGACGACTTCAAGTCTCGTGCGAGGCGTGAAGTCCGCAAAGCCTTGCAGAAACGCCTCGAATGCGTCCTCACGCTCTAGGATCTCGTGCGGCGCGCAAGTGTCCAATGCGCGGTCGAGGCGCTTGTACGTTCCGAATTTCATTTCGCGTCCTCGTGGTTAATGACGCAAATGTTGCAGAGAACGATGCAGGTGTAAATAACGTAATTGCAATAATTATTGTTCGTTCTGTCTGCTATGTACGCCGTACATTTTTCCGCAACACAGTACAAATACACTCGCGACTTGACTGTTACTCCAATTGCTATCATCTAGCGCATTGACAATCGACCGAACGGACTGCCGACGATGAAAGCCGAGTTGCTGCCCCATGCCGTCTCGCCGAGCACTCCCATGGGGTACTTCACGCCCAACGATCTAGCCAAGCGATGGGACGTGAGCCCCGGCACTGTCCGACTGTGGATCAACTCCGGCACGCTCGACGCGTGTCGGTTCGGGCCGAAGCTGTTGCGCGTGCGGGCCGACGTGGTCGAGGCCTTCGAGCTGGCGCGCGGCATGCGGCAGGCATGTCAGTAGACGGCGGCCTCGACGGGTCACCCCTCTACACGCCCCAGGACATTGCGCAACGATGGGGAGTTACGGCCGAGACGGTGCGAGCCTGCATCCGTTCCGGAGGTCTGGAAGCCTTCCGGATAGGGCCGAGGCTGTTTCGCGTCCGGGCCGAGGCCCTGGCCGAGTATGAGACGCGGAAGGCAGCAAAGGCGGCGCTACCGAAGGGACCACCGCCTTTGACGCAGGAGGAGCGCGCGAAAGAGCGTCGGACCAGCGAGGCACGCCGGGCCGCTTATCTGGCGGTTATGATCGCGAGGGGAAGGACGAGCTAACGCCCGAGGAGCGCGCGGAAGCGGTTAAGCCAGCCGATCGGGTCATATCGCATCCCGGCTGAGAGACTGGCCGAGTATGAGGCCCGGAAGGTCGCGGAAGCTGCGAAGCCAAGGGGATCACAGGCCCTTACGGCTGAAGAGCTGGCCGCGAAGCGCGCTCGCGATCTGCGGTGCGACTTGGTGCTAAGGGCCTTGCGGGACGGTGGAAAGCGGGCACGCTCGCAAACTGACTGACTGTGCGTAGAGCGGCGCTGTGCTAACCTCTCTTCTCGATTCAGCTTGAGGTGAAGATCGTGGCGAAGTTAGATGACTCAGATCGCATCGCTTACGCTAGAGGCGCTGCGGAACAAATTTTGGCGATAGCAGCGGCAAGCTTTCCGATGCCAATAAAGTTCGGGCTCCAGGGGAGTTGCAATCTACTAGGCGTCGAATATCAGAACACTCCTGGAACAGTCGACGTAACGACTGGCGATCAAGCAGGAGGCCTTCGGTATGGGACGACACCCTTTGGCGACGATCCAGCTAAGTTTGTCGAGGCAATATGCAACTGGCTTGTTTACCATCAATATTTGATTTCCGTAGAACGAAGCATAGTTCTGACAGAGAAGGGTCTCTCATATTTCAGGATCGATTTTCTGCCAAAAAGTAGTATGACATGATCCAGATGGCGGCGGCTAACCGACTCGACAAGTGGCTTGCCGAGGCTTCGTCTATTTACGGCGAGGACGGGTTAAGCAAATTCGATGTTCGAAAAGCTAAGCTATTGGTGAGTGAACTCCGACAATCGATTGATAGTGCCTCCGGCTTCGCTCGAAAGCTGTCGGCAGCGGAAAGCAGCATTGCCAATCTGAATGCGCCGGGGGCTGATCGGGTGTCGCATTTGCAAAATGACTTCTCCTCGTTACGTCGGGCGGTCGAAGCGGAGCGGGATCGGCTTAAGGCAGAGGGATTATGAGCTGACTCAACATTCGCAGTTCGCACAAGAGGCCTAACGTTGGATAATACTCAGCCTTTCTATCAGTATGCATGGGTTTCGTCGAGCAATGGACAGCCTAAGATTGAAGCTTTTGGAGACGAGCTTGACATCGCCGACGTCGAAAATCTGCGGCGATTAACGCGAGACCTAGAGTTCTTCAAAGGGTTCTACTCCGACTTCTATTGTGTGGCGACCAATCATCTAAGCTTCCATGATTCGGTAATTGCATTCGCCGAGGTCATTTCGCATCGTCCGGATCCGGTAGCGCTTAGTTCGCACGAGCTATTTGGCCCATTCATAGAATGTCAGCGATCGCTTTCGAACTTTCTCTCATCATGTTACTATTTCAGAGAACGAGCACTAACGACACTGCGCGACAAGTACGGATCGACAAGCGCCAAGGTGAGCGAACTTAAGGCGCGCATAAGCGCTGAATGGGACTCGAACCTATCATACCGCTTATTATACAATCTTCGAAACTACTCTGAACATCACCAGCCTCCCATAACTACTGTGCCCATTTCCATAAACGACGTAAATACTAAGTCGCCTAAACTTGAAATAAGTATGAGGATAGATACTCAACAGCTATTAAGTAACCGAAAAGTTCAGGAATCTTTCAAGTCGGAAATCATTCGAGAGGGATATGAAAGCCTAGAAATATATATTTCATCAATCGAATATTTAGAAAGTCATAAGCGGCTGATGGCATATCTGATGCATGACTCTGGCAACGCTATTGAATTAATAAAAGTATACTATGCGAGATTGGTCGAATTGAGCGCGCCGAAACCAGAGGCAATACCTTGCATTGTCAATTTTATACCGGGTCAAGATGGGCTCGTTGCACGATTTCAGCTACTACAAGTGCCGATAGGCGAGGCGAACTTAATTTCGCAGTGGGCATTAAATTAAGCTGCTTCACGTCGCTCGTTACCCGTAGCTTGTGAGGTAACCGCTTTTCAGAGCCATCATCTTTTCAAACCCTCTTTTATCTTTGCTGCAATTAGAAGAATGGTCCCACATGAATACATACTTAGCTTCAACCAGGAGAGCATTTTATAGGTCCCATCATTTCTTAAATCATCAATCGCTTTATATGCAGCATCGAAATTGTCGCGATCTTCAAAAAGGAATTCTTTGCGCAGTGCGTGATCCGCAGCAATCATCTGCTCAATTCCAACTAGCCTGAGGTTGAGGAGTTTCGCTTCATTTCTTTGTAGTTTGGTATCAAGAGCTTCTTTGGTGTAATAAGACCAAAGCGCAGCGGCCAGAACCAGCGCTATGCCGGTAGCTTCAATAAACTTGGGATGCACATCAGAAAAGAATGTCTTCAAGCGACGTATCATTTTGCAAATGCTTTCGCGAACGCCTCAACGTGACCCACCGCTTTCCGCTTCCGGTCCTCATCCGCATGAAGGTAGACCATCGTCGTCTTCAAGTCAGTATGCCCCAGCAGCGCTTGCACAGCTCGCACGTCGGCGCCGCCCGCGAGTGACTGTGTCGCGGCACTGTGGCGGAAGACATAGGGGTTGAAGCGCGGCACCCCTGCCCGCTCGGCAATCCTGTCGAGCTGCTTTGCGATCCCGACAAGGTGCTGCCCTGTCACGCGACCTATGAAGACGTAAGGGTTCGCGGCCTGCCGGTACTCATGGACCCGCTTCAGCACCTCGACCGCAGCGTCCGACAGCGGCACGCGCCGAGTGCCCGTCTTCCCCGTCACGCGCATGATGCGACTGTCTAGGTCCACATTCTCCCACTTCACGCTTCGAGCCTCACCGGGCCGCAATCCGCACAGTAGGGAGATTCGTAGAAGTCCCGCGAGATGGGGGGAGACTTCGCCAGCGGCTTCCATAGCGGCGAGCGCCTTGCCCAACTTCTCCACCTCCGGGCCGGTTAGGACACGCTGCTCTTTCGGCTCGGCATCCTTGTTGCGGGGGAGCTGTGCCAAGTTTGCGGGATTGTGGTGCGAGGGGTCGAGGTGTTTCGCCCGAACGGCATAGTTGAACACGGCCTTGATAAGCGTGACCGTGTAGCTCTGATTTCGAGGACTTCCGACCATGCTCGCGTGTAGCTTCTCCACGTCTACCGGGGAGACGTCCTGTAGCGCCTTGGCGCCGATCCCGACCTCAGCACCGTCGCCATTCTGTCGAGCGAAGATGAGCCTGGAAAAGCGGTCCTCGTAATCCTCATAGGTGGCGGGGGACCACTCGGGCCTTTTGAGCTTCATCCACTCTTCAGCGCAGGCTTGGAACGTGACTCGCTTCGCGACCGGAGGCGAGATCAGGTCCGTTCCCTTACGGGCCGCCTGGAGGATGTCTGCCGCCTTGTCGCGAGCGGCCTTGAAGCTGTGCTCGGCCGTTGACCCGAGGTTCACCCGGCGGGATTGCCCGTCAACCCGATATTGGACCGTGTAGGCCTTGGACGTGGCGTAGACGATAACCCCAAAGCCGGGCGTCCCCGCATCCCATACAATGTTGCGCTTACCCTCGAATGCGAGGGCGTCGACTGCGCGCTGATTGAGCTTGATTGTCGGCACGCCTCGCCTCCGGGTAAGCTGCTTACCCGAGGGCGCCCTAGATCAATGGACACCCCGAGCGGGTAAGCGGCAGGTAAGCAGATGACGCAAAACGGACCGATGGTCAACGAAGCTCGTTACAGCTCGTTTCGTTGATTTCGCTCAGCAATTTCGGCTTAGCAAAGCCCGTTAAAGGTGCTCAAAACCGGCTTTTTTGGACTCTGACTCCGTCAATCTTGGTTCGAATCCAGGTCCCCCAGCCAGTCGTTGAGCAGAGCGTTTCGGCTGTACTGCTCTGTTCAGCTTCTCCGAAATCTGCCTTCCGGACCGTCGTAGTGGTTCCGTGGTCGTCTCAGGACTAGGATGCTAATCCCTGGGCCGTGCAGCTCGCCACGGCGATCGACGGGGCAGGACCGTCCTGGGCCGTGTGCGATAAGCCTACCACGGTCGCGGTCAGCCGACTGTCGCTCGACCGCTCCGGCCGGCATCGCCTGCCTCCGGAGGAGTTCACGGCGGTGCTGGCGCTGGTGCTGCGCCGTTTCCCGGCGCTGGCGCCGCACTCGGCTTGAGCCCCGGGACAGCCGTGCCTATACTGAATGGACTTGCGGCTCCGGAAGGGTGTCCGTTTTCCTCGGGGGAGCTACGTGCCAGGGCGTCCCGGGTCGGCCGGGGCGCCCTTTTTACGTTCCGAAAAGGGCAATTACCGGAGGGGTCCTGGAGCAAGTCGTGCTCCGGTCCCAACTCATCCCGGGCGTAGCGCGATCGCGGATGGTGGCTGCAAATTAGTTGTCCAGGCAGCGTCACTCGGCCGTCGGTCCACTATCGAAAAGTGCTTCATTTTAGGTGGTTCGATTGAGAAACTTCGATTTGAATGCCCCGTCATCGGAGCCAAACGAAGCGACCTGTCCACTTCGCTTAGGGCACACCCAAACGTACCAGTCGGACGGCCACTCGGGGTGGAATACGGTCTGCATCACCGCATCAGTCCCAACCTTTCCCGTCGAAAGGCACGCAGGGCGAACCCGTACACGACAATGAAGGCAGCGATGCCCACCGTTAAGTAAACAAAAATCGCATAAATGTATACGTACATGTATAGATTTTCGACCATCACTGCCTCATAGACGCCATGCACTCGCCCTGGAATATTCCCGAAGAGGAACCAGAGGCACAGTGCGATAGCGGCAAACATCTGAGCCAGCAGTTGATCATCTCCTTGTTGGAGGCGCCGTCGTTTGATCGTTTCGGACCAACGCCTGAACGTCACCCACAATCCAGCCGACACCCACAGGATGCAAAACGTCGCGTTCAACCCAATACAGATCCAAAAGAAACTGAAGTTCTGATCGTTAAGCTCCGTCTGGTTAGACAGGAATGGGCTGTAATAGGGACCGCTAGGCCCGCCTGGGGCATGCCAGTAGGCGAGAGCCGTTGGGAGGTGCGGAAGATAGATCCGATATGCGCCCTGCGTCACCGCGAAAACTACCAGAGGGACGCACAGAAACAGCGCGCGAGAGCAACCCATTCATTCCTCCTCACGTCGGACGGTGAGCGACGCAGCACCGGATTCCACCGGACGAGAGATCGTTACTACACCTGCCACACCCCTCACATGCACGCTGCTATCAGCCAAGTCTCACCTATAGCGGTCGAAGCGGTGAGTTCGCTTCGGATATTCAGAAAGCGAAGCGAACACGGCTGTACGACGCGACGCACCCTTTAGCGCCGAGACTTGCAGCGATCAACCGCTTCGCCGGTCGTGCTTTTCGTGTGCGACGGCATAGGTGTCCAGCAACCTCGATCGGTTGCCTCCGGTAACGGTCCTTCTCGGTAGCGATGAACCGAACCGGTGGAGACAAGCAGCTAAAAATTGAACTTGGTAACGTGCCACACGATAACGGCATAATCTTTATAGGAACAATACAATGAGAATATGACGCAGAAACTAGAAACGATCACCAACAACCGGGTTTGGTACTCGGCGTCGAGCTGTGGCTGCTTCTCCTTACATTTCCGGAGAAACCAATCGTACATAGGATCCCATCTAGCTAAAAAAAGTACTAAGGGAGGAAGCATCCATATGCTTGCGATCACAAAGAATGTGTGCTGATAGCCAATGGATGGGTCGATGTTGTAGATCACGCCCAAAAATATGTTTGCGGCACCTAAAGCTGCTATCAAAATAGCGCATAATATGCACCATGTTCTTGCAAAGCGTGCGCCTCCCACGTCAGTCCCCTCCCGTTCTGCACGTCAGCGCTGTCTCAGACCACAATGGTAGCGCTCGCCCGACTCGGGCCGCCGCAGCACCAAGATGGTACATGAAACTTCCTTGTCCTTCTGCGATGACATCGGGTCGCCAGCGGCCGTTTGCCGAGACCAGTCACTGCCGATCATCGCCCTTCTCGGAACAAGAGTGCCCTGACCCAATCGTAGCGGAGAGACGATGTTCGCAGCGCTTAGTCTAGTCCGAGGGTGGGCAAACCAAGGTGCCCGCAATCAGCAAAATTCTGACCTGAGTCAATCCCAGGCAGGAACACCGAAATGGCCTTCGATGGCCTGCTCGAATGACTGAAGAACCCGTGATTGAGCGTCGACCAGATCGAGCACCTGAAGTGCGCCATCGCGGTCGCCGGCATGCAAGAGAAGAAGCGCCGAGCGCAGCAGGTCCGCTGCCTGCGCATCGTTCGCCAATGGCCCGGTTCTCGACCGCACACCTCCTAAGTAGAACCACAACCAACCCAAAGCGTTGAATGCTCCCGGCGAGAACTTCCCATTCTGAACCAAAAGCTTGTCCAGCGAGGTTAGGCGGCGGCCGAGCAACATGCTCATCAAAGCAGCATGAGAGTGCCAGCTATTGGCTGCTCCCGCCTCAGGGCATGATCCGCCCGGTCGCTGGCTACAACGCTTGTCGTCGTGTTTTGCGAACGAGAGCGTATTGATGTCCGCGAGCGGTACGTCCTCGTCAAGCAGGATTTCCGCCGCATGATCGCGCGCCCAGTACCACTCGGTACCGACCAGCCGGACAGGACCTTGGTCCGCCACGGGATCGTATGGGACAACCGGTAAAGCGCTTACGTCCTTTCGCGATGCTAGGATCCGGAAAACTGGAACCTCATATCCAGCGAGGCTTTCGACCCAATAAAGCTGACGACCCTTGATCACGTGGAGCCAGTCGAGCTCGAATTCGAAGCTTCCATACCGATTGCCGTCAGGCCATCTCTTCGGCGTCGTGAAAACGAACTTCTCCCTCGTGCTGGCTAGTCTGCCATCAGCGACTAGGTCGCTGGCGATGCGTTCGTCTTCGGCGATGCGACCGGCGGCCTTAAGATGAGTACCGTGATGTACGGCCAGCAATGGTCTCCAGCTGCTGTTGCTTGGTACCGGCGGACCCTTGCCGACAACGAAAAGCTCCCACTCGGATTTCATCGTGGCTTCCAGAGTTGCCCGTCCTGTACTAATCGATAGCACATGGGGGACCCTGCCCACTACGGCATTTTGGAAGCAGGCTACAGGTTAGCGAGAAGTAGCAAGACAATACAGGAGCTTGCCCTACGACCTCGCGTCAACGGACGAGTGCCACTGTTGATCACAGGTCGCGTAGGGGCAGCAGGTCGTGAACACGCACTGCAAGGTGGACCAGAGCAAGTCCCGGGTCGCCACTCGAGGCAGGCTCTCAGCCAGCTTCCGAAAGTGGCCCTTCTCGGAAGCTTCCGTCTCACAAGTTCAGAGCTCGTCCAAGGGGGAGCACAGCGGTGTTCAGCCAATCTACCAAAACTGAAGGCAGATTGCTCGTTGTTTCACTCTCGCGTCTACGACGCTCATGAACCGTAGGACGATTTTCAGAGCGAAAGCAGAGCCACTTACAAGGTCCGAGGAACTTCAATTCGGTAGATCTACTTTCATGATCCAAATCAGAACTTGGAGTTCTGCATCATGGGGGTTTATCTCACCTTCACCGAAGCGTGTACGGATCGCTTCGACAAGTTTTTCGGCTCTTGGGGGAGAAATAATAGACCACTTGCCAACTGCAGCTTCCATAAACAGCCGTGATGTCTTCGTATCTCCACGCACAAAAAGTAGATCACCAATCCACTGTCGAATGAAAGCTTGATTCTCGAAATCTAGATCGTCCTTCTCGTCTTCGATTAGCTTAGCAGATTTCTTGAAACAAGAAATTGCAGAGTCGATTTGCCCCATTAGTTGAAGGCAACGACCGACATTGCCGTACAAAGCACCGCCAAGGTCCCTATCTATCTTATTCGGATCGACTACATCGGCCAGCGGCACCCCTTGTAGAAAATACTTGAGCGCTGGTTCGATAGCACCTGCGTCCCGTTGAGCAAGCGCTAAATTATGAGCAGCGGAGTACTTAGTATCTACCCCGGAAGATCGAAGCTCTTCTCCCTCCATGCCCCAGCGAATGGCCACTGAATACTCTCCGTTTACCCAATGCATATAACACTGCATATCGCAGTACAATATATAACGCGTATCCTTACCATCGAGGGTTGAGCTGAACATATGCAGAGCTTCCGCTGCGCTTTCTGTTCGACCAAGATGGACGAGAAGCCGTAGATATGCATTGTACACGCGATCGAAAGATCGCGAAAGCTTCAGCTTAGATAGATCGGAAGAATCGAACAGGCGTTGGGATACTCTGACGAACTCGTTCGGAGGCTCAGACAGTCTTACAGCACGGCCTATTTCACTTAGATGCCCTAAAGCTTCTTCGTTTTTATCCGCATTTAGGCACAGCTCAGCAGCCTCGATCCATCGGTGGACGATCCCAGGCCCAGGCCGCTTGCTCAACTGTATTTTGTGCGAGCCTAGCCATGCAGCATAACTCTGGAGGATGGCTAATATGAAAGGTGTACGTTCAATCCGAGGTATAGTCTTTTGGATAAATGCGCGAATGAGCGGATGGAGTTCGTAAGTCTCCGCTTCATTATCCTTCGTTTTTACAACGATAAGGTTGAGGTCTCTAAGAAGCTTGACCGCTTTGTTAAAGTTCTTATAATGCAAGCTGTTTCTAACATAGTCTGCCAGCTCAAGGTGGGTGGTCGGTCTTAGTACCTCTGCAAGCGCTTGCAGCGTTACCTGTTCGCGTGGCCGCAAGGAACGCCAAATTGAGCGAAGCGTTGCGTCAGGTAGCTCGCCTGTGCCGTCCGAAATCGACGACAAAAGATCATCCAACTTGACTTCAGGAGCTCTCCGGGCGACCTGAGCTGCTAAAAGATCGAGCCAAAACGAATGCCCCTTTGTCGCGGCGTGGGCACGTTCTACGCTAGCTAAATCGGCCATCGTTTTCCGTAAAGCGAACAAGCGTTCGGTAGCTGGCAGTGTTAACCCTTCGAGATGTCGGGAAAACGTTGCTTCATCGCTTTGCTTTATTGTTGGACGGCATGTTAGAACAAGCCGCGATAGCGAGTCTGAGTGTAGGAACCTTTCCACGAAACGACCGGCATCACCTGTCAATGTGCGACGTTCTATGTCGACATAGTGGTCCATGTTATCGAAGACGAGCAACATGGGGGCATCTTCTGTGAGCTTGACGAAAAGGTCAGCCAAGTCCGAAATAGGCTGTTGAGCCAATTCAGCGCCGCTTACGCTTCCATTGCTTAAGGCTTTTACGATTGCGACAATCTGATCCTCAAATCGTGCGCTCTGCTCCCGACAGTCGCGCCAAATCCGAAGTGGAAAAGCTGAGGCTGCCTCAACACTTTTGAAATATGCAGCGGCTAAAGCCGATTTACCTTGACCTCCAAACCCCGTGATAAAGCCGACCCGAAAAGCAGATGTAGCTAGAGCTTCGAGGTCTTGGTCGCGTCCGACTAGGAATTCAATAAGCGGAGGGCGGTCTTGATCGATGTCTCTCAGTAGGAGTGAAAGGGTACTTCCGCTGATTGTGCCGGATGCCTTATCTGATGAGATGGTTACGTCTTCAGAGGCTGCGGGCTGGTCCGCCGTTGTGACGCTTACGTCTTTTACTAGGCCCCACCGTTCTCCTAGCCTGGGAAGAAAATCGTGAACATCTATTCCAGAATAAAGCATAACGCTGCCCCGATCGATGCCGGGGCCCAGAATATTCAGCAGGTCTTGTCGTGGTTCAGGATTCTTATTGTAAAAACACCACAGTATTTCAGGAAACGAACTGTCTTCAAGAACAACGTCCATGAGAGTGCGTGTGAAAACATCGTCCCATCCACTGTAAGCCATGACGACAAAAATATTGCCGCGAAGAAGGTGAGACAAGGAAGCTTTTAGCTGCGGGCGAGGCTGAACTAGCTGTCGGGGAGTATGTAGCGTGTCGGATCCATACCAGTATCCATGCAGATGGACGATGTGTGTGCCAGATCCATCTGCCTGACCTAAGCTGCCGTCGCGGTGTAAAAACGTTCGGAACGAATGGCCGCCATGTCGCGCGATTGCTGCACCAATCAGCGGATCGAAGTTCGTTGTCACCACCATGCGGTTGAACGGGCTGTTTTCGGCGGAAACAATGCGGCCTAGGCCATCAACCGCGGGCGTTAAAAGCCAACCAGAGGAGTCATTGTCGAATAATCTGCAAATTTCATCATCGGTCGAAGCACTAATCTCGTATTTAGTGACGCCATCGCCATCGACTGAAATGCGCCTTGCCTTTGCTACAGCCTTTTTTATTATGCCGTTAGCTGTATGTGGTCCTCTACGCCCAAGGAGAAACTTGAAGGCATCTTGGTACGCGTTGCTAGACGTACTCAAGGTATCCTCAAGCTGTTGCAACTGAATGCCAGTGAATTCGGCCCTAATCAGGTCTATAACACCCTGTACCCCCGGAACACCGGGGCCGCCGGGAGTGGCCGGATTAGTCAGCCCTGAGCCGACCACAAACACGACCTGACGTGCTTGGCTCTGAAGTCCCGTGCTAAGGCGGTCGAGCAGTGCCTCCGCGTCATAGAAATCGAGTTCGCCGGTGTTCGCCAAAGGACCGATCCCCACTGCAATTTGGTTTTGTTTGCTCATTCGCGTGAAACCTACCACCTTTGTCGACAGCAGGCATTCATAGGTATCTCGCTATCCCCTAGCCCGAGACCCACTCGCTTCTTCTCAAGCGAAAGCAACGCGTTAGCGCGAAGCATGTCTGCGGTCTTTGAAGGACTAAGCGGAGCCGGCGGGCGTAGAAGCGCCTACCAAGTCACTTTCACCGCCGAGAAGGGGGCTTATCGGAGGTGCCCGGCCCCGAGACCGGGCCAATGCCGAGGCCACTGGCGTTCGCAGCGCTACATGCCGGAAGCGATGTTCAGCGAGCGACTGTAAACGAAAGACCACGGGCTACAGAAAAGGCAAATGAATTCAGTGCGTTTACGGGGACTCTGACTCCGTCAAGCTTGGTTCGAATCCAGGTCCCCCGCCAGCCGTCTGATCAGCGCTTCCGGCTGTACTGCTCACCCGTTCGGTACCTTCAACTGCCACAGACATGGCGGTGTGCGGCCCCTCCTCGGTGTCTTACGACCCCGTCGCCGTCCGGCGGGACGTGGCGGTGACGAAGGCGGAGTTGCCGTAGGCGCCGAACACCACCGGACGCGCTGTTATCCCCAGCACCGAGCGGATCTCGGCGAGGGCGCGGTGCTCGGCGGGATGGATGACGCCGTCGGCCGGGATGATGGCGCGGCAGATGCGGACCAGCGCCGCGCAGAGCCGCGTGCGGCCCGCGATGCCGGCGAGCTTCTCGCGGGCCATCTCGGCCCCGACTTCGGGATCGAAGCGGTAGTTCGCCTCGTGCGTGGCGAGTTCGGCCACGACGCCGTCGCGCGGGAAGGTGGCGAGGGCCGGGTCTTCTTCCATCAGCGACAGGAAGCGGCTCCGCTCGGCCGAGGCCATGTGGCCGTCCGCATGGGTCACCATCGCCACGCCCGCGATCAGCGCGTCCCGGAAGGCGGGCTCGCGGAACTCGGCCGCGTCGGCGGCGAGATCGGACGGCGGGCGGGGAGAGCGATAGACCAAGAGAACCTCCAAAGGATCGACACGCCCGCGCAACCATCGGCACGGGCCGGTGAGGAAGGGCTGCACGAGGAAGGCCGCTGTGGGGAGGGAGGATGGATCCGGACCCCGACGGAACGGCGACGCGGCTCGCGCCACGTCTCGCACAGACTGATCCGACATCACGCCACCGACCAAGGTCAGGGGGCGCCAGAGGGGCCCGGTTCAGTACCTTCAATGTGTCGTCGCGGGCGCGATCCATCAAGACGGCGAGGGATTACATCTCGTCCATCCGCTGCGCGCGGACGAGCGTTCCCGCGTCGTCAGGGCCTGGCGGGGGTGCCCAGGCCGGCGAGGTCACGCCGCCAGACGCTCCCATCCTGCCCCTCGCGGGTGCCGATGGCATAGACCCGGTCCATGTAGCTCGACCCGAAGGGCGTCGTCGGGTCGAAGGCCACGGCATGGTCGATATAGGCGAGCTCGAAATCGACGCCGAGCCGATGCGCCATCTCGGAGGCCGCCGTCACCTCGGCCGAGGTCTGGGCCTTGAACACCGTCGACAGCGAGCGGTAGGCGATGGGCAGCGTGCCCTTGGCGGTGACGGCGAATTCCGGCGGCAGCGTATTGTTGACCACGGCCCAGATATGGACGCGGCGGCGCAGCCCCGGTGTGGCGCCGGCGCCGGCGAAGACGTCCGGTCGGGTGAAGATCTGTGCCGTGGCGACGCCGTCGACATGCATCTCCTCGAGCGCGTGGCTGCCGGCGTCGGCATGGATCATCACGGGCGGGAACACCGCCGGCACGCTGGCGGAGGCGACCAGGATCTCGCGGAACAGGGCCGGAGCGTCGGGCCGGCCGCTCGCCGCGATGGCGCCCATGTTCCACACGACGGGGCGCTGGGCATCGAGGTTGGTGGTGACGACGAGGAGACGGCGACCGCGCCGGTGTTCCGCCGCCACCGCGGCGATCAGTTCCGGCGTCGCGTAGCTCTCGACCATGCGGCGCAGCGGGGCGGGGTCGAGCAGCCCGTCGCCGGTCGCGATGGCGATGAGGTTGGCGGGCTCCACGATGCCGCCGGCACCCTCCCCCGTGTAGAGCCTGGCCAGGATGCCGTCATAGGCCGGGCCCAGGAAGGCGAAGGGCGCGATGAGAGCCCCCGTCGAGACGCCGGTGACGACGTCGAAGCTCGGGCGGTCGCCGCGCCGCGTCCAGCCGTCGAGGAGCCCGGAGGCGAAGGCGCCCCCTGCCCCGCCGCCCGACAGGGCCAGGACGTTGACGTCGTGGCCGGGGCTCGGCCGCGCCGCCGATCCCAGGACCGCTCGGGCGATCTCCTGTGCCGGCGCGTCGCCCCAGACCCGCACGGCGCCGAACCCCGGCACCGCCGCCACGGCCTGTTCGGCGAGCGTAAAGTCCTCGCGCGATCCCAGGGCGCAGGCGCCGAGCGACGACGCCAGGGCCAGCATCGCGACAGCGGAGGCCAGACTGCGGACGTGCACCATGCCGAAGGTCACGCGCGATTCGTCGGGCAGGGTCGGGGCATGGCGGTGTCCAGGTTCAGCGTGATCTCTGCCATAGCGGGCTCGCGCCAGGATGACGAGCCTGTCCTTCGCCGGGCTGGTGGCGCAGACGGCTCAGCTGGCCGGCAGGGCGATACGGCAGCACAGGCCATGCGGCTCGCGGTTGCTCAAGGTCAGCGTGCCGCCATGCGCCGTCACGATGGCCTGGACGATGGGCAGGCCGAGGCCGAAGCCCGACGGCTGCGGCCGTGCCGAATCGTCGGTGCCGCGCCGGAAGGGCTGCATGACGTCGTCGAGCCGCTCGGGCGGGATTCCCGGCCCGTCGTCGCTGACCGTGACCGCCACGGTGCCGTCCGCCTCCCGGATCAGCCCCACCACGGCCTCGGCCTCGACCCGGGCCGCATTGTCGACGAGGTTGCCGACGGCGCGGCGCAGCTCGTCCTCGTGACCTTGGATGACGAGATGGTCCGGCCCGGCATAGCGGGCGCGTTGGCCCATGTCGGCCGCCTCGTCGCAGACGGTGCGGAGCAGCGTCGCGAGATCGAGCCGCGCCGGCGACCGTTCGACCGCCCCGTCGCGGATGAACGACAGGGCGGCGTGGACCAGCGCATCCATCTGGCCGAGATCGCGCAGCATCAGGTCGCGGAGCGCCGTGTCGGAGACGAATTCGGCCCGCAGCCGCAGCCGGGTGATGGGCGTGCGCAGGTCGTGGCTGACGGCGGCCAACATGCCGGTGCGTTCCGTCAGCATGCGGGAGATGCGCGCCTGCAAGCGGTTGAAGCCGCGCGCCACGGTGGCGATCTCGACCGGCCCGGATTCCGACAGGGCCCGCGGCGCACGCAAGGACGAGGAATCGGTGGCGAAACCGTCCACCGCCGTCGCCATGCGGTCGAGCGGCGCCGTGATGCCACGCACCGCCCAGACGACGAAGAGCGTGGTCGAGAGCGCGATGAAGATGAGCGTTCCGAAGGCGAAGACCGACGGGTCCGGTCCGCTCCGCCGAAAGGCTTCGTCGTGGACGCTGAGGGTCGCTCCGTCCGGCAGCAGGATGGCCCGTCGGCCGGGCAGCACCGGCACACCGTCCGGCTCGCGACGAAGGTCGAGAGCGGGGTCGGCCCGTTCCAGGGCACGCAGCACGGCATCGCGATCGGCGGGATCGGCCTGCTTGACCAGTGACGACGCGTAAGGGACACGTCCCACCATGCCGGGGTGCGGAGCCGGAAACCAGCCGTTGCGATTGAGCAGGAAGGCGCCGCTCATGCAGAAATGGAAGATGACCGCCGACAGGACCACGAGCAGAATGAGCTGCGTGGCGATACGGCCCGGCAGGAGACGGAACAGGCGCTTCACGGCGCGGCTTCGACCGCGGGCGAAAAGATATAGCCGCTGGAGCGCACGGTCTGGACGAAGTCCGGCTCGCGCGGGTTCTTCTCGATCTTCAGACGGAGGCGGCTGACCACGATATCGACGCTACGGTCCTGCGAAATGCTGCCGGGGCCCTGCGTCAGATCGAGCAGCCGCTCGCGCGACAGCACCCGGCCGGGATGATCGCAGAAGGTCGAGAGGAGGTCGAATTCGGCGCTGGTCAGCGCCACGCGGGCTCCCTCGGGATCGGTGAGGCGCCGCGCGCCCCGATCCACCGTCCAGCCGGCGAAGCGCAGCACGCGGGCGGGGCCCGGGACCGCCGCGGCGCCGGCACCAGCCGCATGACGGCGCAGCACGGCGCGGATCCGCGCCAAGAGCTCGCGCGGATTGAAGGGTTTCGGCAGATAGTCGTCGGCGCCCATTTCGAGGCCGAGGATGCGGTCGACGTCCTCGCCCTTGGCCGTCACCATGATGACGGGCGGCCCGCCGGCATTGCGGAGGCGGAGGCAGAGCGACAGCCCGTCCTCGCCCGGCAGGTTGATGTCGAGCACCACGAGGTCGGGCCGGCGGACCTCCATGCGGCGATCCATGGCCACGCCGTCCCGCGCGATCTCGGTGTCGAAGCCGTTCTCGCCGAGATAGCGGGCCACCAGGGCGCTGATGTCGGGATCGTCCTCGACGATGAGAACGAGAGGATCACGCGCCGCCACCATCACCGCAACTCCTGTCCGGCCCTGTGCCGACGTGACCGGAATGGCATCAGACTGTGGAGGGAGAAAGGAGGGCTAATGTCGGCGACGTTTCCATGAGGTCGACACAGAAGAGTCGCAACTTGCGAGTGGACGCGCTACTTTCAAGCGAGGAGACGCTACGATGAGCGCGATACAAAGCGAGATCTACGAGGCTTTCCGGGATCTCGGTGCCGCGGAGGACAAGGCGCTCAAAGCGGCCACGGTTTTCGGAAAGCGCGATGAAGACCTCGCCAAGGCCGTGACGGATTTGAGGCTCGATATTGCCGGCGTCAAAGGCGAGCAGATCTTACACCGATGGATGCTTGGTTTCATTCTCGCCACCAATGTCGCCGTTGTCTTTAAGCTGTTTTCCCATTGAGATCCGGTCTGCCCGGTAACGTGTCCCTCGCCGACTGAGATTATGACGGGCGTCGATGCTCTCACCTCGGTACTCCGGATAGAGGTCGCACAGCTTCGGGCGACGCTCTATCGCGATTGAGCTACGCCGCACCTCCCGGCGGTCGCCCCTCAGCCCTTCCCGACCTTGCCCTCGATGGCATCCCAGATCGCCTCGGAGAGGTCCGGCCCGCCGAGCCGCTTGATGGCGCGCAGGCCGGTCGGCGACGTCACGTTGATCTCGGTGAGATGCCCGTCGATGACGTCGATGCCAGTGAAGAGCAGCCCGCGGCGGCGCAGTTCGGGCCCGATCGCGGCGCAGATCTCGAGCTCGCGCGGCGAGAGGTCGGTGGCGCCCGCGGCGCCCCCCCGCACCATGTTGGAGCGGATGTCGTCGGCGGCCGGGACCCGGTTGACGGCGCCCATCGGGACACCGTCGACCAGGATGATGCGCTTGTCGCCTTCCGTCACCTTGGGCAGGAAGCGCTGCGCCACCCAGGGCTCGCGGAACGTCGCCGTGAAGAGGTCGAAGAGCGAGCCGAAGTTCGGATCGCGTTGCGACACCTTGAACACGGCCGCGCCGCCGTTGCCGTAGAGCGGCTTCATCACGATGTCGCCGTGCTCGGCGCGGAACGCCTCGATGGCGGCGCGGTCGCGCGAGATCAGCGTCGGCGGCATCAACTCCGGAAAGTCGAGCACGAAGAGCTTTTCCGGGGCGTTGCGGACGCCTGCCGGATCGTTGACCACGAAGGTCCTGGGGTGGACGCGTTCGAGGAGATGCGTCGAGGTGATGTAGGCGAGGTCGAAGGGCGGATCCTGGCGCAGCAGCACCACGTCGACCTCGGCGAGGTCGGTGTGTTTCGGCTCGCCCAGGGTGAAATGGTTGCCCACCTCGTCCCGAACGCTCAGCGGCCGCATCGGCGCGAAGACGCTGCCGGCCTTCTGCGACAGCGATTCCGGCGTGTAGTAGAGCAGGCCGTGGCCGCGTGCCTGGGCGGCGAGCAGCAGCGCGAAGGTAGAGTCGCCCGCGATATTGATGCGGTCGATGGGATCCATCTGGACCGCGACGGTGAGACCCATGGCGTGTTCTCGAAGCTGAGCCGGCCCACCGGCGTGTCGGCGGCACTGTGCCGACGCCGGGCCTTTCGTCAACCGCGCGGAGGATGGCTACTTCGCGGCCGGGATGGCGCCGGAGGGGCAGGTGGCGGCGGGCTTGGTGGCGAAGGGATTGGCGATGAAATAATCGGCGCACTTATCGCAGCCGGCCAGGGCCGAGGCGACGATGAGCAGCGCCAGGACGCGGCAGGCGTGACGGTGAATCATGATCTTGTCCTGTAGCGAGCGTGGCAGTCTGTGCCCGGAGGCTTAACAGCCCACCGCATGCCTGTCAGCGGTCGCCACTCTGCTTCAGGACCTCGACCCGAACGCTGCCGCCGAGCTTCACGCAGGTGTCCGAGCCGGCGAGGCGGACGAAGCCTTCGCCCATCTCGGGACAGGGCCTCGCCGCAGGGGTGGGCTCGGCCTTCGGCAGCGAACGCGCGAGGGCCGGGGCGGCCGAGAAAGCGGCCAGCAGGAAGAGCCTCAAACTCCAACGCATCGTCGGCCTCCCGGTCTCGCGCCTCGTGGGCGATGGTGGCTCAGGCGACAGGCTGTGACAAGCGCGTCACAGGAGCCCGAAAAAGCGGCAAAGTCCCGAACCAAGAACTCGGCGTGCTTTGACGGAGACAGCCAGGACCTTAGGCTTTGCTGAGACATCGCTCGGCGACTCACCTCCGGCGCTGCCTCGACCTCACCACGGATGGACATGTCATGACCAGCAGACTGACGCTCATCGCCGCCCTGGCCCTCACGTTGTCGGCGAGCGGCGCCTTCGCCCAGGCAGCCGCGCCCGCTGCCGCTCCGGCCGCCCCCGCTATGGCACCGGCCGCCAAGGCCGCCCAGAAGCCCCGCACCGCCCAGTCCCTCGAATGTTCCAAGAAGGCCGACACCGCCAACGTGCACGGCAAGCCCCGCTCGGCCTTCATGCGCAAGTGCAAGTCCGGCAAGGCCTGACTTTCTCGACGCCATCCGGTTAAAGGCCAGCGTAAAGCAGCGGCCGAAAGCCGTCTCAGGGCTCCGGTTCTCCGCCCCGCGTGACGCGGGGGAAGCGCGCCATGGCTTCGAGGTCGTCGAGGTCCATGGTGTTGCGCATGTACTGCTTCGTGGCGTCGCGGAACGGCTGAAAATCCCAGGGCTTGGTGACGCCGGTCATCAGCGCGGCATCGACGAGGCGACGCCGGCTCTGGCTCTCGCGCACGGCGCGGTCGAGCGTGGCCAAGTCCCAGCGTCGCGCCACCTCGGCGCGGAACTCCGCCACACGCCTGGCCGAGCCGGGCTCGGCGGCGAGGTTGCGCAGCTCCTCGGGATCCGCGGCGAGGTCGAAGAGCTGGTCCGGATCGGCCGGCGAATGGATGAACTTCCAGGGCCCCCGCCGCAGCATGACCAGTGGCGCCAGGGCCCCCTCGGCGAGATACTCGCCCACGACCTCGTCGTGCCCCCCCTGCCCCGCGAGATGCGGCACGAGGCTCCGCCCGTCGACCGGGCTCGCGAGATGCGCGACGTCCCCGCCCGCGATCTCGACCAGCGTCGGCAGCACGTCGATCAGCGACACCGAGGCCGAGACCCGCCCCGGAGCGAACCGGCCCGGCGCCGAGATCACCAGCGGCACGCGCGCCGCACCCTCGAAGAAGCTCATCTTGTACCAGAGGCCGCGCTCGCCCAGCATCTCGCCGTGGTCGCCGAGGAACAGCACCACCGTGTCGTCGAGGCGGGTGGCGTCGAGCGCGTCGAGCAGGCGCCCGAGTTGCGCGTCGCAGAAGGAGATCGCCCCGAAATAGGCGTGCCGGGCGTTCCGGATCTGCTCGTCGCTGATGGGCTCGGCGTCCATGGCGCAGACGTGGCGGATGCGGTCGCTATGGGGATCGCGCGCCACGTCGCCGAGCCCGACCGAAGGCCGGGCGATGTCCTCGTGCGGGTAGAGGTCCCAATAGGGCTGGGTGATGGCGAAAGGATCGTGCGGGTGGGTCAGCGACGCCACCATCAGGAACGGCCGGCGGTCCTTGGCGCGGACGTGGTCGTAGATGGCCCGCTCGGCCGCGAAGGCGACCTCCTCGTCGAAATCCATCTGGTTGGTGCGGACGCAGAGCCCCGCCTCCGTCACCGAGGACATGTTGTGGTACCAGCTCGGCCGCTCCTCGGGCCGCTCCCAGTCCGGCGTCCAACCGTAGTCGGCGGGATAGATGTCGGTGGTCAGCCGCTCCTCGAAACCGTGCAACTGGTCGGGCCCGCAGAAATGCATCTTGCCCGACAGGATCGTGCGGTAGCCGAGCCGGCGCAGGTAATGCGCGAAGGTGGGGATGTCGGCACGAAACTCGGCGGCATTGTCGTAGCCGCCGGTGCGGGACGGCAGCGCCCCCGTCATGAAGGCGGTGCGGGAGGGCGAGCAGAGCGGGCTGTTGCAATAGGCGCTGTCGAAGACCGTGCCGCGCCCAGCCAGCCGCTCGAGGTTGGGCGCCTTGACCAGCGGGTGACCGTGGATCGGCAGGAACCGCGGCGCCAGCTGGTCGACCATGACGATGAGGATATTGGGCTGCGGGCCGGTCATGCTTCTCGCCGCGAGAGGAAGGCGACCGAGTTCAGCAGGCGGCCTCCGCCGGGGCTCGGCGGAAGCCGGTCGTTTCTGATCCGCAGGCGACCCGCCGCGGATCCCGTGACTTACTTGACGACCTGTCCGCGCATCTCGCCGGCCTTGTTGGCGGCGGTGTGGATGTTGAAATACATGTCGCCGCTCGTCAGCGCCTTGGCCTGTTCGTCGGTGAGGGTCGCGGTGCCCTTGATGGGGCTCGCGAGGTCGCCTTTGATCGGCACCATCACGCCGGCGTTCTTGCCGACCGGTGCCGGGCCGTGGAAGTGCGCCATCGTGGCGGGGCCGGTCAGGCCCGAATAGGTGGCGGTGTAGGTCAGCACCTTGGTGGTGGTGTCGTAGGTTGCGGCGAGGTCGCCCGTGGCCTTGCTGTTGGTGACGGGCGGCACCTCGGTGGCGGGCATGATCGTGGCCTTATACTGGACCGTCTCGGCGGAAGCGGGCGCGGCGGCGAAAAGGGCCGCGACGGCCATCCCGGCCAGAAGCATCGTCGAACGCATCGTTGTCTCCCTGAAAGGCCGAGCTTGTCGGCTGTCGTCTGTTTATGGGGCAGCCGACGCTGAGTCCAAGCTCAGACCCAAAATGGTGAATGTCGTGCGCGCAGCTCTGCAAGAAGGCGCCGTGGCGGCGCGACTTGTAGCACGGGGCGTCGGTTCTGTTTGTTGGAGGGTGCAGGCTGAGCTGAGCCGGGTAGGTGGAACGGGTATTGCACCTTGCCCATCCCTTTCCATGAGCCTGGGGGCTCGCCCCTCCTGCCAAGCAAGCGGAGATCAGTCAGCGTCGCGCCGGTACGGGATTGGCCGTCACTGGTCCGCCCATGCGACTGTCGAGAGGCAGGCGGTCCAACCACATTCGTAGGCGACCGCGCAGGAGCGGTTCCACGCGAGACGCGACGAAGAGGGCCAGGCCGAGATTGAACAGGATCGCCGCCGCCAGCGCGGCCTCGTCCGACAAGCCAACCCGTAGCGCGACATGCAATGCCAAGCCGCCGAATGTCGTGTGAAGCAGATAGAGCGGATAGGTCGACAGGCCCAGCAGCCTGATGGGCCGACGCCAGCCTGAGAGCCACGCGCCGAGGGGTGCCCTGAGCAGGAGGGAGGTGGCAAAGATTGCCATCCCAACGAGGAACACCGATTGAGGGATGATGGGGTTGTCCTCGACACCGAGGAACACGCTATCGATCGTCGATCCTGCTCGGATTTCGCAGAGCGCGCCGACGAGGCACAGCGCGGCAGCGGCGATCCTCCGCATGGTAGCGCCATCCCGCATGACGCGAAAAGCGATGACGCCGAGTGCGAAATAACCGCCCTGAGTGAAAAGCAGAACGCGCGAGACATGCTTATTGAGGTAGTACGCAAGGTGGGGAACCAAGCCCGTGTCTGCCAGCAGCCATAGCACCGAGCTGAAGCAGCCTAGAGCAGTCACCACTATTTCCAGGCGCGCCGGATTACCTTGCCGGATCAGCACATAAACTAGAAGGTAGAACGAGATTTCGACGTTGAGGGTCCAGTAGACATTGTCGATCCAAAACGGCACGGGATAAACGGCCAGGGTCATCAGAAGACGCGCCAGGGTCCAGTAGACGGGTTCATGCGAGAAGATCACGGCAACACAGGCGCAGGCCAGTGCACTGAACCAGATGCAGGGCAGCAGGCGCAGGGCGCGGAGCTTGGCGAAGGCCGCTGCAGACTGACCCTCCGACGAGTAAAGGATGACAAAGCCCGAGATCACGAAGAAGAGCTCGACTCCGACCCACCCGAAAGAGGTCAGGGGTAGCATACGGGGAAGGCTCAGGGGAGCGTCGATGATCCTGGCGGCAGGGTTGCCGGACACCCGCCAGGACATGCTGCCGAGATGATAGAACATGACCAGGAGCGCCGCTGCGAAGCGCAGGACATCGAGCCCGACGACCTGTTCCTTGCCGGGACGCTGCCCTGCTACTAATTGGTCCTGATCCTTCGTCGCCATACTCGCCTCGATGCTCGGAGGCGGCCATCATCGACGCTGTTCGGCTCACGACAAATTCAACGACTGATTTTCAGTTAATGTGACAGACGGTGCTCTCGTGTCAGGTCTCGGGAGACGAGAGCACGAAGCACCGGACGAGGGCGTCTAGCCGGCTCCCAATCCTCCGCCCGCCCTGTCGGGCACCTTCACCCCGCAGGGAAGAAGGGCGCTGAACCCCGACGCTTCGAGGAGAGTGAACCCGATAGCCAATCAGGCAGAGAGGATTCTCCCGTACCCATTCAGGCCGCAGACTCAGCGATCGCTCGCAGAGCCCGACGAGTCATCGCCTCAGCGCGAGAACTTCTTGTACTTCATGCGGTGGGGGACGAGCTTGTCGACGCCGAGGCGCCGCTTCTTGTCCTCTTCGTAATCGGCGAAGTTGCCCTCGAACCATTCGACGTGGCTGTCGCCCTCGAAGGCCAGCATATGGGTGGCGATGCGGTCGAGGAAGAAGCGATCATGGCTGATGATGACGGCGCAGCCCGCAAAGGCCAGCAGCGCGTCTTCCAGCACCCGCAGCGTGTCGACGTCGAGGTCGTTGGTCGGCTCGTCGAGGAGCAGGACGTTGGCGCCCTTCTTCAGCATCTTGGCGAGATGCACGCGGTTGCGCTCGCCGCCCGACAGCATGCCGACCTTCTTCTGCTGGTCGCCGCCCTTGAAGTTGAAGGCCGAACAATAGGCGCGGGAGTTGATCTCCTTCTTGCCGAGATAGATGATCTCGTTGCCGTCGGAGATCTCCTCCCAGACGTTCTTCTTGCCGTCGAGCGTGTCGCGGGACTGGTCGACGTAGCCGAGCTGCACCGACTCGCCGATCTTCAGGGTGCCGGCGTCGGGCGTCTCCTGGCCGGTGATCATCTTGAACAAGGTGGTCTTGCCGGCGCCGTTGGGCCCGATGATGCCGACGATGCCGCCCGGCGGCAGCTTGAACGACAGGTCGTCGATGAGCAGGCGGTCGCCGAAGGCCTTCTTCAGCCCGTCGAACTCGATGACGTTCTGGCCGAGCCGCTCCGCCACCGGAATGACGATCTGGGTGATGGAGGGCACGCGCTCCTCGCTCTTCGCCACGAGATCCTCGTAGCGCTGCACGCGGGCCTTCGACTTCGACTGCCGCGCTTTGGGCGAGGAGGCGATCCACTCGCTTTCCTGCTCGAGCGCGCGCTGGCGCGCCTCGTCCTCGCGGCCTTCCTGCAGCAGGCGCTTCTGCTTCTGCTTCAGCCAGCTCGAATAATTGCCCTCGTAGGGAATGCCACGGCCGCGATCGAGCTCGAGGATCCAGCCCGTGACGTTGTCGAGGAAGTAGCGGTCATGGGTCACGATCAGGATCGCACCCGGATAGGCGCGCAGGTGACCTTCGAGCCACGACACCGTCTCGGCGTCGAGATGGTTGGTGGGCTCGTCGAGCAGAAGCATCTCGGGCTTCTCGAGCAGCAGCTTGCACAGAGCCACGCGGCGGCGCTCGCCGCCCGACAGGCTGTCGATGTCGGCATCCTCGGGCGGGCAGCCGAGCGCATCCATGGCCTGGTCGACCTGGGCATCGAGATCCCACAGACCCTGCGCCTCGATCTCGTCCTGGAGCGTGGTCATCTCATCGGCGGTCTCGTCCGAGTAGTTCATCGCCAGTTCGTTGTAACGGTCGAGGATCGCCTGCTTCTTGGCGACGCCCAGCATGACGTTGCCGCGCACGCCGAGGTCCGGGTCGAGATGCGGCTCCTGCGGCAGGTAGCCGACGCGCGCGCCCTCGGCCACGAAACCCTCGCCGACGAATTCCGTGTCGATGCCGGCCATGATGCGCAGCAGCGTCGACTTGCCCGAGCCGTTGATGCCCAGCACACCGATCTTGGCGGTCGGGTAGAAGGACAGGTGGACGTTGTCCAACACCTTCTTGCCGCCGGGATAGGCCTTGGTCAGGCCCTGCATGTGATAGACGAATTGATTGGCTGCCATGGGGATTGCCGGCTGTCGCTCGCAGAATGGGGATCGGCGTGACAGGTAGCAGCCGCCAGGATGCCGTTCAACCCGGCGAGAGCGGCAGCCAGGACGGCATCAGCCGCTCAGCATCTCCAGCCAGTGGGCCTGCCCGTCCTGCAGCGACGTGACATACCGGGCGTGAACCCGGGCCTGCTGCTCGGCGAAGAGCCCGTGAGCCGCGATCTTGTTCTGGACCCGGTCGCGCGGGTGGCAGAAGGCCGGCGCCAGATATTGGTTCGAGTAGGCGTAGAGCCTCTGGCCCGTCACGGTCTCGACCACGGCGCCGTCGATCTCGAGCCACCAGTGATCCCACATCACCGTGTCCTGCGGTTCGAACATGCAGATGCAATAGGATGTGGCGCCGGCCGAGATCGTGAAGCCGGCAGCCTTGACGGTGACCTCGAAGACCGCGTCCCGGACGTGATTGCGGGTCGTGGCGTCGTCGGTCTCGAGATCGTAGGCCATGCGGATGGAGTCGAGCTCCTGCCGCAGCGGCTGGTGCGCTCGAAGGTTGTCGTAGAGATGGTTGGCATTGCCGTCGATCGCCGCAGCGGCATCGGCCCGCGTCTGGTTCGGCGCCGGCGCACGATGGACATAGCCGAACAGCAATGACGGCTGTGGGACCGGTATGGCCTGCAGTCCATAGAGTACCCAGTTCCAGCACGCGGCATCGGCGGGCTCCTTATCGAGGGCGCGTTGCGCGTTCATGGTCGTGTACTTCAGCAGATCCGGTGCAGACAGCGTTCTCATCTGTTCCTCCCTGACCCTCATGGTCGTCGCGCATTCGGACGGAGGCTCTCGTGAAGCCCGGCGGCTCTCGTTCGGGTCGTGACGAGCGATCGGAGGCGGCCTGATGCGATCGCAAGGCAGCCGAACCTACCGCAGGGCCGTGGCCACGGCCTTGATGAAGTCCTCCGTTCCTTTCTGCATCTTGTCGCCTGGCTTTCCAGACATGTGACCCGGAGCCTTCTCGTCTCCGAAGTGATGCTCGACCATCCAGTCTAGCATCGCCTTTCGGGTGGCTTTGTCATCGGACTCCCTGAATTTCTTCTCGAGACTCTTGTAGCTATCCGGGGCATACGTCTGCAGGATGGCGAGGTTGTCGCCCGCTATATCTCTCGATGGCATCTCACTCTCCAACTATAGATCGTCATAGGGCGCCAGGCACGACTTTATGTCGCGTCCTGTATAATGAGGATCACACATCTCCAGAGCCTCCGAAACAGACACATGTGACAATCGATTGTCTTCTGAGCAGAAAGCGCATCGCAGGGCTGCGCCACGAGACCGGAGGGCGGCGGCTGAACCGGCGAGGGTCCGCGGGGCCGCGTCCTTGCCGGTGAGTGAGCCAGGTGACCGAGGGCCCTGGTCCGGGGACAGCCCGCCTCACAAGCGTCAAGCTCAAGCGCTAAGGCTCCGAGGTGTCTTCAAGGAGCCGCTCGTGACCTCGACCGCCATCGCGTCCTACCAGCCGTCTCCCGTCGAGCCGGCCCCGCGGCCTGAACCGCGCGCCCCGGATGCCCTGCCGGTCTTCGCTTCCGATGCAGCCGGAGCCACGGATCTCGATCGTCGCGCGGCCACGGCTCTGTTGGCCGAGGTCGGCCTGCACCGACACGCGGAGACGCCCCTCGCCATTGGCATCTTCGGCCCGGCAGGCTCCGGCAAGAGCCATTTCCTCGGTGCCATTCTCGATAGCGCCGCCCAACTCGCCGAAGCCGCGCGGGACGGATCCGGACAATCCACCTTCGTAAGCCGCGTGATCCTGGCCCGGATCGACGCAGCGCCGGGCCGCGGCGCGGCACCGCTCCTCGTCGAGGCCGCGCTCGATGCATTGGCAGAAAATCAAGCCAGCCTCGCCGAGGAAGCCGTCCATGCGGGCGGCGATCCGCGCGAGGCCGCTCGGCTCGCCGGAGAGCGCGTCAATGCCCTCCGCCGCAGCCTCGACAGCGAACGCCAGACGCTCGACAGCCTGGGCGCCCGCCGCGCCCGGCTGACAGAGACGGTGCTGTTCGACGGCGCGGGCTCGCGCGTCGACGGTTTCGCGCGATCGAACCGTGGCCGGATCGAAGCGCGGCTCCGCGCCTTCGGCCTACCGACCGGCGATCCCGTCCGGACCTTCAAGGAGCTGGTACGGGACGGGGCCGAGACGAGCGGCGGCGGCTCGAAGCTCGGCCTCGCGCTGCGGGCTCTGTGGGGCTTCAAGGGCCAGGGCACGCTGCTGGTCCTCGCCGTCCTGCTCGGCGTGCTGGGCTGGGCGGCGGGTTCCGGCGCCGACGATCCCGACGCCATGACGCGTTGGCTCGCGGGCTTCGGCGACCACTTCGCCGCCGTCACCGATTGGGCTCGTGGTCATCTCGATCTGCTGCAGCCGGCGAGCCGCATCGCGTTGGCCCTGGCGGCGCTGGCGTTGCTCGCCGCCGTAGTGCGGGCGGCCCGCTTCCTCGAGCCCATCTTCCGGGGCATCGCACTGCTCAAGGGCGATCTGGCCGAACGGCGGCGAGACCTCGACGGGCTGCTGGCGCATCAAACACGGCGCGTTGATACGCTGGCCCGAGAGGCGGAAACCGCCGGCCACGGCGCCGAGGAGGCGCACCGTCGCGCCGAATCGCGCCAGGGCTCCAGCCTGTCGGACCACGGCGCGGCGCTGGCGCGTGAGCTTTTCGGCCTGGCTCGCCCGCCTGAGGCGGCGGCGGAAGGCTTCTTCGCCAAGCTGAGCCAGGGCATGGCCGCGGAATCTGGTGGCGGGCCCGAGCGCATGCTCTTCGCCATCGACGGTCTCGACCGGCTGGCGCCGGCCGAGGCAGCGGCTTTCCTGTCAACGGCCCACCGCCTGCTGGCGCGGGACGGATTCGTCATGCTGGTGACACTGGAGCGCGACCAGATCGGCGCGGCGCTGAGCGAGTTCGATCCTGCCCTGGCGGCAGCCCGGCTCGATCGCGCCGTGCAACTGTCCTACGACCTCGGCCCTGCCGCGCCCGACCCGGCCGAATTAGCCGAGCGGCTTCTCGATCGGCGCGTCGTCGGATCCCTGTCGCCCCTCCCGGTCGATCCGTCGCAGTCGGCGCTCGACCGACCGCTGCAGCCCTTCGAGACGGAACTGGTCAAGCGGTTGGCCCCCTTCACGGGCGGCACGCCGCGCAGCATTAAGCGCTTCGTCAATGCCTATCGAGTGGCGCGCGCGGATCCGCGTCTCGTGCGGGCAGCGCCGGGTAGCTTCGCCATGCTGGCGATGGCGTTGGCGCTCGACGGAACCGGGGCCGGCAGCGAGCTCACAGGCTTCGATGCCGATATTGCAGCCGGCAGGCTGGCGATGGACCAGACCTCGGACTTCGGCCGTGCCTTCGGCGCCGCGGTCTCGGCGACCGGTCCAGAGATCGGCACGGCCGATATGCGCCGCGGCTTGGCGGTAGCCCAGAGCTTTAGTCGCCGGGGCTGACCAGCCAAGACTTAAAGATCGCCCGTCCCGCAGATGCGGAACGGGCGCGTTGCGAGAGGAAGCGCCGATCAGCCGCCGGTGCGGTCGGCCTGCCAGCCCTTGTAGTCCTTGACGTTGTCGCGGGTCACGAGGGTCGAGGGGACCAGGGTGACCTTCTGAGCCGGCTCCTTGCCATTCAGCAGGTCGACGCCGATGTCGACGCCCTTCCGGGCCAGCGTATAGGGGTCCTGGCTCGACGATGCCTGAATGGCGGGCGACTTCGGATCCTTCAGGGCCGCTTCGATGTCCGGCGCACCATCCACCGAGGTGATGATGATCCCGGTGCGGTTGAGCTGCTTGGCCGCGAGATCTGAGCCCAGCGCCTGGGGATCGTTGATGGCGAAGATGGCCTGAACGTCGGGGAAGCGGGTCAGCAGGCTCTTCATCACGTTGAGGCCGGCGTCGCGCTGGCCCTTGCCGTCCTGGTCGGAGGACAGGAGCTTCATGCCGGGCGCCTTGGCGATCGCCGCCGTGCAGCCGTCGACGCGGTCGATCACCGAGGACACATGCGGCCCGTTCTCGATGATGACGTTGCCCTTGCCCCCGAGCTTGTCGATGAAGAACTGGCAGGCGATCTGGCCGGCCTGGACGTTGTCGGTGGTGACGGCCGCGTCGGCGCCATCCGCATAGGTGTCGACCGCCACGACCTTGATGCCGGCTTTCTGCGCCTTCTCGATGGCGGGCTTCAGGGCCTTGGGGTCACCGGGGTTCAGCAGGATTAGATCGACGCCGGCAGCGATGAAATTGTCGATCTGCTGCACCTGCTTGCCGAGATCGTACTCGTAGCCGAACACCAACAGCTTGACGTTCGGGTTGGTCTTCTTGGCCTCGAATTCCGCCCCCTTGGCCAGGGCCTGGAAGAAGGGATTGCCGAGCGAGCCGAGCGACACGCCGATCGACTTCAGTTCCTTGGCTTGGGCGCTACCCGCGAGGAGCGCCACTGCGGCGCCGGCGAGGAGGATGGACTTGAGCATGGTGTCTCCCTGGAGTGTCTGGTTGGCGGCACCGCTGCGGTGCCGCTCCTTCGCGCCCGACGATCCGTCGGGGGAATGCTTGTCCTGGCCCGCGACGCGGGGCCGGTCAGGTGCGGGCGCCGCCCTGGTTGCGCAGGCGGTCGAGCGCCACGGCGCCGATGATGACGAGACCCTTGATGATATATTGCCACACGTCGGACACGCCGGCGAGGATCAGCCCGTTGGCCAGGACCGCGATGATGAGCGCGCCGATCAGCGTCCCGATGACGGAGCCGACGCCGCCGACGAAGCTCGTGCCGCCCAGGATGACGGCCGCGATGGCGTCGAGTTCATAGCCGGTGCCCAGTTGCAGGCCGTTGGCCGACTGCAATTGCGCGGCCTGCATGAGACCGGCGAGGCCTGAGAGAAGGCCCGAAGTGCCGTAGGCGAAAAGCAGGATCATCCAGACCTTGATGCCGCTGAGGCGCGCCGCCGCCGGATTGCCGCCAACCGCATAGATGTGGATGCCGAGCACGGTGCGGCGCAGGATGAACCAGGCCAGCGCCACGATCACGAGCGCGATGATGCTGAGCCAGGAGATATCGCCGATCGGCGTCTGGAAGTTGCCGGCGATCCCGGCGAAGGACAGGTCCGAGTTGAAGACCGTCGTGTCGTTGCCGAAGAGCCGGGCGAGCCCGCGCACCGCCGTCAGCGACCCCAGGGTCACGATGAAGGGCGGCAGCTTCAGCGCCGAGATCAGCGTGCCGTTGAGCAGGCCGAAACCGGCGCCCACCAGCAGGCCGACCGGAATGGTGACGACCGAGTAATTGACGCCCTGGGCCACGATCAGGGCCGACATCGCCGAGACCGCCAGGATGGAGCCGACCGACAGGTCGATGCCGCCGGTGAGGATGACGAAGGTCATTCCGGTAGCCAGCACGGCATTGATCGAGGCGAGTTGCGCCACGACCGGCAGGTTGTTGGAGGTGAGGAACCGCCCGGCCGACCAGTTGAACGTTCCCGTATCCCCATAGGCGCTGAGGAAGTTGAACAGCACCGCCAGCAGCACCAGGACCGGCAGCATGCCGGCGGTCTGAATGAAGGACCGCATGCGCTGCTTGGCGATGGCGGAGGAATTCACCTCGGGCTTCACGGGATTGGCGGTGCTCACGGTTCCTGCCCCTTTGTCTTGTCGTTGTCCCGGATGAGGTTCAATGCGCGGTCGGCCGCGAGGCGCCAGGGCTATGGCCGACCGCGACCTGGCCGGCCGGCGCCCGGTCGCCCAGCTCCAGGCTGGCGCGACCGGCCGCATCGTCGTCTCCGGGACCGGCGCGTTTCGCCGCCGTGGCGAGCGCGATGATGTTCTCCTGGTCGATGGCGTCGCCCGACACTTCGCCTTCGAGGTGCCCCTCGCGCATGACGATGACGCGATCGGAGACGCCCACCACCTCGGCAAGCTCGGAGGAGATCACCAGGATGCCGGCACCCTGTTTGGCGAGATCGTCGATAATCCGGTAGATTTCGGATTTGGCGCCGACATCGACGCCGCGGGTCGGCTCGTCGAGGATGAGCACCATGGGCCGCGTCTCGAGCAGGCGCGACAGCAGGCATTTCTGCTGGTTGCCCCCGGATAGCGACCCCACCGTGATGTCGGGGCCCGCGACCCGGATCTTCATCGCCCCGATGGCGTCCTTGCAGCGCCGCAGCGCCTGTCCGAGGTCGAGGACGCCAGCCCTGGCATCCTTGCTGAAGACCATGAGGTTGATGTTGTCCTTGGCCGACATGTCGAGCAGGACGCCCTCGGCCTTGCGGTCCTCGGTGAGGTAGACGAGGCCGACGTCGATGGCGTCCTGCGGCGAGCGGATCTGCACGGTTTTGCCGGCGAGGCGGATTTCGCCCGTGGTGCGCGGATCGGCGCCGAAGAGCATGCGGGCCATCTCGGTCCGCCCCGCCCCGACAAGGCCGGCGAGGCCCAGCACTTCGCCCGGATGCAGGTCGAAGGAGACGTCGTGAACGCGCCGGCCGTCGCCGATGCCGCGCACCTCGAGGACCGGCGCGGCATCGGGCTGGAAGCGATGGCTCTTCTTGTAGAAGGACGACAGGTCGCGCCCGACCATCATCTTCACCACGATCTCGGGCGTCATCTCGTCGCGCATGATCGTCCCGACATACGTCCCGTCGCGCAGCACGGAGACGCGGTCGGAGAGTTCGTAGACCTCCGCCATCCGGTGCGAGATGTAGATGATCGCGAGCCCGTCCCGCCGAAGCTGGCGCACGATGTCGAAGAGCTTCTCGGACTCGCGCGACGACAGTGCGGTCGTGGGCTCGTCCATGACGAGGATGCGCGAATTGGCGTGGACCGCGCGCGCGATCTCGACCATCTGCTGCTCGGCGATGGACAGCGAGCCGACCAGCGTGCCGGGCGTGAAACTCGCGCCGAGGCGCCGCAACACGCCTTCCGACCCCTTCAGCATGGCGCTGCGGTCGATGAGGCCAAAGCGGCGGGGCTCACGGTTGAGGTAGATGTTTTCCGCCACCGTCAGGTTCGGCGACAGCGCCAGCTCCTGGTAGATGATGGAGACGCCGGCCGCGCGCGCCTCGATGGGACCGCTGGCCCTCAGCTGCACGCCGCCGACACGGATCTCGCCGCCCGGGTCGGCCTGGTAGGCGCCCGACAGGGTCTTCATCAGGGTGGACTTGCCGGCGCCGTTCTCGCCCATGAGGGCGTGGACCTCACCCGGGTAGATGGTGAGACTGACGTTGGACAGCGCTTTGACGCCCGGGAACGTCTTCGAAATGTTGCGCATCTCGAGAATCGGCGCAGGGTCGGGCTGGCGAGCAGCGGCCTCACTCATCTGACGACCTCCCGAGAGTCTTGCAGCTTGCATTGACAGAAGCCGTTGATGGACTGTGCGAGAGGGATCCTGGGGTTGTCAATCGTGACCCCGGGGAAATGCGGTGCAGCCGCCCTACGAGGCCTGTCGCAGCTCCCGCGCTTCGTGACGCGTCCCCTGTGTCCTGCGCCGCGTTGCCTTCACGCCCCGGTTCGGCCATGGTCCGCGAAGAAAAATGGGCCCCGCCCTTGAGGCGCGGCGCGTCCTTCGATCCCGGAGACCTCTGTGACCATCCTCGACCTTGCTGCCTTCGACGCCACACCGCTGACCCGCGACCCGTTCGACTTCACCATCGTCGAGAATTTCATCCGGCCCGTGGAGTTCAAGCCCGTGATCGCGGACTTCCCGCGCATTCCCGGCCCCGGCTCGCATCCCCCGGCCGAACTGTCGATCAAGGGCCGCTTCAAGGCGCTGATGGAAGAGATGGAAGGTCCGGCTTTCCGCGCCGCCGTCGAAAAGAAGTTCGACATCGACCTCACCGGGCGGCCTACCATGTACACGGTGCGCGGCTTCGTATCGGACCGGGACGGCCATATCCACACGGATTCCAAGACCAAGATCATCACGGTCCTGCTCTACCTGAACGAAGGCTGGGAAGAAGAAGGCGGACGCCTGCGCCTGCTACGGTCGAACGAGAGCCTCGACGATCCCGTGGCCGAGGTGTCGCCCAACGGCGGCACGCTCCTGGTGTTTCGCCGGTCCGATAATTCCTGGCACGGGCACAAGACCTTCAAGGGGCAGCGCCGCGCCATTCAGCTCAATTGGGTGACGGGCGCGGATGTGGTCGCCAACGAACAGCGGCGCCACGCCTTCGCGACCCGGGTCAAGAAGCTGAAGAACATGTTCCTGCCGATGGCCAGCTGAGCTTCATACTCAACCTCACACCGTTGTCGCGCGGCGGAACCTAGCGCTCGGTGTGACGTTCACTCGAACCGAAGCGCCGCGCACCTTCAGACCACTCGGGTTCGGCTTTGGCTTCTGGCCAAGCGGACTTCGGAGGGATCGGCACGGGCTTCTCCCCGCGTAGGGTGACAGTGCGAGTTCCGCGAATGATTGATCGAGACGATCGGGTCGGCCTCGCATTCATTAACGCCCTTTCGAGTTCGTCCGTGTCGGAAGAGGGCGTGTCATGAGTGGCCTGTCGCCCGACACATCGGGGACGGACGGGCGAGAGCCCGGGTCAGAAGACCCTCGTCTGCATGTGGACCGTCTCCGCTTCGCCCTGGATGTCGGATGTACCGGCATCTGGAGCTGGGAGAGCGGCACCCAGGATTTTTTCGGGGATCGCGGGACATCGCTGCTTTGGGGGTTGAGCAGCTCCCCATCTCTTACAAACGAGATATTCCTGGTGTCGCTCGATCCAGAGGACGCCGAGAAGACGGTCGAGGAGCTGCGCCGGGCCGCGGGTCCGACTGGGCCGGATCATTGTCTGATCGAATTCCGCATTCGTCGCGCCGGGGACGGCGCAACGCGCTGGATGCTTCTGCAGGGCAGGCGTTATCCGGCCGGATCGGGATCGGAGCTGATCGGCGTGGCGCGGGATATTACCTCGCGCAAGCAGCGCGAGACCCACATGCACCTTCTCATGCGCGAGGTGACGCATCGGTCGAAGAACCTGCTTGCCATCATCCAGGCGATGGCGCGCCAGACCGTGAAGGACAGCATCACGGCGGCCGAGTTCGAGCATCGGTTCTCGGCGCGCCTGCGCGGCTTGGCGGCCTCGCACGATCTGCTGGCCGCCCGTGACTGGCACGGCGCCCTCGTGGGTGAACTGGTCCGCTGGCAGCTCGGTCCGGTTCTGGACACGGCGGGCGCGCGGATCTCGATCTCGGGACCTGATCTTTACCTCAATCCCGAGGCGGCTCAGAATATCGGCTTGGCCTTCAATGAACTCGCCAGCAACGCGGCGCGGTTCGGAGCGCTGTCGGGCAACGACGGTCGCGTCGAGATCGTCTGGTCGATCGATTCCACCGATGCCGAGATGCGGCGCTTCTACATCAGTTGGAAGGAGTTCGGTGGCCCGGAAGTAGCGGAACCGCACCGTACCGGCTTCGGCCATAAAGTCGTGGAGCGACTGGCGGCTCGGGCGCTGGATGGCGAGGTCAATCTGGCTTTTCTGTCCACCGGCCTACAATGGGACTTGAACATCCCGGCGTCTTTCGTCCTCGACGAGGCCGATATTCCGATCGTGAACTGACGATCTTTGCCAGAAGAGCGGTCGCAGCGCCCGTCCTCCACTGGAGAAGAGAAAAGGCGAACTTTGATTCCGGGAGATCACCAGCGGCAAGTTGCGCTGTCCGTACCGGATTTGCCGAGCCATCTCCCCACTCCGGGAAAAGATGGCAGCAGCACGCAGCGCGTCATCTCCGAAGTCAGGTCTCACGCCACCTTGGCGTCGTCGTAGCCACGGGCCCGATAGATCGCGACCGAAATGGCCCAACTTACGGCAAAGAGCCCGACGATGACGAGGCCTAGAACGCCGAAGTCGTCGTTGAGCGCCCCTATCCCGGTCCAGAACGACCCTTCGAGCTTCAATCGGTCCGCGGCGAGGTTGAGTGCCTCAATCCCGCCGACCAGCACCGCCACCACGACCGACACCAGCGTAATGGTCATGTTGTAGTAGAGCTTGCGCAGCGGCTTGGCATAGGCCCACGCATAGGCTCCTACCATCAGCACGCTATCCGTCGTGTCGAGGAGCGTCATGCCGGCGGTGAACAGGGCCGGAAAGATCATGATGGTCCAGACCGACAGGCCCTGGCTCGCCGTGGTGGCCGAAATACCGAGCAGACCGACCTCCGTCGCCGTATCGAAGCCGAGCCCGAACAGCAGCCCGAGCGGATACATGTGCCAGGACCGGCCGACGATCCCGAAGACCGGACGGAACAGGCGAACCAGAACGCCCCGCCCGGCCATGAGGCGGTCCACGTCCTCCTCTACCAGCGGACCACCGCGCCTAACCTGTTGAAAGGTCCGCCAAACGCCCGTCAGCACCACGAGGTTGGCGGCGGCGATCAGAAACAGGAAGGCCACCGACACGCTCGTCCCGATCAGCGAGCCCACGTCTTTCAAGACGTCGAAGCGGCTTTGCAATGCCGACGTGGTGGCGGCGATCAGCAGCGACAATCCCACCACGACGGTCGAGTGGCCGAGCGAGAACCACAGTCCGACGGAGACGGGACGCCGCCCCTCGCCCATCAGCTTGCGGGTGGCATTGTCGATGGCGGCGATATGGTCGGCATCGAAAGCATGGCGCAGGCCGAAACTATAGGCCAACGACGCCGTGCCGAGCAGCGCCGGATGGTCGTGGAAGGCCGCCAAAGCCCAGAGCCAGGCGCCGACATTGGCGCCGATGAGCAGGACATAGAGACTGATCACCGTGGCGCGAAGCCGATCGGGCCCCGATGCGTCGCGATGCGTCATGAACTCCCACTCTCCTAAGGACTGACGGCGTGAGCCGCGTCTGGCGCAGCCGTCGACGCTCCGGAGTCGCGGCCCGCCAAGAGGTTGCAGATGCGCAGAGCCGCGCAGGCGGCGCCGTAGCCATTGTCGATATTGACCACCGTCACGCCGGGTGCGCAACTCGCAAGAGCGGAATGCAGCGCCGGCGTGCCGCCCTCGGCGACGCCGTAGCCGACGGAGGTCGGCAGCGCCACAACGGGGGCCCGCACGAGCCCGCCGACGACGCTGACCAGGGCCGCATCCATGCCGGCTGCCACGATCACTACCGGGGCACGGCGGATCTCCTCGATCCGGTCCAGCAACCGCCACAGCCCCGCGACGCCGATGTCGGTGAAAGCACCGTGCGGCTGGCCGTTGAAGGCGAGGGTCCGGCAGGCCTCTCGACCCATCGGCAGATCCGACGTCCCTGCCATCACGACAGCGACGGGCGCACCGCCTCGCGCGGGTCGCGAGGCCCCCAGGATGGCGGTACACGACAGCGGCTCGTAGTCGAGCAGGGACCGGAGGCGAGCCGGCAGGGCCTCGAATTTGCCGGCGTCGAGCCGAGTGAGAAGCAACCCGCCTCCAGCCGAATAAGCGTCCAGGATGGCGCCGATTTGGTCGGCCGTCTTGCCAGCGCAGAAGATCGCCTCGTCGAGACCGATGCGCTCGTGGCGGGCGAGGTCGAGCTTGAACTCCGCCATCAGTGCGCATGTCCCTTGTCGAAGCCGGGAAGAAAGGCCGAGCCGTTGCGATAGGCCGAAAAGGTCAGCGCCGTCGAGGGCAGAAGGGCGGTGAACCGCTCTTCGACGTCATGCTCCACGGCAGCGCGCCGCGACGGGTCGAGCGCGTCAAGCGTCGCGGGATCGAGCTCCAAGACCACTCCCGACGCCCGCACCCGGCATCGAATGGTGCCGCGCGGAAAGTCGCCCGCAAGGTCGCGCTCGATCGCGTGAATGGCGCGAAGCACCTCGGGCCGGATAGCGATGCCGGTCTCGACGCGGCTGGACAGGCAGGGCGCGGCAGGCAGTTCGCTCAGCTCGCCAAGGCCGAAGGCGCGGCCCAGAGAGCGCACGGTCCGCTTGTCGATCCCCGCCTCGAGATAGGGGTGGCGAACCGCCCTGTTGCGCGCGGCATCGAGCCCCGGCCGGTACTCACCAAGATCGTCCGTATTGGCGCCGGAGACCATCTGAGAGGAAGTGTAACGGCCGATCGTGCCGTAGAGGTTGGTCTTGCAGAAAAAGCAGCGGTTGGTCGGGTTGGCGACATAGTCGGCGTCGTCGAACTCGCCCGCCTCGACCACGTGGAGACGCCAGCCTCGCTCGGCGGCCAGTCGCTCGACCCGCGCCGTGGCGTCGCCAGGTACGGCCGCCGACACGGCATGGAACATCTCGACATCACAGCGTGCTTCGTGCGCCGCCGTGGCGAGCGTCAGGCTGTCGATACCACCACTGACCGCGACCGCGATGCCGCGATCGATCGTGGCGAGAGCTGCGGCCAAGCGATGGCTCGCGTTAGTGGTTTCATCCTCCATCAGCGCGGCTCCTGCTCGTCGAGGCGCGCCAGGGCGAGAGCCTCGGCATCTCGGCGAAGACGCAGCCGCGACGCATGGCCGGGCTCGGCCGAGACATCGGAAGCTTCGGCCTTGGCGGTACGGCTGCCGTCGGGTCGCGTCACGTGTTTGGTGCGTACCTCGTGGCCATCGACGATGACTTTGTCGAAGCCACGGGGCAAAGCGGCGCCCTGGACCTTGTGAAAACGCAACCCGATCGTCGTCGTCTCGGCGAAGCAAAGACGGATCGCGTCGTCGAGCCGGTCCGGCGCCACCAGCACCTGGACCTGCGTGGCGACCCGGCCCTTCTTGCCGAAGACGACCGATTGCACGACGTCGTGGATGCCCGGCATGGCCCGGATATGGTCGAGTCCATTGGCGAGGTCTTCGGCCGACAGGTCATCGACTTCGAAGGTGACGACGCCGAGCTCGCGGTGGGCGAACGGACCAGCGGCCTCCGCGCGTGCGGCGGGCTCGAAGGCGAGGACGCGCAGGCAGTTCGAGATACCGGTCATCTCGCGCGTGCCGAACCCGGTGCCGCTGCGTTCCAGGCGCCGCGGGCCGGGCACGCCCCCGTTGATGCCGAAAAGCAGATGACGGGCCACTGCGGCGCCGGTCGGGGTCACACGCTCGCCCGGGATGCCGTCGTCGATCGTGTCGAGGCCCCGCAGCAGGAGCGCAGTGGCGGGCGCCGGAACCGGAAGAATCCCATGCGCCGTTCTCACGCGGCCGGACCCGAGCGGCAGAGGCGAGGCCGTCCAGCGCCGGGCGTCGACGAGGGCGATAAGCTGCGCCGCCGCCACGATATCGACGATGGAATCGACCGCACCGACCTCGTGGAACGCGACGGCCTCGGGCGGCACGCCATGCACCTGGCCCTCGGCTTCGGCAAGCCCCGTGAAGATCGCCACGGCCTCGCGCTTCACCCGCGCGTCGAGGGATGCCTCCTCGATCAGGGCGCGGATCGACGACCAGGCGCGGTGGGCATGGCGATGCTCCGTCTCGCCGTGGTGATGAGGATGGTCGTGATCATGAGGGTGATGATGCGCCTCGCCGGAATGATCATGGTGGCTCGGCTCTTCGGCAGCGACGAGGAACCGCCGGCCCGTCAGCCCGGCGGCGTCGCGATGGGCGACGAGGCGGATGGCAGACGCCGGACCGAGTTCAAGCGCTGCGACGGCGCGCTCGACCGCGGCCCAGTGCTCCGGGAAGGCATCGAGCAAGGCCGCGGCGAACATGTCGCCCGACCATCCGCCGAGCGGATCGAGATGAATGTCCAACCGCGACTCCGACGTCCCTCAACCTTCACGGTTCGACAACGTTGACCGGCAGCGCGGGGTCCCCGGCATAAGGCCGAGGGTCGCGGCCGCTCGCCGCGGTTCCCGCTTTGCCGAAAGGATGCCCCATGCCGAACGATGCCGCCACCCTGCCCCCCGCCCTTCCGCAGGGGCTGAATCGCCCCGTCGATCCGGCCGACCTGCCCTTCGTGGCCCATCCTGGCGAAAAGCGTGGCGAGATGCTCTATCGCAAGCTGGGGCGGACAGGAGAAACCGTCTCGGCCATCGGCCTCGGTGGTTTCCACATCGGCAAGAAGGTGCTCAGCGACGACGACTCGGTGAAGCTGATCCATCAGGCTATCGACCGCGGCATCACCTTTCTCGACAATTGCTGGGACTACAACGAGGGCCGTTCCGAATTGCGGATGGGCGTGGCGCTCGACCAGGGCGGCTATCGCGACAAGGTCTATCTCATGTCGAAGATGGACGGCCGGTCGAAGACCGAAGCCGCCGACCAGATCGACACGTCGTTGAAGCGGATGCGCACCGACCGCATCGACCTCGTCCAGCATCACGAGATCCTGCGCTACGACGATCCGGACCGCATCTTCGGCGAGGGTGGCGCCATGGAGGCCTTCGTCGAAGCGCAGAAGGCCGGCAAGATCCGCCACATCGGCTTCACGGGCCACAAGGATCCCCGGATCCACCTGCAGATGCTCGACGTCGCGGCGGAGCGCGGCTTTCACTTCGATGCCGTGCAGATGCCGCTCAACGTCATGGACGCGCATTTCCGCTCCTTCGCGCATCTCGTCGTGCCCTATTTGGTGGCACATGGCATCGGCGTCCTCGGCATGAAGAGTTTCGCGGATTCGGTGCTGCTGAAGAGCGGCGCGCCGATCCAGCCGATCGAATATCTCCACTACAGCCTGAACCTGCCGACCTCGGTCGTGATCACCGGCATCGAGCGACAGGCGGACCTCGATCAGGCCTTCAAGGCGGTCGAGACCTTCAAGCCGATGGACAAGGACACCGTGGCGGAACTGCTGTCGCGCTCGAGGCCCTACGCGACCGAAGGCAAGTACGAGCTTTTCAAGACGAGTTCGACATTCGACGGCACCGCCAAGACCAATGCTTGGCTCGGCGACGAGGTCGAAGCCGTGCAGAAGCTGGCGCCCGTGATGGAGTGAAACGCATCTCGGGCGATGGACATCGCCGCGTCTCAAACGCCGATCAGCCGCCGGCTTCCCGCTCCAACAGCGCCCGCTTCCGTTCGACGCCCCAGCGGTAGCCCGAAAGGCCGCCGCCGGTTCGCACCACGCGATGACAGGGGATCGCCACCGCGATGGCGTTTGCGGCACAGGCGCCCGCCACCGCGCGCACGGCTTTGAGGTCACCCAGGCGCTCCGCAACTTCGGCGTAGCTCAGGGTTTGCCCGGCGGGGATCGACCGCAGCACTTGCCAGACCCGCTCCTGAAAGGCCGTTCCGCGGATGTCGAGCGGCAGGTCGAGGCCCTGGCGCGGGGCTTCGACGAAGCCGACGACGCGCGCCACCATGGCCTCGAAATCCGCATCGTTTCCGACGAGTTCGGCTGCGGGAAAACGGTCCTGCAGGTCGGTGAGGAGCGCCTCGGGATCGTCGCCCAGGGTGATGGCGGCGATGCCACGCTCGGTCGCCGCCACCAGGATGGCGCCGAGCGAGCATTGGCCGAGCGCGAAGCGGATGCGCTCTCCCGGCCCGCCGCGTCGCCGGGCCGTGGGCGTCATGCCGAGGCGGGCCGGTGCGGCGGCATAGAAGGTGCCGCTCGAGCCGAAACCGCCGTCGTACAGCGCCGCCGTCACGGTCGGGGCTTCGGCCAACGCCGCCGCAGTGCGGGCCGCCCGATGCGCCGCCGCATAGGCTTTCGGCGTCACGCCGAGTTCGGCCTTGAACAGCCGGTGAAAGTGGAAGCGGCTGAGACCGGCCCCGCGCGCCAGCGCGTCGAGATCGGGCTCGTCCTCAGCGGCTTCGATGGTCCGGCAGGCCCGGTCGATCAGCACGGCCCGGCGCTCGTCGAGCCCCGCAGCCTCCGGCCGGCAGCGCAGACAGGGCCGGAACCCCGCCGCGCGGGCTGCCGCGGCATCGGCATGAAACTGGACGTTCTCGCGCCGCGCCCGCCGCGAGGGGCAGGAAGGTCGGCAGAACACGCCGGTGGTGCGGACCGAATAGACGAAAGTACCGTCCGCATCGGCATCGCGCGCCGAGAGCGCGGCCCAGCGCCGGGCGTCGATCTCAGGCGTCTCGGCCTTCAAGGTCACGATGGCGTCCATGGCGGGTGCTCCCTTCATCCTCGCACCCGTTCTACGCCGTCACGCAACGCCAGCACTCCGCCCCTTGCTGTCGAATTCGCCTTAGGTGCTAGCCAGAAGCCGGCCCCCGAGCGCGACGAGGCACAGGCCCATGACGGATTCGACCCCTGTCTTCACGCGGGCGAAACCGCGCCTGACGCGGGCATCGGAAAAGGCGATCGCCAGGGAGCCGTACCAGAGCACCGAGACTGAGACGGCGATCGCCACGACGCTGGCGTCGAACCAGACCGGCGCCTCGGCCGGCATCAGCGCTCCGAGGATGGAGGCGTAGAAGGCGATCGACTTGGGGCTCGTCATGCTGACGAGGTAGCCTTTCCGAAGTGCTGTCCAGATCCCTTGCGGTGCCGCGACCGGGGCCTGGGGCATCGGCTTGCGGGCTCCGCTCACCATCTTGATCCCGATGAAGATCAGGTAGGCGGCACCGGAGACGCGCACGATCTCGGCCGCGATCGTGCCGGGTGCGAGAAGCAGCGCGAAGCCGGCTTCGGTCAGCAGCACCCAGGTCAGTGTCGCCAAAGCCAGGCCCGCCGCGACCGCCAGCCCGGCGCGCCGCGACGCGCGCATGGCCGTCGAGGTGACGAGAACGAAATTCGGTCCCGGGCTGACGACGCTGAGCGCCAACACGCCCGCGAGGGTGGCCAAGGTCCCGGTCTCACTCATGCTCGCGCTCCGCGGATTGATGCCCATAATGTAGGGGGACCGACAGAGGCCGTCGAGGGACGCTCCGCGGAGGCGGGCTTCAGCTTGGAGCCTCGACCTGCTATCCCGTCGCCGACCGAGCCGCATGCGGAGGCCGCCATGATCAGATTGTCCAACGGCCACGCGCTCGACCATGTCGTGTCGAGCGGGTCGCTCGCCTTCGACGGCCGTGGCTGGCCCTGGCAGCGCCCCATGGTGGCGTCGGGCGTTATCCGGCCGGACCTGTTTACGGTCGTGCTGAAGACGCTGACGCGCCATCCGCGCGAGGGAAATCTGAAGCTCTACAAGCCCTGGACCTGCGTCCGGCTCGTGCCGGGCGGCTCCGTCAACAAGGTGGGGCTGACCAATCCGGGCTTCGACCGGTGGCTGCGCGATGTCGCGCCGCGGCTCGACTACGCCCGGGTCAAGACCGCGGTGTCGATCTTCGGCGACGACGACGAACTCGCCGACATGGCGGCGCGGTTGAACGACCTGCCGCTGGTGGCCCTGGAGGTGAACCCATCCTGCCCCAACACGGGCCATGCCCTCGGCAATGCAGGCCAAGTGGTTCAAGGCGTCGAGGCGGTGAAGCGCGTGTCGCGCCATCCCGTCGTCGTCAAAGTCTCGACGAGCCAGGATTATCGCGGCATCGCACGCGGCCTCGAGGGTTTGGCCGAAGCCATATCGCTGAACAGCGTCCCCTGGGAGCAGATCTATCCGGAGGGTCGCAGCCCCCTGTGGCGGCTAGAGCAGCGCGTCGGCGGCGGCGGCGGCGGTGTGTCGGGCCGGCCCGCGCAGGCGCTGAACTGGCGCGCTGTCCGCGAGATCGCCGCCGACGGGTCGCTACCCGTGATCGCGCCGAGCATCATGGGCTTCGACGATCTCGACCGCGTCCGGGCGTTCGGCGCGCGCGCCATCTCCTACGGCGCCATCCACTTCCGTGCGCCCTGGCTGCCGACCCGGATCGTCAAGCGCGACCTCGCGCGCCGCGCCGGCGAGACCTCGACGACGCAGGTGGCGGCATGAGCTTTCGCGCACGGCTCGACGCGCGGTGGGACAAGGGCCTCTTCGTCTGCGTGGGGCTCGACCCTGATTGGTCGAAGCTGCCGGGGCCGATTCGCGCCGCCGCAGGAACGAACCCTTCCGACGAGGCCCGTGCCCGGGCGGTGCTGGCCTTCTGCACGGCCGTCGTCGACGCGACGGCGGATCTCGCCTGTGCGTTCAAGCCAAATGCGGCCTTCTTCGAGCGGTTCGGCGCGCCCGGCATCGCGGCGCTCGGCGACGTCATGCGCCATATCCGGATTGCGGCGCCCGATGTGCCGGTAATCTACGACGCCAAGCGCGGCGACATCGGCTCGACCAATGCCGGCTATGTCGAGGACGCCTTCGACCGGCTCGATGCCGATTCGATCACCGTCCACCCCTATCTCGGCAGAGAGTCGCTGGCGCCGTTCCTCGCCAGAACGGAGCGGGGCATCATCGTCCTGGTTCGCACCTCGAATCCCGGCGGCGGCGAGTTCCAGGACCTGCAGGTCGGCGGCGAGCCGCTCTACCGGGTCGTGGCGCGGCGCGTCGCCGATCATTGGAATGGCAACGGCAATTGCGCGGTCGTGGTCGGCGCCACCTATCCGGAAGAGCTCGCGGCCGTTCGCGCCATCGTCGGCGACATGCCGATCCTCATCCCCGGCGTGGGCGCACAGGGCGGCGACGTCCGTCTGACCGTGGAGGCCGGACGCGACGCGCGCGGTCGCGGCATGATCATCAACTCGTCGCGCGGCATCATCTACGCGTCGGCGGGCACCGACTTCGCCGCGGCGGCCCGCGCCGAGACCCAACGCCTCACCGGCGAGATCAGAAGCTTCAATCGATGACGGACACCACCGACCCCCTCGACCTCATGCGCCAGGCCGGCGCCTTCTACGAGGCGCCGCGCGACGCCTCGGGCCGCCGCATGGGTCCTCTCGTCGGCTATGCGGGCCGTGATCCGCAGGGCCGGCAGTATGTCGGCGAGGTCTATGTCAACTTCGCCCGGGCCGAGAGCCGGCCCGCGCTGCTTCAGGTGTTCTCGCGACGACTGGCAGGGCTGGCCAAGGCGCGCGGCATCGACATGACGAGTGCGACGGGCTTCATCGGGGCGCCCGAAGGCGGCAAGGCCTTCGCCTATCAGCTCGCGCTCGATGCCGGCAAAAGTTACATCTACCCCGAGAAGAAGATCACGGTCGCGGCCTCGGCGACATCGCGGGAGGCGTCAGAGATGGTGTTTTCGCGCCACGAGCCGGAGGCCGGTCAGAGCTGGTTCATCGTCGAGGACGTCTGCAACAACTTCTCGACGACCGCCAAGCTGGTGGCGCAGATCGAGAGCTACGGCGCCGCTGTGGCCGGCATCCTGTGTTTCCTCAACCGCTCGGAGAGCGTCGGCGAGACCTACGAGCCGCGGCCCGGGCAGGTGCTGCCCGTCGTGGCGGTGGTGCGCAAGCCGTTTGGGCAGTTCGCCCAGGACGATCCCGCGGTCGCCGGGGACATCGCGGATCTCAACGTCGTCTGGTCGCCCAAGAAGGATTGGCCACGCCTCGCAGCCGGGATGCGGGTGAAGTAGTCGATCGAGTCGAACGTCCCGCGCCATTGCCGTCGCTTGCCGCTCCCCCCTCTCCCCTATCGATTGTGGCGAGGGCTAAGGGGTTAAGTCGCACGCGGCAGGCCGGGGCTCGGCCACGCGGTCAGCATCGTCCGGCGGCGTGGTTCGGACCCTCACCCCCGGCCCCTCTCCACAAGGGCTACCGGATTCACACATCTCGATAGCCGCGACGCCGGCCGCCTCCCTCTCCCTTGTGGAGACGGGTAAGGGGTGAGGGTCCGGAGGAGCCAGCAAGGCGACTCGTCACGGCATCCACGGCTTGCGGAAAGGATGTCGCGACCCTCACCCCCGGCCCCTCTCCACAAGGGAGAGGGGAGAGCGGCAACCTCCGGCAAGCCCTTTCCACTCCCCGATGGTGTCCTTTTCGCCGCGCGCGTGGCACAGGGTGCGGCCAGTCGAGACGGGGATCCGCACATGTCGCTCAAGGGACGTTCCATCCTCGAGGCCCAGATCTTCACGCCGGATATTTTCGCCGAGCTGGCGGAACGGACCACGCGGCTGCTGGATACGAGGCCGGAGCCGATCTTCCGCGACGAGGCCGTGGTGATGCTGTTCTACCAGCCCTCGACCCGCACCCGCATGTCGTTCCAGCTCGCCGCCATCCGGCTCGGCGCCCAGGTGATCTATACGGAGGACGCCGGCAAATTCTCCTCGGCCGCCAAGGGCGAGATCCTGGAGGATACGACGCGTATCGTCGCCGGCTACAAGCCGAAGGCGCTGGTGCTGCGCCATCACGAGGAGAATGCGCCCCATGTCGTGGCGCACAACCTGGAGCGGCTCGGCATCGACGTGCCCGTGTTCAACGCCGGCTCGGGAGCCGGCGAGCACCCGACGCAGGCTGTGCTCGACCTCTACACGATCCAGCGCGAACTCGGCCGAACCTCGGATGTCGAGATCGCCTTCGTGGGCGACTGCCGCTACAGCCGGACGGTGCGTTCGCTGGTCACGCTCCTGGCGCAATGCCCGGGCGCCAGGGTCCACTTCGTCTCGGTTCCGGAGCTGCGCGTCGGCGCCGACGTGCGTGACATCCTCGACCGCGCCGGCGTGCCCTATACAGAAACCGACGACTGGGGCGATCTCGTTCCCAAGGTCGACATCCTCTACATGACGCGCCCCCAGAAGGAGTGGTTCACCGACGAGGCCATGTTCCTGGCCGTCAAGGACCGCTTCGTGCTCGACCTGAACACGGCGAAGCGCATGCGGCCCGAGGCCCGCATCCTCCATCCGCTGCCGCGCAACGAAGAAATCGCGCTCGACGTCGATCCGCTGCCCCAGGCGGCCTATTTCCGTCAGGCCGATTACGGTCCGCCGCTGCGCACCGCCCTGTTCCAGATGGTCTGCGGCTGAGAGCCGACCTTCGTTCCGCTGCCTGTTGACACCGCCTCTCCGAGGACCTCCGAATGCCCGCCAGCCCAGAGCTTCGTGACCCGCGTGACCCGAAGAACCTGCCCCGCGTCGTGGTCATCGGCGCGGGGTTCGGCGGGCTGTCGGTGGCGCGCGGGCTGAACCTCGCTCCCGCCTTCGTGACGGTGATCGACAAGACCAACCACAACCTGTTCCAGCCGCTGCTCTACCAGGTGGCGACCGCGGCGCTGGCGCCGTCCGACATCGCCGTGCCGGTGCGGGGCCTCTTCACCGACATGCCGCGCATCGGCACGCTGATGGGCGAGGTGACGGGCGTCGACACGGAGGCCAAGCGCGTCCACGTCAAGGGCGTGCCCGATGTGCCCTACGACTACCTCGTGGTGGGGACGGGCTCGGTCTATTCCTGGTTCGGCCACGACGAATGGGCCGAACACGCCCACGTGCTGAAGACTCTCGACCAGGCGCTGGCGCTGCGCTCGAGCCTGCTCGCCGCCTTCGAATGGGCCGAAAGCCGTACCGATCCGGAGGAGATCCGCCGGCTTCTCACTTTCGTGGTGGTGGGCGGCGGACCCACGGGCGTCGAGATGGCGGGCGCCATCGCGGAGCTCGCCCACTCCACACTGGCGCGGGACTTCCGTCGCATCCAGCCGAGCTGGGCCCGGATCGTGCTGTGCGAGGGTGGCCCGAGCCTGCTGGCGGGCTTCCCGCCGCATCTCTCCGACTATGCCCGCAAGCATCTCGAGGATCTCGGCGTCGAGGTGAAGACCGGCGCTCAGGTCGAGACCGTCGACCGCGACGGCGTCGTGGCGGGAGGCGAGCGCATCCTGTCCGCCAACGTACTCTGGGCGGCCGGTACCGCCGCCACGCCGGTCGCCGACTGGATCGGGGTCGAGAAGGGCCGGGGCAATGCCGTCAGCATCGACGAGCATTGCGGCGTGCCCGGCCATCCCGACATCTACGCGGTCGGCGACTGCACCTACATGGAAGGTGCCGACGGCAAGCGCCTGCCGGGCGTCGCGCCGGTGGCGAAACAGCATGGCGCGCATGTCGCGAAAGTGCTGATGGCGCGCCTGATCGGCGAGCCTCTCCCGGCGCCGTTCCGCTACGACGACCAGGGTCAGATGGCCATGGTGGGGCGCTCCGCTGCCATCGCCGATCTCGGCAGGATCAAGATGACCGGCGTGATCGGCTGGCTTCTGTGGAGCGTCGTCCACCTGTTCTTCCTGATCGGGGCGCGCAATCGCGTCACCGTCTATCTGAACTGGGTCTGGGCTTGGCTGACCTACGGCCGCGGAGCCCGGCTGATCACCTCGGTTCAGCCGCAGACGCGCGAGGAATTCGCCTATCTCGACCGCATCGCCGGCCACCAAGGGTCGATGCCGCCGCCGGCTGAGTAAAGCGCCGTGGGATGGAGTGCCCGGGTTGACCCAAGCCGACGCCTCGCTTCCGTCAGTGGAACGCGACGTTGAAGGGTTGAAAGCCCATCGGCATGGCCGGGGCGGCGCCGGGAATGGTCGCCGAGACCGTCTGAGCGTGAGCCGCCTGAACGGGTGGCCGCGTCGAAGCCGTGCGGTGATGGGCGGGCTGCGTGACAGCATCCGGAGAGGCAGCGGCCTCGGCGACGACCCGCGGCTCGGCACGGGGTGCGGGACGCGTCGCGCTCCGGGGGTGCACGGCGGCGAGGTGCGGTTCGGCCTCCGGGGCTTTCGCCGGCAGGGGTGTAGCCCGGGCCGCGGCAACGGGGGTGGCTTTCGCGACGACGGGCTTGGCCGAAGCGGACTTGGCCGAAGCGGACTTGGCCGAAGCGGACTTGGCCGAAGCGGACTTGGCCGAAGCGGACTTGGCCGAAGCGGACTTGGCCGAAGCGGACTTGGCCGAAGCGGACTTGGCGGCCTCGACGGCAGGCGCTTTCCCCTTGTCGGCGACCTTGGGAGCCGCCTTGGCCGAAGCCTTGTGGGCCACATGCGCCCGATGACCCTTCGGCGCCGCAGTTCCGGCGTCGCTTGGCTCCGCCGCCATATGATCCGTCGACAAGTAGCCGCTGAGCCGGCAGAGCAGGCCGCAATCCGCATCGTCAGCCAGGACGGGGGAGGCCGCGCCGATGCAGATCGTCGCGAGAACGGCCGAGAGAAGATGGTGCCTCATGGCGATGCGTCCGTCGCAACTCGGTGGTCCCGGAGCCCCTCGGCCGGCGGCAAAGGTGGTCCAGTCTGGTCAGGCGAGGTCGTCGTCGGCTGAGCGACGCCATGGAGGCACAACCGGAACGATCCAACCCGAGCCCTCATCAAAGGCCGAAATGGTAAAGGCGGGGTGAAGTGCCTATCCGGCGTCGCGGAGCCGACCGACAGCTCTGACCGTCAGCGGCGCCCCGGCCCGACGCGATGCAGCCGCTGGCGATCAATGCGCCGCTGTTACAATGGAATAATTCCAAAACATAGAATAGCGGTGCGGCTTTGCGTGTCTGCTGCAGCAATTGACGACCGCGCCGTGTCGTCGCTATAGAGCGTCATCACGTTCGGGGATCCGCTGTCGAGGCCTATACAGGCGCGGATCGGAGGTCTTCGACAGGATGGGCGCACCAAAGCGCCCGAGGATCGCTCCATGACCCATCTGCCCCCGCGCCGCCCCGCTGCTCTTGGCGGGGCTCTTCTGGCGTCCGCACTGATCCTCCTGACGGGTGGCCCGGTACGGGCCGCGGAGGCCGGCAACCTAACGATTTATAACAGCCAGGACGAAGGCCCGGTCGAGGCGCTCGCCGCCGCTTTCACGCAGAAGACCGGCATCAAGGTCGCGTTCCGCGACAACGGCGCCCCGGCCCTGGCGCAGCAGATCGCCCAGGAGGGCGAGCGCACGCCGGCGGACATCTTCTACGCCGAATATTCGACCGCCCTGGTGACGCTGGCCGACAAGAACCTGCTGAACCCGCTTCCCGCCGCCGTCATGTCGGCGGTACCGGCGCGGTTCAGCGGCGCCCATCAGGATTGGGTCGGCGTCACGGCGCGCAGCTTCGTGCTCCTTTACAATCGCAAGATGATCGACGAGGCTAAGCTGCCGGCCTCGATCATGGATCTTGCCAAGCCCGAATGGGCCGGCAAGTTCGCCTACAATCCGCGTGCCGCGGCCTTCCTCGAAATGGTCGTCGCGGTCGAGAAGCAGAAGGGCACCGAAGCCGCCAAGGCGTGGCTCACCGGGCTCAAGACCAACGGCAAGGCCTTCCCGAAAAACACCGCCATGGTGCTGGCCGTCGATCGCGGCGAGGTCGAACTCGCCATCAACGCCGACAATTACTGGCTCGCGGTCGCCAAGGAGCGCGGTGCCGAGACGCTCGAGGCCCGCGTCCACTACATCGGCAACAAGGATCCTGGTGCGCTGGTGACGGTGTCGGGCCTCGCCATCCCGAAATACGCGCCTCACAAAGCCGAGGCGGAGCAATTCGCCGCCTTCGCGGTGAGCGAGGAGGGCCAGAGGGTGCTGGCCGAGGCGGCCGGCGACTTTCCGCTGCGTCCCGGCGTGACCTCGCCGACGGCCTTGAAGGCCTTCGACACGCTCGATCCCTCGCCCGTCACGGCTGCCGAAATCGGCGATGCCGCGTCGGCGCTCGACCTCGAACGGGCGGTCGGCATCAACTGATGGCGGCGACGGGCCTCGCCCTTTCGCATCGGCGCCGCCGCGGTCTGCCCGCGACGCCGTCGTGGCTCGTCCTGCCGCTCGCGGTCGTGGTCGCCCTGGCGGCCTTGCCGCTGGCCTATGTGGCCTGGCAGGCGGCGTCGGTTGGCTGGACCGACGCGCTCGACCTGCTGATCCGGCCCTTCACGGCCGAACTGCTGGCGAACACGCTCGAACTTGCCGGCGCCGTCACGGCGGGATCCGTCGTCATTGGCACCGCGGCGGCCTGGCTCGTCGAGCGCAGCGATCTGCGGGGACGCGCGATCTGGCGGGTGCTGGTGCCGCTGCCGCTCGCCATGCCGGCGCTGGTTTCGGCCTTCGCCTGGCTGTCACTGACACCACGGGTCGAGGGGATGGCGGGCTCCGTCTTCGTCCTGATCCTGGCCGAATATCCGCTCGTCTACCTGCCGGTCGCGGCGGCTCTACGCGGCATGGATCCGGCGCTCGAGGATGTGGCGCGCTCGGTCGGGCACGGTCCCTGGCGCATCTTCGGCAGGACCGTGCTGCCGCAACTCGTGCCGGCCCTCTCGGGCGGCATCCTCCTCGTCACGCTCCACATGCTGGTAGAATTCGGCCCGCTGGCGCTGCTACGCGTCGAGACCTTCACGACCGCGATCTATGAGGCCTACGAACTCTCCTACGATGGTGCTGCAGCCGCGATGCTGTCGGCCGTGCTGATCGCGCTCTGCCTCGCCGTCATGGCGGCGGAGCTGCTGTTGCGCGGCCGGCGTCGCTTTTCACGTGCGGCCTCGGGCGCCACCGCCCCGCATGTGCCGGCCCGACTCGGCTTCGCCGCGGTTCCGGCCTTGGCGGGGCTCGCCGGGCTGATCGGCCTGGCACTGGGTTTTCCGGTCGCCATGCTGGCCTATTGGCTGCTGCTTGCCCGTCACGTTTCGCTGCCGCTAGAGCGTATCTTGTCGTCGGTCGGCGATTCGGTCGAGCTGGCGGCTCTCGGTGCTCTCGTCACCACGGCGACGGGGCTCTTCCTGGTGCTGGCCGCCTTCCGGCGACGCGGGCGCGCGGCGGTGCTGGCCGAGCGTCTGCCCTTCGTGGTCCATGCCCTGCCGGGTCTCGTGGTGGCGTTGTCGCTCGTCTACTTCTGCCTGCGGGCCGCCCCGTTCCTCTATCAGACCACTGCGCTGCTGATGGTCGCCTACGCGATCCTGTTCCTGCCGCTGGCCCAGACGGCCCTGCGCCCCGCGGTGGAGCAGGTGCCCCCCGCCATGGAGGAGGTGGCCTTGGCGCTTGGACGCGCGCCCTGGCGGGTGATGCTGACCGTCACTTTGCCCAACATCCTTCCGGGGCTGGGGGCCGCGGCGCTGCTGGTCTTCATGCAGTTGATGAAGGAGTTGACCGCCACATTGGTGCTGGCACCGACCGGGATCCGTACCCTGTCGATGGAGCTCTGGGCTCAGTCGTCCCAGATGAAATACGGCACGGCGGCACCCTATGCGGCGCTGCTGGTCCTGGTTTCCGGCGTGCCGGCCTATTGGGCGACCGTGCAGCTTCAGAAGCGCCGCGACCGCGCCTGACGACAAGCCTCTTGGCGTGTCGCGTTTTTCAGGGCAGAGCCAGGAGGAGCCGCCCGGCTCCACACCCTGGACCGCCTGGCGCTTCGGCGCGCCGCCGCGGAGACCCCGATCCTGAACGCTTCCGCATTGCTGGTTCAAGGGCTCGCCAAATCCTATGGCGACGTCCCCGTTCTGCGCGACATCGACCTCGCGGTGGCGCCCGGCGACATCGTGGCGCTGCTCGGCCCTTCCGGCTGCGGCAAGACCACGCTGCTGCGTCTCGTGGCCGGCTTTGACCGCGCCGATGCCGGATCGGTCGCCCTGGCCGGCAAGGCCGTCGCCGATGGCCCGGTCGGCGGCCGCGGCTGCTGGGTGCCGCCTTTTCGGCGCGGCATCGGCTACGTGCCGCAGGACGGCGTGCTCTTTCCCCATCTCGACGTCGCCGCCAATGTCGGCTTCGGCCTGTCGCCGGCGGGGCGCCGCTCGGGCCGGGTCGAAGACATGCTCGAGCTTGTCGGCATGGCGGGATTTGGCCGACGCATGCCACACGAGCTTTCGGGAGGGCAGCAGCAGCGGATCTCCATCGCCCGCGCGCTGGCACCCTCGCCGGCCGTGGTGCTGCTCGACGAACCGTTCAACGCGCTCGACGCCCATCTGCGCCGCACGCTTTGCGCCGAGGTCCGCACGATCCTGAAGCGCGGCGGTGCCGCCGCCCTGATGGTGACGCATGACCGCGACGAGGCTTTCTCGGTCGCGGATGAGATTGCCGTCATGCGGTCGGGCCGCATCGTGCAGCGCGGCACGCCCGCGGATTTCTATCGCGACCCCGTCGATCTCGACACGGCACGGCTGGCCGGTTCGGCGCTTCATCTCGATGGAATGCTGTCGGGCGGCTTCGCCGAGACCGCCCTGGGACGCGTCGCGGTGCGCAATCCCCACGGCGTCGCCGATGGGCCCGCGGACCTCATGCTGCGGCCGGAGCAGATCGTGGCGGCCGAGGCCGGGCAAGGGACAAAGGTCACGGTCCGCCATGCCGCCATGCTGGGACCCCTGACCTGGCTTGACCTCGAGACGCCGGGTGGAGCGGTCGCGCTGCAGGCCTGCTGGCTCGCCGCTGCGCCACCCGCGATCGGCTCGGAGATCGCGGTTCGTACCCAGGGGGACGCCTTGGTGTTCCGGCGTAACCTTGATGGAAACTGAGATCGAGCGGCATGAAACTTGAGCGCGGCTATTCGCGTTCAGACGCCTAGAGTGGCGTTGGTGTCGATGGATGCGCCTCGGCAGATCCATCATGCGGGGCCGCTCTCCCTTTCCTGGGGAGCGTCAAAGCCGGAAACGGTGCGCTCCCCCGTTATCCCGGAGGATCATGTCATGAAGATCATCGCCTCGCTCGGTTTCGCCGCCATCGCCGGTCTCTGTGTCGCCACCGCTGCCGAGGCCATGCCGGTCGCGGGCGCGACCTCCGTCGTCGGCGCCACCCAGGCCCCCATCGTCGATGCCGCCGTGGTGGTGACCAAGACGGTACGTCGCGGTCCCTTCGGTGGTCGCATCGTCACCAAGCGCGTCGTGCGTCGCCCCATGATGGGTCGCACCGTCACCACGACCCGCGTCGTTCGCTGACGTGTCGGCGCCGGATTGAGGTCCGGCGCCCCGTCGCCGTAACGGGCGATGATCTTCGGACGAAGCAGCATCGCGCCGATGCACCGTTCGGCTCAACGTCCGTGAGGCACCGCCTATGACCACGATCGAACCTCAGCCCCGTCGTGACCGCTTGAGCGGAGACGCTGATGGCGGCGTACCCGCACCTCGGCAGCGCAACGCACGGCTGGCTCTGGTCGTCGTCCTCGTGGCGTTGGGTCTATGGACGATCCACGACTTCCTGCCGGCCCTCGCCTGGGCGGCCGTTCTCGCCATTGCGTTTTGGCCCCTTTACGAAAAGGCCCTGAGGCGCTTCCCGCCAAGCAAGCACAATGTGCTCCTGCCGGGCCTGTTCACGCTCGGCGTCGGCCTGATGTTCGGCCTACCGCTGGTGATCGTCCTCTTCGAGGGTGTGAGAGAATTTCACTCCATCGTCGACCTCTACAATCAAGCCACGACGTCCGGCATTCCTGTTCCTGATTTTGTGGCACATCTGCCGTTCGGCGCCGACGCCGTCACCCATTGGTGGCAGGACAACCTCGCCAACGGCGTCGAGGCTCATGGCATGGCGGCGCGTGTCGATCGCGCCAAGGTGGCGGCGCTCGGCCGAAACGTCGGCGGCCAAGTGGTGCATCGCGTCGTCCTGTTCTTCTTTGCCCTGATGACTCTCTTCTTCCTGTTCAAGGAGGGGAACGAAGTGGTGCGGCAGCTTCTCGACGCGAGCCAGAAGGCTTTCGGGGCCAAGGGTGAACGTGTCGCCAGGCAGATGGTCGCCTCCGTCCATGGCACGGTCGACGGACTCGTCCTCGTGGGACTCGGCGAAGGCCTCATCATGGGCATCGTCTATGCCTTCGCTGGCGTACCCCATCCCATCCTCTTCGGGGGCCTGACCGCCATCGCCGCCATGGTGCCCTTCGCCGTGACGGTGGTGTTCATCGTGGTCGGATGTATTCTCCTCGCACAAGGTGCCGTCGTCACGGCGGTCCTGATCGTGGCGGGCGGAAGTATCCTGGCCTTCCTGGCCGACCACCTGATCCGTCCCGTCCTCATCGGCGGCACGACGCGGCTGCCCTTCCTCTGGGTCCTGTTCGGCATTCTCGGCGGGGTCGAGAGCTGGGGTCTCGTCGGTCTCTTCGTCGGCCCGGCCCTAATGGCGGCCCTTGTGCTGCTGTGGCGCGAATTCGCCGATGGATCTTTGCCAGCCCGGCCTGCACCTGCTGGCACGGTCACGAGAACACAAAGTTGAGATTCACGCTGCTCTTGCGTCTTGCGGTATGACGAGAAGCTGAATCGGAATGTTCCACGCCACGCTGATTTTCTGAGCGGCATCGAGAGAGATCCGCCTCGTACCGCTCAGAATTTGCGATGCGAGGGACCGAGAACCGACGACTTCAACAGGTTCCGTCTGCGGGCGGCCCATGTCGCCGACCTCAGACCGGATCATCTCGAGGGGTGTCGATGGCGCGACGGGCAAATGGTCTCTGTCATAAGCCGAGCTTCTCGCCCTCCGGACTCTCCTCGGGACAGCCCCACAGACGTTCCATTTCGGCAATGGCACTCCTTGCGGGGCCGCGCCTCGCCCTCTTCGGCGTCCTGAACCACCACGCGCCAGGAACGTGGCGCCCTCGAAGCAGGGACGAGGCGTCGGTCGTTCAGATGACGACGACGCGGGTCCCGACGCGCACGCGATTGTAGAGGTCGCTCACGTCCTCGTTGAGGAGGCGGATACAGCCCGAGGACACATTGGTGCCGATCGTGTTGGGCTCGTTGGTGCCGTGGATGCGATAGAGCGTGGATCCCAGATACATGGCGCGGGCGCCGAGTGGGTTCTCCATGCCTCCTGCCATGTGACGCGGCAGGTCAGGACGGCGCCCGAGCATCTCGGCCGGCGGTGTCCAGTCCGGCCATTCTCGCTTGGCCGTGATCGTGTGCATGCCCGACCACAGGAAGCCTGGCTTGGCGACGCCGATGCCGTAGCGCATTGCTTGGCCACCGCCCTCGACGAGGTAGAGGAATTTCGAGGCCGTATCGATGACGATCGTACCGGGCCCCTGGCCGCCCGCGTAGGCGACCTCCTGGCGGCGGTACATCGGATCGATCTCGGCCTGGACGGGCTCCGCGATTGCGGCGCTGCCGTCGTAGGCCGTCGGGGTGTAACGGGCTCGCGCCTCGTAGGCCTCGCCGCGCGGGACCGGCGCCCCGAAGCCGAAGCCGCCGTAACCACCGGAAGCCGGCGCACGGTAGGCGGGAGGCGCCGCATAGCGATATCCGGCCTGCGCCCGGCCGTAACCGCTGCCTTCCGGCGGGCGGGCATGGGTGGCGAGGCTCGAGCGGCCGTCGGGCCCGTCGATCGGGGCGACCCTGGCCGGGAAATAGGGCGGTTGCACACGCGGATGCGGCACGGGCCGGCTCTCGTTGCCGGTGATCATATATTGAATCGTGCCTCCGCCGTAATCGCCCTGCGGCGGCGGTGGCTCGGTTCCCTGCGACCAGGCGACGGGCGTCTGCGGGTCGGGGTTGGGGATGTAGACATCGACACCCGTGCCCGGCCCAATACCCGGGATCCCGACCGCATGCGGGCCGGAACCGCCGGCCCTTGCGCCGCCCGTCGAGGCCGCCGCCAGGGCCACGAGGCCCAGCAGGGCCCAGCCGCTCGATACACCACAGCGTTTCATTGCCGACATCCGGAGCCACGAGGAGGGTATTTACAGCTCTGGACACTACACCTCAAATGCAGGATGTTAGTAATAAAAATTATCCATGGTTACGGATAGTATAAACTGAACGGTCCCTTAAGCGACATGGTCAATATTGGGTAAAGGCGTGGCGTCGCCGCCAGGCCCGCGACGCCATCGGGCCGGTAGATGCGCCAGGGCGAGACTGCGCAGGCCGGCGAGGTCGAAGAGATAGACGACCCCGCCATAGACCAACGTACCGAGCACGACCTGCAGCAGCAGCGTGGAGAAACCGGGTGGCAAGGCGCGCAACGGCAGGAGACAGGCCGCCATGGCCGCTGCGCCGAGCAGGGTCGCGCCGAGGTCGCGCGGCGCCGGCCAGGACGCCCCCAGGAGGCCGGCGGCTGCGATCAGCGCCAGGAGGCCCGTGCCGAGCGCCGCCGACAGCGCCACCGCATAGCCGACGGCACCGGCGCTTGCCGGCATGGCGAGACTGAGCCCGATGTTGGCGGCGGCCGCGAGGGAGGCGGTGACGATCAAGGGCCTGGTCTTGGTCCGGATCTGGAAGACCGGGTGAAGCGCGTAATGGATCAGCGGGTAGCAGAAGAAGCCGGGCAGCAGGAAGGTGAAGAACTGCGCGAAGGGGCCGCGGAACTCCGGCGGGACCACGAGCTGCTGGAAGGACGGGAGCACCAGCCATGCGCCCACGCAGGTCGGGACGACGATGGCCACCACGACCCCCATGTTGCGGCCGATCTGCTGGCGCGATGCAGCGGCGCCATGGACCTCGTCGGTACGAACGGCGAGCTGGAACAGCAGCACGTCGAGCGTCGAGCCGATCGCCAGGACGATGCGGATGCCAAGGTCGTAGGCGAGCGAGAACTGACCCGATTCGGCGAAACCGAAGCGCTGCGCGATCAACGCCCGGTCGACGAGCGGGATGACTTGGTAGAGCATGTTGGCCATGACGATCGGCATGGCGTAACGCAGGGCCCGGGAGGCCAATCCCCGCTTCGCGGCGCGAGGCGACGAGCCGGCATCGGTGAGCGAACGCCGCGAGGTGAGGAGCGAACCCGTCATCGACAGGCAGATCCCGGTCAGCGCCATCGCGGCAGAGCCGAACCACCACGCCCCTCCGACGGTCAGCAGCAGCGACAGGACGTTCTTGCCCATGATGATGCGGGCGTAGAGGCTGTCGAGGAAGCGGGCCCGCACAAGGGCCGTGTTGTAGTCGAAGAGGCCGTTCGCCACCGCGGCCCCGACCGCCAAGCCGATCAGCGAGTGCGAGAGCGGGATCTCGATGCCGCTTATCAAGACGAACAGCGTAACGCCGCTCAGGATCGCGATGAGGATCGCAAAGCTGGCGTCGAGCGTGGCGCGCAGGTCGGGGCTCTCCAGGCGAGCCCGCTCAGAGTAGAAGCGGGTGGCGGCGAGCCGCAGCCAATCGAACATGACGGTCTGGATAACTTGGCCCACCGCCAGGGCCAGGGCCATCCGGCCATATTCGGCCGGGCCGAGAAAGCGCGCCAGCAGCAGGCCGATGATGAAATTCATCAGCGTGTTGCTGATGAAGGGCAGAATGATCTTCATGCCTCAGCCAAAGCAGAACCTGCCGTCTCGGGCTACCCCGGCGGCCCGAAGACCCTGAAACCGCCTGGAGCTGCATCCTCGGTGTCGCTGCAGGCGCGCAACGCTCGGATCGGCCCGGCGGCGACCCGCTTCCGCAGAACCTGCCCGGCAGAGATCAACAAAGCGTAACGATCCGGCGTGTCAGGAGGCCGGGTCGAGCGGCGAAGCCGCGGCATTGCCTTGCAGGAGGTGAGGTTCCGTCGTCCCGTTGGGGCTGATCCGATCGATCAGGCCCGGCAGCACCTTGGCGAGCATCCCGGACAGTTGCTCCGGCTGGACACCATAATGCGCCGCCATCTCGCCGATCTTGCCGTGGCCGATCGCCTGGGCGATGCCCTCGGGCGTCATCGGCTGGTTCGGCCCGGTGCCAAGCCACGACTTCACCTGCTCGCCGTACCCGGCCTGCTGCAACTTGCCGACGATGCCCTGCACGCCGCCGGCCTGCTGCAGGGCCTGCTGAGCCATCGCTTCGGCACCGCCGTGCTGTTCGACGAAACTGCTGAGCGCACTGCCGAGATTGCCGAGGATGCTCATGGAGATGGGGCCTCACCGAAGGGAGACGCCATGCTAGGGCCGAAGCCCATCGGGCGCAAACCGACGAGGCTCACCTGATCGGGTCGCTCTCAAGGCGCTACTCCGGCCGGACGAACTCGCGTAGGCTTCCGCCATGCCACTCTTCGAACTTCTCATCACGCTGCTGCTCGGCGGCGCGGTCCTGACGGCTTTGGCGAATCGTGTCGGGGCGCCCTATCCGGTGGTGCTGGCCCTGGCCGGCACGGCGCTCGCGATCGCTCCGATCGACGTGCAGGGTATTCGGCTCGACCCTGATCTTGCGCTGACCCTCTTCGTCGCCCCCGTCATTCTCGACGCCGCCTTCGACGCCTCGCCGCGCGATCTGCGCGAGAACTGGATCCCGGTGTCGAGCCTCGTGCTCGTTGCCGTCGCGCTGACGATCGCGGCCGTGGCCATCATGGCGCGATGGCTGGTGCCCGACATGCCCTGGTCGGTCGCCATAGCACTTGGCGCCGTCGTGTCGCCGCCCGATCCCGTCTCGGCCACGGCGATCCTCGGCCGTCTATCGCCCCCCCGCCGTCTGGTCGTAATCCTGGAGGGGGAAGGGCTGCTGAACGACGTCAGCGCGCTCCTGGTCTATCGGCTCGCCGTCACGGCCGCGCTCGGGACCACGCTGACGGTGAGCCATGCCGTCCCGCTGTTCCTGGCCAATTCGCTGGGTTCGGTGCTGCTCGGCTGGGTGCTGGCCCGGGTCTATCTGTTCATGACGGCCCGGATCACCGACCTCTCCATCGCGGTCGTGACGCAATTCGTCGCCACCTTCGCGGTGTGGATCATCGCCGAGAAGCTCGGCGTCTCGACGGTCCTCACCATCGTGGTCTATGCGCTGGTGCTGGCCCGCCTGACTCCGACACGACAGAACGCCGAGACGCGCCGCGGCTCGTTCGCTGTCTGGGAGGTCGCCGTCTACGTCCTGAACGCCTTGGCGTTCATCCTGGTCGGCCTGCAACTGCAAGACATTGGCGATTCGATCCCCGGCGGCGTGATGCGCTACGCCGCTTTCGGGCTGGCGATCCTCGGCACCGTCATCGCGGTGCGGCTCTGCTGGACCTTCACCTACAACGTCATCGCACGCCTCGTGGAGCGGGTGACGCTTTCGGAAGAAAGCCGGACACCCGCGCCGCGCAGCTACAAGAGCGCGCTGGTGGTCGGTTGGTGCGGCATGCGGGGTCTCCTGACTCTCGCCACCGCGCTGGCGCTGCCCTTCGATGGCGCCTTCGCCCGGGCCGACCACCGCGATCTCGTCATCGTGGCGGCCTTCGCGGTCGTGCTCGGAACATTGGTGATCCAGGGCCTCACGCTCGGGCCGCTGCTGCGCTGGCTCGATCTGGGCGACGATGGCCGGGGCGACCGCGAGCGCGCCTTTGCCCGGCAGGAGGCGACGCGCGCCGCCTTGCAGTCGCTCGACGGCAATTCGGAACCCGAGGCCGCCATCCTGCGCAAGGAATATGCCGTGGTGCTCCAGGACGAGACCATGCGCCATCTGCGCCCCAAAGTGTTCGGCAAGCTGCGTATGGCGGCGATCCGGGCCGAGCGCGAGACGTTGATCCGCTTGCGCAACGATCGGGACATCGGCGACGATGCGTATCGTGATGTCGAGGAGGAACTCGACTGGGCCGAGGGTAATGCCCGGCGCCGCGGCCGTGCGCTTCGGCCGCCCGAACCGACAGACGAGACGCGATGATGGCTATCGAGATCCGCGATGCGCAGGACAGCGACCTGCCGGCTGTCCTGGCCATTCACAACCACGTCATCGCCACGTCGACGGCCAATTTCTCCTACCATGGCGTCGATCTCGACAATCGGCGGGCCTTCCTTCGCGACCGGCAGGAGCGAGGCTTCCCTTTCCTGGCCGCCGTCGAGGGCGATACGCTGTTTGGTTACGCCTCTTTCGGACCTTTTCGCCCGCACGATGGCTTCGTCCGCACCGTGGAACATTCGATCTACGTCGCTCCGCTGCACCAGAGAAAGGGAGTGGCGGCTCTGCTGCTTCCGGCTCTGATCGAGCGAGCCCGGACCTTGGGCAAGCATGTGATGGTGGGCGCCCTCGATGCCGCCAACACCCCGTCGATCGCGCTCCACGAACGCTTCGGATTCGTCAACGTCGGGCTCATGCCGCAGGTCGGCTTCAAGTTCGACCGCTACCTCGACCTGCTCTGGATGCAGAAGACGCTTGGACTTTGACGGCGGAATCGAGGCGTTCGGGTTCGACTCCGTTCACCATCTCTCCGCGCAGACGCCGATATTCGCGAAACGTTAGCTCGTCTTGCCGCATCCTCTCCTGATTGTGAGGGGCCTTGATGTCACCTGCGGCTTTGCGATCCATCATAGGCACCTCGGCGCTCGATCCTGTCTTGATGCGCGCGCAGTTCAGCGCACTCCAGAAACATGTTCCGCTCCTGTTCCTGCTGCTCGGCAGCAACGTCCTGGCTCTCGCTTTCACCCACTACGAGGTCGCGCCCGACATCCTGACCCTCTCCGCTCCGGGCGTTTTGCTGCCGATCTGCGTGCAGCGCGCCGTCGCCTGGATGCGGTACGACGAAACCATCATGTCGGACCGGGTCATCCGGCAGCATCTGCGGCGAAGCACCGTTCTCGTGGTCGTCCTGGGGGCGACATTCACAGCGTGGTCGCTGGCCCTGGCGCCCTACGGCGACGCCTACGCTAAGACTCACGTGGCCTTCTTCATGTCGATCACGGTGATCGGCTGCATCTTCTGCCTTGTCCATATTCGACAGGCGGCTCTAGCTCTGACGCTGATCGTTACGATTCCCTTCATGATCACATTCATGACCTCGGGGAATATCGTGCTCTGCGCGGTCGCGCTGAACTTCGGCATGGTGGCGATCATCATGACGGTCATCATGTTCCGCCATTTCGACGAGTTTAGCGCGTTGATCCGCTCGCGTCGTGCTCTCGCGGACCTCAGCGAAGAGAACAGTTCCCTCGCCCATCTCGACAGCCTCACCGGTCTCGCCAACCGGCGGAGCTTCTTTCGTGATCTCGCCTCGTTGATCGAGTCTGCCGCCTCCAACGATCAACGGTTCGCGCTGGGAATGATCGACCTCGATGGGTTCAAACCGGTCAACGACGTCTATGGCCATACGGCGGGCGATCTGGTCCTGGCCGAAGTGGGGCACCGTCTCGTCGCCATCGTGGGGGACGGAGCGCACCTGTCCCGGCTCGGGGGCGACGAATTCGCCTTCGTGCTGTCGGGCGACATCGAACCGGATGCGATCGCGGCGGTCGGACGCCAGATCTGCGAGGCGATCGAAGCTCCCATCGTGCTGCCGACCGGCGTGGCCCGGATCGCCGCCTCGATCGGCTGCGCGGTCTTTCCCGACATGGCAGGCAATCGCGAGCAATTGATCGAGCGCGCCGATTACGCGCTCTATTACGCCAAGGACCACAGCAGGGGACAGGCCGTACTCTTCACCACCGAGCACGAAGATGCCATCCGGGCTCGGAGCCTCGTCGAGCAGGAGCTCCGACGCGCCGACCTCGACCGAGACCTCAAGCTCCACTTCCAGCCGATCGTGGATGTGGCGGCCCGCCACGTCGTCGCCTTCGAAGCCCTGGCGCGCTGGACCAGCCCGCGGCTCGGCGCGGTGTCTCCCGACGTCTTCATCGTGGCGGCGGAACGTCTCGGCCTCATCGGCACCATCACGGCGGTGCTGCTCGGCAAGGCGATCGACGCCATGCGGGACTGGCCCGAGGAGGTGGGGCTTTCCTTCAACCTGTCCGCCCACGACATCGCATCCCCGGTCGCGGTGAGCCGGCTCGCCTCGCTGATACAAAACAGCGGCGTCACGCCGGGTCGAATCGCGCTGGAGATTACCGAGACGGCGCTGATGCACGATTTCGACGCGGCCCGGGAGGCGCTCCTGGCCCTCAAGGCGATCGGCGTCCAGATCTCCCTCGACGATTTCGGCACCGGCTATTCGAGCCTCGGCTACGTGCGCCGGCTGCCGATCGATAAGATCAAGATCGACCGCAGCTTCACCGCCGATGTCGTGATCGACCGGGCCAGCCGCGACATCGTCAAGACCATCGTCGATCTCTGCCGCAACCTGAACCTGTCCTGCATCGTCGAGGGCGTCGAGACGGCCGACCATGTCCTGATCCTGAGAAGTCTCGGCTGCCGCACCATGCAGGGCTATCACTTCGGCCGTCCCGCGCCGGAGGCCGAAGTGTCGGAGTTGAACCACCGGCTGGCAGGGACCGAGGCCGACACGGCGCTCGGCGCGCTCGTGGCGTGAGCCGAAGGCGCGTCACGCGTCTTGGATGCTGCGGCCGCCGAGGAAGCGGATCGGCGTTGCAATCACTGCGTCGGCCTCCTCCGCATGATTCCAATGGTTCGCGCTGCGGACCTCGCCCCGTGCCGAGCGGCACCGCGGCCCCATCGGCCGGCCCACCTCGACGACGTGGAGCACGACACACCCGATGTCGAGACGTCCCTGCCGCATTGCGTCCTCGTCGCCGAGCTCTATTTTCCGCTCTTGTCCAATGCCGCGATCCGAAACCGGAGGTCGGGCAGGATCGTAACACTAGGAGCTAACAACCGGTGACACGCCGGTCACAACGAGGATTTCACGATGGTGCTCGACAGACGATCGATCCTGACCCTCGGGTCAGTCTTCGCGGCGACAGCGTCCTGGTTCGGCTTCGGCCAAAAGACGCTGGCAGCGGAGGGCAATTTCGCCGTGACGAAGAGCGACGAGGAGTGGCAATCGAGCCTCGGTGCACCGGCCTATGACGTGCTCCGGCGCGAGGGCACGGAGAGACCCTATTCGAGCCCGCTCAATCGCGAGCACCGCGCCGGGCGCTTCGCCTGCGCGGGCTGCGACACGGCCCTGTTCTCCTCCTCGACCAAGTTCGACAGCCACACCGGTTGGCCGAGCTTCTGGCGACCGCTCGACGGCGCGGTCGGGGAGAGCCGCGACCGGACCTTGGGCATGGCGCGCACCGAGATTCATTGCGCGACCTGCAGCGGCCATCTCGGTCACGTCTTCAACGATGGTCCGCGCCCGACCGGGCTGCGCTACTGCATGAACGGCGTGGCGATGCGGTTCACGGCCGGAGAGGCGTGACGCAACTGACCGGTTGGCCGGCGCGGTCTTGCGAACGGACCCGCGCCGGGGCAAACCTCCCACCATGCAATGCAACATCTGCGGCGGCACCGCCTTCACCCACATGCCCAAGCGCCCCGCGGTGCGCTGCGCCGACTGCGGCTCTCTCGAGCGCACGCGCGTCGCGGCGCTGCATGTCACCGAACTCCTGAAGCCACGGGCTGGCAGCCACATCCTGCATTTCGCGCCCGAGCGCGGACTTAGTGCCCTGCTGCGGGAGATTGGCGGGCCCAACTACCGCGCCGTCGACATTGATCCGGCGCGCTATCCCGGGCTCGGGGTCGAGCGGCTCGATCTCTGCGACGATGTCTTCGGGCTGCCGCGCGACCGCTACGACCTCATCGTCCACAATCACGTCCTGGAACATGTGGAAGCCAACTATTCCGCCGTGCTGATGCGTCTCGCCCGCTCTCTCAGCGACACCGGGACCATGCTGTTTAGCGTTCCGATCCTGCCGGGCGATTTCACCGACGAGTTGCTCATGGCTTCGCCCGAGGAGAAGCTCCTCCGCTTCGGCCCGTCGCTTCACGTCCGCCGCTTCAGCGTCGAAACGCTGCAGAAGACGCTCGGCATGCTGTTTCCCATTCCGGAGCTGTACGACCTGCGCGAGCGCTTCGACGAGACCAAGCTCGTCGATTGCAATATTCCGTCCCATCACTGGACCAATTTCAGCGGCGCTACAGTTTTCAGCCTGCGCAAGCAGGACCTCCGCTGCTGACGCGAGGCGCGGATCTGCCTCCGGGGTCGATGAGACCCGCGACGGAGGCGGGTGAGCATCGCGGAGCATGACGCATTCAGGACGCCTTCTAGCGGAAGACTACGTGGCCGCCGCCGCCGAGGTCGCCGACATCCTCTTCGCCAGCGCGACCGAACGCGACGCCGCCGCGGAGTTTCCTGAGAAGGCCTTCGCGCTCCTGCACGGCGCTGGGCTTACCATGGCCCCCTTCCCCGGCCGTCTCGGAGGCGCCGATCTCGTTTCGCCCGCCGCCGTCGAGTCTCTGGTCCGGGTGCTGCGGCTTGTCGGGGGCGGCGATCTCTCGGTCGGCCGGCTCTTCGAGGGACATGTGAATGCGGTTGCGCTGGTGCAGCGGTACGGAACGCCGGACCAACTCGCATCTCTGGCCGATGCCGTGCGGGCCGGCGCCCTCTCGGGTGTCTGGAATGCCGAAGGAGCCGTGCCCGCCACTCTGGTCAGCCATGGTGCCGGCTGGCGGCTCGGCGGCCAGAAGATCCTGGCCTCGGGCGTCGGATCCGTCACCCGGCCCATCATACCGGTCGCGCGCGACGGCTCGACGATCATGGTGATCCCGCATCTCGCGGCAGGGGAGCGGGCGGACTTGTCGCGCTGGACCGCGCAGGGCATGCGCTCGACCGCGACCGGCACCGTCGACCTCAATGGGCTCGATATTGAAGCCAAGGACATTGTAGGCGGCGACGACGACTATCGGCGGCAACCGAATTTCTTCGGGGGTGCTTGGCGGTTCTGCGCCGTGCAACTCGGTGCCGTCGAACGTCTCCTCGACCTCTATCGCGCCGATCTCGTCCGCCTCGGACGGGGCGCCGATCCCTATCAGCGGCAGAGGATCGCCGCCTGCGCGGTAGCGGCAGAAACCGGCGTCCTCTGGGTTAGCCAAGCCGCTCGCATGGTCGCCGACGAGGCGCGTCCAACAGCCGAAATCCTCGCCTATGTGGGACTCACGCGCGGCGTGGTCGAGCGTGCCGGCCTCGACGTCATGGAGGCGGCGCATCGCGGCCTCGGCCTGAATTCCTTCATGCGGCCTCACGCGGTCGAACGCGTCGCACGCGACCTCGCCACCTATCTGCGCCAACCCGCGCCCGACGGTGCGATGGCGGATGCCGCCGCAAGCGTTCTGGCCAGCACCCGTCCTGCTCGGACCCTGTGGAGGGACGCATGAGGGCGGGCGACTATCTCGCGGCGCTCCGGGTGTTGCCGCTCGGCGAACTCGACGATCTGATCGGGCTCGACCCCTTCCTGGTTCTGTCACCCCACCCGGACGACGAGACGCTGGGTTGCGGCGGCCTGCTCGCAGGGGCACAGCGGCAGGGGGCCGTTGGTCACGTTCTCATCTTGACCGATGGTGCAGGCTCACACCCCCATTCGCCAAGCTTTCCGCCCGAACGCCTGACCGCCCTGCGCAAGGACGAGGCGAGGAGGGCCTTGGCGCAACTCGGGCTGCCCAGGGAGCGCCTCGGCTTTCTCGACCTTCCCGATACCGCGACGCCCAGTGCTGGCCCAGCCTTCGACGCCGCCGTGGAGGCGATCGTGCGCCGTGCCTCCGACGTCGGCGCCAAGACGCTGTTCGTGACCTGGGGACGCGATCCGCATTGCGACCACGAGACCGCCTATTCCATGGCGAAGATCGCGGCCGCTCGGGCCGGCCTGCGGCTCTGGGCCTATCCGGTCTGGGGGCTTCACCTGGCGGCCGACCAGGAGATCGTAGACAGCCCGCCGCAAGGCTTCAGGCTCGACATCGCGGAAGATCGCGCCGCAAAGCTGCGGGCGATCGACTGCTACGAATCGCAGATGACCCGAATGATTGACGACGATCCCGACGCCTTCTGCTTCACCGAGGCGCAACTCGCACCCTTCCTCGGCGACACCGAGATTTACATCGGGGTTTCGGCATGACGGAGCCTAAGGCGTCGCTCGACGCCGGTTACTTCGAGGCTCTCTATGCCGAAGCTTCGGATCCCTGGGGCTTTCGCACCAGTCCCTACGAGCGTGAGAAATACAGTGCGACGCTGAACGTCCTGCCGCTCCCGCGTTACACATCAGTTCTGGAGGTCGGCTGCTCCATCGGAGTCTTCACGCATCGGCTGGCGGAGCGCTGTGAACGCCTCGTGGCGGTCGACGCCTCGGCGCGAGCCCTGGAAGAAGCCAAGGCCATCAATGCAGACCGGCCCTGGGTGGCGTTCCGCGAAGCCACGCTGCCGCGAGACTTCCCCGACGGCCGCTATGACCTTATCGTGCTTTCGGAGGTGCTCTACTATCTGTCACCGTCGGACCTTCAGGACTTGGCGGGTCTTTGCCTCGCCTCTCTCTCGCCCAACGGGCAGATTGTGCTGTGTCACTGGCTCGGGGTCACCAATTACCCCCTCGCCGGCGACGAAGCCGCCGACCTGTTCATCGCGGCAGTGGCACCGCGATGGCGTCCGGCCGCGGCTCGGCGAGAGCCTGAATATCGATTGGACCTGTTGACCGCTGCGGCGTGAGCCGCTTCAAGCGCCCGAGCAGCCGCTCGATGGCCTCGATCTGCCGCGACAGATCGGAGGGTCGAAGCGGTGCTCCTAGCTGGAGAGACAGGCTCTTGGCTTCGATCTGACGCCACAGCCGCGCAAAAGGTAAGTCCGCCGCCGCGACCGCGAGAGCCGCGGCCTCGCCTCGGTCGAGCCCGAGCCGACGGCGCCAGGACAGATCGTCGCCGAGTTGCGCCGAGGCGTGGAGGCGGCGCAGCGATCCCCGAGCCCGGGCCCGACGGAACAGCCTATCGGCAGGTTCGAGATCGCCGTCGCAGGGAGCTTCGAGATTCTCGTGCCGGGCCCGCATCGTGTCACCGGCGCCGCCGGGCGCCCGGCTATCGAACCGGCAGGATGTCGTCACCACGGCGTCCATGCTGTGGCGGATCAGAAAACCGGCCTCATCGAGAACCTGCGCCAGAGCGCTGTCCTCGCCGAGCGCACGCACCGGAAGGCCCCCGATGGCGCGGTAGGCCGAGAGGGTCACTGCGATCGCCGCTCCGGAATGAACGCGGTGATTGGGCCAGGGATCGTGACGGCGAGGGTCGAGCAGTGCATAGAGTTCGGCGACGCGCGACAGGTACCGGTCTTCGAGACGCCCGCGGTGCAGGAACCCACTGCCGAGCGCCAGATATTCCTCCGCGTCGGCGTCGATGTAGCCCGCCACGGCGTCGACCCCGGGCGTAAATCCCGCCAACGTCGCGGCAACCCAGGTCGGCTGGGCCCGGCTGTCGGCATCGGTGGTCAGGATCACGCCATCCCGCGCGCCATCCGCCTCAAGCCGATCCGCCGCGCGGTCCATGGCGGCCCGGCGCGCCCCGCCGGCATGCGCCTCCGATGGGGGCAGAGGACAGTCGACGACGTCGAGCGGAAAGGGCGCGACTTCGCCAAAGGCGCGGGCCACGTCGATCGTCGCGTCCCGGCAATTGTTGGCCAGAAGCAGAACCGAGAAGCTGCCAGACGCCAGCGGCATTCCGTGCCGATCGCGCTGCATCGCGAGGGCGGCGAGGCAGCCTCGAATACGCTCAGCCTCGTCGTGAGCCGGAATGGCCACGACGGCCGGGGGAGCCACATGTGACGGCTTGCGCACTCGGGTTCGGCTCCAAAGCCGCGAGCCACCGTCTCCCGCTTCGAAGGGAGCCGGCGTGCAGCGGCAGCTGTGACAAAGGCTCCGTCTCGGCTTAGAGCGAAATGCGCTCGTGCTCGCCGACGTTGCCGGGTTTCTGCCCCGTGATGGCGGCCTTCGCATAAGCGTAGAGCACCACCATCTTGCGCGAAGGAGCGTCCCAATATTCGGCGTCTTCGATATCGACCGAGATCAGAGCTATATCGGGATCATCGACGCCCTTCGGGAACCAGGCCTTCGCGGTTGGCGTCCAATGATCGCGGATCGCGGTCTTGTCGGTGGTCAACCGGCCACGGCCGCGCAGGGCGACGTATTTCTGATCCTTGTGATCGGAAAAAGTGACGATCGTCTCCGGATCCGTCTCGAGATCATGCACCTTGCCGGAGCGGACATCCGTCAGGAAGAACAGTGTTCCCTTGAACTCCGCGTCGCTCACCGCCATCGGCCGGCTGTGGAACTTCCCATCAGGACCCCGCGTCGAGAGCATGGCGATCTTGAGATCCTTGACCATGTCGATGACCTTGGTCCGGGTCGCCTCTTCGTGCTGGTCCATGCTTCCAAATTCTCCGGTTCCGTCCAAGCCGCAATGCGACCACGATGGTCCAGGTTCCGCAGGATATGTGCGACCTATCGGATCCTTGATGTCGTCCGACCTTAACCGTCAGTTGCGATCGTCCGGCAGAACGGGGATCGGCAGGATGCCGATACCGTCATCGACCAGCGCTTTGACCTCGTCCTGCGTGGCGGTGCCGTAAATGGCGCGCGGCGCAGCCTCTCCATTGTGAATGGCGCGGGCCTGTTCGGGAAAGGCCGGGCCGACATCCGTCGCATCCCGCTTGAGCTTCGCGTGGATCTCTCTCAGGACATCCCGGACGCGAGCGAACGTTTCGTCGACGATCGGCGCTGGCTGGGCTTCCGCAGCGGTCGGCGCGGGGACGGGCACCGACAAGGGCTCCGGGGTACTCGCCTTCTTCGTGGATCGGCGCACCGCCGGGGCCATGACGGCCTTGCGCACCTCGGCCCGACCACAGGTCGGGCAGGAGATCTGACCCGCTTCGCTCTGCTGGTCGAAGGCCTCGCTATCGCGAAACCAAGCCTCGAAACCATGGTCCTGCCGGCACTGCAGCGCGTAACGGATCATCGTTCGGTCAGGCCGCCAGAAGCGGATCGAGCTGGCCCGCACCCTCGAGGGCGAAGAGGTCGTCGCAACCCCCGACGTGGGTCTCGCCGATGAAGATCTGCGGCACGCTGGTGCGTCCGCCCGACTTCCGCGTCATGACGGCCCGGCCCGAAGCGTCTCCCGACACATCGATCTCGTCGAAGGCGACGCTCTTCTGACGCAGCAGGGCCTTGGCCTCCGTACAGTAGGGGCAGAATCGGGTGGTGTAGATCGTGACGGGAGGCATCGGCCGCAGTCCTCGAAGCTCGTGACTGCTTCTCATATGGACCTGTCAACTTTCCGTAACAACCCGCGCGAAAACCAGCACGTCGACGCCCTGCGCGCCAGCCCGCAGCAGCGCCCGGGCGGCAGCGTTGAGGGTCGAGCCGGTCGTCAAGACATCGTCGACGAGCAGCATCCGACGGCCCACCACGACCGCGGCGTGTTCCGGCGCGACCCGAAACGCACCCTGGACATTGGCGACACGCTGCGGCCGCGTCATGCCGACCTGGCTCGCCGTCGCCTTGACGCGGCGCAGCGGCATCGGGTCCCAGGCGACGCCGGAGACGCGCGATACTTCCCGCGCCAGGACGGCTGCCTGGTTGAACTGGCGACGCCATAGCCGCCCCCGATGCAGCGGGACAGGGACCAGGAGGTCGGCTTCGGCGAGAAGCTCCGCTCCGGCCCGCGTCATCCAGGTTCCGAGCGGCCGGGCGAGATCGAGCCGGTCACCGTATTTCAGGGCGTGCATCAGCCGGCGCGCCGGCCCCTCCTCGAATCGGGCGACGGCGCGGGCCCGGCCATAGACGGGTGGGTTCGCCATGGCTTCGGGCGACAGCAGCCCGGGACCGAGATCCTGGTCGAACGGCGTGCCCAGCCGCTCGCAGAAGGGCCGCTCGATGAAACGCATCGTGCGCCAGCAGGCGGCGCAAAGCCCTGTGCCGGTCTCGACGCTTCGTCGGCAGGCGATGCAGCTCGGAGGAAACAGGAGATCGAGCGCCGCGGCGCCGAGCCAGCGGAAACCCGCCAAGGCCAGGCCCCGTGCCGAAACGGCTCCGGTTCGGGGCAGGCCATCGTCGCTCACGAGATCGTCGCTCATGGGCCGAGGCTATGACCGACCGTGCTCCCCCGGCAAGCCGATCATCGCGAATCCGCCCCTTGGTCGCCGCAGCTTCGCCATGACGGACCGGATGGCCGTGTCGTGCTGTCGACACTGGAGGGCGAGGACCCTTTTCAAGAGTTCGGGCCACGGTTAAACCGTAACTTGGCCGTAACAGCGCGGCGTCGCGGCCGACTCGTCCCGCTCTCGGAAGATCCTCGATGACATTCACGCAAGCGTGCTGGCGCTCGGCCGTCTCGATCCTGGCGCTCGGCGTCGCCAGCCTGGGACCGGCCCGTGCCAACCCGACCGTGGTGGTGGATGCCGGCTCCGGCGAAGTCCTCTACAAGGATATGGCGACGGCGCCCTGGTTCCCGGCCTCGACCACCAAGCTGATGACCGTCTATGTGGCGCTGAGCAAGGTGCGGGAGGGCAAGATCAGCCTCGATACGCCCCTGCGCGTGTCGTCCTACGCCGCCAGCATGATCCCGTCGAAGATGGGTTTTCGCCCCGGGACGCTGGTGACGCTCGATAACGCCCTGAAGATGCTCATGGTGAAGTCGCCGAACGATATCGCGGTGACGATCGCGGAAGGCATCTCCGGCTCGGTGCCCGGGTTCGCCGACGAGATGAATGCCTATGCGCAGAGGCTCGGTCTGCACGAATCGCATTTCGTGAATCCCAATGGACTGCCCGATCCGAACCATTATTCGTCGGCCCGCGACATGGCGATGATCGCCCGCGGGTTGATCGTCGACTTTCCCGAACAGCACGACCTCTTCAACATCGGCGCGCTGCAGTTCGGCGGCAAGCTGATCCCGAATCACAACGGCCTGCTCGGGCGCTACCCGGGCGTCGACGGCATGAAGACCGGCTACACCTGCGCGGGCGGTTACAACGTCGTGGAAAGCGCCACCCGCGGCGACCGGCGGCTGCTGGTCGTCATCATGGGGGCGCCTTCGACCAACGAGCGCAACCTCCGCGCCGTGACGCTGTTTGAGAAGTTCTTCTCGAATCCGGGCCAAGGTCTCGGCAACGTCAACGACCTTCCGCAAAGCGAAATCGTCGCGCCGCCCGACATGCACGGCCAGATCTGCGGTCCCGGGCGCCACAACGCCATCCAGGAGGCGGAAGCAGAGGACGCCGCGATCGGCACGCCGACCCCGACCGGGGCTGCCGCTGCGCTCGAGACGCCCGCTTTCGGCCGCGTGCCCGGTCGGGTGGATGTCGCCACCATGCCGGGCTCGCCGGCGACCGCTCTCGCCGGACCGGCCGCCCTGATGCATGCGCGTGACGCCGTAACGCCGGTGCGCGTGTTCATCGGGCCCGCTCCCGGCACCAATATCGCGGCCGTCGGATCGATCGAGGAGGCGGCACCGGGGCCAGCCGCCACTGCGGCCGCCAAGGCGGCCGACCCCGCAGCCGGAGTCCCCGCGGCGCTCGCCCAGGCACCCGATCCGACAGACCCGACGATCGGGGCCGCTGCGCCCTTGGCGCTCGCCGCCAGTGCCACCCCGGCGGCTCTGGCCGCCGCCAACAAGGTCGTCAAAGGCCATGGACGGATGACCGCACACGGCCGGGCCGCGTCGGCGCCTGCCGTCGCGAAACAGGCCGCCGTGAAGTCGAAGCCGGCGGCCAAGGCCAAGCCTGCGCCCAAAGCCAAGCCCGTGGCGAAAGCCGGTGCGAAGCCGCATGTCGCGGCCAAGCCGGCACGAAAGAAGACAGCAGCCCAGTGAGGCCCAGGGCGTGGTGATGGCGAAGGCCAGCCCCGTCCCGATCGGCGTGCTGACGGGCTTCCTCGGTGCCGGCAAGACGACGCTTCTCAATCGGATCCTGGCCGACCCGCAATCGCGGGCCACCGCCGTCATCGTCAACGAATTCGGCGAGGTCGGGATCGATCACCTTCTGGTCGAAGCCGTCGCGGGCGACATGCTCCTCCTGACCACCGGCTGCATCTGCTGCGCGGCGCGGGGCGACCTCCTCGCCGCGGTGGACGATCTCCTGGCGCGCCGCGAGTCACTCGGCTTCGACCGCATCCTGATCGAGACCACCGGCATTGCCGATCCCGGGCCGATCCTCAACGCCATCCTGCTCGGACCCGGTGTCGCCGGCACGGCTCGGCTCGGCGGCGTCCTCACCCTCGTTTCGGCCGTGGATGGCGACGCGACGCTCGATCGTTACGAGGAAGCGCGCCGACAGGTGGCTCTGGCCGACCGCCTGCTCGTCACCAAGACCGATCTCGCCGCGTCGGACGCGCTCAGCACTCGCCTCGCCGCGCTCAATCCGGCCGCGACGGTGGAGGATGAGGCCCAAGCGTCTATCGGTGCCGCATGGTTCGACGACGGCACCGGGACGGCGATGGGGCCCGAGCCCTCCGACGACGTCCATCACGCCCATGGTCATCACGCCGCCGACGCCCGTATCCGGGCAGTGGTGCTCGAGGCGGGCGTCGTCGAGGCAGATCGGCTCGGCGCTGTCGTGGCTGCGCTCCAGGAGCGGCATGGAGCAGTGCTGCTGCGACTGAAGGGGATCGCGGCCCTGCGCCATGACATCGGCCGTCCCGCCGTGGTCCAGGCGGTCGGCCATCTTCTCCATCCCGTCACCTGGCTCGGCTCCTGGCCGCCCGGCGGACCGCGGACACGCCTCGTGGCCATTCTCGACGGGATCGATCCCAACGAGGTCCGGGAGCTATGGGACGGATTCTTCGGCCCGCCGACTATCGACCGCCCGGATGCCGCGGCACTGATGCGCGATAGCGGGCGGGGACTGTTCGACTGAGGCGCAGAGATTCTGACCGACCAGGCCCTGAGGTCTCGACCGGTCAGCGCGGATCGCGACGATGGCGCCCTACGGCAGCCGGCCTTCGGCGACCAACCGCGCCAGATCGCGATCGAAAGCCGCATAGGTGGCGGCCGCAAGAGCAGCACCGACGCTGACCCGGCGGACGCCGACCGAGGCCAATTCGGCGATCGACAGGCCCGTTGCCGTGAGGTTCGCGTTGACTGGCTTGTCCACCGAGCGGACCACATGGGCGATGGAATCGAGGTGCTTCAGCCCCGGCGCATAGAGGCAATCTGCCCCGGCCGCCGCATAGGCGTTCAGCCGCCGCACCACCTCGCCAAGATCGAGCGACGGCATGAGATAGGCCTCGCAGCGGCCGACCAGCATCACGTCGGCGCCGGAATGGTCGATGGCGGATCGCGCGGCGCGGATCCGGGCGACAGCCTCGTCGGGGGCGAAGAAGCCCGCCCCGTCCCGGTCCTCGATCGAGAGACCGGCAACGCCCGTCTCGATGCAGCGCGCCACATGGGCGGCGACGCCTTCGGGCGTCTCGGCGAACCCCGCCTCGAAATCGGCATTCACGGGAAGGTCGGTCAGGCCGCAGAGGAAGCGGAGATGCGCCAGGACCTCGTCGACATTCATCTCGCCGTCCTCCTTGCCGAGCGCCCAGGCGGCGCCGGCGCTGGTCGAGGCGAGAGCCGGGAAACCAGCCCGGGCCATATGAACGGCACTGCGGCCGTCCCAAGGATTGGGGATGACGAAACAGCCGCTGCGGTGCAGGTTCCGGAAGGCGGCACGGCGGTCGACGAGCGATGTCATGGAGGGTCTCCCGTGGAGACGTCGATCTTACCCGGGCTCGATCTCTCTCGATAGCGCGAAGCCTGGGTTCACGACGCCGAATAGATTGCATGCGATCCGCTGGACACGGCGGCAAGCCTCTTTAGAGTTCACGTCAACCGCCGCCCCTGTTCATCGAAAGCCCCTGCCCTTGCGCGCCTTCAACCCCATCGACCGCTCTCTCTCCGTCGGCTCCAATGGCATGGCGGCCACCTCGCACCCGCTCGCGACGCTTACCGCCATCGAGACGCTGAAATCCGGCGGCAACGCCATGGATGCCGCCATTGCGGCCGTGGCGGTGCAATGCGTCGTCGAGCCCGCCATGACGGGGCTCGGAGGCGACTGCTTTGCACTTTATGCACCGCGCGGTGGCCTGCCGGTGGCTCTGAACGGATCGGGCCGGGCGCCCGCGGCGGCGAAGGCCGAGTGGTTCGCCGAACAGGGCGAAACGGCGCTCGCCCCCACCTCGCCCCATGCCGTGACGGTTCCGGGTAGCGTCGACGCCTGGTGCCGGCTCAATGCCGACCATGGCTCGAAGCCGCTCGGCGAACTCCTGCAGCCGGCGATCCGCATCGCCGACGAGGGGTTCCGGGTGACGCCCCGCGTCGCTTTCGATTGGATCAATCACCAGGATCGTCTGGGGGTCGATGCCGATGCGAGGGATCAGTTCCTGCCGGGCGGGCAAGTGCCGCGGGAAGGTGACCTGTTCCGCATGCCGGCTCTCGCCGAGACGCTGAGGGGCATCGCCCGGCAGGGCCGGGCCGCCTTCTACGACGGTGCCGTAGCGGAGGGCATCGTACGGAAACTCCGCTCGCTCGGCGGCCTCCACACGGCGGAGGATTTCGACGCCCAGCGGGCCGAAATCGTCGAACCCATTTCGACCCGGTTCCGCGATCACGACGTCTTCGAATGTCCGCCCAACGGCCAGGGTCTGATGGCGCTGATGATGCTGCGGCTGGCGGAGCGGCTCGACCTCGCCACGGCCCCCGAGGCCGAGCGGATCCATCTCCTGGCCGAGATCACCAAGGCCGCCTATCTGGCCCGCGACACCTATCTGGCCGATCCGCGCCAGGTCGACGTACCGGTCGAGGCACTCCTGTCGGACGGCTGGATCGAGTCGATCCTGCCCCGCATCGACCGGGAGCGGGCGCAGCCGCCGGTCTTCTCGACGGACGTGCCCCACCGCGACACCGTCTGCCTGTCGGTGGTCGACCGGGACCGCAATTGTGTGTCCTTCATCAACTCGATCTTCAACAGCTTCGGCTCGGGCATCTATGTGCCGGAGAGCGGCATCCTGCTGCACAATCGCGGTCTGTCCTTCCGCTTCGCCCCGGGCCACGCCAACAGCATCGCGCCCGGCAAGCGCCCCATGCACACGATCATCCCAGGCATGGTGTGCAAGGATGGGCGCGCCGTGATGCCCTTCGGCGTGATGGGCGGCCATTACCAGGCGACCGGCCACGTCGACTTCCTCAACAACGTGCTCGGCCGCGGCCTCGACCCGCAGGACGCCAGCGACACGCCCCGCACCTTCGCCACCGACGGCGTGCTGCAGGTCGAGCCCACGCTGCGCGCGGAGATCGTCGAAGACCTTCGCCGGCGCGGCCACCTCATCGCGCCGCAGACGACGCCGATCGGCGGATGCCAATCGGTCCTGATCGACCACGAGCGGGGCGCTCTCTTCGGCGGGTCGGATCACCGCAAGGATGGGATCGCGCTGGGGTATTGAGGACAGAGCGTCTGTGAATGTGGCCTTCTCCCGCAATCGGGAGAAGGGTCGAACCTATGCCTCCCGCAAGGGCCGCGTCGCCGCGTCGAGCCAGGCGCGGACATCCGGCTCGACCAGCGGCCCCACGATGGCGCGCACCTGCGCATGGTAATCGTCGATCCATCGCTCCTCGTCACGGTCGAGGAGGTCGAGGGCGATGAGGTCGCGCTGGATCGGCGCGAAGGTCAGCGTCTCGAAACCCAGCATCGGACGCTCCCCGCCCTCGATCTCGCGCCGCTCGACCAGGATCAGGTTCTCGATGCGGATGCCCCACTGGCCGGCACGGTAGAGCCCCGGCTCGTTCGAGAGGATCATGCCCTCGGCCAGCGGCACTGTGCCGGTCTTGGCGATGCGCTGCGGTCCTTCATGGACCGACAGATAAGAGCCGACGCCGTGTCCCGTGCCATGGTCGAAATCGAGCCCCGCCCGCCACAGATGCTGGCGTGCGAAGGGGTCGAGCTGCGCTCCGGACGTCCCGTGTGGAAAGACCGCCCTGGCAATGGCGATATGGCCCTTCAGCACGCGGGTGAAACCGTCGACGAAGGCCGGGTCCGGCGGGCCGACGCAGAGCGTGCGGGTGATGTCGGTCGTCCCGTCCTCGTACTGCCCGCCGCTGTCGATCAGGAACACGCCCGGCCCGATCGGCAGGTCGGAGGCCCGAGTGACGCGGTAATGCGGAATGGCGGCATGAGGGCCGAAGCCCGCGATGCTGGGAAAGGACAGGTCCTTCAGGGCGCCGGTGCCGCGCCGAAAGTCCTCGAGAGCCTCCGCGCAGGAAATTTCGGTCAACCCGCCCTGCGGAGCCTCGCGCTCGAACCAGTGCAGGAACCGCGCAAAGGCCGCCGCATCGCGCCGGTGGGCGTCACGCGACCCTTGGCGCTCGGCCTCGCTCTTCGAGGCCTTCATCAGGGCGATCGGATCCGCTCCGACACTTGCTTGGCCGCCCGCCGCCTTCAACACCTCGACGAGCCGGCTCGGCACGGTGGCGGCGTCGAAGCGCAGGGCCCGGTTCTCCTGGCCGAGCTTTTCGAGAGCTCCGACGAGGCCGGCGGGATCGGCCACCTCGGCGATGTCCTCCAGCGTGTCGCGAACACTGTTCGACAGCTTGGCGCCATCGACATAGAGGATCGGCCGCCCGCTTTTCGGCAGTAGCGCGTAGCCCATCGGCAGCGGCGTGTGATTGACGTCCGCGCCGCGGATGTTGAAAAGCCAGGCGACAGCATGGGGATCGCTGACCAGCAGCGTTTCGCCCTCGCCGAGTGTGTCGCGCACCGCCGCCACCTTGGCGGCCCTGTCCTGACCGGCGAGATGTTCGGGGTGGAGCGTCACAGCTCCCCGAGGCATGGCGGGACGGTCCGGCCAGATGGCGTCGACCGGATTGGACTCCACCGGGACCAGCCGCGCCCCGACCGCCGCGACCGCGGCGGACAGGCGCTCGACCTGGGCCGGCGTGTGCAGCCAGTGATCGAAGCCGATCACCTGCCCCTCCCTCACCCGCTCGCCGAGCCAGACGTCGGGCGGATGGTCGATCAGCGACTCGGGGGTGAAGACCGTCGTGTCGATCTGCTGGCGAACCTGAACGGTGTAGCGACCATCGACGAAGACGGCGGCCTCGCCGGTCAGGACCACCGCGCTGCCGGCCGAGCCGGTGAAACCGGTCAACCAGGCAAGGCGCTCGGCGGCAGGTGGCACGTATTCGCCCTGGTGCTCGTCGGCGCGCGGCACCACGAAACCGTCGAGGCCGCGGCGCTTCAACTCGGCCCGCAAGGCGGCAAGACGTGCCGGGCCTTGGGTCGGATCGGCGCTGTCATCGAAGGACTGGAAACGGGCTTCGAACATGGCGTCACTCTCGGAGCGGTTCCAAAGGGACAACCCTTTGGCGGTAGCGATGCGAACCATCCTATGAGCCGCCACGCGATCCCGCTACCGCCGACGCATCGCGCCCTAAGAGGGCATCGCTTACGGCACTGGGGAGGGGGAGGTTCGCCGCAGGACGAGAGCGAGCAAACGACATAGCCGAGCAGGGGGTTGCTGATCTGGGTCATGCTGGCCCAGCCCAAAGGCCGCCAATCCTGTGCGGCGACCAGCACCCGCACCGACCGCACGAAGGACCAGTCGTCGTTCAGCGGAAACTCGCCGCCGGGACCCGCGATCAGGATCGAGAGCAGGAACGCCGCGAGAAGGAGCCCCAGGCAGAGCCCGTCCCGGCGGGGTCGGCTCGATGAGGGGCGGTAACCCGAGGGGTCGGGCTGCCCCAACGCCGGGAGTTCCGCCGACAGCGTGTTCACACCGCCGTTGGGCACGACGCATTCGGCGACGAAGGAAGCGCGCCTCCTAGCGTCGGATGATGATGGCCGGTTCAACGGCGTCGTCTCGTCGCCATCATCCGGTGACCGCTTTCGCCCAGCCTCGGCCAACCGACGGTCAACCATACCTGCACACAGCGCAACCGGATTCACTCGAAGGCGACGCCGAGAGCTTAGAGGTCTTCTTCGGCACCGGCAGACGATGGACGGCAGGTGGCCGGATCGCGGAACCGTAAGGGCCGTGTCGAAGTCGTGTCACCTGCCGCGGGAGCACGAGGACAAGGTCCGTCCGTAAAGGTCAGAACCGCGAGGAGCGTTCATGTTGGACAGCGTCGTATCCTGTCTCGCCTTTGTGGCGCTCTGTGCCGGAGCTTGGGGTGGACGCGTGTTGTTCCTGCAGCTCCCCGTGGTGCACCGGAACCGCGATACGCTCGATTTCGCTCGTGTGGTGTCGGCACTGCTCGTCACCTTCACGGCGCTCGTTCTCAGCCTGCTGCTCAGCACTGTGAACGGTGACTTCCGAAGGGTCGAAACCGACATGCGGAAATACGGTGCGATGATCACCGAACTGGACGGCGAGTTGAGAGCCTTCGGCCCGGGAGCGGACGACATACGGGTGCTCTTGAAGCGCTATACAGGCATTGCCATCGCCAGCACGTGGCGCGACGAGCCTTCTCCGCCCGGCGTCGATCCTCACGACATCAGGCGGAGCGATGAGATCGACTCCATCCCGCTCGGCGACCTTCTCCGGCAGGCCGAGACCGGCATTCGCCGCCTGGTCCCGTCCGGCGCCGAGGCCGAGCGCGCGCAATCCGCCGCTCTCGCCCGCATGTCGACGCTTCTCGACCAGCGGGACTGCCTGATCGGCGAGGCCCATACCACTCTGCCGATCCCCCTTCTGGTGATCCTGCTGGCCTGGCTCGTGATCGTCTTCTGCGGATTCGGCATGACGGCCCCGGCCAACGCCACGTCATTGGTCACGCTCGGCCTCGTGGCCGTGTCGGTCGCGGCCGCCTTTTTCGTCATTCTCGAACTCGACGGACCGCTCGACGGCGTCATCCAGGTCTCGAGCGAGCCGCTGCGCCGCACCCTGTTGCATCTCACGCTGTTGCCGCCTGAAGCGGTGTCGCCGCATGGGGCGATGTCGCCACAGGGTTGAGCCAAGGGGCCGGCCATGTCCCTTTGCCAACCGTAGGGTCGGGCAAGGAAGCCGTGCATCGCTTCCTCAGAGTGTCTATGGGAGAGAGACGATGAGACCTCTCCCATGATTCCCAATCTTCTCTCCATCGCGGGCTCCGATCCCAGCGGAGGCGCCGGTATCCAGGCCGATCTCAAGACCTTTTCGGCGCTGGGCTGCTACGGCATGGCGGCGCTGACCGCCTTGACGGCGCAGAATACCCGGGGCGTCACCGGGGTCCACGTTCCGCCGCCGGAGTTCCTGGCGGCGCAACTCGACGCCATTTTCGCCGACGTGCGGGTCGATGCGGTGAAGATCGGGATGCTGGCGACGGGCGACATGGTGAGAACCGTGGCGCGCTGCCTCGCCGCCTATCCGGCCATTCCGGTCGTCCTCGACCCGGTTCTGGTGGCGACAAGCGGCGACAGTCTGGGGACGCCTGATGTCGTGGAGGCTATCGTCCTGCATCTCTTGCCGCTTGCCGTCGTCGTGACACCGAACCTTCCCGAAGCGGCGCGGCTGTCGGGCCTCGACGCCATCGCCGACGAGGACGCCATGCGGGAGGCCGCTACGCTGATCCAGGCGCGCGGCGCCCGCGCCGTACTGGTCAAAGGCGGCCATCTCGGCGGCGGAGAGGCCGTCGACCTGCTCTCCGAAGGCGCGGAGATCAAGTTCTTCCACGCGCCCCGCCTGGACACGCCCAATACACATGGCACGGGCTGCACGCTGTCCTCTGCGATCGCCTGCTATCTCGCGAAAGGCCTGGCCCTGGCCGATGCGGTGGACGCCGCCAAATCCTATCTCACGGCAGCGATCGCCGAGAGTGCGAGTCTCGACGTCGGACATGGACACGGCCCCGTGCACCATTTCCACGCCGTCTGGCCCGCCGAAGCAGCAGAGGTCCGATGAACGTTCAGTCGCGAATTGATCCGGCCGTGCGATCGAACGCCGCCACGGGCCCGCTGCCGCCCGGTCACCCGGCCGTCAAGCCACGCCGCATCGGCGTGCTGCTGACCAATCTCGGCACGCCGGACGCCACCGACTATTGGTCGATGCGCCGCTATCTCAAGGAATTCCTGTGGGACCGCCGCGTCATCGAGGTCAACCGCGCCCTGTGGTGGATCATCCTCAACGGCATTATCCTGACGGTGCGGCCGGGCCGGAAAGGCAAGGATTACGACACGATCTGGAACCGCGAGCGTGACGAGAGTCCGCTCAAGACCATCACGCGCTCGCAGGCTGAGAAGCTGCAAGCCTCCATCTCGGCGGGACTCTTGGGGTCCGAAGGCGTCGACGTGAGGGTCGACTGGGGCATGCGCTACGGCAACCCGTCGGTGAAGTCGGCGCTGGAGCGGTTGCAGGGTGAGGGCTGCGACCGCATCCTGCTGGTGCCCCTCTATCCACAATATGCCGCCGCGACGAGCGCCACCGCCTGTGACAAGGCCTTCGAGGCGCTCATGCAAATGCGCTGGCAGCCGGCCTTGCGGGTGGCGCCCCCCTATGCCGACGATCCCGACTATATCGACGCCGTCGCGGCCTCGATCACCGAAAGTCTGGCGACGCTCGACTACGAACCAGAGGTGATCATCGCGTCCTTCCACGGCGTGCCGAAGGAATACCTGCTGAAGGGCGACCCCTACCACTGCCAATGCGCCAAGACGGCCCGGCTCCTGCGCGAGAGGCTGGGCCTGACGTCCGACAAGTTCATGTTGACGTTCCAGTCGCGGTTCGGCAGCGCCGAATGGCTGCAGCCCTACACGGACGAGACCATCAAGGCCCTCGCCGCCAAGGGCGTGAAGCGGCTCGCCGTCGTGACGCCGGGCTTCTCGGCCGATTGCCTCGAGACGATCGAGGAGATCGGCGGCGAGAACGCCGAATATTTCCACCATGGCGGCGGCGAGAAATTCGCCCGCATCGAATGTCTCAACGACAGCCCCGGCGGCATCCGGGTCATCGAATCCATCGTGCGCCGCGAGTTGATGGGCTGGGTGTGACGGAGGCCTGGCCTGTCGCCTCCCCGCCGCTCACCCTGCGGAGGCGGGATCCAACGTGAGAAGACGGCCGTAGGTCGCCAAACCCGGACGTCGGGGCTCGCACGTAGGTCGAAGTGCAAGGGCCGCCGTCTGGCTGACATCTCGCGCTGGATCCCCGCCTGCGCGGGGTGAGCAGCATGGTCGAACCAGGGATAGTCCTACTCCACACAGGCGACATGCGATTCAGCGAGATCCTGCATGTCGACGATCCGCTGGGCGAGCTGGCGGTGCTGGCGCGATGGGCGGGTGACGCTCCGCAGAATGGGGTTGGGCAGCGCGGTCGCCAGCAAGGCGGCTTGGCGGACGGTCAGGGCCAAGGCGGGGACGTGGAAGTCCCGCTGCGCGGCGGCTTCGATTCCGTAGATTCCGTCGCCCCATTCGGCGACGTTCAGGTAAGCCTCGAGCACGCGCCTCTTCCCCCAGACCGTGTCGAGGACCACAGCGAGGGGAATTTCCAGCGTCTTGCGGAGGTAGGAGCGGCCCGGCCACAGGAACAGGTTCTTCGCCACCTGCATGGTGAGAGTCGAGGCGCCCCGACTCGGCGCGCCGTGACCGTGGCGGATCACATCACGCAGTGCCCCGAAGTCGACGCCATGCTCCCGGCAAAACTGCCCATCCTCCGACAGAATCACCGAGGCGACAAGGCTCGGCGAGACGGCAGAGAGCGGCACCCAGCGACGGTCGACGGGCTGTCCGGTGAGCCACCGTCCGACCATCAGGGTCGAGACGGGGCAGATGGCGGTCTGGAGGGCCAACGCTCCAATTCCGAGGACGCCGAGCAGGATCACGAGCCGGAGCGCCCATCTCACCACGCCCAGGTCTCGCCGGACTTGCCTGCTCTTGCGGCACTTGGGGAAAGAATCGTCACGGGCTGCGGTCTGTGGATTGAAACCGGCACCACATTACCGCATCTTCGAGAAGCACAGCCGTGCTCCCTCCGTTTTAACGGGACAGATCCACTGACCTCGACAGCTTTCGCGACTGCGGCACCGCCGCTTCCCTCGGCCGATGGCGACCTTCGTCAGGCCGACCCTCTGGTCCGGACGATACTCGACAGTCTCGACGATGCCAAAGCCGAGGATGTTATCGCGATCGATCTCCGGGGAAAGACCTCGCTTGCCGACACGATGGTGGTGGCCAGCGGTCGCTCGACCACTCACGTCAGCGCCATCGCCGACCGTCTGCTGCGCGAATGCAAGAGCAGCGGCACGTCGACGCGGGTCGAGGGGCTCGCCAATTGTGACTGGGTCCTCGTCGATGCCGGCGACGCGATCGTCCACATTTTTCGCCCCGAGGTGCGCCAGTTCTACAATCTCGAAAAGATGTGGGGCGGCATGCGACCGGAGGAGCATCCCGCGGGCTGACGCAGCCTCGTGAGGATCGTGCTGGCGGCAGTCGGCCGCATGAAATCGGGCCCGGAACGCGAGTTGCTCGACCGCTACATGACAAGGGCTCGCGCCACAGCGCGGGCCCTTGGTATTTCTGGCCTCGACGTCTTGGAAATCGAGGAAGGACGCGGGCGTTCGGCCGACGAGCGCAAGCGGGCCGAGGCGGCGGCCCTTTCGGCGCGATTGCCTCCGGGCACCGTCGTCCTGGCGCTCGACGAACGCGGTCCTTCCCTTCCCAGTCCCGCCTTCGCGGCGCAGATCAGCAAGATCATCGAAAGTGGCAGCGCCAGCCTGGCGCTGGTGATCGGCGGACCGGACGGGTTCGACGACACGTTCAGGAGCAGCGCCAGGGCTCTGGTGAGTTTCGGTGCCGCGACGCTGCCGCATCAGCTCGTCCGGGTCATCGTGGCGGAACAGCTCTACCGAAGCTTCACGATCCTGACCGGCCATCCCTACCACAGGGTTTGAGATCGCCTTGAGCCGTCGCACCCGGCCCGCCCCATTCTCCATATCGAAGGGTCATGCTGGCGGAGCCGGGCGCAGCGTCTCTGCCGGCCCGGTCATTTGTTCTACTTGCTGGCCTCGTCGATGCGGGTGGCCAGGAGGGCGATGGTCTTGGAATAGACCGCACTGGCGTTCCACTGCTGGATCACGGCGAAGTTCGGCTCGCCCGGTTCCCAGCCCTGACCACGCTGCCATCCGTAGGACTGAAGGTATTTGGCGGTCGAGGCCAGAACGTCGGGCACGCTGTGGAGCAGGTCACGGCGCCCGCTGCCATCGAAATCCACGGCGAACTTGATGTAGGACGAGGGCATGAACTGGGTCTGACCGATCTCGCCCGCCCAGGCGCCGCGCATCGTGGCCGGGTTGAGGTCGCCGCGCTGCACGATGCGCAGGGCGTCGAGCAGCTCGGCCTTGAACTTCTCCGAGCGGCGGCAGTCGTAGGCTAACGTAGCCAAAGAGCGGATCGTGTCGAACTTGCCGATATTGGCCCCAAAATCGGTCTCGAGGCTCCAGATGGCCATGAGCACGGGGCCGGGAACGCCGTATTGCGCCTCGATGCGCTGGAGAAGGCCGGCATATTGGCGGACCCTGTTGGCGCCGGGCTTGACGCGCGGCGGCACCATGCGGCCGGAAAACTGTTCAAAGGTCTGACGGAAGACCGCTTGGCCGCGATCATGCTGGATGGTGTTGCGATCGTAGCCGATGCCGTCGAGCGATTCGGAAATAACCTGCGCGGCGATGCCCTGAGCGGCAGCCTCCTGCTTGAACTGTTCCAGCCAGGCCGGGAAGCCCGAGGCATCGCTGCCGCAGGATTGGGCCAGCGCCGGCGCGGCGGAGAGAAGCAGAGCCGCAACGGCGGCCGCGCGGGTGATTGAAACGAGTGGGCGCATGTAAATCCTCGGCTGGAGCGGTCGTGCAGCGCAGGACCGGTCTCGCGTCTCAGGACTGAGCCACTGCGCCAATCACCTCGGCAGGACCTCGACCCGAACCCGTTCCCTACACAACCACGCAGGCGCTTGCACGCCCCTTCTGCCGAAAAGCCCGTGCCTGCCTCAATCCTGCAACAGGCGCTTCAGCAGTTCCAGTTCCTCGGCCAGAGCCGCCTCCTTGCCGCTCAGCGCCTCGATCTTGCGCACGGCATGGAGCACCGTCGTGTGGTCACGCCCACCGAAGCGCCGTCCGATCTCGGGAAGCGACCGAAGCGTCAGGGCCTTCGACAGATACATGGCGATCTGTCGCGGACGCACCACGACGGCGGTGCGGCGCGACGACAGGATGTCGGCCCGGCTCACGTTGTAGTGATTGGCGACGAGCTTCTGGATGTCCTCGATCTTGACACGTCGCGGCTCGCGCAGGCGAACGAGATCCCGGATCGCCGCCTCCGCCGTTTCGACGGTGTGAGCCATACCCGACAGCGTGGCATGCGCCAGTAGGCGGTTGACGGCCCCATCGAGATCTCGGCCGTTGGTCGTGATGGCGCGCGCCACATAGGCCATCACGGAAGCCGTCAGGACGAAGTTGGGGTGCAGGGCCCGGGCGGCCTGGACACGATTCTCCAGGATCTTGACGCGCAAAGCCTCGTCCAGCGACTCCATCTCGACGCAGAGCCCGCCTGCGAGACGCGACCGGACCCGCTCGTCGAGCGACTCGAGATCGGCCGGCGGCCGGTCCGCCGCCACGATCACCTGCCGGCCGTCATCGATCAGCGCGTTCAGCGTGTGGCAGAACTCGGTCTGGATCGATTTGCCCTGCAGAAACTGCACGTCGTCGATGATCAGGACATCGATGGCGCGCAGCTTCTCCTTGAAGGCGATGGAGGTCTGCGCCTTCAGGGCGGCCACGAAACCATACATGAAGCGCTCGGCCGTGAGATAGATCACGCGCCGCCCACCCTCTGTCACGGCATGGGCGGTCGCCTGAAGCAGGTGCGTCTTCCCGAGGCCCACCGCGGCATGGATATAGAGCGGGCTGTAGACGGGCGCGGCACCCGGCGCCGCTTCGGCGACGCGCTGCGCCGCCGTGCAGGCGAGTTGGTTCGAGCGGCCGATCACGAAATTGCCGAAGGTCAGCCGACGGTCGAGCGGAGACCCGCTCAGCGCATCGGCCGGAACGCCGCCGGCACCCGTGCTCTTGGGATTGGTCTCCCATTTGGTCTGAGCGGCGGCCCGTACCGTCGGAACGGACTGCGGCTCGACAAGCACATCGCCCGCGGGCACCGGAGCCTCGGCCCGGGGAGCCGCAGCGCGCGGCGAGGAGCGGAGCGTCACGACGCATCGCTTCACCTCCGGCGCCTCAGCCGCCAGCGTGGCGCAGAGCTTGTCGACGTAATGCGACTGGATCCAGGTCTTCAGGAAATTGGTGGGCACCGTCAGATAGGCGGTGTCGTCCTCGATACGGTCGAGGTCGAGGCGGGCGAACCAGGCGCTGAACACGGCTTCACCGAGTTCGGCGCGCAGACGGCGGCCGGCATTGGACCATTGCTCGGCACGGGCGGCCGTGCTCCGGCCTCCCTGCATGACGAGGGAAGGCTGAAGCGGCACGACGGTTTCGCGGATGGCATCTTCCACGAAGCAGGGGGCATCGTTTCGCGCTGTCATGATGAGTCGGATTCTTTCTGGCGTGGGATGTGTGCCGCATCTCAAACCGGAAATGTCGCTGTGCCGAAGCCCAAGATGGGCTTCACTCCTGCTGGTGGGTGCCATGCCCCACGCGTTCCGGGTGGCCCTCCGGAACGTGTCGGGTACCTGGCACCAATGTCAGACGCAGGTCGTCGTCGGTCGTCCTCGCCGGGGGCACGTCGTCCGTAATGTATCGTGACAATCTGTCATGCTGCCCCCCGGTGCATCACTTCCAAAATCCAACCTCGGATTTCAAGTGAAAAAACGACATATCTCAATGATCAATGGATCAACTCTGGCAACGATCAACTCTCCCTGACCTATTCACGTCTAAACAGCAGAACAGGCCGTCCATGGCGCGTGCCATGCACTGCGTGAGCTCGCATCACGATTCGGTGAAATCTGCCGTGGCGGGCGTTGGAGCGGCGCCGAGGCGATGAATCGAAGCTACACATCGGCTCAGGCGCAGGCAACCAGATCCTGTCACGAAAGCGTCGCGGCCGGACCACGGCATCCGATTACGGGCAACGAACCGCCCTGCGACGTCGCGCCTAAGAACCGCGATTCCAACGGGATAGTAGCGGCTGTTGTGGACGGGCGACAGGCGCTCCAGATCGTGACTTCAACCATGCCGGCTGTCCGATTCCTCGGGGTCAATGCCGATGTTGGCCGCCTGAATTCGGCCTTGGGCGTTAACTGTCTGATTCAAGTGGCTTTCCCCTGCGCGGTCGGAACGGTTAACAAAACTTTCCACCGTTATGATGAACGTCTGTTGATAACTGTTCCCCAACCGAAGGGACTCGCCGGAACACCGTTCGCGGAGATCCGCAAGCTTGTTCAAGGATCTGACGGGACGTCGAGCGAACGGCAGGTAAGAACTCCCAGGCAGCGCCGTACGGTTCTCTCGGGGAAAGCCGCCAGACGACTGTGCGGCGAAGCTCAAAGGTGGGTTTGGTCTGCCAGCAAGCCTGCAGAGCTCGGCCGAGATCCCGCACGGCTGGCGCCATACCCCGCCGTGCGGATAGAAGAGGGACGATGAGCCTCGCCCTGCAAAGCCCCGCCACTTCGACCCAGCCCGAAATATCGGGGCTCGACCGGGTTCGTCTCGACGCCGACATTTCGCGCTCGCGGGCCGAGCATTCCGACGACGCCGCCTTCCGCCGTGCCGCGGTGGACAGGTTTCGCGCGGCGCTCGATGACGGCCGCGCCACCATCCTGAACCGCTTCGCGGAAGACCACGGCGGCCTCGTCTGCGCCTTCCGCCTCGCGGCGCTCGAGGACGAGATCATTCGATCCGTCTACGATTACGTCGTGCGCTACGTCTATCCGCTGGAGCGGCCCTCGACGGCCGAGCGTCTCTGCGTGGTGGCGGTAGGCGGCTACGGCCGGGCCACGCTGGCACCTGGGTCCGACATCGACCTCCTCTTCCTGCTTCCCTCCAAGCAGACGCCTTGGGGCGAGAGCGTCGTCGAGGCCATGCTCTATGTCCTGTGGGATCTGCGCCAAAAGGTCGGGCATTCGACGCGATCGGTCGACGAATGCGTGCGCCAGGCCAAGGCCGACATGACGGTCCGCACCGCGCTTCTCGAGGCGCGCTTTATCCTGGGCGACGCGGCGCTGTTCGACGATCTGCAGGTTCGCTTCGACCGCGATGTCCAGGCCAAGACCGCACGCGAGTTCGTGGCCGCCAAGTTGGCGGAGCGCGAGACTCGAATCGGCCGAGCCGGTGCCTCTCGTTACCTCGTCGAACCCAACGTCAAGGAGAGCAAGGGCGGGTTGCGCGACCTGAATACGTTGTTCTGGATTGCCAAATACGCCTATCGGGTCGCCAATCCCGAGGCGCTGGTCGGCGCCGGCCTGTTCACCGCCAAGGAGTTCCGGCTGTTCTGCCGGTGCGAGGAGTTTCTGTGGCGGGTTCGCTGCGAACTCCATATCGTGTCGGGACGCGCCGAGGAGCGTTTGAGCTTCGACTATCAGCGTCGCATCGCGGCCCGGCTCGGCTACGGCTCGGGGGCTAGCCTCAGCGGCGTCGAACGCTTCATGAAGCACTACTTCCTCGTCGCGAAAAACGTCGGCGACCTCACCGCCATCGTTTGCGCCGCCATCGAGGAGCGTGAGGCACGCCAGCCGGCGGTGCTTGACCGCTTCGTGGAGGGGCTGCGCCGCCGAAGCCGCGTCATTGCCGGGACCAGCGATTTCAAGGTCGAGTTCGACCGGATCACGGTGGCGCGCCGCGACGTATTCGAGCGCGATCCTGTCAACATGATCCGTCTCTTCGCGATCGCCGATCTCTACGACCTGCCGATCCATCCCGACGCTACGCGGCTCGTGACATTGTCGCTCCGCCGCGTCGACCGCACCCTTCGGGAAAGCCCGGAGGCCAACAGGCTGTTCATGGAGCTGCTGACCTCGCGCCGTGCGCCCGAGAAGGCTCTGCGGCGCATGAACGAGGCCGGTGTGCTGGGCCGCTTCATTCCGGAATTCGGCCGCATCGTGGCGCTGATGCAGTTCAACATGTACCATCATTACACGGTGGACGAGCATCTGCTGCGCGCCGTCGGCATCCTGGCCGAGATCGATGCCGGACGCTCGCGCGAGGCCCATCCGATGGCCAACGAGCTGATGCCCACCGTCGAGGGGCGCAGCGCTCTGTACCTGGCGGTCTTCCTGCACGATGTCGCCAAGGGACGACAGGAGGACCATTCTCTGGCGGGTGCGGCCTTGGCCCGTCAGCTCTCGCCCCGGTTCGGCCTGTCGGACGAGGACACGGAACTCGCCGCATGGCTGGTCGAGCACCACCTCGCCATGTCGAACACGGCGCAGAGCCGCGATCTCAACGATCGGCGGACCATCGAGACCTTTGCCGGCGTGGCGCAGACGCCCGAGCAGCTGAAATGCCTGATGATCCTGACAATTTGCGACATCAAGGCTGTCGGTCCAGGCGTCTGGAACGGGTGGAAGGGCCAGTTGCTGCGCACCCTCTACACGGAGACCGAACTGCTGCTCAGCGGCGAGAGCCCGGAGTTCGACCGCAATGCCCGCGTGCTCGCCGCCCAGGACCTGCTGCGCCCGGCGCTGCCCGAATTTCCGGACAACGAATTCCATGCCTATGTGGCGCGCCATTACGCGCCTTATTGGCTGCGCACCTCGCTGGCGAACCGCATCCGTGATGCCCGACTGATCCGCACATTGTGGCAGGACGGCGAGGGCTTCGCCAGTGATGTCGCGACCGACAAGTTCCGCTCCGTGACGGAACTCACCATTGTGGCGCCCGATCACCCGCGCCTGCTCTCCACCATCGCGGGCGCCTGCGCCAGCGCCGGTGGCAATATCGTCGACGCGCAGATCTACACCACCAAGGACGGACTCGCGCTCGACTCGGTGAGCGTTTCGCGGGCCTTCGACGACGATGCCGACGAGTTGCGGCGCGCCGGCCGGATCGCCAGCGGCATCGAGCGAGCCCTGCGCGGGCAGATCCGCCTCGGCGAACTCGTGGCCGCCAAGGATACGCCGCCCAAGGCCCGCACCACCTTTGCGCTTCACCCTAAGATCATCGTCGACAATGCGGCATCGCGGCGTCACACGGTTCTGCAGGTCAGCGGCATGGACCGGCCGGGTCTGCTCTACGACCTCACGCGCGCGCTGGCTGGCCTCAGCCTCAACATCGCCTCGGCCCATATCGCGACCTTCGGCGAAAAGGCGGTAGACAGTTTCTACGTCTCCGACCTGACGGGGGCCAAGATCACGGATCCGGCGCGCCAGGAGGTGATCCGTCGCGTGCTGGGCGAGACATTCGAGCGCTCTTTGGACCGAGAGGCGGCAAAGATCGCTCAGGGGACGGGCGCTTGATTTTCGAGCCGTCGGCGCCGATATCGAGGCCGACTTTAGCAACTCTGCCGGGGCGTATGACCTCGGCCTTTCCGGAGACAGCATGATGACCGACCCTGCCGATACCTTCACGCCCGAGGGGACGGCACCCGGAGCCGAAAGCGCGTCTACCGAAGCGTCACGCGCCGATGCCGCCATCGAAACAGCAACGCGCGCGGATGGCGTTGCGGCGGCCGACGCGCTGCAGGCCGAAGTCGCGTCGCTGAAGGACCGGATCCTCCGCACCATGGCGGAGATGGAGAACCTTCGCCGCCGCACCGAGCGCGAGGTGGCGGACGCTAAGAGCTACGGCGTGACGTCCTTCGCGCGCGAGATGGTGGCGGCCGTCGACAATCTGCAGCGCGCGCTGGCCAGCATCCCGGCCGATGCGAAAAGCGACGCTTCCGCGGCCATCCAGTCCTTCGTGCAAGGGGTGGAACTGACGGAGCGCGACCTGCTGTCCCGTTTGGCGCGCTTCAAGGTGCAGCCGATCGAGACCGTAGGCTTGCGCTTCGATCCCAACCGCCACGAAGCCCTCTTCGAGATGCCCGACGAAACGGTCCCGACAGGCACGGTGGTGCAGCAGATGGAGACTGGCTACGTCATCGGCGACCGGGTCCTACGTCCTGCCAAGGTCGGTGTGTCGCGCGGCGGCCCAAAGGCCGAAGGCGCGCAGAGCTGACGGGCGATCATCGACACGCGGAGGACGGCGGGGCTCGGCCCCGTCGTTTCGCGTTTCGGGCCGAGGTTAGCGACGCCAAAACCAAACCGGGCAAAGGTCGAGCACTTTACTTCGGCGTAGGGCGCGAGGAGCTTCAATGTCCTGCTCTTGGGTTATGGCCGGGCTCGTCCCGGCACCCACGTAGGCGGAGCCTATACGGGCGGAGAGGAGGTCCACTTCTTTCCTCCCAGCCCGACAAAGCGACCCGGAGTGGATGGCCGGCACAAGGCCGGCCATGACGAGTAGGTTGCAGCTCAGTATCTGGCCTAGGGTGTGCAGATTAACCCACCGCCTTCTTAGAGCTGTTTCCGTTCAGGCTGGGTCGTATGTATCGTAGCCTGCCGCGGCGAGGTAGTTGCGGCACTCGTCGGGTTCGAAGCGGGTGAACGCCTCCCT
>JBPBQY010000031.1:0-153406 GCA_050920985.1 Janthinobacterium lividum | reverse complement strand
GTGGTCGCGGGAGCCACCAAGGTCGAAGGGTCCATCGGGCCGAAGGTGCCGGCCGCGCTCATCTCTGCGAGCGACGGCAGCGCCGACGGCGTCCGAAAGATGGAAGCCGCTGTCCGCCGCCTGATGGGCGACGACGCGGATTCCATCGCCCGCATCCGAGATTTTCGCTCCGACCAATTGGATTTGGCTCTGGGGCGCACAAATGTGATACACGCAGCGGTGGCCGGGGGTCGGGCAGCCGAGGGATTTTTGTCGCGGGCGCGGCGGTTGGCGCGCTATCGCGGGGGATCGGCGGCGAAAGCCGCGGCGCCCCATTCGACGATCGAGACGAATTCTATCGAGGATTGAGCGAGACACTTGCCGAAGATCGGCTTCGGCGCTCGCAGGATTGGGGCACGGACACGGCCCTCAGGACGAATGACTGATGAGTGAACCGAACAACGTTGGCGAGAAGACTCTGAGCGTGAGCCCGAAATCGACCTTGTCGCTGAAGCGACCGGTCGAGCAAGGGACCGTGCGACAGAGCTTCTCCCACGGCCGTACCAAACAGGTTGTCGTCGAGAAGGTGAAAAGCCGCGTCGTGGCGCCCGCGAAGCCGGCCGTCGCTGCGCCGTCTGCCGCGCCCGTGCGTCCCGCCGCTCCCCCGGCCCAGGCCGCGCCGGCAGTGGCTGGCACCGTTGCGCCGCAGAGGGCGACGGCACCGGCGGCGCCGCAGAGCGCGCCGGTCCAGGCCCGTGCGCCTTCGTCGCCCCAGCCCGCTCCCGCGGCACCGGTTCAGCCCGATCCGGCCCCCGTCGTTGCTCCGGCTCCGGTCACGCCTGCTCCGGTACCTGTCGCCGAAAAGCCGCCCGCCCCCGCGGTGATCGAGCCGGCAAAGCCCGTCTCCGAGCCCGCTGCGCCTCCCTCCGCCACGGTCTCGCCGCCTGCCGCCCCTGCTGCGGCAGAGCCCGTCGCGCCTGCCGTCACGTCGGCCACCCCCGTTCAGGCGGCTGCAGCGCAGCCCGCCCGGCCCGCAGCCCCGGCCGCTCGGCCATCGACTTCCGTTCCGCCGCGTGGCGCACCGGTTCCCTCGCGTCCCGGCCAGCCGGCCCGTCCCGGTCAGCCCGGCGCGCGCAGCCCGGCACCAGCCGGCACGAGCTTGCGCTCGGGTTCCGCCGCTCCTGCGCCGGGCAACCGCACGGCACCTCCGGCAGGTGGTCGCGGTGCTCCGCCGGCCCGTCCGGGTGGCAATCGTCCTCAGACCGGTGTGGTGCTCCGTACCCTGACCGAGGAGGAGCGTGAGGCTCGCGCCCGTGCCCTCGTCGGGGCCAAGTCGCGCGAAGAAGATGACCGTCGCCGCGCCGAGGACGACGCCAAGCGCCGTGCCGAGCGTGAGGCGCGCGACGCTGCCGAGCGGATCGCCGCCGAAGAGCGTCAGCGCCAGGAAGATTCCCGTCGTGCGGCCGAGCTCGAAGCCAAGCGCAAGGCCGAGGATGAGGCGAACCGCCGTCTGCCGCCGAGCGCCGGTGGTGCGGGTGGCCCGCCGACCGCCAGTGCGGCCCGCCCGGAAGGCGGGACGCTGACGCCCATTACCCGGCGTCCGCCCATGAACCCGCCGGCTCGCTTGGCGATCCCGCGGCCGTCACGTTCGGGTCCCCAGAAGGATCGCGGCCGTCTCACGGTCTCGACCGCCACTAGCGAGCAGGAAGACCGGACGCGCTCGCTCTCCGCCTTCCGCCGTCGCACCCAGCGTATGAAGGGTTTCGGCGCGCAGGAAGCCAAGGAAAAGCTCGTCCGCGATGTCGTGCTGCCCGAGACGATCACCATCCAGGAACTCGCCATCCGCATGTCGGAGCGGGCTGTGGATGTCGTGAAGATGCTGATGAAGCAGGGTCACATGGCCAAGATCACCGACGTGATCGACGCCGACATGGCCCAGCTGATCGCCGAGGACTTGGGGCATACGGTGCGCCGCGTCGCGGAATCGGACGTCGAGGATGGCCTGTTCGATGAGGCCGGCGACCCCGAGGACTTGGTGCAGCGTCCTCCGGTGGTCACCATCATGGGTCACGTCGACCACGGCAAGACGTCGCTGCTCGATGCCATTCGCCAGACGACCGTCGTGTCGGGCGAGGCGGGCGGCATCACCCAGCATATCGGCGCCTATCAAGTCACGGCGCCGAACGGCGGCGCCGTGACCTTCATCGACACGCCCGGTCACGCGGCCTTCACGGCCATGCGGGCCCGTGGCGCGAAAGTGACCGACGTCGTGGTTCTGGTGGTGGCGGCGGACGACGGCGTGATGCCGCAGACCATCGAGGCCATCAACCATGCCAAGGCGGCCGGCGTGCCGCTGATCGTCGCCATCAACAAGATCGACAAGCCGGGTGCCAAGCCCGAGCGAGTGCGGTCCGAGCTTCTGCACTACGACGTGCAGGTCGAGAGCATGGGCGGCGATACGTTGGAGATCGAAGTCTCGGCCCTGAAGCGGACCAACCTCGACAAGCTGCTCGAGGCCATCGCGCTGCAGAGCGAAGTGCTTGACCTCAAGGCCGACCCGGACCGGGCCGCCGAGGGTACCGTTATCGAAGCCCGGCTCGATCGGGGCCGCGGCCCCGTGGCAACCGTGCTGGTGCAGCGTGGCTCGCTCAAGGTCGGCAATATCGTGGTGGCGGGGTCCCAGTGGGGTCGCGTTCGCGCGCTGCTCGACGACAAGGGAGAGACCGTCACGTCGGCGGGCCCGTCCTTCCCCGTCGAGGTGCTGGGCTTCTCGGGTGCTCCCGAGGCCGGTGACCGCGTGGCCGTCGTCGAGAACGAGGCCCGCGCTCGCGAGGTCACGGAATATCGCGAGCGTCAGAAGCGCGAGAAGCTGTCGGTCCGCGGCGGTTCGGTGCGCGGCTCGCTCGTCGACATGATGAGTCAGCTTCGGACGGTGGGGAAGAAGGAGTTCCCTCTGCTGATCAAGGGCGACGTGCAGGGCTCGGTCGAGGCCATCATCGCCACGCTGGAGAAGGTGGGCAACGACGAGGTCGGCGCTCGCATCATCCACGCGGGCGTCGGCGGCATCACCGAGTCGGACATCACCCTGGCCGAGGCGTCCAACGCTGCGATCATCGGCTTCAACGTCCGTGCCCACAAGGAAGCACGGACGCTGGCCGAGCAGTCGAAGCAGGAAATTCGCTACTACAACATCATCTACGACCTCGTGGATGACGTGAAGGCGGCGATGTCGGGGCTGCTGTCGCCGACGCTGCGCGAGGAAATGCTCGGCAACGCGTTGATCCTGGAGGTGTTCCACATCACCAAGGTCGGCAAGGTGGCCGGCTGCCGGGTGACGGACGGCAACGTCCAGCGCGGCGCCAACGTCCGGCTCATCCGCGACAACGTCGTGGTGCACGAGGGCAAGCTTTCCACGCTGAAGCGCTTCAAGGACGAAGTGAAGGACGTGGTGGCGGGCCAGGAATGTGGCATGGCCTTCGAATCCTATCAGGACATGCGGGCCGGCGACGTGATCGAGTGCTACCGTGTCCACGAGGAGAAGCGGTCGCTCTGACGACCTAGGCCCCACGAGGGCCAGTTCAGCGGGAAGGCGGGCCGCGAGGTCCGCCTTCCCGTGTTTCGTTTGAGGCCGCCGACGGGCGGTCGCGTCGGAAGTCGATCTCGGCGTCGGTTCAAACCCGTGCCCGACCGACGACGCATCAGCAGGCGGGCCGCAGAGCGGCCGCTCCAAAGGTCCAGGACCGAGATTCCATGTCCAGAGCTCACCATTCCGGCGCACAGCCGTCCCAGCGCATGCTGCGCGTCGGGGAACTTATCCGTCACATCATGGCCGAGTTGTTGTCGCGCGGAGGTGCGCCGGATCCTGCGCTGGAGAAGCGCGTCATCACGGTGCCGGAGGTGCGCATGTCGCCGGACCTCAAGCTCGCCAATGTCTATGTCATGCCGCTCGGCGGCGGCGACGTCGGGCCGGTGATTGCGGCCCTCGACAAGCAAAAGAAGTTCTTCCGCACCGAACTCGCCCACAAGATCAACCTCAAATTTGCGCCCGACCTGAAATTCAGGCCGGACGAGAGCTTCGAGAAATCCGCCCGGATCGACGCATTGCTGGCCTTGCCGGTCGTACAGCGCGACCTCAAGAGCGACGACGAGAGCCATGACTGACGTAACGATCACGACCGAAGCGCAGGACGCGCGACCTGCCAGACCGGCCCGCAAGATCAAGACTGAAGTGAACGGCTGGCTGATTCTCGACAAGCCGGTCGGAATGACGTCGACCCAGGCGGTCGGACGGCTGAAGCACCTGTTCAATGCCAAGAAGGCCGGCCATGCAGGCACGCTCGACCCGCTGGCCTCCGGCCTGCTGCCGATCGCCTTCGGCGAGGCCACCAAGACGGTCCCCTTCGTCCAGGACGGCGCCAAGAGCTATCGCTTCCGCATCCGCTGGGGCGTGAAGACCGACAGCGACGACACCGAGGGTGCCGTCGTGGCGACGTCGGATCTTCGGCCGGCGCGCGCCGAGATCGAGGCGCTGCTGCCGTCCTTCGAAGGCACCATCATGCAGCGGCCGCCGTCCTATTCGGCCATCAAGGTCAATGGCGAGCGAGCCTACGATCGGGCGCGCGAGGGGGAGATCTTCGAGCTCGCGGAACGGCCCATCACCATTCATTCGCTTCAGCTGATCGAAGCCTCTGTCGACGAGGCCGTGCTGGAAGCGCATTGTGGCAAGGGCACCTATGTCCGGGCCATCGCCCGCGACCTCGGCGACGCTCTGGGTTGCCTCGGACACGTCAATGCACTGCGGCGCACGCGCGTCGGCCCCTTCCACGAGGCCGACGGTGTGACGCTGCCCGACGAGGGTAAGGACATGTCGGACCTCCTGGCCTCGCTGCGGCGCGTGGAGGCGGGTCTCGGCGAGGTGCCAAGCGTCGACATCGTCCGGCAGGATGCGGCACGTCTTCGTCGCGGACAGCCGCTGCTGCTGCGCGGCCGCGATGCGCCGAGCGAGGGCATGGCCTATGCAGCTTGCGGCGGCGTCGTGGTGGCCTTCGGCCCGATCGAGCAGGGCGCTCTTCAGCCCTACCGCGTGTTCAACCTTCCATTCTGAAGGCGTGGCTTAAGTCGGAAAGGTCCGCCCTCTCAGACGAACGTCTTTCGTCTCCGAAACCGTTCAAGCAATGCGCGCCACGATGACGTCGCGCCGCTTGATGACGCGATCGACCCGATGCGCGAGTTCGGCGTAGGGCGCCTCCGCGACGACCCGCAAAGGCGTGAGCTCCTCGACCAGGGCCACCATCTTGTCGCGCGTGGCCCGTGTCGAGTCCCAGGAGAAGGCTAGGGCCCCGCCGGGCTCCATTGCGCCCGCCCAGGCCGGCAGGCAACTGCCGAGCAGATCCTCCAGTGGCGCCTGATGCTGGATGCCGTAGGGCAGGTCCGTGACAATCAGGTGCGGCTTGCCGAAGCCGGCCAGGAGGTCGCGCGTGAGGGCGCTGTCGCCGCTGGCCAGCAGGCAGCGCCGCGGGTCTTCCTTCTCGCGGCCGATACGGAACTGCCAGCGATGCGCCTCGAGTTGCCGCAGCCGCTCCTCTCGAACCCCGACCGAGGTACGGCTTTCCCGACAGAACTGGGTGATGAAGGTCGCGGTCGATTCCACGTCGTCGCGCTCGCGTTCGATCCCGGCCGCGTGGGCGCCGAGCGCCAGCGCGGTGAAGAGCGTGGTGCCTCCGCCGGCGAGCGGATCGAAGACGCGCAGGTCGCGCCAGGGTGCTTCGGCGAAGCGGCTGGCGAACTTCGCAATATTGCAGAGGAAGAGTGTGAAGAGCTCGTTGGTCTTGCCCTTGTAGCGTCGCACCGCCGCCATATCGGGCGACAGGACATAAGGGTAGTCGACCGCGACCGGGCGGAGCAGGGGCCCCTCTACGCCACCCAAGCCATCGTAGAGCTCGAAGATGTTCCCGAGCGTGGCAAGGCTCGCCAGCAGGATCCGGTCTTCGTCGGACAGGTTTTCCGCCTCTAACGCGAAGGTGACGTAATCCTGGCCGGCGATGCGCCGCATCGCGATCTCGTGCGCGCGGCGCCCGAGCGGCGATGCGCCGAGTTCGGCTGCCGCGAGATCGCCGGCGAGGTTGGAATATTGGGTGCTGCGCTGAGGCGCGATCTGGGCGGCGAAGAGGAGGGACATGCCGCCTTAGACCAGCGTGTCCCGAAGCGGTCAACGCAGAGGCTGCCGCGCCATGCCTACTTCGGGTGAGCCTCGTTCAGGGGATGCAGGTCGCGCACCATCGCCTTCATGCGGTCGTCGAGCACATGGGTGTAGATCTGTGTCGTCGATATGTCGGCATGGCCGAGCAGTTCCTGTACGACGCGCAGGTCGGCGCCGTTCTGCAGCAGGTGGCTCGCGAAAGCATGGCGCAGCACATGCGGGCTGATGCGCCCCTCGGCGATGCCGGCGGATACCGCGACGGCTTTCAGGTCGCGGGCGAAGGCCTGGCGGGTCATGAAGCCCTGCTCGCTGTCGGCCGGAAACAGCCAGGGGCCGCCATCGAGCGTCTGGCCGAAGCCCGCCTTGGCGGCGGCCTGGCGATAGACCGCGATGGCGCGCCGGGCGGGGTCGGACAGCGGCACGAGGCGTTCGCGCCCGCCCTTGCCGCGGATCGTCAGGGTTTCGCCCTTGCCGGCTGCCGCCCGGGCGGCAGAGCGGGGCAGGGCTACGAGTTCGGAGACGCGCAGCCCCGTGGCGTAGAGGAGTTCGAGCAGGCAGTTCATCCGCGCGGCGCGCCAGCGCTCGACCGGCGTGCGCTCGGGGTCGTCGAGGCCAGCCTGGGCCACGGCGAGAAGCCGTTCGACCTCCTCCGGCCCAAGCACCTTGGGCAGCGGTCGACCGCGGCGCGGGCCTTCGAGCACCGTGGTCGGATCGGTCGGCCGATGGCCCTCGGTAAAGAGAAACTTGTGGAACTGCCGCAGAGCCGAGAGCCGGCGCGCAGCGGACGCCGGCTTCAAACCGTCGCGTTCGAGTTTAAGGAGATAGTCCCTGATGCGCCCCGTCTCGACGCGGACTGGGTGGTCGGCCTGTTGGGCCAGGAAGCCGAGATAATCGGCGAGATCGCGGCCATAGGCGTCGAGCGTGTTTGTCGCGGCACCCCGCTCGGCGGCGATCATATCGAGGAAGAGGTCACGCAGCGCCCCCGGGGCGGGGATCTGCGTCAGCGGCGGCGCCGACATGGTCTCAGGGCCTCGGCGGATTGAGCTTGGCGGCGGGAACCGCCTGTTCCATCGGACGCGCCACGGGCTCGACGACGCTGACGAGCGTCAGCATGGCGCCATAGACCAGGGCCGCCAGCACCACAACGACAGTCAGGAATCGGAGGAGACTGGGCATGGACCCCGCGGCAGGTGGCGTGTGATCCAGTCACATTGAGGACCGCCGCTGAACCTTCCATTAAGGCTCTCGGCCGGGGCCTGCCCGTCGTCAGCGGGTGAGGCCGACCTGCTTCAACGCAGCGGCCTGTTTATCGGCGAGAACCTGCTGGTCGAAGCCGCCGATGGCCTCGTTGAATTGTGCGTAGAAGTTCAACTCGGCCTTCAGGTGAAGGAAGACCGCGCCGAGGCCGACGGCGGCCCGGTCCATGAAGACGAATTCGCGCGGTACCGTGATGCCGCCGTGCTTCTTCAGCGCCTGATGGACCTGGAAGGCTTCCTTCCGGCCGTACTGACCAGGCTCGACGCCATTGGCGACGGTGCGGACGCGATCGTCCAGGATCGGCCCGTAGATGAAGCCGGCCCAGATGTTCAGCGTGTCGATGAGGGGCTGGCTGAGGTTCTTGAACCCCCAGGTCTCGTAGGCGTGGACGACACGCTGCTGGTCGCCCTGGCGCAGGCCCTCGTAGAGGTCGACGACCCCGCCGACGAACTTCGGCGGGAAGATACGAATGCAGCCGTAGTCGAGCAGGTTGATGCCTTCAGCATCGTCGGCATCGGCCCCGGTGCGGATCGTGTAATTGCCGAGATGAGGGTCGCCATGGATCACGCCGTAATGGCTGAACGGCACCCACCACGCCTTGAACATGGCGATCGCGATGCGGTTGCGGACCTCGAGCGGCGCATCCTTGAAGCTGAGCAGCCTGCGCCCGTCGAGCCACTCCATGGTGAGCAGGCGGTCGGTCGACAGCTCGGTCTCGACCTTCGGCACGCGGACCTGATCGACGCCGTCGAGCATCAACGCATAGAGGGCAGCGTGCTTCGCCTCGCGGCGGTAGTCGAGTTCCTCGCGCAGACGGGCGCCGATCTCCTTGATGGCCTCCCGCGCGTCGATGGCCGGGCTCATCCGGCGCTGAATGGCCAGCAACACGTCGAGCTGCTTGAGGTCCGCCTCGACCGCCGAGGCCATGTCGGGATACTGCAGCTTGCAGGCGAGCGCCAAGCCATCGAGGCGCGAGGCGCGATGCACCTGGCCCAGGGAGGCCGCTGCGGCGGGCTTGAGGTCGAAGCTGCCGAACCGGTTCTGCCAATCGAGGCCGAGCTCGGCAGCCATCCGGCGCCGTACGAAGGCCGATCCCATGGGTGGGGCATCGTTCTGGAGCTTGGCGAGCTCCTCGGCGTATTCGGCCGGGATCGCATCGGGAATGGTCGACAGCAGCTGCGCGACCTTCATCAGCGGGCCCTTGAGGCCGCCGAGGGCCTTGGTCAGCGCCACCGCGTTGCTGGCATCACCGTCGCCGCCGAAAAGACGCGTTCCCGCCATCCGGGCCGCGACTCCACCGACATTGGCGCCGACACGCGCATAGCGTGCCGCGCGGGCGGAGAAGCGGTTCTGTTCCTGATCGGTCATGAGGATCGCTACGGAGAGAGACGGTCCTCAGATGTGTTGCGCGACGCTTCTATTGTCGAGGTCGCGCTTCACGCCATTTGTCGCGGGCCGAAGCGCCTGCGTCAGCCGACGGCGGTCTGCTTCACCGGCAGACCAGCGTCGGCCATGTGGGTCGCCAGCTCGCCGGACTGGAACATCTCGCGGATGATGTCGCAGCCACCCACGAACTCACCCTTGACGTAGAGCTGCGGAATGGTCGGCCAGTTGGTGTAGTCCTTGATGCCCTGGCGCAGCTCGGCGTCTTCGAGGACGTTCACCCCTTTGTAGGGCACGCCCAAATAGTCGAGCATCTGTACGCACTGGCCCGAGAACCCGCACATGGGGAACTGCGGCGTGCCTTTCATGAAGAGCACCACGTCGTTGCCCTTGACCTCGGCATCGATCGTCTCGTGAGCGCTGGCCATCGTGTCGTCCTTTCGCGTCGCGGTGCGGATCCTCCGCTCCGGCTTCGGGCATCATATAGGAGCGGGCGAAAAGCAGCACCAGGGATCACGAAGGGTGCCGCCCGTCACTCCGCCGAGGTCTGCAGTGCCAGGGCGTGCAGCACACCGCCCATGTTGCCCTTCAGCGCCGCATAGACGATCTGGTGCTGCTTCACGCGGCTGACGCCCTTGAAAGACGGAGACACCACGGTAGCGGCGTAATGGTCGCCATCGCCCGCGAGGTCGCGGATCTCCACCGTCGCGTCGGGGAGGGCTTCCTTGATAAGCCGCTCGATATCTGCTGCTTCCATTGCCATAAAGGTCTACTCCGCTGCCTCGGCCCGCTCGCCCGCCATATAGCGCGGCATCCAGGCGTCACGCACCCGTCGGATCTCGCTCACCTCTATGGCGGCCTCGCCTGGCAGGATCAAGGAGGCGCCGCCGGTGGCGCCGATCCGGTCGACCGGCACGTCGCCTGCGGCCTCCAAGATGGCGTCGGCCTGAGCCTCGCTGCAGCTCACGAGGTAGCGCCCCTGATCCTCGCCGAACAGCGCCGCATGCGACGGCAGCCCCCCGAGCGCGCCGATGTCCAGCCTGACACCGATGCCGTGGCCAAGCGTCATCTCGGCGAGGCCAATCGCAAGGCCGCCATCCGACAAGTCGTGAACCGCCGTGATGCGGCCGTCGCGAACGAGGGCGCGGACGAAGTCGCCGTGGCGCCGCTCGGCACCGAGGTTGACGGGCGGCGGCGCGCCCTCGGCACGGCCGCAGATGTCACGCAGATAGAGCGACTGGCCGAGCCAGCCATGGGTCTCGCCGACGAGCAGCACGGCCTCGCCCTCTGCCGTGAAGGCCGAGCGCGCGATCCGCGCCACGTCGTCGACGAGGCCGACGCCGCCGATCGTGGGGGTCGGCAGGATGCCGCGGCCGCCGGTCTCGTTGTAGAGCGACACATTGCCCGACACGATAGGGAAGTCGAGCGCCCGCGCCGCCTCGCCGATGCCGCGGATGCAGCCCACGAGTTCGCCCATGGCTTCGGGCTTCTCCGGATTGCCGAAGTTCAGGTTGTCGGTCAGCGCCAGGGGCAGGGCTCCGACGGCCGTGAGGTTGCGCCAGGCTTCCGCGACGGCCTGCTTGCCGCCCTCGAACGGATCGGCGGCGCAGTAGCGCGCCGTCACGTCGGCTGTCAGCGCAAGGCCCTTCGGCCCGTCCTCGACGCGCACCACCGCGGCATCGGCGCCACCCGGGCCGACGATCGTATTGCCGCCGATGAGGCTGTCATATTGCTCCCAGGCCCAGCGTTTCGAGGCGAGGTCCGGCGTGCCGAGGAGGTGGAGGAGGGCGTCGCGGTTGCGCATCGGCGCCTCGACATCGGCGGGCGCGATCACGGGACGCTTCGGCGCCGGCGCATGGGGCCGGTCGTAGAGCGGGGCCTGGTCGCCGAGTTCCTTGATGGGCAGGTCTGCCTTCACCTCGCCGCCATGCTTGATGACGAAGCGCAGCGTATCGGTGGTCTTGCCGATGACGGCGAAATCGAGCTCCCACTTCCGGAACACGGCTTCGGCCTCGGCCTGCTTGGCGGGGTCTAGCACCATGAGCATGCGCTCCTGGCTCTCCGATAGCATCATCTCGTAGGCCGTCATGCCGGGCTCGCGGCAGGGCACGGCGTCGAGGTCGAGTTCGATGCCGAGATCGCCCTTGGCACCCATTTCCACTGCCGAGGAGGTGAGGCCGGCGGCGCCCATGTCCTGGATGGCGATCACGGCGCCGGTGCGCATCAGTTCGATGCAAGCTTCGAGCAGAAGCTTTTCGGCGAAGGGGTCGCCGACCTGAACGGTCGGGCGCTTCGCCAAGGCATCGTCGTCGAAGGCCGCCGACGCCATGGCGGCGCCGCCGATGCCGTCGCGCCCGGTCTTGGAGCCGAGATAGACGATCGGCTTCCCGACGCCGGTCGCCTTCGAATAGAAGATGCCGTCGGTACGGGCGAGGCCCACCGCCATGGCGTTGACGAGGATGTTGCCGTCGTAGGAGCTGTCGAAGGCGATGCCGCCGCCGACCGTCGGCACGCCGAAGGAATTGCCGTAGCCGCCGATGCCCGCCACGACGCCACCGACAAGGTGGCGCGTCTTCGGGTGGTCCACCGATCCGAAGCGCAGCACGTCGAGGCAGGCGATAGGCCGCGCCCCCATGGTGAAGACGTCGCGCAGAATACCGCCGACGCCCGTCGCCGCGCCCTGGTAGGGTTCGATGAAGGAGGGGTGGTTGTGGCTCTCCATCTTGAACACGCAGGCGAGGCCGTCGCCGATGTCGATCACGCCGGCATTCTCGCCGGGGCCCTGGATCACCCAGGGTGCTTTGGTGGGCAGCCCGCGCAGGTGGAAGCGCGACGACTTGTAGGAGCAATGCTCGTTCCACATGGCCGACACGATGCCGACCTCGGTCCAGGTCGGCGAGCGGCCGCCGATCAGGGCGACGAAGCGCGCGTATTCGTCGGGCTTGATGCCATGGGCCGCGACGATGTCGGGCGTGATCGCGGGGTCCGGGCGGGCCAAGCAGTTTCTCCGTCAGATGCTGTCGGGAGCGTTACGGCGGAGAGGGCGGAGACGCAAGGCGGGCGGCCCCCACCACCACGCTTCGCGTGGAGGGTCCCGTCTCGGCTGTGCCGAGATGGGTGGCCGTCCCCCGCCCCAAATAGTGGCGGAGACGCCAACCTCTACGTTCGAAAGTTGAAGCGGCAAGGACGGCCTGTCTGTCCTCAAACTTACGTCCAGTAGAGCACCTTCGCCGCCGGCAGGTGTCGGGCGATGAGGTCCGTGAGCTCGACCCGCATTTCCTTCATGGTGGCGGCCGGGTAGACGTGTTTCACCGAGCCGAACTTGGTCAGCTTGCGAGAGCGCTTCTCTTCGTCCATCTCGAGGTCGGAGCCGGGGTACCAGCCCTGCAGCACGCCCTTCGACTTCGGCGTGAACCGGTGGGTGATGAGTTCGGCGGTGAGGTCGAGCTTCGGCGCATCCTGGAGTTCGCGCGCCGCCTCCGCGAACAGCGCCGCATAGCCCTGGCGCCAACCCTCGACGGGCTGGATCGGCGCCACAGTCAGCCCGACCTTGTAGCCGGCGCGGGCGAGTTGCCCGAGGCCGCGCAGGCGGTCGGCGAGCGGGCTCGTGCCGCCCTCGAAGCGGATCAGCGCCGGCGCGTTGACCGACATCCGCACCCGCGTCCGGCCGTTATGGACGAGGCCGAGCAGCGGCGAGACGTCGGCGAATTTCGTCGTGAAGCGCAGCTGCACGGGCGCGTCCCAGCGGCCGAAGACGCTCACCGCCTCCGACAGCGACCCCGTCAGGTGCTCGACGCCGAGCGGATCGGCGTAGCAGGAGGCCTCGAAGGTCGTGCCCTCGCCGGACCGCTCGGCCGAGGCGCTGGTGATGGTCCCCTGGCCCACGTAGTCGGCGAGACCGCCGAGGATCTCGTCGACATTGGCGTAGACCCGGGTGATCGGAGGGCCGGCCAGCGAGCCCGCCAAATAGCAATATTGGCAGTGGGCCGGGCAGCCCTCGGCGAGGTCGAAGCGCCAATCGGCCGAAGGCGGGATCGGCTGCAGACGCCGCTTGGCCGGCGACGCCACCACGATCGCCATCGTGGCCTTGGCACGCCGGTAGTCGGCGGCCGGGCTCTCGCCGCCGACAAGGCCGGTCAGGCGATCGTTCGGCAGTTCCACGATTTCCGCGCCGAGCGCTGCCGCTCGTTCAGCGATCGTGAGGGCCCGCGGCCAGACCCGGGCCGAGCGGGTCACGAGGACGCGTTTCGGACGCCACAGGCGATGCCGCGCCAGCGGTGGCAGCGTCTCCGGGTGAAGCAGAGGCGCAACCGCGCCGGAGAACAGGTGGGGCGCCGGGGCGGTGCCGGCCATGTCGGATTCCATGGACGGATAACGCCCATAAGCCCGATCCGGGCGCCGCAGCCCTTTGACGCTCCCCGGGACAAGCGCCATATCGGGGCCGTGACACCTCAGCTTTTCGACGCCTCGGCACCGGCCATGCGGCCCGGCGCCCCCCAGATCTTCGATCGTGCCCTGATCCGCCGCCGCCGCGCGCGCGCCGCCGCGACCGGCGGCGAAGACTTCCTCCTCGCCCGTGCCGCGACCGACCTCGTCGAGCGGCTCTCCGTCGTGAAGCGGGACTTCCGTCGCGTGCTCGACCTTGGATCGCCGGGACCCGCCGTGGCGGCAGCCCTGGCCGACGCGCTACCGAAGGCGGACATCGTCCGGCTCTCGCCGATCTCGGAATCCGCCGGTGCCGGGCGCTGGACCTCCTTGGTGGGCGACGAGGAGCGCCAGCCCTTTGCGCCCGGCAGCTTCGACCTCATCGTCTCCTGTCTGTCTCTCCACACCGTCAACGACCTGCCTGGCGCCCTGGTGCAGGCCCGTCGGGCGCTGTCGCCCGACGGGCTTTTCCAGTGCTGCCTCCTCGGCGGCGGCACGCTCAATGAACTCCGCGCCGCGCTGTCGATCGCGGAAAGCGAGATCGTCGGCGGGGCGAGCCCCCGCGTGGCGCCCTTCGCGGATCTGCGCGACCTCGGAGGCCTGCTGCAACGTGCCGGTTTCGCCCTTCCGGTGACGGATACGGAGCCGCTGGTGGTCCGCTACCGCCAGCTGTTCGGGCTATTTACGGATCTCCGCGCCATGGGAGCCACCAACGCCCTGTCGCTGCGCCACCGCGGGCCGCTTCGCCGCGCCGTGCTGATGCGGGCGCTCGAAGTTTACGCCGAGCGGTTTTCCGATCCTGACGGGCGGGTACGGGCCACGTTCGACACGGTTTGGCTGTCGGGCTGGTCACCGCACGAAAGCCAGCAGAAACCGCTGAAGCCCGGGTCCGCCAAGATGTCGTTGGAGGAGGCGCTGAAGGGCAAGGCCTGAAGACTGCCCCTGCATCGTTTCAGGCGGCGTTGGACGCTTCCTGATGCACGAGGACGCCGTAGAGCCCGGCTGCGTCGCGGGTCGCGCGGAGCTTCGCCACGATACGCGGTTCCCGCAGCACGCGGGCGATCCGCGCCAGCGCCTTCAAATGGTCGGCGCCCGAGGCTTCGGGAGCCACCAGCAGGAACGCCAAGTCCACCGGTGCGCCGTCGAGCGACTCGAATTCTATTGGCCGCTCCAGCCGGGCGAAGACCCCGACGATCCTGGTGCAGCTGAGCAGCTTGCCGTGCGGTATGGCGATGCCGTTGCCGACCCCGGTCGATCCCAATCGCTCGCGCTGCAGCACGGCATCGTATATCTCGCGCGCATTCAGCCCCGACACGATGCCGGCCCGCTCGCTCAACTCATGAAGTGCCGATTTCTTGGTGTTGACACGCAGCGCGGGAAGGATCGCGTCGGCGGTGATCAGATCGTCTAACGGCATCTCATGTCGAGTCCTAGGCTCGCGTGCCGCAACGCGGCAACTTCCGTGCCAGCAAGACCTCGCGAGGTCGAGTGAAGCCCGGGAGCGGTCCGTTGTCGGAGCGCGGTCCGCATAGCACGTGTCAGCCCCGCTCCGCCAATCCCCCCGCCGGCTTCGACGGATCGATCCAACCGATATGGCCATCGTTGCGCCGATATACAACGTTGAGTTCTCCGTCGACGCTGGCCCTGAACATGAGGACTTGCCTTCCAGAGAGGTCGAGTTCGAGGACGGCGGCCGAGACCGACATGCGCCGAACCGCCACGCCCGATTCCGCCACGACGGTTGCACTGAAATCGGTCGCCACCTCTCCGTCATCCGGGGCCTCCAGGGTTCGGTAGGCTACGAAGGTGCCTTCGTCAGTATCGTGGCCGGAGGCGTCTCTTGCACCGTCGCTCGACTTCACCTTATGGGCGGCGTGCCGATCCTTGATGCGGCTCTTGTGACGGCGCAGACGGTTTTCCAGGTGCTCGACCGCCTTGTTCACCGCCGCGTAGGGTTCGTGAGCATGGCCTTCCGATTGAAGCGTGATGCCGGCGGGCAGGTGCAAAACCAGATCGGCGGCGAAGGCCGAGCCGTCGGGTTGCAGCGTGACGTGGCCCGTGGCCTCGCGATCGAAATATTTCGCCAGGGCGGCTCCGACGCGCTCTCGCGCGTGGAACTGAAGCGCCTCGCCGATGTCCAGGTTCTTGCCCGACACGCGCAGCACCATGACGTCACCTCCCTTGATCGATCCACTCCCCGCGGCACCAGGGTCTGACGTCGATCGCCGGAGGCGTGACGTCCTCGATGGAAAGCGTGGGTGCCAAGGTTTACGGCCGGTGCGGGACTAAAGTTCCGGTCGAGCCCCGTCCTGCCGTCCGGCTTGCGGGAGGGCCGGCGGCACATTACCTCGCAGTCTCGTAGCGGACCGATCCTGCGGTCTCCAGTTCATCGCGTCTCGCGGGTGCCCGTCCGTGTTGCTTCCGAATCCTGTGCTGCCGCCCCGGCCCGATGGTCCCCAGACCCTCGCCTCGGCCTTGCGACTGGCGGTCGATGCGGCGGCGCGATTCCGCGGTGCGACGGCGCCGAACCCACCCGTGGGCTGCGTCCTGCTCGATCGGGACTCCCGCGTCCTGACAGTCGCGGCGCACCTCAAGGCCGGCACCGCGCATGCTGAAGCGGGCGCCATCGCGGCCGCACGGGCCGCCGGCATCGCAGACCGGATCCACACGGTCGTGGTGACACTCGAACCCTGCAATCACCAGGGGCGCACGCCGCCCTGCACGGAAGCGATTCTAGGGACGTCGGCACGCGCCGTCGTGGCGGGGACTCGGGATCCAAACCCGTCCGTAGCGGGCGGGGGTGCCGACCGGCTCGCCCGCGCCGGATTGGACGTCCGTTTCGCCGAGGATGTTTCCGGCCTCGCCGATCTCGCGGCCGACTGCCGCGGCCTCATCGCACCTTTCGCTAAGCGCGCCATGACGGGGCGCCCGTGGGTTACCGTGAAACAGGCGCTCGATCCGGCGGGCTCCATGATCCCTCCTGCAGGGGCCACGACGTTCACCTCCGAACCGGCCCTGAGCTTCGCCCATGCCCTGCGGCGGCGCGCCGATGCGATGCTGACGGGCTCCGGGACGATCCTGGCCGATGATCCCGGCTTCGATGTGCGCCGCGTGCCCGACCATCCGGAGCGCCGCCGCCAGTTGGCGGTCCTGGACCGCCGCGGTCGAGTCCCCGATCGATATCTCGCCGACGCACGGGAGCGTAACCTCGAGGCCTTCCGCAGCGATGATATCGGGGCGGCGCTGGACCGGCTCGGCGAAGCCGGAGCCCTTGAGGTATTGGTCGAAGCCGGACCTGCCGTTCTGACGAGCCTCGACGCCGCAGGGCTGTGGGATGAATGGATCGTGATCCACAAGGGCACGGGCGACACGCCGGATCGGGCCGAGATCCGCCGCCGGGACGGGTCGGCCGAAACTGTGACCTTGACCGCTGAGACGCTGGTGCGGGTTCGATGACGGGAGAACAGATGTCGGGGTTGAACGCAGCGTTGGAGCGGCTGCGGGATGGTGGGACCGTCCTGTTGACCGATGAAGCGCGCGAGGGCACGGCCTTCCTGGTCACAGTGGATGGAGCGGATCTCGACATCGTCACGCGGCATGGCCGGGGCGCGCTGACGATATTGGCCGGGCCGGATGTCGCGACGGACCACCTGCCGCGTCGGCTCGATGTTGTGCGGGCCACGCCGCGGCCGGGCGGTGTCCTGGTGACCTCCGGCATCGACGAGGCCGCCCAGGATCTCGTGAAGGGGGCCGGGCACCCAGGGCCGGCGCTCCTGCGCGCCGCCGCGCTGCCGAGTGGCGTTCTCGCTTCGAGCGCCGAAATGGCAGGCTTTGCGGCCGAGCTGGGCCTGCCCTCCGTCAGCATCCAGGACATCGTCACGCGCCGCCTGGCCACCGAGACGATCGTCGAGGAGGTGGCCGTGGCGAAGCTCCCCTCCATCTATTCGGACGAGCCGCTACAGGTTCACGCTTTTCGGGGGCTCCTCGACGGCACCGAACATCTGGCGCTGGTGCGTCGGCCGGACGAGTCAGGCCCCCTCGGTCCCGAACCCCTCGTTCGCCTCCACTCGGAGTGCCTCACCGGCGACGCCCTGGGATCGCTGCGCTGCGATTGCGGCGACCAGCTCCGCCGTGCCCTGAAGCAGATCGGCGAGGATCCGCAGGGCGGCGCCGTCGTCTACCTGCGGGGTCAGGAGGGGCGCGGCATCGGCCTCGCCAACAAGATCCGCGCCTATGCGCTCCAGGAGCGCGGTCTCGATACGGTGGAGGCCAATGTGGAACTCGGCTTTCCGGCCGACATGCGCGATTACGGCGTGGCGGTGCAGATCCTGGGGCAACTGGGTATCTCTCGCCTGCGGCTCCTGTCCAACAACCCGCGCAAGCGGATCGCGCTGGAGCGTTACGGCGTGACAGTGGCGGAGCGCCGCTCTCTCCGCATCGGGCCGAACCCTCATAACGCCACCTACCTCGAAGCCAAGCGCGTGAAGCTCGGTCACGATCTTGCCGATGTGCGCGTTGCATCGGAACAATAATCGGACGACGGTGAGTCGGCCCAGGAGACCGCGTGTCAGACCCCGACCAGCCGCGACTTCAGAATGAGGGAGAGGCAAGCGCCTCCGCCGAGCTCGAGCAGCTGAGCCAGCTCAACATTATGCTGGCTGCCGAACTCGATTTCGACACCCTCACGCAATCCATCATCGACGCGGCGACGCGGCTCACGGGCGCCGCCTACGGCTCGTTCTTCGAGCGCGTGCTGACGCCTGCCGGCGAGGCGGATGTCTGGAAGCTGGCGAGCCTGACCGGAGCGCCCCTCACGGCCTTCACGCGCTTCGGCCTGCCGCGCCCGACGGCCCTGTTCAAACCGACCTTCACCGCCGAAGCGGTGATCCGGTCGGACGACGTCCTGGCCGACCCGCGCTACGGCTCCATGGGCGGCATGCCCAAGGGGCATCTGCCGGTCCGCAGCTACATGGCGGTCGCGGTCGTATCGCGCACTGCCGGGGTGACCGGAGCACTGCTTTTCGGACATCCCGAACCCGCACGCTTCGGCGCCCGCGAGGAGCGTTTCATCGTCGGCTTCGCGGCGCAGATCGCCGTGGCGATCGACAATTCACGGCTGTTCACGTCGCTCGCGGCGGAGAACCGGGAGCGTCGCCTCGTCGAGGCCGGGCTTCGCGCTTCCGAGGCGCGTTTCCGCGCCGCGGTCGCGGCCGTGCAGGGCGTGCTGTGGACCAACACCGCTCTCGGCCGGATGGAGGGCGAACAGGAAGGCTGGGGCGCCCTGACCGGCCAGAGCCGGGACGAATACGAGGGGCATGGCTGGGGTGCCGCCGTCCATCCCGACGATCTCGACGGCACGGTGTCGGCCTGGAACGAGGCCGTCGCGGCGCGGAGAACCTTTGTCTACGAACACCGCGTGCGGCGCCACGACGGACAGTATCGCACCTGCTCGATCCGCGCGGTCCCGATCATCGACGACCCCACCGGCGCGGTGCTGGAATGGGTGGGCGTCCACACCGACATCACCGAACAGCGTGCCGCCGAAGCCCGGCTCGACGCCGCCCGCGAGGCCGCGGAAGTCGCCAACCGGGCCAAGAGCCAGTTCATCGCCAATATGAGCCACGAGCTCCGCACGCCGCTCTCGGCCGTTATCGGCTACAGCGGCATGGTGGCGGAGGAGGTCGAGGAGCTCGGCCACAGCGGGCTCGTCGAGGACGTCAAAAAGATCGAGGCCAATGCCCGTCATCTTCTCGGCCTGATCAACGACGTGCTCGATCTCTCCAAGATCGAGGCCGGCCGGATGACGGTCGAGGCCGTAGAGTTCGACGTCGGCGCGATGATCCAGGACGTCGTGGCGGCCGCGACCCCGCTCGTCGCCAAGAAGGGCAACCGCCTCGTCCTCGACCTGCCACCGAACCTCGGGAGCATGAATACCGACGAGGTGAAGGTGCGCCAATGCTTGCTGAACCTCATCGGCAATGCGGCCAAGTTCACCGAGAACGGCGCCGTGACGCTACGCGCCGCGCGGATCGTCGACGGTGGCGAGCATTGGATGTCCTTCGCCGTCGAGGACACCGGCGTCGGCATGACGCCCGAGCAGTTGAGCAAGCTTTTCGGCCGTTTCGTGCAGGCGGACGAATCGACGACGCGCCAATATGGTGGAACGGGCCTCGGCCTCGCCATCACCCGGGCCTTCTGCCGCAAGCTCGGCGGCGACGTGACGGTGGACAGCGTCTACGGCCAGGGATCGACCTTCACCCTCAGCCTGCCGGCGCGACTGGGCGAGGACATCGACGACAGCGACGCCGAGGAACAGCCCGCCGTGGTGCGGGGCGACATCATCCTGGTGGTCGACGACGACTCCGCCGCACGAGAGTTGCTGACGCGCTTCCTCGAACGCGAGGGCTTTGCCGTAAAGACGGCCCGCGACGGGCGCGAGGGGCTCGCGCTGGTCCGGCAATACCGACCCAAGGTCGTTCTGCTCGACGTCGAGATGCCCAATGTCAACGGCTGGACCATGCTGCAGACGCTCCGGAGCGACCCGGACCTGTCCGGCACGCCGGTCATCATGATCTCGGCGCTCGACGAGCGCAGCGTCGGGTTTGCCCGGGGCGCTAACGACTATCTGGTGAAGCCGATCGACTGGTCGCAGCTCAAGCGCCTGCTGGACCGGTTCGAGGACGGCGCCGAAGGCGGGCGCCGCGTTCTGGTGGTCGACGACGAGCCCGATGCGAGGGGCTGGATCGGTGCCATGCTGGCGCGCGACGGCTGGACCACCGACGTGGCCGTGAACGGTCAGGATGCGCTCGACAAGATCGATCGTGCGCTGCCGGACCTGATCGTCCTCGATCTCAGAATGCCGGTGATGGACGGCTTCGCGTTCCTGCACGCTCTCCGGGCCAGGCCCGATGCCGCGCAGGTCCATGTGGTGGTGCTGACCGCCCAAGAAGTGACCCGCGCCGAACGCGCCGATCTCGACGGCAAGGTCGACCGCGTGCTGCAGAAGGGTAACATCCGGCTCGACGAGCTTCGCGAGGAACTGCGCCGCCTCGTGCCCGACTCCGGTCTTGTGCGGTAAACCCGGCGTTCTTCGGGGGTCGTCTCATCTACGACGTGGAGGGAGCCCGGCCGTTCAGTGCATGGCTTCCCGTTTGGCGCGGATCAGGGTGCGGCAACGCTCGTCGGCCTGCTTCAGCCGCTGGCGGGCGAGCCGGCACTGCCGACGGTATTCAGCTCGTCCCAGGATCGACCGGCGGTCCTCCGGCAAGCTCTTCCACCGATGTTCGTTACGGGACGCGGCGGACAGTTCCTGTTGCGTTTTGGTCCATTCGGTCTGCCAATCCATGGGATCCGGCTCCTGGCTGCGGGGCGATGCAGCGGGAGCCGCAAAGTCGATGCCAGGGTTGCACCGCTTCGCGATCGCATTCGGTCAGGTTGCGGCAGGAGAAACTGCCCCGGCGGAGACGGAGCTGCCCTTATTTCTTCTCGAGAAGAAGCTGGCCCTTGGACTGGATCAAGGCCTGCGCCTTATGGGCCAGCACGGCGAGGACCCAGGGCAGGGTCAGGGCGAGAGTGACGTTGTCCTCGGCGACATCGAGCGTGCCCGAGACCGTCTGGCCGATGGCGCTGACGCGAAAGTCGAGATGCGGGCCGGTCCAGTGATTGTCCAACACCGCGAACTTGCCGGCATATTGCTCCTTCAGCTGCTCGATCCCGGTCTGCAGCCGGCGTTGAGCCTCCACGGCGCCGAGCTGATGCGGGATGGTGACGACGAGCGGCTTGGTCATGAAGCGGTTCCGGCTGTTGAACGACGCGGCTCATATAGGCTGAGCCTGACCGCTTTCACACCGGAGCGGACTTTCCAGGCGCGACGGCTCTCACGCCACGCGGCGGGGATCCTCGCCATAGAGCCGAAACCGGAGTTCCTCATCGCGGCGCATCAGCCGTCGCAAGAGGTCCTGGGCGGAACGGCCGTCCATGCCGCGCCTGTCGAGCTCCTCGATGAGCTGCAATTGCTGCTCGATGAGGAACCGAAGATTGCCGATCTCGCGCGTCATCATGCCATCGTCGCTCATGCCAACCATAGCGGACCTCGAGTAGGACCGGAATGGAGGGAGTCTGGCGACGAAAGATTAACGACGAAGGCCGGATTCAGGTCGGAAGCCCGTCCCGCCGTGGGACACGGACGGCGTAGGGCACCCATAGATGCGCCCCTCAGCTCTGCCGGATCATGCTGCGGATGCGCTTTGCCAAGGCGTCGACGGCGAAGGGCTTGGTCATCATCTGCATGTCGGGATGGAGATGCCCGTTGCCGAAAGCCGCATTCTCCGCGTAGCCCGTGATGAAGAGAACCTTGAGGTCTGGGCGTCTGAGACGGGCCTGATCGGCCAATTGCCGTCCGTTCATGCCCGGCAGGCCGACGTCGGTGACGAGAAGGTCGACGCGGCGGCCTGAGGCCAGAACGGCGAGCCCGGCCGGACCATCCTCGGCCTGCAGTGCCGTGTAGCCGAGGTCGCGGAGCACCTCGAGCACGAGGTCGCGCACCGTGACATCGTCCTCGACGACCAGAACCGTATCGCCCGCCTCGGCGCGAGGCGCCGCCTCGCCGACATCCAAGGTCGGCGTCTCGCCCACACCATTGTAACGTGGAAGAAAAATCTTGATGCTCGTGCCGAGGCCCGGCTCCGAATAGATCTTGATATGGCCGTCCGACTGCTTGACGAACCCGTAGATCATCGAGAGGCCGAGCCCCGTGCCCTGGCCGATGGGTTTGGTGGTGAAGAACGGATCGAAAGCCCGGGCCATCACGTCGGGCGGCATGCCGGTGCCCGTATCGGTGACCGACAGCACGACATAGTCGCCTGGGGACACGTCGGGTTCACGCGCCACATAGGCCTCGTCGAGCACCGCATTGTCGGTCTCGATCGTCAGCCGGCCCCCGTCTGCCATGGCGTCGCGAGCATTGATGGCGAGGTTGAGCAATGCGTTTTCGAGTTGGTGAGGATCGCAAAGGGTCAGCCACAGGCCCGGCGTCTGCACGCTCTGGAGCACGATGCTTTCTCCGATCGTACGGCGCAGCAATTCATCCATGGACGCCACGAGCGCATTGGCATCGACCGCCTTGGCTTCGAGCGGCTGGCGGCGCGAGAAGGCGAGAAGCCGGTGGGTCAGGGCCGCAGCCCGGTTGGCCGACGCCAACGCGAGGCCGGCGTAACGCTCCAGAGTGTCGGTGCGACCCTGAGCGAGACGCTTCTGCATCATCGCCAGCGACCCGATGATGCCGGTCAGCAGGTTATTGAAATCATGCGCGATGCCGCCCGTGAGCTGGCCGATCGCCTCCATCTTCTGGGCCTGGCGCAGCTGTTCCTCGACGTTGCGCTGCGCCGTGATGTCGCGCGAAATGCCGATCAGCATCTGGCCTTCGCCGGTGTCGATGGCCAGTGGAGCCAGCACGCTTTCCGCGGTGCGGATCTCACCGTCCACTTCTACGCTGGTTTCGTACTGGACCGGTAGGCCGGTGGCGGCGCATTCGAGCGCCCGCTCGAGCAGGGGATCGCCGGGCCGCGCCACCTGGGCGACGTCCCGCCCGAGGATCGTCGCGGTGGGCAGCCCCAGAAAGGCTTCGGCGGCGGCATTGGCGGCTTCGTAGACGGCTCGACCGTCGGGACCGACCCGGATCAGCGTGATGGCGGCCGGGGCATTTTCGAACAGGATGCGGAAGCGCGCCTCGCTCGAGGCGAGCTCAGCCGTGCGCTGCACGACGCGGCTTTCCAACGTGGCATTGAGGTCGAGGAGCGCCGCCTCGGCGCGGGCCCGCTCCAGGGCTTCCCACATGCGGGCCGCGACTTCACCGACGAGGGCGATCTCCTCCGCGGTCCAGCGGTGCCGGTCGAGCCGCCCCGCCGTCAGGACGGCGCGCAGGCGCCCGTCCCGGATCAGCGGTACCGCCATCACGGTCCCGAGCCCTGCCACAAGTGCTCCTTCGTCGGACGCCTCCGCTTCGAAGACAGTGGTGAGACCGCGGCGCAACTCATCGACATGCGTGCCGCCGAGTGCGGAGAAGCGCAGGGCGCCGGTCAGGGGCGGAACGCTGCCATCCGACCAGCCCGTGTCGAACACCAAGGTCTCGCCGTCCGCCGCCGCTTCGCCGTAGCCGGCGCGCACGACATGCAGCTGGCGGCCCAGCGCCTCGGCGGTGGTCTCCGTGATCTCGGCGGCATCGACGGCCTCGCGCAGGCGATCGCCCAGAACCAGGAGGAAGCTCTGCCGGGCCTGGTTGCGCCGCAGGATCGCGGCTGCCCCGATCCGTTCGAGGGCATCCCAGCTGCGGGTGGCGACATCCTCGACGAGCGCGACCTCCTCCGGCAGCCAGGAGCGTGAGCCGTCGGCCGAGACATGGAACAGGGCGCGCAGACGGCCGTCGCGGATCAGCGGAATGGCGAGGCCCGAGCCCGACGCGTGATCCGAGGCCATGACGGTCATGCCGGCCTCGAATTCGGCGCGGCGACCAAACGTCAGGCCGTCGAGCGGAAGCGTCCCGGATTCGGGCATTTCGCCGGTCGTATCGCGGCGCCACTGCGCCTCCAGATGCGCCTCGTGGTGAGCGAGGTCGATCTCGGCATAGAGAACGCGGGTGGCGCCGATCTCGCGCCCCAGCGCCTCGGTGGCGGTCGCGACGATGTCGTGCCGCTCGGTGGCGGCCCGGAACCGGTCCGCCAGCGCCAGCAGCAGAGCCTGCCGGTTTTCCACCACCCGTCGCCAGTCGAGCGGTTCGGTGCGGCCCTGCCAGGTGACGGGCTGACCGGCCTCGTCCCGGCGCGGCTGGGCCCGGGAGCGCATCCAGCGATAGGAACCGTCTCCCGTCCGGACGCGGTGTTCCACATCGAAAGTCTGTCCCGACGCAATGGCGGCCGACCAGGTGGCGATCGTGCGATCGAGATCCTCGGGATGGATCACGCCTCGCCAGGCCTGCCCCCTCGCCTCGGTTTCGGACAGGCCCGTCAGAGCGAACCAGCGCGGGCTGAAGTCCGTGAGCGTGCCGCTGCGGTCCGCGGTCCAACTCGCCGGCGGGGAGGAAAGGCCGGTATCGGAAAGCGAATGGGTGGGATCGCGTAGCGACGCCGTCACCAGCACGCCCGCGCGCTCGCCAAGATCCGCCCCGAAGAGACGAGCATCGAGATCGGGCCAGAAGTCCGGGCCGAGGAGCATGGCGCGCGCTTCGCCCGGTGCGGGGCTGAGCCCCTTCCGGGCCGCCGCCACGAGGGGCGCGTATTCGGGCCAGGCCTCCTGCAGGCCGCGGCCGAACCGGCCGCTCCCGCCGGCGGGCAGGAGAGCCGCGAAAGCGTCGTTGTAGATGGCCGTGCCGGCGTGGCCCCAGAAACCGACCATCGGGGCTGGGGACATCAGCATGACGTCGACAGCGCCGCGAATGCGCTCGGGCCAGTCGCGGCGCGCGCCGAGAGGGGTCTCTCGCCAGGGGAAGGCATCGATGAGTGTCGTCACGGACAGGGGCGCTTCGGGTTCGCCCCCGGATCCGGGCTGGAAACGGCTCATCGCACCAACATCGTCCTTCGTGTGCTGGACGCCGGACCATGCGGGCCGGCACGCCTGTATCCCTTCTGTTAGCCGATCAGGTTTGCTTCCGCATCCCTGCTCTGGGGTGTTTCGGGTCGCTGAACTGCAAGACTCTGCGCGACCTGGACCAGCATGACGTCGCCGCCATGCTCGTGGCCATGGCGCCAGACGCCGCAACCAACAGGCGCTCGCGCACGTCGATCGCCTTCAAGGCCGGCAGTGACACGCAAAGAACATTCTGGTGGTGCTCGACGAGAGCGGCATCGGCCTTCTTTGATTCGCTCTGGCGCCTTCAAGCCGATGAGACTGCTCCTGATTTCAAGCTGGAGCGAATTCGCCGGAGGCGAAAGCGCTCAAGGCCAGTGTAGCCATGCTGACCTTGTCACGCTTGGAACAATGGCCGTCGAGGCATCAGCCAAGGGCTCGATCATGCCGGGGCTGCTTCCAGGAAGGGCGATCATCGGAGGCCGTCTCCCTGTGCTCGGCAACAGATCAAGAAGGCAGGCGCGTTTCCCAGGATCACTGGTTTCAGCGCTTGCCCACAAGCCCGATCGACATCGGGCCTTCGATACGCCTGCTCTTCGATCCCAGGGCCTCTAGGCCGAGCGAGCCGTCGAGCCAACCGTCGAAGTCCATGGGCCGAGCAGCAGAGGCACTTGGTCGTGATAAGACTTCAGGCGCTCAACCTCTGCGAAAGCTCGCCCGAAATCCAGGATCACGTGTGCGATATACTGTAAGTTGAATAGCCGTAGGGATCCGTCACGCTTCTTACAGAGTACGTTTGACTCGACCCCGCATCGAACTGACCATCCGTGCGCTCGAAGTCGGAGTGAGAGTAGGTGGAGAACGTGTACCCGTCCGACGTCTCGCTTGAACTTTGTGACGTCCGATCTAGGTATTCATTGTTTCCCACATAGTGGTAAACACCAGTCGTTGATTGATTGCTAAAGGTTGTGTAGCCGTATGGCGAGTAGCCGATTGAGTAATAGAAATTGCTGAAATCCGAGTAAGGGCTGGCTTGTGTATGGCTGGTATAATCGTGATAGATATCGGTAGACCTGGTGCCGTAGTCAGGTCCCATATAGATATAGCTTGAGTGACTGATGAAATCATTAGTGTTGTAGGTGAGATCGGACGTGTAGATACCACCCCGCATCGACTCGTAAGCGTAACTGCCGTGATAGGCGGTCTGCACGGTGGCGGATGAACCTGGGCCATCAAGCTGGGAGACGGCGCCGGGTCCCTGATAATATCGACCGTAGCCGTAGTATCCGTAGCTCATATCCAATCCCCAACGATGTGCGCTGCACAGCAGTGCTGCCGGACCGTCGTGGTTTGGTCAAGGATCTTGGTCTAGGCAGCGTACGAGGGCCTGGCCGGAAGCCGAATAGCTCCTTCTCCGGCTTACCCGTCTTTGATGATCACCCACCAGATCGCCGCCATGCAGACCGGGCCGCCCACGGCTGCCGCAATGCTGAACCACTCCATGAAGTCCTCCCCTCGGGAGTGGAGTTACGGGGCGGACGTGTCGACGTTTCGCACGTATGGCAGCCATGCGTATGTAACTTCGAACAAGAGGCGAGCGGCTTCGCAACGGTTCCGGCTTGCCTCCATCGGGGATTGTCGTAGCGGGAGAAGCACCATCTCGGCCCTGAATGACCCGCCGATCGGTTCGCCATCCGGGCATTCTCGCCGTTGGAGAGCATCAGCACGACGTCGAGGTGGTGCTGCTCAAACATCGGGTTGGTAGCATCGCCGTCCCCGGCTTCGTGCGAAAGCCAGCTTTCTCGGAATGCTGGCGATTGGCAAAAAGCGGGTTGCACCACTCCGTCCGATCGGCGCACCATGCTGACCCGACGATGGACGCTCAACCGCGGTGACCGGATAACTCAGCGCTGGACCGTTTAGGCCACCCACGACACGGGCTGAGTGTCTAAAAGGAAATGGTACCACCACCCCGGCTCGAACGGGGGACCTCTAGATCCACAATCTAGCGCTCTAACCAACTGAGCTATGGCGGCACGTCTCGCGTGAGAGGCAGAGCGATAAAAGCAAACGGGGCTGAAATCAACCCCTCGGGAGGAGAGGACAACGATCCCGCCTCGGCGATCAGCGTCGACGCTGGAGAATGCCCGCCAGAGGCTTCAAGGCATCGAGACCCAGCTTTTGGGCGAGTTTCGCGAGTTCACGTCCCTGCGCCGTCATCGCGAGGAGCTGCCGCTGCAGGTGATCGGTGTTGATGGCGACCGCTTCGGGTAGGCTCTTGGCCTGGCTCAGGGCGGAGAGTAGCGCCGTCGAGGCGGCGATGTTGCCCTGCACGATCTCCAGCACCTTGTCGTTATAGCGGGTCAGCGTCGCCTCCGGGGCAGCCCCACCTGCCGCAGAGTCACGCGGCCCCGTTTCTTCGCCCGGTTCCGACGATTTCGCTGTCGCGATAGGATTGGCTTCCTGGACCCTGGCGACCGCGCCCGTCACGCTCTCCCGATCCGTGTCGGCCGCATCATCGGCCGACATCGCAGATGCCGGGTCGTCCAGGGCGCCGTCTCGCTCACCCAGGGAGATCGTGTGATGCGCCACGCCGTCGGCCAGCTCTGCGGCCTTGTGCGCGGCGTCGTCGAGCGCCTCGGCGGTGACGGGGTGGATCGCGGCGGTGCCGGCCTGCGGGTCGCCGGGGGCGCGAGCCTGAAACGGGTCCGAGTGCATCGGGAGTCTCCCTTCGACCGAAGCCTCGTGGTCCTGGCGAGACGCTTTCGATTGCTTCTGCAGCTTGGTTTCCCGCCGAGACGCCTGTCCGGGCGAGGCATCCTTGGATGTCTGTTTGGGCGGCATGGTGCGCGCTCCGACGTCTGATCAGCGGCAGCTTGTGTCGGGGAGCGCCGAAACGCAGCCGAATGAAATGGGGCCACCATCATTCGCGGTCGGAACGGCGTCCGGACGGACAGCCGCTCCGACCGCAGCAGGGATCAGCCCTGGGTCTGGTTCGTCGCCTGCTCGGCGGCGGACTTGACCGACGCCGAAGCCGACTGCGCCACGCCCTGAGCGGTGGTCTGCACGATGGAGCCGAGCTCCTTGGCCTGCTCCGATATGGTGGTCATCTGGCTCTTGGCATAGTCCGTCTGCAGGGCGAGAACCTCCTGGAGGTCCTTGGCGCGGACGAGCTTGCGGGCCAGCTCGAAGGCGCTGCGGACATTGACCTCGGCGAAGCCCATGGCCTTGGTGCCGATGGATTTGGCATTTGTCTGAACCGTAGCGGCGGTCGTGTCGGCCTGTCCGGCGGCCTTCTGAGCGGCACTGATGAAGCCGTCAAAGGCGCGGCTGGCCTGATCGACGCTCTTTTCGGCCATGTCGCGCATGTCGGACGGGATCTCGTAGGACGGCGTGGGCATCGATTCTCTCCTGCTGATTGAGGCATCGCGGCGATCGCTCTGCGAAATCACCGGGCGGAAGAGGCTGAAATCCAGGCACCGACCGCGCGGTTTCCCTACCCCAAGGTGTGTTGCGTTGCAACATGATTGTGCATCGCAACATAGGCCGCTTTCGCAGCGCTCTTCGTCGAGCCAGGGCTGAAAGCGGTCGGATGTTTCCGGCAACGTGCTTAAGTTTATCTTGAAACGTGATACGTCTGGATAAGGCGGCGTGAACGAGATGTTAAATCGTCGCCGATCGGCGTAGCCCGATCGAGTGATGCGTGGACGGTGGCGATGCGGCAGTTCCCAGACCGAGACGGCACCGACCTCGACATCGACGACATCTTCTCCCATCCGACCTTTGCGGCGGCGCAGGCGGAGAATGCTGCCTTCGTGGTGGTTGCTCCGGAAAAGCGGAACGTCGTTTGGGCCAATGTCGCGGCGGCCCGTTTCTTTGACGCCGAAACTGCGGACGCTCTCGGAACGATTCTCTTCGGCACAGAGGGGCATGGTGGCGGGTGGCTCGACGGCCTCGTCCAAGGCGTCGCGCCAGGCCGGCCGCCGCGACTGGCGCGCGGTGGCCTCTCGCGCGGCTTCCGCATGCGGGCCCATACGGCGTTGATCCTGGCGAAGGCGAGTCCCGGTTGCGGCCTGCTTATGGCGTTCGCGGTGCCGGAAGGCTGTGGGCCGGAGGGCGAGAGCTGGCACGAGGCGGCTTGGCCGGCCGAGTCGCCACCGGACGTCGTCGAGTGGCAATCCGTCGCCGATGCGGCCTCGGGATCGGTGGGAGCCGAGGTCGACGACGCTGCTCCCGATACGGGTCTTATGCTCGCCCGACGCAGCCAGATCGCCATCCTGCGCGACAGGCTGGCTCACGCGCTCGACGGCGCCGCCACCCTCAGACTGCTGTGGCGGACCGACGTCGCCGATCGTGTCACGCAGTTCGACGCCGAGGCCGTGTCGAAGCTCGGAACGCGCGTCTCTTTCCTCGACGGCGGCTCCTTTCCGGATGTCGTGGCGGGATTCGATCAGCCCGGCGGCGAGCAGTTGCGCACCGCGCTGGCGAGCCGTGCGACGTGGTCCGGCGTAACACTCGACATCCCGGTCTCGAACGGTGCGGCGCGGGTGCCGATGGTGCTGAGTGCGTCTCCGGTGCTGGGGCCTGGGCGGGCCTTCGCCGGTTTCCGTGGCTTCGCCACGATCGACCTCGGACGGCTCGACCTTGCGCCGGCCCGGCCAGCTGAAGCGGCGCCGGATCTTGAAGCACAGACCGCGGCCGAACCGGCGTCGACCTCGGAGTTCCTCGCGCCCGCCGAGGCCCGAAGCGACGAGACACGCCCGTCGCCCGCGCTCGAGGAGACATTCTCCGAGGCGTCGACGGTGCCCGTCGAAAAGCCGAATGTCTCGCCACCGTCCCCCGCCAATGTCGTCCATCTTCGGGCGTTTCAGTCCCTGGCGCTGGGCCGCCTCGGCGGCCTCTCAGGTGACGCGACCGCCACCGTCGCGCCGCTCGCCCGTGCGCCTGTCGACATGCCATCCGCGGATCCGTCCGCCGATGAGGCCGCGACGCTGCAACCCTCGACCTCGCTCGGCGTCGATCTCGCGTTCCTGGCTCTCGGGGAAGCTCTGCGGGCGCGGATCGGTGGTCCTCGCTCTGTCGGGGAAACCGCCGAAGCGCAGACGTCGCCCGAGCCGATCGCTACCGAACCTGCATCGACTGGTCTCCAGGAGGAGGTCTCTTTCGACGACCGGTCTCCCTCACCCGTTTCGGCAGCCGATCGTGCTCCGGTGGACGCTGAGCCGGCGATGCCGGACACGGCCGCCCCGGACGGGCCGGCTCTTCTTCGCGAGATCCCAATGCCCCTGATCGTGACGGTCGGGTCTTCGCCGGTCTTCGTGAACCAGCGCGCCACGACCTTACTGGGCTACGCGGCGGCCGCCGATCTGGCGCAGGCTCGCCAGGACATCCGGGCCTCTGTCGAGACAGGCGCCGTGTCAGCCCGCGACGCACAGGGTCGCGACGTGACGCTTCAGGCGCGCCAGGCCGGCGTCTCCTGGAACGGGGAAGCCGCCACCCTGTGGATTCTTGAACAGACGGCCGCCGCCGAGCCCGATGCAGAGAACACACTGCCGGCGTCGAATCCCGGCGACGCTGATGCCGATATCGCTGCGCGAGACCTGCTAGACCGGGTCGACGATGCCGTGGCACTTCTGGACGCCAACGGTCTCGTTCGTCGTCTCAATCGCCGCGGCGAGACCTGGTTCGAGAACGCGCTCGGGCGCAGCTTCACTCAACTTCTGGCGGCCGACAGCCGCTCCCCCGCGCTTGCGCTACTCGGCGATGTCCGGGGCCAGAAGGAGGGGCTCGGTACGCCTCCGTTGCGTCTCGATGTGCAGGCCCGGGTTGGAAGAGGCACGCCCGTTCCCATGGCGCTTGCCCTCGGGCGTCTCGGCGCGGCGGGCTTCTATCTCACGCTGCGCGACCATTCGGCGCTCAGACGGGCGGAGAGCGAACGGGCCGGTGCGGAGCGCGACCAGGTGCGGGATGCGGACCGGCTGCCGACCCTGCTCGGCAAGGTGAGCCACGAGATCCGGACGCCGCTGAACGCCATCCTGGGCTTTGCCGAGGTGATGATGGACGAACGCTTCGGGCCGCTCGGCAACCCGCGCTACAAGGACTACCTCAAGGACATCCACACCTCGGGCAGCCAGGTGATGACCTTGGTCGAGGATCTGCTCGACCTGTCGCGCATCGAGGCCGGCCAACTCGACCTCGCCGTCGAAGCGCTGGACGTCAACCGCATCGTGGCCGAGACCGTCACGCAGATGCAGCCCGAGGCGCATCGCGAGCGGGTCATCATGCGGACGTCGTTGGGCGGCCGCATTCCCGCTGTCCTGGCGGACGAGCGCTCGGCCCGGCAGATCGTGCGCAACCTCCTGTCCAACGCCGTGAAGTTCAACGAGCCCGGGGGGCAGGTCATCATCTCGACGGCCCTGAGCGACAGCGGCGCCGTGTTGCTGCGGGTGCGCGACACCGGGGTCGGCATGACGGACGGCGAGATCGCGGCGGCGCTGGAGCCCTTCGGGGGCGGCCTGCCGTCCCATGCCGCCAATGGCAACGGCCTCGGCCTGCCGCTGACCCGTGCGCTGGTGGGGGTCAACGGCGCCAGCATGGCGATCAGCAGCCGCCCGCGCGAGGGCACCCTGGTCGAGGTGGCTTTCGCTTCCGCCGGTACCGTCCACGAGCGGCGGCCCGCCTGAGCATCGACGGTTTGGCCGTCAACCCTTGAAGGCCATACCGGCCAGCGCACCCGCGTAAGGCTTGGGAATGGGCATCGCCAGGTCGCCGCGCTTGCTGGTCGCGAGCCCGAGGCCGCACAGGGCCTCGACGAAGCGCACCGCGATTCCGACCCCGTCGATGACCGGAACGCCGAGCTCCCGCTGCAGGTCGGCGGCGAGATCCGCCATGCCGGCGCAGCCCAGAACGATGGCGCCGGAGCCGTCCTCGTCGAGCGCGCGTCGGCACGCGTCGAGGATCTTGGCACGGGCGTCCGAGGCCGGGTCGTCGAGCTCCAGGACGGCCAGTTCGGTGGCATGGACGCGGCGGCAATGGTGCTCCATGCCGTAGTTGCGCAGCAGATGCTCGGCGATGATCCGGGTCCGGCCGAGGGTCGTCACCACGCTGAAGCCGGTGGCGAGGAAGCTCGCCGCATGCATGGCGGCTTCGGCGATGCCCAGGACCGGCCCGCGCGCGGCTTCCCGTGCGGCAAGAAGGCCGGGATCGCCGAAACAAGCCACCACATAGCCGTCGCAGCCGTCGCGTTCGCCAGACCGGATCTCGTCCAGAAGGCCGATGACGCTGACGGCCTCGTCGTAGTGTCCCTCGATCGAGGCCGGGCCACTGGGGTTGGTGGCGGCCAAGATCTCGGTGCCGGGCGAGGCCGCCGCGCGGGCAGCGGAAGCGATCACCTCGGTCATGGAGGCGGTGCTGTTGGGGTTGATGACCTTGATGCGCATGAAAAGGGATCCCGCTGTCTATTTCGGCGTTTGCCGCAGGGTTGTGGCACGTGTGTCCAGGCCGCGCGCGGTCGCGAGGATCGTGCCATCCGGATTCAGAGCCCGTTCAGGGCGACACGGCTTCCATGGTCTCACCGTGGCGGCCTCGATGTCGGCATGGACGGAGCGACCGGTCGATCGACAAGGAAGGACGAACCTCATGAGAAGACTCATCACAGGCTGCCTGATGCTGGCGTTGGGCGCCACAGGCGCGTTGGCCCAGGCCGCAGCCCCGTCGCCGACCGGTCCCGCCGCCACTCCCTCGCCCACGGGTCCTGCCGCCACACCCTCGCCGACAGGCCCGGCCGCTACTCCGTCGCCCACGGGGCCCGCCGCAACCCTGAACAAGAAGCCCGTCGCCGCCAAGCCAATGGCGGCCAAGCCGGCACCGGCCATGCCTATGGCGGCAGCGCCGATGGCGAAACGGCCGATGACGCACGGCGCCATGACGAAAAAGCCAGCCATGCCTCATTCCATGGCGCATCGCGCCTCACCGAAGCGGCCTCATGCCGTGGCCATGCGGCACCACGGGATAATGGTGCGGCACCACGCCATGATGATGAAACATCACCGTGCGATGGGCCATCGCCCCATGATGACGAAGCACCGGTCCATGATGATGCATCACATGCGCATGATGCGTCATCCCTTGTATGGACATCGCCGGGCGCCTGTCCTTCACGCGATGCACCACCGCATGATGCGTCACGTTCCGCATCATCGGATGATGCACAAGGCTCGTTAATCGGGTCCGCGACCTCGAAGAGAAAGCCGGGCAAGATGCCCGGCTTTCTCCACGAGCACGATGAGGCGTGATCAGTTCGGAAGCGTCAGCAGGCCGGCGGCGCCGTTGCGGGTCCCGAAGACGAGTTGGGTTCCCATCGCGTTCCAGCCGAGCGCCGAGATGGCACCGCCAGCCTCATCCTCGCGCCGGATCAGGATCTCCGAATTGTCCTTGAGACGCACCATCAGGACGAAGCCGTCCTCGTATCCCAGGGCCAGCACGCCGGCGCGCGGGTGGAAGGCGACTTGAGACACCCGGACCGGGCGTACGCCGCATTCGCGCGGCGCCTTGCCCATCGGGCCATCCTTGCCTTCGAAGGGCCAGACCACGCAGGCCTCGGCGCCCGATGTGGCGAGCCAGGCTCCGTCGGGCGACCAGGACAGAGAACGCGGCTTCGCCGGGTAGCCCGACATGCGCATGTGTTTCGAGTCGGAGACGCGCCAGCCATGCATGGCATTCTCCTGCATGGTGGTGACGACGAATCGCCCGTCGGGCGACCAGACGATGTCGAGATGCGACCCCTTCCAATCCAGCACCTGCGGGGCCTCGGCGGTGTTGGGGAACCACATCGAGGCGCCGTTGTAATGGCTGAAGGCGAGCCGATAGCCCTTCGGCGCGAAGGCGAGGCCGCGCACCGAGGAACCGGCGGAAGCGCTCTTCACCTCGCCCTTGGCGGAGCGCGCCTTGACGCTGCGGCCCGTCGCCCAGGCGACCGCGCCCGAACTATGCAGGGCCAGGCCGTCGATCCACCCCTTTTCGGCAGCGATCTCTTCCGTGCTGCCGTCCGCACGGGTCGCCACGATCCGGCCATCGTCGCCCCCGGTGACGATCCGGTCCCGGTCGGCGGCGGCGCAGAGCACGGCCCCGTCGGGATGGGCGGCAACGCGGTTCTCACCTTTGGCGCCGAGCAGCACGGTGCCGTCGCCGAGCGCCAGGGCCGGCACGTCGCCGAGGAAACAGGCCGCCGTCACATGGGCCTCGGCCGGCAGAGGCGTGACGTTGGAGGACAGGCTGTCGGTCGCGGTCGGCGGCATGGGCGGTCTCGGGATGTCAGGTGTCAGAGCGAGAAGCCGCCATCGACCAGGTGGATCGTCCCCGTCGTGTAGCTCGACTCGTCGGAGGCGAGATAGACCGCCAGCATGGCGACTTCATGCGCAGTGCCGAGCCGACCCATCGGCTGCCGATCGACGAAGGCCTGCTGGACGGCGTCACGGGACTGATGCGTGGAGGTCGCCAGATCGTCGATCCGCTGGTCGAGCGAGGGGCTCTCGATCGTGCCGGGGCAGATGGCGTTGCAGCGAATGCCGCGCTTGATGAAGTCGGCCGCCACCGCCTTGGACAGACCCACCACGGCGGCCTTGGAGGCACCGTAGACGTAGCGGTTCGGGATGCCGCGCACCGAGGAGGCGCCCGACGCCACATTGACGATGGAGCCGCGGCCCCGCTCCAGCATGCCGGGCAGGAAAGCCCGGATGGTGCGGTGCATGGATTTGACGTTGAGGTCGAAGGAAAAGTCCCAATCGGACTCCGAGCACTCCAGCACGGAGCCGTGGTGGACGAAGCCGGCCCCGTTGAAGAGGACGTCGATGGCGCCGATCTCGCGCGCCAGGGCTTCCACGGCCTCGGTCGACCGGACATCGAGGGCCCGGATTTCGGCGCCGTCGAGCCCGGCGAGCTTGGCGGGATCGAGGTCGGTGGCGATCACCCGTGCTCCTTCGGCGAGATAGGCCTCGGCCGTCGCGCGACCGATCCCCTGTCCGGCCGCCGTCACCAGCGCCGTCTTGCCCGCCAAACGTCCCGCCATCCTGGCCTCCCGAGCCTGTCGTTATTGGACCGGGGTAGGAGGGGGCGCAGAGCTTGTCAAACCATGAGGCCCTTCAGCGTCGCAGCCATGGACGCCGTTGGCGGAGGACCGGCAGAGCGATGCCGAGACGGATGGGGTCATGTGGCGTGAAGCGCCACTCGCCGGCGGTGACCCACCGTCACCGCTTTGCGGCGATCTTCTCCGCAACGGCTGCCGTGTTCACACATCCGACGGGTGCAGCGCGCGGCTCCCCTCTCCCTTGTGGAGAGGGGCTGGGGGTGAGGGTCGCGACATCCTTTCCGCAGGTCGTGGATGCCGTGACGAGGGCCGCCTTATTGGCTCCTCCGGACCCTCACCCCTTACCCCTCTCCACAAGGGAGAGGCGAGGCGGCCGGCGTCGCGGCTATCGAGATGTGTGAATACGGTAGCCACAAGGGAGAGGGGAGCGGCCGGCGTCGCGACAGTTCAGCAAGGCGGGCTCTTTTGCGCGCAGCGCGTGGGAGTGGGCCAGCGTCCGCAGCCTGCGCCCACCCTTGCGCGCCTCCGCGATCTTTGCCACATAGCCGATGGGAGGTTGGCGAGGGACGTTTCACCCGCCAATCGGGTCAGATCCGGAAGGAAGCAGCCCTAACGGGACCGAGCGGGTCTTTGTCCAGCCTCCTACTCGGCCTTGAGGCTTCGCTTCGGCTGAGCCCCACCCCATATCGAAGGTTCGGTTTCGCCGCTTCCCGCGCAGCGCCAGGGGTCCCGTGTCGCTCGACAACAATTACCGCGTCCTCGCCCGCAAGTACCGGCCGACCCATTTCGACGACCTGATCGGCCAGGAGGCGCTGGTCCGCACCCTGTCGAATGCCTTCGACCTGTCGCGCATCCATCAGGCCTATCTCCTGTCGGGCGTGCGCGGTGTCGGCAAGACCACGACGGCGCGCATCATGGCGCGTGCGCTGAACTATCACCGCCCGGCGCAGGACGGCGCGGCGCTGATCGACGCGCCGACGATCCGCATGCCTGGCCTCGGCACCCATTGTCAGGCCATCATCGAATCGCGCCACGTGGACGTGGTCGAGATGGATGCTGCCTCGCACACCGGCATCGACGACGTCCGCGAACTCATCGAAGGGTCGCGCTATCGGCCCGTCATGGCGCGGACCAAGGTCTACATCATCGACGAGGTCCACATGCTGTCGAAGGCGGCCTTCAACGGGCTGCTGAAGACGCTCGAAGAGCCGCCGGACCACGTCAAGTTCCTCTTCGCCACCACCGAGGTCGACAAGGTTCCGGTGACGGTGCGGTCGCGGTGCCAGCGTTTCGATCTGCGCCGCGTCGAGGCCGACGTGATGATGGCGCATCTGAAATCCATCTGCCTCCGCGAGGGCGTGGGGATCGACGACGAGGCGCTGGTGGTCATCGCCCGCGCCGCCGAAGGCTCCGTGCGCGACGCGCTCTCCCTGCTCGACCAGGCGATCGCCCATGGCTCGGCGGAGGGCGGCGTTCCCCATGTCGGGGCCGACGGCGTGCGCGCCATGCTGGGCCTGGCTGACCGGGCGCGGATCATCGACCTCTTCGAAGACGTGATGGGCGGACGGCTCCCCAGTGCCATGGCGGGGCTGAAGCTGCTGCACGACAGCGGCGCCGATCCGGGCCACGTCGTCTCCGACCTCGCCGACTTCGTCCACCTCGTGACGCGGCTGAAACTCGTGCCCGACGCCGCCCGGGATCCGGGCCTGACCGAGGAAGAGCGCCGCCGCGGCGGGTCCTTCGCCCAAACCCTTTCGCTGCCGATCCTCACGCGCACCTGGCAGTTGCTGGTCAAGGGCCTCGCCGACGTCAAGGACGCGCCGCGCCCGCTCCAGGCCGCCGATATGGTGCTGGTGCGGCTTGCCTGCGCGGCCGACCTGCCGACCCCCGACGAGGCCTTGAAGCGGCTGATGGCCCTGCCGCCCGGCAGCGGGCCGGCGCTGCCGCCTCCCTCCGGAGGTGGCGGGGCTCGCATCGGCTCCGGCGGCGGTTCGGCGGCCTCCGCCATGGCGGTCGCGTCCCCGATGCGTCAGGCTCCGATGGTCCAGGCCGTCCCGATGGCCTCGGCTCGTCCCGCCGCTGCGCAGCCTGCTCCGGCCCCCCAATCCTCCGTCCGGCTCGATGCCTTTACGGATGTGGTGTCTCTCGCTCAGGCCCGCCGCGACATCCAGCTGAAGCTCGCCCTCGAGCGCGACGTGCGCCTCGTCCGCTTCGAGGAAGGGCGGATCGAATTCGAGCTGGCGCCCGAGGGTTCGCCCCAGACGGCCGCCAATCTCGCGCGCCGGCTCAACGAATGGACCGGCATTCGCTGGATGGTCTCGGTCGTGTCCGGCGGCGGCGCGCCGACGATGCGGGAAGCCGCCGACGCCAAGGCCCGCAGCGAGAAGGACGATGTCGCCGCCGACCCGACGGTGCGCCTGCTGCTCGACACCTTCCCGGGGTCCGAGATCGTGGCGGTTCGTTCGCTGATCGAACCCGCGATCCCGGCGCCTGTGGCGATCGCAGCGGTGGACGGCCCGGACGACGATGTCGCCTATGATGGCGACGATGGTTTCAGCGACGACGATCTGTAAGGAGAGAGACGATGGCCGACATCATGGGTCTGATGAAGAAGGCGCAGGAGCTTCAGGGCCGCGTCGCCGACATCCAGAAGGAGCTCGAGGCGATGGAGGTCGAGGGTGCGGCCGGCGGCGGGCTCGTGCGCGTGACCCTGACCGGCAAGGGCGCTCTGAAAGGCGTGGCCATCGACGAGTCGCTGCTGAAAGCCGACGAGAAGGAGATCCTCGAGGATCTGCTCGTGGCGGCCCATGCCGATGCCCGCACCAAGGTCGATCGCGCCACCGAGGAGAAGATGAAGGGCGCCACCGCTGGTCTTCCGCTGCCCCCCGGCTTCAAGCTGCCGTTCTAGCCGTCCACCGCTCGTCTCCGCGAACGCGGAGATCCAGCGCAGGCGATGTCGGCTGATGGCCGTCCATAGTTCCACCCCCGGTGAGAATCGAGGGCTTAGAGGTTAAGGCGGCCTTCGGCCGGCTTTGTGCTGGATCCCCGCCTGCGCGGGGATGAGCGGATGGTGCAAGGATTCCGCATGCCCGACCGCGTCGTCGGCCCCGAGATCGAGCGGCTGATCCAGCTTCTGGCGCGCCTGCCGGGCTATGGCCCGCGCTCGGCGCGCCGCGCCGCGCTGCATCTGATGCGCAAGCGCGAAGAATTGCTGTCACCCTTGGCCGACGCCCTGCGGGTCGCCAAGGAGCGGATCGTGACATGCGAGAGCTGCGGCTCGGTCGACACGCGGTCGCCCTGTTCGATCTGCGCCGACACGCGGCGCGACGGCGCGCAACTCGTCATCGTGGAAACGGTGGGCGATCTCTGGGCCTTGGAGCGGGCCGGCGTCGTCAAGGGACGCTATCACGTGCTCGGCGGCACGCTGTCCCCGTTGGATGGCGTCGGCCCCGCCGACCTCAACCTCCAGGGCCTCGTCTCCCGCGTGGCCGAGGGAGAGGTGCGCGAGGTGATCGTGGCGGTGAATGCCACAGTCGACGGGCAGACCACCGCCCACTACGTCACAGACATGCTCTCGCATCTCGGCATCCGGGTGACGCGCCTCGCTCATGGCGTGCCGGTCGGGGGAGAGCTCGACTATCTCGACGAGGGCACGCTCGCCGCCGCCATCCGCTCACGCACCGTGTTTTAGACGCTCGTCCCCCGCCAACAACTCAGATTGGCGCGCTCTTAGTCGGCGAGCGGTCTGGTCATGTCCGCCGGCTGGACCCAGGCGTCGAAGTCATCGCCGGAGACGCCGAGCTTCACGGCGGCATCGCGCAACGTCATGTCGTCGCGATAGGCCATGAGAGAGATCTTGGCCGACTTTTCGTAGCCGATATGCGGGTTCAGTGCCGTCACCAGCATCAGCGAGCCGTCGAGGTTGTGCTTGATCTTGCGAAGATTAGGTTCGATGCCGACCGCGCAGAAATCATTAAAGGCGTGCAGCCCGTCCGACAACAATGCCACCGATTCCAGAAGGTTGTGCAGCATCACCGGCTTGAACACGTTGAGCTGGAAGTTGCCCTGGCTGCCGGCGAAGGCCACCGCGTGATCGTTGCCGAACACCTGCACCGCCACCATGGTGAGGGCTTCGCACTGGGTCGGGTTGATCTTGCCCGGCATGATCGAAGAGCCGGGCTCGTTTTCCGGGATCGTCAGTTCGGCGAAGCCCGCGCGGGGACCGCTGGCGTACCAGCGGACGTCGTTGGCGATCTTCATGCAGGCGCCCGCCAGTACGCGGAGCGCGCCCGAGGTCGCCACCACGGCATCATGAGCCGAGAGCGCCGCAAATTTGTTCGGCGCCGTCACGAAGGGATGGCCGGTCTCGGTGGCGATTTTGGCGGCCGCGACTTCGCCGAAGCGCGGGTGCGTGTTGATACCGGTCCCGACTGCGGTGCCGCCGAGCGCCAGCGCAAACAGCCCCGGCAGCGACCGGCGCACGCCGTCGAGCGCCTCTTCGAGCTGCGCCACCCAGCCCGAATAGACCTGCTCCAGCGTGATCGGCGTGGCATCCTGGAGATGCGTCCGGCCGACCAGGATGACGTCTGCGCCCTGAGCGCCCTTGAGGGCGAACGTGTCACGTAGAGCCGTGACGGCGGGAACCAGCCGCGCCTCGATCTCCTCGACGATCGCGATATGCATCGCGGTCGGGAAAGCGTCGTTCGAGGACTGCCCGCGATTGACGTCGTCGTTGGGGTTGATGGGCTTCTTCGACCCGAGCACGCCGCCGGCCTGCTGGATGGCGCGGTTGGCGATAACCTCGTTGGCGTTCATGTTGCTCTGGGTGCCCGAGCCGGTCTGGAACACCACGAGAGGAAACTCGCCGTCGTGAAGCCCGTCGATCACCTCCTGGGCGGCGGCGACGATCATGTCGACCTTGTCCTTGGGCAACTGACCGAGTTCGCCGTTGGCGAGGGCGGCGCACTTCTTGAGCACGCCGAGCGCCCGGATGACCGGGCGGCCCCAGGTAAACCGGTCGGTGCCGATGGGGAAGAATGTCGCCGACCGTTGCGTCTGCGCGCCCCACAGGTGATCGGCGGGCACCGGCACCTCGCCCAGGGAATCGCGCTCGATGCGGAGATTCGCGCCCGGCGACGACGAGAGGGGAGTGGCGGACATGGCGGTACCTTTCGACGGGCGCTCGATCGCGCGGACCTGCCGGTGCCTTTAAGCCCTATTGGGCGGACGATCCAGACCGGGCGGCCGGCCTCGGTTGCGGCGCTACCTGGAGCCTCGTTCCAGTCGCTGCCGCACCGAGCCAACGACCGCAGAACGCTTCTGCATCCGGGGTTTGCCCGCGACTCAAGGTTCCGTTAATCTTAAAACCGATCGATTGCGACACGGCTTGCGGCGCCGTTGTCGCGATGTTCCGCTTGTCTATACTGCAACGCGTGGGGGCCGTGAGGCCTGAGTCGTCGCAACATTACGATCGGGAGTCGCCGGTGCCGAAAGCCGCCATTGTCCACGCCAACACATCCGTCGAGCTTAAGTCCGCTCCCATCAAGCGCGAGTGGATCGTCGAGGGCAATCCGTTGGCGAGGAATGCGGAATTGGCCCGTAGCCATGACGGGACCGCCTGCACGCTGATCTGGGATTGCACCCCCGGCAAGTTCGTCTGGCATTACGACATCGACGAAACAATCCATGTCCTGGAGGGGTCGATCGTTCTCGATGACGGTGTCGCTCCGTCTCGACGCCTCGGCCCCGGCGACGTCGTCTTCTTCCCGGCCGGCGCCGTGGTGAACTGGACAGTGGAAACCCACGTCCGCAAGCTCGCCTTCTTCCGCCGCCAACTGCCCAAGTCGTTCGCCATGATGGCCAGAGCCGCCCGCAAGACCAAGTCCTGGTTGCGGGGGGACAGCAAGGCCGGGGGATTCATGCCGGCCGGAGAGCCCGTCGCGGTTCTGCAGCGCGTCGAGGCTTAAAGGCCGAAAGGTCTTGTCGTCGAGCCTCTCTGCTCGAGCCGGATCGAAAGTCGGTTCATCGGACCGGAGGTTGCGCTATCGCGCCGCCTGCTCGACCGCCACCAACTTACGGCCTTTCGATCCGATCCCGCGCCAGCGGGCGTCGGTGGCGATCATCTGCCGGATCGCGTCGACACTCGCCACGGCGTCTGCCGGGGGCAGGTCGGTCGCGGCGACGCCCTCCGCCTGCTTGAACTTCCCCTCGAGTGAGAGAACGAGCGCATAGTTCTGGCGCACCCGACTGTCGGCCTGCGGACTGGCGGCGGCGAGCCGCATCATCTCCTCGGCGCGCGGCAGGTTCTTGGCCAGGGCATAGGACAGCCCCATGTTGGAGAGAACGGTCGGTTCACCCGGCCGGATCTTCAGAGCGGCGTCATAGTAGTCGACAGCTCCCGCATGATCGCCGAGCTGATCGGCTACGGAGCCCTGTGCGGAAAGGACCGACCAGTCCGGTCGGTCGGGCTTATGAGCGCGTTCCAGGACCGCTGCCGCGTCCTGGGGGCGCCCGGCATCGGCAAGGGCCTTGCCGTAGGCTGCCAGCAGCGGCATGTCGTTCGGATTCTTGGCTGCGGTTGCTTCGAGGACGGCGGCCGCCTGAGCATATTGGGTCAGGGCTCGCAGGCCCCGGCCATAATTGATCGCCGCCGTGATGTCGCTCGGGTCGGCTTCGTGCTTTCGGCCCCAGGTCGCGGCATAGTCGCGAAGCGCAGCTTGGCCAGAGGGCAGTGGGTTGGCCGAGAGGGCGATCGATCCCGTGGCGTCGCCGTCGCTGGCGCAACCGGTCAAGGACACGGCGAGCGCCAAAAGGGCGGCGAGCATCGCGACCGTGCTTCGGCATCTGTGTGCAGCGCGCTGAGGCTCGAAAGACTTTGGCATGTCGACGTTGCCTGTTTTGGCCCGCTCCGGGACGCATCCCGATCGCCCCCATTCATGAGCCGTCAACCCTAATGCAGCGTTAACCTGCGAGTCCTGCCCGATGTCAGTCCGGTCGACCCGAGGCGGCGAGTCGGTCCACAAGCTCCGGCAGGGCCTCCATGGTGTCGTGACGCATGATCTCGACCAGCCGAGCGATCACTGCCGGATCGCCCTTGCCAAGCTGCAGCGTCACGTCATGGCCGACATGGCCCAGGTCCGGTCGAAGTCGGCGAGCGTACCGTCTTCGTCAAAGAGAATGCCGACGATGAGAGGAACCGAGGTGTGCACGAGGCGCATCTACCATGCCGGTGCCCGGGCCGACACCGTGTCGTTCTGGTTGAGAAATCATGCGCCGCTGCTCAAGACTTGCGCAGTCGGAACCAAATTTTCGGCGCGACGTTGCTGAAAGGAGCCTCACAAGGAGTGAATTCATGCGCAATACAATCATCGCTGCCGTTCTCGCCACCGCATCGCTGGCGGCGCCCCTCGCCGCGCAGGCGCAGGTCGTGAACGGCACGGTCAATGGTGCGCAGCGCGGTGCCGCGCAGGGTGAGAATGAAGGCGGACCGGTCGGTGGCGTCGTGGGTGGCGCTCTCGGTGCGGGTGTCGGTGCCGTGACAGGCGCCGTAGGCACGGCCACCGGCATCGTCGGCGGCGTTCTTGGCGTCGACGCCCGTCCGCGGTTCCACGAATACGTGGTGCGCGAGCATCGCCCGTCCTTTCGCTATGCAGAGCCGCTCCGCACCGGTGTCGTTCTGCCGCGAGAAGGCGTCACCTACTACGACGTGCCTGCCGAATATGTCACTCATCCGGGTTACCGCTACACGGTCGTCAATGACCGCGCGGTGATCGTCGATCCGGAGACCCGTCGGGTCGTCGAAGTCGTCGAGTAATCCCGCCGACGTATGACGGACTGTGGACGCCCCGGATCACATCCGGGGCGTTTCGCGTTTAGCCGCGGCCCACGTAGGGCATGGCGGTGGCCAGGATGGTCATGGACTGGACATTGGCGTCGAGCGGCAATCCCGCCATGTAGACCACAGCATCGGCGACATGTTTCACGTCGAAGGTCGGTTCGGGCTTGATCGACAGATCGGCCTGTAGGACACCGCCCGGCATGCGCGACGCCATCGGGGTCAGCGTGTTGCCGATGTCGATTTGACCTACCGCGATCCCGTATTTCCGGCCGTCGAGCGAGGCCGCACGCGTGAGGCCGGTGACGGCATGTTTCGACGATGTGTACGGGGACGAGTTCGGTCGCGGCATGGTGGAGGAGATCGAGCCGTTGTTGATGATGCGGCCGCCGCGCGGCTCCTGCGCCTTCATGATCCGGAACGCCTCCTGGATGCAGAGGAAGACGCCCGTGACGTTGGTGTCGATGACGCCGCGCCACTGCTCGATCGACAGGTCCTCGAGCGGAATGGCCGGGGCGTTGGTGCCGGCATTGTTGAAGAGCACGTCGAGCCGGCCGTGGCGCGTCTGGACAGCAGCGAAGAGCGCCGCGACGGAAGCAGGATTCGTCAGGTCGGAGGGCACCGCAGAGGCGCGATTGCCGATCAGGCCGGCCACGCGGTCGAGTTGCTCGCGCCGGCGCCCGGTTAGGACGAGGTCGAAGCCTGCATCCGCGAGGGCGATCGCCACCGCCTCACCGATGCCCGAGCCGGCGCCCGTCACCAGCGCAATCCCCTTGCTCTCCGCCATGGCGGTCCCTCCTTGGTTTTGATCGGCCGGCGCGCTTCGGCGTCCGGTCGCTCATGACGCCAGTCTGCACCCCTCGCGATGTGCGAGCGGAACCTGCCGACGCCCGGAGCTTCGTTGCCCTGATTAGCGAGGCCCCCAGGGCCGCACAAGCATGCAGGCTGCCGCGCTATGGCCGCTGGTCCAAGTCGATCCGCCAGAGGCGGCAGCCCGGACTTCGCCCGAGCAACGTGGCATTCAGCGGCGTGGCCGCACGAAGCTCTCCGAACCAACTGCGGCTGGCTTCGTCCAGCAAGAGAAAGTGCGGATGGCTGGACAGGATGGCTGCGGTCGGTAGCACGTCCGTGGCGAGTGCGCTGCCGCCTGGCGCCCAGTGCTTCAGGATTTCCATGATGTGGAAATCCATGGCGTTGTTGGGAGCTCGGTGAGGGTGGTTCAGCACGACGTCCCAGTCCAGAGGATAGAGCGCGGTCCGTGAAGGTGCGTAGCGATTCCGCGGCAACCAGGCATGGGGCGACTCGATCACGACCGGCAGGTCGGCGTCGATGCCGTCTTCCAGGAAACGCCCCTCCCCGGTGACGCAAGGCATTTCGCTGGCAGTCGAGCTGGATCCGGCAGCGACCATGGCCAAGCCCGACAGAATGCAGAGCGCCGACGCCGCTGCGAACAGGCGAGGAGGGGCGAGGCGACGCGCTGCCGCGACGGCGTAGATGAGCAACAGGGCGGCGGCGGCAAGGTTGGGAATGAAGTAGCGATCTACGAAGAAGGACGTGACGATGTGGGAGCCGAGCCATCCGGCGACCGTCAAGGCCGCAAAGGATACCACGATGACGGAGGGGATCGCGCGATCAGGAGAGGCGGTCGTTTGGCGCCATGCTGCGAGGTGAGGCGCCAGCTGTCCGCGCGCCGCGAACCACGCTAGGGTGAGCAGGAGGGAGAGCGTCAGTGGGATCGAGCCGGTAAGCGCCTGGATGAGCGTGGCCAGCGATGGGCGCGGGATCCAGCCATAGGGCGTCGCGACTGCAAGTTGTGTGGAGAGCGTAGAAAAGATCCAGACGAGGGTTACGGCGAGAGCCGGCAGGGCGGCGACGCCGAGGACGGCGGCCGGCCGCCGATCCTCGCCAGTCAAGCAGAAGAGTGCAGCCGGCACGATCGTCGCCGCCACATAGAAGCCGCCGAAACTATGCGCCATGGCGGCGAGCAGCCCGATGGTCGCCAGGGCGGTCGCGCGTGACGCTGAGGGCCGATCGACCACGGCGAGTGTCGCCCAGATCGTGGCGGTCAAGAGGCAGAGGTAGAGCGCGTAGGTGCGAACCTCCAGAAGTGCGAAGATCACCATCTCGTCCAATGCGCAAAGCAGCGCCAGGGCAATCAGCACACTGGGCATATCGGCCACACGGCGCCCGATCCGGGTGAGCATCATCGCGGTGGCGGCCAAGAGCCCGAGGTTCAGACAGCGCAGGAGGCTATCCGGCGAGACCGGGAGGGCATGGACCAATAGCCAGCCGAGCGACAGGTAGAGCGGCGGATTTCCGTCGACGCCTTGCAGCGCGCCTTCGATCATATGACCGAGGCTCGGAGCCTCGACCAGTGTCATCGTATAGAGTTCATCGAGCGCCATCATCCGGCTCAGGGAGCACCAGATCGCCAGAGCGGCGGCGGCCAGCATCGCGGCGCCAAGCATCCAGGGCAGCGCAGCATCGAGCCATGACGGCGGGTCGGTCATCCTTCGGCGCGTGACGGCGTGTGAGACGTCCAAAGCTCGGCCTAGCCTCCCGAGGGTCTATGTCCGGAGGATAGTGGCAGCGCCATTAAGGCTTCATCAGCGCGAAAGCCTCCGGCACGCCGGCCACGACGTTGAATCGCCCTGCTGCACTCATGTGATCGCACCAGGTCGCAAGCGCTTCAGCAATCCCCGGCTTTCCGCCCAGACCAGCGACAGGCTTCCTGCCACGATCAGAGCAGCACCGGCGACGGTGCCCGGGCCGGGAACATCGGCCCAGATAAGATAGCCGAAGAGGCCGGCCCAGATCAGCCCGGTATACTCAACAGGCGCCAGCGCAGAGGCCGGCGCATGACGGAATCCCTCGAACAATAGGTACTGGCCGAGCCCTCCCGCGAGCCCCAGGCCGACCAAAAGGCCGACGTCGGCAAAGGCGGCCGTCTTCCAGAGCCAGAGCAGCGGCGGCAGAGACCCAAGCGCGAAGATGGCGTTGCTCGACAGCATCTGTACCAATGTCGAGTCCGTGCGGCCGATCCAGCGCACCAGGACGGTGCTGGTTCCCCAGCACGCCGCTGCCGTGAGGGCCGCGACCGCTGGACCGGGCGGAAGGCCGGCCATCGGACCTGCTGCCAGAACGACGCCCGCGAAACCGGACGCGACGGCGCACCACCGGGCTGCAGTCACCTTCTCTTTCAGCACCAAGGCCGAGAGGACGACGGCGATGACCGGGGCAGCGAAATAGAGCGTGGTGATTTCCGCCAGTCCCATCCTGGCCGAGGCCGAATAGAACAGCATCCAGGCGGTCAGGATCAAGGTGCCGCGGAGGAGCAACGGCAGCTTGTTCCGGCTCTCGGCGACGGCGCGCACGCTCCCGCCACGCCCGACGGCGAACGCGATCAGGACGATGACAAAGGAGCGCACGAACAGGATTTCGGCGACCGGATAGGTGCCGACGAGCCATTTGACCGCAGCGTCCTGCAGCGAGAACAGCGAATAGCCGCAGGAGGCGAGGGCAATGCCTTTTAGGGCGGACGGAGAGGCGCGGGTCGGTTGGGCCGCCGCCCGTGTCGTGTCATTGCGTCCGGCTCCCGCGGCGTCGTGGCTCAGGCGCCGACCTTGCCGCCGAGTTCGTCCTCGACATGAGCCCGGACGATCTCGTCGAAGCTCGTTTCGGCGCGGAAGCCCAAGGCTTCGGCGCGGCGCGTGTCGAAGTCCCGCGCCCAACCCGCCACGATACGGGCGATCGTCGGATCGGGCTCCCGGCGGATGAGCTTGACGGCCTTGTCTCCCCCCACGCGGCGCAGCGCCTCGATCTCCTCGCCGACGGTTGCGGAGAGTCCGGGCAGGCTGATGTTGCGGCGATCGCCGAGCGAGGCCGTGTCGACCGCGGCGGCCTGGACCAGGAAATCGACGGCGGCGCGGGGACTGGCGAACCAGTGGCGCACGTCGTCCGACACCGGCAGGATCGCCTCCTTCCCGGCAAGCGGCTCGCGCAGAATGCCAGAGAAGAAGCCCGAGGCGGCGAGGTTCGGCTTGCCGGGCCGCACGCAGATGGTCGGCAGCCGGATCCCGATCCCGTCGAAGAACCCGCGACGGCTGTAGTCGGAGAGCAGAAGCTCGCCGATCGCCTTCTGGGTGCCGTAGCTGGTCAGCGGCGTCGAGAAGAACTCGTCGTGGATCTGCTCGGGGAAGGGCGCGCCGAAGACGGCAATCGACGAGGTGAAGACGAGACGCGGCTTGTAGGCGTCCCGCAGGCCCTCCTGGCGGATGGCTTCGAACAGGAAGCGCGTGCCGTCGAGGTTGATGCGATAGCCCTTGTCGAAATCGGCTTCGGCCTCGCCCGATACGACGGCGGCGAGATGGAAGATCACGTCGGGCCGGCGGTGCGCCAGCTTGTCGGCCTCGCCGGTTGCCGAGAGGTCGGCCGTAATGGTCTCGACCTGGCCGGAAAAGCCCTCGGGCGACACCGGCGCCACCACGTCAACCAGCGTCAGCGTCTCGATCGGGCGGCCGCCGAGGCCGCCATCCCGGACCAGCCGCGCCACGAGCTTGCGCCCCACCATGCCGGCCGCGCCGATCACCATGACCTGCATTATCGTCTCCCTATCGTTCTTGGAACGGTCTCGGCCGTCACGCCCCGAAGGACGAAACGGCCCCCGCATCTCAGGGCCAGCCTGCACCTCGACCGCCGCTTCGGCAAGGGTCGGCGCATGCAAAGAGGCACGTCACGGCCGGCCTTCTCCGGACAGGACGGCCGAGGCTCGCGACGCCATGCCCACCCGCTCCCACGCGTGTCGTCTGAATAATGCGAGCGTTTGATGAGCCTGGAACCGGCCTCGTGGCCGCTAGGCGGTGCCTTTGCCGCCCGTCGCCGCATAGGTCTCGCCCGTCACGTAGCTCGCCTCCTGGGAGGCCAGGAACACGTAGATCGGAGCGGCTTCGACCGGCTGTCCCGGCCGTCCAAGCGGCACTTCGGCGCCGAACTTCTGCAGCTTCTCCTGCGGTTGGCCGCCGGAGGGCTGCAGGGCGGTCCAGAACGGGCCCGGCGCGACCGCATTGACGCGGATGCCCTTCTCGATCTGCTGCTTCGCCAGAGCCTTGGTGAAGGCCAGGATGCCGGCCTTGGTGGTGGCGTAATCGAGCAGCCCTTCGGAGGGGCTGAAGCCCTGCACGGAGGCGGTGTTGATGATGGAGGCTCCCGCCGGCATGTGCTTCAGCGCCGCCTTGCTGATCCAGAACATGGCGTAGAGATTGGTCTTCAGCGTCTCGTCGAATTGCGCGGTGCTGATATCCTCCACACCCGGCTGATTGGTCTGCTTGCCGGCATTGTTGACCAGGATGTCGAGGCCGCCGAAAGCCGCCACCGTGCGTCGGACCAGATCCTCGCAGTGGCTCTCCTGCTTGATGTCTCCGGGCAGGAGAAGGCACCGGCGGCCTTCGGCCTCGATCAGCGCCTTGACCTCCTCGGCATCCGCCTGCTCGGTCGCGAGATAGCTGACGGCGACATCGGCCCCCTCACGCGCGAAGGCGATGGCGGCGGCCCGGCCGATGCCGGAATCGGCACCCGTCACCAGAGCCTTTCGCCCGGTAAGGCGGCCGTGACCTTCGTAGCTCGTCTCGCCGTGGTCGGGCTTGGGATCCATCGCGCTGGCGAGACCTGGCGCCGCCTGCGGTTGCCGGGGGAAGGGCGGCTGAGGATATTGCGTGCGGGGATCCTGCATGCGCAAGCGGTTCGTGGTGTCGTCGGTCATGGCTCTCTCCGAGGTGGGGGGTGCCGATTCAACGTCCCCGACGCGTACCGGGTGGCATGGTGGCGACCGAGGGTCGCGGGCGCATCGCTGCACGGCGCCAGGGAGGACGTAGGCCGGAGACCCTTGAAGCCGTCCCGCCGCGTCCCACCCTCTTTTCGTGGTTCACCAGAAAGGAACGCCATGCCGTCGATCAAGTTGTGGGGCTTCAACAACTCCACTTATGTGCGCACCGTGAAGATGCTCCTCGCCGAGAAGGGCGTCACCGACATCGAACAGGTGCCCGTCAACGTCCTCGCGGGCGAGCCGAAAGCGCCCGAGCATCTCGCCCGCCATCCCTTCGGCAAGGTGCCCGTCGTCGAGGTGGACGGCTTCCGCATTATCGAGACGCCGGCCATCGCCGCCTATCTCGATGCCGTGCTGCCAGGCTCCCGCCTGATCCCGGCCGAGCCCAAAGCCTTGGCTCGCTCCGCCATGACGGTCAGCATCATCGACAGCTACGGCTATGGCGCGCTGGTCGGCGGCGTCGTGGCCTACCACCTGTTCCCGGATTTCGTCGGCGGCAAGAACGACGACATGCATCACAAGGGGCTCGCCGACGGGAAGCTGGTCATCGGCGAGATCATGAAGATCAAGGGCTCGGATCGCTTCATCGCCGGACCTGAGGTCAGTCTCGCCGATCTCTATCTCGCGCCGATCGTCGCCTATGTCGTGCTGACACCCCACAAGGACGAGTTCCTGGCTCTGCCCGGCATGAAGGACTGGTGGGAAGCCGTGACGGCGCTGCCGAGCTTCAAGGCGACCGAATACTGACGAAGACGACACGCTCCGGCTGGGCCGGGGCGGACTGACGCGGGGTCGCGCCTCGAGGAGCGCGACCCTTCCCATGGCATGCAGCATGCATCGGCCCAAGCTCGCCCGGAGAGAGCTTGTAATGGCCTATGTCGCACCCGCAGACTTCGTGAAGAAAGCCATCGAGGCAGGCGAAGCCAAGGTCTTCATGGCGACGAAGGATGCCTTCATCCGGGCCTATATGGCGGGCGCCATCCTGGCCCTGGCTGCCGCTTTTGCCGTCACCATCAATCAATCGACCGGGCAGCCGCTGGTCGGAGCGCTGCTCTTTCCGGTCGGCTTCTCGATGCTGTATCTGCTCGGATACGATCTGTTGACCGGGGTCGTGGTGCTAACCCCGCTGGCCCTACTCGACAAGCGGCCGGGCGTGACGGTCGGCGGCGTGCTGCGCAACTGGCTGATCGTATTCCTCGGCAATTTCGCCGGCGCGCTGACGGTCGCCGTGATGATGGCCATCGTCTTCACCTTCGGCTTCGCCACCGAGCCCAACGCGGTCGGCAAGTTCATCGCCGGCATCGGCGAGGCGCGAACGCTCGGCTACGCGAAATACGGCGCCTCCGGCATGCTGACGCTCTTCGTCCGCGCCATGATGTGCAACTGGATGGTCTCGACCGGCGTCATCGGCGCCATGCTCTCCACCTCGGTGCCCGGCAAGGTCATCGCCATGTGGATGCCCATCACGGTCTTCTTCTTCATGACCTTCGAGCATTCCGTGGTGAACATGTTCCTGTTCCCCTCGGCCTTGCTGATGGGCGGCCATTTCTCGATCCTCGATTACCTGATCTGGAACGAGATCCCGACCCTCGTCGGCAACATCGTGGGTGGCATCGCCTTCACGGGCCTGATGCTCTACGGCACTCATGCCCGCACCGGCGCGCCGCGCAACGCTCCGGCCCGGATCATCGCTCCCGATCTCGTCACCTCGCCCTGAGACCGGCGTTTTCAAAACGGCGCCGCTGCCCTTAAGCTTGGGCGGCGCCGCGGCGCGACGCCGAAGGAGACTCCATGTCCTGCATACTGCCCCGGTCCGCCTACGGCGACATGTTCGGCCCGACGGTCGGCGACCGGCTGCGGCTCGCCGATACGGCGCTGGTCATCGAGGTCGAGCGCGATTTCACCATCTACGGCGAGGAGGTGAAATTCGGCGGCGGCAAGGTGATCCGCGACGGCATGGGGCAGAGTCAGGTCAGCCGCGCTCAGGGCGCGCTCGACACGGTCATCACCAATGCCGTGGTGCTCGACCATTGGGGGATCGTGAAGGGCGACGTCGGCTTGCGGGACGGTCGCATCGTCGGGGTCGGCAAGGCCGGCAATCCGGAGATCCAGTCCGGCGTGACGCTGATCATCGGCCCCGGCACCGAGGTGATCGCCGGCGAGGGCAAGATCCTCACCGCCGGCGGCTTCGACACCCACATCCACTTCATCTGCCCGCAGCAGATCGAGGAAGCCCTGATGTCGGGCGTGACCTCCATGCTCGGCGGTGGCACGGGCCCGGCCACCGGCACCTTCGCCACCACCTGCACGCCCGGCCCCTGGCATATCGCCCGGATGATCGAGGCGGCCGACGCCTTCCCGATGAACCTCGGCTTTGCCGGCAAGGGCAATGCCGCGACGCCCGCCGGCCTCGTCGAGCAGGTCGAGGGCGGCGCCTGCGCGCTGAAGCTGCACGAGGACTGGGGCACGACGCCGGCCGCCATCGACAATTGCCTCTCGGTGGCGGACGACCACGACGTGCAGGTGATGATCCACACCGACACGCTGAACGAATCGGGCTTCGTCGAGGACACGATCGCGGCCTTTAAGGGCCGCACCATCCACGCGTTCCACACCGAGGGCGCCGGCGGCGGCCACGCGCCCGACATCATGCGGGTGGCGGGGCTCGAGAACGTGCTGCCCTCCTCGACCAACCCCACCCGGCCCTTCACCGTCAACACGCTCGACGAGCACCTCGACATGCTGATGGTGTGCCATCACCTCGACGGCGCCATCCCGGAGGACCTGGCTTTCGCGGAATCGCGCATCCGCAAGGAGACGATCGCCGCCGAGGATATCCTCCACGACATCGGCGCGCTGTCGATGATGTCGTCGGATTCCCAGGCCATGGGCCGCGTCGGCGAGGTCATCATCCGCACCTGGCAGACGGCCGACAAGATGAAGCGCCAGCGTGGCGCCCTGGAGGGCGAGACAGGCGACAACGACAATCGCCGCGTGAAGCGCTACATCGCCAAATATACGATCAACCCCGCCATTGCCCATGGCGTGTCGCAGCATATCGGCTCGATCGAGCCTGGTAAGCTCGCCGACCTCGTGCTGTGGACGCCGGCCTTCTTCGGCGTGAAGCCCGATCTCATCATCAAGGGCGGCATGATCGCGGCGGCGCCGATGGGCGACCCCAACGCCTCGATCCCGACGCCGCAGCCCGTGCATTACCGGCCGATGTTCGGCGCCTATGGCCGGGCTATCGCGGCGACGAGCGTGACCTTCGTGTCGGGCACCTCGCTGGCGAAGGGCCTGCGAGAGACGCTTCGCGTCTCGAAGCCGCTGGTCGCGGTGGAGGGCACGCGGGGCTCCTTGCGCAAGTCCAGCATGATCCACAACGGCGCCACGCCGAAGCTCGAGATCGACCCCGAGACTTATGCGGTCGTCGCCGACGGCGTGCTGCTGACCTGCCAGCCTGCCGACGTTCTGCCGATGGCGCAGCGGTATTTCATGTTTTGAGGGTAGGGCACCTCCGCCCGCTCATCCCCGCGCAGGTGGGGATCCGGTGCGACATGCTTGGCCGAAGGCCGGCCTTCTATGGCCCGCGAACTGCAGGTGAGAGGCAGAGCGATCGTGCCTTCGGCCGGCTCCTCGCGCTGCATCCTCGCATGAGCGGGGATGAGCGGAGGTTAGCGGGCTGATGCAACGCCTGTTCGCGGTTCTCATTGCCCTCTCGGCCTGGTTCGGCCTCGCGGTCCAGTTCGACGCGACGCTCGCCGCCAATGGCGCGGTCGCCGGGGCGCTGTGGATCCTGCTCCGCTTCTTCACCATCCTGGTGGCTCTCGCGGTGGCTCTCACCTTCACGGCGCTGGCGCTGCGGCCGCGCCTGGCCTCGCCGTCGCTGCTCGGCGGTCTCACGCTCAATGCCCTTCTGGTGGCCATCGTCTACCGCGCCCTGATCGCCGGCACGCTGGTGCAGACGGGTCAAGAAAAGCTGGCCGACCTCTTCCTTCACGGCATCTCGCCCACTCTGGTCCTGCTGTTCTGGCTCGCCTGCGTTCCCCGCGGGGCGTTGCGCCTCCGGAACGTCTGGACCTGGGCGGCTGCGCCACTTCTCTACTTCGCCTATGCGCTGGCGCGCGGCGCCGCGGATGGCATCTACCCTTATTCGTTCCTCGATGTCGCGGCGATCGGCTGGGCCGCGGTCTTGCGCAACGCTGCCGTGATCGCGTTTGGGTTCGTGGTCGCGGGGTTCGGGCTGGTCTGGGTCGACCGGTGGCGCGGCCGTCGGGAATCGCGCGCCTGATCGGACGCGATCACGCGGGTTCCGGTTCGACGGTCCCGGTCGGCTCCGATGCGTCGCACACGGTCTGCCCCCTCAAACGGGCTACGCGCTACTGGATTCACAAATCTCGGTGTTGTGCTGCCGGCGCTCCCCTCTCCCTTGTGGAGAGGGGCCGGGGGTGAGGGTCGCGACATCCTTTCCGTAAGTCGTGGATGCCGTGACGAGAGCCGCCTTGCTGGCTCCTTCGGACCCTCACCCCTTACCCCTCTCAACAAGGGAGAGGGGAGGCGGCCGGCGTCGCGGCTATCGAGATGTGTGAACACGGTAGCGTGGAACGGGGGAGGGGGACCTTCCGAAGGGTGGTGGAGGGGGCGGACCGGGTGCTAGCGATCTCATCGGATCGACGTCGTCAGGCCGCCAGACGCTCCAACTCGGCCTCGAAATCGAAGCGCCACTGGGCGGCTTCTTCGTCCGGCAGCCAGAGGACCATCTGGGGCACGATGGTGCGATAGAGGGCGAGCCGATTGCTGTTCCACGGCAGCACCTCGGCGGCGCGGGCCTAGGCCACGATGGCCTGCAGCCGCGCCCGCACGCGATCCGGGTCGCCACGAAACACGACGGGTGCCGCGGGTTCGGCTCCGAACAGGTCGGGCTGGACGTCGCCGAAGAGGTCGGGCTGGCTGTGGTCCTGCGGCATGAGCCATCCGGTCCGTCGAAGGCTTTCAGCATGGTTCAAGCGATGCGGCGCCGCGATGGCGGCAGCGGCGTTATCCACTGCCGTCTCGCGTTAGGTGCAAGGGCGTCGCGTAGCTGTGCAGCGAGTTGTTCCCCGGTGATGGATGGAGAAACTCCGCCGTGCTAATCTCCACGTCATGGCCGTGACCCTCGATCCCGTCCTGACCCGCTTTCGTGTCGCGCTCGACGCCGCTTATGGCGACCGGATCGAGCGCGTGGTGCTGTTCGGCTCGCGGGCGCGAGGCGATGCGCGGCCGGACTCGGACTATGACGTGGCGGTGTTCCTGCGGGACATCGGCGGCGTCGGCGAGGAGATCGCGCGGCTCGTCGATCTCGGCGACGACATCCTCATGGATACCGGGGCCTTCATCAGCGCCGTTGCTCTTCCCGAGGGCGCCCATCGCGACCGGACGGGTTTCATGGCCGAAGTACGCCGCGAGGGAATCGACCTGTGACGCCCGAGATCGCGGCCCATCTCGCGCGGGCGACGGAGGGCCTCGAGGAGGCGCGCCTTGTCGCGACGATCCCCCTGGCACGGCTGGCGGCCCGGTCTGCCTACCTGGCGGCGTTCCATGCCGCCGAAGCTCTCATCATCGCCAAAACCGGCAAGGTCGCGAAGACGCATGCCGGCGTTCACGCCGAGTTCGCGCGCCTGACGCGGGATCTTCCAGCGTCGGACGGCGAACTGCGTCGTGTCCTAGGCCGCGGCTACGCGTTCAAGGAACTCGCCGACTATGGCACGGATCCCACCCGCGTCGTCACCGTCGAGGACGCCACGGCCATGATCACAGACTCGGCCCGCTTCGTCGCCCGGGTCACCGACCTTCTCGCCGCTGCGTCGCCCGACGACGCCTGACACCCCCGCATACGCTCCGTTCACCATCCGGGCTCATGGTGTGGGTCGGTACAGGCGCTGCGTTGCCCGTGCCACATTCCGTCCGCGCTGCGCGGGCAGGGTGGAAAACCGTCCGTCTCGCGTAAGGTGTCCCCCGGCCGTGAAGCGCTTCAAGCCCCTCAGCCTTCTACCCGCACTCGTCCTGGCCCTTGCCCTGGCGGGCTGCGCCGGCGACCTCGCCGAGCGGGTGAAGATCGGCACGGTCTATTCCGACACCGTCGCCCTGATGGATGCCAAGGACATGGACCGCGGCGCGCCCATCATGATCCGCATCACCAAGGAGGATTCGACCCTCGAGGTGCTGAAGGAGGATCGCCGCGGTCGTTATCGGCCGCTGAAGACCTATTCGATCTGCCGCTTCTCGGGCGGCCTCGGCCCCAAGAAGGTCGAGGGCGACCATCAGGCGCCGGAGGGATTCTACACAGTGACGCCGCGGCAGATGAATCCGCACAGCCGCGAATATCTGTCGTTCAACACCGGCTATCCCAATGCCTACGACCGGTCGCTCGGCCATACAGGCGATTCCCTGATGGTGCACGGCGGCTGCCGCTCGGTCGGTTGCTACGCCATGACCAACGAACAGATCGAGGAGATCTACGGGCTGGCCCACGAGGCCTTCGCGGGTGGCCAGACCCAGATCCCGCTCGAAGCCTTTCCGTTCCGCATGACGGAGGCCAATCTCGACCGGCACCGCGACGATCCCAACGCCGAGTTCTGGGCCATGCTCAAGACAGGGAGCGACGCCTTCGCGGCTGCCGCCCGTCCGCCGCAGGTGGCGGTCTGCGAACATCGCTATGTCTTCGCACCCGACGGCGCGCCGTCGCCCCGCGGCGGCTCCTGTTCCGCCGCCTCCTGACAACAGGTATCGCGCGCAAAAAAAGCGGGCGGTCCGAAGACCGCCCGCCATTGTCGTGCTCAGATGAGGTGAGCCGCATTCACCAGCGGCGATAGCCGTAGCGGTAGAACGGACGGCGATATCCGTAGAAACGGCGGAAGCCGAAGCCGTAGGGGCGGCGATAGCCGTAGAACGGACGGCGGAAGCCATAGCCGCGATAGAACGGACGGCGATAGCCGCCGTAGAAATAGACGTTCTCGACCTGGGCCGCGCCGGTGTCCGCGGCCGCGACGACCGGGCTCAGCGGGGAAACCGGCATGGCCTGGGCTTCCGGCACCGCCATGGCAACGCCGAGGAGCGCCATGGCGCCGATGATGAAACCCTTGATGGTGATCTTCATATGTCACTGTCCTCTCTTCGGAGTAGAGGCACCTTAGGCCGCCACGGATGAACCGTGGCTGACCATCAGCTCACTGTCGATCCGATAAGGGTTACCGAGGTCTTGTCCGCGTTACCGATGTCGCGCTCTACCGGGTCGCGGGTTGACGCTTAAAGCGGTTGAAGCAGCCAAGCTTGTAGCAGCCGAACAGCGCAACCGCTGCAGCACCGATTGCGACCTTCGTGCCGGTCGACAGCGTTCCGCCCTGCGGTTGGGCATCGGCAGCGGGTTGCTGAGCCGCGGCGGGAGGCGCCGTCGCCACCGCCGGGGCCGCGCCACCGGACGTCGGGCCACCGAGCGTCGCGGTCAGGCGCTGGGCATCCTTCGGGCCACCGCCGGCCGGCATGAAGTCGACGTTGATCTGACGGCCTGGCGCCACCGAGCCGACGTAGTCGGCGAAGGCCGGCACGCCCGGAAAAACCCGCCCGTCGACCGAGATGATCTGGTCACCCTTGCGGAACCCAGCCTGCGCGCCGGCGGCGCCGGGCTTGACGCTGTTGACGCGCAGCACGCGAAAGGTCAGCCCGCCGCTGGTGATCTGCTCCCCCGGCCCGACATTGAGGCCGAGTGTGCCACCGGCTTTCGGCAACGCGTCGGCATCGGCTGCCGCGAGGAAGCGGTAGCCCATCTGGTTATCGGCCCAGGCCGAGGACAGCCCAGGCTGCAGGCCGATGAAGGAGGCCAGGACCAGGGCCGTGACGGTGCGTTTGGCGAACATCGATCTCTCGTCGTCTGAGGGCGGGACTTCGGGGATCAGACGTCCGCGGAGCCGTCGGACCCCTGCGTCGCTCCATCGACGGCGCGCGGCAGATGCTCGCTCAACTGCTGCAGGAAGTCGCCGTGATCCATGCCGGCCTGAGCCGCCATGGACTGGGTCTGCTGCTGGCCGAAGACGCTCTGGAGCTGGTCGGGGGAGACGGATGCATTGGCGCCGTTGCCGATCCAGGATTCGGCGATGTGGCCGAGGCCGGCCTGCTGGAACTGAGACAGCAGCCCGCCGATGCCGCCGGCGCCCGCCAGCGCTCCGCCGATGCCACCCGCACCGCCGCCGGCCTGACCGTCGTACTGGCCGGCACCGCCCTGGTTCTGGCCACCGCCGAGAACGCTGGAAATGATGCCGCCGAGCGCCGAACCGCCGCCCTGGTTCTGGTTCTGGTTCTGATTGCCGCCGAGGAGGCCGCCGATGACCGAATCAAGAATGCCCATGAGAAATCTCCTTATCAACAGGCCGCTTGTCCGCCCGTTCAGCGCGAGCGCTGTTTTGTCGGGACCGGAGCGGGCCTGACCACCTGTCCCTCCAACCAGCGATCGCCCCGTCGGTTCCCCTTCCAGGAACCGAGAACCAATGCGGTGTCGCGCTTTTCCGCTCTAAACTTCACGATGTGACTATTCTCGGGCGAAAGGAGGCTCGATCATTTGAGCGATAACTTACTTTAGGGGTTTCTGGGCCCTCCGTCGTCAGTCTCGCGTATCGAGCGACCTTGGGTCATGTCGGCGCCCTTCGCCGTGACGCCCTCAACGGCAGTTGCTGCCACGCCCGATCCCGCCCGCTCAAGAGATGTCGGCGCAAGCTTCGGACGCGATGCTCGCCGTACCACGACCGGATAGAACCTTGAGCATCGCGACCATCACCCCCATGCGGGCCCCAGGGTCCAAAGCCGCCGCGCCCGGCGCCGTCCGCCCGGCCGGCCGAGGCGGCCGCGACATCGGCTTCGCCATCGGCATCGTGGCGATCCTGTCGATCTTCTTCCTGCCGGTCCCCTCATTCCTGATCGACATGGGCCTGGCCTTCTCGATCGCGCTGTCGGTGCTGATCCTCATGGTGGCGCTGTGGATCGAGCGGCCGCTCGACTTCTCGGCCTTCCCGACGGTTCTTCTGGTCGCGACACTGCTTCGGCTGGCCCTCAATATCGCCACCACCCGCCTCATCCTGTCCAACGGCTCGGAGGGGTCGAACGCCGCCGGCTTCATCATCGGCGGCTTCTCGCGGCTGGTGATGAGCGGCGATTTCGTCATCGGCCTCATCGTCTTCGCCATCCTGCTGACCATCAATTTCGTCGTCATCACCAAGGGCGCGACCCGCATCGCCGAAGTCGGCGCGCGGTTCACCCTCGACGCCATCCCCGGCAAGCAAATGGCGATCGACGCCGACCTCTCGGCCGGCCTGATCAACGACAAGGAGGCCCAGAGCCGCCGCCGCGAGCTCGAGGAGGAAAGCGCCTTCTTCGGCTCCATGGACGGCGCCTCGAAATTCGTTCGCGGCGACGCCGTGGCGGGCCTCATCATCCTGGCCGTCAATGTCTTCGGCGGCATCGTCATCGGGGTCACGCGCCACGGCATGCCGCTCGGCCAGGCGGCGGATGTCTTCGCCAAGCTTTCGGTCGGCGACGGGCTCGTGTCGCAGATCCCCGCCCTCATCGTGTCGCTCGGTGCGGCGCTGCTGGTCTCCAAGGGCGGCACGCGCGGCTCGACCGAGAAGGCGGTGCTGAACCAGCTCGTGCATTTCCCGCGCGCCCTCTTCGTGGCGGCGCTGATGATGTTCGTTCTGGCGCTGGTGCCCGGCCTGCCGTTCTTCCCGTTCGCGCTGCTCGGCGGCGCCATGGTGACGGTCGGCACCGTGCTGCCCCGCCGGGTCGCGGCCGCCAAGGCCGCAGAGGTCGCCGCCGCCGCGCAGGTGGCCGACGATGCTGCGACGGCCGAGACCAAGGATTCCGTCAAGGAATTCCTGCGCACGGCCGAGATCGAGATCGTCATGGGCAAGCAGCTCGCTGCACGGCTGCTGCCCTCGCAGGGCGAACTCGCGCATCGCGTCACCAAGATGCGGCGCAAGTTCGCCAAGCAATACGGCTTCGTGGTTCCCGACATCAAAGTCGCCGACAGCATGGAGGTGCCGGCGAAGAGCTACCAGATCAAGATCCACGGCACCGTCGTGGTGGCCCAGGAACTGCGGCTCGGCGAGTGCCTGATCATCACCGGCGACGGCCCCAAGCCCGACATCCCCGGCACCGAGACTCGCGAGCCCGCCTTCGGCATGAAGGCGCTCTGGGTGTCGGACGCCTATGCGGCGGAAGCCAAGCGCCAGAATTTCCAGACCGTCGACACGATGTCGATCCTCCTCACGCATCTCTCCGAGGTGATCCGCAACAACCTGAGCCAGCTCCTCTCCTACAAGGACCTGCGCGCGCTGCTCGACCGTCTGGAGCCCGAATACAAGAAGCTGATCGACGACATGTGCCCGAGCCAGATCTCCTATTCGGGCCTGCAGGCGGTGCTGAAGCTGCTGCTCGGCGAGCGCGTGTCGATCCGCAACCTGCACCTGATCCTGGAAGCCATCGCCGAGATCGTGCCCCACGTGCGCCGGTCCGAGCAGGTGGCCGAACACGTCAGGGTGCGGATGAGCCAGCAGATCTGCGGCGATCTCGCCGACAACGGCACACTCAAGGTCCTGCGGCTCGGCAATCGCTGGGATCTCGCCTTTCACCAGAGCATCAAGCGCGACGCCAAGGGCGAGGTCACGGAATTCGAGCTCGACCCGCGCCTCGTCGAGCAGTTCGGCCAGGAAGCGTCCGCCGCCATCCGCGAGCGCATGGACCAGGGCCACGGTTTCGTATTGATCGCGGCGCCCGAAGTGCGCACCTATGTCCGAATGATCGTGGAACGCATGTTCGCCACCCTGCCGGTTCTGTCGCATCTCGAAATCGCGCGTGGCCTCGAGATCAAGCCGCTCGGCACCATCTCGTGACCCGGGGCTCCGACGCGTGAACGACACTGCGTCGGTCTCGGTGCTGGCCGCCTTCGTGGTGTTCAGCCGCATCGGCGCTTGCCTGCTGGTCATGCCGGGGTTTTCCAGCCCGCGCATTCCCGTCCAGGTCCGCCTCTATATCGCGGTCGCGGTCTCGCTGGCGCTGACGCCGATCCAGTTCGACATCATCCGGCCGATGCTCTCCGACGGACAGCCGCTGCATCTCCTGCGCCTCATGGGGTCCGAGATGTTCACCGGCGCCGCCATCGGGCTCTTCGGCCGCGTGTTCTTTGGCGCCTTGGAGTTCATCGGCGTGGCGGTCGCCATGGCGGTGGGGCTGAGTTCGAATCTCGGTGCGCCGATCGAGGCCGACGAGGCGCTGCCGGCGCTCACCACCCTGCTGACGCTGGCCGCGACCGCGCTGATGTTCCTGACGGACCTGCATCTCGAAGTCTTCCGTGCCCTCCAGGCCTCCTACGGCAGCCTGCCGATCAGCGACGGTTTCGCGCCGCGGTTCGCCCTCGACCAACTTGTGTCGAAGACCAGCGAGGCCTTCCTGCTGGCGCTGCGCATCGGCAGCCCGTTCCTGATCTTCTCGCTGGTGGTGAATGTGGCGATGGGGCTGCTCGGGCGGCTGGTGCCGGGCATCCAGACCTACTTCCTGTCGACGCCGTTTCTGCTCGTCGGCGGCCTGATCCTGCTGGCCTTTGTCATCAAGCCGATGATGCTGCTGTTCATCGACGCGTTCGGCCGCTTCCTGGTGGCCGGATGACCGATCGGCTGAAAGCCCTGAAGCGGGTCCTGAAGGTGCAGGACCAGCTCAAGCGCTCGGCCGATTGGCGGCTCGCCGAGGCGGAGCGCGTCTCGGCCGAGATCGCCGATGCCCAGGCCGAGCTCTGGCGCTTCATGGACGATACGCTGCTGACAGGACGCTTCGCGGCTGCCGCAGCCTCCCAGTCGCGCCGGCTCGACACCCGCGGCAGCGCGGCTGCGCAGGTCGTCGATACGGAGCGCACCGCCATGCAGGAGGCGACGGCGCGCCAGAAGCTCGTCGCCAAAGCCCTCGACACCCTGGCGCGAGAGAACGCTGCCACCCGCGAGCGCAAGGATCTCGAGCGACTGATCGAAGGCTTCGCCGGGCGCGGCGCGATGCCGGGAAGCGGGTCGGAGGGGTAAGGGACAGCTTTCAGGCTTCGCCTAAATAGGTGCGATCTTGCCCCCTCCACTGTCCTGGAATCAAGGAGCTCAAACGCCAGGCTGGCTCAGGAGGTCCCCCAGCGCGGGAACCGGGACGGGTTGCGAAGCGCAGACCTGGTTGCGGCCGGCGCGCTTGGCCGCGTAGAGGGCGGCGTCCGCCGCTTGCAGCAGGTCCTGGCAGAGATCGCCTCCCATCGGCCGTGCCACGGCCACGCCGATACTGACGGTCAGGCGACCGGTGGCACTCTCCTCGTGGGTGAGGTCCAGCGCTTCGACGGCCGAGCGGATCTGTCCGGCGACGCCAAGCGCGCCGGCCAGATCGGTATCGGGCAGGACGACGCTGAATTCCTCTCCGCCGGTCCGGGCCGCCAGATCGGAGGGGCGGCGCGCGACCTCTCGAAGACAGGTCGCCACCGCACGCAGGGCCTCGTCGCCCCGCGGGTGACCGTAGCGGTCGTTGAAGCTCTTGAAATGGTCCACGTCGATCGTGAGCACAGCGATCGCTGCTCGGGCACGAAGGATCCGCCGCCACTCGCCGTCCAATCGGTTATCGAAGGCCCTGCGGTTCGCGATGCCGGTCAGGCCGTCCGTGGTGGCCAGGGCCGACAAGTCATCCATGGCCACACGGAGCGCGGCTTCCGCCGCCTGGCGCCGCCGGATCTCGCGGCCGAACAACAGCGTCGAGGCGACCGCGCAGGCGCAGAGGATCAATCGGAACGGCGCACCGATCAGGGTTCTCCGCCACCAGGCCGCATAGATGTCGTCGGTCGCACGACCGACCGCCAGGATGATCGGAAATCCTGCAACGCGACCGAACGTGTAGAGACGCCCCACGCCATCGAGCTGCGATCGCGAGACGAGCGACCCGTGATCGCGTTCGGCGAAGTGGCGAAACTCCTCGCTTCCGCTCAGATCACGATCGATGGTGTCGGCCAGACGCGGATGGCTGTAGAGAACGCGCCCGTCGTCCCGGAACACAGTGATGGTTCCTCGAGGGCCGAGATTCAGGTTTTCGAAGAGGTCGCGGAAGAGAGCGAGCCGCAACACGCCCTCGACAATGCGCCCGTCCGGCATCGGTATCCGGCGCGTGAGGGAGAGCGTGAGGTCGCTGTCGGCGGTCACATCGCGCCCAGTCCGGCTGACCGCGAGGCCGTCGTCCCGTCGCTCCGGTCGGGCGTGGAACGACTCTCCAGGACTGAGATCGTCACCGTTCGGGGCTGGCGATGTCGAGTCCTCCAAGATCCTCCCCTCGGCATCGAGGACCCGGAGCGCGCCCAGATCCTCCGCGGTCACGGCGGAGTCGAACAGGGCCAGTCGGCGAACTTCGGCACTCGCGTCGGCGATGCCGGGCGTTGCGAGCGCGCGGATCACGCCCTGCAGCGACAAGTCGAACACCTTCAGGTTACGGGCAATGTCGCGATCGAGGGCGAGCCGGAGGTTTTGCGACGCCTCCTTGGCCATCGTCCAGGCATCTCGGCGAGCCTGCAACAGGACGATGCTGCCTCCGACCAGCATGGCGGCGACAACCAACAGACCAAGCACCGTCAACGAGCGATCGTTAAAGTGAAGGCGTGACGGCGCCGATCCCGCACGACGGCTTTTTGCAAACACGTGCCTATCCCAAGAGCCAGACGAGGCACTTTTCAACCCGTCTCGCATTTCGGCACAATGCTCGTCGAAATGTATCAATATCTGGTGATAATGCCGCAAATCTTTCACTCGACGCATGTTTGTAGACCTATTTAGCGCTCGGTGTTTACAACCTCCGCCGTCAATCTGCTGCTCAGACCGATCGGTGATTGCGCCAGATTTTCTCGGCCAACTTCGACTCGTTTCCTCCGGCCTCGAGGAAGCAAGCCTGCGCGCGAGCGATACGGCGGGTCCTGAGGAGGCGTGTGCCGGCACGCTGAAGGCGATTGGAGAGCAACAAGCCGAGTGCCGCCCCCTTCACCGCCCATCAAAATGTGCGGAGGAGGAGCTTCAATGAGCGTGTTCCAGTGCATCCCTATCGCGACAGAGACAGCCGAGCGAATGCGCCGGACGGGTTACGACGACAACGGAAACCAGGTCCGCCGCGCCGTGGCGACGTCGGGCGGCGGGTTCCCATGCCGGCACTGTCTCCGGTTGGCCGAGCCCGGAGATCCCATGGTGCTGGGGTCCTATGATCTGCCCCGGCCGCTCGGCATCTACTGGACGCCGAGCCCGATCTTCCTGCACGAGGCCAGCTGCCAGCGCGCCACCGCCGTGGACGAGGTGGCGCCGATCGTGCGAGCCAACTCGCTCGTCTCGGTCCGGGCCTACGATCCGGACGACCAGTGCCTCTACGATCTCGGACAGGTCTGTGCGGGGCAGGACGTGGACGGGCCGCTCGAACGGGCCCTCGCCGATCCCCGGACAGCTTTCGTCAACATCCATACGGCTCGTCCGGGATGCCTGTTGACCATGGTGATGCGCCTGCCCGACCAGGACTGAGCAGACCCGGCGAGGGCGGGCCTAATAGGTCGCGCGTCCGCCCGAGATGTCGAAGACGGCGCCGGTCGAGAAAGAGCATTCGGCGCTGGCCAGCCAGCAGGCGAGGGAAGCGATCTCCTCGACCTCGCCGAAGCGCTTCATCGGTATCTTGCCGAGCATGAAGGCGATGTGCTCTTCGCTCATCTGGTCGAAGATGGCGGTACGCACCGCCGCGGGCGTCATGCAGTTCACCGTGACGCCGGTGCCGGCCAGTTCCTTGCCGAGCGATTTCGTCAGGCCGATCACGCCCGCTTTCGACGTGCTATAGGCCGAGGCGTTGGGGTTGCCCTCCTTGCCGGCCACCGAGGCGATGTTGACCACCCGCCCGTAGCCGGCCTCCCGCATCGCTGGGACCACGGCCTTGTTGCAATAGAACAGGCCGTCGAGATTCACCGCCATCACGCGGCGCCAGTCCTCGACCGGATAGTCCCAGGTCGCGACGTTGGGGCCGGTGATGCCGGCCGAGCAGACAAGGGTATCGATCCCGCCGAGACGGCCTTGCGTCTCCTTGGCGGCGCTGCGCACCGCCTCCCAGTCGGAGACGTCGAGCGCGAGTCCCGACGCCGTCTGGCCGAGCCGCGTGGCGGCTTGGTCGATGGCCTCCCGGTCGCGATCCCAGAGGCAGACCGAGCCGCCCTCGGCCACGATGCGGGCGGCGATGGCCAGGCCGATGCCGGCCGCCCCGCCGGTGACGACGGCGCGGCGATCCGCGAAACGCGTGGGGAATAGCATGCGGGCGCCCTCTCCTGACGCGGCCCTTCTGGGCCGTCGGGGCGAGCTTACCGACAGGACGGGGGAAAGCTAGCCGCCAACCGGCGCCGGCACGATCTCCCGGGCGATCGGGAAGGTGGCATCGGCCAGCCTCTTGAAGCGCCAGCCCTGCAAGAGACCGCGGGCGAGGAGGAAGCCGAGCAGGGCCATCCACAGGCCGGCATTGCCGAGCGGCTTCAGGGCGAAGAACAGCGCAAGATAGATTGCCAGCGCCACGACCATCAGGTTGCGCATGTCGCGCGTCCAGGTGGCGCCGATGAAAACGCCGTCGAATTCGAACGCCATGGCGCCGCAGAGAGGCGTCAGCGCGGCGAAGGGCAGGAAGGCGCGCGCGGCCTCGCGCACGCCGGGGCTGGTCGTCACGACATCGATGAAGGCCCCTCCGCCCGCGAAGGCGAGCAACGAGACGCCGGCGGAGAAGACGAGGCACCAGAGGCTGGTGATGGCCACGGCACGCCGAAAGCCCGCGCCGTCGCGCGCCCCGACCGACTGGCCGCACATCTGCTCGGCAGCGGTTGCGAAACCGTCGAGGAAGAAGGCCGAGATGAGAAACAGGTTCATCAGCACCGCATTGGCGGCCAGCACGACGTCTCCGCCCCGCGCGCCCTGCGCCGTGAAGAAAGCGAAGGCGAAGATCAGCGAGGCCGAGCGGATCATGATGTCGCGGTTGACGCCCATCATGCGCCGGAGCGCGGCGGCGTCGCGCAGCCTGACCCAGTCGACCGTGAAGCGACCCTGCAGGCGCGCCAGCACGAAGAGGCCCGCGACGGCGCCGAGCCCTTCGGCGATCAGGGTCCCGGAAGCGGACCCGCGAACGCCGTAGCCGAAGCCGGCCACCAGCGTGACGTTGAGGGCGATGTTGCTGAGGTTGATCAGCACCTGGAGCAGGAGGCCGAGATCGGTGCGTCCGCGCCCGATCACGGCGCCGAGGACGACGTAGTTCAGGAGCGCGAAGGGCGCCGACCAGATGCGGATGTCGTAATAGGCTCGCGCCGCCGCCGTCACCTCGGGCGTAGCGTCGAGCGCCGAAAAGGCGATCCAGGCGATCGGCTTCTGCAACACGAGGACGAGCGCCGCCAAGGCGAGGGCCAGCAGCAGCGCGCGCAGGAGCGTCGCCTGCTGTTCCGCCGTGTCTCCCGCCCCGACCGCCTGTGCCGTCATGCCGGCGGTGCCGAGCCGCAGAAAGCCCAGTGCCCAAAAGACGAAGTCGAAGATGACGGCCGCAGCGGCGATGGCGCCGAGCAGCGCCGGTTGGCCGAGCCGGCCGATCACCGCGGCATCGGCGAATCCGAGCAGCGGCGTCGACATGTGAGCCAGCGTCATCGGCAGGGCCAGGCGGATCACGGCCGCATGGGTGACGGCGACGCGGCGGGTTTCGGTCATCGGGCGGCTCCGGCGCCCCCGGCCGGGAGCGGCGCAAGGGTGCTTACGTTCGATGTCATCGTGGCCGCGTCGATGCAATATCGGGGAGAGCACTGCGATGGCGGATCATCCGGCCAGCGCGGTGCTGGATGGCGTCGCTTCGCTCGCCATGACGAGGGAGGATGGTGGGTCGACACGGTGCGCCGGAACAATTCGAGGGTGCATTCGTCTCTTCCAAAATGGCAGAGGCTCGGATGAGGACGACGGAAGTCATGGAATGGGATGGTTCCGCTCCCGACGGTCCGCAGGTTCAGGATGGCGCCGAGTGGCTCGAAGCCGATGGACTCGGCGGCTATGCGTCGGGGCCCGTCGATGGCGTCAGGACGCGGCGCTACCACGCGCTCCTCCTCACCGCCGCCACACCGCCCACCAATCGTTTCGTCCTCATCAACGGGGTCGAGGTTTGGCTGGAGACGCAGGGTGGCCGGCACGCTCTGACGTCGCAGCGCTACCTCCCCGATGCGCTCGATCCCGATGGCGCGCGGCGTATCGTGAGCTTCCATCGCGAGCCCTGGCCAACCTGGACCTATGCCCTGCCGGACGGCTCCGAGGTGGTGCACGAGGTCTTCGTCGAGCCCAACAGCGGCGAGAGCGTTCTCACATGGCGCTGCACGCTGGAGACGCCCGGACCCTGCCGCCTCTCCGTGCGCCCGCTGCTGACCGGCCGCGACCACGGCGCCCTCCACCAGGCCAACGACGTCCTCCGCTTCGATGCCGTCGTGACGGGAGACGCCGTAACCTGGCGTCCTTACGACGGCGTGCCGGCCGCGACGGCGCTGACCAATGGCACCTATGCTCACGACCCGCTCTGGCTGCATGACGTGCTCTACACGGTCGAGCGCGAGCGCGGGCTCGACTGCGTCGAGGATGTCGCGGCGCCCGGCACCTTCACCTTCGATCTCGCGCGAGGCCCGGCCATCATGGTGTTGCGGGCGGGCGATGGCCGCGTCGGCGATCCGGTCCGCCATGCCGCCGACCTCGCCATGTTGGAGCGGGCGCGGCGCTCCGGACTTGGTTCGGACCTGCGCCGCTCGGCCACCGCCTATACGGTGGCGCGCGGTGCCGGTCGCACCGTCATGGCGGGATTTCCCTGGTTCACCGATTGGGGCCGCGACACGTTCATCGCGATGCGAGGCCTGCTGCTTGCGACCGGGCGGCTCGACGAAGCCCGCGACGTCCTGCTCGGATGGGCGGAGGCTGTCGACGCCGGCATGCTGCCGAACCGTTTCCCCGATTCAGGCCAAGCGCCCGAGTTCAATGCCGTCGATGCCTCGCTCTGGTTCATCGTCGCTGTGCACGAGACGCTCGATGCCTGCGTGGCAGCCGGTCGGCCCTTGTCGGCAGAGGACGAACGCCGGCTGCGGACGGCCGCCGAGGCCATTCTCGACGCCTACAGCGCGGGAACGCGGTTCGGCATCGGCGCGGATGCGGATGGCCTGCTGCACGCCGGGGAGGAGGGCGTTCAACTCACCTGGATGGATGCCATCACGGACGGGCACGTCGTTACGCCGCGCCGGGGCAAGCCCGTCGAGATCCAGGCGCTGTGGATCAACGCGCTTCATATCGCGGCGACGCGCTGGTCGGATCGCTGGGCCAAGCCGGAGCGCGCCGCACGGGCCGCTGTCGCGGCGCGGTTCCCCAATCCCGCGGGCGGCCTCTACGACGTCGTGGACGTGAACGGCGATACGGACCGGGTCGACGCCAGCTTGCGTCCGAACCAGATCTTCGCCGTCGGCGGCTTGCCGTTCCCGCTGCTCGAGGGCGAGGCGGCCCGCGCGGTCGTCGATCTCGTGGAAGCGAAGCTGCTGACACCGCTGGGCCTCCGCACATTGTCGCCCGACGATCCCGCCTACATCCCGCGCTATCGCGGCAACTTGGTCCAGCGCGATGCCGCCTATCACCAGGGAACCGCCTGGCCCTGGCTGCTCGGTCCCTTCGTCGACGCTTGGCTGGCGGTGCGGGGTCGGACGGATGACGCCAAGGTCGAGGCGCGGACCCGGTTCCTGGAACCCCTGATGCAGCACCTCGATCGGAACGGTCTCGGCCATGTGTCGGAAGTGGTCGACGGCGAAGCGCCCCATCACGCCGGAGGCTGCCCCTGGCAGGCCTGGTCGCTGGGCGAACTCATCCGCATCCGCCGGATGCTCGATCTCGACATCTGAACGGCCGACGTGTGTCATGCTGCTGCCGACAGACGCCGGCTAAAGGAGTCGAGCCTGTTTCAGGGCTTGAGGAGCCGCCATGTCCGCCAACGACCACAGCACGTCCGCGCCCTGCTATTCGACCGCGGAGGGCGTCCGCCTCCGTGATGCCGAGGCCGGGGGGTGGCGCCGCTGGGGTCCGTTCCTCAGCGAGCGCGCCTGGGGCACGGTGCGGGAGGATTACAGCGCGGACGGTTCCGCCTGGGACTACTTCCCGCACGACCATGCCCGCTCCCGCACCTATCGCTGGAGCGAGGACGGCATCGCGGGCTTCTCCGACGAGCACCAGCGCTGGTGCCTGGCTCTGGCCCTGTGGAACGGTCACGACCCGATCCTGAAGGAGAGGATGTTCGGCCTCACCAATGACCAGGGCAATCACGGCGAGGACGTCAAGGAACTCTGGTACTACGTCGACGGCACGCCCACCCACTCCTACATGCGGACGCTCTACAAGTACCCGCAGGGCCCCTATCCGTACGAGGACCTCATCGCCGAGAACGCCCGACGCAAGGCGACGGACTCAACGGCCTTCGAATACGAACTCTTCGACACCGGCATCTTCGCCGACAACCGCTATTTCGACGTCACGACGGAATACGCCAAACACGGGCCCGAAGACCTGCTGATGCGGGTGACGGTGGCCAACCGAGGGCCGGAGGCGGCCGACATCCACGTCCTCCCGCACCTCTGGGCGCGCAACATCTGGTCCTGGGAGGCCGGCCATCCGAAGCCGAGCCTGACCCTGCAGGACGATGGCAGCGTTCTGGCCGAACGCCCTCATGACCGCGACCGGCGCTTTTCGGCGCTCGGCGACGTCGAATGGCTGTTCTGCGACAATGAGACCAACGTCCGCCGCCTCTACGGCAGCGAAGCCGTCGGGTTCTTCAAGGACGGTATCAACGACCGCGTCGTCGCCGGCGACCACGGCGCCGTCAACCCCGCGCATCAGGGCACGAAATGCGCCGCCTGGGTGCGGCTGCGCGTCGAGGCGGGAGCCGAAACGGTTCTGCGCCTCCGCTTCTCGCCCGCCGAGGCGGCGATCCTCGACGAGGCCGCCTTTGAGGCTTTGTTCGCGACCCGGATCCGCGAGGCCGACGCCTTCTACGCCGCCGTCCAGGCCGATATCGCCGACCCCGACGCCCGGTTGGTGCAGCGCCAGGCCTTTGCCGGCATGCTGTGGTCGAAGCAGTTCTACCATTTCGACGTCAGGCGCTGGATCAAGGGCGATTCCGCCCAGCCGGCTCCGTCGCGAGAGCGTCGACATGGCCGCGACAGCGATTGGCAGCACCTCGTCAACGCCGATATCGTGTCGATGCCCGACAAGTGGGAATATCCCTGGTATGCCGCCTGGGACCTCGCCTTTCACTGTTCGGTCTTCGCGCTGATCGACCCGGAATTCGCCAAGAGCCAGCTCGTCCTGCTCACCCGCGAATGGTACATGGCGCCGAACGGCCAATTGCCCGCCTACGAGTGGAACTTCAGCGACGTCAATCCGCCCGTCCATGGCCTCGCGGCCTGGCGTGTCTACCAGATGGACCGGGCCATGACGGGCCAGGCGGACCGGGAGTTCCTGGTCCGCATCTTCCACAAACTGATGATCAACTTCACCTGGTGGGTGAACCGGAAAGATGTCGACGGCCGCAATATCTTCCAGGGCGGGTTTCTCGGCCTCGACAACATCGGGGTGTTCGACCGGTCGAAGCCGCTGCCGACAGGCGGCTACATCTCGCAGGCGGACGGGACCGCCTGGATGGCCGCCTATACGCTGAACCTCATGCAGATCGCGCTCGAACTGGCCGAGCAGGATACCGCCTACGAGGACATCGCCTCCAAGTTCTTCGAGCACTTCCTGCTCATCGCCGCCGCCATGACCGACATGGGCGACGGCAAGGACAACGATGGCGAGCCCGTGCTCGGCCTTTGGGACGAGCAGGACGGTTTCTACTACGACATCCTCAACCTGCCGGACGGCAGCCGCGTACCGCTCCGGGTGCGCTCCCTCGTGGGGCTCATACCCCTCTCTGCCGTGGCGGTGCTCGACAGCGACGTCGTGAAGAAGTTTCCGGCCTTCGCCTCACGGCTGGAGTGGATGCTGAAGAACCGGCCTGATCTCGCCCAGTTGGTGTCGCGCTGGGGCGAGCCCGGCAAGGACCGGCGCACCCTTCTGTCGCTGCTGCGTCGACACCGCATGCAGGCCCTGATGACCCACATGATGGACGAGACGGAGTTCCTCTCTGACTACGGGGTGCGTTCGGTATCGAAATTCCACCAGGCCCAGCCCTTCGTCTACGACTGGGACGGCACGCGCTTCCAGGTCGACTACGAGCCGGCGGAATCCACCACCACGCTGTTCGGCGGCAACTCCAACTGGCGCGGGCCCATCTGGATGCCAATCAACGTCGTGCTGATCGAAGCCCTCTACGAATTCGAGAAATTCTACGAGGACGCCGATTTCCAGATCGAATGCCCGAAAGGCTCCGGCACCATGCTGACCCTGCCCGAGATCGGGGCCGAACTGGCGCGCCGGCTCAATGCCATCTTCCTGCGCGGCCCGGACGGGCGCCGACCGGTGCTGGGCGGCAACGAGACCTTCCAGACCGACCCTCACTTCCGGGACCTCGTGCCGTTCCACGAATATTTCCACGGCGACAATGGCGCGGGGCTCGGCGCCTCGCATCAGACGGGCTGGTCCGGTCTCGCGGCCCTGCTGCTCCAGCCGCGCCGCCGCTCCGGTGGCACCCTGATCCCGGCGACCTCCACCAAGGGCGATGCGCGATAGGCGTCACGCCCGCCGTCGATCGACGAGGGGCGTGGTCGCTCGATTCCGTTCCGCAAGGCGGCCTGATGCCGCGGTGGTTTCGGACCGCAACGGCGGCTCGACCCCGGTTGGGCGCTACAAGGGTAGTCCCTCCGTCCTTTCCGTCGCTCTTTGGAACCGCTATAAATCAGGCAAACGGAGGTGGATGCATGAACATGCCGATGACCCTGACGATCAACGGAGTGCGCCGGGAGATCATCCTCGATGACCCGCGCGTCACCCTGCTCGATCTGCTGCGCGAGCGGCTCGACCTCACCGGAACCAAGAAGGGCTGCGACCGCGGCCAGTGCGGCGCCTGCACGGTGCTGGTCGACGGCCGCCGCGTGAACTCCTGCCTGGCGCTGGCGCTGAGCCACGACGGCGCCGACATCCTCACCATCGAGGGCCTGGCCCAGGGCGACCAGCTGCATCCCGTCCAGGCCGCCTTCATCGCGCACGACGGTCTGCAGTGCGGTTTCTGCACCCCGGGCCAGATCATGAGCGCGGTCGGTCTCATCCGCGAGGCCCAGGCTGGCAACGATCCGGAGCGCGTCCGCGAAGCCATGAGCGGCAATATCTGTCGTTGCGGTGCCTATGCGGGCATCACCGAGGCGGTGCTCGACGCCCAGGCGCGCCTGTCAGCCGACACCCAGGAGAAGGCGGCGTGAAGACCTTCGACTATCTCCGCGCCACCAGCGCCTCCGAAGCCGTGGCGGCGAGCGCCGCCGAGGGTTCCTTCTATCTCGGCGGGGGCACCAACCTGCTCGACCTGATGAAGGGCAACGTGATCCGCCCCGACCGGCTCGTCGACGTGACGCGGCTTCCGGGGCTCGACCGGATCGAGCCGCTGGCCGACGGCGCCACTCGCGTCGGTGCTCTGGTGCGCAACGGCGACCTCGCCCACGATCCTGAATTCGCCAAGCGCTATCCGGCGGTCGCCGAAGCGCTGCTCTCCGGCGCCTCGGCGCAGCTTCGCAATGCCGCGACGACCGCCGGCAACCTGCTGCAGCGGACGCGCTGTCCCTATTTCGGCGACACCGCCAGCGCCTGCAACAAGCGTGAGCCGGGTTCGGGCTGCGACGCCATCGGGGGCGAAACGCGCCTCCACGCGATCCTCGGCTGGAGCGATCAGTGCATCGCGGTCCAGCCCTCCGACTTCTGCGTACCGCTGGCGGCGCTCGACGCGATCGTCGAGATCGAGGGCAAGGCCGGCAAGCGCTCGGTTCCGCTGGCGGAGTTCCACCGCCTGCCGGGCCAGGAGCCCTGGCGCGAGACCGTGCTCGAAGCGGGCGATCTCATCACTGCCGTGGTGCTGCCCGCCGAAGCGGCGAGCTTCGCGAACCACTCCCGCTACCTCAAGGTTCGCGACCGTACCTCCTACGCGTTCGCGGTCGTGTCGGCCGCCGCGGCGTTGCGGCTCGACGGGGATCGCATCATCGAGGGCCGCGTAGCTCTCGGCGGCGTGGCGCTGAAGCCTTGGCGATCGCGCGAGGCCGAAGCCGCTCTGCAGGGTCAGCCCGCCACGACCGAGACCTTCCGCCGCGCGGCCGATATCGCACTGGCCGATGCCAAGCCCTCGGGCGACAATAGCTACAAGATCGAACTCGCGCGACGCATCGTCGTGCGGGCTCTCACGCTGTCGCTTGCCGGCACGCCCGAGCGCGTGTCCGCCCTGCCGGCATCCCCGTTCTCTTCTCCGCTGGGAGTCGCCGCACATGCCTGAGCAGACCCACACCCGCCACGGCTCCAACATCGGCCAGCCTCTCACCCGTCGCGAGGGCGTCCTCAAGGTGACCGGCACGGCCCGATATGCCGCCGACAACCATCCCGAAGGCATGCTCTACGCGGCGATTTGCACGAGCACGATCGCCCGCGGCCGCGTCACCCATCTCGACATCGCGGCCGCCAAGGCCCATCCGGGCGTCATTGAGGTCATGGTGCCGGGCAATGCCCCGAAGCTCGCCTTCGATCCCGACGAAAAGGACAGCCCCTTCACGTTCCGCATGGACGTGCTGCAGAACGATCGCGTGCGCTACGACAACCAGTCGATCGCCGTGGTGATCGGCACGACGCTGGAGGCCGCGACCGAAGGCGCGTCGCTGCTCGCCCCGCGCTACGAGACCGAGCAGGCCCGCATCGGCCTCGACGGTAACGAGAGTTTCGTGCCGCAGGCCGTCGGCGTCGGCGCGCCTCCCGAAGTCGACAATGGCGCCGACGTCGAGGGCGCGCTCGCGGGTTCGGCCCAGAGCGTCGAAGCCACCTACGAGACGCCGGCGCAGTACCATAATGCCATGGAGCCCCATGCCATCGTGGCGCAGTGGGACGGCGACCACCTGACCGTCGACACGCCCAGCCAGGCCTTGACCATGGGGCAGGGCCGCATCGCCCAGCTCTTCGGCATCGATCCCGCCAACATCCTGATCCGCTCGCCCTTCCTCGGCGGCGGCTTCGGCTCCAAGGCCCTGATGAAGGGCCCGCAGATCCTCGGCATCATGGCGGCCAAGATGATGGGCCGGCCGGTGAAGCTGGTGCTGCGCCGCGATCAGATGTTCGGCCCCGTCGGCCATCGTGCCCCGACCCGGCAGACGGTGCGGCTCGGGACGAATGCCGAAGGCCAGATCCAGGCCCTGCACCATCACAGCCATACCGCGACGTCGAGCTTCGACGACTTCTTCGAGCCCTCCGCGAACCTGTCGCACACGCTCTACGCGGCACCGGCGCTGAGGACCTCGCATTCGGCCGTGCGGATCGACACCGGCACGCCCCTCTTCATGCGGGCGCCCGGCGAGGCTTCGGGTTCGATCGCGCTCGAAAGCGCCATCGACGAGATGGCCGATGCCTGCGGCATGGATCCGCTGGCCTTCCGGCTGAAGAACTACGCCGAGATCGAGCCCATGTCGGGCAAGCCTTTCTCGTCGAAGAACCTGCGCCAATGCTACGAGCAGGGCGCAGAGGCTTTCGGCTGGTCCAAGCGCTCGGCCGCGCCGCGCTCGATGCGTGATGAGGCCGGCATGCTGGTCGGATGGGGCATGGGAACCGCGACCTTCCCGGCGCTGATCTTCGCCGCCGATGCACGTGCGACCCTGAAGGCCGACGGCACCGGCCTCGTCGAGATCGGCGCCGAGGATATGGGGCAGGGCGCCTGGACGGCGCTGGCACAGATCGCCGCCGACGGTCTCGGGCTCGACATCGAAAAGGTCGAGTTCCGTATGGGCACCTCCGACCTGCCGAGCGGCGGCATCGCGGGTGGCTCGGGCCATACCGCGACGGCTGGCAACGCCATCCATGCGGCGGGCGGCGACGTCATCGCCAAGCTGGCGCGCCTCGCTACCGAGGATCAGCGTTCCCCGCTCTTCGGCGCCGGCAACGCCGGCGTGGTGGCACGGGACGGACGGCTCGTGCGCCGCGACGACGAGAGCCGCGGCGAGAGCTACGCCGACATTCTCGGCCGCGCGGGCCTGCCCTCCATCGAGGGTCAGGGCAAGGAGGGCGCCAACCCCGAGGAGCAGAAGCGCTACGCCATGCACGCGCACGGCGCCGTCTTCGCCGAGGTCAAGGTCGATCCCGATCTCGGGCAGATCCGTTGCACGCGCCTCGTCGGCGCTTTCGCGGCGGGCCGCATCATCAATCCTCGCCTCGTGCGCAGCCAATATTTCGGCGGCATGATCTGGGGTGTCGGCTTCGCGCTGCACGAGGAAGCCGTGATGGACCATCGCTCGGGTCGTCTGCTCAACGACAACCTCGGCGAGTACCACGTACCGGTGAACGCCGACGTTCCGTCGCTCGAAGCCATCCTGGTCGACGAGCAGGACAGCCACGTCAATGCGCTGGGCGTGAAAGGTGTGGGCGAGATCGGCATCACCGGGACGGCGGGCGCGATCGCCAATGCGGTCTATCACGCGACCGGGATCCGCGTGCGTCAGGCCCCGATCCGGCTGGAGCACCTGCTCGGCGCGATGCCGCTCGCGGCGGAGTGAGCGTGAAACCAGGCCCGCGAAGGATCGCGGGCCTGGTTTAATCTACAGGGCTGGCTGGGACTATCAGTACCCAGCTTGGCAAGGCTGCATGAGGCGGGTTGAAGTACTTGTCGGACGGGACCCGGGGTGTGTCTGGGGTAAGCTGGGAACTACTTCACGAACTTCCAGAGCAGCCCTAGTACGGAGCCAAAACCAAGCAGCGTCAAAGTGAGATTGAATCCGACCATCCATTTGACCAGCGCCAACTCGCTTTTCACCGCCTGTACGTTAACGTCCCGCTTGGCCAGCGTCGTAGCGGCCTTGAGCGATTTCTCTTCCGAGATGTCGATCGAGCGGAAGGCTTCGTAGACCTCCTGCTGCAGAGCCGTCATGTGGACCTCCTGTTGAGATTCAATGTAGCGCTGCTCGTGACGGATTGCGACGGCTGTGCTTCCGCCCTGCTTCGTGACGCGATAGCCTGTCGGCATGGTTCAGAACCGATCCCCGCCCGAGGTCAGCGGCACCGATTGCGCGTTGCCGGGTCCGCCCGCGACGCCGGCGTCGAAGCGCAGCGACGATCGGGCTCCAGAACGGCTCGATCCCGATCACCGCGGGGCGGTTCTCGACGGGCTGGCCGCCATGCGGCAGGGTGATCTGGCCGACGATGCCGAGATCGCAGCGATCTACCGCCGGGCCGGACTTTGAGGATCGTCTACACGGCCCGGAGCCGACAGGACCTCGCCGATATCGTCGATGGCCTCGCGAGCCGAAACGTTCACGCGGCCCTGGTGGTGGCGGCGACGATCCGCAAGCGAATCGCCTGGCTGGCACGATATCCCTCGAGCGGCCGCGCGCAGGAGGGCACGGAGGTCCGCAAGGCCGTCACGGAGCCGTTCGGCTACTTCATCTATTACGTGGTCGGCGAGACCGCGCAGACCGTCACTATCGTGACCATTCTGCCGCCGGCCCTGGTCTGACCCGTTTTGCTCCACCCTCGTCATCGCGAGCGGAGCGACGCGACCCAGTCCACGCGCTCTCCGAACAATGCCGATCCGGCTCACTCCCGTCCACCGCGGCTCTGGGTCGCGTCGCTCGCGATCACAAAGGGAGGGGCTTCACGCCGTTCCCCCGATCCAGGTCCTCCGAACCGTCAACGCATCGTCCAGCAACACCAGATCGGCCGCATAGCCCAAGGCGATCCGTCCCCGTGTCCGATCGAGGCCCAGCATCTCGGCGGGATAGAGGCTCGCGCTGCAGAGCGCCACGTCGAGGGAGAGATCGAGGTGCTTCACCGAGAAGCGCAGCGCCGCGTCCATGGTGAGGTCGGCACCCGCCAGGGTACCGTCGTCGAAGGTGAGGGCGCCGTCGCGGCGCGTCACTGCGCGGCCGCTGAGCGTGAACGTGTCGCCCGGCGCGCCCGCCGGCGGCATGGCGTCCGAGATGAGGAACAGGTGCGCCGGGCCGCGCTTGCCGCGCAGCGCCGCCCGCAGCGCCGCCGAGTCGACATGGTGGCCGTCGGCGATCAGCCCGCCCCAGAGCCCGCCATGGTCGAGCGCTGCCCCCACGACGCCGGGCGCGCGATGGCCGAGTTGCGACATGGCGTTGAAGAGGTGGGTGACGCAGCGCGCGCCGGCGTCGGCGGCCGCCATGACGACATCATAGGAAGCGTCGCTATGGCCGATACTGACGATGACGCCGCCGTCGGTGAGGCGGCGGATCTGCGCCGGCGTGACGGTCTCGGCCGCGACCGTCACCAGCACGTTGTCGAGGCCTGTCGAGAGCAAGGCGTCGAGGTCGGCTTCCGTCATGGGGCGGATCAGCGCCGGGTCGTGGGCGCCCTTGCGCGCCACCGAAAGGTGCGGCCCTTCGAGATGGATCCCCAGCACCCCGGGGCGTCCCTGCGCGATGGCCTCGCGAACCGCCTTGACCGCCTCGGCCTGCGGCTCCGGCCGGTCGGTGATGAAGGTCGGCAGGCAGCCGGTCGTGCCGAAGCGACGGTGCGCCGCCGCTACCCCCGCCGCCCCTTCGGCGGTCGGCGTGTCGTTGAACAGGATGCCGCCGCCGCCATTGACCTGCACGTCGAGGAACCCGGGGACCAGCAGCCCGCCCTCCAGATCCTCCGTGGCGAGATCCACTGGCAGCGCCGCTCGGGGAACCACGTCGCGGATGCGGGCGCCATCGAGCAGCACCGCATGGTCGTCGAGGAATCGGTCTCCGGTGAAGATGCGGGCGCCGGTCAGTGCCGAGAGGGGCTGTGCCGGCATCAGACGGTCTCCGTCACCTTGCGAAGGTGGCTCGGCCGGTCGGGGTCGTGGCCGCGGGATCGGGCCAGGGTCTCGGCGAAGCCGTAGAAGCCGAGCAGCATCGGCAGGGGATCGAGCAGGGGATGGCCGGTCGCCGCGGCCAGCAGGTCACCGCCCTCGACCGCCACCGTGAAGACGCGCCCGCCTGCGGCGGCAAGCTTGGCGGCGCTCGACCGCATGGCGTCGCGCGAGGCATCGTCCTGGGCGAAGGCGATGACGGGAAAACCGGGCTCGAGCAGTTGCAGCGGCCCATGCATGACTTCGGCGCCGGAGAAGGCCTCGGCGTGCAGCACGGCCGTCTCCTTGAGCTTCAGCGCCGCCTCGGCGGCCATCGGCAACGCCGGCCCGCGCCCCACGACGTAGACCGAAGAGGCCGTGCGAAAATCCGGCAGGGCCGCGTCCCAATCGTGCGCCAGCGTCGCCGCGAGGGCGTCGGGCAGGCGGGCCACGGCAGAGCGAAGGGCCGCGTCGTCGCGCCATTCCGCCACCAGGGCGGCGAGCACGGCCGCGGATGCGATGCAGGTCTTGGTGGCGGCCACGCTGCGCTCGACTCCGGCACCGAGCGGTAAGACGGCCTCGGCTCCCTGGGCGAGCGGCGAGCCCTCGACATTGACCACCGCGATCGACAGCGCGCCGGCGCTGCGCGCCGCCGCCTGCAGCGCCACGATGTCGGGACTCTGTCCCGACTGGGACACCGACAGCACGACCGCGCCAGCGAGCTTCAGCGGTGCGCCGTAGAGCGAAGCGACGGACGGGCCCATTGAGGCCACCGGGACCCCTAGGAGGATCTCGCTGAGGTATTTGAAGAAGCCGGCTGCATTGTCGGAGGAGCCGCGCGCCGAGGTCACCACCACGGCGGGGTCGCGACCCCGGAGGCGGCGTCCCAGATCAGCAATGGCCGGCCCCTGATCTTGAAGCAGCCGCTCAACGACGGCCGGTGTCTCGCGGATTTCCGCCGCCATGAAGGTCGTTGTCATGGATCCTGTCCCAGGGTCAGTTCGGCGACGAAATCGTAGATGTCGCCGCGATAGAAGCTGCGGGTGAATTCGACCGGCTGCCCGCCCGCCAGATAGGCGACGCGCTCGATCGACAGCGCGGCGCTGCCGGGCGCGACCGCCAGCAATTGCGCGTCCTCGCGGCCGAGATTGGCGGCGGCGAGACGTTGCAGCGCCCGCACGGGCTTGAAGCCGCGCAGGTCCAGCGCCGCGTAGAGTGATCCTTCGACGCTTTCGGGGTCGTCGAGATAGCGTTGGGGAATGGCGGCGCGCTCGATCGCCATGGGAACACCGTCGGCGAAGCGCAGCCGGCTCAGGCGGGAGACGCGATCCTGCGGGGACAGGGCCAGATGGATCGCCTCGCGCGTCGACGTCACCGACACCGTGCGGTCGAGCCAATGCGAGGCCGTGGCGAGGCCGCGCTGGCGCATATCCTCGCTGAAGGAGGTGAGTCGCGACAGCGGCTGCTCCACCGAAGGAGGGCGCTGCGCTACATAGGTGCCCGACCCCTGGCGCTGCTCCAGCAGCCCCGCCCCGACGAGGCCCGAAATGGCCTTGCGCACGGTGACGCGCGAAATCGACAGGGTCAGGGCGATGTCGCGTTCGCCCGGGAGCGCATCGAGCGGCTTCAGGCTGCCGCTGACGATGGCGCTCTTGATCTCTTCCTGCAGGCGCAGGTAGAGCGGCGTCGGGCCGCCGCCGCCGAGGCCCCGGCGCGCGAAGGGCAAAGCCTCGGCGGTCACTGCAGAACCGTCCGACTACTTCGACCGACCGTATCGTGGAGCCCCATCCGCGCACCTCGGCACCTTAGATCATCCATAATACCATACCAGACCAATCGCGCCACCCTTTCCCGACATCACCTGCCGCCAACGCAGCTCCATGTTGCAGAGCAGCATGCATTTTCAGCGAAATGCTGCCGACGACGGCGGTGCTGTGCAAGTTTTGCGCGACAGCATGGATTGACGAGAGGTATGGGATTGGTATCAATTCCATCCGCGAAACGGCAGGAATGGAAGCCCGATGGCATTGGCGACGACCGAGCGCACGGATATGGCCTACGACGACCTGGATCTCTGGTCGTCCGACGCCGTCGTCCAGGCGATGGCGGCGTCGCAACGGGACGCCGTGACCGCGGTCTCGGCGGCCAGCCCCGCCCTGTCTGTCGCCATCGCGGCGTTGGCGGAGGTGCTCGCCGACGGGGGACGGTTGGCCTATGCAGGTGCTGGCTCCTCGGGGCTCATTGCCCAATTGGACCGGCTCGAACTCCCCGGCACGTTCGGTATTCCGCTCGATCGCCTGCCTTTGATCCTCGCCGGCGGGTCCGATGCCCTCCTGGCCTTGGACGGTGGATCCGAGGATGACGTCGCGGCTGGAACCGCGGCGCTCGTCGCCAGCGGGATTGGCACGGGCGATGCCGTCATTTGCCTGTCGGCCAGCGGCTCGACACCCTTCACGGTCGCGGTTGCGCGCGCCGCCGCCGCCCGGGGCGCGGTCACGATCGGGATCGCCTGCGTGGAGGCCGCGCCCCTGTTCGACGCCTGCCGACACGCGATCGGAATTCCGACGGGCGCGGAAGTCCTGGCGGGTTCGACGCGGCTCGCCGCCGGCACGGCGCAGAAATGCGCGCTCAACATCCTGTCGACCGGAGCCGCGCTGAAACTCGGTCACGCCTATCGCGGACTGATGGTCAACATGGTGCCGGATAACGCCAAGCTGAAGCGGCGGGCGGTCGCAATCGTGGAGCGCGCGGCCCGCATCGCGCCGGACAAGGCCGAAGAGGCCCTGGCCGCGGCCGATTGGTCGATCAAGACCGCCGTCACCATGGCGGGCGCCGGCATCGGCGCCGTGGAGGCGCGGGAGCGTCTCTCCCGCAACGGCGGCGATATTCGGGCGGCGTTGCGGGCATGACGGCCGCTCCCATCAACCCTTTTCAGAAGGCGTTCCCGTCGGGCCGCCACGGAGGAAGCACCATGAGCATCAAGGCAGTGAGATCCTGGGCCCTGGCCGGCGTCGCGGCTACGGGCGTTCTGGCGGGGGCCGTCGCGCCCGTGATGGCCGCCGACGCCACGCTGATCATCGAGAGCTGGCGCAACGACGACCTGCAGATCTGGCAGGAAAAGATCATCCCGGCCTTCGAAAGCAGTCATCCGGGCATCAAGCTGAAATTTCAGCCGACCGCCCCGAAAGAGTATAACGCCGCTCTCAACTCGAAGCTCGATGCCGGCACGGCCGGCGACATCATCGCCTGCCGCCCCTTCGACGCCTCGCTGGATCTCTTCAAGAAAAAGCAGCTGACGAGCGTCAACGACATTGCGGGCATGAGCAATTTCGGTCCCGTCGCCAAGGCCGGCTGGTCGACCGACGACGGCGCCACCACCTTCTGCGTGCCGGTGGCAGCCGTGCTGCACGGCTTCATCTATAATAAGGACGCCTTCAAGAAGGTCGGCATCGATAAGCCGCCGGTGACCGCGGACGAGTTCTTCGCCGATCTCGACAAGATCAAGAAGGACGGCACCTACGTGCCGCTCGCCATGGGCACCCCCGACCAGTGGGAAGCCGCGACCATGGGCTATCAGGTCATCGGGCCGAACTACTGGCATGGCGAGGACGGCCGCAAGGCGCTCATCGCCGGCAAGGAGAAGCTCACCGATCCGGAATGGGTCGAACCCTTCAAGCAGCTGGCCAAATGGGCACCCTACATGGGTGACGGCTACAAGGCGCAGTCCTATCCCGACTCGCAGAACATGTTCACGCTCGGCCGCGCCGCCATCTATCCGGCCGGTTCGTGGGAGATCGCCCAGTTCGACAGCCAGGCGCAGTTCCCGATGGGCGCTTTCCCGGCCCCGCTGCCCAAGGCCGGCGACCCCTGCTATCTTTCGGATCACGTTGACATCGCCTTCGGCGAGAACCCGAAGACCAAGAACCCCGAGGCCGCCAAGGCCTTCCTGACCTGGGTGGCGTCGCCCGACTTCGCCAAGCTCTATTCCAACGCGCTGCCGGGCTTCTTCTCGCTCCAGACCCAGCCGGTCGACGTGCAGAACCCGCTCGCCAAGGAATTCGTGTCTTTCCGCAAGGACTGCAAGTCGACGATCCGCTCGACCTACCAGATCCTGTCGCGCGGCACGCCCAATCTCGAGAACGAGACCTGGGTCGAATCGGCCAACGTCCTCAACGGCACCGACACGCCCGACCAGGCCGCCGCCAAGCTGCAGAAGGGCCTCGACACCTGGTATCACCCGGCGAAGTAAAGCGCCGCTATCCTTCTCCCGCTTCGCGGGAGAAGGTGTCGGCACGAAGTGGCGACGGATGAGCGATCCTCACCGTCGCAGGTCCCCTCATCCGCCCTGACTGCGTCGGGGCACCTTCTCCAGCCTTGCGGGAGAAGGGGAGCGCCATCCATGACCGACGTCGACCATCTCGCTCTCGACGCCCCCATGCCGGCTGTGGCCTCGCAGGCAGCGATCCCTGCGCGGCGCTACCGCCTGCATATCGCGGTGTTCCTGGCACCGGCGCTGCTGGTCTATACGGCGCTCATGATCGTTCCGCTGGCCGATACGCTTCGGCTGTCGCTCTACACCCGCGTTGACGGCGTCTCGGAGTTCATCGGCTTCGACAATTTCCGGGCCTTGTTCGGCGAACCGCGCTGGTCCGAGCATCTCTGGTCGGCGCTCGGCAACAACCTCGTGTTCTTTCTCATCCATATGCTGCTCCAGAACCCGATCGGCATCGCGCTGGCGGCCATGCTGTCGCTGCCGAAGCTGCGCGGCGGCGCCTTCTACCGGACGGCCTTCTTCCTCCCCACCATGCTGTCCTTCGTCATCGTGGGCTTCACCTGGAAGCTGATCCTCAGCCCCATCTGGGGCGTCACGCCGATGCTGCTCGGCGCGGTCGGGCTGAAGAGCTGGTTCCACCCCTGGCTCGGGCAGGATTCCACCGCGCTCGTCACGCTGGCGTTGATCTCCGTCTGGCAATATGTCGGCATCCCCATGATGCTGATCTACGCAGCGCTGCTCAGCATTCCCGAGGAGGTCATCGAGGCGGCCGAACTCGACGGCATCACGGGTCTCAGCCAGTTCCTCAAGATCAAGCTGCCGCTGATCTGGCCCACGATCGGGATTTGCTCGATCCTGACCTTCGTCGGCAACTTCAACGCTTTCGACCTGATCTACACGACCCAGGGCGCGCTGGCGGGACCGAACTTCTCGACCGACATCCTCGGCACGTTCCTTTTCCGAACCTTCTTCGGCAACCAGTTGCAGCTCGGCGACCCCAACATGGGCGCCACGATCGCCACCGTGATGTTCGGCATCATCCTGTGCGGCGTCTCCGTCTACCTGTTCGGCATTCAGCGGCGCATGCGCCGGTATCAGTTCTGAGGCGGCGATGAACCGGACGCGCTCCACCCCGCTCGCCCGCGGCCTCGTCCATGTCGTGCTTCTCGCCTATACGGCGCTCTGTCTGGCGCCCGTGCTGCTGGTGGTCGTCAATTCCTTCAAGGACCGGCGCGCCATCTTCGCCGCGCCCTTGACCTTTCCCGACGCAACGAGCTTCAGCCTCATCGGCTATCGCACGGTGCTGGGGCAGGGCGTGTTCCTGAACTACTTCCTGAACAGCCTCATCGTGACCGTCGGCTCCATTGCCGCCGTGCTGCTCTTCGGCGCCATGGCGGCCTTCGCGCTCAGCGAGTACCGGTTCAGGCTCAATACCGCGCTCGGGCTGTTCATCGCCCTCGGCATCATGGTGCCGATCCGCCTCGGCACGGTGGCGATCCTCGAGATGATCGTGGCGGCCAACCTCGCCGATACGCATCTTGCCCTCATCCTCATCTATACGGCGCAGGGCCTGCCGGTGGCGGTCTTCATCCTGTCGGAATTCATGCAAGGCGTGTCCAAGGACCTGAAGGACGCCGGGCGCATCGATGGCCTGTCCGAATATACGATCTTCTTCCGTCTCGTCCTGCCCCTGGTGCGGCCTTCCCTCGCCACGGTGGCGGTCTTCACCATGATCCCGATCTGGAACGACCTCTGGTTCCCGCTGATCGTGGCGCCGGGCGAGGCGACCCGCACCGTGACGCTCGGCGCGCAGAGCTTCATCGGCCAGTTCGTGACCAACTGGAACGCCGTGCTGGCGGCCCTCACCCTGGCGATCCTGCCCGTTCTGGTGCTCTACCTCATGTTCTCCCGCCAACTCATCCGCGGCATTACGGCCGGAGCCGTGAAGTGACCGCGCCCTTGCGCGTTCTCGTCGTCGGGCTCGGCCAGATGGGCCGTAGCCACGCGTTGGCCTATCACCGGGATGCCGAATTCGAGATTGTCGGGCTCGTTAATCGCTCGCCCGTCGACCTGCCGGCGGAGCTTGCGACCTACCCGCGCCTGCCCGACTTCGAAGCGGGCCTGGCACTCGCGCCCGACCTCGTCTGCATCGCCAGCTACACCGACAGCCATGCCGACTACGCGGTTGCCGCCCTGCAGGCGGGCGCTCATGTGTTTGTCGAGAAGCCGCTGGCCCCGACGGTGGCAGAGGCAGAGAAAGTCGTGGCGGTGGCACGGGCGACCGGCCGCAAGCTCGTCGTGGGCTACATCCTGCGCCATCATCCGAGCTGGATCCGCTTCATCGCCGAGGCCCGCACGCTCGGGCCGCCCTTCGTGATGCGGATGAACCTCAACCAGCAATCCTCAGGCCCGGCCTGGGAAATTCACCGACGCCTGATGGAGAGCACCAGCCCGGTGGTGGATTGCGGCGTGCACTATCTCGACGTGATGCTGCAGATCACCGACAGCGCGCCCGTCCAGGTCCGCGGCATGGGGGTTCGGCTCTCGGACGAGATCGCCGTCGACCAGGTGAACTACGGACACCTTCAAGTGGTCTTTGCCGACGGATCGGTCGGCTGGTACGAGGCCGGCTGGGGCCCGATGATCTCCGAGACCGCCTTCTTCGTGAAGGACGTCATGGGACCGCGCGGCTCGGCCTCGATCGTCATGGAGGAAGGGGCCGCCTCGGCCGATGTCGAGACCCATACCAAGACGTCGCGCATCCGCCTGCACCGGGCCGCCACGGGGCCGGATGGCGGCTTCTTCACGCCCGACACGCTGATCGCCATGGACGACGAGCCCGGCCACGACGCGCTCTGTGTCCGCGAACAACGCTTCGTCGCCGAGGCGATCCGCCAGGACCGCGACCTCGGCCGCCACATGGACGATGCCGTGCGGTCGCTGGCCATCGTTCTCGCGGCCGACCGCTCCATGCGCGAAAACCGCGCCATCGATCTTTAGGAAAACCGGAATGGGTTCGCTGGTCCTCACGGGCATTCGCAAGAGTTTCGGGACGGTCGAGATCCTCAAGGGAATCGACCTGTCGGTCGAGCCCGGCGAATTCACGGTCTTCGTCGGCCCCTCGGGTTGCGGCAAGTCCACGCTGCTGCGCATCATCGCCGGCCTCGAGGAGCAGAGCTCGGGCGATCTCGCCATCGACGGCAAGCTCATGAACGGCGTGCCGCCCGCGCGGCGCGGGATCGCCATGGTGTTCCAGAGCTACGCCCTCTATCCGCATCTGACGGTGGCGGGGAACATGGGCCTGGCGCTGAAGCAGGAGGGGCTTGGCAAGGAGGTCATAGCCGCCCGGATCGCCAAGGCCTCGGGCCTGTTGCAGCTCGACCCGCTGCTCGAGCGCCGGCCCGCGGAGCTGTCGGGCGGGCAGCGCCAGCGCGTCGCCATCGGCCGCGCCATCGTCCGCGAGCCGAGCCTCTTCCTCTTCGATGAGCCTTTGTCGAACCTCGATGCTGCGCTCAGAGTCGGCACACGGCTCGAGATCGCCAAACTGCACCGGCAGCTCGGCGCCACAATGGTCTATGTCACCCACGACCAGGTCGAGGCCATGACGCTGGCCGATAAGATCGTGGTGATGCGGGCCGGCGTCGTCGAGCAGGTCGGCCGTCCGCTCGACCTCTATCGCCGCCCCGCCAACCGGTTCGTCGCGGGCTTCATCGGCTCGCCGACGATGAATTTCGTCGAGGGCGAGGCAGCGTCGCGCGTCGGTGCCGCCGCCATCGGGGTCCGGCCCGAACATCTGGTGGTGTCGGGAGCCGGCGCCTGGACCGGCACGGTCAGTCATGCCGAGCATCTCGGCGCCGACACGATGCTCTATGTCGAGGTGCCGGGCCTGGGCCTGATCACGGCGCGCGTGCCGGGCGAGGCCGACCACCCGGTCGGCGCCCGTATCGGCCTCACCCCGCGTGACGGCCAGGTCCACCGGTTCGACGTCGCGGGAAAGGCGGTTGGATAGGGAGTGGATCAGCCGGCACGCTGTCACCTGCTACTCTCGACGCCATGCCCTTCAAACTCTCAACCGTCATGGCCGGGCTCTGTCCCGGCTACCCACGCCGCGCCGCGCCACCGGCGATAGCGGAGAGGGCCCACCCGTGACCGCATCTTCGGCGGAGCACGACGGCGTGGGTTGCCGGGACAAGGCCCGGCCATGACGGGACGTGGATCAGGCCGGACTGCGCATCACAGAAAGTCACCGCGCCAGGAAAAACACCACGACGACCACTGCCACCACGACGATCACACCGATGATCGCCAGCATCGGAATGTTCGACTTCGGCTTGTCGTTGGCCGTGGCGATGCGGCCGATCTTCTGTTCCTGCTTGCGCGCCATGGCGACCCGCTCGGGCGAGGTGGGGCGGCCCGCTGCCTCGTCGTCGGTACCGAGGGGCGACAGGCCCGGATCGCCGGCCGCAACTTTGTCGCCGGTTAGGCCGGAGTCGATGTCATTCTTGAGCTGCGAGACGGTGTTTCCCGCCCCCGGGCGGCGCGCCTGTTCCATGTGTTCTCCGTCGCATTGGGTCTGGCCTGAAACGTCCCGTCTTGGCGGAAAGGTGCCGGCCTTGACGTCGCGGCCTCCCGCTTCATGTCAGAACGACACGGGAGGGCGCGACGATGTTCGAATGCTGGGTCTACAAGGACGAGCCGCATGTACGGCTGGTGGTGAAGGCGGGCTCCTCCGTGCCGAGCGACCTCGGCCACAAGGACTGGAAGCTACTCGGCCCCTGGGACGCGGACGCCGACACGGCCCACGAGGTCGAGCATCGCGGCTTCCACTATTTCAAGGTCGATGATGCCGTGGCCTACACGACGTTCAAGAATGCCGAGGCGTCGGGTAACTGAGGACGGGGCCCTTGCCGCGCCCGACGGCGGGTCGATAAACCGGGCAGCGCCCGGATCGACCGGGCTCGCGGAGATCGCCCATGACCATCCAGCCCGACGTGCAAGCCCCGGCTCTCAATCGCCGCAAGGTCGGCGACTACGTGGTGACCTATCTCAGCGACGGCTTCCTCGACGGCTCGTTCTCTTATCTGCAGGGCATCGAGGCGAGCGAGGCGGAAACTATGCTCAAGGCGGCACACCGGCCGCCGCTGCCCCACATCTCCATCGCCTCCTACCTGATCCAGGGCCGCGGCCGCACGATTCTGGTCGATGCCGGCACGGGCGGCTTCAACGGCTGGGGCGGACGCTTCCCGGTCGCGCTCGCGGCCGCTGGCGTCGAGCCCGGCGATGTCGACACGATTCTGCTGACCCACGCCCATGTCGACCATGTCGGCGGGCTGACGCTGCATGGCCAGCCGCTCTTCCCCAAGGCCGAGGTCGTGATCAGCGAGACCGAGGCGAAGTTCTGGCGCGACGACGCCGTCATGGCCTCGGCCGGTGGCGATGCGAAGCCCTTCTTCGACGCCGCCCGCACGGCGCTCGACGCCTATCAGGCGCGGCTGAAGCTCGTCGGCGCCGGCGAAGTACTGCCGGGCATCGACCTCGTTCCGCTGCCCGGCCACACGCCCGGCCATTCCGGCTATCACATCACCTCGGGCGACGAGCAGCTCCTGATCTGGGCCGACATCACCCACATGGCCGATATCCAGATCCGCAAGCCCGAGGTGACGATCGGCTTCGACGTCGACCCCGACCAGGCCCGGGCCACGCGCATGAAGCTGCTCGACCAGGTGGCGAGCGACAGATTGATCGTAGCGGGCATGCACTTCAACATGCCGGGGTTCATCACGGTGGAGCGCCAGGGCACCGCCTACGCCAAGGTCGACCTGCCCTGGACCGCCGCGCTGCTGTGAGAGGCAGAGTCCGGTGGACGGTCGACACCGTCGGCCGTTGCCGCGTTAACCGCAACTTTACCATGTCGGCGAGGGCGGGGAGGAACGGGTGTTACGGATGGTGAGGCGCGGTGCAGCTCCGCCGCCGTCCTGCTCTCCCTGGATCGACCTCCGATGCGCGCGCTACTCGCTGGCTCAGCCTCAACTCGTAGCGGTATCGTCCTGGCAGCATCGGGCATCGTGGCGGCACTGATGCTGGCGTTAGCGCATACGGCCGTTGCGGGCGACGATCTCGGCATCAGGCGCATCGAGTTCTGGCCCTGGTCGGACGGCACCACTTTGTCGCCGCCGATGCCCGTCGTGCCCAGGCCCATCCGGCATCACCCTCGCCGGATCTGGGCGGCATCCCACGCCAGGCCCTTGCGGATCGCGCTCGACCGACACCGGCCCTCGGCACGTTGGACGAGCCACCGCCTGGTCCGGCGGTCGCCCGTGGCGCAGCCACGCGTCGTCTTTGCGCAACGTATCGTTCTGCCGAAACCGCCCCGATCGACCCTCGTCTCGATCTTCCAGGATTCGACGCTGCGCAACGGCGATGCCGTGATGATGAGCGATGGGATCCATGTCTTCCACGGGGTCGGAGCGTGGCCTCTCCGGCCGAGGGACTTCGTCCGGCTGCCGCTCGCGGCATCTCTCGGCTGGCACCTGCGCCAGAGCCTCAACGATCTCGACCGCAATCCGCCGACCCGCTGGACCTCGATGGAGACGACCTCCGGCTGAGCCTCATATCAGCCGGCGGATCGCGGCCTTGTGGAGCTTGCCGGTCGCGGTGTGGGGCAGGTCGGCGACGACGCGCAACTCCGTCGGCACCATCCAGCGCGCCACTCGGCCCTCGAACAGAGCCGCCATGTCGGCCGCGGTGAAGGACGTTCCCTCGACCAGGACTGCGACGAGGACCGGCCGCTCGCCCCAGTGCGGGTCGGAGCAGGCCACGACCGCCGCTTCCTGCACGGCAGGGTGTTCGATCGCGATATTCTCGAGCTCGATCGAGCTGATCCACTCGCCGCCGGATTTGATGACGTCCTTGGCACGATCGACGATCTCGACGAACCCCTCGGAGTCGATCGTGACGACATCGCCGGTCCTGAACCAGCCTTCCGTGGCGAAGGCGTCGTCGCCGTCCGATCCGAAGTAGCGCGCCGCCACGCAGGGGCCGCGCACCAGCATGGCGCCGAAGGCCTCGCCGTCGCGCGGGATCTCGTCGCCCGACGGCCCCACGGCGCGGAGTTCCACACCGAAGAGCGGGCGGCCCTGCTTTCGGCATAGCGCGTTCCGATCGTCCGGCGGCAGGGCGGCCTGATTGTGCCGCGGCCGGTTGACCACCGCGACGGGGCTCGTCTCCGTCATGCCCCAGGCATGGACGACGTCGATCCCCTGCGCGGCGAAACGCTCGATCATCACCGGAGGGCAGGCCGAGCCGCCGATGCCGACGCGCTTCAACGGAGCCAGCGTCTCGCCCCGCGCCTCGACATGGTCGAGGAGCCCCATCCACACGGTCGGAACGCCGGCCGTGATGGTGACGCCTTCCTGGCGGATCAGACCGAGCAGGCTGGCGCCGTCGAGCCGCGGCCCCGGCATCACGAGCTTTGCGCCCGCCATGGCGGAGGCATAGGGCAGGCCCCAGGCATTGACGTGGAACATCGGCACCACCGGCATGCAGGCATCGACGGCCGAGAAGCCGAAACCGTCCGGCACCGAGATCGTCATGGCGTGGAGCACGGTTGAGCGGTGGGAGTAGAGCACGCCCTTGGGCGGGCCGGTGGTGCCCGACGTGTAGCAGAGACCGGCGGCGGTCCGCTCGTCCAACCGGGGCCAGTCGTAGTCGTCCGGCTCGGCGGCGAGCAGCGTCTCGTAGAAGAGCAATGCGGGCAGGGAGCCTTGCGGCGGCAGCGACTCCGCTGCCGCCATGACCACGATGGCGCGGACGGACGGAAGCCGCGCGGCAAGCGACTGCACCAGGGGCACGAGGTGAGGATCGACGAAGAGCACGGCGTCCCCGGCATGGGCGACGATGTCGGCGATCTGATCGGGGAAGAGACGCGGGTTGACGGTGTGGCACACGCGCCCGGAGCCAGAGGCGGCGAAATAGATTTCGAGATGTCGCGCGCTGTTCCAGGCCAGGGTGCCGACCCGGTCGCCCTCGCCGAGCCCGAGTCGATCGAGCACCCGGGCGAGCCGCCGGCTGCGGGACGCGAGTTCGGCATAGCTGGTGCGGTCGAGGCTACCGTCGTGGCTGCGCGACACGATGGCCGTATCGTGATGCGAGGTCTCGGCATGCCGCAGGATGGAGGACACCAGCAGCGGCACGTCCATCATCAGGCCCAGCATGATGCTCCTCCCCGCAGTCCGCGCAGTCGCGGTTCCCGGTGCATCTTCTGGTCTTTATCCGGGTAGAGGATTGAAGCACGGGTTCGAGGCCGTGCCTATGGCGCCATCAGACGCGTCTTGAGGGCGCTGTCCAATGGCTATTGCAGGACTCTGACTAGCGGGCGTGGAAGGCTTGCCGGATCTGCTCGCGCTGGCGGTCGAACTCGCTGATGACCCCGATCGGTGCCGCAGGAGTCGCTTCGGCCGGCATACGGATCGATCGGTCGAGATAGATGATCCTGGCCTGTAGGCGCAGCGATCGGTCCGTCAGCTCCTGCAACAGCGGCGGCAACTGGGCGAACAGGCCGGCGCCCGACGCTACGTCCTGCGGGCAGAGGCGAACCTTGTGCTTCTCGGCTTCCGCCTGGGCCGGGTCCATGTCGCCCTCGTTGACGGCACGCTGCACGAGGAGCCACGAGGCGACCTGCATCAGCCGCGTGGTGAGACGCATGCTTTCGGCCGCATAGGCGATTGCGACGGGACGGGGCAGGTTCTTGGCCTCGTCGCGGCCGGGGCCGTCGAGGTAGGCGGCGACCTGCTCGACGAGGTCCATGCCATCGCGAAACAGCGACTTGAACCGGGGCGAGCCGGCGAGGCGATGGGCGAAGCTGATCATGTTACCGCCGTCGACGCTCTGAACGCTTGCCATGCCGGGTCCTCGAATCGCAGAGCTTCGGCTGCGGCGGCCCACGCCAGCCTCCGCATCCACGGCTCCTTCATAGCAGTGATCATTCGAACCGGCTTGTTAACTCGCAGGTAGGGTTAACGTCGATCCGGATCCCCCTGTGCAGAGACTGCGCCGATTCCGCGCGGGTGCTGCGATCGGTTGCGGCACGAACCTTGCTGAAGTTGGTCGGCCGGTCGCGACGAGCTCCGTCTTTCGCATCTGCAGATAGAGACTAGACTCGGCTGAAACATTCGCATCAAATCCGCCGCGACCTGGACGGCCGGTCCGGCCGGATCTCGCAGGCTTAGGAGAACGACGACGTGAAGACCATCGGATTGACGGGTTTCGTGCTGGCGGCGGGTCTCGCCTTTTCCGGCGCCGCTTTCGCGGAAGACTTCAAGCTCGGCGTGGCCGGGCCGATCACCGGCCCCAACGCCGCGTTCGGCGCGCAATTGCAGCAGGGTACCCAGCAGGCGGTCGACGACCTCAACGCCAAGGGCGGGATCCTCGGCAATAAAATCACACTTGAGGTTGGTGACGACGTCTCCGATCCCAAGCAGGGCGTGTCGGTCGCCAACAAGTTCGTCGGCGACGGCGTCAAGTACGTCGTGGGCCACTTCAACTCGGGCGTGACGATTCCGGCCTCGGACGTCTATCTCGAGAACAACATGCTGATGATCACGCCGGCCGCCACCAACGTAACCCTGACCGAGAAGGGCAAGTGGGACGTGTTCCGAACCTGCGGCCGTGACGACCAGCAGGGCGCCGTTGCCGCCAAGTATATCGAGGATCACTTCAAGGGTAAGAAGATCGCGATCCTTCACGACAAGACCACCTATGGCAAGGGTCTGGCCGATGCCACAATGGGTAATTTGGCTAAGGCCGGTATCAAGCCCGCCATCTACGAGGGCGTGAACGCGGGTGAGAAGGATTACTCGGCCGTCGTCTCCAAGGTGAAGGCCGCCGGCGCCGACATCGTATACTGGGGCGGCCTGCACCCCGAAGGTGGCCTGATCCGCCGCCAGATGACCGACCAGGGCATCAAGGCGCCGATGATGTCGGGTGACGGCATCACCGACAACGAGTTCGCCGCCATCGCCGGTCCTGGCGCCGAGGGCACGCTGATGACCTTCGGCCCTGAGCCGCGCAAGAACGCAGTCGCCGCGACGGCGGTGAAGGAACTCACCGACAAGGGTTTCGATCCTCAGGCTTACACTCTCTACAGCTATGCCGCCGTGCAAGTGATGGCTCAGGCGGCAGAGGCTGCAAAATCCATCGACCCGCACAAAATGGCCGACAAGATGCATTCCGGCATGGTGTTCCATACCGTCGAAGGCGACTTGTCTTTCGACAAGAATGGCGATCTCTCAAAGGCCGGCTACGTCATGTATACCTGGAAGAAGCAGCCGGACGGCAAGATTACCTACGTCCAGAACGACTGACCTTATCTGACGCTGCCGAGACATTGAAATTGAGGAAGGCCCGCCGCGAGGCGGGCCTTTTGCATTCGCGGCGCTCTGCTTTGCCACAGGGTGCTTGCGTGTTGCCGCCAATGTGATCAGAATCGCTCGCTCTGGGCCGATAGTCAGGCTCCGTCCCGCTTCCCAGCGACAGGGGCAGGCCATGGCAGACGCGCAGAATACGATGGCGCCGGAGCAGGCCGAACAGCTTCAGGAGACGCTGCAGACCGCGGTCTCGGCCACGCCCGAGCCGGTGATGATCCATGACATCATCCGCCAGGACGGCGAACGGGAACTGCAACGCAGCGTCGGCGCGTTGGCCTGGTCGGGCCTGGGTGCCGGCCTGTCGATGGGCTTTTCCTTCCTGATGATGGCGGTGATCCGGGCCTGCCTGCCGGAGACCCCCTGGCGCATCCTCGTTGCAGGCTTCGGCTACACGACCGGCTTCATGATCGTGGTGCTGGGGCGCCAGCAGCTCTTCACCGAAAGCACCCTTACCGCCGTTTTGCCGGTCCTGACCCAGCGGACCCTTCAATCGATCTGGAAGATGCTACGGCTCTGGGCCGTGGTGCTGGCGGCCAATCTCGTCGGCACGATCCTCTTCGCCTGGCTCCTGTCCACGCCCGGTCTCTTCGATCCGGAGATCACCGAAGCCCTCAGCGGCGTGGCGAACGACCTCTTGACGGACCCGTTCTGGCCCATGGCGATCAAATCCATGCTGGCGGGCTGGCTGATCGCCCTGATGGTCTGGCTGATGCCCAGCGCCGGCCAGTCACGCCTGCTGCTGGTCCTCATCATCACCTATACGGTCGCGATCGCCCACTTCTCCCACCTCATCGCCGGCTCGGTCGAGGCCGCCTATCTAGTGGTGACGGGGCAGATCGGCCCGGGGGACTACCTCACACATTTCTTCGTCCCGACGTTCCTCGGCAATACGATCGGCGGCACGTCGCTCGTGGCGCTGCTCAATCACGCGCCGGTGCGCGAGGAACTCGACGGGGGTAAGAAGGCCAAGCGGTGAGGTCCGGCATACCGGCCCTTACCTTCCTTTTGCCTTCGCCGACCCTCAGCCCGCTTCACAGGAGGGGGAATGAGGGCGGTGGCGCTATCGCAACCACACGGGCCCGCGGAAAAGGGCCCGCGCCCATTTGCCTTCTTGCCTCTACTTGCCGAAAGCAGGGTTTCCGGCGATCTCGTCCTTCTTCGACGGCACGATCTTCCACAGATTGAAGGTCCGCTCCGTCCAGCCATGCGGATTGTAACGGGGCGAGTTCTGGATGGCCGAGTTGGTGACGTAGAGCGTCGCATCCGGACCTTCGGCGAAGGTGTCGGGCCAGACGAGGTGAGGGTCCTTGACCAGCAGATGCCGCTCTTTGCTGCCCGGCTCCTGCGTGTCGATCGCGTTCTTCTGCGGCGCGGTGAAGAAGAGCTTGCCGCTCCTGTCCTGCCACAACCCGTCGGTCGGCTCGCTGGCCGATACTATCTCGACCTTGGCGGAGACCTGCGCGGGCGTGAGAGCGGCATCCTGCAAGTTGGCGGTGGCGATGCGATAGAGCGTCTTGCCGGTGAGGGGCTGGAAGTACAGGTACTCGCCCTTGGGGTCGAGAGAGATCGAATCCGCCGCAAAGGCCACGCCCTCGCCATCGGCGGTGCGTATTTCCTTGCCGCCGATGACGACCTTGACGTCCTTGTCGACCTGGGTCTGGCCATCGCCGTCGAGCAGCCGCCGCGCCTTGCCGGTCGTCGTATCGAGCACCACCAGGGCGCCCTGGGCACCGCTATCCGTCATGTAGGCATATTTGCCGTCGGGCGAGAGGCGCACGTCGTTGAGATAGCTGCCCTGGGGGGCGACGTCGCCGCCGAACTTGAAATTGTTGATCACCTGGTTGGTCTTGAGGTCGATCTCGACCAGTTTCGGGCCGCCTGGAACGATGAAGCCGGTGGCCGGGGCCGCGGGATCGATGACCCAGAGATGGCCCTTGCCGTCCGCCGTCTCGGCCTGGACGCAGACGAAATGCGCGCCCGGATCGTTCGGTGCGGCATTGCGATAGCTGTTCCATTCCGTGTCGGGGTAGGGATGCAGCTTGCCGTCCTTGGTGAGTTCCGCCACCGAAAAGGGTACATCCTCGAACCAGCGTGGAAAATTGACGAAGATCCGTCCGTCCTCGCTGACCGCGACCCCCGTCACCTGGTGGTCGAAGCTCATCACCTTCTCGACTTTCGCAGACGGCGTCTCGGGCTTCGCAACCGGCGCGTTGGCGACCTGTTGCGCCGCAGCGGCCGGCGTCACGACGTGTGGCCCGCCGACGGCGCAAAGCATGGTGGCGCCGAGAAGCGCGGGAATCAGTCGGGTCTGAGAAGAGCGAAGCATGGCGGTCTCGGGTTGGGGACAAGTGCGCCTCAACGCCATGCCACTGACCCCCGTTCCGATGATCGCTCCCAAGCCCCGCGCCTTCGGCGATGCCGCGATGCGCTCACTTCGGTCTGTGGCTCTGTTGCTACAGTTGGTCGAAACCGCCTTTGCTATCGCTTCACTTGGAGCGGTGATGCCCGCAGGGCCATGGATCCACCGCATTGTCGACCTAGCCACAAAGGCAATGGGCCGCCGTGGCCGACACGCACTTTGCGTGTCTCCGCCGGAGCGATTGGGCCCGCGTCGCGATGGGCATGAATCGGATGACGGCTGTGATGAAGCGCAATCGAGTGTCGCGGGCGGCGCTCCGCATGACGGTGTCGGGCTTGGCACTCCTGGGCGTCTCCGCCCAGGCTCTGGCGCAGTCTTCGCCGCTGCTGTCGCCCACCCCCCTGGCCACCACCCCGGCCCCTGCAACGCCGGCGCCGGCCGCGACCCCCGTCGTGTCACTGCCGGCCGTGCCCGCTGCGCCCCCGATCGATGCCTCGCTGCCGAAGGTGCCGGCCGCCACGCAGCCGAACGCTGGAACGGCGGCCGGAACCGTTGTGTCTGCTCCGCCCGTCCCGGCGGCGCCTGCCGCCGAGGCGCAGGTCCCGGCCGGCGCGCCATCGGCTGCGGCTCCGGCCGTTGTCGCCAAGAAGAGGGTCGCTCCGCCCGCTCCGCCGCGCGAGACGGCGCTCTCGACCGATCCCGAGCCGACCCTGACGGCCGAGACCTTTTTCGCCACCGCCAAGGCCTCGGAGCATTATGCCTCCATCGCGGATGCGGGCGGCTGGCCCGAGATCGCCGGCCCCGTGTCGAGCGGCTCGACCCCGAAGGCGATTTCGACCCTTCGCCTGCGCCTCGCCATCGAGGGCGACCTCGGCAAGGCCGATGGTGGAGACCCCGCCGACCTCACGGCCGGCATGTTCTCGCAGAAATGGGGTCCCGACCTCACCGCCGCGGTGAAGCATTTCCAGGCGCGTCACGGATTGAAGGACACAGGCGTCGTGGCAGGCGCGACGCTGAAGGCGCTGAACGTGTCGGCCCGCACGCGTTTCACCGAACTGGCCTCTTCGGCGCAGCGCCTGGCGGGGCGCAATATCACCTTCGGCGATCGCTATGTCGTGGTGAACATCCCTTCGGCGTCGGTCGAGGCGATCGAGAACGGCAAGGTCGTGCATCGTTACGTGGCGGTGGTGGGTAATCCCGACCACGCCTCGCCCGAAGTGGACGCCAAGGTTCAGGCCGTGAACCTCAACCCGACCTGGACGGTGCCGACCTCGATCATCAAGAACGAGATCATCCCGAAGATGCAGAAGGACCCGAGCTATCTTAGCCGGGAGCGCATCCGCATCCTCGACGGCGCCGGCAATGTCATCAATCCGCGCTCGGTCGACTGGACCTCGCAACGGGCGACCAACTACATCCTGCGTCAGGATTCCGGCACGTCCAACGCGCTGGGCAACATTCGCATCAACATGCCGAACAAGTTCGCCGTCTACATGCATGACACGCCGTCCAAGCGCTTCTTCGGCGGCGACTATCGCTTCCTGTCGCATGGTTGCGTGCGCGTCGAAGGCGTCTTCGACCTCGCCGCCTGGCTGCTCGAGGGGACCTCCGGCGCGCCGGCCGGCACCTGGACCCGGGATGCCATGCTGGCACAGGTGAAGACCGGCGAGCACGAAGACATCAAGCTCGTGAAACCCGTGCCGGTGGCCTGGGTCTACCTGACGGGCTGGGCCGATCCCTCCGGCACCGTGCAGTTCCGCGACGACGTCTATGGCATCGACACGGTGGGCGCCAACGTCCAGGCTCAGGCCGACCCGATCGCCTCCACCATCACCAAGAACTGACCCCGACGGCCTCTCTCCTCCTTGGTGCATCTTCACTGGCGTCCCTCCACGATCATGGCCGGGCTTGTCCCGGCCAGCCACGCGGCGCCGCTGCCCCGACCGTGACGGAGTGGGCCGAGCCGCTGTCGATCCGCCGCTGAACGGTCCCTGTCAGGTCTCCTTGCTCCGCGCTCGCCGTCCGTCCTGACCGGGTCCCGATTTTGCCGATCATCGACCCCGCGCTCGTCGAGGCCCTGACCGTCACTGGGCTGCTCACGTTGGGCGGGATCGTGCCCTTGCCGCGCGTCGTCGTCTGCATCGGCGCGGGCGCCGCCTTGGGCTGGTCGGCCATGCTGCCGGCCATGCTCGGCAGCACCGTCGGCGCGGCACTCGGGTTCCTCCTGGCCCGCTTCGTTTTCGCCGACGTCATCCGACGCTTTCTGGCCCGCCGGCCGCGCATGGAACTCGTGATGCGGGCGACCGAAGCCGAAGGTTGGCGCGTTATCGGTTTGCTGCGCCTGGCCTCGCCGGTGCCGAGCCCGGCCATCAACTTCGCCTGTGGCGTGTCGCGCCTCGGCTTTGGCGAATACATTCTCACCAGCACGATCGGGGTGCTGCCCCAGACCTTCCTCTTCGTCTACCTCGGCCGTGTCGGCAGCGAAGCCCTCGCGAGCCGCTCCCTGTGGGGCCTGAACGGCCTCACGGCCGCAATCGGCATCGTGCTGACCGTCGTGGCGCTATGGCGCGTGCGGGTAGCGGCGCAGCGTCAGTCGGCGCGAGTGCTGGCTGAAGCGGAGGCTTGAACGCGCCGGGCCTGTTTGAATCGCCGGTCTCCCTCGACAATCTACCTCAAGCTCCGGTAGAGCTTCATGCATCCAACGATCGTTTCGATGAACCGCGAGAACGTCTTTGGCAGGCCGGACGACGCTCAAACCCGTGGAGCCTGAACGGTGATGTCCGGTTCGCTCCCGCTGGAGGATGTGGCTTTGCCGGGGATCACGGCGGCCGAGATCGTACCCGCGATCTCCGGCCTAAGTCCCGGTCAACGACTGATCATCGTCGGCGCCGATCGCCACGAGATCATGGAAGCGCTGCGAACCGCGTGCGGTCGTGCCGCCCTCCTGCTCGCTCCGGCCGACGCCCGCGGCACCGGCGCGATCCTCCAGCATCTGCTCGATGATCTGGCCGAACTGGCGTTCGTCCGCTGGCCGATTTGGCCGGCACAAGAGGAGGCCCCCGGGCCGTGGATGCGGGCGGCGTCGCGGCTCGCCGGCAGCGGCCGAGCGCCCCGTCTGCGCCGCGCCGAACCCGGGATCGAATTCGACGGTTTGCGCCGCATCGTCGATCCCGGCGGTCTCGTGCTGATCGCCGAGGTCGACCCGGCATCGCCGCGGCGCGCGCGGGCGATGATCGATGCCCTGGAATGGTGTACCGGACGCGGCGCGCCGACCGTCGCACTCCTGTCTCACCGTCCTGCGGGCGTTCCGCCCTACGACCGGCTGCTCTATGGAGCGCGCGAGCTTCAGGCGGTGCCCGAGCCGGTGGAGCTTCGCTTCGTCGCCTCCGGCGCGTCGCCCCATCCGGCGAGCGACACCGAAAAACGCGTCAAGGCGGCGCTCGACCGTGACGCCGAACTCGCGCCGCTCTTCGCCTGCAACCAGCTCGTATCGGTCGTGGAAGGACGCCAGCCGCGGGTCGACCTCCTGTGGCGAGACGGCCGGGTCGTGGTCGAACTCGACGGACCCGAGCATCAGAGCGCTCCGGCCTTCGCCAGCGACCGTCATCGCGATTACGAACTACTCGTGTCGGGTTACTACGTGCTCCGCATCACCAACGATCAGGTGGCGACGGACCTTCAGCGCGCGGTCGAGAAGATCCGCGCCGTCGTGAGGCTTCGGGTGAATGAGGGACTGCGGCCATGATGGACGAACTCACCCCGACCCAGGCGTTGGCGCTGTGGGGCCTGCTGGCCCGACAGGGGCGGGCCAAGGCGACGAAGGTCAAACCCAAGGCGGACCGGGATGCGCTGGTGGCTCAGGGCTTTGTCGAGGTCGAAGCGGCGTCGAAGACCGTAGCCCTGACGGATCGGGGCTGGAACTGGGCCGGGACGCATTTCGACGCGCCGCTGCCGCCCGCACAGAAGCCCCTTCAGGACCTGCTGCTGAGGCTCGGTGCGCATCTCCAGGCCAACGGCGAAACCCTGGCCGATTTCATCGGCGAGGCTCCGCCGGTACCGGCGCCGGCCGCAAAGGCCAAACGGCCCGCAAAGGAGAAGGCTCCGCCCAGGCCGAAGGCACCCCCGAAGCCGAAAGCCCCGACCGCAGCGGTCCTGCGCCGGAGGATCGAGGAGGCCTATCTGCGGGCTTCCGACGGCGAGCGGTCCGAATCCGTGAGATTGTCGAGGCTCCGCGCTGAACTCGGTGACCTCGACCGCAAGACGGTCGACGCGGGCCTCGCCCGGATCGTCAAAGCCAAGACAGAGACGGCCAGCCTCAGCCAGATCAGCGACAACAAGGCCATCGACCCGGCCGAACGCGAGGCCGCCTTCAGCCCTGCCGGCGAACCCTTTCATCTGATCCGGATCCGATGATGTCATCCGACCTCGCAGCGCTCGAACGCGCCGACTTCGATTGGGTCCGCACCCTCGATAGCGTCTGGAGCGACGCCGAGCCATCCGCGCCCGGTCCCAACGAACCACTGGTGACCCGAATCGCGGCCGATCTTGTGAAAGAGGCGCGGGAGCTCGCATCCCGACCTGGCGGCCGTGTGATGGTGGGGCCGGCGGGGGTCGGCAAGACCCACATGGTGGGACGTCTGAGACGCGAGGTCTGGGCCAAGGGTGGGTGGTTCGTCCTGCTCGACGTCCTGGGCTTGCAGGATTTCTGGCGCACGACGGCTCTGAGCTTCGTCACGGCGCTTCTGCACGACATGTCGGATGGACGCCGCCAACTCGAGGCGGTGCTGGCCGGCGTCGCGCGTCGATTCAACATCGAGGAACAGGTCGAGACGGCTTTCGCCCTCCCGGCCCTCGATCCGGTCAAGCTCATCGAGGTTTTCCAGCGTGTGCTGCCCATGGTGGATCGCGCCAAGGCCATGGAGCATGGCGACGTGTTCCGGGCCATGTGCTTCCTGCGCTCGCAGGATTTTATGGCGGCCAGCCTCGCCCACGCCTGGCTGCAGGGCTATGACGCGGACCCCGAGCGGCGCATGCGTCTCGGCTTCTTCCGACCACCGCCCGAACCCGCGAGGATCGTCGCCGGCCTGTCCTGGATCATGGGCATCGCCGGTCCGACCTTGGTGGCACTCGACCAGATCGACGGCGTCATCGATGCGAGTCGGTTGCCGGGCGAGGACGGTCTAGATGGCCCAAGCCTTGCGGAGGTGCTGGCTGCCGGACTTGTCGAATTCCATCAGGTCCGGCACCGCGGGATGACGGTGCTGGCCTGCCTCGAAGGGTCGTGGGAGAGGCTCAAGAATCGCGGCACCAAGCCCTTCGTCGACCGGTTCGCGCCCGATGTGATCGGCTTGAAGGGGATGAACAATCGGAAGGCCGCGGCCGGCCTCATCGCCGCGCGCCTGGCTCCCGCCTACGCCGAGGAGGACGTCACGCCTCCTTACGCGACCTGGCCTTTCGCCCAGTCGGCAATCGATGCCGTCGCAGACGCTGGAATCATGCCGCGCACGCTGCTGATGCGCTGCCACGCGTTCCGCCGTGACTGCCTGGCGCGGGGCGAAGTCGTGGAATGCCGGGACCTGATGGGTGAGCCGCCCTCCCGATCCTCCCCAATGATCGCCGGCAACGTCTTCGACCTGGCCCTGGCCCGCCGCCGTGCCGAGGTTCCGGATCCGATGGCCGTCGAGGATGCTCCGCTCGGGCGCCTGCTTCGCGATGCCTTCGACCTCTACGCGCTCGAGACACCGCTGCATCGGGATGTCGACATCGCCAGCAAGGGCGATCCGGAGCAGAAGATCCCGCCGCTGCACGGACGCCTGACCTTCACCTATCGTGCGGAGAACGACCGGGAGCGCCATGTTTGCTATCGCGGCCTGCCTCAAACCCACGCCATCGCGTTCGGGGCACGGCTGAGAGCCGCACTGACGAGTTCCGGCATCTCGACCAAGATCGCCGGACGCGACCTCGTCCTGGCGCGCCGCGGCGCAATCCCGACCGGACCGAAGACGCGCGAATTGTTCGACCGTTTCATCAAGGCCGGCGGGATCCTGATCGACCCGTCCGACGATGACCTGCGCACATTCGCTGGGTTGCGAGACATGCGCGCTTCCGCCGAAGCACAGGGGCAGCGTGATGCATTCGAAACCTGGTTGCGCGCCGAGCAGCCGCTCCGCGCCACGACCTTTTTCAAGGCGACCGGGCTTGGCGCGGAGCCGGACCTCTCTCCGTCCATATCGGCGCGCCCTGCCTTGGCCGACACTTCCTTGCCGCCGACCGAGTCCGGGAAGCGCCCAGGATCTCTCGATCCGTTCCCGCCGCGCTCGATAACGGAAGGGCCTCCCCCCGAGCGAGTCGAGACTGTTCCCCCTACGGAGAGGCCCGGCGCCGTGTCAGTCGGCCAGTTCGCCGATGGAAGTCCCGCGGCAATCCGGCTCGATCTCCTGCCACGCCACACCGCCATCCTGGCCGGCTCGGGTTCGGGCAAGACGGTTCTCTTGCGGCGGTTGATCGAGGAAGCGGCCCTGCTCGGTATCCCGGCGGTCGTGGTCGACCCCAACAACGACCTGTCGCGCCTCGGTGACACCTGGCCCGAGCGCCCCGCCGCTTTCACGGCCGAGGACGACGCCAAGGCCACCGCCTATGCGCGCGACGTCGAGGTGGTGGTCTGGACGCCGGGTGCGCGGGCGGGCAACCCGCTGTTCCTCACCGTGCTGCCGGATTTCTCGGCGCTGCGGGACGATCCGGACGAGCGCGATGCGGCCGTCGAGATGGCGGCCGACGCACTGGCTCCGCTCGCCGACGTGAAGACCAAGACGCAGCGCGGTGTGCTCTATGGCGCGCTGCATGTCTTTGCGCGCCGCGGCGGCGGGGATCTGCGCGCCTTCACCAGTCTGCTGGCGGACCTGCCCGAAGAGGCCAGCGACATCGGCGCGGCTCCGAAGATCGCCCAGAGCCTTGCCGACGGTCTGCGCGCCGCCGTCGCCACCAATCCGCTGCTACGCGTCGACGGGCCGGTGCTCGATCCCGCAACGCTCTTCGCGGGGCCGGACCCCGCGCGCACCCGGGTCTCCGTCATCAACCTCTCGGCCCTCGGCTCGGACCTGGCGCGCGAGGATTTCGTCAACCGGCTGCAGATGGCTCTGTTCGGCTGGATCAAGCGCCATCCGTCGCCGCGGGGCCGGCTCTACGCGGTGGACGAGGCACAGACCTTCCTGCCCGCGACCGGGAAGACGCCGGCAAGCCTCGCCAGCGGCCGCAAGCTCGCCGCTCAGGCGCGCAAATACGGGCTCGGACTCGTGCTGGCGACCCAGGCCCCCAAAGGGATCGACAACGGCATCGTCTCCAACTGCACCACGCAGTTCTTCGGACGGCAGAGCGCGCCGGCCACGATCTCGGCCACTGCCGACATGATGGCGGCCAAAGGCGGTGCCGCGACCGATATCGGCCGGCTACAGCGCGGCGAGTTTTACTTCGCCACGGAAGGCATGACGCGGCCCCGCAAGATCGAGACTCCGCTCTGCCTCACGCACCACCCCGCCAATCCGCCGGGCCCCGAGGAGGTGATCGAGAGGGCGAGACGGTCACGAGAGGGTGATCGATGAGACACCCGGGAGCTTCTGCATCCAGGAGATGCAGTGGAAGGCTTCCATCTACTAAAGGCTGTAGATTCGAAGCAGAGTCGTCCGCAGGCGTCCAGACCGAGATCACTCGCGCGGACGTTTTCTGGAGGCCGACATGCACGATCCCGACGGTTTCGCCCGCCGCCTCGACCAGGTGCTCAAAGCGAGGCGCATCGGCAAGATGTACGCCTTGGCGGTGGCACTCGGCATCGACGGGAGTGCGCTGAGCCGTTGGCGTCGCGGCAAGCCGATTTCGGTCGACAGTCTCATCCGCTTGTCCCGCCATCTCCGCGTGTCGATCGACTGGCTCCTGACCGGCACCGGCTCCATGGACGCCACAGAACCACCCAAAGGCGAAGAGTGGCAGTCCGAGATCGTGGCGAACCTGGCTTCGCTCGACCCGACCATCCGCGACCGCCTCTCGGACCTGATCGGACGCCTGGCCGAGTCGCGTCGGGTCGGCTGCTTCGAACCGGGCGCATGGTCCCCCGAGGGTCAGGCCAGAAGCGTCCGTCCGCTCGATCGGCGTGGTGTGGAGCTCTGAGGAGCCGTCATCGCAGCGACCGCATCGTCACTCCGAAGCGGCGGGTGATCTCATCATGCGGCACGCGCGATCGGATCGCGATCGCGACCGCGACGCGTCGGAGCGCCAGGAACACGCCCCAGGCGGACGGCACCTCGACCTGCGAACCCACGCCGGCGTCGCGAATGAGCCGCTGGTAGGTCGTCTCGCCGATGTCGCAGCCGACCTTCTCGACGAAATGCGCGTGATCCTTCGACACATAGAGCCGCAGGCCGCCCCAGCGGTGGATGAAGCGGAGCATGGTCGCATAGCCGTCGTTGCTTCCGATTTCAGCCGCGATCCAGGGCAGTGCCGCGTTGACGGCCGCAGCTTCGGCTTCGCAGAAGCGACATAGACCGTAGAAGGCCGCCGAGCTCGGGGCCGGTATGCCCCCGAACAGCTCTGCCCATTCCGGTAGATCGGCTGCCGGCTCATCGCCATCAAGCAGAAACACACCATCCCATTCCGCAAGGTACATTTCAGATATCTGCAACGTGTCCTGGTTCATGGCAATCCTGATCCAATTGTTCATGTGCAACAGGATGAAGTGAACTTGGATTATGCGCAACGCGAAATCCTTGTGTCTTAGGTTGGCTTCGAATGATGTTGTTTTGCCGCTGGAGCAGCAGAGTTCATCGCAATAAGTCTCCAAAATGTGGCGACATCATCTTTTCTGGAGACGCACCTTGTATAATCAAATCACCCCTCAAGGGGCAGTGGGCGATATTCTGTCCAGGCTGGCGCAGCCGGTCGGCACCGCCATGGGAGGCGCCTTCGGCCAGGGCCAGATCGGCAGCGAGGCCGGTGAACTCGCCGGACATCTCGCCAGGCTCCTGCCCTTCGCGGCCGGTCCTCAGGGGCTTGCCCAGGGCCAGATGCAGGTCGATCCTCAGGGCATCATCGGCGCCCTTCTCGGCAAGCTCGCCCCCATGGCCGGCTCGGCCATCGGCAATGCGGTCGGCCACGGCGGCATCGGCAGCACGGTCGGCAATGTCGCCGGAACGCTGGCCAGCCTGCTGCCCTTCGCGGCGGGACCGCAGGGTGGTCCTCAGCAGCAGCTACAGCTGGATCCGCAGGGCGTGTTCGGCGACCTCCTCTCCAAGCTCGCCCCCATGGCCGGTAGCGCCGTGGGCGGTGCGCTGGGCCACGGGCAGGTTGGCGGCGCTGCCGGCGAACTCGCCGGGCATCTCGCCAAGCTCCTGCCCTTCGCGGCGGGGCCGCAGGGATTGCCTCAGAACCAGATGCAGGTCGATCCGCAGGGCATCATCGGCGCCTTGCTGGGCAAGCTCGCCCCCGTGGCCGGCTCGGCCATCGGCGGCGCTTTCGGCCAGGGCGGCATCGGCAGCACGGTCGGCAACGTCGCCGGAACGCTGGCCAGCCTGCTGCCCTTCGCGGCGGGGCCGCAAGCCATGCCTCAGCAGCAGCTCCAACTGAACCCGCAGGGCGTATTCGGGGACCTCCTCTCCAAACTCGCTCCCATGGCCGGGAGCGCCGTCGGTGGCGCGTTGGGCCAGGGCCAGATCGGCAGCACGGTCGGCAATGTCGCCGGAACGCTGGCCTCGCTGCTTCCCTTCGCGGCCGGGCCGCAGGGCCTCTCTCAGCCCCAGATGCAGGTCGATCCTCAGGGCATCATCGGTGCCCTTCTCGGCAAGCTCGCCCCCATGGCGGGTTCGGCGATCGGCAATGCGGTGGGCCACGGCGGGATCGGCAGCACGGTCGGCAATGTCGCCGGGACGCTGGCCAGCCTGCTGCCCTTCGCGGCGGGGCCGCAGGGCCTTCCGCAACAGCAGCTGCATCTGGATCCGCAGGGCGTGTTTGGCGACCTCCTCTCAAAACTCGCCCCCATGGCGGGGAGCGCCGTCGGCAATGCGGTCGGCCACGGGCAGATCGGCGGTGCGGCTGGCGAACTGGCCGGGCACCTCGCCAAGCTGCTGCCTTTCGCGGCGGGGCCTCAGGGCATCCCCCAACCTCAGATGCAGGTCGATCCGCAGGGCATCATCGGAGCCCTGTTGGGCAAGCTCGCCCCCATGGCCGGCTCGGCCATCGGCGGCGCTTTCGGTCAGGGCGGGATCGGCAGCACGGTCGGCAATGTTGCTGGCACTTTGGCCTCGCTCCTGCCTTTCGCGGCAGGCCCTCAGGGCTTTCCGCAGGGGCAGCTTCAGGTCGATCCGCAGGGGATGTTCGGCGACCTCCTGGCGAAGCTCGCGCCCGCGGCCGGTGCTGCCGTGGGTAACGCGGTCGGCCATGGGCAGATCGGTGGCGCGGCCGGAGAACTCGCCGGGCATCTCGCCCGGTTGCTCCCCTTCGCGGCCGGGCCGCAGGCTCAATACGGCCTGCGCTACTGACCCTCATCGAGGGGCGCGTCGCCCCTCGACCCTCTCATCTGGACCACACGCCATGTCGACGCGCCCCCGCTTGCTGATCGCCAAGGATCGTCACTGGACGGGGGCGCCCGTCGATCTCGCGGCACTCGGCCAGGCGCTGGAGCAGGCCGGGACAGTGTCGGTGGTCAAGGCCGGCACCGACCGCCTCGTCGTAACCCTCGGCGACGAGGTCTCGCCCGACAGCGTCATCGCGGGTCTCCCGCCCGGGACCATCGGTGAGTCCGTCCAGATCTTCGATCCCCAAAGCGTCCCCACCCCGCCCGATTCCGACGAAGCAGCCGAGCTGCAAGGATCAAATCTCATGAAACGAGACAGCAGGCCCCCCTCGGGCCCCACACTGGAAGCCAATACCGAAGCCCACACGGTGGGTGTCACCCGCTACCTCATCGGCCCGAGACGGGGCTTGCGCGCACGTGCGCAAGGCCTGGTGCCGATGAGCGCCAGCGAGTTCGACAAGGCGCTGACGACTCTGGAGCCGCACGAGCACGTGCGCACCGTCCATCCTCGCGCATCGCGCTCGCCCGTCGCGGAGCGGCACAGCGATGCCCGCCACCACGTCCTGGCCCACCTCAGCGCCGACCGCATCGCACATCTGCGCCGGACTCTGCCGCCGCATGTGATCGTCGAGCCGCAGATCCGCTTCGAGCGACGCCCCGCAGGCCCTGGCACGACCCTGCTGCCCCCTGTCCCTGACCAGGCGGCGCCTGGCGAGGCACCGGCCACGACCTATCGTTTCACGGTGCTGGGAGAGGACGAGCAGCGCCTGCCCGGCGTCCCCCTGAACCTGTTCTGCGCCGCCGGAGCGACCGTCAACGCGACGACCGACGCCGAGGGCAACGCGACGGCGACCGTCCCCCAAGCACCGGATACGCCGCTGCACGGCCTCTATGCCAAGCCGCTCAACAGCTACTGGGACCTCTACGTCGGCAGCCCCTTCCTCAGCGCCGACAAGGTCAACACAATCCGCGTGAAGTCGCTCGCCGAGACCCACGCCGGGTTTCCGTCGGGGTTCCGCAGCGGCTGGGGCCAGCGCGCCATGCTGGCTGACCTCCTGCCGGAGGACGCCGACGGGCGAGGGGTCCGCGTCGCCATCATCGATTCGGGCGCCGACAACCGGCATCCCTCGCTGGTGCATATCCAGGCAGGCCTGGATTGCACCGGGGCGACGGACGCCGAGGGCTGGACGCGGGATACCATCGGCCACGGAACGCATGTCGCCGGATTGATCGCCGCTCGGCCGGCCGACAAGGCGGTGTTCCGTGGTTTCGATCCCGGGGCGGAGGTGCACGCCCTGAAGGTCTTCCCGAGCGGCGCATCCGACGTCCTGCTCGACGCGCTCGACCAGTGTCTCCATCTCGACATCGACGTCGTCAACATGAGCCTCGGCTCGGACCAGTCGTCGGAGCTCATCGAGCAGAAGCTCGAGGAGCTTTTCGCCGCGGGCATCGCCTGCTTCGTGGCAGCCGGAAATTCCGGGCAGCGTGTGCAGTTCCCGGCTCGCTCCCCCTTCGTGCTGGCCGTGGGCGCCGTGGGGCAGGTCGGCACGCTCATGGCCGGCAGTTGGGACGAGACCCAGGTCCAGCAGGGACTGACGGCGCCGGACGGCGTCTTCTCGCCCCGCTTCAGCTGCTTCGGACCCGAGGTGGGGGTCTGCGCCCCCGGCGTCGGCATCGTGTCCACGCTGCCGGGCGGCACCTTCGGGCCGGATACCGGCACCTCCATGGCGGCGCCGCATGTCACCGGCCTCGCGGCGCTGCTCCTGGCGCATCACCCGGCCCTCGGCCCGCAGGCTTTCCCCAAGGGACCGGCGCGAGTGGCGGCGCTGTTCGACCTCGTGAAGCGCATCGCCTCGCCCTATCCGTTCGGAGCCGAGCGCACCGGCGCGGGCCTGCCCACCTTCGCGCCGCTGATCCAGCCTCAGCCGGGGAGGGCGTGATGGGCGGGATCGCCGATCGTATCGACGCCGCGCTTCTGCACGGGATCGCGCCTCCCGCCAACGGGCGCCGCGCTGTCCACCAGGCGGGCATCATCGACGGAATGGGCGGCGCGCTGGGCGACGTGCTGGCACGCTACGCCATCGACACGCCGCTCCGGGCGGCCCACTTCCTCGCCCAGGTGGCGCATGAGTCGGACGGGTTCAGCACCGTCGAGGAATATGCCAGCGGCAGCGCCTACGAGGGCCGGAAGGATCTCGGCAACACGGAGGCGGGGGACGGGCGGCGCTTCAAGGGGCGCGGCCTGATCCAGCTCACCGGCCGCAGCAACTATGCGTCGATCGGGCACGAACTCGCGCTGCCGCTCGTCGACGCGCCCGAAACCGTGTGCGATCCGCACACCTATCTGCTGGTGTCCTGCGTCTTCTGGGCCCGCAAGGCCATCAACGCGCGCGCTGATCGCGACGACCTCGTGGGCGTCACGCGCGCCGTCAACGGCGGCCTCAACGGCCTCGACAGCCGTCGCGCCTATCTGGCCAAGGCCAAACGCCTTCTGGCCGATGTCGCGGCAGGCGGCGCGGAGCCGTCGACGCCCGGCGGCGCGGTGCTGCGGCTGGGGTCCGAGGGCGACGAGGTCGTGGTGCTGCAGCAGGCCCTGAGTGGGCGGGGCTACCCGGTTTCGGTCGACGGCGCCTTCGGCTCCGCCACCGTCCTGGCGGTCCGGCACTACCAGGCCGCCATGGGGATGCCCGACGACGGGATCGTCGGGGCAAAGACCTGGGCCGGGCTGCAAGCGAATAGTCCGCGACCGGGTTGAAGGGGCGAGAAAGGCCCAGACAAGTATGCCGCCCTCTACAATTACTATCATACATCGTCATCAAGGAGGAAATTATGTCTGTCTTTAAGTATGCGCGGTCCGTAGAGCAATCGATAGTCAAGAAGAAGAACAGCCCACCTGCGGTCGAGGGCGTTGATCTGGAGGATCTCAACGATGCCTTCGTGCTCCAACAGGGGCATGGCATCTGCAAAGGTCTGGCATCCTCGTGGGTAATCGCCTTTCTCAACCGTGTGAGCGAAGCCAGCGACGCCAAGCGCTTCGCTGAGTGGTTCGAAATCGCACGACTGCACGGAACAGAAATCAAGAACGCCGGCGGTCACATCGATCAGCATATTGCCAAGATCGAGGCCGCGAACGTCATGACTGGCGTCAACGTCCAAAGTCGCATCGATGCATCGACGGTCGCCGAGGCTCAATTCCCTAAAGCGCCCTGGGCAACCTATTGTTCTATTTGGAAGCACGACATCGCCTTCGGCGCGGACAGCGTTTCCGGTCGCTTCTACATCATGGAGCCGAATGATGGCCTCGCGATTTACAAAGATCGTGAGACCTTCCTGGCAGATCTGAAAGCCTACATCGAAGACAGGCGAAAGGTGAAAGGGAAGCAGCCGAATGAAACCATAGGTCTTTATTACTGCACCCAGAAGGCGTGAGCCTCGCTTATGCGCTGAACGGCGAAGGCCAGCCCGGGCGGAGTACGGTCCTTGTTGGAGGACACGGGGCTCTGCCTGTGCGGGCTGCCGCTCTTATTCTGAGAGGACGAATAAGACGAATTTCTTGAAAGGCCGAAGCCGGGCGATGACCTCGGGTCTCAGCGCCCCTATGCTGGAGCGCATGATCGATACCGCCCACCGCCACAAGCTCAAGATGGCCCATCGCAAGGCCGTGCAGGACGCCGAAGTAGCGTCGAAGCCCATCGCCGAGAAGGGCCTGCTGATGGTCAATACCGGCCCCGGCAAGGGCAAGTCGACGGCCGCCTTCGGCCTTGTGCTGCGGGCGCTCGGCCACGGCTGGCCCGTCGGCGTCGTGCAGTTCATCAAAGGTGCCTGGGACACGGGCGAGCGGCGCCTGCTCGAAGGGTCGGACCTGGTGCGGTGGCATTCCATGGGCGAGGGCTTCACCTGGGAGACGCAGGACCGGGATCGGGACGTCGCCGCCGCCGAGGCCGCCTGGGGCAGGGCGCGCGAGCTGATGGCCGATCCCGCCATCCGCCTCGTGGTGCTCGACGAGCTCAACATCGCGCTGCGCTACGACTACCTGCCCCTGGCGGGCGTCGTCGCCGAACTGCGAGACCGCCGCCCGGATCTCCACGTCGTCGTGACGGGCCGCAACGCCAAGCCGGAGCTCGTCGACGCCGCCGATCTCGTCACCGAATTCGGCGCGGTGAAGCATCATTTCGCCGCCGGCGTGAAGGCCCAGGCGGGAATCGAGTTCTGAGGATGGTGTCGTTGTTCCGCCCTTCTCCGCGCCTCCGCGCCGGCTTCTCTCATGCCTGACCATGAAAGGCCCGCCCGCACCCTCATGCTGCAGGGTACGGGGTCGGATGTCGGCAAGTCGCTGATCGTCGCCGGGCTCGCCCGCGCCTATGCGCGGCGCGGCCTCGCGGTGCGGCCGTTCAAGCCGCAGAACATGTCCAACAATGCCGCCGTGACGGCGGATGGCGGCGAGATCGGCCGCGCCCAGGCGCTGCAGGCCCGCGCCGCCGGCGTGCCGCCCTCCGTCCACATGAACCCCGTGCTGCTGAAGCCGCAGAGTGAGATCGGCAGCCAGGTCGTGGTCCAGGGCCGCGTCCTGGGCAACGCCAAGGCGCGCGAGTACCAGGCCTGGAAGCCGCGGCTGATGGAGGCCGTGCTCGATAGTTTCGGGCGGATGCGAGCCGAAGCGGATCTCGTGCTCGTCGAGGGCGCGGGCTCGCCCGCCGAGGTCAATCTGCGGGCCAACGACATCGCCAATATGGGCTTCGCTCGCCGCGCCGACGTGCCGGTGGTGCTGATCGGCGACATCGACCGCGGCGGCGTCATCGCGCAGATTGTCGGCACCCATGCGGTGATCGAGCCTGCGGATGCCGCGCAGGTTGTGGGGTTCCTGGTCAACAAGTTCCGCGGCGACTCGACGCTGTTCTCCGACGGCATGGCGATCATCGCGGACCGGACCGGCTGGCCGGCGTTGGGCCTCGTGCCGCATTTCGCCGAAGCCGGCCGCCTGCCGGCCGAGGACGCCGTGGTCCTGCAGCGCCGCGCCCCGTCGCGCGACGGGGCGACACTCAGGATCTGCGTGCCGCTGCTGCCGAGCATCTCCAATTTCGACGACCTCGATCCCCTGCGGCTCGAGCCCGCCGTCGACCTCGTCATGGTGCGATCCGGCGAACCCATCCCGCGCTGCGGACTTTTGATCCTGCCGGGCTCCAAAGCCACCATCGCCGATCTCGCGGCGCTGAAGCGGCAGGGATGGGACATCGACATTCTGGCGCATGTCCGGCAGGGCGGGCAGGTGCTGGGCCTCTGCGGCGGCTATCAGATGCTCGGTCGCCGTATCGCCGACCCGGACGGGATAGAGGGGCCACCGGGAGAGAGCGCCGGCCTCGGCTTGCTCGATGTCGAGACGGTGCTGACCGGCGCCAAGGTGCTTCGCCCGGTGGCTGGCCGCACCTTCGCGGACGAGCTGCCCTTCACGGGCTACGAAATGCATATGGGCGAGACCTCGGGCCCCGGCCTGGCGCGTCATTATCTTCGCTTCGACGACGGCACCATGGATGGCGCCGTCTCGGCCGACGGGCGGGTCAGCGGCTGCTACGTGCATGGTTTCCTGGCCGACGACCGCCAACGCGCGGCTTGGCTCGAGCGCCTCGGCGCGCCACCCTCGGATCTCGCCTACGAGATTGAGGTCGACCGCGTGCTCGATCGCCTCGCTGACCACCTGTCCCTCCACATCGACCTCGATCGCCTGCTGGCGCTGGCGCGGTAGGCCCGGACGTTTGGCGCCGGAGAACAGGCCGCCGCCACTGTCTCAGACCAGCTTCGCTACCGGAGCCCGCGCTACGCCCGCGGCCTCGAGCATCGCCGCGACGCGGAGTACGAGGTCCTCGCGCCAGGGCGGCCCGATGATCTGGACGCCCATTGGCAGGTCTTCACCGGGAAGCCAGACCGGCACGGCCGCGACCGGCAGGCCGATGCAGGAGATCGGCTGGGTATAGAGGCCGAGATTGGCCCGCACCGGCAGGGTGACACCGCCGACCGTCATCTCGGTCTGCCCGAGCCGCGGCGCCGGGCAGGGCGTGGAGGGTGCGAGCAGCACGTCGACCGTCTCGAAAAGGCGCGCCGCATCCTCGGCGAAGCGACGGCGCAGCTTCTGGGCCTGGATCGCCCAGGCGGCCGGTAGCAGAGCGCCGGCCATCAAGCGGTCGCGCACCGCGGGGTCGAAATCGGCCGCGCGCGTCCTCAAGCGATCGAGATGCAGCGCCGCTCCTTCGGTCATTGTGATGAGGAAGGCCGCGGCGCGGGCGCGATGCGCCTCGGGGAGCGTCACGGTCCGGCTGGCACTGAGTGCGTCGGCGCAGCGGGCCACGGCGGCGAAAGCGGCGGGCTCGCCCCGTTCGGCGAAATAGCCGTCGAGCGTCGCGATGCGCAGGCCCGCGGCGCCCGCGCCGAGCCCGAGAAGCGTCGGTTCGACCGCTCGATCTGCACAGCCGGGATCTTCAGGGTCGGGACCCTGCAGGGCGTCGTAACAGAGCGCGAGGTCCTCGGCCGATCGGGCGAAGGGCCCGAGATGGTCGAGGCTCGCCACGAAGGGGAAGCTGCGCGTCCGGCCGAGCCGCCCGTAGGTGGGTTTCAACCCGAAGAGCCCGCAAAGCGCCGAGGGGACCCGGATCGAGCCGTTCGTGTCCGAGCCCAGCGACAGAGGCACGAAGCCCGCCGCCACCGCCGCTGCCGAGCCGCCCGAGGAGCCGCCGCTCATGCGCGTCAGGTCGTGCGGGTTGCGGGACGGTCCGTCGTGGAGGTTCTCGCCGGTGAAGTCATAGGCGTATTCGCCCATGTTCAGCGCGCCAATGCAGACCGCACCTGCCGCCTCCAGCCGCTCGACCAGAAAAGCGTCGCGCCCTGCCGGAGGATCGTCGCGGTTGATGCGCGAGCCGGCGAGCGTCGGCACGCCGGCGAGGTCGAACAGGTTCTTGACCGCGAAGGGCACGCCGGCCAGCGGGCCCAGCGACTGGCCCACGCTTCGGGCGGTGTCGATGCGGCGAGCCGTGGTCAGGGCCCGCTCGGCTGCGACATGAGTGAACGCACCAACGCGCCCATCGAGCGCGGCGATCCGGTCGAGCGCCGCCTGGACGACGGCCTCGGCCGTCACGACGCCGGAGGCCACGTCGCGGGCCATGGCGGCTGCACTCACCGCATGGAGATCAGTCACGGCACTGCTCTCCCTCGCTTGTCGCGGGCGTGAACACCGGGGCCGGTTCGGCGTGGTCGCCGAGGGGCTCCGAGAGGACCAGTGCCGCCATGGCGGCAGCGATCCGGAAGTTCGCCGCCACGCCGGTCCGATACTCGGCCGCGATGTCGAGACCGAGAACGGGCCCCATGGCGTCGATGAGGGCTTCGGGGTCCAAGGCAGCACTCATGGCCGCACCGCTGCATGGATCATGGGACGGTTCTTCTCCCGCTTGCGGGATACGGTGGCCCGACGACGTCGGGTCGGCTGAAGCGACCCCGCACCGTCCCCCATCTCATCATCCGTCGCCGCTTCGCGTCGACACTTTCTCCCGCAAGCGGGAGAAGGCCTACGCGCCCGAGGGTGCCTGATGAAATAGTATCCATCAATGCCCCGCCATGTGACGGCCGATCGTGGTCCGGTCGGTCTCGCCGACCGGGGCCGTGTAGGCGATGCGCCCCTCCGACATCACGGCCACGCGGTCGGCCAGTTCCAGGATCTCGTCGAGATCCTCCGACACGAGCAGTACGGCAGCGCCCCGGTTGCGCTGCTCCATGATTTGGCTGCGGATCTCGGCCACCGAGGCGAAATCGAGCCCGAAACAGGGATTGGCGACCACCAGCACCTCGACGTCGCTCGACAATTCGCGCGCCAGGATGGCCCGCTGCACATTGCCGCCGGACAGGGTCGAGATCGGCGCGTCGAGGGAGGCGGTCTTGACCTTGTAGCGCGCCACAAGGTCGGCGGCGCGGGCCCGCAAGGGAGCCCGAGACATCCACCAGCCCCACTTGGCTGCGGGCGCCTTGTCGAAATCCCGGAAGGCGATGTTGTCGGCGACGCTCATGCCCGGGACGGCGGCATTCTTCAGTGGCTCCTCGGGCAGGCCGAAGACCCGAAACCGGTCGAAGTCGCGCCGCACCGGCTCGAACGGCTGGTCGTGGATGAAGATGCGCCCGTCGCGCAGGGGGCGCTGGCCGTTCAGCACCTCGACCAGCGCCGCCTGTCCATTGCCCGATACGCCCGCGATACCCAGTATCTCGCCCGCCCTGACCTTGAGGTTAACGCCGTCGACCGCGGGTTTGCCGGCATCGTCGTCGGCCACGAGGCCGGCTAGATCGAGCACGGTCGCGCCCTGTGAAGTGTCGACGCGGGTCGCACGCTCGCGCACGGCCGTGTCGCCGATCATCAGGCGCGCCATGCCGTCGGTCGTCATGTCGGCGACCCGGCCGCCGCCCACGAGCGCGCCGCGGCGCAGCACCGAAACGGCATCGGCGAAGGCCGTCACCTCTCGGAACTTGTGGCTGATCATCAGGACGGAGAGGTCGCCCCGCTGCGTCATGCCGCGCAGCAGGCCGAGGATCTCGTCGGCCTCGCCGGGCGTGAGAACGGAGGTCGGTTCATCGAGGATGAGGAAGCGCCCGTCGAGGTAGAGGAGTTTCAGGATTTCCAGCTTCTGCTTCTCGCCCGCCGCGAGGCTCGCCACGGGCCGATCGAGCGGCACTCGGAACGGCATCCGGGCCATGAAGGCCTCGAGCCGCTCGTGCTCGCGGCCCCAGTTGATGACGGCGGGCGTATCGGCCCGGCTGATGACGAGGTTCTCGGCGCCGGTCAGCGAGGGGACCAGCGTGAAATGCTGGTAGACCATGCCGATCCCCAGCGCGCGGGCGTCGCGCGGGTTGCGGATCGTGACCGGCTGGCCGTCGACCACGAGCGAGCCGTCGTCGGGCTGGTAGAAGCCCATGATGCACTTGACCAAGGTCGACTTGCCGGCGCCGTTCTCACCGAGCAGCACATGAAAGGTCCCGGCCGGCACATCGATCGACACGTCGTCGAGCGCCGTGAAGCCGCCGAAGCGTTTCGTCATTCCGACGGTGGACACCGAGACGGCGCGGCCCGGTGAAAGCGGCGCAGCATGCAGGGCGGTCGTGACCACGTCAGTCGGCTGCATGGTTCCGCTCCGCTTCGGCGATGATGGCGACCGGGCCGCCGCCGTCGGGACCCTGGTGTTCGGCGCCGCCCGACACGTAGATCTCCGCATGGCCGACGATCCCGGCCAGGACGCCGCCCAGGAAGCCGCGGGCGTGCCGGGTCGGCGACAGGTCGGAATCGGTCAGCATCGTGTGGCGATACCCGCGCAGCCGGCCGCCCGACGGCGACTCCGCCTTGGCGAGCAGGGCGACGAGGCGATCCCGCTGCGCCGGTGCGAGTTGGCCGGCCGCGCCGAGGCCGAGCCGCGCCAGGGCCGCCCTCACGGGCTCGACATCGAGCGCGTCGGCCATCACGGCATGGTCGATGCGCAGCGGCCCCGACCAGCCGCGACCCCGGCCGAGAACCACGACCTCGTGGCTTTGGAGTTCCACGCCGGCCGAGGCCGAAGCGCGGGTCGAGAAGATCGTCAGGTCGCGGCCGATCATCGTCTCGTCCACCGCCTCGACCTCGCCTAGGCCCGAAGCGACGCCGAGGGCCGCGGCGGCCCGGGACAGGCCCATGGATTTCAGCGTGTCGGTGGTCGCACAATCGTGGCCGCGCCGTTTCGCGTCCGCGACACGCTCCGACGTGAGGAGCGGGCACTTCACCTGGACGAAATGAACGTCGGCCGGGTCGGTGATGCCGGCGTCCATCATGGCATCTTCGACGGCGCACGCGACGGCACGGGCCTGGCCGGAGCGGCCGAGATCCTCCGGCTGCAGCGGGCCCGTCTGGGCGCGGCCGACCGCGAGGGCGTCCCGCTGCTCGGGCCCATCGTCGGGACGGACCTCGAAAACCGTGAGATGGGGGGCAAGCCCGCCCTCGGTTCCGCCCGACATGACGAGGCAGACGGATCTGATGGCATCCGGGTCGGCGTGCCGGGCCAAGCTGTCGTGCAGCGCGCGCGACGCCAGAGCCCGCGTCCAATCGTTGACGAGTCCGTTGCCCTCGGTCTTGCCGAACACCGCCACCACCGATCCGGCGCGGATGCGACCCTCGGCGAAGGCCTGTTCGAGGCCCTCGACGTCGTCCGGGCTGCGGGTCGAAATGCGGTGCACGAGGGCCCGGCGCGTCGCCATCAGGCGAGACCCGTCACCAGCGCATCCGCGGTCGAGACCGCGCCGAAGACCCCGCCCTGCATGGTGACCATGCGGAGTGCGGCGTCGTGGTTGCTCCGGTCGGTCGCCCCGCAGCAGTCGCCGAGCACCACGCATTCGAAGCCGCGGTCGTTGGCTTCCCGCATCGTCGTCGACACGCAGACATCCGTGGTGATGCCGGTCAGCACGAGGTTGCGGAGACCCCGCGTGCGCAGGATCAACTCGAGGTCGGTGGCGCAGAAGGAGCCCTTGCCGGGCTTGTCGATGACGATCTCGCCGGGTAGCGGCGCCAGTTCGGGGATGATCTCCCAGCCGGGCTCGCCCCGCACCAGCACGCGCCCGCAGGGGCCATCGTCGCCGATGCCGGCGCCGATGCGGCGCGAGCGCCAGCGCTTGTTGTCCGGCAGGTCCGAGAGATCCGGCCGGTGCCCCTCGCGGGTGTGGATGATCGTGTAGCCGCCGGCCCGCATGGCGGCGAGCACGCGGGCGATGGGTTCGATCGGCGCGCGGGTCAGCGACAGGTCGTAGCCCATGCGGTCGACGTAGCCGCCGATGCCGCAGAAATCGACCTGCATGTCGATGATCACCAGGGCCGTATTGGCGGGGCGCAGGTCCCCGTCATAGGGCCAGGGATAGGGGTCGGCGGCGACGGCGCTCATTCGGCCGCCTCCTTCAGACCGGACTCGCCGTAGCGGCGCGTCGGGGCGGGAAGGCCGCAGGACCTGCCGTCGGTGACCTGGACCGTATCCTCCCAGGGGACGCGATAGCGGCCCGCCGCGAGGTCGGCCATGTAGGTGTAGGGACAGTCGCCGGCGCCGCCCTTCACGGCCGAGAAGCCGCGATGGCCGAGCTGGTAGATGTTGTTCTCCGGACCCCAGACGGCCCGCGCCTCGCGGACGAGGTCGGGCCTGACCTCCGCTGTGATGATCTCGTCGGGCCGGCCGCTGGTGCCGTGGGCGATCACCGAGCCGTCGAAGTTGCAGATCATCCCTTCGCCCATGGAATCGAAGGAGCCGTCCGAGCCCGACATGCAGACGTTGGCAGTGACCATGAGATTGCAGAAGCTGTTCGACTGGTTGGTGAAGCGCCAGGCCTCGCGCATCGGCGCCGTATAGCCCGCCGTGCGCAGCATCACCTCAGCGCCCTTGTAGGCGCATTCGCGCGCCATCTCGGGGAACATGCCGTCGTGGCAGATGATCAAGCCGAGGCGGCAGCCGTTAGGCCCGTCGATGACTGGGATCCCCTGGTCGCCGGGCTCCCAGGGCTCGACCGGCACCCAGGGATGCATCTTGCGATAGTAGAGCTTCACTTCGCCGTGGTCGTCGATGACGAGCCCGACGTTGTAGGGATTGCCGTGTGGGTTGAACTCCATGATGGAGAAACAGCCCCAGATGCGGTTGTCGATGCAGGCCCGGCGGAAGGCCGCGACCTCCGGCCCGTCCATCCGGCACATGATCTCCGGATTGGTGTCCATCGACAGGCCGTGCAGCGCGTATTCGGGGAAGACCACGAGATCCATGGTTGCCATGTTGGTGCGGGCCTTGGCCACCATGGCGACGATGCGGTTCGTCTGCGCCGCCAGTTGCGTGGGTGTCGCCACCACGGGCAGCTGCAGCTGCACGAGGCCGATCACGACGCCGTTGGGGCTCCGGTTGAGCCCGCCCAATCCGTTCATCTGAAGAACAATCCTCATTGCCGTCCATCGGCTGAAGCCGACGTGCGGACGTCTATCGCGTGATCGACAGCTCTCCAGGCGCGGCCCGAAGTGCATCCTTGGAGCCCGACGATCCCACCATGATGAGCAGCGTCAGGATGTAGGGGGCGGCGTTGAAGAGGTAATAGCCCTGGGTGATGCCGACCGATTGCAGCGCCGGCCCGAGCGCGCCGGCGGCGCCGAAGAGAAGCGCCGCGCCGACGCAGCGCAGCGGGCTCCAGCGCGCGAAAATGACGAGCGCCACCGCCATCAGGCCCTGGCCCGAGGACAGTCCCTCGTTCCACGACCCCGGATAGTAGAGGGACAGGAACGAGCCGCCGATGCCGGCCAGGAAGCCGCCCGCCGCGGTCGCCTGGATCCGCACGCGGTTGACCGAGACCCCCATGGCGAGTGCCGCTGCGGCGCTGTCGCCGGTGGTGCGCAGGATAAGCCCGATGCGGGTGTTGCGCAGCCCCCAGGCCATGAGCAGCGCCGCCGCGATACCGACGAAGAACAGCGGGTTGACGCGCAGCGCCACGGCCAGCGCCGGCTCGCCGGTCCAATCGCCGAGCGGGATCGAGGGCAGATGAGGCGCCTGGGGCTGGATGAAGGGCTTGCCGAAGAAGAAGGCGAGGCCTGTGCCCAGCGTCATCATGGCGATGCCGACAGCGATGTCGTTGACGCGCGGCAGCGAGCAGAGAAGTCCGTGCATGGTGCCGAGCATCACGCCCGCAGCGCCTCCGGCCAGCACGCCGAGCCAGGGCGAGCCGGTGAGATAGGCGGTGGCGTAGCCCAGCATGGCGCCGAGCACGAGCGTGCCCTCGAGGCCGAGGTTGATGCGACCGCTCTTCTCAGTCAGGGTTTCGCCCAGAGCCACGAAGATGAAGGGCGTCGACACCCGGATGGCGCCGCCCAGCATGGCGGTGAGGACGATGGCGAGTTGCGCCGTCATGCGCGTCCCTGCCCGCCGGAGATGCGGAAGATGGCGAAGCGCCCGTAGAGCGTCTCGGAGGCGAGCAGCACCACGAAGATGAAGCCCTGCAGGACCAGCACGGTCGCGTCCGGCATGCCCATGCGCCGCTGGACGAGGCCGCCCGCCGCCGCGAGCCCACCGAACAGCACCGCCACGACCGGAATGGCATAGGGATTGTGCCGGGCCAGGAACGACACCAGGATACCGGTGAAGCCGTAGCCGGCCGCCAGCGAGGCATTGGCCCGGCCTTGGACGGCCGCGACTTCGAAGAACCCGGCAAGACCCGCGCAGGCGCCCGCCAGCGCGCAGCAGGTGAGGATCAATCGGCCGACCGGGAGACCCTGCGCCTGGGCGGCCCGCAGGTTGCCGCCGGTGATGCGCGCCGCGAAGCCGAAGGTGGTGCGCGACATCAGCACCCCGAGCAGGATCGCGGCTGCGACCCCCGCCGCGAAGCCCCAATGGACGTTCAGCCAGGGCATCTTGCCGACCGCATAAGCGGCACCGAGCGGCAAGGTCGAAGCCTTGGCGGTCGAGGCGGGGTCGCGCAGCGGCCCTTCGATGAAGAACAGGGTCAGGGCGATGGCGACATAGGACAGGAGCAGCGACGAGATGGTCTCGTTGACGCCGCGGCGAAACCTCAGCAGTCCCGCGAGACCGATCCATGCCCCGCCGATGATCATTGCCACCATGGCCATCAACGGCAGGACCAGCCAGGCCGGCAGGCCCGATCCGACGAAGGGTATGGCGAGTGCCGCGGCGGCGAAACCGCCCAGCACCAGGGCGCCCTCGCCGCCGATGATGGTCAAGCCGAGCTGCGCCGGGATCGCCACCGTGAGGGCCGTGAGGATCAGCGGAGCGGCGCGCGCCAGAGTGTTGCTCCAGGAAAAGGCGGAGCCGAAGCCCCCCACCCAGACGAGGTCGAGAAAGACCGCCGGCGACTTGCCGACAGCCAGTAGGAACAGCCCGAAGAGCGCCGAGGCGGCGAGAACCGCCACCACCGGAATGACCAAATATTCGGAGCCGGCGCGCAGCCGCATCGCCAGGGCCGAGCCCCGGCGGGGGGAGCCGCCGTGAGATGCGCCGCCGCGCCGATGGCGTCCGTCATGACAGCCTGCTCTCCTTGGCCGGTCCTGGCTTCTTCGCCGGAATGCACCACCTCCCTTTAATGGGTCGAGCCGATCACGCCTTCGACGAGGTAGTCCATGTTGTTGAGCGGCTCCGCGTAATTGTCGGCGGGCGCACTGGCCAGGACGACCTTGCCGTTATTGTCCTTGATCGCGGTGGTAAAGATCGGCGCTCCCGTCTTCAGCTTGGCGATGGCGGCATCGGCGGCCTTGCGCGACGGCTCGGTGGCGCCGGCGCCATAGGCCGAGCTCTGCACCATGTCCTTGTCGTAGCCGCCGAAGGTGATGTTGGGCAGCGTCTCGCCTTTGGCGATCATTCCGGCGAAGCCCGTGTAGATCGTAGCCCATTTATACTCGGCGCCCGTGACGAAACCCTTCGGCGCGAGCGGGCCCTGGTTGGCGTTGTGGCCGCAGCTCTTCACGCCGCGAGATTCGGCTGTCTGGATCATGACCTTGGGCCCGTCCACGTGGCAGGTGATGAGGTCGCAGCCGGCGTCGACCAGCGCATTGGTGGCCTCGGCCTCACGCACCGGCAGCGACCAGTCACCCGTGAAGATGACCTGGACGGTGGCATTGGGATTAGTAGTGCGGGCGCCGGTCAGGAAGGAGTTGATGTTGCGGAGCACGATGCCGATGGGCTTTGCGGCGACGAAGCCGAGCTTGCCGGTTTTCGAGGCCAGGCCAGCCGCCACGCCATCGACGTAGTGAGCCTGGTCGAGGAAGGGGAAGTAAGAGCCGGCGTTCTTGGGATCAGTCGGCTTCCACAACGGCGCCGCGTGACGGAACTGCACGTCCGGGTTCGCCTTGGCCTCGTCGAGCACGAAGGGGCTGTAGTAGCCGAAGGAGGTCGGCAGGATCAGTTTGGCGCCGTCGAGGTTGATCATGGATTCCATGGTCTTCGACACGGCGTCGGTCTCGGGGACGTTCTCCTCCTCGACGACCTTGACGTTGGGCAGTGCCTTCAAGGACTGCACCGCCACGGCATGCGACTGGTTCCAGCCGAAATCGTCGCGCGCTCCCACGTAGATGATGCCGATCGTCAGGGGATCCGCCGCGAAGGCGCTGCGGGGCAGGAGCCCTGCTGCGAGGGCTGCGGCGCCGCTGGACTGGAGGAAACGGCGGCGGTCGAAGCGGACGGTCATGCAAGGCTCCCGTGGCAGTCAGGAGCGACTTTGCCCTGGGCAAATCCGCTCGAGCTGAAAGTTTGGGCAGTCTCGGCGGCCTTGCGCGACCCGGATGGCCTTCGCACAAGGCGAAACCACTCCATCCTGCACGAGAGCGGTGTCGGGAGGGTTCGCCAAGGCGCTCTCAACCCGTTCTGCTCTCGGCGTCGCGACGACAGCCGATGCTGCACGATCGAGACGCGTCCTGCACGAGCCATGCCAGCCGCGCCTCGATCTCCAGGCCTGCTGCTGGCTCGTTCTGCCGCCTGTCAGGCCCGGAGAGGGCGAGGTCGCCGGCGCACGCTGTCCTTCTCGGCCGTCACACCCCGGTCGATCTCGTCGACCGAGTCCCGCACCACGGCGAGATGGATCCGCATCTCGGCCTCGGCGGCGGCGGCATCGCTACGCTCGATCGCGGCGACGATCCGTTCATGTTCGTCGAAGCTGCGGGCGATGCGGCCGCGGCCTTCGAGCTGGACCGTGCGGAAGGGCGACAGGCGGAAGCGGACCTGCCGCGTCGTCTCGGCTAGGAAGCCGTTGTGCGAACCGTCGTAGATGACGTCGTGAAAGGCGTCGTTCAGGCCCGCATAGGCGTCGTATTGCTCGGCCTTGACCAGGGCCGCAGAGGATTCATGCATCTCCCTCAAGGCCTGCCGCTCCTCGGGCGTCATGGCGGCGGCGGCCAGCCGGGCGCAGAGAGCCTCGAATTCCAGCATCACGGCGAACATATCGTCGAGCCGTTCGGGCGGCACGTCGCAGACCACGGCGCCCCGGTGCGGCCGCGCTTCGACCAGACCCGTCATCTCCAGTTGGCGAATGGCTTCCCGAATGGGAGTCCGCGAGACCTCGAACTCGCGGGCCAGCAGCGTCTCGTCCAGCGCCGTGCCGGGGGTTCGCCGCCCATGCACGATGTCGTTGGCGATGGCTTTCTGGATCTCAAACGCCTTGGTGATCTTGGTCATGGCCCGCATGTCGCCTAATGTGTCGGGCGCCGATGGTCCGCGACTGCGGGCGAGGTGTAAAGAGGCCTCGCGTGATGAGGGGGTCGGCCGACCGTCAGGCGCCCGCCGGATTGGCGATGAAGCGACGCCAGCCGCCGAGATGCGTGATGTCCCGCGCGCCCGTCAGCCCCGCCGGCTCGCAGAGGAACCCGGCGGGCGCCGTACCGTCGGCGAGCCGCACGCGGCCGATGCCGAGCGGCGCCGGAATGGTGTCGACGAAGCGCCCGAAGCCGGCGGGCGGCAGGCTCCAGGCCTCTGCCGCGATCGCGGCCCCGCCCTCGGCGACCCGCACCAGTCCCGGCCGTGCCGGCGGTCCTCCCGGCAGGGCGTAGAGGCGGTAGTCGGGTGCCGTGTCGATGGCGCGGCGGAACGTTCCACCGAGGGCCACGAGGTCCCGATTGAGCGGCATGCCGGAGAGATGGGCGCCGATGACCACGATCTCGATCCCGTCCTGAGGGACCGACGCCGGTTCGGCCCGCGGCGGCAAGGGATGACCGGTAGCCCCGAGCGGCACGGCTGCAGCGCGGTGCAACTCTGCGCCGAGCGAGGCCAGAACGCCGTCGCGCCCGGCTGGTGCGATCAACGTCGTGCCGCCCGGAACTCCGTCGTCGCGGAAGGGTCCCGGGACGGACAGGGCGCAGAGGTCGAGCAGATTGACGAAGTTGGTATAGGTGCCGAGTGCCGAGTTCGGGCCGATCGGGTCGGCGTCGAGCTCCGCGACGCGATAAGCGCGCGGCACGGTCGGCACGACGAGCAGGTCGAGCCCTGTCCAGAGCGGCTCCGCGGCGCGCCGAAGCTCCGCCAGTCGGTAGAGGCCCGAGAAGGCGTCGGCGGCCGAGAGCCGCTCGGCGCCGAGGATGATCCGCGCCGTGACGGGATGCAGCGCCTCGCGGTGGGCGGCGATGAAGGGCGCGATGGCGGCATAGCGCTCCGCCACCCAGGCGCCATCGTAAAGCAGGGCCGCTACGGCGAAGAGCGGTGCGAAATCGACCTCGACCAGGGTGATGCCGCGATCCGAATAGAGCGCGAGGGCCTTGTCGAAGGCCCGCTCGGAGGCGACGTCGCCGAAGAAGCGGCGGCTCTTCGCATCCGGTATGCCGGCCCTGAGATGGGGCGGTACGGGACCCCACGTGCCCAGGCCGGCGCGCCTCGACCAGGGGTCGGCGGCGTCATAGCCTGCCATCGTGTCGGCGACCGCCCAGGCGTCCTCGACGGTGAGGCCGAAGACCGACACGCAATCCAGCGTCTGGCAGGCCGGCACGACGCCGCGCACCGGAACGGCGCCGAGCGTCGGCTTCAGCCCGACGATGTTGTTCAGCCCGGCCGGAACCCGGCCTGAACCCGCCGTGTCGGTGCCGAGCGCGAAGGAGACGAGGCCCGATGCGACCGCCACCGCGGAGCCCGACGAGGAGCCGCCCGGCACGATCGCGGGATCGAAGCTGTTCTTCGGCACCGGGTAGGGGCTGCGCACCCCGACGAGGCCGGTGGCGAATTGGTCGAGGTTGGTCTTGCCGATGGGGATGGCCCCGGCCGCCAGCAGCCGCGCCACGGCGGTGGCAGACTCCTTGGGCTCGTAGGCGAACTCGCGGCAGGCCGCCGTCGTTGGGAGGCCCTCGAGATCGATATTGTCCTTGATGGCGAAGGGCAGGCCCCAGAGCGGCTTGGACATGGGGTCGAAGGGACCGAGCTCCGCCAGGTACCGCTTGGCCTCGGCCTCGGCCAGGCTGATGAACGTGCCCTCGTGCAGGGCCGATCCCGCGGCCGCGAGGCAGGCGGCGACGATCTCACCCGGGTCGAGGCCCTCGCCATAGGCGGCGTGGAGCGTGGCACGGTCGAGAGAAGGAGGCACGGCACGGATCCTGTAAGCCGGGTGGCATGAAGCCGCCCTGTCGCAAGCATCGCGCCAGGGGGCACGAGGAGCAAGCCGATGATCGTCGACGATCCCACCACGCTGGCCGAGGCGAAAGCCGCTTTCGCCGCCTATGAGACGGCCCTCGTCACCAATGATGTCGAGGCGCTCGACGGGTTCTTCTGGCGCGACTCCCGCGCGCTTCGCTATGGCGCGGGCGAGAACCTCTACGGCCATGCTGCCATTGCGGCCTTCCGTGCGTCGCGGCCCTCGGCCGGCCTGTCGCGAGAGCTGGAGCGGACCGTGATCACGAGTTTCGGGCGGGACTTCGCCACGGCCTCGACGCTGTTCCGCCGGCCGGGCGCACCCGGCAAGGTCGGGCGGCAGACGCAGAGCTGGGCGCGGCTGCCCGAGGGCTGGCGCATCGTCGCGGCCCATGTGAGCATCATTGACGACCCGACGGGTTGAACAGGGGCGAGGCGGACTGCCCGGTTTCGCGCCAGTGCGCGGGACCGATGCAACAGGAGTGCTCCCGTACGTCCAGTGGGCGTAGCCAAGTAGCCTGATCGCAGCCTTCCGAGGGAGTCACATCCGCTGGCGATCCATGCAGCGCATAAGCGCTCCTCCGCCCTGGGTTGCTTCGCTGCGCTCGCGATGACGTCGCGACAGGTCGCTCAGGTGCTTCGGTCCGAGCCGCGCGGTGCGATAGCCAACCGCTCCGCCGCCCGCTATCACTCGCCGTAGCTCCTCCTCGTCCTCGGGACTCCGCCATGAAGACTCGCGCCGCCGTTGCCTGGGCCGCCAACAAGCCGCTGACCATCGAAACGATCGAGATCGGCGGTCCCAAGGCCGGCGAGGTTCTGGTCGAGAACATGGCGACTGGCATCTGTCACACCGATGCCTACACGCTGTCGGGGCTGGACTCGGAGGGCAAGTTCCCGGCCGTCCTGGGCCACGAGGGTGCCGGAATCGTGCGGGAGGTCGGGGCCGGCGTGACGTCGGTCAAGGTCGGCGATCACGTGATCCCGCTCTACACGCCGGAATGCCGCCAGTGCAAAAGCTGCCTGAGCCAGCGCACCAACCTCTGCACCGCCATCCGCTCAACCCAGGGCCAGGGCGTGATGCCGGACGGGACCAGCCGCTTCTCCTGCGATGGTGGTGAGGTCTTCCACTATATGGGCTGCTCGACCTTTTCGAACTTCACCGTGCTGCCCGAGATCGCGCTGGCCAAAGTCCGCGAGGACGCGCCCTTCGACAAGATCTGCTACATCGGCTGCGGCGTCACGACCGGCATCGGCGCCGTGGTCTACACCGCTAAAGTGTGGCCGGGCGCCAACGTCGTGGTCTTCGGGCTCGGCGGGATCGGCCTCAACGTGATCCAGGGTGCCCGCATGGTCGGGGCCGACAAGATCATCGGCGTCGACCTGAACCCCGCAAAGGCCGAAATGGCCAAGAAGTTCGGCATGACGCATTTCATCAACCCCGACGAGGTCGGGCGCGATCACGTCGTGCAAGCCATCGTCGATGCCACGGGCGGAGGCGCCGACTTTTCCTTCGAATGTATCGGCAACGTCCACACGATGCGCCAGGCGCTGGAATGCTGCCACCGCGGCTGGGGCGAGTCGATCATCATCGGCGTGGCACCCTCGGGCACCGAGATCTCGACCCGCCCGTTCCAACTCGTCACCGGGCGGATCTGGCGCGGTTCGGCCTTCGGCGGCGCCCGGGGCCGGACCGACGTGCCACGGATCGTCGATTGGTACATGGAGGGCAAGATCAATATCGACGACCTGATCACCCACACCATGCCACTCGACAAGATCAACGACGCTTTCGACTTTATGCACGAAGGCAAGTCGATCCGAAGCGTGGTCGTGTTTTGAGCGGCGGCCCAGGCTCGGCTTCGACATGGACTGGCCTATCGAACGCAATCTAGGTCGCACTAACGACATTCTGCTTTCGGAGGTGCCGACGGCAGCCTTGGGGACGTGATTTAGACCTGAGTCACGTCGCGGCGCCGAGACCGGACCGCACACGTGCGGTCGTCGGCGACGGCTTGATCTCAACTTAGGGCCAGCTTGAGATCTGTCAGGGAAAAGTCCCGGCCCTTAAAGAGGATTGGAGCGTGGTCAGAAGCGGCGCAGGCATAGGATAAACAGTCGGCGAAGTTGAGCTGCGCCGGATGGCCTTGGCCCTTGCCGTAAACGGCGAATGCATCGACCGCCCGGCGGGCAATGGAGTCGGTGATCGGAGCCACGGTCACATTTGCAGCGGCCAGGAACGCATCGAACATATCCTGAGCATCGGAGACCCGAATTCCGAGAATGCGAGCGAGATTTATCGTCGCTTCCAATCGGACATGCGCACCCGTTTCCCGGAGCCTCGCGGTCTCGATTGCGGCGAGAAAAGCGCCTGCTTCCGGCTCGTCAGCCAGGATAGCGACGACGGCGGAAGTCTCGATAAACATTACGATCCCCACAAGGCGTCGCGTTCGGCCGGAGTGAGGGGTGGCTTTGTTGGCTGAATGGCCTTGGTCGCTGCTTCTGCCCGAATAGCGGCGACGCGCTCGACCAAGGTGGAGGCCTCGTCGGCTCGTTTGATTTCATGCTTCAGGGCGAGCTTGATGGCCGCCGTTAAAGTCGGAGCGCCGCGCTTCCTCATGACGGTTTCGGCGAGGGTGCGAACTTCCTCGTCCCGAATGCTCAGCATGACTTACCCTCGTATGGACAACACCATTATAGACGCATAGACGCGATCCGCCCACCGGAATGGAATTTTGGTGCCGCCGACCACTGACGATCATCGGCTCGACCTCCGCTCCGGCCTCTCAGATGTATGAGTCAACGGCACCGAGCGCCTTCGACCAGCCTACCCGAACCGCTCCGTCCTGATGCTCCCCGGCGCGATTCCGGCATCGATGGCCAACTCCGTTGCGGCGTCGACGAAGCCGGTCGATCCGCAGACGAAGACGCGGCGGGGCAGGCTCGGCAGGCGCGCCAGCGCCTCGTTCAGCACCGCGGCATCGAGCCGGCGCGCCGCACCCTCGCGGCTCAGGGCCAGGACGAGATCGAAGCCCGGTTCGGTCCGCGCGCGTTGCTCGAGTTCGTCGAGGCACAGGGCCTCCGCCCGGGTCCGCGCGGCATAGACCAGCACGGCCGGGATGCCCGGAGCGGTGGCGGCCCGCTCCCTTGCCATGGCGAGGAGCGGCACGATGCCCGAGCCGCCGCCGATCAGCAGCAGCGGTCCGCCGTCCTCCGGCCCCCAGGAAAACGGCAATCCGACCGGTCCACGCAGGCTGATCTCGTCGCCCATCTCCGCCACCTCGTGGAAGAAGCGCGAGACCTCTCCATCGGCGGCGAGTTCGATGATGAGGTCGATCGTGCCGCGCTGCGACGGTGCCGAGGCGATCGAGTAGAAGCGCTTGGCCGTATAGCCGTCCGGCGCCGTCAGACGCAACTCGACATATTGGCCGGCGCGATGCGGCTGCTCCCACGGGACCGCGAAGCGGAACAGGGTGGCGCTCGCCGTCACGGGCTCGCGGAGCACGATGCGGGCCTCGGTCCAGTCTAGCCGCGCCGGAGCCGTTGCGGCGAGGCTCACGTCGGGCCGTGCCCGGCTTCGTCCCGCGCCGCGAAGCCAGCCTTCGCATCCGGCGACGCTTCGGTCTGATGCAGCGCCTTCCACTCCGCATAGGGCATGCCGTAGACCTTTTCGCGACCATCGTCCCGGCTCAGCGGCAGGCCGCGCTCGTTGGCGGCTTCGGCGTACCAGTTGCCGAGGCAGTTGCGGCAGAAGCCGGCCAGATTCATCAAGTCGATGTTCTGCACCTCGGTATGCTGGCGCAAATGGCCGACGAGGCGCCGAAACACCGCCGCTTCGAGTTCGGTCTGCATCGCGTAGTCGATGTCGTAGTCCATGGAGTAATCTCCTCCGTTCCTGGCAGTCTGGCTCTCAGATAGGCACTGGCAAGCGGGGATGCGCATCGTCGTGAATGCGGCGTGATGCCATGAGCCCTGCCGGCCTTATACCGCTCCCAGGCGGCGGCCGGGGCCGAGACGGGGCGGATGGACCGCGACCTCGTGCAGGTCGGGGCGGCGCAGGATCGGCGCGAGCAGCCGTGCGAGGCGCAAGCCCCAGGCCTCCGCGCCGGCCTCGGTGGCCATGAGATCCTGCCGCACCTCGATCAGCACGTTGGCGTAGCCGTTGCGCGTCGCATGCGTGTCGATCGTATCGCCGGGCAGGGCGCCGTCGTAGGGTTCGTTGTCGCCGACCGTGTCGGCCCAAGGCTGCAGGTCGGGCTCGGCCTTCAGCGCCTCGAACAGCGGTGCCGCCAGGCGTGGGTCGTTGTCCCACAGCAGCCCGATGTGCCAGGGGCGCGGCACCTCCTTCCAGAACGGCGTGAAACTGTGCATCGACACGATCGCCGGGACCGTGCCGGTTGCCGCCATACGGTCCAGCGTGTCGGCGATCGCGTCGTGGTAGGGCTGGAAGAAGGTTTTGCGGCGGTGATCGATCTCGGCCTCGTCGATCCGGGCATTGCCCGGCACGATGGCGCCGTCCGACAGGCGCATCACCAGCGTCGGGTCGTGGGGGCCGCGGTTCGGGTCGATCAGCAGGCGCGAGAAGGTGGTGAGGAGCGCCGGTGCGCCGAGCGCCTCAGCCATGACTTCGGTGGCCCGCCGCGCCCCGATATCGTAGGCGATGTGGCGTTCGAACTGGCTCTCGGGCAGGCCCAGCCGGCCATAAACGGGCGGTAGGGCGTTGGAAGCGTGATCGCACAGCAACAGGAGACCGCCGTCCAGGCGCCCCGGAATACGGCGCAGCGGAGGAAACGGAGAGGGCGTCTGCAGGCTGGCTAAAGGCATGGTCCTGGCCTATGGGGGAACGCGGGGTCGGGCGACCATAGAGTTGCCGGGTTCTCGGCACCATAAGGCTTTCGCCTCGCCGGAGCGGGGCGGCCCGGCACTGCGCGGTTTCTTTTGATGTCCAACGCCAAGATCTCCGCGCTGTCGTCCGCTTCGAGCCCTTCCGTCGCCACCCTGCCTCCAGGCATGGCGGTCGGTATCGTCGCCATGGTGGCGGCGGCGCTCGCCATGAGCATTTCCCCGAGCCTCGTGCGCCTGGCCGATGTCGGGCCTTTCGCCAGCGCCTTCTGGCGCGTCGCCCTGGCGCTGCCGGTTCTCTGGCTTTGGATGCGCCGGGCCGAAGCTTCCGAGCCGGCCGGGACGCCGCGGGCTTCCTTCACGGGACCGACCCTCCTGGCCGGGATCGTCTTCGCCGGGGATCTGTTCTTCTGGCACCTGTCGGTGATGAAGACGACCATCGCAAACGCCACCTTCTTCGCCACCTGCGCGCCGATCTGGGTCGTGCTGTTCGGCTGGCTGGCTCTTGGCCAGCGCGTCGGCCGGCCGGTGCTGATCGGTCTTGGCCTCTGCGTCGCCGGCGGCTCGGCCCTCGTGGCGCAGAGCCTGGCCTTCAACCCTGCCCACGCGGGCGGCGACGCTCTCGGCATCGTCACCGGCGTGTTCTTCGGCCTCTACTTTCTCGCCGTCGGCGTGGCCCGGGGACGGACCGGTGCGGCGCGGGTCACCTTCGAACTCAGCCTGGTCTCGGCCGCCATCCTGCTCGTCGCGGCCCTCGTCCTCGACGGGCACATCCTGCCCCAGTCGACCTCCGGCTGGGCCGTGCTTCTGACCTTGGCTCTTATCAGCCACGCCGGCGGACAGGGATTGCTGTCCGTGGCGCTCGGCCGCCTCCCGGCTGCCTTCTCGTCGCTCGTGCTGTTCCTCGAAGCGATGGCCGCTGCCGGCTTTGCCTGGGCGATCGTGGGCGAGGCGGTGACGCCGATGCAGGGGCTCGGGGGTGTCGTGATCCTGGGCGGCCTGTGGATCGCTCGCCCACGCGCCGGCGAACGCCATGGCGCCCTAAGGGAGCCGCAGCCCGGCGGCGGCGAAGGCCTTCGAGGTCCCGCGGCCCGTCCCACTCCCGAACCCACCCAATCTTGAGATCCAGAGCCGCCATGCGCCTGCCGATCCTTCTCGTTCCTGCCGCCCTGCTCGGTGCCGTGCTGGCGCTCTCGGCGCCCGCTCGCGCCGACTTCCGCGCCTGCAACAATACGGCGAGCCGGGTGTCCCTGGCACTGGCTCACACGGACGGGTCGGCCTGGGTCTCCGAAGGGTGGTGGAACCTCAAGGCCAATACCTGCGAGACCCTGCTGCGCGGGGCTCTCGCGGCCGAATTCTACTACGTCTACGGCATCGACGAGAGCGGCGGCGAGTGGAAGGGCAAGGCCTTCATGTGCACGCGCGACCGGGAATTTCGCATCGACGGCCGCCAGGATTGTTTCGTTCGCGGCTTCGACCGAACCGGCTTCTTCGAGATCGATACCGGCAAGGACGCAAAAGACTGGACCGTGCAACTGACGGAGCCGGTGAAACCCGGAGCCGCCACGCCGGGCCAGTCGTTGCTCAACCCGATGCAGCCGGCACCGTCCCAACTCGGCACCACGCAGCCGGCTCCTTCCGTGCCGGCGGCCGTGACGCCAAGCGCGTCTCCCACGACGCCGAGCCCCGTGGCACCTGCCGCGACGGTTCCGACCACGCCGCCGCCGCAACCGGCCCCTTGAAGGGCTGCGGCACGGCTGCCGCTTCAACACAGCGGGTTCGCCGGATCGCGGCGCCCTCGCACCGACACGCTGGAGTGCGAAGCCCTCTCTGGGTGCGCTTCGAAATTATCTTGGGGGACGAGCATGAGACGAATGCGCCGCGTGAAGATCCTGGCGACGCTGGGCCCGGCCTCGCAGGACCCTGCCGTGCTGGCGCGCCTGTTCGAAGCTGGCGCCGACGTGTTCCGTATCAACATGAGCCACGCGAGCCATGACGGAATGCGCGAGCGCGTCCGCGCCATCCGGGCGCTGGAAGTGCAGTTTGGCCGGCCGGTCGGCATCCTGGTCGACCTGCAGGGGCCGAAGCTTCGCGTCGGCACCTTTGCCGACACCGGGGTGGACCTGTTGAAGGGCGAAAGCTTCGTTCTCGACGCCGATCCGGCGCCGGGCGACGCGACGCGCGTTCACCTTCCGCATCCCGAGATCCTGCGGGCATTGCGGCCGGGCCATGCCATGCTGATCGACGACGGCAAGGTGAAGCTGCGCGTCACCGAGGCGACCGAGACCCGCGCGGTTGCGACCGTCGAGGTGCCCGGCCGCATCTCCAATCGCAAGGGCGTCAGCCTCCCCGATACCGAGATCCCCACGTCGGCCATGACGCCGAAGGACCGCTCCGACCTCGATGCAGCCCTCAACGAGGGCGTCGATTGGATCGCGGTGTCCTTCGTGCAGCGGGCCGACGACGTCGCCGAGGTGAAGAAGATCGCCCGCGGCCGCGCCCTGGTGCTCTCCAAGATCGAGAAGCCCCAGGCCATCGCTCGCCTCGACGAGATCATCGAGATGTCGGATGCCCTCATGGTGGCGCGTGGCGACCTCGGCGTCGAGATGCCGTTGGAACAGGTGCCGGGCCTGCAGAAGCGCATCACCCGCATGGCGCGCCGCCTCGGCAAGCCGGTGGTGGTGGCAACCCAGATGCTGGAATCGATGATCACCTCGCCGGTGCCGACACGCGCCGAAGTGTCGGATGTCGCGCAGGCGGTGTTCGAGGGTGCCGATGCCATCATGCTGTCGGCGGAGAGCGCCTCGGGTCAGTTCCCCATCGAGGCCGTGGAGACCATGAACAGGATCGCCGAGGAGGTGGAGCGCGATCCGCTCTATTCCGGCATCATCGCGGCACAGCGGGCCGAGCCCGAGCGCACCGGGGCCGACGCCATCGCCCACGCGGCTCGTGATATTGCCGAAACGCTCGACCTCAAGGCCGTGGTGGCCTGGACGGCATCGGGCTCGACGGGGCTGCGGATCGCGCGCGAGCGCCCGACCGTGCCGGTACTGGCGCTGACGCCTCACAAGGATGCGGCTCGCCGCCTGTGTCTCGCCTGGGGCGTCCATCCCGTCGTGACCGAAGATGCCAAGAGCGGCGACGACATGGCGAATCGGGCCTGCCGTACCGCGCTCGAGGAAGGCTTCGCCAAGGCCGGGGACCGTGTCATCGTGGTGGCAGGCTTCCCCTTCGGCTCCCCGGGGGCCACCAACAATATCCGCATCGCCTTCGTGGGGCAGGGCGAGCGATGATGCGGGGCCTCGCGCTCGCAGCGCTCGTTGCCGCGACCTTGGCGGCCGGCCCGGCCCAGGCCGACTACGCCAAGGGCCAGGAACTCATGATCCTGACGCTGCGCTCGGCCCTTCTGGCCGAGCAATATTGTCCCTACAGGATCGATGAGAAGCGCCTTCAGGGCTTCCTGTCGCGCAAGCAGCTCACGCGGTCGGACCTGACGTCCGGGCACTACTCGCCGCTGCTCGATGAGGACATCGCCGCCGACACGCAACGCTATCAGGCCGACACAGCGGCGGCCTGCGATCAGGCGTGGGCCTCCTTTGGCCCAGGCAGCCCGCTCAACGGGCTGCTGCGAACGAAGTAAGGCCGAGGCCGCGTTCACCATCGGATCGCCTCGGGGAAGAAGCGAAAGCCTTCTCCCTGAACGGCGACATGCCCCAGGCCTGGCCATGGGAAATGGCAGGCAAACAGGCGCGCTCGCGTCTCGGCCAGCATGGTGAGCGTCTTCATTCTGGTCTCAGCTGCTCTCGACGGGTCGAGATCGGCGTAGAAATGGATCAGCGGGTTTTCGAGCAGCATAACCGAATGATGAACGAGATCGCCGATCAAGAACAAGCTTTCGCCACCTGAAGACAGGCGGAAGCAGCTATGTTCAGTCGTGTGTCCGGGCGTGAAGATCGCCTGAACACCCGGCAGGACTTCATCGCCGTCCTCGAAGAAGACAAGTCGGTCCTGAAGCGGCAACAGATTGGCGCAAGCGATCCGTATGGCGACGTCGACGGGAGATCCGAGCTGTCGTTCGTCTGTCCAGAAACGGAAGTCTTTCTCCGCGAGATGAATACTGGCGTTGGGAAACCGAGGCCTCCCCTCGTCGTCGCACAAGCCGCCGACATGATCGGGATGTGGATGCGAGACTACCACCGCGTCGATCCTTGCGGGATCGATCCCGGCGCGCATCAGGTTGTCCTGCAATCGGCCGCCCCGGTCTCCGAACAGCCTGGACGATCCGACGCCCGTCTCGAAGATCACCGTCTTCCCGCCCAATGAGAGGCAGAGGATGTTCATGGCGATGGTGATGTTGTCCGTCGGCAGAAAATTCCGATCCAGCCGCTTCTGTAGTTCTGCGGACGGAGCGCCTTTGAACGCGACGTCCGGAGGCCCCATGTCGAGTGGCCCGTCAGACAGAACGACGACGTCCGCCGCGCCGAGCTTGAACCGGTAGGCAGGCGCCATCTCGGCGCTCGAGGTCAGGGCAGATATGCTGGCAATCGTCACTTGGAGCCCTCAAAACTCGCTTGCAGTCTGGTCGACCGACCGGAGCCGAACGAGCGTCACTGCAGCCGCAAGATGGAGTGCTGATCTGCATGGCGCCCTGGCAAGTCTAACGGCGAAGCTTGCCGAACAATCAGGATTTCGTGTTACGGGCAAATGATAAGTGGCGAGTGTAAGCTACATCTGTAACAGCGGAAATCATCGATAGGCGTATTTATCGCCCTTCTGCTCTGGCGCATTTGCGGTCTGGCTTCGGCATGTCCGAGCTACACGGCCTCATGATGCGAGGCGTAGTCTATGTGCTTCATTCGATGGCGATTGCACCCCAGCTCGGGAAAGGCGCGCCACCGCCGCTCCCCCGAAGCGATCAGTAACGATCATAAAAGCGATTGACTTTGATTTTCCAAAGCGCGAGCCTGGGTTGCAATCGAACAAGGCGCCTCATGAAGCCCGATCGCCTGGAAGCCATCCGCCACCACCTCTACACGTGCGGCACGTCGTCGATCGAAGCGCTCGTCGAGGCGACCGGCGCCTCGATGGCGACGGTGCGGCGGGATCTCGTGGCGCTCGAGCAGCAGGGCGTGGTGAGCCGGACGCATGGTGGCGCGCGCATCGCCTCGGGCGCTCATGTGGAGGTCGAGTTCACCACCCGAGAGCGTCACAATCTCGCGCAGAAGCGCGCCATCGCGGGCGCCGCCTTTGAATTGTTGCGGCCCCAGACCGTGGTGTTCCTCGATGCCGGCACGACGGTGCTGCAATTGGCGCATCGGCTGCGGGTCAGCCCCGTTCCATTGTCGGTGTTCACCAATGGGCTTCTCGTCGCCAAGGCCCTGATGGGCGTGCCGAAACTGCGCGTCACCATGCTGGGTGGCCAGTTGCGCAGCGAGAATGCATCTCTGGTCGGGCCGGCGGCGGAAGCCATGCTCGACGGTCTCTGGTTCGACCGGCTGTTTCTCGGTGCCAGCGCCATAGGCGACGACGACGCGATCTACAGCGTCGACGCCCATGAGGCGAGCCTCAACGCCCGGATGATGGCGCGCTCGGCGGCCGTGGCGGTCCTGGCCGACGCGAGCAAGTTCGGCCAGCGCACCACATACATGGTCGGGCCGCTGACGGCCGCGACCGCGGTCATCTCCGACGAGGCGCTCGATCCCGGTCATCGCCGCCGCTTGAGGCAGGCGGGCGTGGCGGTCACGATCGCCACTGCGGGACGCAGCGACCCGGCCGGGAAGGCCTCCGCGCCGTGAGCCGGGATCTCGTGCTCGGCCTCGACGGCGGTGGCACCAAGACCGTCGTGGCGCTTGTCGCTCGCGATGGGACGCTGGCGGCGTTGCGGCAGGGTCCGGGCCTCGACCCCTACGGTAATGCCGATTGGCGGCGCGATCTCGGCGACATGGTCGCCGGTGTGGGCACCGGGCAGGGCGGTCTCGAGCGGGCCGCGTTGGGCCTCTCCTGCCACACCGAGACCGCGGACATCTCGGCGGCCCAGACCGATTGCGCGAAGGAGCTGTTCGCCGTCCCGGTCGACGTGCTGAACGACGTTCATGTGGCCTTCGAGGGCGCCCTGGCGGGGCAGGCGGGGGTCTTGGCGCTGGCCGGTACGGGTTCGATGACCTGGGCCGGGGACGGCCAGGGATTGCATCGCCGTTGCGGTGGCTGGGGCGACATCGTGGGAGACGAAGGAAGCGCGTATTGGCTGGGCCGCGAAGCCCTGACAGAGACCACGCGGGTGCTCGATGGCCGAAGCCCGACCACACGCTTCGCCGAGGGCCTGCTGGCCGGCATCGGCATCGGAGGTGGCGACCTGCTCGCCTGGACCTTCGGGTTACGGCAGCGGCGTACCGGCATCGCCGCTCTGGCGAGGATCGTCGACAGGCTCGCCGAGGCCGGCGACCCGACGGCGATCCAGCTTCTGAAACGCGCCGCCGATCATCTCGTCGAGCAGGTCGAGACCGCGTGGCGGCTCGTCGGTTCGCCCGGGCCGCTGGTGTGGAGCTATGCCGGCGGCCTCTTCGCCAGCGGCGAGTTTCGTCGGCACCTTGCCGAGCGGCTCGGCCCGGCCCGGGCACCGGAGCTGCCGCCGGTCGGGGGCGCGGTCCTCGAAGCGGCGCGGCGGGCAGGATGGTCGACGGACAGGGCCTGGCGCGCGCGCTTGGCCGAGTCTCTCGCGCACGGAATCCGATCCGGCGGCACTCCGGACCTTTCACGACAGGGGTGGACAGCATGACGAAGCCTTGGATGAGCCTCATCGTCGCCGGCGTTCTGGCGAGTGCCCCGGTCCTCGCGGATCCGGTCTTCGCCCAGACCAAGCCCTATGCGGGCCAGAGCATCACCGTGCTCCTGCCGCCCTGGGGCACACTGCCCAAGGACATGACGGACCGCTTCACGGCGGAGACCGGCATCGCGCTCGACATGCAGACGCTCGGCTGGGACGATATTCGTACCAAGATCGTCACGTCCGAACTGGCCGGGACGGCCCCCGCCGATGTCACCGAGGTCGATTGGTCCTGGGTCGGGCAGTTTGGCGGGGCCGGGTGGTACGAGCCTCTCGATGGCGTGGTGAGCGCCGACCTTCGCAAGGACGCTCCGACCGAGAAGATCTTCACCTACGACGGCAAGCTCATCGCCATGCCGTACAACAACGACTACCGCATTCTCATCGTCAATGCTGCGGAAGCCAAGAAGGCCGGGATCGAGGCCGCTCCCAAGACCCTCGACGAACTCATGGCCGACGCCAAGACACTCAAGGCCAAGGGCGTTGTCACCTATCCGATCGGCCTGCCGCTGTCGCCGACGGAAGGCTCCGCAACCGCCTGGTATCTGCTGACCAAGGCTTTCGGCGGCGAATTGTTCGACAAGGACTTCAAGGCGCTCTTCACCGACAAGAGCTCCGCCGGCTACAAGGCGCTGGCCTGGGAAGCCGAGGCCCTCAAGGCAGGCCTCATCGATCCCGCCTCGACGGGCCTGAAGGATGTCGACATCCAGGAGCTCTTCAAGAACGGGCAGATCGCCTACGACGTCGCGGGCTGGGCCGGCAATCTCGCGCTCTACAACGACAAGGAAAAGTCCAAGGTGGCGGGCGACGCCGTCGCGGCGTTGATGCCGAGTGCGTCGGGCCCGAGCCGGACCTTCGGTCTTCCGGGCGCCGTCGGCATCCCGGCCGCCTCGACCCACAAGGGTGCGGCCGGGGCCTTCGTGAACTGGCTGCTGAAGCCCGAGAACCAGTCCGAATGCTACACGGCACTCGGTAACCTGCCGACGCGCACCAGCGTCCTCGGTTCGCTCGATGCCGCGGGAAAACTCGCGGGCGGCAAGGTGCTGATCGAGCAGGCGGCGCTGGTCGAGCCCCTGTTCAGCCAGGGCACGCCGAGCTGGTATCCGCAGTTCTCGGGTGTCGCCGCCACGGCCATCAACCAGGTCGCCAAGGGCCAGATCAGTGTCGATGATGCCGTGAAGCAGATCGCCGCCGGTGCAACCGAGGCGATGAAGTGAGCTTGCGGGGCGTGATCACGACGTCGGGTATCGTCCAGCACCGCTGGGCTGCTCGAATTGAGCGCGCCCCGCGACGACCGAAGCTTTGGCCTTGTCGGCGACAGTCCCCCGCCCGGTCTCGGCACGTCGACGCCAGGCCGAGGAGGCCCGGCTCGGGCTGGCCCTCGCGGCGCCCATCATCCTGGTGATGGGCGCGCTGGTCATTGGCCCCGTGCTTTTGACGCTCTGGGACAGCCTGCTGCGCGTCGATCCGCTGAAGGCCGGAACGCCCTTCGTGGGGCTCAAGAACTACGCCGACCTCATGGTCGACCCAGCGGTGCAGACCTCCTGGCTCAATACGCTCGCCTATGTGGTCCTGGCCGTCGTGGCCGAGACCCTGGCGGGCCTCGGCGCCGCCTTGCTGCTCGACAGCGTCAGGACGGGTCGTCGCTGGTTGCTGGCGGCCGTGATCCTGCCCTGGGCTCTTCCGCCGGTCGTCAATGCCATCGTGTGGTTGTGGATCTACAATCCCAGCTACGGCGTGCTCAACGGCCTGCTCAAGGCTGCCGGCCTGATCACGACGAACCATGTCTGGTTCAACGACCGGACCACCGCCCTCGTGCTGATCGCATTGGTCCATGTCTGGCGCATGATGCCGCTGACCGCCGTGATCCTGCTGGCGGCTCTGCAGGGCGTGCCGCCCGAACTCTACGATGCCGCCAAGCTCGATGGCGCGGGTCCCTGGCATCGCTTTCGCTTCGTCACGCTGCCGCTGATCTCGGGCGGCCTCGCCATCGCGTTGAGTCAATCCACCGTCTTCGCTTTCAACCTCTTCGACGAGGCCTGGATCCTGGCGGGGTCGAGTCTCGACACCCGCACGGTCGTGGCCGAGGTCTATCTCTCGGCCTTCCAGAACCTGCATTTCTCCTACGGCATGGCGCTGTCGGTTCTGCTGATGGTGGCTTCGCTCCTGGTGTCGCTGGTCTACGTTCTGCGGGTCTACCGCGAGACGAGGGTCGAATGAGCGCCCGGTCCCTTTCCGGCCGGCTCGGCATCGGCCTCGGCGTCGCGCTTCTGCTCCTGTGGTCTCTTGGACCTATCTATTGGTCCCTGATGACGAGCTTCACGCGGCCGTCCGATCTCGCCTCGCAGACCCCGCATTTCTTCCCGCCCGTCCTCACGCTCCAGCATTACGCCAATCTGCTCGGCGCCTCGTCGCTCTACCAGGGAACCGCCACGCAATCGGTCTGGCCGCAATTCAGCCGGGCGCTGATCAATTCCGCTGTGACCTCGCTCCTCGCCACCATCGTCACGGTGGTGCTGGCCAGCCTCGGCGGTTACGCCTTCGTACGCCTGCGCTTCCCGGGGCGGGACATCATCTTCGTGCTGGTCGTCGCCACGCTGGCGATCCCCGCCTATACGGTGATGATCCCGCTCTACCGCCTGATGATCTCGGTGCGGCTCGTCGACACCTATCTCGGTGTCACACTGATTTATGTCTCGGCCTTCCTGCCCCTGTCGCTGTGGCTCATGCGCAGCGTCTACCAGGCCATGCCGGTCTCGGTCGAAGAGGCGGCCTGGCTCGACGGTGCAGGGCGGCTCTACACACTGGTCTTCATCGTGCTGCCGCTCGCGGCGCCCGGCCTGATCGCCAGCGCGATCCTGACCTTCCTCAGCGCCTGGGGCCAGTTCCTGGTCCCACTGGTCTTCTCGCCGACCCTGGCGACCAAGCCCCTGACGGTGCTGATCCCTGAATTCGTGAGCAAGAACTACGTCGACTACGGGCTCATGAATGCGGCGGGCATGCTGGCCATCGTGCCGCCCGTGCTCGTCGTTCTGTTCCTCAACCGATACCTGGTGCACGGCCTGATGGCCGGCTCCGGCAAGTGACATTTCCGAGAAGCCGAGGCTAAGGCATGAACATCACCGAGCGCGTGATCCGCGAGCAATTCTCCTTCTGGGAGCAGGCGCCCTCTCCATCGGCGCTGCCGGCAGACGGGGCCAATTACGCCATCGTGGGCTGCGGAACCTCCTATTATCTAGCCCAGATCGTGGCGGCCGCCTTCAACCGCTCGGGCCGGCAGGCGATTGCGGTGCCGGGCGCCGAATGGGCGCGGCGGCGGCGCGTCTACCGGTCCGAAGACGCCGGCACGACCGTCGTCGCCCTATCGCGCAGCGGTGAATCGAGCGAGACCGTGCAGGCCGTCGAGGTCAGCCGCGCCGCGGGGCTGAGGACCATCGCGGTGACCTGCGAGCCTGAGAGCAGCATCGTCCGCGCTGCCGAGACCAGCATCGTGGCCCGCACCCATCCCGACGAGGGGATCGTCATGACCTCGTCGGCGAGCCTGATGCTGATCGTCGGGCTGCGTCTCTCTGGCGTCGCGGTCGATGCGCGGCAGGCTGCCGTTGCCGCCGCTGAGGTCCTCGACCAGGTCGATGCCGGCTTGAGCCGCTTGCTCGAGGGCCGGTCGCATTTCGTCTATCTCGGCGCGGGCGCGTTGCACGGCCTGGCCCAGGAGGGCGCTCTGAAGCTCCAGGAGATGAGCCTCAGCTACTCCCAGGCTTTCCACACGATGGAATATCGCCACGGCCCCATCAGCCTGGTCGATGCCAAGACCTTCGCGGTCCTTCTCTACAATCCCGAAACGCGGGACGAGGAGGCGAAGCTGACGGCGGAACTGCGCGCCAAGGGCGCCGTCGTGGCGGGGTTCGGAGGACCGGGCGATCTCGAGGTCGGGCTCGACGATGTGAGCGAGGTGCGCGCGCTCGTGGCGCTTCCGGCGTTGCAGATCCTCGGCGAGCGGGTTGCCGAGCTGCGCGGCCTCGATACGGTCGCGCCTCGCCATCTCAGCAAGGTCGTCGTGCTGGGCTGAGACGCCGTCGCACCCGGTCTGCTCATCCACCGCCCTTCGTGCAGTCCCTCCTCCGCTCGCGCAGGAGGGGGACCATACGAGGCATGGTGGAGGAGGCAGACCGGGTACGACCGATCCGTTACTACTCCGTGCTCATCATTCCGCCGCCCGGGTGATCTCGCGGGTGATGTCGTGGGCTTCTTTTTCGGGGTCGACACGTTCCTCGTCGCGCGGCGGTCCCATCAGGGCCGGCTGAAAGAAGATCGCCGACACCAGCGTGCAGACGAGCGAGAGGGCCAGGAGCTTGCCCATGCTGGATGTGCCAGGATGGCTCGAGGCCCAGAGCGAGCCGAAGGCCACCGCCGTGCAGGAGGCCGAGAAGAACACCGCGCGGGTGAGGCTCGACTGCAGCACATGCCGTTGCCCGGCCCGCCAGGCCAGTACGAAGTAGATCTTGAAGGCCACGCCGAGCCCCAGGAGCAGGGGGATGGCGATGATGTTGGCGAAGTTCAGCGGCATGCCGATCAGAACCGTGATCTCCAGGGTGAGGAGACCGGCGAGGATCAGCGGCACCAGCGTCAGCAACACGTCGGTGATGCGGCGCAACGCGAGGAACAGCAGCACCGCGATCGACGCCAGCGCCCAGATCCCGGCTTCGATGAAGGCGTGGATGACGGAATCGCCCGAATCCTTGATCACGATGGGCTGGCCCGTGGCATCCGGCGCCACCGTGAGAACGGCGTCGCCGAAAGCCTGGATCGCGTCGTTCGTCGTCGACAGATCTTTGGGCGTCACTTCGATGCGCGCCTGGCCGTCGCGCGTCACCCAGTCTCCGTGGATCGTCTGCGGCAGGTTGGCCAGCGACACCGTCTCGGCGGACACGAGGCCGCGAAGCTGGTCGATGAGCAGATGCATGGCGGGCACGAAGCCCTGGGTGGCGAGATTGCGCGCGGCAGGCGCAGCATCGGCCAGCTTGGCGAAGGCCGCGGAGAGCCGCTTCACCGTCGCCTGAGGCTCTCCTGTCCCCTTGAGAGCGGCCTTGTCGAGACGCACCACGGCGCCCTTCAGGGCGTCGACGTTCTCGGCATCGGTCGGCGCCGGCTTGGCATCGTCGCCAGGCTCCAGCGAGGGTCCGAGGAGTTCCTTCAGGTCGGAGATGACGGCGAGCTTCGGAGCCTGGTCGTCGGGCACGAAGGCAGTGAGCGTCTTGGCGCTGGCGACCTCGGGCAGCTTGGCGATGCGGGCCGCCACAGCGTCGGCGCGGTCGAGCGAGGGCTCGAGCACGTCGATCTTGTAGGGCGTGGTGTTCGGATCCTTGGCGAGATCCAGGATCGTCGCCACGGACTCGACCTTGCTGCTGTTGAGGTTTAGCGGATTGAAGTCGAAGCGGACATGAAACAGCAGCGGCGACATGAGGATCACCGGCCCGAGCGTCGCGCAGATGACCAGCAGCCGATGGGTCTCGAGGAAATGATCGACGGGCTTCAGAAAGGCGTAGCCGACCTCCTGACCCTCGGACGGCGGGTTCAGGAGCCGAATGAGGGCCGGGAGCAGAGTGATCGACACGACGAACGCGATGATCATGCCGTTTCCGGCAATGAGGCCGAGTTCCGACACGCCTTTGTAGTCGGTCGGCAGGAAGGAATAGAAGCCGGCCGCCGTAGCGGCGGCAGCAAGCAGCAGCGGCCGTCCCGCCTTTGCACCGGCGCCGACCAGGGCCGGAAGCAGCGCGCCTTCGAGATAGCGTTCGTCCCGGTATCGGACCGAATATTGGATGCCGAAATCCACCCCGATGCCGATGAACAGCACCGCGAAAGCGACCGAGATGAGGTTCAGTGCGCCGGCGAGCAGCAGGCCGAGCGCCGCCGTCATGACGAGGCCGACCGCCGTGGCGATGAACACCGCCACGATCAGGCGACCTGATTTCAGCGCCAGCCACAGCAGGAAGACGACCGCGAGGACAGTCAGGATGGAGTTCAGCGCGAACCCGTCCTTGATGGTGCCGAACTCCTGGTCGTCGAGCGGAATCTGGCCGGTCAGTCGGACCGTAACGCCGTTGTCGGGCGTGAGATGGAGGTCGGTGATGGCCTGGCGCACGACATCGGTAGCGGCAGCGCCGGGCTCCAGCGCACCGTAATCGAGCTTCGGCTTGAGCTGGACGAAACGCCGGTTCGGATAGGCTTGGCCTTCGTTGCCGCCCGCGAGTCCCTGGAACGAGAAGGGCACGAGCCGGCCCGCCAAGGCGCCCTCGATCGTCTCCGCCATATGGCCGAAGAAGGGCTGCACCTGATCGAGCGGGATCTTACCCTGCTCGATGCCGATGCCCATCATGCCGACCATCTGGGACAGGCCGCGCAGGCTCGGATCGGCGGCCAGCGTGGCAAGCAGCGGCTGCGCCCGGCCGAGTTGATCCGCGACCTGCTGCACCTGGGGGAGGGGCTGGAACAGCAACCCATCCTTGCCGAAGAATGCCTGTTCGGGCGGCAGGCGGACGAAGTCGAAATGTTCGGTATCGCCCTGAAGTTTGGCGACGAAGCGGTTGGCGGCATCCTGCGCGGCCTCGGGCGTCGACCCGTCGAGCACCATCAGGATCAGGCCGTCGTTCTGCGGGAAGGCCTTGTTGAAGGCCTCCTGGCGCTGGCGCCACGGCAGATCGCTGGCGATCAGCGTGTTGGAATCCGTGTTGATGGCGAAATGCGAGACCGCGTACCAGGCGGACAAGACGGTGAGGATGGCCGACAGCAGCACCACCAGCACGGCATGGCGGCTGCATGCGGCGACGATCCGCGCTACGATCCTGGTCAACATTCGGTCGTCTGCATCCCGGTTCTCGCGCATCTGCGCACGGCACGGCGCTACGCGAGCCTGCGGGCCGTTTCATGGCAAAGCTCCCGCCTGCGCGAGGCGGGCGGGAGCCGATAAGCGGGCGAAGCAGTGACACGACTTGCCGCGCAAACGCAAGGCAGCCGATTCGCAGGGCTATGTCGACGCGGCCAGCGACTCGCATGACCTTCCGCGCGAGCCTCCGTTGGCCTCTCGCTTTGGCGGCGAACCATGCGATAGGCAAGGGACGACGGGACGGATGGTGGCGGCGATGGGCGAGACGCGGGTGCTGGTGGGGGTCGTGGGGGCGCCGCAGGGGGTCAAGGGTGAGTTGCGCCTGAAATCCTACACGGGGGAGCCGCGCGACATCGGCGCCTATGGCCCGCTCTCGAGCGAGGACGGGCGCCGCACCCTCGTGCTCCAAGCGCTCCGGCCCTTGAAGGACGACATGCTGGTCGCCCGTGTCGAAGGCGTGAACGACCGCGATGCCGCGGCAGCCCTCACCAACATCAAGCTCTATGTCGACCGATCGCGCCTGCCACCGCCCGAGCCCGACGAATTCTACCACATCGACCTGATTGGCCTGCGGGCCGAGGATGAGCACGGAACCGTGCTCGGCCGCGTCAAGGGAATCGAGAACCACGGCGCCGGCGACATCATGGAGATCGTGCCGCTCACGGGCGGCGAGACGCTGCTGGTGCCCTTCACCCTGGCCTTCGTGCCGACGATCGATTTCGAGGCCGGCCGCCTCATCGTGGCGGCGGGCGCCCTGATTGCCGAGAACGAAGGCGACGCCGCGATCGAGGGCGACTGACATGTGGCGCGCCACGCCGCTGACCCTGTTTCCCGCCATGTTCCCCGGGCCGCTCGGCCTGTCGCTCGCCGGCGACGGCCTCGCCCGCGGGCTCTGGGCCTGCGAGCCTCACGACATCCGCCTGCATGGTCTCGGCCGCCATCGCACCGTCGACGATACGCCGGCGGGCGGCGGGGCCGGCATGGTCATGCGCGCCGACGTACTGGCGGCGGCGCTCGATGCCGCAGCCCCGGTCGAGGATCCGCGCCCCCGTCTCCTGATGAGCCCGCGCGGTCGGCCGCTCGACCAGCGTCGTGTCCGCGCCCTGGCCGAAGGGCCCGGCGTCGTGGTGCTCTGCGGTCGCTTCGAAGGCGTCGACGAGCGGGTGATCGAAGCCCGCGGACTCGAGGAAGTGTCGCTCGGCGACTTCGTCCTGTCGGGTGGCGAGATCGCGTGCCTGGCGCTGCTCGATGCCTGCGTGCGGCTGCTGCCCGGCATCATGGGGGCGGCGCTGTCGGGCGAGGAGGAGAGTTTCGAGGGCGGCCTGCTCGAATATCCGCATTATACCCGACCGCGCGACTTCGAAGGCCGCGAGATCCCGCCCGTGCTGCTCGGCGGCGATCACGGCCGTATCGCAGCTTGGCGCCGGGCCGAAGCGGAGCGCATCACGCGGGACCGCCGGCCGGATCTTCTAGCGCGGTGGTAAACGATGCAGGAGAGCAGCCGATGACGTCGACCCTCATGGTGGCCGGCCTGGTCGGACTCCTGCTCGCCGCCGCTCCGGCCGCGGCGCAATCGCCCGCTCCGCCCGCCGGCGTGCTGATCGTCCGAGGCTCTGCCACGGTGTCGCAAAAGCCCGACCTAGCCCATCTGTCGCTGTCCGTGGTGACCATCGGGCCGACGCTCGTCGTCGCTGCGCGCGATCATGCGGCCCGGGCGGCCCGGGCCGGCTCCGCCCTGGCGCAGTGGGCGTCGCAAGGCGCGGCGGTTGACGAGGGATCCTTCAGCCTCGTCCAGGACAACGTCCCGGAGCCGGAGAGCAAAGCTCCCGGCAAGTCGGTCATGATCTATCGGGCCGAGACGCGATACGACGTCACCGTCACGGCGATCGACAGGCTCGATGCCATTGTGGCGGGGATCGTCGGCACGGGCCTGTTCGAGGTCGGACCGACCAGCTTCTCGGTCGCCGATGAGACCGCTGCCGTGGATCATGTCCGCCGCGCCGCCATGGCGGATGCCCTGCACCAGGCCGAGATCTATGCCGAGGCGGGCAGCGTCCGGCTCGACGGGATCGAGCGCATCGCCGACGGCGAAGCCTCGGGGGCGAGCGCTCCTCCAGCCATGTCGATGAAGATGGCCCGGTCGGCCACGGTCGGGCTCACGCCGCCGAAGACGCTCACATTCCAGGGTTCCGTCGCCGTGACCTGGCGCATCGCCCCGCGCTGAACCGCGCCGGCCGACGGGATCTGCATCGGACTCAATCGCGCCCGATGCCAGTTCGATCAGCCTTCCATCGGTTCCGTCTCGGCGAATTCGCCGCAAAGCGCTCGCGCGAAAGCCATGGCCTCGGTCCGGTTCCCATCGTCGTTGGCGTGGTTAGTGTGGTTGACGCTGATGGTGAGCCCCGAGGCCTCGCCATTGCGCGCCACGTGGAAGTCGCTGACGACGAGATCGGAATCCGGCACGTGGCGGCCGATCGACAACCAGATGACCTTGATGGGATTGGTGTCCATGATGCTGTTCCTGTGTCGGACGACGTTGCGGGTTGATCGGCAGACGCGGTGTCGATCAGGGGAGGACGGGGTCGGCCTCGTCGGCGCAATGTGGATCGTCGCCTATCGGTAACGGCGCGACAGGGATTAGGATGCGGGTGTCCCCTCTCCGTCGAGACCCTTACGCGTGCAGTTCGACGACACTTTCCGCCGCCAACTCGACGCACTGCTGCGCTGGAGGCGCGACGTCCGCCGATTTCGTCGCGATCCGCTGCCGGACGGCACGCTCGACCGTCTGCTCGCCACCGCCTGTCTGGCCCCGTCGGTCGGTCTCAGCCAACCCTGGCGCTTCGTCACGGTCGACGACCCCCGGCGTCGTAACGCCTTGCGGGCCCTGTTTGCGCGCTGCAACGCCGATGCGGCGACGCTTTACGACGGCGAGCGCGCCGAGCGCTATGCCGCGCTGAAGCTCGCCGGGCTCGACGATGCTCCGGCGCAGGTGGCGGTCTTCGCCGATCGCTCCACGAGCGTCGGACATGGGTTGGGGCGTCGCACGATGCCCGAGATGATCGACTACTCCGTGGTCACCGCCATCCACACGCTCTGGCTTGCGGCCCGGGCCGAGGGGATCGGGCTCGGCTGGGTGTCGATCCTCGAGGCGGATGCTATGGCCGGCCTGCTCGATGTGCCGCCGCATTGGCGGTTCATCGGCCATCTTTGCCTGGGTTATCCGGAGACCGAGACCGAGACGCCGGAACTGGAAAGGTCAGGATGGGAAAGTCGATTGCTGGACGAGGGCGTCGTCCTCCGTCGCTGATGAGCGCTCGATCGTGCCGAATGTTGCGTGATCGTGCATCATCGTGCATAAGCCTTCGCGAGAAGGACGACCGAAATGCCGACGCTACCGGACGAACGCCAGACCGCCATCCTCGATCGCCTTCTGCGCGATGGTCGCGTTCTCGCGGCGGATCTCGCGAGCGAGTTCGACACCTCTGAAGACACGATCCGCCGTGATCTGCGCGATCTCGCCGCCGCCGGTCAGTGCAGGCGCGTCTATGGTGGAGCCCTGCCGCTAGCGCCCGCCTCTCAGCCACTGGCACGCCGCATCGCTTCGGCGCCGGACTCCAAGCGCGCCCTTGGCCGGGCGGCGGCGATGCTGGTCAAGAACCGCGACACGGTGATGATCGACTCCGGCTCCACGAACCTGCAGATCGCCGAGGCGCTCCCGGTCGATCTCGACATCACGGTCGTGACCAATGCTCCCTCGGTGGCGCAGGCCCTTGCCGGGCGGCGAAGCTGCACCGTCGTCATGCTGGGCGGGAAGATCGACCCGATCCTCGGCGCCGCCTTCGGTCCGCTGACGTTGCGAGACCTCGACGGCATCCGGCCCGACATCGCCTTCATCGGCGCCTGTGGGTTGGCGGCCGCCGCCGGGCTGACGGTCTTCGATCCCGAGGAGGCCGAGTTCAAGCGGCGCCTCGTCGCCAACAGCGCGCGGAATGTCGTGGCCCTGACGGCCGACAAGCTCGGCACCGCGGCCTCCTTCGTCGTGGCCCCGATCGCAGCCTTGCATGACCTCATCGTCGAAGCCGACGCATCTCCGGCGGCGCTCGCCGACCTGGCCCGGCCGGGCCTCACCCTTCACCGCGCTCCGGCGCCGCGAGGATCACGATGACCAGCCTGTCCCGCCCGCTGCGTGCCGATGTCCGCTGGACGGAGCGCGCCGCGATCTTCGCGGTGTTCCTCGAACTTGGGCTCTTTGCCGGCGGTTGGGCGGCGGCGCTTCCGGCCATCAAGGCCCGGCTCGCACTTTCCGACGGCGAGATCAGCATCGCCCTCCTCAGTTTCGCCGGCGGCTCGATCCTGTCCACCATCGCCACCGGCGCCCTGGCGTCGCGGCTCGGCACCCGGCGCGCCACGCGGCTCGGAGCCCTCGCCACCATCGTGTCGCTGGTCCTGCCGGGTCTGGCGACGTCGCTCTTCGGACTCGCCGCCGCCGCCTTGACCATGGGCATCGCCATGGGGCTGCTTGATGTCGCCATGAACGGCCATGCCGGTGCGCTGGAAGAGCGTTGGGGGGCGCCGCTGATGTCCTCCTTCCACGGCGCCTTCAGCCTCGGCGGCCTCGGTGGCGCGGCGATCGGCGGGACGCTGGCCGCCGCGGGGGTGGGCGCGTCAGGACAACTCGGGGGGGCCGCCCTGGTGGCCGCCGTGGTAGGGCTCGCGGCGCTGCCCTTCCTCGGCGAAGGAGCGTCGAGGCCGGCCGGCGCGGGTCCGCTGCTGGTCCTGCCGGGGCGGCGGCTGATCGGGCTCGGGATCGTGGCCGCCTTCTGCTTCGTCGTCGAAGGCGCCATGGGCGATTGGAGCGCCATCTATCTCGACACCGTGACGGGCAGCGGACTCGCCCTCGCGTCGGCCGGCTATGCGGGATTCTCGATCGCCATGGCGGGCGTTCGCTTCGTCGGCGACCGTGCGGTCGCGGGGATCGGGGCGCGGCGGATCCTCGTCGGAGGCGGTGCGCTGGCGGGCGCGGGTCTGGCGCTCGCCGTTCTGGTGCCCGTGCCCCTGGCGGCGGCTCTCGGCTTCGCGCTGGTGGGGCTTGGTCTCGGCAATGTGGCGCCTGTGGCCTTCAGCGCCGCGGCCCGCCTCGGCGCCACGCCCGCGTCAGGCATTTCCTCGGTGGCGACCGTCGGCTATGCGGGTTTCCTGCTCGGGCCGCCGATCATCGGGTTCCTGTCCGGGGCGACGGACCTTCGCTGGGCACTGGCCAGCCTGCTGTTGGCGACCCTGGTGGTCATGCTGGTCGGCTATCAGGTGGCGGATGGCCGCCGCAGCCGCACATAGAGGGCTCCAGCGCCGCCATGACCGAGGGACGCTTCCTCGAAGCCGATGACGATGTCGCGCAGGGCACCATCCCGCAGCCAGAACGGGACGGCCCGGCGCAACACGCCCGGTTCGGCGGCGTCGGTGCGATGATAGCGCTCCCGCAAACCCTTGCCGGTCACCACGATGACGAGCCGCGCGCCGTCGCGCTGGGCCTCGAACAGAAATCGCCGCAGCGCCATATGAGCCTGCGGCTGAGTCATGCCGTGCAGATCGAGCGCCGCGTCAACGGGAATGCGCCCGATCGCCACCTTGCGCTTGAAGCGCCGCTCGATCCCGACCGGTGGTGGCTTCGGGGTTGCGACCGGCGGCGTGTAGCTGGCCGCCGCATAGGTCCGCACCGGCGCAGGACGGTCGACGGCCGGGCGCGGTGCCGGGACCGGCTCGGGCAGGGGTGCGACCGGCGCGTCCGGCAGCGTGCTGCCTGACCGCGGCGTCACCGTCTCGGCGACGCGCCGCCAGATGTCGATCTCTGCCCCAGTGAGTCGGCGGACGCGCATGGCTCGAGCAAGGCCGCGGTCAGGCGCCGGCTTCGGTGGCGACGAGGCGCCAGTTCGGGTCCCGCGCATCGACCTCGCGGGCAAAAGTCCAACGATCGAAGACCTCGGCGACCTGATCGGTGGTGCCTTCGGCGATTGTACCGTCGCGGTCGCGCGTCACGGTGATCATCTTCGACTGGAACAGGATCGTGACCTGGGCGGTGCGGCCCTTGAGCTGCGCCTCATGCACCAGCGGCTTCTCGGTCGAAACGAAGGTAGTCTCGCTCTTCTCGCCGCGGGCCTCGCGCGCCGAAATAGCAGCGTCGAACCCGTCGTACACGTCCTTGGCGAGCAGCGGCTTCAAGGTCTCGCGGTCACCGGCCGCGAAAGCCGAGACGATCATCTCGTACGCACCGCGCGCGCCCTGCATGAAACTGTCGGCCGTGAAGGTCCGGTCGGCGGCGCCGATCTGCACGAGGCCGTCGAGCGCCTGCGAGCCAGGTCCGATCACACCGCGCCAAGCCTCGGCGGGATCTGGCGCAGTGATATTGGGCGACGTATTCCGTTGCAGTGGGATCACCTGGCCGGGGCCGCGGCCGGGCTCTGGCGGTGTCGCTCCACCGCCGGGCTTACCCTCCCTGAGCTTCCGGCGCGCCTCGAAGGGGTCGATGGGCGGACGCTCGGCTCCGGTGCGCGTGCCCAGGACGGAGCGCAGCTTCCAGACGACGAAGACGGCCAGGACGGCGAAGACGACGATCGAAGGGTCGAAGGATTGAGACATCGGAGAAGGGGCCTTGTCGGCTTCTGACGCGGGAACGCGCGTTGCGGTGGCGCGCGCTGACGCCCATATTCGAAGTCAATGTGGGTGTGCTCTCCTCAATATCCACGCCTGACCGCGCGGAGAAGGGGAGATCGGGCGCAACCAGCCCTTCGGGATGATGCAAAGGCCATGCTGCGCTTCCAGAATCTCGGAACCCTGCTGCTGCTCGGCCTCGTCGCCGAGGTCGTGGCCTTCATCGCCGTGGTCGACTGGATCGGCGCCGGACCGGCCGTCCTGATCGGTCTTGGATCGACGTTGCTCGGCGCGGCGCGGCTGAAGCGGCTCGGCGGCGCGGCCTTCACCCGCCTGCGCGATGTCGCCGGGGGGCGGGTCGCGCGTGAGGATGCCTTCATCGACGGCGCGCTCGATGCGGTCGGCGCCGTGCTGTTGATCCTCCCCGGCTTCATCACCGACGTCATGGGGCTGGCCCTTCTGGCGCCCTCCTGCCGCGACTGGGTAAAGGCCCGCGTCGGCTTCTCCACCGGGCCGCTCGCCGGCCCCCGTGCCGACCGCATCCGCGCCGCCCAGGGCCCTCGGACCATCGACCTTGAAGCGCAGGATTGGTCGCGCGTGGACCGCGGCCGCTAGGGCTGAGCGCCTTATCGTAGAACCCGGTCGCCCCCTCCACCGGGCTTCGCTCGGTCCCCCGAAGACCTACCGCATTCACACATCGTCGAGGTGTGCTGCAGCGGCACCCCTCTCCCTTGCCAAGAGAGGCTGGGGGTGAGGGTTGAGACTCCCCCTCCGCAAGTCGAGGATGCCCTGACGAGAGGCACTTTGCTCGCTCTTCCCGACCCTCACCCCCTACCCCTCTCCACAAGGGAGAGGGGAGGCGTCCGGCGTCGCGGCAATCGGAAGGTGTGAATCCGGTAGCCCGAAGACGGGGGAGGAATAGCCCGGAGCTCTCCGTCGTCCGCCCTCGCGGAGCGAGGGGAGGGGAGGGGACCCGCGAAGAGGATGGAGGGGGCCGCTCGGTTGCAACCAGCCCGATGCGTCCTACTCCGCCGCGATGGCCGGCACGCCGTCACAGGTCATGCCCGGCGCATGTTCGGCACAGCCACAGCCGAGCGGATGCGCCGTGGCCACGAAGGCCCGGTCGAGGACGGCTTCGGTCGCGACCCGGGCCAGATCTCGGTCGGCACCCGGCGTGCAGGCCAGGACGGCTTCTGCCAAGCTCGCGCGGTCGAGGCCAAGTCCGATGGCCAGGACCCGCGGAGCCTCGTCACCCTGAGGCACATGGGCCATGATGCTCGAGCGGCCGCCGGCCACATCGAATCTGACCCAACCCTTGCCCGTGGTGGCGATCCCCTTGACGCGCATCACTTGGCCGAAGGCACCACTCGTCATGTCGGCCAGCGCCTCGCGGAGCCGATCGAGATCGAGGTCGCCCATCAGTGGCATACTCCAGGATTCGAGGCCCAGAGCCACGGCTTCGCGAGGCTTCGGCCGATCGATCGCATCGTCACCTTCGGCGGCGGGAGCGGCGATCGGCGCCGAGCGGTCGAGGTCGGTCGCGTCCACCGGAATGCCGTAGCGCGCCGGCACGATCAGCGCCGCCGGGTTCTGCGACCGTAACGTCTCGGTCACCATCGACAGTTCCGCCTCCGAGACGAGGTCGGTCTTATTGAGCACGAAGACCGGCGCGAGGCGCGTCTGAACGTCGAAATAATCCGGCATCTTAATGTAGTCGGCCAGGAAGGCACCGGCGTCGATGACCGTGTAGAGGCGGCGGGCCCGGATGAGCGGCGCGATCTCGGGCGTATGCAGCGCCCGCAGCAGCGACGCGACATCGGCGACCCCCGACGGTTCGATCAGCACGCGATCGGGCTTCATCTTGGCCACGACCTCCTTCAGTTGCACGGCGAGATCGGAGCGGAGCGAGCAGCAGATACAGCCGTTCGAGAGCTCGACGACATCGGCGCCGCGGCCTTCGAGTAGCGCGCCATCGAGGCCGAGCGCCCCGAAATCGTTGACAAGGACGACGGTGCGCAGCGCCGGGTCGGCCTCCTTCAGCTTGCGCTGCAGGAAGGTGGTCTTGCCGGCGCCGAGGAAGCCGACGACGATCTCGACCTCGAAGGGCTTGCGCTCACCGCGCGACTTCAACCCCGGCGACCAGATGGCCCCGGCCGGCATGGGCAGGACCAGCATCCAATGTTCCAGGATGGCCAGCGCCATCAGCACGGTGAGGAACGTGTAGCCGGCCCGCTCCGCCACCGAGACGCCGTCGGCCAGCGCCGCCTTGGCGACGAGGACGGTGATCACCGTCGAGACCGTGACGGAGACTGGGAAGAGCAGGTTCATGGAGCGCTTGCGCAGAAAGCTCTTCAAGAACTCGAGATGTTCGGGCAGGAACTCCTCGTTGAGATTGCGCACGCCGAAGAAGACATTGAGTTTTGCGCTCTGATGCATCCACCACAGGACCATGAAGGTCCAGGTGCCGACCTGGTTGGGAGCGCCCCAGGTCAGCCAAACCACCGCAATCGCGGCCGCAATGATGGCGAGCTCGTGATAGAGGCTCGTCTGCACGGCATGGACGAAATGGGCGAAGCCGCCGCAATCCTCGCGGCAGGGCTGCTTCCGCGAGCCCGTCACGAAGCCCATGTAGAAGCTCATCTCCTGCCAGCCCCAGGCCAGGAGCCCCCAGGTGAAGGCCCAATAGGCGCCCGCCGTGGTTGTGTCCTGCGCCGAGGCTTTCACGCCGTAGAGCGAGACCGCGAAGACGATCGTGGCGCCCAGCATGCTCCATTTGAAGGTCGAGCGCGGCAGATTGTCGAGATAGATGATGGCGACCGTCGAGGCCCACCAGACGAAGAGCGCGAAGAGCGCGGGGCCGATATAGGCGGTCATGGAGGCGCTCCTACCAAGTCGGCAGCAGATGGCTCGACGCGGGTCTTGCGTTGGCCTTGGCGGGAAGCGTGTAGAGGCGAAGGAAGATTGCGGCATTCGTCGCGATGCCGGCGAAGCGCTTCACCGTGCCGAGCACGCCGCCCTGCCGCCGCGCCGCCGCGATCGCCTCGGACGAGAGGCGGATGCGCTCCAGCCCGGCGCGGAACCGAGGATCGTCGGTGTCGAGCACCAGCGGGAAAACCTGCCGGGTGATCTCGGAGGTGATGGTGAAGACGCGATGGTCGTAGTCGGTCGGGTCGATCCCGAGCGCGGCGTGGAAAGCCGGGCGTTGATGGTCGCGCACATACATCGTGGCGTAGACGGCGAGCAGGAAAAACCGGATCCAGAGCTTATTGACGCCCGACAGCAGTTTCGGATCGGATCGCATCAGGATCGCGAAGGCCTCGCCGTGCCGGAACTCGTCGTTGCACCACTTCTCGAACCATTTGAAGATGGGATGGAAGCGGTTCTCCGGGTGCCGCTCGAGATGCCGGAAGATCGTTATGTAACGCGCATAACCGATCTTCTCCGAAAGATAGGTGGCGTAGAAGATGAACTTCGGCTGAAAGAACGTGTACTTCTTCGCCTTGGTGAGAAAGCCGAGGTTCACGCCGATGTTGAAGTCCTTCAGCGTGTCGTTGATGAAGCCGGCGTGGCGGGCCTCGTCGCGGCTCATATAGGTGAAGAGCTCCTTGATATCGGGATTCCTGCCGCGCCGCTTCATTTCCTTGTAGAGGATGCAGCCCGAAAATTCGGCCGTCAGCGAGCTCACCAGGAAGTCGACGAACTCCTGGCGCAGCGGCTCGGGCAGGGAGGCGAGGTCGACTCCGTCCCAGGCCTCGGTGCGTTTGAAATGGTTTCGGTTGGGGTCCGACTTCAGTTCTTCGATCAGCGCGTTCCATTCCGCCCGTACGCTGGATACGTCCGTGCGGTCGAGCTTCACGAAGTCCGTCGTGTAGAAGCGCGGCGCCAGCAGCGTGTCCTGCCGGGCCAGCGCATTGGTGTCGGCAACGGCGGCGGACGGAGCGGCGGCAGAGACCGCGGCCCTGTCGGAAACGATGGCGCTCATCGCAGCTGCTCCCCTGAAAAGCTGAACTCGCAGAGTTCCATGAACTCGAAATCGCCGGTCAGACGCGTCCACAGCCGCTCCAGCGGGCCGGCGCGACGGATGGTGGCGCGGCGGCGCAGGATGCGGGACTCGCCGAAGGGCACCGCGACGGGATCACCGTGCACCAGCACCTCGTCGCCGGGGTTCACCACCACGCCGCCATCGAGCCGGACATGAGCATGGAGCGCCTCGAAGGTGTTCTGCACTTCGAGCGTGCAGGTCACCTCGACGCTTCTCGATCCGAACAGGGAGCCGAGCCTCATGGCGTGACCTCCTTGGCCGACAGAAGCTGCGCGAAAGCCTGCACCTGGGTGGGACCGAAGGCGCGCAGGTCGATGTTCTGCCTGGTGCCGAGATCCTGCAGCCACACGCCGCCGTCCCGCTCGACCGAGACCCGGAAGGCGCCGACCGCGGGCTCGCCATAGCGGGTCCGGTTGCGGGTCAGGCCCCGCACCATGGCGCGGATGAAGCCCGACTCGCCGGGCGCGATCCGCTCGACCAGTCGACCACCGTGGTCCGCATCCTTCACGGTGAGGAACCCGTCGTCCTGCTCGGTGAAGACGAAATCGCGGCTCGCCATGGCGGTGGGGGCGGGGCTCGTGGTCACGCCGATGCCGGTCGCATGGGCCAGTGCGCAGAAGACCACGGCCGCCACCATCATGGCGCCGCCGCCGATGATGATGGGTTTCGGCAGCGGATGGTTGGCGTCCGGATAGGGACTGGCGGCGAGAGCCTTGAGCGCCTGCATGTCGATCTCCTCAGGCCGCCGCAGACGCGGCTTCGCCGAAACCCGGCGCGCTGGTCGATTGGTTCGCCGCAGGCTGCTCGGCGCGTGGGCTCACGGAGAGCGCATCACGCTCGGCCGCCGCCTTGACGGCGTCGGCGAAGATGACGGCCAGTCCGGCCACATCCGGCACGGCGCGCAGCATGGGGGAGGCGGGGAACAGGTGCCAGGGCCGGGCATAGGGCCAGATCTGGTGAAACGACAACCGGCCCACTCTCGGCAGGCTGAAGGCGATGTCGCCGCGCCCGGCGAAACCGCGCCGCAGCTTCAACGACTCGATGGTGCTGAGCGGCACGTTGATCAGAGCGGGTAGCGCCACACCGTAGCACATCACGATGCGCCGGTCCGTGAGGGTGAAGACGGTCGAGCGGGCCGAGAGCCAGGCCAGCAGCGAGACCAGGCCTAGCGAGATTGCCAGCGGGATGAGCACCACCGAGGCGGCCGCCAGCGCGTCGGCGCGGCTTCCCCCATCGTGCAGCGTCGTGGCGAGATGCCAAGTGCCGATTCCGACGAAATAGAGCAGTACCCAGGGCGCATAGAAGGCGTCGAGTGCAAGATGACGCCAGTCCGGCTTGCCGCGCCACAGGACGGTTTCGCCCTGGGGAAGATCGGCCGCCGTGATGACGCGCGGGATGTCGCTGAATTCGCTCATGCCGGCTCCTCGTTTTCCATCGCTCGGCTGTAGAGGTGGCCGCCGGCATAATAGGCGTTGACGCGGTCTTCCTCGCGGAAGGTGATAACGTCCGGGCTGGCGAGGCGCGGCACCTTCGAGAACTGCCTCGCCGTCAGCATGCCGATCAGCACTCGCCGGTCACGCGGCCTGATATCGGCGAAGGCGACTGGCAGGATAATCCGGTCGCCACCGAAGGCAGGCTCCGTCTGGACCTCGAGATAGCGGCCGAAGAGCTCGGACAGGTTGATCCAGACGTCGGCCACGACCCCCACCCGGATGCGGTCGCGCGTGATGACCTCGAGGCCGATGGGGCTCGTCTGGCTGCCCTCGACCGCATGTTCGGGAAGCTTGCGCAGCGGCAGGATGTTGGGCGTCCCGTGCCATGTGAGGTCGGGA
>JBPBQY010000020.1:0-154442 GCA_050920985.1 Janthinobacterium lividum | reverse complement strand
GAAATCGGCCGCCGAGGCACGGGCCATGCGGGTGCTGCGCGAGGGCGACGGCATCACGTTCAATCGCGACCGGTTACTCTTCGATGCGCGCGCCAAGGCGCTGTCCCTCGTCGACGGCTACGCGCCGCCACCCAAGCCGGAGTTCCGGTTGCCGGGCGCGGCGGGGCGAACCGGCATGCGCATGGCGGCGCAGGGTTTACGCGCCCAGGGCCTCGCGACCGATCACGACCTCGTGGTGGCGGATCGGCTGGCGACGGTGCTCAGCGGCGGCGATGCCGACACGGTGGATAGCGTGAGCGAGGACGAGATGCTGAAGCTCGAGCGCCGCGAGTTCCTGGCTCTGATCCGGACCGGCCCGACGCTGGACCGCATCGAACACACGCTGGCCACCGGCAAGCCGCTCAGAAACTGACGCGACCTGCCCTTCTTCCGCATCGCGGGAGAAGGTGACCCGACGCAGTCCGGATGAGGGGAGCCCGGCGCCCCTCGCACCTTCCCTCATCCGCCCTGCCGGGCACCTTCTCCCATTCCATGGGAGAAGGATAAAGCGAGGATCATCCCATGCAGGTCTACGAAGCTCCGCTGCGCGACATGCGCTTCGTGCTCCACGAACTCCACGGGCTCGAGCGCATCAATGCCCTGCCCGCTTACGCCGAGGCCACGGCCGACGTCATCGACGGCGTGCTCGACGAGGCGGCCCGGCTGACTCAGGAGGTGGTCCTGCCGCTCAATGCCTCGGGCGACCTCGAAGGCTGCCGGCTCGAGAACGGCGTGGTCCGCACCCCCAAGGGGTTTCGCGAGGCCTACGACACGTTCCGCGAAGGTGGCTGGCCGTCTCTGGCGGGCGATCCGGAGTTCGGCGGCCAGGGCCTGCCGGAATGCGTCAACAAGCTCGTCGAGGAGATGATCTGCGCCGCAAATCTCTCCTTCAGCCTCTACCCCGGCCTGACCCACGGCGCCGTCAAGGCGCTGGAGTCGCATGGGTCGGCGGCGCTGAAATCCATGTTCCTGCAGAAGATGACCGAAGGCACATGGGCCGGCGCCATGGCGCTGACCGAGGCCCATTGCGGCACCGATCTCGGCCTGATGCGCACCCGCGCCGTCCCCGACGACAGCGGCACCTATCGCATCTCCGGCTCGAAGATCTTCATCTCGGCGGGCGATCACGATCTCACCGAGAACATCGTCCACCTCGTCCTTGCCCGCCTGCCCGACGGACCTGCCGGCATCAAGGGCATCAGCATGTTCCTGGTGCCGAAACTGCTGCCGACCGAGGACGGCCGCCCGGGTCCGCGCAACGGCGTCGTCTGCACCGGCCTTGAACACAAGATGGGCCTCAAGGCTTCGGCCACCTGTCAGATCAGCTACGAGGACGCCAAGGGCTGGCTCGTCGGCGCGCCCCACAAGGGCATGCAGGCCATGTTCACGATGATGAACGAGGAGCGGCTCGGGGTCGGTATCCAGGGGCTCGGCGTCGCCTCCGTCGCCTATCAATCGGCCGTCGCCTACGCCAAGGAGCGGCTCCAGGGCCGCTCCCTCTCCGGCGCCAAGCGCCCCGATCTCGCGGCGGACCCGATCATCGTCCACCCCGACGTACGCCGCATGCTGATGACCATGCGGGTCAACGCCGAGGCTTGCCGCGCCGTCGGCATCTGGGTGGCGCAGGCCGTCGACTTGTCGAAACATGCGGCGAACCCGACGGAGCGCCGAGCCGCCGAGGACTTCACCGCCTTGATGACGCCGGTGGTGAAGGCGCTCTTCACCGACCTCGGCTACGAGATGGCGAGCCTCGGCGTGCAGGTCTACGGCGGCCACGGCTATATCCGCGACCACGGCGTCGAACAGTTCGTCCGCGATGCCCGTATCGCCATGCTTTACGAGGGCACCAACGGCATCCAGGCGCTGGATCTCGTCGGCCGCAAGATGCCGGCTCATATGGGTCGCCTGCTGCGCCCCTTCTTCCACCCCATCGCGGCCTATATCGAGACCAGCCGCGGCCAATCCGCCCTCGCGCCGCTGGTACAGGGCCTGGAGCGGGCCCTCGGCATGCTGCAGCTCGCCACGGGCCAGATCGCCGCCGCGGGCCTGAAGGATGCGGAGGAGGCCGGCGCCGCCGCCACCGACTATCTCCGCCTCATGGGCCTCGTCGCCATGACCTACATGCTGACCCGCTCGGCCGAGATCGCCCAGGCGCGCGTGGATGCGAAAGAGGATCCGGAAGGCTTCTACGCCGCCAAACTCACCAGCGCCCGCTTCTTCAACGACCGCGTCCTGCCGCAGGCGAGCGCGCTCTACCTCGCCATCAAATCCGGCAAGGCCTCCACCATGGCGCTCGACGAGGCGGCGTTTTGACGAGTCCAGCCCCAGAGGGGTTCTGGCCCCTTGCGGCCACGCCCGAACGGCTGGCCGGCTACAACCCGATCGCCTTCCATGCTCGCCGGATCGACGGCGCTCTGGCACTCGGTTTTAGGGTCGGGCTCGAGCACCTGAACCCCGGCGGCCGCTGCCACGGCGGCGTGCTGGCGAGCTTCTGCGACGTGCTGCTCGCCTTCGCGATCCTTCACGACACGCCGGCGCTCGCGACCACGATCCTGCCGACAGTGAATCTCACCATCGACTATATCGCGGGAGCGCTGCCCGGCGCCTGGGTGCAGGGAACCGGCCAGACGATCTCGGTCACCCGTAACCTCGCCGTCGCGCAGAGTGTGGTGACGGCGGACGGCGTGCCGGTCGCGCGGTCCAGCGGCACCTACAAGGTCGGCGGCGCCCGTGTCACGGTTCTCGACACCGGGGCCTGGCTTCGCGCGCGGCTCGACCAAGCCTTGACGCCGGAATGAGTGAAGGCGGCATTATGGATGCCGAAAGCCGGCTTCTCACCGTGACCGAACTCGCGGCCGAACTCAGCGTGACGCCGCGCGCCATTCGCTTCTACGAGGACAAGGGCCTCATCGACCCGGCGCGCCTCGGCGCGACGCGGGTGTACACGCCGCGCGAGCGCGCCCGCATGCTGCTGATCCTGCGCGGCAAGCGGCTCGGCTTCAGCTTGGCCGAGATCAAGGATTTCCTCGACCTTTATGGCGCCGACCCGCGCCATCTCGAACAGAAGCGGGCGCTGTTGGGCGGCGTAAGGAAGCGCATCGCCGAACTCCAGGAGATGCGCCTGTCGCTCGACCATACGCTCGACGAGCTCAAGGTCATCGAAAACCAGGTCGCTACGGCGATCGCGGAAGAGGCGGTGTGAACCGCCAGTCCGTCGAGCTTCAAGCGTGGGTGCGGCGGCGTACGGGGGGCTTGTAGCGACGAGCGACCGAGGGTCGTTGCGCGACCGTCACTTTCGACCGCAGCGCCTGTTCCCTCCGCGTGCTGCGTTGGACATCACGGGCAGCTAAGGCCAGTGGCATGACCACGAGCGCCATGGCGCACAGCGGCGAGAACACAAGCACGTAGATTTCGGTCGCTGTCATGAGATGACGAGCCGCAGGAGGAGTCCTGCACTGATATGTAAGACGACTCCAACAGGACCAAAGCGGCAGAGATCATCAAGCCTTTCGGCTCGAAGTGTTATCCGGGTGCCTCGTAGCCCCAAGCGACTGCTGGGACGACGAGCCCCGTGACGATCGAGCCGGACGAGATCGTGTTCATCCACGTCTCCGTGAGCCGCCATCGCTCTTTCAACGTTTCGCTGATCACCGACGCGCCTCTGATCGATCAGAACTGAACTGCTACAATGATCTTTACGACTCGCAGCGCAACAACTCCGTCACGCCTTGCGCGCAAGCGTCAGGACAAACGGCTTGTTCGAACTCAGAAGAACGGGGGCGGATGAACAGCTGGAGGCCTCGCCCGGAATCGAACCGGGGTGCGAGGATTTGCAGTCCTCTACGTAACCACTCCGCCACGAGGCCTCACCATGCGCGAAGGCATGCGGTCGCTTGGTCAGGACGACTGAGGCGGTGTCTAACGGATCCGGAAGCGGCGGGCAAGGCGGCGCTTTCCGAAACTTTCCGCGAGCGAGCGGCAGATTGGGGCTTGGCAAAACCGGTCGATCCCGGCTAAACACCGCCCAAGCCGCGTATACACGGCGGTGTTCCCCGATAGCTCAGCTGGTAGAGCATTCGACTGTTAATCGAATTGTCGCAGGTTCGAGCCCTGCTCGGGGAGCCATCAGTGCTCCAGGCACATTCCCAAGCTCTCCACTAGATATCGACGCTGATCGGCTCGGATCATCGTTGTCCGGCTACCGGCGGGTTGATCGCTCGTCCATCGTCTATCATCTGTGTAGAGTGCTCGGCGTTTCCGCCAGCCTCATCGAGTTTCCCATGCTGACGTCCGTCATTGATGCCATCGGGCACACGCCGCTGATCCGCCTGAAGCGAGCTTCGGATCTCACCGGCTGCCACATCCTCGGTAAGGCGGAGTTCATGAATCCCGGCGGATCCGTGAAGGACCGCGCCGCGCTGGCCATCGTCGAAGATGCGGTGGCGCGCGGCACGTTGCGCCCGGGCGGGACGATCGTCGAGGGAACGGCCGGCAATACCGGGATCGGCCTGGCGCTGGTTGCCAATGCGCTCGGCTACCGCACCCTGATCGTCATCCCGGAGACGCAGAGCCAGGAGAAGAAGGACATGCTGCGCATGTCCGGCGCCGAACTCGTCGAGGTGCCGGCCAAGCCCTACAGCGATCCCGGCAATTACGTGCATGTGTCGGAACGGCTGGCGCAGCGCCTCGCCGCCGAGGATCCCAACGGCGCCATCTGGGCCAATCAGTTCGACAATGTCGCCAATCGCGATGGCCACGAGCGCTCGACCGGCCCCGAGATCTGGGAGCAGACCGACGGCAAGGTTGACGGCTTCATCTGTGCGGTCGGCACCGGAGGAACCCTGGCGGGCGTCGGGCTGGCGCTGAAGGCCAAGAACCCGAAAGTCGCCATCGGCATCGCCGACCCGATGGGCTCGGCCCTCTTCGCCTATTACGATCACGGCGAGCTCAAGTCCTCCGGCTCCTCCATCACGGAAGGCATCGGCCAGGGACGCGTCACCGCCAACCTCGTCGGCGCGCCGGTCGAATTTGCCTGCCAGATCGAGGATCGCGAGGCCCTGGAGATCGTCTTCGATCTTGCCGAACACGAGGGCCTGCTGCTCGGCGGCTCGTCGGGCATCAATGTGGCGGGCGCCATGCGGCTCGCGAAGCGTCTCGGCCCCGGCCATACGATCGTGACCATCCTGTGCGATTCCGGGGCCCGCTACGCGTCGAAGCTCTTCAACCGCAGCTTCCTCGAGTCGAAGGACCTGCCCGTGCCGCCCTGGCTGGACCGCAAGCCGCGGATCCAACCCGGCGCGACGCTCTGACCAACCCTGCAATCCAGCCCTGCCACGGCGCGCGTCCCCCGCTGTTGCAACCACCTGCCCGCCGTGGCAAGGCACGCCCATGCTGACTTTGTCCGATACCGTTCCAGCGCCCGTCGCCGGCCGCGCCGCGCCTCGCATATCCTTTGTGTCGCTCGGCTGTCCCAAGGCGTTGGTCGACAGCGAGCGGATCATCACGAAGCTGCGGGCCGAAGGCTACGAGATTGCCAAGAAGCACGAGGGCGCCGATGCCGTCATCGTCAATACCTGTGGCTTCCTCGATAGCGCCAAGCAAGAGTCGCTGGCCGCCATCGGCAACGCCATGGCGGAGAACGGCAAGGTCATCGTCACGGGCTGCATGGGCGCCGAGCCGGATGTCATCCGGCAGGCCTATCCCAACGTGCTCGCCGTCTCGGGGCCACAGGCCTTCGAAAGCGTGATGGCCGCCGTGCACGAGGCCGCCGAGCCGCTGCACGACCCGTTCCTCGATTTGCTGCCGCCGCAGGGCATCAAGCTCACGCCGCGCCACTACAGCTATCTGAAGATCGCGGAAGGCTGCAACAACTCCTGCTCCTTCTGCATCATCCCGCGGCTGCGCGGCCGGCTCGTGTCGCGCCCCGTCTCCGACGTGTTGCGGGAGGCCGAGAAGCTGGTCAAGGCCGGCGTCAAGGAGCTTCTCGTCGTGTCGCAGGATACGGCCGCCTATGGGCTCGATCTCGGCTATCCGATGCAGCCCCACGGGGACCGCGACGTGCGGGCCAAGTTTCTCGACCTCGCGGGCGAACTCGGCCGCCTCGGCGCCTGGGTGCGGCTCCACTACATCTACCCCTATCCGCATGTCGACGACGTCATTCCGCTGATGGCAGAGGGGCTCGTGCTGCCCTATCTCGACATCCCGTTCCAGCATGCCGCGCCGAACGTGCTGCGTGCCATGAAGCGGCCCGGCAAGCAGGATCGGACGCTCGACCGGATCGCGGCGTGGCGCGGCATCTGCCCCGACCTCACCATCCGCTCGACCTTCATCGTCGGCTTTCCGGGCGAGACCGAGGAGGATTTCCAGATCCTGCTCGACTGGCTGTCCGAGGCCAAGCTCGAGCGCGTCGGCGCTTTCAAGTACGAGCCGGTCGAGGGCGCGCCGGCCAACCATCTCGGCCTCGCGCCCGTGCCGCCCGAGGTCCAGGCCGAGCGGCTCGACCGCTTCATGAGGCATCAGCAACTGATCAGCGCGCGGCTCCTCGCCCGCAAGATCGGCCGACGGGTGCCGGTGATCGTCGACGCCGTCGGGCCGCAGGGGGCGATCGGCCGCTCCAAGGGCGACGCACCCGAGATCGACGGCAAGGTACATCTGTCGCACCGCTTCCCGGTCCGAATCGGCGATCTCGTCACGGCTAAAATCGATCGGTCCGACGCTTACGACCTGCACGGGACGGTCGTCTAACGCCCTCAAACCCTCTCTCCGCTGTCGTGGCCGGGCTTGTCCCGGCCACACACGCCAAGCCGTTGGGTGACCGCGACGGAGCGGTTCGGACCCCTCCGGTACCTCTCTACGGCACGGCACGCCGTCATGGCCGGCACAGGGCCGGCCATGACGGCGGAGAGGGTGGGGCCAGCCTCGCCCTTACTGCGGCAGCTTGTCGTCGACCCCTTTCACGTACCAGTTGAGGCCGAGAATCTCCTTGTCGGGCATGACCTCGCCCGTCTTCACGCCGGTGCTGCCGTCCTGCTTGGTGATCGGGCCGGCAAAGATCTTGAGGGCGCCGGACTTGATGTCGGCCTCGGTCTTCTCCGCCATGGCCTTCACGTCGGCGGGCATGTTCTCGTAGGGGCCCATCACCACCATGCCGGCGGCGAGCCCGCCCCAGGTGTCGTGCGACTTCCAGGTACCGTCCATCACGGCCTTCACCTCCTGCACGTAATAGGGCCCCCAATTGTCCTCGAGCGAGGTGAGGATGGCTTTCGGGGCGAACTTGGCCATGTCGGAGGACTGGCCGAAGCCGTGCACGCCGGCCTTCTCGGCCTCCTGCAGGGGCGCGGCGGAATCCGTATGCTGGGCGATGATGTCGGCACCCTGAGCGATCAGTGCCTTGGTGGCGTCGGCCTCCTTGCCGGGATCGAACCAGGAATTCACCCAGACGATCTTGATCTTGAAGTTCGGATCGATCTTCTGCGCGCCGAGCATGAAGGCGTCGATGCCCGACACGACCTCGGGGATCGGGAAAGAGGCGATGTAGCCGACCGTGTGGCTCTTCGACATCTTGGCGGCGATCTCGCCCATGATGTAGCGGCCTTCATAGAAGCGGGCCGAATAAGTCGAGAGGTTCGGCGCCAGCTTGTAGCCGGTGGCGTGCTCGAACTTCACGCCCGGGAACTGCTTCGCCACCTTCAGCTCGGGATCCATGAAGCCGAACGACGTGCCGAGGATCAGCTTGTGGCCCGAGCGGGCGAGCTGCTCGAAGGCGCGCTGCGAGTCGTTTTCGGCGACGTTCTCGAGAAAGGTCGTCTCGACCTTGTCGCCGAGCTCCTTCTGCAGGAACTGGCGGCCCTGGTCGTGCTGGTAGGAGTAGCCGAAATCGCCGACCGGCCCGACGTAGACGAAGCCGACTTTCAGCTTGTCCTCCGCATGCGCCGCCGACGCCACCGATGCCGTCAAGGCCAGCACTGCCGCACCCTTGAGCCAGTCACGCATCTCTTGATCCTTCCTGATCGGCGCCGACCCGGCGCCATTGCCTGTTTTTGAAGCAATCCTCGTGCCGTGCTCGACCTCGTGTCAGCGATCCGGCACGAAAGCCGTCCCCAGCATGGCGGGTGCGACGGAGCCAGCGCGGCGCTTCAGCGAGAGCAGAACCAGCACCAGGATGGTCGCCAGATAAGGGATGGCCGACATGAACTGCCCCGGAAGTCCGAGGCCGAAAGCCTGGGCCTGAAGCTGCAGCACCGTGGCACCTCCGAACAGCACCGCCCCGGCCAGCGCCCGCCAGGGCCGCCAGGACGAGAAGACTACCAGCGCCAGTGCGATCCAGCCGCGGCCGGCCGTCATCTCGGGCGACCAGAAGGGCGTGTAGGCGAGCGATAGATAGGCGCCGCCGAGCCCCGCGCAGGCGCCGCCGAACAGCACCGCCAGGAGGCGTACGCGGCGGACCGGCAGGCCTAAAGCATGTGCAGAGGAATGATTGTCGCCGACGGCGCGGATCACCAGCCCGGCGCGGGTGCGTCTCAGGACGAAGGAGACCGCAAGCGCCAGGAGGAGCGCCGCATAGACGAAATAGTCCTCGCCGAAAACGAGCCGCCCTACCAAAGGCAGGTCGGACAGGCCCGGGATTGAGAGATGCGGAGCGGGGTCCCGCTTCAGCCCCACGAACGCGCTGCCAATGAGGCCCGACAGGCCCAGGCCGAAGATCGTGAGCGCCAGGCCGGCCGCCACTTGGCTGACCGGAACCACGACCGTCAGCAGGCCGAAGAGCAGCGCCATCAGGGTGCCGGCGAGCGTTCCAGCGACGGCACCGACGAGGGTCGACCCGGTCATGTAGGCGGCGGCGAAGCCCACTACTGCGCCGATGACCATCATGCCTTCGACGCCGAGGTTGAGAACGCCCGAGCGTTCGGCGACGAGTTCGCCGAGCGCCGCCAGGAACAGCGGCGTCGCCGCCGTCACCACTGTCACCAGGATGAGCTGGAGCATGTCGCCGCTCATACCATCACCCGGCCGGCGAAACGCACGCGGTAGCGAGTCACCACATCGGCGCCGAGCACGCAGATCAGCAGAATGCCTTGAAAGGCCGTGGTGAGGTCGAGCGGCAATTTCATTGCGATTTGAGCACCCTCCCCGCCCACATAGGTCAGGGCCAGGACGAGCCCGGCGATGAGCGCACCGACGGGCTGCAGGCGACCGAGAAAGGCCACGATGATGGCGGTGAACCCGTAACCGGGCGAAATCGAGGGCTGCAGTTGTCCGATCTGGCCCGACACTTCAATGACGCCGGCGAGGCCCGCGAGGCCGCCCGAGAGGGCGAAGACCGTCAACGCCAGCCTGTTCTGGCTAAAGCCCGCGAAGCGCGCCGCGCGTGGGGCAGCGCCCACGATCCGGATTTCGAAACCGAAGATCGTGCGGGAGAAGACCAGCGCCGCCAGCACCACGACGACGAGCGTGATCAGCACGCCGGCATGGAGGGACGCGCCGTCGATCAGGCTCGGCAGCGTGGCTTCGGGATCGAAGTTGACCGAGACCGGGAAGTTGAAGCCGTGCGGGTCGCGCCAGGGCCCGCGGACCAGGTAATCGAGCGCCAGCCGCGCCACATAGACCAGCATCAGACTCGTCAGGATCTCGCTCACCCCGAGCGCCACCAGCAGCACGGCGGGAATCAGCGCGTAGAGGGCACCGCCCAACACGCCGAGCGCCAGCATGGCGGGCAGGATCCAGGATCCGCCAAGCGGCCCGGTGTGGTCGATGCCGTGAGTCGCGAGCGCCAAGCCGCCGCCGAAGGCACCGCCGGCGATGAACTGGCCCTCGGCGCCGATGTTCCAGAGATTGGCGCGGAAGCAGAAGCAGAGCCCGACCGCGATCATCACCAGCGGCGAGGCTTTCACGGCCAGAGCCTCGAGCGACCAGTCCTGCGTCAGCGGCGCCACGAAGTAGACCCCGAAGGCCTCGATGGGCGACTTGCCGAGAAGCGCCACGATGACGCCGCCGATGAGCAGCGCCACCCCGAAAGCCGCCACCGGCGCCGCGATTCCGAGCCAGCGCGGCGCATCGAGCCGGGGCTGAAGCTCAATGCGCATGAACAGGCACCGGCGCGTCCGTGCCTGCCATGCGAAGCCCGACGTCGTCGCGATCGGTCTCCGCCGTCACGGTGGCGGGCGATAGCGTTCCGGCATGGATGACGCAGAGCCGATCGGAGAGCTGAAACAATTCGTCGAGGTCCTGCGAGATGATGATAATTGCCGACCCGCGGGCCGCGAGATCGAGGATGGCCTGATGGATGGCCGCCGCCGCCAGTGCGTCGACACCCCAAGTCGGCTGGTTGATGACCAGCACGCCGGGCTCGCGCAGAATTTCGCGCCCGACGACGAATTTCTGCAGGTTGCCGCCGGACAGCGTCCGCGCCGCGGGATCGGGCGCGCCGACGCGAACATCGAAACTCTCGATGACGCTTCGCGAGATGCGCCGCGCCACACGGGACAGCAGAAAGCCGCCGCGAGTGACCTCGCCCGTCGCGCGCCGAGACAGGACCAGGTTGTCGGAGAGAGGAAACCCCGGCACGGCGGCATGGCCGTTGCGCTCCTCCGGCACGAAGGCGGCGCCGCGCCGACGCCGCGCCGTCACCCCCTCGCGGCCCGATGCATGTCCGTCGATGCGGATCTGCCCGACCCGTGCGGCCAGCCGCTCGCCCGACAGCGCCGCGAAGAGTTCGTCCTGCCCGTTCCCAGCAACGCCCGCGATCCCCAGCACTTCGCCGCTTCGCACCGACAGGTTGACGAGGTGCAGCGCCGTCGCGTGGAGGCCCGGGGCCGGGAGCGACAGGTCGACGGCGGCGAAACGCTCTTCGCCTTTGGTGCCGCCACGAGCCGTCACTTCCGCGATCTGCACCCCGACCATCTGGGCCGCCATGGAGCGCGCCGTCTCGGCGCGGGGATCGCAGGTGCCCACGACCTTGCCAGCCCGCAGAATGGTGGCGCGATTGCAGAGCCGGCGCACGTCGTCGAGCCGGTGGGAGATATACAGAAGGGCGCGGCCCTCCGCCTTCAGCTGGTCGAGGATGACGAAGAGCGCCTCCGATTCCTGCGGCGTTAGCACGGAAGTCGGCTCGTCGAGGATCATGAGCTTGGGATCCTGCAGCAGGACCCTGGCGATCTCGATGCGCTGGCGCTCGCCGGCCGACAGCGACCAGACGGGCCGGGACGGCTCGAGTTTAAGGCCGTAGCGGGCCGACAATCCGCCGATGCGCGCCTCGAGCCGGCTCTGCCGCTCGGGCGGCAGGACCAGCGCAATATTCTCGGAGACGGTGAGGTTCTCGAAGAGCGAGAAATGCTGGAACACCATGCCGATGCCCAGCGCCCGCGCCGTCTCGGGCGAGTCGAGCACGACGGGCCGGCCATGCCACAGGATCTCGCCGGCCGAGGGCTGCAGCAGGCCGTAGAGCATCTTGACCAGCGTCGATTTGCCGGCACCGTTCTCGCCCAACAACGCGTGGTTTTCCCCAGCACGCACGTCGAGCGAGATGTCCTGGTTGGCTCGGACAGGCCCGAAGGACTTCGACAGGCCGCGGATGGCGACCAGCGGTGTCGGCAGGCGAACGGAGGGGGACCCCTCGGGCACTTCCACCCTCAGGGGACCAGGATCGTGCTGCCGGTGGTCTCGCGTGCCTCGAGCGCCCTGTGCGCCTCGGCCACTTCGGCGAGGGGATAACGGGCGTGGATCTCGGGACGGACGGCGCCGCTCTCGATCGCCGTCGTCAGGTCCTCGGTCATGCTCACCAGTGATTCGCGCCGGGCCGCGTAGGTGAAGAGCGAGGGGCGCGTGGCGAAGAGCGAGCCCTTCCGGGCGAGAAGATTGATGTCGAAGGCCTCGATCGGACCGGATGCAGCGCCATAGGAGGCGAACATGCCGAGCGGGCGGAGGCAGTCGAGCGACGCCGGGAAGGTTGCCTTGCCGATGGCATCGTAGACGACGTTGCACAGCTTGCCGTCGGTGATGTCCTTGACGCGTTCGGCGAAATTCTCCGTGCGGTAGTCGATGCAGTGGTCGGCGCCGTGTTGCAGGGCGAGCGCGCACTTCTCCGGAGTGCCGGCCGTGCCGATGACGGTCGCGCCGAGCGCGTGACCCCACTGGCACAGGAACAATCCGACGCCGCCGGCCGCGGCATGGACCAGGATCGTGTCGCCCGGCATCACTTTGTAGGTCTGGCGGAGCAGGTACTGCGCCGTGAGGCCCTTCAGCATCATCACGGCGCCGACCTCGTAGGAGATCGCCTCCGGCAGGTGAACCAGTTGCCGGGCCGCGACATTGCGCTCCGCCGCATAGGCGCCGAGCGCGGTGCCGTAGGCGACCCGGTCGCCGACCGCGAATTCCGTGACATCGGGACCCACCGCCACCACGTCGCCCGCGGCCTCGTTGCCGAGCGTCAGCGGCAGGTCGTTCGGATAGACGCCCTTCCGCTGGTAGACATCGACGAAGTTGAGGCCGACGGCGCGCTGGCGCAGGCGCACCTCACCGGAACCGGCCGGCGGCAGGTCGAGGTCTTCGACATGGAAGACCTCGGGTCCGCCGAATTGGTGAATGCGAATCGTCTGGGCCATGGGGAGCTCCGCTCGTTGCGCGCATCATAGAAAGGCAGCGCCGCACTCGGCAACCAAAGACGCGTCGTCAGATCCGCGTCAGGACGTCGAGCCGATAGTCGGGGTTGCGCTCCTGGCGCAGAACGACGAGGGCTCCGCCCGCCGCCGCGATGAACCGGTCGCTGGCTTCGTCGCCGCTGGGCGGCCCCCGCTTCTTACCGACCCAATGGACCAGGACGACATCGCCGCCCTGCTCCAAGCCGTCCACGACACGACGCGCCAGGGCGACGACGTCTTCGGCGCCAAGGTAATCGATGACCTCCGACAGGACCACGAGGTCGAAGCTCTGCTCGGGCCACTGCGCCGGCACCATCATCGGGGCGAACCGGATATGAGGCTGGTCGACGTTGCGGGCCCGAGCCTCATCGAGCGCCGTCACCACGGGCTCGACGGCCAGGAGATCGTCGCAGCGTCGGCCGAGTTCGGCCGTCAGGATCCCCAGAGCGCAACCGACTTCGAAGCCGCGGGCGTAGCGGTGACGCGGGAGCGCCGCCAGCGTGGCGGCATATTTAGCGCGTTCGTAGTCGCTGGTGGCGAGGCGCCATGGGTCTGGTCTGGCGGCGTAGAGGGCCTCGAAATGCTCTTGTCCCAGCGTCTCTCGTCGCACGGGGTTACCCGATCCGGTGGTCTGCATGGTTGAACAAACGCATGGCCCGGCGATTGGCTCCGCCTCAGCCGATATGCAGGACACCGGCGGTGGCAAGGCTGGCGACGCCGAGGACGCCGGCGAGAACGAAGGCTTCGATCGTGCCTATGATCATGTCCATGAGCAAGACTCCTCCTGGTCGGAAAAAACGATGCGACCCCCGCGAAGGGATCACCCTCGGGGGTCGCTGGAGTTCGATGATGAAGCGAAAAGCGTGCGGCGAGCGCGCTACCAGCGATTGTCGGCCTGGATGATGCCGCGGCTCGTCACCACCACCCAACCGCGGCCGCGGCGCTCGATGGATCGGATCTCGCCGACGCCGGGCAGGAACTCGCCGGGGGCCACTTCCCGCAGGCCGGCCCGTCCTTCGAGCAGCGCCACGCCGCCGTAGACGTCGCGCAACATCCAGCCCTCGACGGTGCCGGGCTTGGCGGCAGCTTCCTGCGGACGCGCCGGTGCCTCGACCTTGGCCGGTGTGTCGGCGTGGGGCTGCACGGCGGCGACTTCGGGACGGGGAGCTTCGGGGCGAGCCGGAGGAGCCGGCGTCGGAGCAGTGGCGGTCATCGAAGGACCTGTCGGCGACGCCGTCGCGACGCGCTGCGGCGGCACCGGTACCTTGGCCGGCGTTGGGGCGGTGGCGGGCGAGGGGATGGACCCCGTCGCATCGGCGGAGGCGACCTGACGTTCGACCCGCTCGAGCCGCGCCGTCACTTCGGCCAGCTTCGCGGCCGGATCCAGCTTGTCGAGCTTCGCCGTTACTTCCGCGAGCTTGGCGGAGGGGTCACGGTCGAGCTTGTCGAGCCGGGCGGCGATCTCGGCAAGCTTCGGGCCGGGGTCGCGATCGATCTTGTCGATCTTGGCGCCGAGCTGGCCGACGGCGGCCGTTGACGCTGTCTTCACGCCGTCGAGGTCGCCCTTGAGCGTATCGACGCTGCGCTTGAGACCGCGGATGGTCTCGTCCTGGCGGCTGTTTTCGGAGGAGGCCCGCAGGCCGTCGAGACTGGCTTTCAGGGACCGGACCTCGCCCTGCACCCGCACCAGCATTTCCAGGGTGGGATCGGGCGCCGGCCCGATTTGAGCGACTTTTACGGGCTGCGGCTTGGAGGCAAAAACCTCCGTGCCGGCGACGAAGCCGAGTCCCAGCACGACGGCCACACCCGCCGCCACCATGCCATGCGTGCGTCCGAGACGCGGAAAGGAGCTCTTCGATGCCGGAGCCGCCGGTACAGTGACCAGCGCACGGCCCTTGCCGAGCGCGACGCGCGGCGCACCGCCGGAGCCGCCGGCGTCGGTCTCCTCGGGTTCGGAAGCGGCGCTATCCATCGAACTGTGGCTCCGATCATCATGTTTCGGTAACCACCCTGGCTCGCGAAGGTGAAGAGAGTGTCAAACATCCAGGGTGGCTGATGTGCCGCCCTGACACAGCTCCGCCAAGCCGCAAAGAGGCGAAGCCGAACTCGACGGAAGGCTCAGTGGCGTAGGCGCGATACCCGACATTTCGCTTGCATGGCCCCGCCACCGCGGCGTTAGTTGCCTGAAATGTCCGGGCTCAATGGTCCGCGACTGGCTCGGGGGAAACGATGTTCACGGATAGCCTGGAAATCCACGACGCGCGGTTCAAGAAGCTGGTGTTCGGCAACGTCCACCTCGAAAAGCTTTGGTCCGGCGGGCGCTGGACCGAGGGCCCGGCCTATTTTCCGGCCGGCCGGTATCTCGTCTGGTCGGACATCCCGAACGATCGCGTCATGCGTCTCGACGAGACGGACGGCTCCGTCTCGATCTTCCTGCAGCCTGCACGGCATCACAACGGCCACACGGTCGATCTGCAAGGTCGGCTCATCTGTTGCGAGCACGAGGGCCGATGCGTGTCGCGCATCGAGCATGATGGTAGCAGGACGGTACTGGCCTCCCACGTCGACGGCAAACAGCTGAATTCGCCCAACGACGTCGTGGTCAAATCCGACGGCTCGATCTGGTTCACCGATCCGACCTATGGCATCGACAGCGAGTACGAGGGCAGCGCCGCTCCGTCGGAGACGGACGGCAGTCACGTCTACCGCATTGATCCGCGTGACGGCCGCGTGGAGGCGGTGGTGCGGGATTTCCACAAGCCGAACGGCATTTGTTTCTCACCCGACGAGCGACTGCTCTACGTGGCGGACACGGGCGCGACGCATAGCGAGGACGGTCCCCGGCACATTCGCGCCTTCGAGGTCGGCGCCGACGGCCGGAGCTTGGGGAATGACCGCATTTTTGCGAGCCTCGACGAGGGCCTGTTCGACGGGTTCCGTTGCGACAGCGACGGCAATGTCTGGACCTCGGCGCATGACGGCGTCCGCTGCTACGCGCCGGACGGCACGCTGCTCGGCAAGATCCGCGTGCCGGAAGTGGTGGCGAACCTCTGCTTCGGCGGCCCGAAGCGCAATCGCCTCTACATCTGCGGCACGACCTCCCTCTACGCGATCTTCGTCAACGCCCAGGCCGCCACCTGGCCGATGGCCCACGCTGGCTGATGGAGAGCCAGGCAGCGCACCACCCGCGCCGTCATCGCGAGCGCAGCGACGGGGCGCTGCACCCGTTTCGCATCAGATCCCCTTAAGAGGCGGCTTCGCTCCGCTCGGAGTGACGGCTGCCGTGCGACGTCGACTCACCGTCGCCGTTCCAACCCAACTCCTGGTGCCGTAAGGGTCAGCCATGGCCCTTTCTCATGAGACCACCCGAGCGACAGCGAGCCCCGTTCTCCTGCCGGCCGTCGCCGTCGTGGGCGGGATCGTGTCGCTCTCGATCGGCACATCCTTCGCGGAACATCTTTTCCCGATCGTCGGCGCCCAGGGCACGACGGCGCTGCGCGTCACCTTCGCCGCCGTCCTGCTGACGATCATCTGGCGGCCCTGGCGAAGGCGGCTGACGCGCCGCGAAGCGGTCGCGGTCGGCGTCTACGGCGCGATCCTCGGCGTCATGAACCTCGCCTTCTATCTCGCGCTGCGCACCATCCCGTTCGGAATCGCCGTGGCGATCGAATTTATGGGACCCTTGTCCATCGCCGCCCTGTCGTCGCGCCGGCCGATGGATTTCGTTTGGATCGGCTTCGCCGTCCTGGGGCTGAGCCAGCTCTTGCCCTTCGGCGGCGCATCCCGACACCTCGATCCCGTAGGCCTCGCCTTCGCGGGCGCGGCGGGCGTCGCCTGGGCAGGTTACATCATCTTCGGCGAGCGGGCTGGCCGGCTTAGGGGAGCCGACAGCGTCGCGCTCGGCACGGCTGTCGCCACGCTCGTGGTCCTACCCTTCGGCGTGCTCCAGGCCGGGGGCGCGCTGCTCGCGCCCGGCGTTCTCGCGATGGGGCTCGGCGTGGCGCTGCTGTCGAGCGCCGTCCCCTATACACTGGAGATGTACGCGATGCAGCGTCTGCCGCGGCAGACCTTCGGCGTCCTGCTCAGCGTCGAGCCGGCCATCAGCGCCTTGGCCGGCCTCGTGATCTTGAACCAGGCCCTGAGTGCGACCCAGTGGATGGCTATCGGTAGCATCGTGGTTGCGTCGATCGGCAGCGCGGCCACTGCCGGCCGTCGTCGCTGACGAAAATTTCTAAGCGATCTGCACCATCGCGGCTTCAAAGGCGGCCCGATCGGCCGCGAGGTCGCGCGACACAGCGGGAACATGTCGGGCCAGGGCCGCAGCGGCGCGTTCCGCCGCGCGTCCGGCCAGCAACGGGGCTGCTTCTGCCACGGCGCGAGCCTCGTCGAGCACGCCATTGCAGTGGAGCAGCATGTCGCAACCCGCCGCCGAGGCCGCGGCGGCGCGTTCGCCCAAGGTACCCCGCAACGCCTGCATCGACAGGTCGTCCGACAGCAACAGTCCGTCGAAGCCGATCTCCCGTCGAATGACCGTGTCGATGACCTTCCGCGAGGTCGTGGCCGGGTGGTCGGGGTCGAGCGCGCGATAGACGATGTGGGCCGTCATCGCCAGGGGCAGATCGACAAGCATCTCGAACGGTGCGAAGTCGCGATCGAGCTCGTCGCGGTCGGCCGTGACCACGGGCAGGTCGTGATGGCTGTCGACCTCGGCCCGGCCGTGTCCGGGGATATGTTTCATCACCGGCAGCACGCCTCCCGCCATGAGCCCCTCGGCGAAGGCTCGGGCGAGAACGGCCACCGTTTCGGGGTCGCGGCCGAAGGCGCGGTCCCCGATCACATTGCTGCTACCCTCGACCGGAATGTCGAGCACGGGTGCGCAGTCGATCGTGATGCCGCAATCAGACAGGTCACGCCCCAGCAATTCGCCTCCAAGCCTCGCCATGCGCAACGCCAGGGCAGGATCGGAGCTGAGGAGTTCGGCGAAGCGCGAAGCCGCCGGGTAGCGGCGCCAGTGCGGCGCGGTCAGCCGCTGCACGCGGCCCCCCTCCTGATCGATGAGTACGGGCGCGTCTGGCCGCCCGACAGCCCGCCGGAAGCTAGCCGTTAGAGCCCGGAGCTGCTCCGGGTTGTCGACGTTGCGGCGGAAGAGGATCAGACCCCAGGGCTGGGTTTCACTCATGAAGGTGCGCTCGACCTCATCGAGCGCAGTGCCGGCGCAGCCGCAGATAAAGGCCCGCGTGGTCAATTGTGCATCACGAAGCAGGAGCCGCCCGCGGTTTGCAGCTGCGAGCACAGCGACTTGGCCTCATCCTGCGCCATGCCGCCAATCCGCACCCGATAGACGGGCTTGTCACCCGTCTCGGCTTTATGCACCGAAGCGGAATAGGAGCCGAGCTGGGTCGGGTATTTCTTCTTGAGCTTGGCGAAGGCCGCGTTGGCATCGGCCTCGTTCGGCGACGAGGCCAGTTGCACGCCATAACCACCGCCGGTCGAGGGTGCATCCGCGGTATCGCTTGGCTTGGCCGACGCCTGACGTACGCCGGGAGAAGCTGCCTGGCGCGCTGGTTTCGCTGGCGTGACGACGGGCGCGGTGTCGGTCGGCACCGGGTCGGCCACGAGGCTGGCGATCGACGCCGTGGCTGCAGGAGCCTGCGGGGTCGTGCCGCCGCGGGCCGCCGTTTTGGGTGTGGCGGGCAGGGCTGCGGCAGCCGCAGCGGCGACGGGGGAAGACGGGCGCGTTCCGGAGGGCGCGGGGTCGCCGGATAGCATGGTCCCGTCCGGATGGACCAGGAAGGTCTTGACCTTCTTGGGCTCCGGGAAGGGACTGGCGGACGGTGACGGCAGAGGGCGCGCGCCGTCGGCGAGATCCGACTTCGGCAGTTGGCCGAGATCGGCCGGCTGCTCCTGGCTAGACACGATCTTCACCGGCCCGGAGGACACGGCTCCGCTCTTGCTGAGCAGCGCGGCATCCTGGTCTTCGGGGGCGGTCGCACTATTGTCGTCCATCTTGACCTTGGTGGGCCCGGTCGCCGCCATGATGGTGGGGGCGCCCTTGCTCGAGGCCGAAGAGGCGACACTCGCCGAGGACGAGCCCTTGGCGAGGAAAGTCGCGGCGAGTCCGCCGACCGTCAAAAGCAAAACTGCCCCCAACACGGCGACAGGACGTCGCGCCGAAGATCTGGCCTCGCCCCGATCGAGGACAGACGGATCCCGATCGATGGAGGGTGCCGAACCCGGCCCCTGATCCTGGCCGCGCGCCCACATGTCGGGGAGTTGAGCGGGCGCCGCGAGCTGCTGTGTCAGTCCGGCATCGTCGGCATGAGCGTAAGCTTCCGCGGCGTAGCTGTCGTCCTGGTAATGCTCGCCAGTGGCGGCGGCATCATGCTCGTCGACGTAACGCGTCGCCGGATCGTGGGCGTAGTCATCCAGCCCTTCGGGCTCGGCGTGAGCGTTATCATGACCGCGGTAGGGATCGTGTATTCCGGACTGGAGAGCGCCCTCCTCGTAGCTGTGCTGCGGCTCCTCGTGACGGGAAACCTGCGGGGCAGCCGCCGGAACTGGTCTGAAAACGTCGCGATAGGGGTCGTCCTGTCCAACGAGCCGGGCCAGTTCCGCCAGCGGATCGGACGCTTTCGCCTCGCGACCCGGCACGGCCAGCGTCGGCTCATAGCGGGTGTCGTCCCGGCGCGATCTCGCGGCTTCACTCATCGGATACCTCGCCCTACACTGTTACAACGGCCTGGCGACATCGCCCCCGCCAGCCATCGAGATGCTCCGGACCACTTCGCGGTGGCGTCTCGAGCGAACGGGTCAAACCCTTTTGCCCGTCAACGCATCTCGTCGGGAGACTTGATGCCGAATAAGCCGAACCCCGACGTTAGAACGAGGGCGCAAGCCATCATCCAGCCAAGCCGAGCTTGATTCAAATCTCTCTGTTCTTCATTAAGAAAGCGTTTTTGTGGCTGATCCTTGCTTCTGTTCCACGGCGATGCATCGCGCCCGCCAACTCGCGCGGTAGCATAGCGAATCGGCGAGGCTCGCCGCGTTTGCATAGAGCCGCGCCGCACGACTGCGGATGGCACGCTAGAATCGGTACAGCGAGACACCGGCATTGCGACGACCCGTCCGGGCCCTTACGTTTGGTCCGGCGGCGACTTCCGAGAACGATCGGTTGATGATGCGGCCGTGAGGAGAAGCCGACATGAGCCACACCGATATCCTGTCCCCCGTCACGCTGTCGTCGACGGCCGCCGCGCGGGTCAAGAAGGTGCTGGCGCGTGAAGCGCCCGGGTCGGTCCTGCGCGTCGCCGTGGATGGAGGCGGCTGCTCCGGCTTTCAATATTCGTTCACCATCGTTGCTGCCGGCGCTGCGGACGATCTCGTGCTCGAACGCGATGGGGCCGTCGTGGTCATCGATCCCGTATCGATCGACTATATGACAGGGTCGGAGATCGACTTCGTCGATGACCTGATCGGACAGTCGTTCAAGATCCACAATCCCAACGCGACGGCATCCTGCGGTTGCGGCACGAGCTTCGCTCTCTAGGACATCGCAAACAGGTCGAACGCCGGAAGGCCCGCACTGATCCGAAGTTTGCAGGCAGGGCTTCGTCCTCGATCGTTCCCTCGCGCCACATGCGTGTCGGCGGTTCGAGGCAAGGGTCATGGGTCCCGAGAAACGGCGGTTCGGCCTGTACTCTGTCCGTCGAGCATGCATGCGAAGCACGCCTGTATTTGACGCCAGCGTCTGGCTTTCGAGGCCGCGCCCGAACACCGACTCACTGTCCTGCCATCCAAGCGCTAGCCACAGTCGTCTTGCGAGTGTCGTCAAATGGACCAGTGGTTCAACTGCGGCGCTTCTGAGCGCTTCGCACCGTTGTCAGACGAAGCTTGCGCGGTTCCGCGATCACAGCGCACTCCGATGACCCTTCCAGGACCATCGCTCTCTATCATGGCGGCCGGGTAATAACACGCGCTCTCGGAATGCGGGCTATGCAATAATTGAGGGCCTTAACCCGCTTAGTCGGACGACTGGCACCCTTCTAGACGGATTTGGGATGCGGTTGGAGGTTGAAGAAAACGATTTCTTGGGGAACTCTATCTCAACCCCTTGGTTCAGTCCGCATGTACGTGCTACGAGCAAGCACCTTAGCGCTTTAAATAGAGGTCATGATGGCGCGGAAAAATCATGCGGTCGATCGTCACCTTGGAGCACGTGTTCGCTTCGCCAGGATCGAAAAACGAATCTCCCAGGGTGCCCTGGGCGAGCAACTCGGGATTTCATTCCAGCAGGTTCAGAAATACGAACTGGGCAAGGATCGGATCAGCGCCAGCCAGTTGATGAACATCGCCCGGATCCTCGAGAAGGATATCTCCTTCTTCTTCGAAGACATCACTCCGGAGGGCGAGACCTCGGGCCAGATCGAACTGGCCGACATTGTCGATCGCCGCAAGAGATCGCGCGCGAGTGCGACCTATGATGTCAAGATCATCCGCATCCTTCACGCCATCGACGACGAGAGAGTGAAATTGAAGCTTTATAATTTGATGGAGGCGATAGTCGCCACGAAGGCACCGGCCACTGTCCAGGACGCTCCGGTGACATCGTCTTCCGACCAGCCATCTCTGGTTCAGTGACAGCCTTCGGCGGGAGTCTCATGCTCCCGTCATGCTCGAGACTTGAGTATGCCGTTCGGCCCTACAGGCTCTCGTCAGGCGACGTTACACGGTCGGTTCAGGAGGCATGCACGAGGACGGATGGTAGCGGGAGAGGGACTCGAACCCCCGACACGCGGATTATGATTCCGCTGCTCTAACCAGCTGAGCTACCCCGCCCTGCGCTGAACCTGTCAGCGATGCCGCTGTATAGGAGGAGTGGCTTTTCCCTGTCAACAGTCTCGAAAGACGTCGATGTCAGGGTGCTCGTCCGTGTTCATGTCACCAACCGCTGCACGGACCTCACCTCCGCGGCCAACAAAACGACCCGCGAAGCGGGCCGTTCAACTTGTGAAACCTGCCAGGCTTCCTACAAAGACGGATCAGCGATTGAGCGCGTTGTGTGTCGCGTCGGCGACCTTGTTGGCCGTATCCTTGACGGCACCCTTAGCATCGCCAACGGCCTTCTGCGTGTGGCCTTCGGCCTCCTGCGCAGCGCCTTCGGCCTTGGTCTTGTCGGATCCGGTCAGATCACCGACCCCCTGCTTGACCTTGCCGATCGCCTCGTTGGCGAGACCCTTGGCCTTGTCGGTCAGTTCGCTCATGATCAGAACCTCCATCGGCGGCCTGTATCGGCTGCCTATGGGACAACAACGTGGTGCCCATCCTCCAGTTCCCAAGGCATCGTCGGCCTGCCCAAGCGCGCATCGTTCTGCCACCGAAGTGGCCGCGACTCGCATCATTGTTTGGTCTTGATCAAGGATCTCGCGCGTAGCCGTCGTCCGACCCCCGAGCGGATCGCGATCGTGCAGCATCTTCGATCGGGGCGACGCCGGATCGAGGATTTCCTTGAGACCCGTCCTGCTCTAGGATCCCGAGGCGTAGAACGCCGAACGAGGACAGCGAACCGATGAGCGGACTTGGTGTAAAGAGGCAGGTTGCTTGCGCCGCCGCCGTGATGCTGGCGCTGGCGACAGCCGGATGCGAGTCGACCAAGAACCCTTTTGATCCCGAGAAGCCACTCGATAAGATGAGCAAGGAGGAATGGTGTAACTTCTACACCTTCTACCTCACCAATCCAAATATCAGCGCGGCGACGCGCGCCAGCGCTACGAAGCAGATGCGCGCGCGGGCCTGTCCTAACGTCGCTTAAGCGCCACGCGGGGCGTCAGGGCGTAGCTGACGCCGGCGCTCGTCGAGAGGCATTTCGGCGAACCGGCTCGCTTTTCGCACTCTCCTCTCCTCTCCTGTTGCATCGCAGCAGGGACGGAGCTACAGCGACGCCATTCGACAGGACCCGGTGTAAACCCGGGTGGCTCTTCCGGCCGCCGATCCGCCGGACCACGCAACAGACCGGCCCACTCCGCCCGGACCCGACAGGGTCCCGCCTCCGGCCGTCGCTTGCGAGATTGATCCCATGATGCTCCAGACTATTCGCCGGGAGTGGTTCTCCCGGCCTGTCCGCGAGATGCTCGCCGGCGCCGTCGCGACCTTCGCGCTGATCCCCGAGGTCATCGCCTTCTCATTCGCGGCCGGCGTCGACCCGCAGGTCGGCCTTTTCGCGTCCTTCGTCATCGGGGTGGTGATCGCCTTCTCGGGGGGCCGACCCGCCATGATCTCGGCGGCGGCGGGTTCCGTGGCTCTGGTAGCGGCACCGCTGGTCCATTCCCACGGCCTTCCCTACCTGCTGGCCGCCGGGCTGTTGGCGGGACTGATCCAGATCGCCTTCGGGCTGCTACGGCTTGGCGTGCTCATGCGCTTCGTCTCGAAGTCGGTGCGGACGGGGTTCGTCAACGCGCTGGCCATCCTCATCTTCTCGGCCCAGGTACCGCAGATCCTCGGCTCCGGCCCGGTCACCTACGCGGTCCTGGCGGCTGGCCTCGCCGTGATCTATCTCGTGCCGCGTCTCACGACCGTCATCCCCTCCCCGCTGATCTGCATCCTGCTGCTGACCAGCGCGTCGATAGTCCTGCATCTGCCGGTGAAGACCGTGGCGGATCTCGGCCATCTGCCGGACGGCCTGCCGCTCTTCGCCTGGCCGCAGGTGCCGCTGACGATCGAGACGTTGCGGGCGATCGGCGGGCCGGCCCTTGCCATCGCCATAGTGGGGCTGCTGGAATCGCTGATGACGGCGAGCGTCGTCGACGACCTCACCCAAACGTCGAGCTCCAAGAACCGCGAATGCGCCGGCCTCGGTATCGCCAACCTTGCCGCCAGCCTGTTCGGGGGCATCGCGGGCTGCGGCATGATCGGGCAGACGGTCAGCAACGTGAAATACGGCGGCCGCGGCCGGCTCTCGACGCTCTTCGCCGGGGCGCTTCTCCTCTTTCTGATGGTGGTGCTGAAGCCTTGGGTATCGCAGGTCCCCGTGGCGGCGCTGGTCGCCATCATGGTCATGGTGTCGATCGACACGTTCGACTGGTCGTCGCTGCGCACCCTCGTCACTCATCCCAAAGTGTCGAGCGCCGTCATGGGGGCAACGGTCGTCGTTACGGTCGTGACGTCCAACCTCGCCATCGGGGTGGCGGTCGGAGTGGTGCTGAGCGGCGTGTTCTTCGCCTTCAAGGTGGCGCGACTCCTGTCCGTCACGCACATGCGGGACGATATCGCTGATCGGCTCGTCTACACGGTGACGGGGCAGGTCTTCTTCGCCTCGGCCGACGCTTTCATCGACGCCTTCGATATCCAGCACGCCATCGGTGTGGAGCGCGTTCTCATCGATGTCTCGGCAGCGCATTTCTGGGACGTGACCGCCGTGGCGGCACTGGACAAGGTGGTCGCCCGGTTCGAGGTTCAGGGCGCAGCGGTCGAACTCGTTGGCGTCAACCGAGCCAGCGCAACCCTGATCGAGAGCCTCGACCGCAGTGCCGTGGCGGGCTGACTGCTTCCACGAGCGTCAGACCGGCGTCGAGCTCGGGGTCTCGACCGCACGGGCAGCAGCGGCACAGCCAGAGGCGACGGCGTCGGCGAGATCGGCGCCTCCGGCGCGGGCGTGGATGACGGCTGCGATCAGCGCGTCTCCGGCACCCGTCACATCGACCACGCACGCCGGCAGTCCCGGTACATGGAAGGCGCCCGCTGCGGAGGCGGCGAGCGCGCCAGCGGCACCCAGGGTCAGCACGACATTCTTGGCGCCAAGGCCCACCAGCAGCGAGGCGATGTCGTCGGCCGTCGCCCCTCCCCGGCCGTACCGTGACGCCAGAGCTCCCGCCTCGTCGCGGTTCAGGAACAACAGGTCGATGCCGTCGAGCCGCTCCGGCAGGCGCTCCGCCTTGGCGACCGACACCGCGTCGATGGCCACCCGATAGCCGCCAGACAACTGGCGTCGCGCGAGTCCCAGGAGCGTGTCGGCCGGCAGGTTGCAGTCGGCGAAGATCCAGGCGGCATCCGCCACCAAGTCGCCATGGCGCGCCAGGACGCCCGGCGTCAATCCATCGAAGATGTCCATGGCGGCCAGACCCAGCGCGAGGTCGCCCTCCGGCGTCAGCACCGCGACGTAATCGGCGGTGGCGGCACCCGGCACGAGATCGACACCGCACCGATCGATGCCGGCGACATCCAGGGCGGCAAGGATCTCCCGCCCGCCCTCGTCGTCACCAACGCGCGACACCAATCCCGCACGCACGCCGAGCCGCACGAGATTGTGCGCGACGTTGCGCGCCACTCCGCCGAAGCCCCGCCAACCGGCAGCGGGATTGGAAGTCTCGAGGTCGAGCGGGCGCGCCAGACGATAGAAGCGGTCGATCGTAACCCCGCCCACGCAAAGGATGCAGGGCGGGCGGGCATCGGGAGAGGTCAGCGCTGCAGTCCTCCGAGTACGCCCCGCATGATCTGGCGGGCTACCTGCGTCCCCACGGAGCGCGAAGCCGATTGGATGGCGGACCGGACCACGACCTGGCCGTTGGTCATCCGGCCGCGATTGGACCCGCCGCCGTTCCACCAGTCGCCCAGTGCACCCTCGATATTGTCGAGAAAGCCCGGCTCGGGCGGTGGCTCAGCGGCCGGGGCCGGAACCGTCCAGGCCGGCGAGCGCGGCGCAGTCGCGCTCCCGGCCGGTGGAACGGAGGAGCGCGAGGGCATGAAGGATGCTGCGGGAGACGAGGGCGGCGCGGCGGTCGCACTGCGGGGCGGAGACGACGGAGGCACCGGGGCGCCGCCGGCCTTGTTGCCTCGCCGCGCCAGCATTTCGAAGGCGGAGTCGCGATCGATCTCCGTATCGTATTTGCCGAAGATCGGCCCCGCCTCCACTACGGCTCGGCGCTCCTCCGGCGTGAGCGGTCCGACGCGCGACATCGGCGGAGCGATCCAGCACCGCTCGACGACGCTCGGGGTCCCGTCGCCTGCCAACATTGAGACCAAAGCCTCGCCCACCCCGAGCTCCTTGATCACGGTGGCGGCGTCGAAGGCCGGGTTCTGCCGGAACGTGTCGGCGGCCGCCTTCACGGCCTTGCCGTCGCGCGGCGTGAAGGCGCGCAATGCGTGCTGGACGCGATTGCCGAGCTGGCCCAGCACGCTATCCGGCACGTCGAGAGGGTTCTGGGTCACGAAATAAACGCCGACGCCCTTGGAGCGGATCAGCCGCACCACCTGCTCCACCGCCTGCATCAGGCTTTTCGGCGCGTGGTCGAACAGCAAATGTGCCTCGTCGAAGAAGAAGACGAGCTTCGGTTTGTCGGCGTCGCCGACCTCCGGCAGGCGCTCGAAAAGCTCGGACAGGAGCCAGAGCAGGAAGGTCGCATAGAGGCGCGGCGACCGCATGAGCCGATCGGCCGCCAGGATGTTGACGAAGCCGCGCCCGTCCGGCGCGACGTCGAGGAAGTCGGATATCTCCAGCGCGGGCTCGCCGAAGAGGTGCTCGGCGCCCTGGTTCTCCAGCACCAGGAGCTGCCGCTGGATCGTGCCCACCGTCGCGGCGGCGACATTGCCGTATTGCGTTGTGAGCTCGGAGGCGTGCTCCGCCACATAGCCCAGCAGCGCGCGAAGATCCTTGAGGTCGAGCAGCAGCAGGCCCTGCTCGTCGGCGACGCGGAACAGGATGTTCATGACGCCCGACTGTGTGTCGTTGAGTTCCAGCAGCCGCGACATCAGTAGCGGTCCCATCTCGGCCACGGTGGCCCGGATGGGCGATCCCTGCTCGCCGAAGAGGTCCCAGAACACGACCGGGACGGCGGCCGGCTCATAGGAGAGGCCGATGGCCTTGGCGCGATCGAGAACGGGTTTCCGCCCGGCGCCCGGCAGGGCGAGGCCGGCGAGATCGCCCTTCACATCGGCGGCGAAGACCGGCACGCCGGCGCGGCTGAATCCTTCCGCCAGCGTCTGGAGCGTCACCGTCTTGCCGGTGCCGGTCGCGCCCGTGATAAGACCGTGCCGGTTGGCCATGGGCAGAGACAGATAGTCGTAGTGGCCGGCGGCGCCTTGCGCCCCCGCGCTGAGGCCGACGAGGATTCGACCAGGCTCGGGATGGGCATCTGACATGGGCCTGCTCCGGATGACCCGTCCTCTATACGGCGTCGCTTCGGAGCCTGTCACGCGGTCCGGCGACCCGAACCGATGATGGCCGGAGGCGTTGGCTCCTGATCTCACCGGAGCACTCGCCCCATGCAGGACCTCGTCGACCATATCAGCGCCGCCACGGGGCTCGAACCGGAGACGGCCCGGAAGGCCATCGGCATCGTGCTGGACTTCGTTCAGAAGAACGTGCCGGCCGACACCAGCGCCGCCGTCATCGATGCCGTGCCCGGCGCCCGCATGGCGGCGGCTTCGGCTGCCGAGGATGAAGCGGAAGGCGGAGGCACTGCAATCCCGGGCCTGATGGGCTTGGCCGACCGGCTCATGGCCGAGGGCATCGGCATGGGCTCGCTTCAATCCTTCGGCCGCGCCCTGTTCGAAGGGCTCCGCCGCACGGTCGGCGACGGCCCCGTCGAGGCCGTCGCGGCAGCCATCCCCGAACTGCGTCAGGTGATGTGACAGGCGCGCACCCCTGTCCACCGCTCGTCCCGCGAAGGCAGGCATCCAGCGGAACATGTCGGCCGAAGGTCGGCTCTAATGCGCAGCCGATCATGCGAGCGGGATGCGCGAGAATTTCAATGGCCTCGGCCGTCTTTTGCACTGGCTCCCTACCTTTGCAGGGTGAGAGGAGTGGGTCATTCAAGTCGGCGGTGCCTGAGCCACCTCACGGCACCGCAATGGCGGGCGGTTGGGCGGCCGGAAGCGGGGTCGCGACGACCGGCGGCGGCGCGGGTTCGAACACCGGTGCCGACGGCTCGCCGCCCAGCACGGCCTGGCGTTCCCGATCGGCGGGGCGGGCCGCACCGATCTCGGCACCGATGCCGCGAATAACCTCGGGAGCGCTGGCATAAGTGGCGTGGCCGATGATTCCGACACTGTCCCGCGTGAGATCGATGACATGGACGCCGAGCCCTTCGAGCGCCTGGCGGCCGTCCGGGCTCGATGCGTCGATGGCGCCAAGGCGCGGCCGGTCGGCCAGGATACCCGACAGGGTCAGGGCCCGGTCGTTGGTGGCGGCGAACACCGAAATATGGGTACCTCCGCCGAGGCGCTCGACCTGCTGGCGAAACACGCCCTGATCGATATCGGGTGCCGCCAGGATGATGTCGCCGAGATGCCCGTCGAGGTCGGGATGTCCCGCGATCGCCACCTCGCGCAATGCCTCCATGGCGAGCCAGGCCCCCATGGAATGCGCCAGGACATGCACCTTGCCGATGTCCGGCAAGGCGGCGAGATCGAGCAGCAGGTGTTCGAGCGCGTCGCGCGACGCCGTCGCGGCCTCGCGGTCCGAGGCGTAACCGAAGAGGCTGCCCTTGGATGGCCAGGTGAACAGCACCGGCACGCCGTTAAAATCGCCGTCGGTGACGATCTGTGCCAGCCGGAACCGCGCCTCGTCGAAGCCGGTGTTGAAACCATGGACGAAGACCAGCACGTCCCGGTTCGAGCCGATGCGTCCCGACAAATGCGTGGCGACCTCGTTGCGGAAGGTTTCGGCCTCAAGGCTCCGCCGACCCACCACCGCGAAATCGCTGGCGCGGTTCGGCGAACCGAAGCTCGCCATTTCGAGACCACCGGCCTCGTGCGCGGCCGGTACGCTGACGGTCGCGAGAGAGAAGTGAGCCGACCCATCGGCGGCCCCGTCCGCCTTGAGGGGGCGCGTTGAGTCGACGAAGATCTGCACGTCTCGCGCCCTGTGGGCCGTGGCGCCCGCCCCCAGGCTGCCGACATCCGCCACCGCTGAAGCACAGGCCGACAGCGACAGGGCCCCCAGTAGCGCCATCATGGCACGGCCGGAACCGCGGCCGGACCAGGATGCCTGCGCGGGCAATAGTTTGGCCAGCCGGAAACCGCTGCGCCGTGAGTTCGTCGTGTCTGACAATCCGTACGGTCCCACGTTGCGATCGTCCGTGCCTCTTAGAGCAGGCAGGCGCGGATCGAAAGAGCCGCGGCGGCTCCGGCCATCACGGAGCTTCGGCGCAGTCGTGCCGACCCGAGTCGATGCAGTCCTGCACGGCATTATGCTGACGGACGGCCGTCACGGCCCAGAACAGGGCGAAGCCAATCACCACGATCGCGACCAGGGCCGCGACATTGCTCCGTGTGCTGCTCGGACGCTCCCGCCGCGGCGGCCGGTTGTCGTTGGCCGTCACGCCGCGTGGTCCATGGTCGCCCTCGTCGAGGGTGCGGTCGCGTTCGGCACGGTCGTAGTCACCCCTCGTCTCCACCGCACGGTCCCATGTTCGCGTCGCCTTGCAACATCGGTCGCGTCACTCGCATCAGGCGCGATCATCCTTCAGAAGCCGTTCGAGATCGTCTTCATCGCATCGTCTCCTTACGCCGGCGGCGGCGACCCGATCCAGTGGTGGCCGATGGCCGATCGCCTCGACATTTCCCTCGCGACTGAAACGTCCGACGAGTTGCGTCGTGACGTGCCCTCGAGACTGAAAACCGGAGGTGGCAGGGGTCGCCTCTGGTCACCCGGCTGCCAGGAGATCCTCGAGGTCGAGCCGCCGGGTGAACATGGCGAGTGTGCCGGCGCGGTCCTTCGGCCAAGCGTCCCGCGGGCGATCCCAATAGAGCTCGACGCCGTTCTGGTCCGGATCGCGCAGGTAGAGCGCCTCGCTGACGCCATGGTCGCTGGCGCCTTCGAGTGGAATGCCGGCGGCGAGAAGGCGACGCAGCGAATCGGCCAAGGCGGCGCGCGTGGGATAAAGAACGGCCGTGTGAAACAGCCCCGTTGTGCCCGGCGCCGGCGGGGAGCCCCCGAGGCTCTCCCAGGTGTTGAGGCCGATATGGTGATGGTAGCCGCCGGCCGAGACGAAAGCCGCCTGCGTGCCGTAGCGCTGCATCAGTTCGAACCCCAGGACCCCGCAGTAGAAGCCCAGCGCGCGATCGAGGTCGGCGACTTTCAGATGCACGTGGCCGATCGTGGTGCCGGCTGGAATCGGACCAAAAGCCGGCGTGGATGGTTCCGTCATGGCTGCACTCTCCTCGCGGTTATCCGGCACGCTCCCGCACATCATGACTCACCTCCCGGAGAGATGACCACAAGGATGAAACGGGGGCGCGACGCCGCGGCCTTCCTTTCGCCGGTAAAAGCCTCCTAAACAACGCTGCCGGAGATCGGACGCGCCAGCTTCTCCGGGCGTGACGCGAGGAGTTCGCAAAGGTGAGAGATTTCGCCGGACAGGCGGCAGGACGAAACCGGAGGGTCCGGTCTCGGACAGCTGCGCCGTCGCTGTCCGCCACCGGGGCCGCTCTCGTCCTGGCGGCGGCTCTCGCCGCCTGTTCGTTCGACGAGACGCGGCCCGGGCTCGACGTGGCGGTGCCGGCCACATTCGAACACGCCGGCCCTGGCACGGGCGAATCGCCCGCCGCCGCGCCTCCCCTGCCCGGCAACTGGACCCGGGTCTTCGGCTCGGCCGAACTGGCGCGGCTCGCCGACCTCACGGCGCACGGCAATTTCGATGTCGCGGCCGCGGCGGCGCGCATCCTGCAGGCCGACGCCCAGACCGCCATCACGAGCGCGCCGCTGTTTCCCCAGGCCAATTCGTCGAACAGCTCCGGCCGATCCTTCACACCGACAACGACGCGGTCGGCCGGCCTGACGGGAACCGGAAACACGATCGCGACCAACAGCTTCAGCCTGGGCCTGACGGCCAGCTACGAGCTCGATCTCTGGGGCCGCAACCGGTTCGCCAGCCTGTCGGCCACCCAGAACGCCGTCGCGACGCGCTTCGCCCGCGACACGTTGGTGCTGACCCAGGTGGCATCCGTCGCCAACAGCTACTTCTCGCTGCTCTCGGCGCAGGATCGGCTGAAGATCGCCGAAGACAATCTCAAGGATGCCCGCTTCGGGCTCGAGGCGATCAAAGGCCGCCTGTCGGTCGGCACCGTGACGGCACTCGAGGTCGCTCAGCAGCAGAGCGTCGTCGACCAGCAGCTCGCCGCCTTTCCGCCGCTCCAGCAGCAGCTCCAGCAGGCCAAGGTGGCGATCGCGCTGCTGACCGGGCGGGCGCCCGAGAGCCTCAGCATCAAGGGCGGCAGCCTGGCGGTGATGAAGCCACCCGTCATCCCGGCTGGCCTGCCCGCCCAGGTGGTCCGCCGCCGGCCAGACGTCGCGGAAGCGGCGGCGACGTTGGCGTCCACCGATGCCTCCGTCCTGTCGGCCCGGGCCGCCATGCTGCCGTCCGTCAGCCTCACCGCGACCGGCGGAGTCGAGAGCACAGCGCTGCGGACGCTGCTGTCTCCCGCAGCGGGCTTCGGCAGCTTCGGCTCCGGCCTCGCCTCCCCGCTCCTCGACGGCGGCGCTCTCAAGGGCGACCTTGACCTCGCGCGCGGCCGGAACCTGGAATCGCTGCAGGATTACCGGAAGTCCGTCGTTCAATCGTTGGTCGACGTCGAGAACGCCCTCATCGCCGTCCAGCAGAACACCGAACACGAGAAGCGATTGGCCGCAGTCGTCGCCTCGTCCCGTCTGGCCTATGATATCACCAGGGCGCGGTTGCGAGAGGGGACCATCGATATCCTCACCGTCATCAACACCGAGCAGACGCTGTTCTCGGCGCTCGACGCCCAGGCCGTAGTACGCCTGGCACGGTTCACGGCCCTGTCGAGCCTCGCCCAGGCGATCGGCGGTGGCTGGACACGGCCCGAGCTCCTGGAGATTCCGGCGCTCGACGGTTTCAGCCCGGTGCCGCTGCAAGCGGCGCAACCCGACCCGACCCCCGCCCAGGGGCTGGCGACCGACAGGGCCGGATATACGGCGAACGGCCCGGCGCCGGCAGGACGATCATGAAACGCTTCCTCACGCTGACCCTCCTGCTGCTGATCGGCGCCACCGTCCTGGCGGAGCGGTTCCCGGCGATCCATGCCCGCGTGCCGTGGCTGCCCGACGTTCCCGGCCTGTCCCGGACTGCGGCAGAGAAGCCGGCTCTGGCCTCGACAGACGGCGAGGCGGCTCCCACCGGCAAGGGGCGGCGACGCTTCGCAGCGGATGGCCCGACCCCGGTGCTGGCCGGCGCGGCCCATTATGCCGATGTCCCGGTGACGGCCGACGTGCTCGGCACAGTCCAGGCGACGAACAGCGTCCTGGTCCGCAGCCAGGTCGATGGCAAGCTCGTCGAGGTCGACTTCAAGGAAGGCCAGGACGTCAAGAAGGGCGACGTTCTCGCCCGTATCGACCCCGTTACCTACAAGGCGCTCTACGACAGCGCCGTCGCCAAGAAGGCGCAGGACGAGGCGTTGCTGGCCAATGCCCAGGTCGATCTCGTTCGCTACAACAAGCTTGCCGAGACCCAGTACGGGTCGCACCAGCAGGCCGACACGCAGAAGGCCCTGGTGGCGCAGGATCAGGCGCAGCTGGCGCAGGATCAGGCCTCGATCGACAACACCAAGGCCACGCTGGACTACGCCACGATCCGCTCGCCCATCGACGGCCGCACCGGCATCCGCATCGTCGACCAGGGCAATATCGTCCACGCCAGCGACAGCACCGGGATCGTCACCATCGCGCAGGTGAAGCCCATCGCCGCCATCTTCAACCTGCCCCAGCAATGGCTCCGGCAGGTCAATGCGGCCTCCGCCAAGGGAACGCTGCGGCTCGAGGCGCATGACGGCGACACCGGAGAGCTTGTCGACGCCGGCACCCTCCAGGTGGTCGACAACACCGTCGACCAGACCACCGGTACGGTGAAATTGAAGGGCAGTTTTCCCAACGCCACCGACCAGCTCTGGCCCGGCCAGTTCATCAACCTGCGCCTCTTCGTCGACACGCTGAGCCATGTCGTCGTGGTGCCCACCCCGGCCGTGCAGCGCGGCCCGGACGGCGCCTTCGTCTATGTGGTGAAGGACGACAAGGCCGTGATGACCAAGGTCACGACCGGGCGCCAGACCGAGGCCGAGACGGTGCTGACCGCGGGGCTCGTGCCGCCGGCAGAGGTGATCACAACGGGGTTCACGCGCCTGACCGATGGCGCCAAGGTCGCGGTCTCCACCCCGACCGCCTCGAATGGGGCCGCAACGCCGGATACCGATGCGGCGGCCAAGCCCGATGCCGCGGCGACGCCCGACCCGTCGACCGAGGCCAAGGCCGACGCGGCCGCCGGCGGTCCGGACGCCGTGCGCAAGCATCGGCGCAAGCGCGACGACGCCCAGACAGGGGCGACGAATTGATGTGCAGCTCGACCCTGCGGGGCGCCGGCCGGTGAACATCTCGGCGCCCTTCATCCTGCGGCCCATCGCGACGGCTCTTCTCGCCGTCGCGGTGCTGTTGGCCGGCGTGATGGGCTACAAGCAGCTCGCCGTCTCGTCCCTGCCCCAGGTGGATTTTCCCACCATCCAGGTGACGACGCAGCTCCCGGGCGCCAATCCGGACACGATCGCGTCGCTGGTGACGGCCTCGCTGGAGCGACAGTTCGGGCAGATCCCGTCGCTGGCCTCCATGTCGTCGCAGAGCGCCTTCGGCCTGTCTCAGATCACGCTGCAGTTCAACCTCGACCGCGACATCGACGCCGCCGCGCAGGACGTTCAGTCGGCCATCAACGCCGCCAATTCGACGCTCCCCAAGAACCTTCCCTATCCGCCCACCTATTCCAAGGTGAACCCGGCAGATACGCCGGTGCTGACGCTGGCGCTCACCTCCGGCAGCGTCCCTTTGCGCGAACTGAGCGATGTTGCCGACACGCTGCTGGCGCCGAAACTGTCCCAGGTCTCGGGCGTGGGTCACGTCTCGGTCGAGGGCAACATTCGCCCGGCCGTCCGCATCCAGGCCGACCTGCAGCGCCTCGCCGCCTATTCGATTTCGCTGGAGGATCTGCGTGCCGCCATCGTGGCGGCCAATGTGGCCGGCTCCAAGGGGTCGCTCGACGGCACCAACCAAGCCTACACGATCGCCGCCAACGACCAGATCGACGCCGCCAAGAGCTACGAATACGTCGTCATCGCCTATCGCAATGCCGCGCCCGTGCTGCTGCGCGATGTCGCGACCGTCATCGACGGGCTGGAGAACAGCCGCGTCGGCGGCTGGTATGCGGGCCAGCCGGCCGTCATCATCGACGTCCAGCGCCAGCCCGGCGCCAATGTGGTCGAGACCGTCGACCATGTCCTGCAGGAACTCCCCCGCCTGCAGAAGTCGCTCAGCGCCGGCGTGACGCTGAAAGTCGTGCACGATTCGACCGAGACGATCCGCGCCTCGATCCGTGACGTCGAGTTCACCCTCGTGCTCAGCGCCGGACTCGTGGTTCTGGTGGTGCTGCTGTTCCTGCGCACCGTGCGCGCCACGATCATCGCCGGAGTGGCCCTGCCGCTGTCGATCATCGCCACCTTCGCGGTCATGTGGGCGGCGGGCTTCAGCCTCGACAATCTGTCCCTGATGGCCCTGACGATCGGCACCGGCTTCGTGGTCGACGATGCCATCGTGATGATCGAGAACGTGGTCCGGCAGATCGAGGAGGGCATGTCGCCTCTCGAGGCCGCCCTGAAGGGCGCACGCGAGATCGGCTTCACCATCGTGTCGCTGACCGTATCGCTCATCGCGGTCTTCATCCCGCTACTTTTCATGACCGGTATTGTGGGACGCATGTTCCGCGAATTCGCCCTCACCCTCACCTTCGCGGTCGTCGTGTCGGCAGTGATCTCGCTGACCCTGACGCCGATGATGTGCGGCCGGCTGCTGCGGGCGCCGAAACGCGGGGCTCGCGAGCCCTGGCTGATGCGGGCCGCCGAGGCGCCGATTGCCTGGATGGCGGCCGGCTACGAGCGGACTCTCGGTTGGGCGCTGCGGCGGCAGGGGCTGATGACCCTTGTGTCGCTCCTGACCCTGGGTCTCACCGTCTACCTCTACGTGGTGATCCCGAAAGGCTTCCTGCCCGCGCAGGATACGGGCCTGATCGACGTTGTGATCGAGGCGTCGCCCACGGCCTCATTCGGCGAAATGAGCCGGCTCCAGGCCGCCGCTTCCGCGGCGCTCGCGGACGACCGCGACGTCACCGGCACTGTGGCGGTGATCGGCGTCGGGACCCTCAACCCGACCTCCAACGTCGCCCACCTCCAGCTGACGCTGAAGCCGTCCGACTCCCGGAAGGAGGATGCCCAGACGGTGTCCGAGCGGGTGAGGGCGAAGCTCGCCCGCATCCCGGGCATCACGGCCTTCGTCAAGCCGGTGCAGGATATCCAGATCGCCACGACGGCCAGCCGCTCCCAGTACCAGTACACGTTGACGGGCCCCGATGGGGCCGGCGTCACCGAGTGGTCGACCAAGCTCGTCGATCGATTGAAGCACGATCCTCTCTTCGATCATGTGGCGGCCGAAGTGCAGGACGGAGGCCTGCGGACCTTCGTCGACATCGATCGCGAGAAAGCCGGGCGTCTCGGCATCACGGCGCAGATGATCGACGACACGCTGAACGACGCCTTCGGCCAGCGACAGATCTCCACCATCTACGGCCAGTCGAACCAGTACCGCGTGATCCTGGAAGCAGCGCCCGGCTCCGCCGACGATCCCCGCATCCTCGACAAGCTTTATGTCGGCGTGACCAGCGGAACCACGACGGCGCAGGTGTCGACGGGCGGCGTGACCACGGCCGCCACGACGACGGCTGCGGCACCGAGCGCCCAGGTTCCGCTGGTCTCCTTCGCGACCCTGAAGCGCACCACGGCGCCGCTTGCCGTCGCCCACCAGGAGCAGTTCCCTGCCGCCGCCATCTCGTTCGACCTCGCCAAGGGCGCGTCGCTCGGCCAGGCGGTCGACGGCATCGCGGCGGCGGAACGCGACATCGACATGCCCACTTCCATCATCGGCGCTTTCGGCGCGGATGCCGCCGAGTTCCAGCATTCGTTGGCGGGCGAGCCCTGGCTGGTGCTGGCGGCCGTGGTGGCGATCTATCTCGTGCTCGGCATTCTCTACGAGAGCTTCATCCACCCGCTGACGATCCTGTCGACCCTGCCCTCCGCGGGCGTCGGCGCGCTGCTGGCGCTGCTGGCCACGGGCCAGGAACTGTCCATCGTGGCGCTGATCGGCATCATCCTGTTGATGGGCATCGTCAAGAAGAACGCCATCATGATGATCGACTTCGCCACGGCGGCGGAGCGCGACGAAGGACTGTCGCCCTTCGACGCCATCGAACAGGCCTGCCGCCTGCGCTTTCGCCCCATCATGATGACCACGCTGGCGGCGCTCTTCGGCGCCATCCCGCTGGCCCTGGCGCACGGCTCGGGCGCGGAACTGCGGGTTCCGCTCGGCATCACCATCATCGGCGGCCTTCTGCTCAGCCAGTTGCTGACGCTCTACACGACGCCGGTCATCTACCTGCAGATGGAAGCCCTCGGCCGCCGCTTCGGCCTCGGTACGGCGCCGATCCCCGACGTCGAGGCCGAAGCCGCGCCGGAGCTACGCAGGGCGGCGGAATAGAGCCCGCATGATCGAGTTGTGCTATGGTGATTTTCAACCCAGGAGGGTGAAATGACGCTGAAGATCGATGTCGAGGAAGGCCAGGCGCGATGGTCCGAGATCATCGCTGAGGCGGAAGCTGGTCGGGACGTCGTGGTCGAGCGCGAAGCTGTCCCGATAGCAGTCGTCAAGGGGAAGAGCCATCGTCCGAGCCCGGAGGAGGTTGCGGAGAAGATCGCAAGGATCAAGGAAATTCGGCGGCGCATAGCGCCGACGACGATCGAGGAGATCCTGGCTTGGCGCGATGAGGGGCGCCGTTGACGATCGTAGTCGATGCTTCGATCGCCGCGGCGTGGCTCCTGCCAGACGAGGGGAATGAGGCCGCAGACCGCGTGCTCGACCAACTTAAAGCGTCGTACGGGATCGCTCCTTCGGTCTTTCGGCACGAGGTGCGAAACATTCTCGTTCTTGCTGAACGACGGAAGAGGCTTGGGCCGACCGAGACGAGCGACTTGCTGGTCGAGCTCGAAGGTTTGCCCGTGCTCGACAGCGGACCGGGCGATGATGCCGAGGTGATCCTTCTGGCACGCACCTACAAGCTCACGGCCTACGATGCTGCATATCTCTCCCTGGCTCTTAGGGCCGCGGTTCCGCTGGCGACGCTTGACCGCGCTCTCGCTGCTGCCGCCCACACCAGCGGCGTTGCCATTCTCGGTCCACTAGCCTCGTGAACATTTCTGCGCCCTTCATCCGCCGCCCGATCGGCACGACACTGCTGTCCGTGGGCCTGTTCCTCGTCGGCGTCGTGGCGTACTTTCAGTTGCCCGTTGCGAGCCTGCCGGCCGTCGACTTTCCCGCCATCCGGGTGAATGCCTCCCGGCCCGGCGCCGACCCGGCCATCATGGCGGCGACCGTCGCGGCGCCGCTCGAGCGACGGCTCGGCGAGATCGCCGGCGTCAACGAGCTCACCTCGAATTCGACGCTGGGATCCTCGTCGATCCAATTGCAGTTCGACCTCAGCCGCAACGTCGACGACGCGGCGCGCGACGTGCAGGCGGCGCTGAATGCGGCCGCGACCGACCTGCCGGGCGACCTGCCGACGCTGCCCAACTATCGCAAGGCGAATTCCGCCTCGTTCCCGGTCATCATCCTGGCACTGACCTCGAAGACGTTGCCGGTGACGGCGCTCTACGATGCCGCCGACACCGTCATCGCGCAGAAGATCAGCCAGGTCGACGGCGTGGCCGAAGTCACCGTCAACGGCGGCGCTCAACCCGCCATCCGGGTGCGGATCGATCCGCAGCGGCTGGCCGCAATGGGGCTGTCGATCGACACGATCCGCACCGCCATCGGCAACGCCAATGTCGGCCAGGCGATCGGCTCTTTCGACGGACCGGACCTCACCGAAACGCTGGCGACCTCCGACCGTTTGTCGACGCCGGAAGATTTCGCCTCCATCGTGGTCCGGGCTCGGAACGGCACGGTGGTGAAGCTCGGCGACGTTGCGACCGTCGAGCGCGGCAACAAGAGCCGCCGCGCCGCCGGTTGGTACAATAAGCGCCCCTCCGTGCTGTTGATCGTGACCAAGCAGCCCAAGGCCAATGTCATCGATACGGTGGATCGCGTGAAGGCGCTGCTCCCGGAGCTCAAGAACTGGGTGCCGGCCGGCGTCGACATCTCGATCTTCACCGACCGGACTGTGACGATCCGCGCCGCCGTGAATGACATCCAGATCACGCTGCTGATCACGATCGCCCTGGTGATGGGCGTAGTCTTCGCCTTCCTGCGCCGCGCCACACCGACTCTGGCGGCCGGCGTCGCGGTGCCGCTGTCGCTGGCCGGGACGGTCGCCTGCATGTGGGTGGCAGGCTACAGCCTCGACAACCTCAGCCTCATGGCCATCACGATCTCGGTCGGCTTCGTGGTCGACGACGCGATCGTGATGATCGAGAACGTGTCGCGCAACATCGAGCGCGGCATGAGACCGCTTGCCGCCGCCCTGCTGGGATCGAAGCAGATCGGCTTCACGGTCGTGTCGATCAGCCTGTCGCTCGTGGCCGCCTTCGTGCCTCTCATCTTCATGGGCGGCATCATCGGGGCGTTCTTCCGCGAATTCTCGGTGACGCTCACCTTCGCCGTGGTGGTGTCGACCCTGGTTTCGCTGACTCTCACGCCGATGCTCTGTGCCAAATTCATGAAGGCGCACGACGATCGCGCGCCCGACCTGTTCGACCGTCTCGTCGAGGGCGGGCTGGCGCGGCTAGTCGGCGGCTATGCCAGGACGCTGCGGGTCGCCCTGCGCCACCCCTGGATCATGGTCCTTGTGATGGTGCTCACCATCGGTCTCACCGTCGAGCTCTTCAAGACGGCGCCGAAGGGCTTCGTGCCCGAAGACGACACGGGCCTGATCATGGGATCGACGGAGGCCGCCGCCGACATTTCGTTCCCCGCCATGGCGACGCTGCAGCAGGGGTTGTCGGACGTCATCCTGAAGGACTCCGCCGTGGACGGCGTCGGCTCCTTCATCGGTGGAGGTGGCGGCGTGAACTCCGGCTCGCTGTTCATCAGCCTCAAGACCGAGGGCGAGCGCCCGACCGCCGCCAAGGTCATCGACCGGTTGCGCAAGAAGCTCAGTCACACGCCCGGCATCAAGCTGTTCATGATCCCCATCCAGGATCTCCGCGCCGGGGGGCGCTCCAGCAAGGGAGCGTATCAGTTCACCCTATGGGACGCCGATCTCGACGAGCTGCAGACCTGGCAGCCGCGCGTTCTCGACCGGCTGAAGACCGTTCCCGGTGTCGTCGACATGTCGACCGACCGCGAGCAGGGCGGCCTCGAAGCCGAAGTGGTGATCGACCGACCCACGGCCTCGCGGCTCGGGGTCGCCATCCAGTCGATCGACGACGCGCTCAGCGACGCTTTCGGCGAGCGTCAGATCTCGACCATCTACACGCAGCGCAACCAGTATCGCGTGGTGCTGGAGGTGGCGCAGAAGGATCAGCGCGACCCATCCGACCTCAGCCGCATCTACGTGCCCGGGTCGAATGGCACACAGGTGCCGCTCTCAGCCTTCACCACGATCAAGCGCCGCAACGCCGCTCTCGTGGTGAACCATCAGGGCGCCTTCCCGTCGGTGACGCTGAGCTATAACCTCGCCGACGGCGCGAGCCTGGAAGCAACCAGCGACGCCATCCGCCAAGCGGCGGCCGAAATGCATTTGCCGGACGGGCTGCACGCCGAATTCGCCGGAGATGCGCTCGTCTTCCAGCAGGGCGCCGGAGGTCAGGGACTGCTGCTGCTGGCGGCGCTGGGGTCGATCTACATCATTCTGGGCGTGCTCTACGAGAGCCTCACCCATCCCCTGACGATCCTCTCCACCCTGCCCTCTGCGGGCCTTGGCGCACTTCTGGCGCTGCGCCTTGTCGATATGGAGCTGACGGTGATCGCCTTCATCGGCATCATCCTGCTGATCGGCATCGTGAAGAAGAACGGCATCATGCTGGTCGATTTCGCCATCCACGCCGAGCGCGATCAGGGGATGAGCCCGCGCGATGCCATCTATGCGGCCTGTCTGGAGCGGTTCCGGCCGATCCTGATGACCACGCTGGCGGCGCTCTTCGGCGCCATGCCGATCGCTTTCGGCGAAGGCGTCGGCGCGGAGCTTCGCCGGCCCCTCGGCGTGACCATCATGGGCGGGCTCATCCTCAGTCAGGCCCTGACGCTCTATACGACCCCGATCATCTATCTCGGTATGGCGCGGCTGCAGCGGCTGCGCTGGCCGTTCCGGCGGCGGCGAGACTTACAACCCCTGCCCGCCGCCGAGTGATCTTTTTGGCAGAGCGGGAAGGCCAGGGGTGAAAGCCGCCCTGAGGTTCAGGCAGAAGCCGTCCGCCATCCGGCCGCGAGCGCGCCGGCACCGATCAGCAGGGTGCCGCCCGTTCGGTTGACGGCACGTCGCACGCGGGCCTGTCGCAGCCGCTGCCGGGCTGCCGATGCCAGCACGGCGTAGAGCGCCGAGTTGACGATCGCCATCGTCACGAAGGTCGCCTCCAGCACGGCCACCTGCGGCAGGAACGGCGCGGAGGCGGACAGGAACTGCGGCACGAAGGCGACGAAGAAGACGATCCCCTTGGGGTTAAGGGCCGTGACCGCGTAGGCATGGGCGAAGATCTTTCGCAGGCTGGCGGGGGGAGCCTCCGCATCGGCAGCCTCGGCCACGGGCGCGCGCCACAGCTTCACCCCGAGATAGACGAGATAGGCGCCGCCGATCCAGCGCAGGGCGGTGAAGACGAGAGACGACGCCGCCAGCAAGGCTCCGAGGCCAAGCATGGAGGCCGTCATGGATGTGACGTCGCCGAGCGCCACCCCCGCCACGATGGCGGCTGCCGGCCGTCGGCCGTGCCCCAGCGCGTAGGAGATGACGAGCAGCACGGTGGGCCCGGGAATCGCGAGCAGGACAGCGGAGGCGGCGACGAAAGCCAGCCAGTGATCGATCGGCATGAACGGTCTCCTTTGAGACAGTCAGCCATCCACAGCAGCGAGCACGTTGCAAGCTGCCTTTCCCAGTCGCTCCAGCTCGCGCCTGCCGCTCCGAGTCCGGTCCGACAATTGCTTACGCGGTACGGAGACGTCATCATGGCGTCAAGACCAGGGCAAAGCCCGTGGTCGCATCGGGAGGTTTGGATGAACCGTTTCGCCCTGTTCGCCGCATCCGCGGTCGGCATCCTGGTTGCCGTCGGCGGTGCCGAGGCCAAGGATTGGAAGAGCGTCACGATCGCCACCGAGGGCGCCTACGAGCCTTGGAACTACGTTCTGCCGGACGGCAAGCTCGCGGGCTTCGAGGTCGATCTCGCCCATGACCTCTGCGACCGCATGAAGGTCACCTGCACGGTCGTGCAGAACGAATGGGACGGCATGATCCCCGCCCTGACGGCCGGCAAGTTCGACGCCATCATGGCGGGCATGAACATCACGCCGAAGCGGCAGGAGGTGATCGCCTTCTCCAACGCCTATGCGGCAGGGCCGGCGGGCTTCATGGTGTCCAAAGACAGCGACCTCGCCAAGCTGCCCGGCACCGGAGACATCTTCAACCTGTCCGCCGACGACCCTGCCGCGAAGGCGACCATCGACAAGATGCGGGCGATGCTGAAGGGCAAGACCATCGGCGTCCAGGTCGCCACCATCCATGCCGCTTTCGTCGGCACCTACTTCAAGGATGTCGCCACCATTCAGGAATACAAGACGACCGAGCAGCACGATCTCGACCTGATGGCCGGACGCATCGATGCGGCTTTCGCCGACGATGCCTACTTTCTGACCACGATGGCCAAGCCCGACGGTAAGGGCCTCACTCTGGCCGGCGCCGAGTTCCGGGGCGGCCCCATCTTCGGGCGCGGTGTCGGGGTCGGCATGAGAAAGGACGAGCCGGAGTTGAAGGCGCTGTTCGACTCTGCCATTGCCTCCGCCAAGGCCGACGGCTCCCTCAAGAAGCTCCAGGACAAGTGGTTCAAGCTCGACATGATGCCCCCGGCCTGATGGCCCGCTTCGGCATCGACACGCGTCCGTGAGCGACCTCGCACTCTTTGGTTTCGGCCCGGCGGGATGGGGGGCCGCCATGCTTCGGGCGACGCTCGTCACGCTGGCGGTGGCGGTTTCGGCCTTTCTCATCGGCGCCGTGTTGGGAACCGGCGTGGCGGCCGCCAAACTTTCGGCGAGCCGCCTGCTTCATGCCATTGGCGAAGCCTACACCACGGTGCTGCGCGGCGTGCCCGACCTCCTCGTCATCTACCTCGTCTATTTTGGCGGCAGCGCCATCGTGACCCGCATCGGCCACGCGGTGGGGGCGGACGGCTTTCTCGGCCTTCCGTCCTTCCTGGCCGGAGCCTTGGCCTGCGGGCTCGTCTCGGCCGCCTATCAGGCGGAGGTCTTCCGAGGGGCCGCGCAATCGGTGCCGCGCGGCCAGATCGAGGCGGCCCGGGCGCTCGGCATGAGCGGGGCGCTGCGGTTCCGACGCATCCTGGCGCCGCAGATCGTTGCCCTGGCCCTGCCCGGCCTCGGCAACGTCTGGCAGTTGGCGCTCAAGGAATCGGCGCTGGTCTCGATCACGGGGCTCGTCGAACTGCTGCGTCAAAGCCAGATCGGCGCCGGCTCGACGCATCAGCCCTTCGCCTTCTATCTCGCGGCCGGTGCGCTCTACCTCGTGCTGACGACCGGCTCGACCCTGCTCTTCGGCCGAGCCGAGTGGCGCATGTCGCGCTCGCTGCGCCGTCTCTGAGACGGGCATCTCCCATGCTCGATCTCGACTTCATGGTGCAAACCACGGTGGCCCTGCTGCAGGGGTTACCGCTCACCATCGAACTCTTCGCCGTTTCGGTCGCGCTGGGCGGGATCCTGGCCTGCCTGCTCGCCTGGATGAAGGCCGGCGGCATTGGCCCGCTCGCCGGCCTCTCCGCCGCTTACGTCTTCGTCTTCCGCGGCACGCCATTGCTGGTGCAACTCTTCCTTATCTATTACGGGCTGAGCCAGTTTCCGGAGGTTCGGCACAGCCTGTTCTGGCCCTTCCTGCGCGAACCTTTCTGGTGCGCCGTCCTGGCGTTGGCGCTGAACACCGCGGCCTATCAGAGCGAGATCATCCGCGGCGCCCTTGCGGCGGTCCCGCAGGGCCAGGTGGAGGCGGCGCGAGCCTGCGGCATGTCCAGGTGGCTGGTGCTGCGCCGGATCGTGCTGCCGATCGCGCTTCGACAGGGCCTTCCGAGCTACGCCACCGAAGTCATCCTGATGACCAAGGCCACGGCTCTGGCCAGCATCGTGACGCTGAAGGAAACCATGTTCGTCGCCGCCAAGATCAATTCCGAGACCTATCGCGCCATAGAGGTCTTCCTCTGCGCCGGTGCCCTTTATCTCGTGCTCAACATCGTCATCTCGCGCGTCATTGCGCTGCTCGAGTGGCATCTTTCGCCCCATCTCCGCCGCGCGCCAGCTCTGCTGCCCGGCCTCGACACACCTCTCGAACTGGGAACCGCTCGATGACCGATGCTTCACACCAAGGTTGCGCTCTGTCGGTCAGGGACTTGCACAAGACATTCGGGGCGCTCGAGGTCCTGAAGGGCATTTCACTCGACGCCCGCCAAGGCGACGTGATCTCGATCCTCGGTGCCAGCGGCTCCGGCAAGAGCACCTTCCTACGCTGCATCAACCTTCTCGAGACGCCGGACAGCGGCGAGGTGCGGCTCGGCGACGAGGTCATTCGGATGCGCCGCGGCCGCGACGGAAAGTCGGCGCCCGCCGACCGCCGCCAGGTCGACAGGATTCGCTCGCGCCTCGGCATGGTGTTCCAGAGCTTCAACCTGTGGTCCCACATGACGATTCTGCAGAACGTCATCGAGGCGCCGATCCATGTTCTGGGCCGCCCCAGGGCGGATTGCATCGCGGAGGCCGAGGAACTGCTGGCCAAGGTCGGTATCGCCGAGAAGCGGCACCAATATCCTTCGCATCTGTCCGGCGGCCAGCAGCAACGCGCCGCGATCGCGCGCGCCCTGGCGATGCGCCCGGACGTCATGCTCTTCGACGAGCCCACCTCGGCGCTCGATCCCGAACTCGTCGGCGAGGTGCTCCGCGTAATGAGGACGCTGGCCGCCGAGGGCCGCACCATGCTGGTTGTGACCCACGAGATCGGCTTCGCCCGCGAGGTGTCGGATCGCGTGGTCTTCCTGCAGAACGGCCTCGTCGATTGCGATGGATCGCCAGCCGACGTGTTCGGAAGCGCCGGATCGGAACGGTTCAAGACCTTCATCGCCCGTCATGCTACGCATTGATCCATGAGCGACGAGAGCAGCAGCGACGGAGACCGGAAGGGTTCGGCAGTCTGGAACGAACCCGCTGCCGGGCCTGCGGTCGACTATGATCCCAGGCGGGAGGCTCGGCATCTGCTGCGCACTGTCCGCTCCGGCGCGCTCGCCACTCTGACGCCGGACGGCGATCCCTACGCGAGCCTCGTCACGGTCGCGACTTTGCCGGACGGTAGCCCCGTCCTGCCGCTCTCGACCCTGGCGGTCCATACGCAGCATCTGCTGGCCGACCTGCGGTGCTCCCTGCTCCTCGACCGCGCCGGCAAAGGCGACCCGCTCACCCATCCGCGCCTGACCGTCACGGCCCGTGCCGTCCGGGCCACCGACGAAGAGCGCATGGCCTGGCGGACTCGCTTCCTGCGCCGACACCCGAAGGCCGAGATCTACGTCGACTTCGGCGACTTCTCCTTCTGGCGGCTGAACGTGACGGGTGCCCGGATCATCGGCGGTTTCGGTCGCATCCATATGCTGCCGGCTGCCGATCTCCTGACTGACCTCGTCGGCGCCGAGGCGCTTCTCGCGGCGGAGACGCGGTCGGTCGATCATATGAATGCCGACCATCGCGACGCCTTGCGGCTCTACGCCGACAGGTTCTGCAAAGCGCCGGATCGCGACTGGCGCATCGTCGGCCTCGACCCGGACGGTATCGACCTCGGAGGCGGCGACGAGACGCTTCGACTGGATTTTCCTGAAAGGATCGTCGACCCCGCGGCGCTAAGGCGCCAGCTCGTTCGATGGGTGGACGAGGCGAAAAGCTCGGCTCGTTGAGGTCTACAGACCGGGGTTTCAGCCGCGATCGCGAAGGCGAAACGCTGGTTGTTCCACAGCGCCGAGGCGTTTCCTCATTGATTTTTCAGTACTGTGCTGTTATGGTCACGTGCGATCGGCGACATGCGCGAGCCATTGCGACTGAGTCAAGATTGCCTGCGTTCAGCGACGATGCTCGCCGTCTGCACTCAGGTTGCTTAACTGGTCGCCGCTGCTCCTTCAACGCCGAACTCACGTGAGCGGGATCTTAACCCGACCCGGGCTCATCGGAAGCTGACGACGGATCAAGACGGCTCCGGCTCGCCCCGCATGCTTCGGTATGCCGGACGAAGCCCGGCCTGCAACAGCGAACGGAACATCGTGACTCAAAAATCAGCCTCTTCCCCCGCCGAAGCCGATGTCGCTCCGGTCGTTTCCGAGAAGGTCGCCCCGCCCCGCCCGAAGTCGTCCTTCGGTGCTCCCGGCTCGCGCGCTGGCTTTCCGTCGAAGTCGATCCGTCCTCACCCCGGTACGCAACAGGTGAAAGCTGAATCGGGCAAAACTTTGCCCAAGGTTCCCGGCTCGCGTCACGGTTTCAAGGCTGGCGAGTTTATCGTCTATCCGGCTCATGGTGTCGGGGAGATCGTGGCGGTCGAGGAGGAGGAGGTTGCGGGCTTCAAGCTCGAGCTGTTCGTCATCTCCTTCGCCAAGGACAAGATGAAGCTGAAGGTGCCGTTGCCGAAGGTGACGGCCGTGGGCATGCGCAAGCTGAGCGAGCCGGAGGCCGTGCAGAAGGGTCTCGACACGCTCGCCGGTCGCGCCCGTGTGAAGCGCACCATGTGGTCGCGACGTGCGCAGGAGTACGAGGCCAAGATCAATTCCGGCGATCTGATCGCGGTCGCCGAAGTGGTGCGTGACCTCTATCGGTCCGATGCTCAGCCAGAGCAGTCCTATTCGGAGCGCCAGCTCTACGAAGCGGCGCTGGACAGGCTTGCCCGCGAGATCGCAGCCGTATTGAAGCTGACGGATTCCGAAGTCGGCAAGCTGATCGAAGCCCAGCTTCAGAAGAGCCCGCGCCGCTCCAAGGCCGAAGCGGAAGCCGAGGCAGAAGCCGACGAGGCCGAAGGCGACGTCGAGGAAGCCGCCTAAAGTTTTAGCGCTCCCTCAGACGAGAGAGAAGCCCGGGCCCTGCCCGGGCTTCTTCGTTTCAGGCTCGCTGCGATGAGTTGCCTTGCCCAAGATCGGCATCTCGCCTTGATCTTCGGCGCGGCGCGGCCTATCCGGGAAGAGATGGGCTCCCTGACAGGGTCGAGCCCGCGATTGATCGAGGAACGGCGTGGCGGATTCCGCTCACAAGCTGACCCGACCCGACGGTGCGCGCGGCGCTGCCGCCCTGACGCTCGCCCTGCTTCTTCTTAGCCGCCCCTGAGCGCCGGCCGGGCTTCGTGCCTGGGCGCTCAGGGGATTGCGAGCGACCTTCACTCTTTCCGGTTCAGGGCAGCGCTGCCGCGCCCGTACTCTCCAGGATTGATCCATGACCGACCTTTCCCGCCAGCCCGACCGCGTTCTGATCTTCGACACGACCTTGCGCGACGGCGAGCAATGTCCCGGTGCCACCATGACCTTCGAGGACAAGATCGAGGTCGCCAGCCTTCTCGACGAGATGGGCGTCGACATCATCGAAGCCGGCTTTCCCATTGCCTCCGAAGGTGATTTCGAAGCGGTGTCCGAGATCGCCCGCCAAGTGTCACGCGCCACCGTAGCGGGGCTCGCCCGCGCCATCGAAGGCGACATCGCCCGGGCCGGCGCCGCCGTGCGCCACGCCAAGCACCCGCGCATCCACACTTTCGTCTCGACCTCGCCGATCCATCTGGCGCATCAGATGCGGAAGTCGGAGGACGAGGTGCTGGAGATCATCGCCCGCACCGTCACCCAGGCGCGCGGCCTCGTCGAAGACGTCGAATGGTCGGCCATGGATGCCACGCGGACGCCGCTCGACTATCTCTGCCGCTGCGTCGAGGCGGCCATCAAGGCGGGTGCCACGACCATCAACCTGCCCGACACGGTCGGCTATGCCACCCCGGCCGAATACAGGGCGATGTTCCGCGACGTGCGGGACCGCGTGCCCGGCGCCGACAAGGCCGTCTTCTCGGTCCATTGCCACGACGACCTCGGCCTGGCGGTCGCCAATACCCTGGCGGGACTCGAAGGCGGGGCGCGGCAAGTCGAATGCACCATCAATGGCATCGGCGAACGCGCCGGGAATGCCGCGCTGGAGGAGGTCGTGATGGCCATCCGCACCCGGCGCGACGTGCTGCCCTATTCCACGGGCATCGACACGACGATGCTTACACGCGCCTCGAAGCGCCTGTCGGCCGTTACCTCCTTCCCGGTCCAGTACAACAAGGCGATCGTCGGCCGGAACGCCTTTGCCCACGAGAGCGGCATTCACCAGGACGGCATGCTCAAGAACGCCGAGACCTACGAGATCATGACGCCCGAGAGCGTCGGGGTCTCCAAGACGTCGCTGGTGATGGGAAAGCATTCCGGACGGGCGGCGTTCAAGGACAAGCTGCGCGAGCTCGGCTACACCTTGGGCGACAACGCTCTCCAGGATGCCTTCAAGCGCTTCAAGGACCTCGCGGATCGCAAGAAGCACGTTTACGACGAGGACATCGTCGCCATCGTGGACGAGGAAATCGGCAACGCACACGAGCGCATCACGCTCGAAGCCCTGACCGTCGTGGCGGGCACGGCCGGACCGCAATCCGCGACGCTGACCGTGTCGGTCGACGGTGCCCATCGCACCACCCAGGCTACCGGCAACGGCCCGGTCGATGCCATTTTCAACGGGATCCGCACGCTCGAGCCGCATGAGGCGGAACTCGAGCTGTTTCAGATCCACGCCGTCACCGAGGGAACGGATGCCCAGGCCGAGGTCACAGTCAGGCTCGGCGTCGAAGGTCGCGCCTTCACGGGTCGCGGCGCCGATCCGGACACGATGGTGGCCTGTGCCCGCGCCTATCTCGGCGCGCTCAACAAGCTGCAGACCTGGGTGCAGCGCGGCTCGGCGCAGAGCGCCATGAAGCTCGCCTGACGTCTCCAAAGCCTGCCGCTGCGCTTGACGCTGCGGCAGGTTCATCTGCCAAAAAGCCCTTTACAGCCCAGGTTCACCCCCCTATACCCCACCCATCGGTCGCGCACGACGCGGCCGCGAGTGATGGGCGCATAGCTCAGTTGGTAGAGCAGCTGACTCTTAATCAGCGGGTCCAAGGTTCGAGCCCTTGTGCGCCCACCATCACTCCCCCCCCAAAGACCATATTCGCCAGTAACTTGAAGCTTAGTGTTCTTATAGGCGTGAGCTGAACTCGGTGGCCTTGGCCGCACGCTGTTCGGCTCGAGATTCGCGTGCTGGCTATTTTAACCGTTGGGCATTGCGGGGCGCGGAGCGCCGAAGTCACCCAGCCCACGCTCTCCGAATGAACCACCCCGGCTGCGCTCCTTGCGTGCTGCGCATGACGCGCGTGGGTGGCTTCGCTGCGCTCGCCATGGCGGGGTAAGCCAGTGCAATCCGCCCGCGTCGCGCCTGTCTCTGCCTGCTGATGGAAGTCCCTCCGGCGGCCGTCTGCCTCTTAGGATTCGTATCTCACCCGGCGAGGCTCAGCCTCGTCGCTGCAGCCTGTCTCGAAGGCTGGCGAGGAACGGGATGGCGGCGAATTGGTCCGGCTTGACCGCGCTCCAGTCGACGCCAGGCGGCTGACGAGGCTCGCCTTCGACCTCGATCAGTTCGGCTTCGGTCGCGATGACATGCAGGGCCGAGTCGTGCGCCTGCATGGGGACACGCGCGTCGGCAACGACCTGAGAAGAATGAACCGTGGTGGCAATGACGCTGGCGACATCGACCTTACCGAGATCTCGGAAAATGCCGAGTTCGAGATCGGCGAAGCCCGCCCCCTTGCCGGTCCGCCCCCCGCCCCGGCCCACCGCCACGCAGCCGACGACACAGAACGGCAAATAGGGCATGTCTTCGAACTCGACCGGCTCACCATGTGCGAGAAAGCCCTGGCTCACCGCCGCTAGTTCGAAAGACACGCCCAAAGCGGTCAGTCGCTCGGGATCGAGCTTGACGAAGGGAACTCCGGTCTGGAGCTCCGGCACCGGCGTGTAGACGGTCTTGCCCTCATAGAGCGCCCTGAGCCGAACAGGAATCTGTGGCGGATCCGGGTTGCACTTGATCACCGTCGTGGCCTTCCAGGCCGCGAGGTTGGCGAGGCGCATTGCAGCGAGGTCGGCACCGGCGAAATTGGGAATCTTGCTCCACACCGGCCCGACGTTGACGCCGCTGGTTTCGAGAGCCGCCCAGACGTCGGCGCGAAGCGCGTCCTTGTCGGCGTGGCGCCCCGTCCAGCGCGTCTTCTTCCCGATCTCGTCCATGCCATCCCGCTCCAGAGCTGCATCGCGGCCTGCAAGACCGCGGCCACCGAGGTGCCTCAGCCCGCCCCGTTGCAGGCCACCGTCATCGCCGCCACAATCGCGTCCGGCGCGGGACGCCAGCACCTCGGAGAGGATGGGATGCGGAACCTCACCATCATCATTGCGAATGCCTGGTTCTGGCTCCTCTTCATCAGCGTTGGCCCGCTGACCCTCGCGTCCGATATCGTCGTCGGCACGGCGACGCTTCTGGCCGGCTGCTCAATTTTTGCGCTGTGGGGTGCGCTTGCGGTGCGTCGTTCTCACCGGGGGACAGACCTGCGTCAGAGAACGCGCGGGTCTTGCGCTGGGGTCGGGCCCCGCAACGAGCGTTGCGCCTCATCGATCCGGCGAGCCACCTCGTCCGACGACCCTGCGACACGTTGCTCGAACCCGCCCACGAGATAGACGGTCGTCACCTCCGGGGCCTGGGTGTGCACGCCCGCCACATGCTCCGGGTTGATCCAGGTGGCCAGATTAGCGGAATTCGGCGTGTCGAATCGGAGAAGCATGGCTGAACTCGCATTTGCATCGAGGACCCTGCAAATAGGCTTCGGCCCGCCGCCGGCAACGTTGAAGAAGATTTGCAAGCAAAGCGGGATCGCCCCAGATCCGCCACGGAGCGGGCAGAGCTTCAACCTGTTCCGAAGCATCGGAACAGGAGGTGGCCATGACAGAGGTCCAGAACACAAAAGCGACGCCCTACAGCAATCGGCGGGCGCCGGTCACCCACAGTGAAGCGGTGCAAGAAGCCAAACGTCGCGAGAAGATGGAGACCTTCTCATCCTCGCATCGAATGACCGGCGCCAATCAGCGGTCTGCGAAGACGGACAAGGACGCCACGCCCTAGAGCCTTCGCGGCATTAAGCGCTACGGCCGCGGGTCGCGTCCACCAGCGCCTGATCGCCGCGGACCGCGGGTGATCTTCCTCAGCGCCTGATCCTGTGTTCGATTGTCCCATCCGGATCATAGCCGGACGGCACGGGCGCAGAAGTGAGCTGCAACTATTCGGCCTGTCGGACCAGGGCAACGGCCATGTCGCCGGTGAAGGCCGGCAGACGAAATCCGTCGCCGTTGTTCGGCAAGCTCTCTAGTCCGAGGGTTCGTCCGTCGGCCGTGTGCCACCCCGTCACATTGTAGGTGCCGGGACGTAGGTCCGGGACCTCGACTCTAAGTTCAAGTGGCGGCAGATCGGTCCGCATCAGGCCCGTTGCGTCGATGCGATCGCGCGCCAGCAGATACACGACGGCCTGATCGGCCGAAGCGGAGGCGAAACGCGCCAGGCGGTCCTCCCCGATCTCGGCACCGGAGTGCTCGCGCACTACGATCTCCGGCCCAAGGCTGCGGCGATCGAAGCGCGGCCAGTCGACCAGCGGCATGAATCCTGAGAGGGCGCGCTGGGCACGTCGCATGCCTGCGGTCAGCACATGGGGTGTTCGATTCGGCCATCGCATGCCGCCGCCCGCGCCGCCCGCCGCGAGATGAGCCCATTGCATGTGGCGGAAATATTCGTCGTCGAAGGGCTCGGGAATCCGGCGATGGCGATCCTTGAAGCTGTGGATCGGCCCATGCTCGCTGTCGAAGAAGGGTCGGCCGTCGCGGATCTCGCCTATCGATTCGCGCACGATCCGGCCCATGCCGATGGCGGCATCGACAGTGTTGCGGGGGTCGTCGATGGTTCCGTGCTCGTAGATGTGGATCGTTGCGGCATCGAGCCCCGGATGGCGGAAGATCGCGCTCTCCATGGCGAGATGCGGCCGCCAGACCAGTTCGGGGCCGAAGATTGACACCGTCTGGGGGTGGGCGCGTCCATACAACCGCATCTCCACGGCCCTGAGGTGGCCGCCGATGTCGGCGATGAACTCGTCGAAGGCATCGGCACTGTCGCCGCCCTGGGCGGGGTGGATCTCGTTCCAGATGTCCCAGGCGAAGAGGGTGCCGGAGCCGCCCCACCGCGCTGTCACGAAGGAGAGCCGGGCCTTGATGGCATCGCGCATGGCCGGATCGGTGAGCACCTGCGATGGGTGGGTCACCAGTCCGCCTTGCGACGCCGAATAGGGATGGTGGCGGAAGTGCAACCACATCCAGAACGTGTCGTAGGGGGTCAGCAGAATGCGGAGACCGTGGTTCGCGCAGAGCGCGAAGAGATCGTCCCACAAGGACACCATGTTGGGCACGAAGTGGCCCATCGGCTTCTCGATGTAGCGATGCCGGACCTGCGCGTATTCCAACATCAGCCTTAGAACCGTGACGCCATGGTCCTTCAGCATGCCGAGATAACGGTCGACCGCCGCGACATCACGGCGTCGGAACAGCGGGGTGAGTTCGACCCAGCTGATGGCGTCGTTCTGGCCGATTGGGTGCCAGGGCGCCCCGGCCTCGTCGACGAAATAGGGGGCGCGGGGCGCCACCCGGATCCAGGGCAGAGGCGCCGCGCCGTCCGCGCGCAAAGAGCGCGGTGCGGAGAACGTTGTCTGTGCTATCTTTTTGCTCCGAGGAATCGGACAGTGTCGGTGCTGGGCCTGCGCAGGCCCGGATTGTGTCTCCCGGAAAGGCAGGTTCGGCGCCGCGCATGCAAGCCATTTATGCAACTCCGACCCCGGTCGAGGAACTTCGCGCCGCCGTCAATGAGCGTCTCGATAGTCTCGTGCCCGTGGCACACCGTGGGCCCCAGCGGGTCAACGACGCCGTCCGATATGCGCTCCTGGCGCCCGGCAAGCGCATCAGACCGCTGCTGACCCTCCTCGCCGCCGTCGATTTCGGCGCAGCCGTCGAGGACGCCCTCGACGTCGCCTGCGCCACCGAGATGGTTCACACCGCCTCGCTGGTGCTCGACGACCTGCCCTGCATGGACAATGCGCGCCTGCGGCGCGGTCAGCCCACGGTGCATGTCCACTTCGACGAGAGCACTGCCATCCTGGCAGCTGTCGCGCTTCTCAACCAGGCCTTTGCGACTCTGACGCGCGCCACGCGCCTGCCCTGCGAAACTCGGTTGGCTCTGGTGGAGCGCCTGGCCGCCGCGGTTGGCTTCGACGGGCTGATCACCGGCCAGGACTATGACCTGCACGATCGTAGCTCGACCGCCACCGTGGCGCGGCTCGAAGCCCTGAACCATCAGAAGACCAGCGTGCTCTTCGAGGCGGCGCTCGAGATCGGCGCCCGCGTCGCCGGTGCGGAGGACCGGTCGATCGAAAAGCTCCGACAGGTCGCGGCCCATCTGGGTCTGGCCTATCAGATCGCCGACGATCTGTTCGACGTCTCGGTGTCGGTCGGGCCGAAATCGAAAGACGTCCACAAGGACGACGGCAAGCCGACCGTCGTGTCGATCCTCGGCGCCGAGCGGGCGCGCGAGCGGTTCGGCCATCACATGGCGGAGGCGCTCAAGCTGCTTCCGACCCGCGGCTCTGGCGGACAGCCACTGAGGGACTACATCTTAGTGACCTTCGCCCAGACCCGGCTGTGCTGAGCAGGATCTCACCGATGTCGACAACCGCCGCACCTCGCCGCTCGACGAACCGTTTCGCGCGACAAGGCGTCATCGGCCTCGGCCTTGCCGCCGCCGTGATCGGGGGGTGGCTGGCGTTGCACGTCGCCGACGTTTTCCTTCTACCCTGGCACTTGGCCCTGGCTCTCGCCCCCTTGCTGGTGGCGCTTCAATGCTGGCTGTCGGTAGGTTTATTCATCGTGGCCCATGACGCCATGCATGGTTCGCTGGCGCCCTTCCGCCCCCACATCAACCGTGCGGTCGGGCGGGTCGTCCTCATGCTCTACGCCGGCATCTGGTATGACGCCCTGGTCACCCGGCACTTCGCCCATCATCGCGCCCCTGGGACCGATGAGGATCCGGACTTCGCGGGCGATGGCCACGTCCCCTTCCTGACCTGGTTCGGACGGTTCTTCGCCGAATATCTCTCACCCGGCCAAGTGGCACGGCTGATGGCCGGGTCGGCCATCTACAGCTTCCTGCTGCACGTGCCGATGGAACGCCTGCTCCTGTTCTGGGCACTGCCGGCAATCCTGTCGGCTTTTCAGCTCTTCTATTTCGGGACCTATCTCCCGCATCGGGCCGAGGAAACGGGCTTCGCCGACGATCATCGCTCACGCTCGAACGATTTTCCCTGGATCCTGTCGCTGCTCACCTGCTTCCACTTCGGCTATCATCACGAACACCACGATGATCCGTCGGTGCCATGGTGGCGGCTCCCGACCAAACGTCTGCCTGTGGCGCGCGGGGGCGATTTCTGACGATGGCGGCGATCATGGGCAATGCGCTGCTCGTCTTGGCGACGGTCGCCGGGACCGAAGTCGCGGCGGTGGTGATCCACCGCTACGTCATGCATGGATTCGGCTGGGGCTGGCATCGCTCGCATCACGAGGCGCACGACGACCTGCTTGAGGAGAACGACCTCTATGCCGTGTTCTTCGCCGGCTTCGCCATTCTGTTGATGGCCGCCGGACACTGGGTCGAACCCATGTTCTGGATTTCGATCGGCCTCGTGGTCTATGGCATCCTTTATTTCATGATGCACGATGGCCTCGTCCATCAGCGCTGGCCATTCCGTCATGTGCCGCGCCGTGGGTACCTGAAACGCCTGTACCAGGCGCATAAGATGCATCATGCCGTCGATGGGCGAGACGGCACCGTGTCGTTCGGCTTTCTCTACGCCCCACCGCTCGACCGCTTGCGCGAGGATCTGCGGCGCAACGGGACGCTTCGGCGCTGAAACGATTGATCCAACGTTAAAGCGATCGTCAGCATTCGCGTGATGTAATGTCCCGAGAACGAGCGGTTTGCGTCGGGGGTACGGCTTCGATCGCAGCAGAGGCTCAGCGAAACGACGGTCGAGTTTCGAGGGTACCGGCGCCTTGCAGGCGCTGATCCCCGTGCTCGGCCGAGGCGTAAAGCGTCACGAGGTCGGACATGGCGGGCGGCTGCACTGAGGGGATCGACACGGGCTTCGTGTCGCTGGGCTATGCCAAGGTCGCGTTCCTAGGCGTCGTCCAGGGTCTGACCGAGCTGATGCCTATCTCGTCGACCGCGCATATGCGCATCGTTCCTGCCCTGCTCGGCTGGCAGGATCCGGGCTCGGCCTTCTCGGCCGCCATGCAGCTGGCCGCCTTGGCGGCCGTCATCTCCTACTTCTGGCGCGATGTCTCCGGCATCGGTGGTGGTGCGATCCGCGCGGCGCTGAGGGGCCAGTTCGGGGCCTGGGATTTCCGCTTCGCCGTTTGGGTGGTTCTCGCGACCGTTCCGATCGCCATGGCCGGCCTGCTCCTGTCGTCGCGACTCAATGCCTGCGGGTCGCCGCTTCGCGGGTTGCAGGTGGTCGGCATCTCCTGCATAGCCATGGCCATTCTCTTGGCAATTGCCGAACTCTACTGCCGCCATCGCCGCGTCCTGGCCGACATGACCCTGCTCGACGCCATGGTGGTGGGAATTGCCCAGATCGGCGCCCTGATCCCAGGCGTTTCACGCTCGGGCTCGACGCTGACGGCCGCGCTGTTCCTCGACCTCAAGCGCGAGGAAGCCGCACGCTTCTCCTTCCTGCTCGGCATCCCGGCCATCGCCCTGGCGGGGCTGAAGGAACTCTACGAGCTTCATAAGGCTCATCTCGACGCGCAGGGCTGGTCGGTGCTGGCCGTCGGCATCATCGTGGGTTCCGTCTCGGCCTTCGTGGCCATCGCGCTGTTGCTACGGATCCTGGAACGCTTCTCGACCTGGCCCTTCGTCATCTACCGTGCCCTGATCGGCATCCTGATCATCTACGGGGCGTCAACCGGCTGGCTCGCCTGACACGACACGACGGGCTCGGCGGACGGATTCACGCCGAACCGAAACGCGCCAGGTAGCGGCTGTCGAGATCGGACAGCGGCAACACCGCCAGAACGTCGGTGGTACCGAAGACGCGGTCCACCACGACCCCGTTGCCAAATCGCGCGCCGGCTCTGAGATAACCCTTGATGAGCGGGGGTAGCCCCGCCAGCGCTTCGCGCCGCTCGAGATGCGCGACGGGCACCGCCTTGACGGTGGCACCCCGGCCGGGAGCGGGCTCCGCCTGCCAGTCCGGAGCCGCCGAGGCGACGTGAAGCAATGTGCTTAGAGGTCGCGATAGCTCATCGAGATCGACGCCCTCAAAGCTGGCACAGCCGATCAGTACGTCAACGCAGTGGTGCTGCGCATAAGCCCAGATTCCCCGCCAGAGAAGCTCGATCGTGCGCTTCGACCGATAGCGCGGCAGCACGCAGGAACGGCCGAGCTCGAGGAATCTTTTGTCGGGATGCAGCGCCAGGAGCGGAGCGATGGCGAATTCCCGGGAGGTATAGAATCCCCAATGCCGCTCAGCAATCTCCTGGCGCAGCAGCCGGTAGGTCCCGACGATCTTCGGACGCCGCAGGCCCGTGCGCTTGTGGATCGCTGCGTGATCGATCACCACGAGGTGATCGCAGATCGCGTCGTAGGAACAGAGATCCCGGCGTTGAAGCGCAGCCGACGCGGTTGGCCTGGCTTGACCCTGTTCGAAAAAGACCTTGTAGCGGATGCGTTGGGCGCGCCGGATCTCCTTGCGGCCGACGGCCAACCTGACTTCGAGGTCGCCCATGCGTCCCAAGGACCAACTCGGCGCTGCGGAGGGCGTGGCCGGCCAGCCCCATTGAGGTCCATTGGCCAGAGCCAACCGCACGACCTGGGCGGAGTTCTCCCAGGCCGCGGTGGCGATCGCGCTGCGCAGCGCATGATACATGGCGACCTCCTCGGGCGTTGGTGGCGAGTTTCCGTCACACACCATGAGGTCGCCAAAGCTTTTATGACGGAGCCGCCCCTCCGCTTGTATGCGAGGCTCCGTCCGAGACACCATGGGCTCCGACGCGACAGACATGGCCATCGGACAACAGGCCATAAGCGACGAGTCGTGACCCAAGCGGCGCTACGGCGAAGCCTTGCCAGGCCGAACGCGCTGCCCCGGGCTCGGCACCTGATCCGAAGCCGACCACGACCTCGGCTTCGTTTGTCAGAAAGACGCGTCGGACGAGCCGGCGTTTGGCACCGTCCCACGCCGTGCCGGACAGGCGCACGCCGTCGTGACCTAAACGGGCATCGGCCTCGGCGATATCGATCGCGCCACCGCAGAGATCCGGGTCATCGCGGTTTGCACGGTCCGCCAAAGGATGCCCGACCGCCTCGAAATCCCGGGTCCCGAAGATCGAGATCCGATTGCGCCTCAACACGGGAACCAGTCTTTCGACGTCGTCGTCGGACCAGGCGGCTCGAGCGAGCACCGCCCGATCGTCGAGACCCAGCATGAGCAAGTCTGCACTCTCGTTTTGGGCGAACCGCTGCTCGGCGAGTGGTCCCTTGGCCTGGCGTTGCTCGGTCGGCAGGACCAGGACGAGCATGAAGCTCCCCAGCAGCACCGCCAGACGCGACGCCGCGATGCCGGAGCGTCTCAAGGGCCATGCGGGCGGGTCGATCCACCAATAGACGAGGTGCGCGGCCCAGAAAGTGACGCTGCCCGCCACATAGCGACTTGAGAGAGCCTGGCCTAAACCGAACGTCAGCCGGCCCGATGCGGTCACCAAGGCCGCAGCCACGACAAAGAGCATGACCGCGACCATCGCCAGCGGCATCAGGCGCCCGCCGCGCTGCAGATGGCACCTCACGGCGGCGGCCAGCGTCGCCGCCATGCCGACGAAGCCTAGAACGGCAGCCGGTAGGACGTCCGCGGTCGCGATCACGCTTCCGAGATACATGGCAGCGTAGAGCAGAAGCTCGCCGGGACGATGCAGACTGTCGAGCGGCCGGCTGTGTTGTGCAACGGGTTCGTAGCCGTGGAGATAGAGCATCGTCAGGATCGCAGCCCAGGCCGCGCAGGCCAAGACGACGGACCAGCGAACCCGGGCTGTCAGCGCCATGGCGACGAGCACGAAGGCAGCCACCAAGCCATTGGCCATGGTGAAGACGGTCAGCAGTACCGTAGCGAAACTGGCCAGCAGACAACCCGCGAACGGAGCTTCACGCCGCATGCGGGCGATCGCCAGTCCGAAGACGACAAAGCTCAAGGTCGCACCCGCGAAAACGGCGACGAACTGCAGCTGAAAGGGAGAGCCTAGGTTTTCGACCTGGCGGAGGCTGAACATCAGCGCCACACAGATGGCGGCGACGATCCATCGCCCACGACCCGCTGCCTTGGATCGGAACAGGACAGTGGCGAACAGCGCAGCATGAGCCGCCTGGACCACGCAGATCGCGATGAATTCAAGCCAGCCCCCGCCCCGGAAGAGGAGATCGTCGGCGAAGAACAGGATGCGGGGCACGGCTAGGCGGTGTTCATTGTGCTGGGCGAACAGCACCTGCACGACTGTCATCTCGCCCGCCTGCCAGGCGCGGAGGAGCTCGACCGTCGCCCATTCATCGAACCATGGCAGCGGCGACCAGTCAGGAACGATGGTGCGGAGCGTATCGATCACGACCCACCCGGCGAACAGGATGGCGGCAGCGCTCGCCAGTGCCCACGTCAGGCGTTTCACGTCGGGTACAAGAACCATGCAGACACTCAGAGGCTGAACTCGGAGCGGCTTATGCACGGCTTCCGTGACGAGGGCACGGGAATTTGCCCGGCACCTGCGGCTTACCCGGTGGCGCGCTGATCCGCCATCGGGCTCGCGGGACGAAGCGCGGCATCGAGATCCTTGAGGTCGAGCGGCTTGGTGGTCACGGCATCCATACCGGCCGCAAGGCAGCGGTCGTGATCGTCCTTGAAGGCATAGGCGGTGAGGGCGACGATGCGGACGGGATGCGCGCCCTCTTGAGCCTCGGCCGTCCGGATGCGCCGTGTGACCTCCAGCCCGTCATGGATCGGCATGGAGACGTCCATCAGGATGGCGTCGAAGGCGGGGATCTCTCCCCGCATGGCTGCCATCGCCAGGGCCAGAGCGGATCCGCCATCCGAGGCATGGACCACCTGAGCGCCGAGGCGGCCGAGGACGTGCATGGCCACCAGCGTATTGATCTCATTGTCTTCCGCCAGCAGGACGCGAAAGCCGCGGGTCGAACTGCCAAGGCCCGGCAGCGACGGAGCGGGCCGCGACGTCGGCGACGGAGCGACACCCGACAGGCGGCTCGCCAGAGAGGCGCCGCGAACCGGCTTTACCAGCCACCCTTCGTAGCCAGCGACGAGCTTCTGGCCGAAGGCGCGGCGCTCGTAGGGTGAAAACAGCAGAAAGGATCGCGGCACGCCGGCGTCGGCGGCAGCCTCGGCCAGGCACTCCGCCGCGATCTCGCCCAACGCGCAATCGACCACGAGGACGCCAGGGACATTCGAGCCGCGGAGCCAGGCGAGCGCGCGGTCGACGCGATCCGCCACCACGACATTGGCACCATAGGCGTCGAGTTGCGCCGCCAGATAGGGAGCCTGAAACGCCGAGGCGGCGGCGATCAACACCGTTTGCCCGCTCATGTCGGGCCTCGCGCGACGCGGCTGATCTATCGCCGACGGCAGAGCGATGTCGAAGCCGAACACCGAGCCTCCTCCGGTGCGGTCGGCCAGCGTCAGCCGCCCGCCCATGAGATCGACGATGCGGCGCGATATGGCGAGACCGAGGCCCGTGCCGCCATGTTGCCGGGTCGTGGTCGAATCGGCCTGTTCGAACTCGTCGAAGATGGCCTCGCGCCGGTCTGGCGGCACCCCGGGCCCGGTGTCCGATACGCTGAAGCGGATGCGGCCATCGTCAACCCGTTCCACTGCGACGCCGAGGCCGCCCTTCGCGGTGAACTTCACGGCATTGCCGGCGAGGTTAGTCAGGACTTGCCGCAACCGCACGGCGTCGCCCACCACCATGCGATCGAGGCCCGGCGACAGGAACGATGCGATTTCAAGACCTTTGTCCTGGGCGCGGGGTGCCATGAGCTCGACGACGCCCTCGACCAAGGTCGCGAGGTCGAAGGCCTCCGAACCGAGCTCCAGCTTCCCGGCCTCGATACGGGAGAAGTCCAGGATCTCGTCGATCAGTGTCGCCAGAGCGGCGCCGGACGTCTTGACGGCTTCGACATAGGCAAGTTGCTCGCGATCGAGCTCAGTCCCTGCAAGGATTTCGGCGATGCCGAGAATGCCATTCAGCGGCGTACGGACTTCGTGGCTGACGGTCGCGAGAAATCGCGATTTGGCGTCACTGGCGGCTTCCGCCCTGCGGCGCGCTTCGAGAGCGTCGCGAACGCTCCAGATCTCGTCGCTGAGCTGCTCATGGCGATCGCGCAGGCCCGCGACGCTTCGTTTCAGCCGAACGCGGTCAGCCACCGCCAGAACCGCCACGGAGAGTGAGCCGCCCGCCACCAACCAGGACCAGTCGAACATCGCACCTGTTTCCGCCAGCCTTCATCGACCGGTGGCGTCATCGTGATCGAAGCCTCTTGCCGTCGCTTTGTGGGAAAACATGCGATTCGCGTGTATTTCCGTTAAACTTTAGCGGTTGGGCACGTCTTGAAGGTCGCTGGGCTTCGATCGTCTGTCCGGCATCGTCCTCTATGATGAGGAGCACCGTGCAGCGGCGGTCTGCGCCCTGAACAAAGCTGTCAGGATATTCGACCGCGGCGGGTCAGGCGGAGACGTCCAGGGGCGTCGCCAATCTGCCCCGCAACACGGACGCGCGGGACTGCCGATTCGAGCCTGTGGAACTCGAGTATTACGAAGCCTGATGAGCTGCATCTCCAGCATTGGTTTCCGTCGAGGGGCGGCAACGGCCTATGTGGCCGTACTCCAGCGAGATCTCCCATGGCCCTGCCACAGTTTCTTCCCCTCGCCCTTTTTGTCCTAGTCTCAACGGTCAGCCCGGGGGGAGCCACGACGCTTGCGACGGCCTCCGGCGCCAGCTTCGGCTACCGGCGTTCGCTGCCGCTGATCGGCGGCATAGCGGCAGGCCTGGCCTCCATGGCGGCCGCAGCCGCGGCGGGATTGGCAGGCGTTCTCCTCGCCGCTCCCTCCCTGCAACTGGCCATGAAAGCTTTAGGCTCGCTCTACCTGCTGTGGCTCGGATGGCAGATCGCGGGGCGTGGCGCGCCGCATCGGGCAGGCCCGAGCGCGCGACCGTCACCTTTCGTGTCCGGAGTGTGGATGCTCTGGCATAACCCCAAAGCCTGGGCCATGACGACCGGCGCTGCCGCGTCCTTCGTGGCGCTGGCGGACGGACCGGTTCACCTCGGCCTGCTGCTCGGGCTGGCTTTCGGCCTTTCGGCGGCCCTGTCGCTGTCACTCTGGTGCGGTGCCGGGCTGCTCCTCGCGCGCCTGCTCCGAACCGAGCGGCAATGGCGAATTCTGAATACGATCCTCGGCACCCTGCTAGCCCTGACGGTCGTCCCGCTTTGGCTATGAAGAACGGGTGAGGTCTCAGCGTCGACCGAAGGAGGCGACGCCGACGACTTGGGCTCGGTCCCCTCCGGCCATCGGCGACGGGCAGCCTCGACGACTGTTCTGGTCAGAGCTTGCAGGAGCCCCCATCCTGCGCCGCAAAGGCTCGGTCGGCCGGGACGGTTTCGACGACCTTGAACCAGGCGTGTGGGGCATGGATCTGCGTCGGTGGCAAGACGTCCACGACGTAGAGGTCATGCACCACCATATGGTCGCTGGCCCGCCAGGTCGCGTGGCGGGCGAACATGTCGTCGAACGTCCGGCCATCGAGAACCTTCACCACGGCATCGGCATCCGTCGTTCCAGCCGCTTTGACGGCCTCGAGCCACTGCATGGTGGCCGAGTAATCCGCAGCCTGGGCGGCGGTGGGCCGGAGACCGGCATGGGCTCCGGCGAACCGATCCGCCCAAGCCCGCGCCCGGTCATCCATGTCCCAGTACCAGGGGACCGTGCCACGCACACCGGCGTAGCCCCCCTGGACCCGGTCGACGTCCGACAGATACAGCAAAGCCGTCGTGAGATGGGCCGGTGCGCCCGCCGCATTGATTTGGCTCACCTTGGTGTCGGCATCGGCGCCGGCACTGAACACCCCGATCACGTCGGGCTTCAAGGCTCCCGCCTCCTTCAGCACCGGGCCGATTTCGGCCGCCCCGACCGGCACTACGAATGAGTGCAGCAGCGTTCCGCCCTGAGCCACGATGTGCGGCGTGAAGGCTGCAATGGCTCCGCGGCCGAAGCCCGCATCGGCCACGACGGCCGCCCAACGCTTCCCGTCAGGCAGGCTGGCGACATTGTTGGCCGTGGCGGCGGCGATGGCCGGCGCATCGAACGAATAATGATAGGTGTACTTGTTGCAGGCGCTGCGCGTCAGGGCCGGCGTGGCGGCGAGCGTCACGATCGCGAGGCGATGGCGTTCGCCCGCGACCTTGGACGCCGCCAGCGCGATCGGCGAGTTCTGCACATCCATCAAAAGGTCGGCACCGGCGTCGAAAGCGCCTTCGGCCAGAGCCTTCACCTGGTCCGGCTTATTATGATCGTTGCGGCTGTCGACGACGATCGGACGTCCCAGCACTTGCCCGCCGAAATCCGCGACCGCCATCCGGGTTGCATCGACGCCGCCTGCGCCCGAACGGGCATCGTAAAGATCGCCGTCGAGATCGGTGATAACGGTAATCTTGACGGCAGTGTCGGTCCGTTCCTGGGCCTGAACGATGGCTGGTTCAGCGATTAGTGCCGAAGCCGCGGCGGTCGCCAGAAGAGCGGTCTGAAGTAACGTTCGGCTCAACGCGATCGGCATCTGAAACCTGCACTTGGCATTGGCAGATGCGACACTGCTCGTTGGCGTAACCCGAAAGCGCGTCGGCAAGAAACGTGACCGGTCGTCCTGCATCGACATCGTGCTCGGTCGCCTCGCTGGAGGACATCGTTCGGCGCAAGGAGATCTTGGAGCGGGTAGAGGGAATCGAACCCTCGTCATCAGCTTGGAAGGCTGTTGCTCTACCATTGAGCTACACCCGCGCTGCCATCATCATAGCATCGACGCCGTCCAAGACAAGATGGACGTTTCTCGATGCATAGACAAGACTGGATGGTGGAGGAGGTAGGACTCGAACCTACGAAGGCTTAGCCAGCGGATTTACAGTCCGCCCCCTTTGCCGCTCGGGACACTCCTCCGTCCCAACCCCGCGGCGCCGTTTGGCGTCGCCGGACTGGCGCGCTTATCGCGGCGAGGGGCTGCGCTGTCAACCCCGTGGGTGACGGTTGGATGACCGCCGGCCCCTGCCCCGCCGGCCAGTTCAGGCCGGGACCGGAGCCGTCTCACTGCTTTCCGCGCGGTGCTGCGCGGGCCCGAATTCACGGCTGAGGTTATGGGCCGTGTTGATCAACGCGACATGGGTGAAGGCCTGGGGGAAGTTGCCCACCTGGCGTCGGGCGACCGAGTCGTATTCCTCGGCGAGCAGGCCGACGTCGTTGCGCAGCGCAATCAGACGTTCGAACAGGGCCTTCGCCTCGTCGAAGCGGCCCATGAGAACGTAGTTGTCGGCGAGCCAGAAGGAACAGGGAAGGAAGGCGCCCTCATGGCCTCCGGCCAGGCCGTCGACATTACCGGCCTCGTTGTAGCGTTTGACGAAACCGTCTTCGAGCAGCTGCTCCTCAATTGCCTTGACGGTCCCCACCACGCGCGCGTCGTCTGGCGGAAGGAACCCCACCATGGTCATCAGCAGGAGGCTCGCATCGAGCTCCGTGCCGCCATAGGACTGCGTGAAGTGTCCCCTCTCAGCATCGTAGCCCCGCTCGCAGACCTCGCGATGCACGCGGTCCCTCACCTCGCGCCAGCGCTCCAGCGGCCCTTTCAGTTCGAACTCCTCGATCGACCGGATGGCGCGGTCGAACGCCGCCCAGACCATGACCTTGGAGGCAGTGAAATGCTTGCGCCCACCGCGCACCTCCCAGATCCCCTCGTCCGGCTGCTGCCAGATGGTTTCGAGATGCTCAACGAGGGCACGCTCGAGGTTCCAGCCATTATCGTCGGGCGCGAGCCCCAGGCGCCGCGCCTGGTACATGGCGTCGAGCACCTCGCCATAGACGTCGAGTTGGAGTTGGCCAGCCGCCGCGTTGCCGATCCGCACCGGCTTGGATCCTTCATAGCCGGCGAGCCAGGGCACCTCGTATTCCTCGAGGCGGCGCTCGCCGGCGATGCCGTACATGATCTGCATCTGGTCCGGAGACCCCGCGATGGCGCGGATGAGCCAATCGCGCCAGGCACTCGCCTCTTCGAGGAAGCCGGAGGTCAGAAGCGCGTAGAGCGTCAGCGTGGCATCGCGTAGCCAACAATAGCGGTAGTCCCAGTTGCGCGGCCCGCCGAGCTGTTCGGGCAGGGAGGTCGTCGGCGCCGCCACGATGCCGCCGGTCTCGAAATGCGTGAGCGCCTTCAGCGTGATGAGCGAGCGCTGCACGACCTCCACCCATTCGCCGGCCGTCTCGGTGCGGTGCGACTTCGCCCAGTCGTTCCAGTCCTCCGTCACGAGTTCGACGATCTGCGCCGCGTCGACAGCCTGAGGTACGGGGAGGTAGGAGGGCGACCATGTCAGAGTGAACGTCGTCTCGGCGCCCTCCTCGGCGGTGAATTCTCCCACGGTGCGGAAGTCCTCACCCTTCAACGCGACAGCTGTGTCGAGCACAAAGCGGTCCGGACCCGCCACCGCGGCAATGCGCCCGTCGGCGAGGCGGCTGACCCAGGGCACGACGGCGCCGTATCCGGGCCGGAGCACGATCTCCACCCGCATCGGCACCGCGCCCGAGACTCCGCGCAGGAGACGGACGACGTCGCCGTGGCCTTCGCGGCGCCCCATGGCGTCGGTGAGCAGCACGGTTCCACTCTCGGTCTCGAATTGCGTCTCCAGCACCAGCGTGCCCTCGCGGTAGCGGCGCGTGACCTTGGTGACCGGCACGGCGGGAACGATCTGCCATCGGCCGTTCTCGGGTGTACCCAGCAGCGCCGCAAAGGATGCCTCCGAGTCGAACCGCGGCAGCGCCATCCAGTCGATCGAGCCGTCGCGCCCGACGAGGGCGGCGCTCTCGCAATTGCCGATCAGCGCGTAATCTTCGATTCGCAGAGCCATCGCGCTTCCGTTCCTCACTGAGCTTGGCCCGACGAATAGCACGGCGCCGACCACCCGCCAGTTCCGTGCGTCAGGGCAGCCGCGCCAGCCGCTCGGTCAAGAGGTCGAAAAACCCCGAGTCGTCGACCCCGCGCAGGAACAAGGCGTTGGCCGGGCGTTCGGTGACCCGCCAGTAGTCGGCGACCGTCATGCCGAGGGTCAGCGCGCTGCCGCATTCGATCGCCACGTTGATCCGTCGCCCATCGTAGAGTTCCGGCTTCAGCAGCCAGGCGATGACATTGGGGTCATGGATCGGGCCCCCTGCCCCGCCGTACTTCTCCTTGTCGAAGCGCTCCGAGAAGCCGAGCATGTTGGCCACCACCGTGCCGGCGCGGTTACCGATGTCCCGGAAAGCGGCGAGGCGCTCCGGTGTCGCAATGGCGCCATGCGTCACGTCGAGCGGCAGCATGGTGACCGGGACACCGGATCGCAGCACGACATCGGCGGCTTCCGGATCGACGTAGACGTTGAATTCGGCGGTCGGCGTGATGTTGCCGACCTCGAAATAGGCGCCGCCCATCATGACGATTTCGCGGATGCGGGGCGCGATCTCGGGCGCTCGGTTCAGCGCCAGTGCAACGTCGGTCAGCGGCCCGAGCGTGCAGAGCGTCACCTCTCCAAGCTCGGACGCGAGAAGCGTCTCGACGATGAAATCGACGCCGTGCTGCGGGTGGAGCGGCACCTCGGGATCGGGCAGGTCCGCGCCGTCGAGGCCCGTGCGGCCGTGAACATGTTCGGCCGTGATGAGAGGGCGAACCAGTGGCCGCACTGCGCCGGCATGGACGGGAAGGTCCGATCGTCCGGCCAGGGCCACAATGCTGCGCGCGTTTCGCTGCGTCAGGTCGAGGGGCACGTTGCCCGCCACCGCCACGATCCCGAGCACGTCGAGTTCGGGCGAGGCGAGCGCCAGGAGGATCGCCACAGCGTCATCCTGGCCGGGGTCCGTATCGATGATGATCTTGCGCGCCATATGGTCTCCAGGACGACGATGGTCTATCGGTCTCCTCCGCGCGGGGCGGGCGAGCCCCTTCGCCGCAGTCCCGAGACGTTGGACGGCACCGGGACGACGGAAGGAACGCATGATCATAACGCAGAAGCTCGCCCTGGGCAGCGTCGCGGTCTCGATCGCCGTTCTGGGGATCAAGCTCTACGCTTGGCAGATGACGGGAAGCGTGGCGCTCCTGTCGGACGCGCTTGAGTCGATCATCAATGTCGCGACGGCCCTGGCGGCCGTCTGGGCCCTGCATGTCTCGTTGCAACCCGCCGACGCGCGTCACCCCTATGGTCACACCAAGGCCGAATACCTCTCCGCCGTCCTGGAAGGCGTGCTGATCGTCGTCGCCGCCATCGCCATCCTGCGCGAAGCCTATTTGGCCTTTCTCGATCCGCACGCGATCGACGCTCCCCTGATGGGCCTTGCGGTGAGTTCGGTCGGCAGCGTGCTCAACGCCGGATGGTCCTTTGTTCTCCAGCGTCAGGGGCGCCGTCATCGCTCGCCGGCCCTCGTTGCCGACGGTCGCCATCTCCAGACCGACGTCGTGACCTCCGTGGGCGTGGTGATCGGGGTAGGATTGGTGGTCCTCACCGGCAAGCTCGCGCTCGACCCTGCCTTGGCGGCGCTCGTCGCCCTTCACGTGCTTTGGAGCGGCTGGGGCTTAATGAAGGAAAGCGTCAACGGCCTCCTCGACGAAGCGGTGCCCGAGGAGGAACTCGCCAAGCTGAAGACCCTGATCGCCGCCCATGCCGAGGGCGCCATCGAGGCTCATGACATCAAGACCCGCTGCGCCGGCAAGCTGACCTTCATCGAATTCCACCTCGTCGTCTCGGGTGATGCGACGGTGACCGAGGCCCACGACATCTGCGACCGGCTGGAGCGGGTGCTCAAGGCCGAGGTGCCGGATGCCGCCGTGACCATCCACGTCGAGCCCGAGGACAACCGCAAGCACCAGGGTATCGTGGTATTGTAGGGCAGGATGGGAGGCTGCGATGGCCGACGGCATCGTGACATTGAAGGAGCGGCATCGCCGCAAGTTGGAGCGGATGGCGAAGGCCATCGTCGAGATCGACGCGGCCTTGACGGCCTATGCGCGGGAGCACGGCGGCCGGTTCATCCGGTATGGATCGACTGCGAAAGGGCAGATGCGATCGCACAGCGACGTCGACATCATCGCGGATTTCGCAATCGAAGAGGCGGGAAGGGCTAGCACTCACGCCGAAGAGGTTTGCTCGGCCCACGGCATGCCGGCGGATGCGCGATCGGTTGCCTACGCTTCGCCACGATTACTCGACCGAGCCCTGGCCGAGGGAGTGGTTTTATCATGATGGGGGCACTGTGGGCCGACATCGATCCTGACATGCGACTGGCTCACCGCCACCTCGGTAGAGCGGTCGAGATGTTGCGATCACACCAGCTCGACCACAGTAATCCGGAGGACGATACCGACGAGGTCGCGTTCAAATACCGGATGCTGGGCGGCTACACCGCGTTCGAGAGCGCACTGAAACGTCTGCTGCTCATGCTGGATGAGGAAGCGCCGCGCGGGTCACAAACGCACGCTGACCTTCTGCGTCGGTTCCACACAGGCATCCCAGGCAGTCGACCCGCACTCCTCGACGACAAGCTCTACCGAGCCGCCGACGAGTTGCGCAAATTCAGGAATGTCGCGATCCATGTCTATGACGACTTGGACCTCGACCGCGCGGCCCTCCTCGTCCGCGATGCGGAGGTCTTCCTCGCCGGCATCGGGCCAGCCTTCGCCCGATTTCGCACAGCTATCGACCCCGACGAGGCTCAAACGCCACTGGCGTGATCCGCGGCACCAGGTGAGCCACGATGCGCCACGACCATTCATGCCAACCCCGAAGGCAAGCGCAAGCATCGGGGGAAAGTGGTAGTTCAGCGAGACTGACGCGGGAGTCTGCGATGGCCGTGGGAATCGTGACGTTGAAGGAGCGGCATCGCCGCAAGTTGCAGCAGATGGCGCAGGCCCTCGTCGAGATCGACGCGGCCTTGACGGCCTATGCGCGGGAGCACGGCGGCCGCTTCATCCGGTATGGGTCGACCGCCGAAGGGCGCATGCGGATGCACAGCGACGTCGACATCATCGCGGACTTCCCCGGTGAGGCGAGTCTGGCGGCCGCTGATGTGGCCGAAAACATTTGTTTCACCCACGGCATGACGCCTGATGCACACCCAGGTGCCTACGTGTCGTCCGGGTTCAAAGCCGAGTCGGAACGGCGGGGCCTCGTGCTCGCATGATGGCCGAGCTCTGGCGCGATATCGAGCGAGACCTCGAGAGCTCCTGTCGTCATTTCGGCAAGGCTATCGAAGGTTTCGCCCGGGCGCTGAATGTCTCGGATGACGAGGAACGTTACTTCCGGCGCGCAGCCTTCATGCATGCCATGCTGGCCGGCTACACGTCCTTCGAGAACGCGATGAGAAGGGTGACCGGCTTACTCGATGAGACGCTGCCGATCGGCTCGGATTGGCATAAGTCGCTGATCGATCGACTGGCAGAACCGATCGAGGGGCGACGCCCGGCGATACTGGACAGCGACAGACTGCTGATCGCCGTCGATACTCTTCGCGGCTTCAGACACGTCGCGATCCATGCCTATGACCGTTTCGACGAAGATCGCGCGGCCCTTGCCGCCGCCAAGGCCGAGGTCTCCGTGGCCGAGATAGGCCCCGCCCTTGCCCGGTTTCGCGCGGCGATCGACCCCGACTAACTCTTCAGCGCGCGGATCACCGCCTGCCCATCGGGCGAGGCCCATTCGGCGGGGCCGGCCATGCGGCCGAGTTCACAACCGTTCTTGTCGATCAGCAGCGTCGTCGGCAGGCCGAGCAGCCCACCCTGACGCTTCAACGCCTGCAGCACGTCGGCCGAAGCATCCGAATAAAGCGCCAGATCGGTGATGCCGTTGTCCTTGAGGAAGGCTGCGGGCCGATCGAGCCGCGTCGTGTCGACATTGACCGCGACGACCTGGAAATCCGCCCCGCCCTGCTGTTGCTGAAGGGCATTCAACGCCGGCATCTCCTTGCGGCAGGGGACACACCACGTCGCCCAGAGATTGACCAGCAGCGCCTTGCCCTTGAAGGCCGCGAGACTTGTCGGCTTGCCATCGGGCGTCGTGAAGGCGATGTCGGGTTCGATGCGGGCCGGCTGAGACAGGCTCATGGCCGCCACTTCGCCACGGATCAGCGGGTCGAGCCGCGCCGTCGCACCGGCCGCCGCCGGGCAGGCCGCGGCCCCACCCTTGCTTGGTGCCGCGACGCCATATACCACCGCCGCAATCGCGAGAGCCGCGACCGCACCGAACGCGACCCGGCGAGATCCTCCGCGGCGGGGCACCGCCGCAACGGTCGATGCGTCTTCCGATCCTTCAGCCATTCTTCAATCCGAGGCTTTCGATGAGCAATGCCATGTGGGGCGGCCGGTTCACGACCAGCCCCGACAGCCTCATGGAGGAGATCAACGCCTCCATCGGTTTCGACCAGCGCTTGGCCGCACAGGACATTGCGGGCTCGAAGGCCCATGCCGCCATGCTGGCCGCGCGCGGGATCATCTCGGCCGAAGACGCTGCTGCGATCCAGGACGGGTTAGACCGGATCGCGGGCGAAATCGAGGCCGGTCGCTTCACCTTCTCGCGGGCGCTCGAAGACATCCATATGAATGTCGAATCGCGCCTCGCCACGCTGATCGGCGACGCCGCCGGCCGGCTTCACACGGCGCGCTCGCGCAACGACCAGGTGGCGCTCGATTTTCGCCTCTGGGTCCGCGAGACGCTGGATGCGGTCGATACCGCCCTGCACGACCTGCAGCTCGCCCTGGCCGAGAAGGCGCTGGCCCATGCCGGCTCGGTGATGCCGGGCTTTACCCATCTACAATCGGCTCAGCCCGTGACGCTGGGCCATCATCTCATGGCCTATGTGGAAATGATCGCCCGCGATCGCGGGCGCTTCTCGGATGCGCGGCGCCGCATGAACGAATCGCCGCTCGGCGCCGCGGCGCTGGCCGGCACCTCCTACCCGATCGATCGCCACGCCGTGGCCGAGGCGCTCGGTTTCGACCGTCCGACGGCCAATTCGCTGGATAGCGTGTCCGACCGCGACTTCGCGCTAGAAGCCCTCTCGGCGGCGGCGATCTGCGCCGTGCATCTGTCGCGCTTTGCCGAGGAGATCGTGCTGTGGGCGACGCCGCAGTTCGCCTTCGCGGCCCTGTCCGATAGATTTTCGACCGGCTCCTCCATCATGCCGCAAAAGCGCAACCCGGATGCCGCCGAACTCGTGCGCGGCAAGTCGGGCCGCGTTATCGGCGACCTGATCGGTCTGCTGGTAGTGATGAAGGGTCTGCCGCTCGCCTATTCAAAGGACATGCAGGAGGACAAGGAGGGCACCTTCGACGCACTCGACGCGCTTGCCCTTACCATCCCGGCCATGGCCGGCATGGTGCGCGACATCACTCCCGACCTCGACCGCATGAAGGCTGCAGCCGGCTCAGGCTTCAGCACCGCGACCGACCTCGCAGACTGGCTCGTTCAGAAGCTCGACATGCCGTTCCGCCAGGCCCACCACGTCACCGGACGCATCGTGGCGCTGGCGGCCGAGCGCGGCGTAACGCTGGAGGAGTTGCCGCTCGAGGCGATGCGCGAAGTCGAGCCGCGGATCACGCAGGCGGTCTTCGATGTGCTCGGCGCCGACAAGTCCGTCGCGAGCCGGACGAGCTTCGGCGGCACGGCCCCGGCCAATGTCGAGGCCCAGGCGCGAGTTTGGCTCGAGAGATTGAACGCCGAGGGCTCAGCCTAAGCCGGATGGGACGGGCTCTCCTTCTCTGGAACGGGGAAGGTGTCTCGGCCAAAGGCCGAGACGGAAGGGGTCATGGGGCACGAAGCGCCACTCGCCCCACAATAACCCCACCCGTCACCGCTGCGCGGCGACACTCTCCCCTTTCAGGGGAGGAATCAGCGCCGTACCAGCCGACGCTCGCACGACCCTGTGCATCACTCCGCGGCTTCGCGGTGGGGCGGCGCCGTCTGACGCACCAGGAGATTGGGTTCGCCGGCCGCAACCGTCGCGTGGTGCGGACCGCCACCGCCGATCCATTCCGCGATGCGGTCGAGATAGATGTAGATTACCGGCGTGGTGAAGAGCGTCAGCACCTGGCTGACGATGAGGCCGCCCACCATGGCATAGCCGAGAGGCTGCCGGATCTCCGAGCCCGTGCCGTGCCCCAGCATCAGCGGGATGCCGCCGAGCATGGCCGCCATCGTGGTCATCAGGATCGGGCGGAACCGCAGCAGCGCCGCCTTGCGCACCGCCTCGGCGGCCGGCAGGCCCTCGTCGCGCTCCGCCACGATGGCGAAATCGACCATCATGATCCCGTTTTTCTTCACGATGCCGATCAGCAGGATGATGCCGATGAGGGCGATCAGACTGAAGTCGAAGCCCGCCACCATCAGGATCAACAGCGCGCCAACGCCGGCGGAGGGTAGCGTCGACAGGATGGTGAGCGGATGGATGAAGCTCTCGTAGAGCATGCCCAGGATGATGTAGACCACCACCAGCGCCGCCGCGATAAGCAGCGGCACCGTGGCCAGCGATTGCTGGAACGCCTGGGCCGTACCCTGGAACGTGCCTTGGATGGTGGCGGGCAGGTTCATGTCCGCCTGTGCCTGGCTGATCGCCGCCGTGGCTTGGCTGAGCGCCGAGCCCGGCGCCAGGTTGAACGAGATGGTCACCGCCGGGAACTGGCCCTGGTGGCTGATCGACAGGGGCTGGGTCGGATCCGTGGTCCAATGCGCCAGGGCGGACAGCGGGACGTCACCACCCGTCACCGGAGAGTGGATGTACAGTTTGGTCAGCGAATCGACCTTGCCCTGCAGCTCCGGCAGGATCTCCAGGATGACGTGGTAGCTGTTCACCTGGGTGAAATACTGGGTGATCTGCCGCTGCCCGAAGGCATCGTAGAGCGTGTCGTCGATCACCTGGGCCGAGATGCCGTAACGCGCCGCCTGATCGCGATCGATCGTCAGTGTCAGCGTCGTTCCGGCCGATTGCTGATCGGTGGCGACGTCGCGCAGTTCGGGCAGGGTCTTCAGCTTGTCGAGCAGACGTGGCGACCAGACGTTCAACTCGTCGAAGTTCGGATCCTGAAGCGTGTACTGGAATTCCGTACGCGACGAGCGGCCGCCGACGCGGACGTCCTGCGCCGCCTGCATGAACAGAGCAGCGCCCTGGACCTGAGCGATCTGGGGCCGGAGGCGGGCGATGATCTGCTGGGCCGAAGCGTCTCGCTCATCCCGAGCCTTCAAAGTGATGTAGATGCGCGCATTATTGGTGGCACCCGTTCCACCGGTCGCCATGGCGACCGAAAAGACGCCCGGATCCTTCTGCACGATGGCGCCGAGTTCCTGCACCTTGCGCGACATCTCGGCGAAGGAAATGTCCTGAGCCCCTTCGGCCTGGCCGATGATCAGGCCGGTATCCTGGCTCGGGAAGAAGCCTTTCGGAATGATCATAAACAGGTAGACGGTGACGCCGACCGTCGCGAAGAACACGAGCAGCGTCGCGAATTTCCAGCGGATGCAGAAATCCAGCCCGCGCGCATAGCCGTTCAGCAGCGCATCGAAGAAGCGCTCGCTCATCATATAGAGTCGGCCGTGCTTTGCGTGTTTGTGATCCTTCATGAACTTGGCCGCCATCATGGGCGTCAAGGTCAGGGACACGAAGGCGGAGACCAGGATCGTCAGGGCGAGCGTGATCGAGAACTCGCGGAACAGACGGCCCACGATGCCGCTCATCAGCAGCAAGGGGATCAGCACCGCGATGAGCGAGACCGAGATCGACAGGATGGTAAAGCCGATCTCGCCGGCGCCCTTCATGGCGGCGTCATAGGGCTTCATGCCCTCTTCGAGGTGACGCTCGATGTTTTCAAGCATGACGATGGCGTCATCGACCACGAAGCCGACCGAAATGGTCAGCGCCATCAGTGACAGGTTGTCCAGACTGTAACCCAGCACGTACATCAGGGCGACGGCGCCGAGCAGTGCGAGAGGCACCGTGATGGACGGGATGATCGTCGCCCAGAGGTTTCTCAGGAAGACGAAGATCACCATCACGACGAGCGAGATCGTCAGCAGGAGCGTGAACTGGACGTCGTCGACCGAGGCGCGGATCGTGGTGGTACGGTCGCTGAGGATGCCAATATGAATGCCGGCCGGGATCGAGGCCTGAAGGCGGGGCAGCTCCTTCTTGATCTTGTCGACGATCTCGATGACGTTGGCGCCGGGCTGCTTGAAGATGATCAGAAAGACGCCGCGCTTGCCGTTGGCCCAGGCCGCTTCCTTGACGTTCTCGGCCGCCGGGACCGCCGTGCCGATATCGCTGACCCGCACGGGGCCGCCATTGCGATAGGCGATGATCGTGTCGTTCCAGCTGTTGGGGTCGAGAAGCTGGTCGTTGGCGTAGATGGTGAAGGACTGGCGCGGCCCGTCGATATTGCCCTTGGCCGAGTTGACCGTCGTCACCGAGAGGACGTTCCGGACGTCCTCGAGCGACAAGCCTTTGGTGACGAGTTTGGCGGGATCGATCTGCACGCGGATCGAGGGCTTCTGCTCGCCACCGATCGACACCTGCGACACGCCGGAGATCTGGCTGATCTGCTGGGCGATCTTGGTGTCGGCATTATCGTCGACAACCGTGAGCGGGAGGATGTCGGAGGTCGCCGACATCAGCATGATGGGCGAGTCGGCCGGGTTCACCTTGCGCCAGGTCGGCGGGTTCGGCAGGTTCTTGGGCAACTGGCCCGAGGCCGCGTTGATGGCGGCCTGCACATCGTTAGCGGCGCCGTCGATGTTGCGGTCGAGGTCGAACTGGATCGTGATGGCGCTCGAGCCCAGCGACGAGGTCGAGGTCAGCTGCGAGACGCCAGGGATCTGGGCGAACTGGCGTTCCAGCGGCTGCGCGACCGAGGACGCCATTGTGTCCGGGCTGCCGCCGGGCAGCGACGCCGAAACCTGGATGGTCGGGAAATCGACCTGGGGCAGCGGCGCGACGGGTAGCAGCGGATAGGCCACGAGGCCCATGCAGAACACCGCCAGCATGAGGAGCGCGGTGGCGATCGGGTGATTGATGAAGAAGGTCGAGACGCCGCCGTTGATAGGCGCCTCCTCCGGAGCGTGATCGGGACCGTGCGCGAGATCGCTGCTCATGTCAGGAGTCTCGCTGCGCCGTCTGCGCGCCGGCATCCGGCACCACTTTCACCAGCGTATGCGCCTGGAGGCGGTACTGGCCCGCCGTCACGACCTTCTCGCCGCTCTTGAGCCCATCCGTTACCACGGCCGTTCGGTCGTCGGAGAGACTGACCTTGATGGGCCTGATCTCGACCTTGCTGTCATCGCCGATCACGAAAGCGTAAAGCGCATCGGGACCGTGCTGAACAGCGGAGAACGGGATCAGCACGGCACTCTGCAGCGTCTTGACCTTCAACCGCGTCGAAACCGACAGGCCGGGCCAGAGCTTGTGATCATGGTTGGCGAAGGTTCCCTTGAGCCGGATCGTACCGCTCGATGTGTCGATCTCATTATTGAACGTCTCGAGCGACCCGGCGGCCAGGGGCACCGATCCATCGGACGACAAAGCCTGGACATCGAGCGGTCCAGCCTTTCGACCTTCCGTGATCTTCGTCAGCGTGTTTTCAGGCTCCGTGAAGACGACCGAGATAGGCTCGATCTGAGCGATCGACACGATTCCAGTCGCGCTCGACGCGTTGACGATATTGCCCTGATCGACCAGCCGGAAGCCGACCCGTCCCGTGATCGGCGCCTTGATGGTGGCATAGCTCAGCTGTGTGGTGGCGTTCTCGATCGCGGCATCATCGGCGGCGATCTGCGCCGTCAACTGCGCCACCGTCGACGTCTGGGTATCCAGCGTCTGCCGGGTAACGTAGTTGTTGCCGATAAGCGACTGCGACCGGGCGAGATCCCGTTTGGTGTTCTCCAGGTTGGCACTGTCCTGCTGCCGCTTTGCCTTGGCCTGGTCGAGCGCCGCCTGGTAAGGGCGCGGGTCGATCTGCACCAGCAAATCGCCTTGTTGTACGATCTGCCCTTCGGTGAAGTTGATGGACATCACCTGTCCGTCCACGCGACTGCGAACCAAAACGGTGTTGTAGGGCTGGACTGTGCCGAGGCTTGTGAGAATTTCGGGGAAGTCGCCGGTCCGGGCCTCGGCTGCACTGACGGGAACCGCCGGAGCCTCCTTGGGCGCGGCCTTGGCTGTCTCCTGAGGCTTCGACCTCACGCGATCGATAGCGGATTCGAGAACCGGCTGAACCTGATGCCAGTCATAGGCGATGCCTCCCGCAACGCAGAGCGCCGCGACGAGAAGGATACGTGGCATGAGGCGCCGCGAACGTTCGGACATCAGCTTTCCTTGGCAAGGACGGTCGATCCGGCCGACGGCCGTCAGCCACTCCCGGACAGCAACGCACCACGACGAATTTGGGATGGAAGATCGGTCCCACCATCCCGCCCGCAATCACGGCCCCGGAGATGTGACGAGGAAGATCCCCTGCCCACAGCGCCGGGATCGCCGATCCTTCTTATGTCCACAAGATAGGATGCCGAAGCCCTGCCATCGAGTAAAAACTTCTTCATGCGCCGTGAGAGACGGAGTTGGCGCAAATATAGCCCTTACGGCGCCCGCGCAGGCGCACCGGGAACCTGTATCGCCTGCCCCTGTGGCAATGAGCGATCACGTCTTGGTCGGATGATTCGGACACCGTTTTGGATCTCGACGTCCTGGTCGGCACCGATTTGCGGCAGACCGGAGGGGGCCGTGGCAGGAGGCGCCGGAGGAGCGACCGGTTTCGCAGGCGCCTGCACATGAATGATGGGACCGATGGCCCGAGGCTCGCCGCGATCGCCATCGTCGCGGATCCAGGCGACGCCGAACAGGACGGCGATCAGCGCCACACACAGCGCCGCCACGACGATCGACGCCGATGGGCGATACGGAGGCCGCGCGCGTTCGACGTGATCGACGCCGAGGGGATCGAAGAGACCGCCGCCTGCCATTCGGGCACCCTCTCCATATTAAAGCGGCCCGGATCGTTCCGGGCCGCTCCTTCTTTCGAGAAATCGAGATCCAGGGCTCAGTTCGGCTGAACGGCCTTGGGATCGTCGCCCTTGGGAGCATCCGTCTTGGGCGCGTCGCCCTTAGGGGCTTCCAGCTTGGGCGCGTCGATCTTGGCGGCCTCGCTCTGGACCGAACCCGGCTTCGTCATCGCAGCAGCTTTCGCGGCATCGTCGGCCGTCGATGCCTTGGTGGTAACGCCGCGCAGAAGATCGAGCGCCGCGATCAACTGCTTGTCGTTCTTGACGTCCGGCGGGACATAGGCCTGCGAGCCCTGCTTCTCGTCGGTCGTCGCACCATTCATCAGATGGCCTTTCAGCGAGGCCTCTCCCTTGGTGTCATCCTTGCCCTTCAGATCGTCGGGCACGTCCTCGAGCACGACCTGCTCCGGCTCGATCCCTTTGGCCTGGATGGACCGGCCGGACGGTGTGTAATAGCGCGCCGTGGTCAAGCGCAGCGCACCGTTCTGGCCGAGCGGAATGATGGTCTGCACGGAACCCTTGCCGAAGGAGCGCGTGCCCAGGATGGTGGCGCGCTTGTGATCCTGCAGGGCACCGGCCACGATCTCAGAAGCCGAGGCCGAGCCGCCGTTGATCAGGACGACAACAGGCTTGCCGTGGCTGAGGTCGTAACCGGGCCGGGCGTTGTAGCGCTGGGTCTCGTCGGCGTTGCGGCCGCGGGTCGAGACGATCTCGCCGTGGTCGATGAAGGCATTCGAGACTTCGATCGACTGATCCAACAGGCCGCCGGGGTTGTTGCGCAGATCGATGACGTAACCCTTGAACTTATCGTTCGGGATGTCCGACGAGAACTTCGCCATGGCCTGCTTCAGGCCATCGAAGGTCTGTTCGTTGAACTGGGTGATGCGGATATAGCCGACATCGTCCTTTTGCTCGAACTTCACGGACTTGATGGTGATGACGGCACGGTTGAGCTTGTAATCGGTGCCGTCCTTGTCCTTGCCACGGACGATCTTCAGTGTGACGGGCGTGCCCACGGCGCCGCGCATCTTGTCGACCGCCTGGTTCAGCGTCATGCCCGAGACGGCGTCGCCGTCGATCGCCGTGATGAGGTCACCCGACAGGATGCCAGCCTTGGAGGCGGGCGTGTCGTCGATCGGGGTGACGACCTTGATGTTGCCGTCCTCCTGGCTGACCTCGATGCCGAGCCCGCCGAATTCGCCGCGCGTCTGCACCTGCATATCGCGGTAGGCCTTGGCGTCCATGTAGCTCGAATGCGGGTCGAGTGACGTCAGCATGCCGTTGATGGCCGCCTCGACGAGCTTCCCCTCATCCGGCTTCTCGACATAGTCGGTCCGGATCTTCTCGAAGACGTCACCGAACAGGTTCAGGTTGCGATAGGTGTCGGAGTTCGCCGCGAAGGCTGGGCTCCCGGAGAACACACTCGTCTGAAGGGCGACTGTCGCGGCCGTGGCGCCGAGCGCCGCACCGGCCACGACCATGGAAACCTTGCGCATCATCCGCGAACCTTTTCCAATTCGACTTTAGCCCACCATGGGCTCGGGTCGATCGCCGTTCCGTCTTTTCGGAACTCAACATAAAGAACGGGCTGGGCCGCGCCAAGCGCGATCGCCGACGCCGTCTTCGCCGAACCGTCGCCCATCGCGCCGAGCGGCTCGCCCGCAAGCACGAATTGGCCCGGCACGACATCCGTTCGCGTCATTCCGGCGAGGACGAGGTAATAACCTTCGCCAGCATTGACGATGAGCAATTGTCCGTAGGACCGATAGGGTCCCGCGAAAGAAATCCACCCGTCCGAGGGCGCTGTGACCAAGGCCCCGGGCTGAGTTTCCAGAGAAAGGCCTTTTTCCTGGCCGCCATAGGCATCGGCAGCGCCGAAGCTTCTGATCATCCGTCCAGCGACGGGCAGCGTCAATTGGCCCCTGGTGTCGCCGAAGGCCATGGCGGGCGCGAGCCGGGCGGGATCACGCGTGCCGGCCGCCGCCTTGGCGTCGACACTGGCGGCATCGGCCTCGGCGGCCCGGCGCCGCGCCTCGTCGGCCGCTCGGGCAGCGTCGGCGGCACGCCGCGCCGAGGCGACATCCGCCTCGAGGCGGGCCACGAGATCTTTGAGGTCCGTCGCCTGGCGGGCGAGACCGGCCGAGCGACGGCTTTCCCCATCGAGGTTCCCCTCGGCGGTCGTCTGGGCGGACTGGCGTGCCGCGACGAGTTCGGTCAGGCGCGATCGTTCGGCCGCGAGGGACACGACCTCGCCCGAGAGGGCGTCACGCTGACCGACGATGGCGGATCGAAGCCGGGTATGTTCCGCGAGATCCGAGGCGAGTGCCTCGGCGGCGCTGCGCATCTCGGGGACCACCGCGCCGAGCAGCATCGACGTGCGGATCGCCCGCAGAACATCGTCGGGGCTGGCGAGAAGGGCCGGGAGCGGATGCAGGCCCATGCGTTGCAGCACCGCCAGGATTTCGGCGATGGAGCCGCGTCGCGCCTGCAGAGACTGCTTGATGGCGTCGGCACTGCCGTTGAGCAGATCGAGCCGTTTCTCGATGTCGGCGGTCCGCGTCTCGGCCGCTCGGACACGCGCCGTCGTGTCGAGCAGCGCGGCATTCAGCCTGACGTGGTCGGCGCGGATCGTCTCGAGGTCGACCTCGGCCTGTCGGCGCGCGGTTTCCGCGGCAGCGGCTGCATCGGCCGTGGTCCGAAGGTCCCGGCGGCGCGCATCGAGCGCATCGGCCGAGGCCGCAGTTCCCTGCGCTGGAGGCTCATCGGCGCGGACCGGCGTCGGAACGAGCGGCGCGCCGAGAAGCGGCGCCAGGGCCAGTACCCGCCATCCTGATCCAGAGGCCGACCGCATCGTGCAGGGATTCCTCGACGGTCCGTTCCGCCGACCGTCCCGGTGTAACGGCGGGTCGAGTCGTGATTGTGGCAGCCTGGTTACGGGCGCAATTATGGTGTGATCGTCAGTCGAGCCAGGAGGGCACGCGGTCTAGGCCTATCAGGTCCTCGTAGGTTGTCCTCGGCCGGATGACGGCGAAACGCTCCCCGTCGACCATGACCTCGGGGACGAGCAGCCTCGAATTGTAGGTGCCGGCCTGCACGGCGCCATAAGCGCCAGCGGACAGGACCGCCACGAGGTCTCCCGCCGCAACGGCAGGAAACGTGCGCGCCCGCGCCAGATAGTCTCCGGTCTCGCAGACCGGCCCCACGACATCGGCGAGGTCGATCGTCTCGGCGGCCGCCGTCTCGACCACCGGCACGATCTCGTGATGCGCCTCGTAGAGGGTTGGGCGGATCAGGTCGTTCATGGCGGCATCGACCACGACGAAGCGTCTGTCGCCCCCGTGCTTCACCAGCACGACGGAGGTCACAAGAGCCCCGGCATTGCCGACCAGATAGCGGCCCGGCTCGAGGACCAGAGTGACTCCGGCTCCGGTAAAGTGGCGCTTCACCAGGGCCGCATAGCGCTCCGGTCCGAAATCCGCTGGATCCTGGTCGGCCCGATAGGGAATGCCAAGACCGCCGCCGAGGTCGACGTGGTCGATCATATGTCCCTCAGCCCGGAGCATCGCCAGTGTCTCGGCCATGACGGCGAAGGTGCGGTCGAAAGGCCGGAGGTCGGTGATCTGGGAGCCGATATGCATGTCGATGCCGGTCACCCGAAGGCCCGGCAGAGCCGCTGCCTCGGCATAGACCTGGCGTGCGCGGTCGATCGGGATGCCGAACTTGTTCTCGGCCTTTCCGGTCGAGATTTTGGCGTGGGTGCCGGCGTCGATATCGGGATTGAGGCGAAGCGAAATACGCGCCGTCGTGCCCTTCGTGGCGGCGAGACGGGACAGGGTGAGGAGCTCCGGCTCCGATTCGACATTGAAACAATGGATGCCTTCGTCGAGCGCCAGCGCCAGCTCGGCTTCGGTCTTGCCGACGCCCGAGAAGGTGATCCGGCCTCCCGGCACGCCAGCGGCCCTGGCACGGCGCAACTCGCCACCCGACACGACATCCATCCCGGCGCCGAGGCCGGCGAAGAGCCGCAACACGGCCTGGTTGGAATTCGCCTTCATGGCGTAGCAGACGAGGGTCTCGAGCGGCGCGAAACTTTCGGCGAACACACGATACTGCGCCGTCATGGCGGCGCGCGAGTAGCAGTAGAAGGGCGTTCCGACCTCGGCCGCGACCTCGGCCAGAGCGGTGCGCTCGGCGTGAAGCGTGCCGTGCTGGTACGTGAAAGGCGTCAAAACGTGGATCTCTAGAGGATCGGATCGAGGATAAACGGCTGATTGGGCGCGCGAATCGGCGGGTTCGGCACACGCTTATGCATACCGGTCTTCGAGTCCTTGGCCTTCTCCGCGGCCGCGATGGATTCGGGCGTCGGCGGCGGCTCGAGCCGCCCGCGCCGCCCGCAACCGGCCAACAGCGCCCCGAGGCACAGGACCAGCACGGCGGCCCTGACGGCCGAAACAGTTTGGGGACGCGCCAAGATCATCTCCGAGGGAACGCGGGGCACCGTTCCGCACCCATAGCGACCTTCACCGCAGAAAGCTTTAAGGTTCCCGTCGCCGCGGGTCACCCTACACCGAATATCCGCGGCTGCGCCGAGGATGTCACGCCCGCATGCCCTCTCTGGGAACGCCGTCTCTGGATCAGCTCCGGGTCTTCCTCACGGTCGCCGAAGAGGGTGGCTTCTCGGCTGCGGCCCGCGCGCTCAATCGACGGCAGTCGGTCGTCAGCTACACGATCGCAAATCTCGAGGAGCAGCTGGGCGGCCTGAGGCTCTTCGATCGGACCGGACGCCGTCCCGTCCTGACGGAAGCCGGCCATACGCTGCTCGCCGAAGCCAGAAAGGTGTCGTTCGACGTCGACGCCCTTCGCGCCAAAGCCTCCGGTCTGCTGGCGGGCCTGGAGCCGGAGCTGGCCGTGGTGGTCGACGTCATGCTGCCAACGGCGACGCTGGTCGACACGATGCTGGCGTTCCGTGCCGCCTTTCCGACCGTCACCCTGCGCCTCTTCGTCGAAACGCTGGGCGCCGTGGCCAGCCTGGTCCTCGATAAGACCTGCGCGGTCGGCGTGAGCGGTCCTTTGGCGGCGAGCATCGGCGGCCTCGACAAGCGGACAATCGGTGCCGTCCATATGCTGCCGGTCGCGGCCCCGAGCCATCCGCTTGGCGCTCGCCGCGCGGCGATCACGGTCGCCGAGCTTCGCGACCATGTCCAACTCGTTCTGACGGACCGGTCGGAGCTCACCAAGGGACAGGACTTCAACGTGCTGTCGACCGAGACATGGCGGCTCGGCGATCTCGGCGCCAAGCACGCGTTGCTGCTGGCCGGCCTGGGGTGGGGCGGAATGCCGGACGCGATGGTGAAGGACGATCTCGACGCCGGGCGTCTCGTCGTCTTGGACATCGAGGGCCGCAAGCCCGACGATTATCGTATGGTCGCGGTCCATCGCTCCGACTCGCCGCCGGGACCAGCCGGCCGATGGTTCATCGATCGTCTGACTGGCGCAGCTGCGTCGGACGGCGCCCCATGACGGCTCGGCACCAGGCTACTCCTTGGGCAGGTTTTTGGGTTGAAAGCGGGCCGGAGCCGGATAGGTCAAGACGCCATCCTCGAGCTTGAAGCCGGAGCCGGTCGGCGGCGGAGCGCTCGGCGCGAGTTCCCGTTCGGGCGCTCCGGCGCGCTGCACGTCGGCGGGTGCGGAACTGGGACGACCCGGACGGCCGGCGACCAACGGCGCCTCTCCCGGGCGGCGCAGCGGCACCGGGACGGAGGCGCCCCGGATCACGAGCGGGGTCGCCTCGTCGGTCAGCGGTCGCGCCGCGAATCGCACGCCCTTCGCCGCACGGCCGGGCGACGGCGTGACGCTGTGTTCGCCGGGCGTGTCGACGATGTCGACGCCATCCCAGCTCGGCCGGAAGCTCGCCGCCGACCCGCCATTGCCGGGTGGCCAGGGCATGCAGGAGGTAAAGCGCTGCGTACAGAGCGCCCGGCTGGCGAAGGACGGCGTCTTGGCCTCATATTCGGCGCGGGCATTGGCGAACGCCGTATGGCAGACCGCCGGCGCCAGCGTATGGGCGGCGACGCAGTCCAGTTCGCTATCGTATGAGGCGAAGCGGCTCGGGCCTGCAGCCTGGGCAGAGCCAGCCGCCAGCACAGTCCCCACGGTGACGAGCCAGGTTGCTGTTTTCACCCACGCTTCTCCCACCGACCGTCCTCGCCCTGCTGCCAATAGGCTACGCCGTGCCCCGCCTTTTTCAAGTCGGCCCACTGGCGACGCGCACCCGCCCGTTCGTCCGCATCGTTGCCGTCGAACATGAGGACGACGCGCTCATAGGGCCCGGCTTCGAGCGCAGCCGAGACATCCGTGCCATCCACCATGAACCGGATCGCGGCGGCGTTGGGATTGTCGTTGCCGGTCGTCAACACGATGGGCTGCAGCGCCGCGTCGCCGTCCCGCATCGTGCCATGAGCGAGGAAGCTCGCCTCGTCATAGGTCCAGAGCACCTGGTCCAGCGCATCGACCCGCTCCAGACTCGCCGCCTGCACCACGGCGTGCCAGCCGCGCTGGATGGACTTCTCGAGCAGCGCCGGCAGAGCCCGGTCGAGCGGCCAGCGGTCGAGGTGGTAGAACCAGACCTCGGCCACCTCGCCCTCAAGCCTCGTAGTGGTCGGCCACGAGCCGGTCGAGCAGTCGCACACCCCAGCCCGACCCCCAGCTCTGGTTGATGTCGTCCGCCGGGGCGCCCATGCCGGTGCCGGCGATGTCGAGATGGACCCAGGGGGTCTCGCCGGTGAAACGCTGCAGGAACTGCGCCGCCGTGATCGAGCCCGCGTGGCGACCACCCGTGTTCTTCATATCGGCGAATTTCGAGTCGATGAGCTTGTCGTAGGATGCCGTCAGCGGCAGACGCCAGACTTTCTCGCCCGTCGCCTTGCCGGCCGCATGAAGCCGCTCGGCGAGCTCGTCGTCGTTGGAAAAGAGGCCGGCATGCTCGCTGGCAAGCGCCACCAGGATGGCGCCGGTCAGCGTCGCAAGGTCCACCATAAATCGCGGCTTGAAGCGATCCTGCACGTACCAGAGCAGGTCGGCCAGCACGAGGCGCCCCTCGGCGTCGGTGTTGATGATCTCAATCGTCTGGCCCGACATGGACGTGACGATGTCGCCCGGCCGCTGCGCCGCGCCATCGGGCATGTTCTCGACGAGGCCGATCACGCCCACGGCATCGACCTTGGCCTTGCGCGCCGCGAGCGCGTGCATGAGCCCGACGACGCAAGCCGCGCCCGCCATGTCGCCCTTCATATCCTCCATGCCGGCAGCGCCCTTGATGGAGATGCCGCCCGTGTCGAACGTCACGCCCTTGCCGATGAAGGCCAGCGGCGTCGCGCCATCGCCGGCTCCGTTCCATCGCATGACGGCAACGCGCGATTCGCGTGCCGATCCCTGCCCCACGCCCAGCAAGGCGCCCATCTTCAAACGTTCGAGCGCCGGGATGTCGAGGATCTCGACCTCGACGCCAAGCCGCGTCAGTTCCGCGGCGCGACGCGCGAACTCCACGGGGTAGAGAACGTTGGGCGGTTCGTTGACCAGGGTCCGGGCGAGTTCGACGCCATCGGCGATGGCCAGGGCAGCGGCGGCCCGCTGTTCGACGGCGCCAGGGTCGGCAACCGCCATCGTCACGACCACCGGCTCGCGCTGTTCCTCGTCGTCCTTCGTCTTGGTCCGGTAGCGGTCGAACCGGTAGGCGCGAAGCTGAAGCCCCTGGGCGAAATCCGCGGCGGCCTGCGGCCCGGCCTCGCCGCCCGGCAGGTCGAAGAGGATCGTGATCTTCGACCCCTCCCGGAGCTTGCCCATGACGAAGCCACCGAGTGCCACCATGGCGCTGCCGTCGGCCGGGGTCTTGGTCGCGGTTCCTACCACCAAGAGCCGGCCATAGCCGATGCCCGGGGGAAGCAGCAGATCCAAGGCGGTCTTGGCCTTACCCTTGAACTTCGCCACGGAAGCGGCGGCTTCGATCGTGGCGGCTGCCGGACCAAGCGCTTCGAGGACGCCCGCTGTGGGTTTCATGTCGCCGCCCACGAAGGCGACCAACGTATCGGTCGGGGCGGCTTCGGCGGTCGCGGCAAGCGATGAGAAGGCGATCGTGACGAAGTCGGACATCGTTGCAACTCTGATCTCGTGGCCAGGACAGGCGGTAGGTCGCCGCCGCAGCTTCCTGCTCGGACCTTACCGGCTCGATCACGGGAACCAAAGAGCCTTACCCCACACGTTCCTTTTTTCGCCCCAAAATGACCGTCAGCACCGGGAAAGAGTGATCCGCCAGCAACGGCGCGCGGCCAAATCACCAAGCCTTCCTCCGGGGTGAACAGCGAGACTTGCGTCGACATCGGGGCCCTTCTACCCCTGACCCGGGGGACAGAGGGGAACGCGTTTCAACAGGATCCGTGAGGATCTCAGCATGATCGGAGGCGCATGTCGCTCGTCGAGACCTACATCTTCCGCATCGTACGCTCGTCCTTCCTGGTCGCCTTGGGGGTGCTGACGGCCGTCATCTGGGTGACCCAGGCGCTGAAGGAGTTCGACCTGCTCACCACCAAGGGGCAATCACTGCTGGTCTTTCTCGGCGTGACGGCTCTGGGCATCCCGACTCTCGTGGTCGTCATTGCACCCATCGCGCTCTTCATCGCGGTGCTCTACGCCTTGAGCAAGCTCAATGGAGACAGCGAGTTGATCGTGATGAGCGCAGCTGGCCTTTCGCCGCTGCGCCTGCTCCGCCCTTTCGCGATGGTGACCGTGCTGGTCACGCTTCTGGTCGGAACGATGTCTCTCTACGTCATGCCCTGGAGCTACAGAGAGTTGCGCGACCTCGTCATGAAGATCCGCGCCGACTTCATCACCCATGTGGTGCGCGAGGGCACGTTCACGACGCTCGATCAGGGCTTCATCTTCCACTATCGCGAGCGCGGGCGGGATGGCGCCCTGCACGGCATCCTCATGGAAGACCGGCGCGATCCGAATCATATCTCCTCCTATGTGGCGGAGAGCGGCCAGACGTGGTCGAGCGACGACAACAACTACCTCGTGCTCAACGACGGTTCGATCCAGCGCCATCAGCCGGGCAGCCGGGATGCCGCCATCGTCGCCTTCCAGCGCTATGCGCTCGATCTGGCGCAATTCGGATCCGAGGGAGAGGGGGCGCCGCTGCGCCCGCGCGAGCGTTCGACCCGCGAACTGATGCATCCCGACCTCAGCGACGCCAGCGTGAAGTTCCAGGAAGGCCGGTACCGCTCCGAACTGCACGATCGTTTCTCGGGTCCTCTCTACGCGCTCGCCTTCGGCATGATCGCCTTCGCGGCGCTGTCGCAGCCACGCACGACGCGGTCCGGCAACTGGAAGGCAATGGTGGCGGCTGTGGTGGCGGTGGCGGCGGTTCGCGGCGCCGGCTTCGCAGCCTCCGGCTTCGTGACGAAATCCGCCGCCTGGGTGCCGGCCGATTATGCCGTGCCGATGATCGGCTTGCTGGGCGCCCTGCTGTTCATCTTCGGATCCAATCTTCGGCTGCCGCGGTGGAAGGCCGCGTCCGCCATCCCCGTTCCCCAGGCTGCGTGAGAGCACCGTGGTCGGACGCACCTTCGCCTTCTACCTGTCAAGGAACTTCGCCCGATCCATCCTGATGGTCTTCGGGCTGCTGTTCGCCATCATCTATCTCAGTGACTTCGTCGAGCTTCTGCGGCGCTCCGGCGACGCCAAGGGCGCCACGACGACCGGCGTGGCGTTCCTGTCGCTGCTCCGCGTACCCACCATCACCGAGCAGATATTCCCCTTCTCGGTCCTGTTCGGCGCCATGGTGGCGTTCCTCAACCTCACCCGAAAGCTCGAGCTCGTGGTGGCTCGCGCGGCCGGCCTTTCGGTCTGGCAGTTCATTCTGCCCCCGCTCGCTGTCGCGCTGGTGCTCGGCATCGTCACCACGACGGTCTACAATCCGATCGCCGCCGTCTCGAAGCAGCGTGCCGAGCGGCTCGAGACGCGGATGTTTGGAAAGACCGGATCCGAGCAGGTCGACACCGCCTTCTGGATCCAGCAGGACGGGGTCGACGGCCAGACCATCCTACGGGCCGACCGGGCCAGCGACGGCGGCGCGGTTCTCAGCGGCATCACGGCTTTCGTCTACGACCGGGACGGCAGCTTCATGGAACGCGTCGAGGCAGACCACGCCGAGTTGCATGAAGGCTATTGGTCACTTGACGACGCTCATGTGCTGGCACCCGACGAGCCGCCGCGCGAGGTCGCGACGGAAATCATCGCCACCAACATCACCCCCGAGCAGGTTCAGCAGAAATTTACCGCGCCCGACTCCGTTCCGTTCTGGACGCTGCCGCAGATCCGCGACAGCACCGAGAGGGCAGGCCTCAACGCCACCGGCTATGAGTTGCAATACCAAAAGCTGCTGGCGCGCCCGCTTCTGTTCATGGCCATGATCCTGGTGGCTGCGGCGTTTTCCTTAAGATTCTTCCGCTTTGGTGGCATCGCTCGGATGGTGGCGGGTGGAGTGATGGCGGGCTTCGTGCTCTATGTCGCCACCAAGCTCGTCGGGGATCTCGGCGGTGCCGGGCTTCTGAGTGCCCCCGTGGCGGCGTGGTCTCCCGCCGTGGTCGGGAGCATGCTGGGGTCGCTGGCCTTGTTGTACCAGGAGGATGGCTGATGGGGCGGCGTTCTGGCCCCCGAGTGTGTGAGGCCATCAGCTTCCGGCGCCAGCGCGTTCGGGGCACCCCCCTGTCGCAGGCATCGATGAACGGTACGAAACTGGATTTGAGGACCCGAACGATCGGCAAGACCACACCGCGGAAGCGCGTCGGCGTGAACGGGCGGGCTTGCGCCTGTGCTGTCCTGGCCTTGAGCTTCGTCGGCATCGGCACGCTCGCGGCATCCGCCCAGCAGGCCGCGCCGGCCGCAGCCCCGCAGCCAGCGGAGAAGAAGGATCGTCTTCTCGTCGAGGCAAAGCAACTCGTCTACAACCGCGATACCAACGTCGTGTCGGCCGATGGCACGGTCCAACTTTACTATCAGGGGCGCGTGCTCGAGGCCGACAAGGTCATCTACGACCGCAACTCCAATCGAGTCTTTGCCTCCGGCCACGCCAAGATGACGGAGGCGGACGGCAGCGTCAGCTACAGCGACAAGTTCGAGCTGACCGACGATTTCAAGACCGGCTTCGTCAACAGCCTGTCCACCATCAGCAAGGACAAGACGTTTTTCACGGCCCCGCGGGCCGAGCGGAGCGAAGGCGAGACCACGACCTTCGAAAAGGGAACCTATACGGCCTGCGCGCCTTGCGCGGCGCATCCGGAGCGTCCGCCGCTCTGGCAGGTCAAGGCCATGAAGATCATCCACAAAGCCGACGAGCAGATGATCTACTTCGAGGATGCGACCCTCGAACTCTACGGCGTGCCGATCGCCTATGTTCCGTATTTCTCGACGCCCGACCCGACGGTAGCGCGCAAAACCGGATTTCTGACGCCGCATTACGTCACCGAGTCACGACTCGGCTTCGGCGCCGCGCAGCCGTTCTTTTGGAATCTCGCACCCAACTACGACCTCACTCTAACTCCCACCGTCCTGTCGAAGCAGGGCTTCTTCGGTGAGGCGGAATGGCGCCATCGGCTGGAGACGGGATCCTACTCGGTGCTCGTCAGCGGCATCGATCAACTCGACCCCAAGCAGTACTCCCTGCCACCGGCAGGATCGGGCCAGCGCGACTTCCGCGGCTCGATCGAGTCGACCGGCAAATTCTTCATCAACCCGTCATGGCAATACGGCTGGGACGTTGCGCTCTTCAGCGATAAGTATTTCGTTCAGGACTATAATATCCGGTCGTCGAGCCTCGGTTCGGATTACATCAAGGAGTCCATCTCCACCGCCTACCTGATAGGTCAAGGCGACCGCAGCTATTTCAATCTCGAAGGCTACAGAATCGTTGGGCTGTCGCAGTTCGACAACAACCAGCAGCAGCCGCTTGTCCTGCCGACGGTCGACTACAACCGGACCTTCGGCCTGGCGCCGGACCAGACGGCCGGCCTCGGCGGCGAGGTCAAGCTCGACTTCAACCTGACCAGCCTGAGCCGGACGGAAGCCGCCTATCAATCGTCCGGAACGCGTCTGCTCGACTCCGCCTTCTCGCTCTACGATGTCTGCTCGACGTATGCGACACCGGTCGTTGGACTTCCGAACTTCAAGCCGCCGTCCTGCTTCATGCGCGGCATCGCGGGCGATTACTCCCGCGCCTCGACCCAGGTCTCGTGGGAGAGGAAGTTCATCGATCCCATCGGCGAGGTCTGGAAGCCTTTCGCCTTCGTGCGAGCCGACGGCCGCTGGCTCAACTTGAACGAGTCGGACTCGTTCACCTACACCAGCACCAAGGGCCAATCGACGATCTCCAACGGCGATCAGGCCAACTTCTTCGGGACGCACAACGAAAACATCAGCGGCGACGTCGTGCCCGGCGTCGGGCTGGAATATCGCTATCCGTTCCTGGCCACCAACAGCTGGGTGAGCCAGGTGGTCGAGCCGATCGCGCAGATCATCGCGCGCCCCAATGTGGCGCAGGCCGGCAAGACACCGAACGAGGATGCCCAGAGCCTCGTCTTCGACGATACGACGCTGTTCGAGTGGAATAAATATTCGGGCTACGACCGCGTGGAAGGTGGCGTGCGCGCCAACGCCGGTGGCCAATACACCGCCACTTTCAACAACGGCGGCTACGTCAATGCCCTATTCGGTCAATCCTACGCCTTGGCGGGCCAGAACAGCTACGCGTTGCAGGATGTGTCGAACGTCGGCCTGAACTCTGGCTTAGAAACCGATCGTTCCGACTACGTGGGTCGGCTGATCGTGGCCCCGGCACTCGGCTACTCCGTAACGGCCAAGAGTCGCTTCGACAGCAAGACCTTCGAGCCGAAAGTCATCGACCTGATCGGCTCAGCCAAGTTCTTTGGTTTGACGTCCAGCGTTCAATATTCCAACTACGCCGCGCAACCCGACATCGGTTATGTCCATGACCGATCAGGCGTCCTCCTGTCTGAACGGTTCGATTTCCTCGACCATTACTATGTCAATGGATCGGCGACGGTGGAGCTTGACCCCTACCAATATGACTTCAACACACTTCAATACGATCTGAAGACAGGCCATCCGCAGATTGCCGTACTCGGGGCGGGCCTGGGCTATCAGGACGATTGCACGACATTGAGTGTGAGCTACACGCGCTCCTACACCAACTCGATTTCCGGAACGGCGTCGGATCTCAGTACCAACCAGACCGTGCTGGTCAGCTTGTCGCTGCGGACGCTGGCCGACTTCAAGCTGAATCAAAGCCTGGGCGCGACCTCGACGGTCCAAGATGGCGTGTTCAAATAAACGCCACTGTTACCGCTTAGGACAATGGGTCAAACGGAGTTCATGGGTGACGGACGATCGCGTGATGCAGAACCGCTTTTCCCTCGTTGCGACAGCAACGCGTGCCGTCGCTCTTCTGACCGTCGCCGGAGCGGCCGCATTGGGCGGGACCTCGCCCGCAACCGCCCAGGCGGTGCTGACGGCCGTCAACGGCGATCCCATCACGACGTTCGACGTCGCCGAATACGAGAAGATCCTGCGGCTCGAGCGTAAGCCAGCCTCTCAGGCCGACGCGCTGGAAGCCGTGGTGGGGGATCGTCTGCGCTACGACGAGGCGCGGCATTGGGGGATCGACGCTGCCGACAGCGACGTCACGTCTGCCCTGCAGAAGGCCTCGGCGGCCGTGAAGATGGATACGACGGCCTTCTCCCAAGCCGCCGCCAAGGCCAAGATCGACCTGCCCACCATTCGCAATCACTTCCGTTCGTCCGCGGCTTGGGATGCCCTTGTCCGGGCGCGCAACAAGGGAGTTGGCGTTACCGAGGAGGAGGTAGCCGCCGCCATCGCCAAGGGTGGGACCGACAAGGTCACCAATTATCGCCTGCAGCAGGTGATCTTCGTGCTCCCCGTCAACCCCGCGCCGGCCGTCATCGAAGGCCGTATGGCCGAGGCCAAAGCATTGCGCAACCGGTTCGACGGATGCGACACCGGCCTCCAACTCGCGCGCTCCCTGCCCAACGTCGCCGTTAAGGAGCCGATGAGCCGCAATTCCGACGCGCTGAGCCCCGGCCTACGCAAGGTCCTCGCCGAAACTCAGCGCGGCATGCTGACGATCCCGGACCGCAGTACGAACGGCGTCGAAATGGTGGCGGTTTGCGACAAGAACGATGCCAAGGATGATGCGACGCTTCACGAACAGGTCCAGAAGAACCTGATCGCCGAGAAGCTGGTCGGCGTCTCGGCCCAGATGTATAAGGACCTGCGTAAGACCGCGGTCGTCAGCAAAAACTGACGCGGTCTGGGTCATCTTCCGACCCGGCTGATCCATCTGTCGATACCGATGTGTCGAGCAGTCGCCAGGGTGGGGACGTGGTCGTCCTGCGTCTTGGGATAGTGGAGCTCGACTCGCATTGACCGATGACGGTCTCCCTCCTCTGCGCGACGTCGTCGAGGCTTGCGGCATCGAGCCCAGCCGCGCGCTTGGCCAGAATTTTCTCTTCGACCTCAACCTCACCCGTCGCATCGCGCGTGCCGCCGGACCTCTCGATGGGATTCCCGTCGTCGAGATCGGTCCGGGACCCGGCGGTCTCACTCGCGCGCTGCTGGCGGAGGGCGCCGAGGTGGTGGCAATAGAGCGTGATCGCCGCTGCATGCCGGCGCTCGCGGCTATCGCGCAGCATTATCCCGGCCGTTTGACGGTGATCGAGGGAGACGCGCTCGAGGTCGTGCCGGCCGGCTTACCGCCGCGAGCCGATGGCCGCCTCTGGCGGATTGTCGCCAACCTTCCTTACAACGTCGCCACGCCGCTGCTCACGGGCTGGGTGGAAGCTCAGCCGTGGCCCCCCTGGTACGACCGCATGATCCTGATGTTCCAGCGCGAGGTCGCCGAGCGCATCGTCGCTACCCCGGCCGAGCGCGCCGACTATGGTCGCCTGGGCGTGCTCTGCGGGTGGCGCACTCAGGCGCGTATCCTGTTCGATGTCGCCGCTTCGAACTTCGTCCCGCCGCCCAAGGTGACGTCGAGCATCGTCGAACTCATTCCGCGCACGGCACCCCTGCCGTGTCCCGCCGATGCGCTGTCGCGAGTCACCGCGGCCGCCTTCGGTCAGCGGCGCAAGATGCTGCGGCAGTCGCTGAAAGGGCTCGCCACAAGGCGCGGCCCCGTGGATGTCCAGTCCCTGCTGGAGGCGGCCGGGCTCGACGGAACGGCTCGCGCCGAAACCCTCGAGGTGGCGGATTTCGTGACACTGGCGAGGCTCGTCGACGGCTGAACCGCTATCAGCCTTCCGAGGCCAGGACGCCGACGAAGGCCGAGACCGAGGGTTCGGTGCGCAGGCGGCGCAGGCGCTCTGCCGACAGGACTGTCACCACGTCGCTCAAGGTCCGCTGCAGATCGTCGTTGATCAGGACATAGTCGTAAATGGTCCAGCGGGTGATCTCATGACGGGCGGCCGTCAGACGTCGCGCGATCACCTCGGCCTTGTCCTCGGCGCGCCGCTCCAGCCGGGCACGCAACTCGCGCATCGACGGTGGCAGGATGAAGATCGTCGCGACATCGTCCCGCGCCCGCGCCAGGATCTGCTGCGTGCCCTGGTAGTCGATATCGAACAGAACATCGCGCCCCTGGCTCAGCAGCGCGTCCACGGGGCCCTTGGGCGTGCCGTAGAAGTTGCCGTGCACCTCCGCCCATTCGAGGAGCTGACCCGAATCGCGCAGTTCGATGAAACGGTCGGGCGTGATGAAGTGATAGTGGACGCCGTCGACCTCGCTCATGCGGCGGGGGCGGGTCGTCACCGACACCGAGAGCGTGAGATCGATGTCTTCCTTTTGCAGCAGCATCCGGGTCAGCGTGGTCTTGCCGGCGCCCGATGGCGACGACAGGATCAGCATGAGACCACGTCGCGGGGGTAATCGATTGGTGGTCCCGTCGAGGGGCATGGTCACGCTCATTCCAGGTTCTGTACCTGCTCTCGGAATTGTTCGATCTCGGTCCGCAGTTCAAGACCGATCGTGGTCAGGCCGGCGTCATTGGACTTGGCGCAGAGCGTACTCGCCTCGCGACCGAGTTCCTGCGCCAGGAAATCGAGCCGACGGCCCACCGCTCCGCCTTCGGCCAAAAGCCCCGCAGCCGCAGTGCTATGCAGCACCAGACGGTCGAGCTCCTCGCGAATATCGGCCTTGGCGGCCATAAGCAGCGCTTCCTGATGAAGACGCGTCTCGTCGAGTGCCGGTACGGCGTCGGAGAGATCCGCGATGCGCCGGGCGATCCTGCCGCGGATGGCGCCGGCGGTGCGGCCCGGCGCCGCCTCGGCAGCCGCGGCCAGCCGGTCGATCGCCGAAAGCCTTTTCTCTAGGATTTGTCCGAGCGCCTGCCCCTCGCCCGAGCGCATGGCGCCGAGCGCATCGAGAGCTTCGTCGAGGCTTGCGAGCAGAAGGCGGTCGAGACCGTCACCGGTCTGGTCGTCTCGCTCCACGACATCGACGACGCCAGGAAGCGCCAGCAACCCGTCGAGAGTCGCCGGCGCCACATTCGGAGGGAGAGCAATGTCGGACACAGCCTCTAACAGCGCGGCCAGCTTGTCGCGGTCAATCCTCAGGCGCTGCTCCGGCCTGGCCCGCTGCAAGGAGAGCATCGCCTGGACGGTTCCTCGTCTGACCTGCTCCGCCACTCTGGCGCGCGCCGGAGCCTCAAGTCCGTCGAGACCGGGCGGCAGCCGCAAGCGCAGGTCGAAGCCCTTCGCGTTGACGGTCTTCACCTCCCAAACCCAGCCGGCGGCTCCGGCTTGGCCGGAGCTGCGGGCATAGCCCGTCATACTGGCGAGGCGCATGTCTGCCTCTGCTTAGCTTCATTCATGTCAGTGAGTCGGGGTTCGACGGACCGCAGTCGCAGTCGTGTAGGGAGCCAGAGCAGAGACCGGGACGGTCTTGGCCGACATGAGGTCGTAACTCTTGTCGAGCAACGGATCGAGTTTGGTCCCTTCCGACGCATCGGTGATCCGCCCCTTGCCCGGCGTCGGCTTGTTGGGAGCGAGGGATGCGCCCTGGTCGGCGCTGACCACCTCTGCGCTAGGCGGGAGTGCGGACGGTGCTGGCGCGGTGCCGAAGCGGGCCGCGCGGGCGCGCTCGTCGGCCTGTTGCGCCGCCGAGACCGGGAAGCTCAGTCCAGGGCCCCTGCCGGCACTGGCCAGCGCGCGCTCCTCGCCCGATCCGGCCGAAGACCCGACCCCGAAGAAGGCGTTGCTGTCGGCATAGAGCGGAGCCGCGTCCCCGGGGCCATCGGGATCGAGCGATGCCGTCTGGTCCGGCGTGGGCGGCGCGAAACGCGTCGCCGCCTCTCCTCCGCTCTGCAGCGCGATCGGAAGGGGAGCAGAGCCTCCGAGAAGCGCCATCGTGCGAGGCATTGCGGGACCCGCCGAGGCCTGTTCGAAATGGTCTTCCAGCGCGCCATAGATCGGAACCGTGGGAGCGGAGTCGCTTCGCTGTTTAGGTCCCGGCAAGGCCGGGCCAGCGGGAACGGGACCGGCTGGCTTGTCGAGATCGGGGGACACCTTGTCCTTGGCGTCCTTCTCGAGTTGCCGCCACCGGACGACGTTCTGGCGATGCTGGTCCAAGGTCTCGGCAAAGGCATGGCCGCCCGTCCCATCGGCCACGAAATAGATTTCCTTGGTGCGGGACGGGTTTGCCACGGCTTCGAGAGCGGCGCGGCCAGGGTTGCAGATCGGGCCGGGTGGCAGGCCGGTGATCGCATAGGTGTTATAGGGCGTCTTCTGTTCGATCTCGCTCTTCAGGATACCTCGGCCCAAGGTCGCCTTGCCGCCGACGATTCCGTAGACGATCGTCGGATCGGACTGCAGCGGGATGTTCTTGACGAGCCGGTTGACGAAGACGCCGGCGACGCGCGGCCGCTCATCGGCCTTGCCGGTTTCCTTTTCGACGATGGAGGCAAGCGTCACCATGTCGTAGGGCGACTTGATCGTCGTGTCTGGCGCGCGATGCGACCAGACCTCGGCGACGATCTTGCGCTGCTCCTGCGCCATGGTGCGCAGCAACTGCTCGCGCGTGGTACCGCGTGCGAACTTGAACGTGTCGGGCATCAGCGTTCCCTCCTTGGGGACCGCCTTGATGTCGCCCGTCAGGATCTCGTCCGCTTTCAACCGATCGCAGATCTGTTCGCTCGTCAGCCCTTCGGGGATGGTGATGGGATGGAGGATCTGCTTGCCGCTGACCAGCGTATCGATGACCTCGCGCAGGCTGGCATTCTGCTTGAACAGGTACTCCCCGGCCTTGATCCTGCTGCGGTCCCCTTCGGCATAGAGGGTTCCGGTCATCAGGGTGGCGCTGTCGATCACGCCCTCCTGCTCGAGTTGCCCGATGATATCGCCTACATCGGTGCCCGGCGCGATGATCACGACCTTATCGGCGGCCAGCGGGCCTGGAGAGCCGATCCGCTGGACGGCAAGCGAAACTATGATCACCAGCGCTACGGCTGCGATACCCAGGAACGAAAGTACGCCGCTGACGGTTGCCACGATAGGCCGCGCCTTGCGGGGGCTCGGTGGTGGCGGCGGCGCAGGATGAGGCTCTAGAGCTTCCCCGGGCGACATGAGTGTTCGCCGTGCCCCGGCGGAACCGTCACGGTCCGACGGGGGCACAGGCCCATCGCTGAGGTTCGGACCTTCGGCCATCGTCTCGTCCGCCATCACTTGGGGAGCATCGCCGGGCCTTGGCCCTGCATCATGCCGCCGACATGCCGTGCGGTTTGCGCCGGCCAATACCGCTGCTCACGGCTAGCCGTCACCCCGGGACATCTCTCTATCTCATTTCCGTCCGGAGCACCACGCCCGAGGAGCTGGATACGATCTCAGACCCTGCGCATCACGAGCGAAGCATTGGTCCCGCCGAAACCGAAGGAGTTGGACAGGACGGTATCGACCGTCCGGCGCCGGGCGACATGAGGCACGAGATCGATCGGCGTCTCGACGGACGGGTTGTCGAGGTTGAGGGTCGGCGGAACGATGCCGTCCCGAATCGCCAGGGCACAGAAGATGGCTTCGACCGAGCCGGCGGCGCCGAGAAGGTGTCCAATGGCAGATTTCGTCGAGGACATCGACACACCGCCGGCTGCATCTCCCAGAACCCGCTGAAGGGCGCCGAGTTCGATCTCGTCTCCGAGCGGAGTTGAAGTACCATGGGCATTTACATAGTCGAGATCGGACGGCGTGATGTCGGCACGCTTCAGCGCGGCCGTCATGCAGCGAAACGCCCCGTCGCCGGATTCGGAGGGTGCCGTAATATGATAGGCGTCGCCCGACATGCCGTAGCCGATCACCTCGGCGTAGATCCGCGCGCCGCGGGCGAGGGCATGCTCGTAATTCTCGAGCACCATCATGCCGGCGCCTTCGCCCATGACGAATCCGTCACGGTCGCGGTCGTAGGGGCGCGAGGCTCGCGTCGGTGTGTCGTTGAACCCGGTCGACAGGGCGCGGCAGGCGCAAAAGCCCGCGAACCCGAGGCGGTTGACGGCGGATTCCGTTCCCCCGGCCACCATGACTTCGGCATCGCCCCACTGGATCAGGCGGGCGGCGTCGCCGATCGCGTGAGCACCGGTGGAGCAGGCCGTGACGACGGCGTGGTTCGGTCCCTTGAGGCCATGCCGAATGGACACGTAGCCGCCTGCCAGATTGATGAGGCGACCGGGGATGAAGAAGGGCGACAGGCGCCGCGGCCCCTTCTCGGCCAGCAGAAGAGCGGCATCGTTGATGCCACCGAGACCGCCGATGCCGGAGCCGATCATGACGCCGGTTTCGATCTGCTCCTCGTAGGTCTTGGGAGCCCAGCCGGAATCAGCGAGAGCCTGGGTGGCGGCCCCCATGGCGTAGAGAATGAAGTCGTCGACCTTGCGCTGTTCCTTGGGCTCCATCCAGTCGTCTGGATTGAACTTGCCATCGGAGGTCGCGCCGCGCGGCACCATGGCGGCAACGCGACAGGGAAGGTCGTCGACCTTGAACGTGTCGATCGTTGCGACGCCGCTTTCACCTTCGAGCAACCTGCGCCAGGTCGTATCGGCGTCACCGCCCAGAGGAGTCACCAAGCCAACACCGGTGATGACGACGCGTCGCGCTGCGTTCACTCTGCCCACCCTCAACCTATAGTTTGCTCTGGACGTCCGTTACGCCGGCACCGTCCAGGCCCCAGTCCCGGGCCGACATCCCGTGTCTCGGGAGTGACTTTGAGGAAGGCCGGTGCTCCCGGACCGACCCCGGACCGACGAGCCTCGCCCCGAGCTTCATGCCGGAACCGTGACCGCCCGCCCCTCGCGGAACGGACGATCATGGCTCCGAAAGCGCCTCAGGACTTCTTGTTCTTCTCCAGGAAACGCACGGCGTCGCCGACCGTCACGATGGTCTCTGCCGCATCGTCCGGGATCTCGACGCCGAATTCTTCCTCGAAGGCCATCACGAGTTCCACCGTGTCGAGCGAGTCGGCACCGAGGTCATCGATAAAGTTGGCGGCGTCGACGACCTTGTCGGGCTCCACTCCGAGGTGCTCGACCACGATCTTCTTCACGCGCTCTTCGACGTCGCTCATCTGCTGTCTTCCTTGCCTGTGATCGAATCATAAACGGGAGTTCGTGTTCCGCAACGAATGTCGGGTGTCGACCGGCAAAGGTCGAACCCCCGGTCGCCGGGTCTTTGCCGCCGCCCCCTGGACCTTTGGGGATCCGCACGGCCCGGCCACGTTGCCGCCGCGCGGGCCCGGCAAGGACCTGAACTCGGCGATCGTGACCAACACGACAATTCGGCTGTTAACATGTTTCCTTCGGGATGGCGAGAGCACCCGGCACTCCGGCCGGCACCCGGCTCGTGAACGCAAGCCGTTCAAATCATTGCCATTCCGCCGTTGACGTGGAGCGTCTGCCCGGTCACGTAGGCGGCCTCGCGACTGGCGAGGTAGACGACGGCAGCGGCGATCTCGGAACCGAGCCCCAGGCGCCCGGCAGGCACCGTACCGAGAATGGCCGTGCGCTGCTTTTCATTGAGGGCATCGGTCATCGGGCTTTCGATGAATCCGGGGGCGATGCAGTTCACCGTGATGCCACGGCTCGCGACTTCCGCGGCCAGCGACTTCGACATTCCGATCATGCCCGCCTTGGCGGCGGCATAATTGGTCTGGCCCGCGTTGCCCGTGACTCCCACGACGGAGGTGATGCCGATGATGCGTCCGTGACGGCGCTTCATCATGCCCTTCAGGGCCGCACGCGCCAATCCGAAGCTCGAGGTGAGGTTGACCTGGAGGACCTTGTCCCAGTCCTCGTCCTTCATGCGGACCGCAAGCCCGTCGCGCGTGATGCCGGCATTGTTGATCAGGATGTCGAGGGAACCAAGCGCGCCTTCGGCCTGACCGACAAGCCCTTCGACCTGGCTACGATCACCAAGGTCGCAGGGCAGGACGGGGCAGTCGCCGAGGTCGGCCGCCAGTTCCTCCAGCGCCTCGCGGCGGGTGCCCGAGACGGCTACACGGGCGCCTTGCGCATGCAGCGACCGGGCAATAGCGCCCCCGAGGCCGCCCGTGGCACCGGTGACGAGGGCTGTGGTTCCCGACAGATCGAACATGTTGCTGGTCCTCAGGCGCCTGCAGCTGCGATGAATTGCGCGACATCGGCGGGCGTGCCGATGGTGGCGGTCGAGGCCGCGGGCGCGATGCGTTTGACGAGCCCCGACAGCACTTTGCCGGACCCGATCTCGACGAAGCGATCGACCCCTGCTCCAGCCATCCAGGCAACGGACTCCCGCCAGCGAACCGTGCCGCAGACCTGACCGATGAGACAGCCGACGATCTCGCCGGCGGTATGAACCGGCCGCGCCAGAACATTGGCCACGACAGGAAGCTTGGGATCGGCGATCTCGGCCTCGTCCAGCGCCTCCGCCATGGCGTCGGCGGCGGGACGCATCAGGGCACTGTGGAACGGTGCCGACACGGCAAGAAGGACGGCGCGCTTGACGCCCCGTGCCTTGGCGATCGCCATGGCGCGATCGATGGCCGCCGCCGTGCCCGACAGCACGACCTGGCCGCCGCCATTGTCATTGGCGACATCGCAAACGTCGCCTTCAGCGGCTTCGACGGCGATGGCGGCAGCGACGTCGGGCTCGACGCCGATGAGAGCCGCCATGGCGCCCTGCCCCACTGGCACGGCGGCCTGCATGGCGTCGCCGCGGATGCGTAGCAGCCGCGCGGCTTCGGCAATGGAGAACGTACCCGCGGCCGCCAGCGCAGAATACTCGCCCAAGGAATGGCCGGCCAGATAAGAGACCGAGGATGTCAGGTCGAGGCCGGCCTCGACCTCGAGCACACGCAGCGCCGCGAGGCTCACCGCCATCAAGGCCGGCTGGGCGTTGGCGGTCAGAGTCAGTGCGTCCTCGGGGCCTTCGAACATCAGGCGGGACAACGGCTGGCTCAGCGCATCGTCCACTTCGGCGAAGACGCGGGCCGCCACCGGATGAGCATCCGCCAGGGCCTTGCCCATGCCGACCGCCTGTGAGCCCTGTCCGGGAAAGATGAAGGCCGTGGTCATGGGATGGATCGGCTGTCCTGATGAACGATCCGCGCCGACGGGCACGTTGCAGCGGGCCCGAGAGCATGTCGGTCGTCAGCCTGTCAAGCCGAGGACCGTGATCGTGCGGTTCACGGTCATGCGGATCTGCTGCTCACCGCCCATGTGCATTTGCGCTATTTGCTTGCATTCGGACGCAACTGCCCGTATCGAGCGCCCTTCGACAGCATCCCGGCCGGGAGCTGAACGGACACCCGCATGCTTGGCGTCTTCATGCCGCCTGTCCTGCGGACAGGGGTCTCGACCCCGCGTCCCGTGTTCCCGCCTTCGGTTCCACTCGAGCCTTCCCGAGGCTCGAAGGGCTTCGCGCCGGACGCTGCCGATCGCAACAGGAAAGGCAAAGCTTCATGGCTCTCTACGAGCACGTGTTCCTTGCTCGCCAGGACGTGACGGCCCAGCAGGTCGAAACGCTCACCGAGCAACTCAAGTCCATCATCACGGCCAATGGCGGCTCGATCGCCAAGTCCGAATATTGGGGCATCAAGTCCCTCGCCTACCGCGTCAAGAAGAACCGCCGCGCGCACTTCACGCTGCTGAACATCGACGCGCCCGCCGCTGCCATCACCGAGATGGAGCGCCAGATGCGCATCAACGAAGACGTGATCCGCCTGCTGACGGTTCGCGTCGAAGCCCACGAGGAAGGTCCTTCCGCCATGCTACGGAAGCGGGAAGACAGCGATCGTGACGATCGTGGCGAGCGCGGCGAGCGTCGCGGCGGCGGCGGTGGCCGGTTCGATCGCGAGCGCAGTGGCGGCGGCGGTGACCGCGGCGGCGATCGCGGCGGTCGTTTCCCGAGTCGTCCGCCTGCGGCCGCTGGCCAGCCTGCTGGAGAAGCCTGATGTCCACCGTTCCGCGTCGCCCCTTCTTCCGCCGTCGCAAGACCTGCCCGTTCTCCGGCCCCAACGCGCCGAAGATCGACCACAAGGACACGCGTCTCCTGTCCCGCTACATCTCCGAGCGCGGCAAGATCGTCCCGTCCCGCATCACGGCCGTGTCGGCCAAGAAGCAGCGTGAGCTCGCGACCGCGATCAAGCGCGCCCGCTTCCTGGGCCTGCTGCCCTACGTGATCCGCTAAACGCCTGACGAGGATCGGGCTACGGCCCGGTCCTCCCTACTTCTGCAGTCGTCTCTCAGGGGACTTCGGCGTCGGCCGGCTGCTTCGACGGCACCGGATCGGTTGGGTCGCGACCCGCGCCCCTAACCCTCGTAGTTCTACGGCGGGACAGCTCGACGATGATGAAACTTCTCGGCATCGCGCTCGGCGCGGGTGTCACGTCGGCAGTGCTCTTCGCCGTCGTCACGACCGCCTCGCCGGCAGCTTTGCTGCTCACCTATCTTTCGCCTCTGCCGATCATGATCGCGGCCCTGGGGTTCACCCATCCGGCCGGCGCGGTCGCGGCACTGGTCGCCACGATCACGGTTGGGTTCGTCATGGGATGGCCGGCCGGCCTCGGATTCCTGGTGACATTCGGGCTGCCGGCTTGGTACCTCGCTCGGCTCGCCCAGTTGGGTCGTCCCGGCACCGTCGGGTCCGCACCCACGCTCGCCGGCCTCCCGACTCCGGTCGAGTGGTTTCCCATTCCGCCGCTGATGCTCCGCGTCGTGGCTCTAGCGACCCTTCCCATTCTTCTGGCGGGCGCCCTCCTTATCTGGCGTTTCGGCAGCTTCGACCGGGCGGTCGACATCATGGCAACGCGCCTGTCCTCCATTCTGGGGCGAGACACCCTGCCCGGCGACATCAAGTTCAGCGACGTGGTCAGGTTGGCGCCGGTCGTCGTGGCGGCCTGGAGCGCCCTGATGCTGTCGGTCAATCTCTGGCTCGCCGGTCGCGCCGTGAAGATCTCCGAACGGCTGCTTCGCCCGTGGCCGAACCTGCCCGACGCGCTGCGGATGCCGCGGTTCTCCGCTGCCGCCTTCGCGGTCTTCGTCGCAGCCGGATTTCTTCCAGACCCCTTCGGACTCGCCGCGACCGTCGTGGCGGCCGCGCTCGGGGTTCTGTTCGTATTCGAAGGGCTTGCTACGGCCCATGTGCTGAGCCGCGGACTGTCGGCCCGGTACGCGACACTGGCCGCGATCTATCTCGCGACCATATTCCTCATGCCGTTGCCGCTCTTCGCTCTGGCCCTCCTGGGCCTCATCGATTGTCTCGTCCCCCAGATGCGTCGGGGGTCCGGGATCAAGATCAACACACTGCCAAAAAGGAAACATTGACATGGACGTTATTCTTCTTGAGCGCGTCGCCAAGCTCGGCCAGATGGGCGAGCGCGTGAAGGTCAAGGACGGCTTCGCCCGCAACTTCCTCCTGCCGCGGGGCAAGGCGCTCCGGGCCACGGAAGCCAATGCCAAGAAGTTCGAGACGCAGCGCGTGCAGCTCGAGGCCCGCAACCTCGAACTGAAGAGCGAAGCCGAGTCGGTCGCCGAAGGTCTCGACGGCCAGAGCTTCACGATGATCCGGCAGGCGGGCGAGAGCGGCCAGCTCTACGGGTCGGTCTCAACGCGTGACATCGCCGAGGCGATCACGACCGGTGGCTTCTCGGTCCATCGCAACCAGGTCGTGCTGCGCACGCCCATCAAGGGCATCGGCCTGCACGAGATCCCGGTGGAACTCCATCCGGAGGTTCATGCCAAGGTGACGGTCAACGTCGCGCGCTCGCCGGAAGAGGCCGAGCGTCAGGCAAAGGGCGAGGAGGTCCTGGCCCGCGAGGAGACCTCCATGGACGAACTCGGCCTCGAGGTCGGTGCCGCCCTGGCGGGCTTCGAAGGCGACATCAGCCGCTAAGGCTGCCCTCAGGCCGGCGCGCGCACTTTCGAGGGTACGCGCCGGCCTTTTCGCGTCCACCGGCCGATTCGATCAGGCGAAGCGGTATTCCGAACGCTGCCGGTACAGGTCACCGGGCCGCAGCACGGCGGACGGAAAATGCCGCTGGTGCGGCGCATCCGGATAGAGCTGGCATTCGAGCGCGAACCCGCCATGGGGGCCGTAATGCGCGCCGCCCAGCCCGGGCACAGGGCAATCGAGCTTGGCCGCGTCATAAAACTGCAGAGCCGGCTGATCGGTATGGACTTCCAGCGTCAGGCCGTTCTTGCGCGAGCGGACCGTCGCCGCATGGGCGAGCCCCGTCTTTGGATCCGGCATCGGTCCAACCACGAAATTATGGTCGTAGTTGACCTCCGCGGCGTTGCGCATCGGCCGCGCCACGGTGAAGTCGTAGGCCGTCCCCGTGACGGAGCGGATCTCGCCCGTCGGGATCAGGTCGTGGTCCACGGGCGTGATGAAGGGGCAGTTCAGCAGGACCTCGTGGTCGCGAATGTCGTCGCTGCCATCGAGGTTGAAGTAGGAGTGGTGTGCAAGGTTCACGAGCGTCGGCGCATCCGTGGTGGCCTTGAGATCGACCGCCAGCGTGCCGGGCTCGAGCAGCGTGTAGACGCAGGTCGCCGTCACCGCCCCGGGGAATCCGGAATCGCCGTCCGCCGAGTCGAGAACAAGCGTGACGGAATTGTCCTCGGCATGATCGAGCCGCCATGGAATGCTGCCGAAGCCCCTGGGACCACCATGCAGCGTGGTTCTGCCCTTCTCGTTAGTGAGCAGTTCATAATGCTGCCCGTCGAGATCGAAGCGCCCGCCGGCAATGCGATTGGCGAACCGGCCCGGCGTCGCGCCGAAATAGGGCGAGTAGGTTCGATAGTCCTCGATCGAATTCAGTCCCAGGACGACCCGCTGCGGCCCGACCGGGGATGGCACCACGAGGTCGCGCAGCACGGCGCCCCAGGTGATGACCGAAGCCGTGGCCCCCGCCGCATTGCGAAGCGTGATCTCCTGGATCTCGACGCCATCGGCGACGCCGAACGATCGAACCTGCATGCTGGCCTCCGCTACGAACAGGTGACCGACGCCGAACAACTGGCGCGGTGTAGGAAATCGGCTTCTCGGCGCGATAGACCGTAGCCGCCGCTGGTCGTTGGTCGACCCATTCGCCGCATCGCGGCTCCTGCATCAAGTCCGGCGGGCCGTGCCCATGAGTTCGTCCGCACGCAGGCGACGCGCCAGGCTGTCGAGGACGCCGTTGACCATGCCGACCTCGTCGCCTTCGAAGAACGCTCCGGCGATGTCGGTATATTCCACGATGACGACCCGAGCCGGCACGTCCTTGCGGCCGAGGAGTTCGAAGGTTCCGGCGCGAAGGATGGCGCGGAGCACCGCCTCGACACGTCGCAAGGGCCAACCCTGCTGGAGCGCGCCATCCACCAGGACGTCGACTTCGCCCTGTTCGGCCAGAACACCTTCGAGGACGCTCCGAAAGAAGGCGACCTCGGCCGGGTTATACTGGTCGCCTTCGACCTCCTGGCCAATCCAATGCGACTCGAACTCCGCCAGGATCTCGTTGATGCCCGTCTTGGCGACGTCCATCTGGTAGAGGGCCTGCACGGCGGCCAGGCGCGCGGCGGCGCGACGTTCCTGGCGACTCATCGCGGGGCTCCAGTATCCCGCTTGAGACGCCACAGCGCCAGCATGGCGCGCGCCGCCTCCCCGCCCTTGTCGCCGCGGGAGACCTCGGCGCGAGCCAGGGCCTGGTCCTCGTCCTCGACCGTGAGGATCCCGTTGCCGACGGGGAAGCGGCGCTCGAGGCCCAGCATTGTCAGGCCCCGGGCGCTCTCGTTCGACACGACTTCGAAATGATAGGTCTCGCCTCGCATGATGCAACCGAGCGCGACCGCACCGCCGTAGCTACGGCCCTGCACTCCCTTGCCCTCCAACGCGATCGCGATAGCAGCGGGGATCTCCAAAGCGCCCGGCATGGTGACGATATCGTAAGTGGCACCAGCGGCGTCGAGAGCCGCCTTGGCGCCGGCCAGGAGATGGTCGCCGACGGTGTCGTAGAACCGCCCCTCGACGATGAGGAAATGATCGGCCGCCGTGATGCTGGGTTCGGCGTCGGTTCGGCGCTGAGGTTCGGCCATGAAGGAACTCGTCGAATGGGGCGCGCGGGGAGTCGCCGTGAATAGAGGTGCCGGACAGGTCCGGCAAGCCGGCCAGTGCGTCAGGTGATCCGGATCAACCCGCCGAAGCCGACCTCGCGGTAAAAACCACTGAGATCCAGCGACGGTGCTTCCACGCCGAAACCGGTGAGAACAGCATGCGCCTGGCCGCGATGGTGGGTCTGATGATTGAACAGGTGATCGAGGGCGGGGCCGAGTTCAGCTGCGTAGCGCTCCGGGGTCGTCGAGCGCCGATAGGAGAAGCTGCCCTCCAAGGCCCGGTCGTCGAGCCCGTCGACATAGCTGATGATCCGCGTGTCCTCGGCCTGCCGAGCGGTATGGAGCGCGTCGAAGCTGTCGAACAGAATACTGTCGAGTTTCAGTCCGGCTTCGGGCTGTCCGGTGAAGCGCCCCATCCAGATACGGTCGGTGACCAGGAGATGGTTCAGCGTCCCATGCAGGCTCTTGAAAAAGACGCCCCGGTCGGCCCGGAACTGTTCGTCGCTCAGGTGCTCGATGGCGTGATAAAGGTGGTGATTGGCCCAGGCGTTGTAGCGGGCCAGGACCGGAAGACGATTGCTCACGACATAACGCCTTCCGCGGAGCGCGGCCCGGTCCCCGCGGCCGTGGGGAACTCGGCGAGACGCGCCGCGTATCGGGCCATCGTGTCGATCTCGATGTTCAATCGGTCGCCCTCCCGGGTGTCGCCCCAGGTGGTGACGGCGAGCGTGTGCGGGATCAGCAAAACGGAGAAGACGCGGCCCTCGACGGAATTGACCGTCAGCGACGTGCCGTCGAGCGCCACCGAACCCTTCTCGGCGATGAAACGGGCCAAGCGCTCGGGAGCCTCGATGTCGAATCGCGTCGTCTCACCGATCCGCGTCACGCGCAGGACCTCGGCCATTCCGTCGATGTGGCCGGAGACGAGATGGCCGCCAAGTTCGTCGCCCAGCTTCAGGGATCGTTCGAGGTTGATGCGCTGGCCGACCCGCCAGTTGCCGAGCGTGGTGCGATCCAGCGTCTCCGCTCCGGCATCGATGTCGAACCACGTCCGCCCTGCCTCGGTGCCGGTCGCGACCGCCGTGAGGCAAGGGCCCGAACAGGCGATGGAGGCACCGAGCGCGATACCCTCGACCGGATAGGCACAGGCGATGCGCAGGCGCCGCACGGCGCCGCGCTCGTCCGCCATCACGACCTCGCCGACGTCGCTGACCAGCCCGGTGAACATCGCGTCCGCGTCCTTCAGTAGATGGGGAAGCGCGCCACCATGGCGCCGACCTCGTGACGCACGGCCTCTTCCGCAGACGCGTTGCCGGCCTCGCCGGCCTCGGCCAGACCGTCGAGCGTGCGGGCGATCAACGCGCCGACCGCGGTGAATTCCGCCGTGCCGAAGCCGCGCGACGTCGCCGCCGGCGTGCCGACGCGGATACCGGACGTCACGAAGGGCTTTTCGGGGTCGAAGGGAATGCCGTTCTTATTGACGGTGATGTGGGCGCGGCCGAGCGCAGCTTCCGCCGCCTTGCCGGTGATACGCTTCGGCCGGAGGTCGACCAGCATGAGATGGTTGTCGGTGCCGCCCGACACGATGTCGAAGCCGTGGCTCTGCAGGCTGTCGGACAGCGCCTTGGCGTTTTCGACAACCTGGGCCGCATAGCGCTTGAACTCGGGCTGAAGGGCCTCGTGGAAGGCTACGGCCTTGCCGGCGATGACATGCATCAGCGGGCCGCCCTGCAGCCCGGGGAAGATCGCCGAATTCAGCTTCTTCGCCAGCGCCTCGTCGTCGGTCAGGATGATGCCGCCGCGCGGGCCGCGCAACGTCTTGTGGGTGGTGGAGGTCACCACATGGGCATGGGGGAAAGGCGAGGGATGGGCGCCGCCCGCCACGAGACCGGAGAAATGCGCCATGTCGACCATGAAGATGGCGCCGACCTTGTCGGCGATGGCACGAAATCGGGCATAGTCCCAATGCCGCGAGTAGGCCGAGCCGCCCGCAATGATGATCTTGGGTCGCGTCGCCTCGGCCTTGCGCTCGACGACATCCATGTCGATCAGATGCGTCTCGGGGTCCACGCCGTAGGATTCGACCTTGAACCAGCGGCCCGACATGTTGACCGGCGAGCCATGCGTGAGGTGACCGCCGGCCGCGAGATCGAGCCCCATGAACGTGTCGCCCGGCTGCATCAGCGCCAGGAACACCGCCTGGTTGGCCTGACTGCCCGAGTTCGGCTGCACGTTGGCGAAGCCACAGCCGAAGAGCTCGCAGGCCCGCTTGATGGCGAGCTCTTCGGCGATGTCGACGAACTGGCAGCCGCCGTAATAGCGCTTGCCGGGATAACCCTCGGCATATTTGTTCGTCATTACCGAGCCCTGCGCCTCGAGCACGGCCCGCGACACGATGTTCTCGGAGGCGATCAACTCGATCTCGTCGCGCTGGCGGCCGAGTTCGAGTTCGATGGCGCGGGCGATCTCGGGATCGGCCTTGGCGAGGCTCGCACCGAAGAAGCTGTTGGACAGGACGGGATTCGCGCCGCTGGCGGTGAAAGTCGGGACGACGGTCATGAAGATCTCGAGCGAGAGGCTGCGGCGCCAGGGCCCGCCGCGTAAAAACGAGGGGACGCACGATGCGCCGAAGCGCGCGGTCCGGAGGCGTCCTGATAGCGCGTCGTTGCCGGAGTGTCACGGCCGGACACGAAAAAGGGCGCCCGGACCTGTCGGCCTGGACGCCCTCGCGGCCCAACCTCGTCGAACGGCGAGATCAGTCCTGCTGAAGCGCAGGCTCGACGGCGGCATTCTCGTCGCCACCAGGATCGGCGGCGGCTGAGGCCAGCGTGCCCGGCGCGCCAAGGCCGTCGCGGTTGTAGATATCGTCGCGGAACTGGACGAGGCCGTCCGGCGTAGCCCAGGCGGTGACATAGACCCAGTAGACCGGGATGTTGGCGGCGAGCTTTACGTCGATGCGCTCGCCCGAGCGGATGGCGGCATCGATCTTGTCGCGATCCCAGCCCGGATTGTCCTTCAGCAGCCAAGCCACGTAGTCGCGGACGTTCTGCACGCGAATGCAGCCCGACGACACGAAGCGGAAGTCGTCGCCGAACACGCCCTTGGTGGGCGTGTCGTGCATGTAGACGCCGTAAGGGTTGGAGATATTGATGCGCACCACGCCGAGCGAGTTATTGATGCCCGGATCCTCGCGGTAGCGATAGTTGGTGGCGTCCATCGAGTGCCAGTTGATGGAGCTCGACGGGACCTCCTGATTGTCCTTGTTGAAGATGCGGATGTGGTTGTCGGTCAGGTAATTGGCGTCCGCCTGCATCTTGGGGATCAGGTCCTTGCGGATGATCGACGCCGGCACGGTCCAATAGGGGTTGAAGTTGATGTCGGTCGCCTTGGTCTGCATCACGGGCGACTGACGGTCGACCTTGCCGACGCCGGCCACGTGATGGCTGAACACGACGCCGTTCTCAACCGTCTCGACGGAGGCTGCCGGGATGTTGGCCATGACGAAACGCTGGCCGAGATCCCCTGAAAAGGAGCGCAGGCGGACGAGGTTGGTCTGGAGTTGCTTGAGCCGCAGGTCGGCCGGAATGTTGAGGGCCGTGACTGTCTCCTTCGAGACGATGCCGGTCTGCCCGAGCCCGTGACGCGCCTGGAAGCGCTTCACGGCCGCTTCGACATAGGCGTCGAAGGCCGGCGACATGCCGGCCGCCTGATCCAGGTCGCCGGTCACCTGCAGTCGATGGCGCAGCGCCACGACGGCCTGCCCCTTGGAGCCGACGTGCAGGCTGGCGACGTTCGGCACCGTGCCCCAGCCACCCTGGGAGACGATATTCTGGTAGGTGGCCACCGCAGCCTCGGTGGCGGCGACCGTCGAAGGCGAGAGCGTCGGAGTGGTCTCCCGCTTGATCTGCTGGCGCGCATCCGAATCGTAGCGCTGCGCCCATTCGGCCTGGCCGCTCGGACCGGCATCCTCATCCTGGGCGCGGGCGACTCCGCCGAACGCCAGTAGGGCGGCCGTCGAGAGAAGAAGCGCGGCCATCCGGCCAGACGTCGCATTCGGCGCACCGACGCGTCGATCGTTGTTGCTCAACAGCATTGCTCCAAACCCTCGGGACCGCCAAAAGGAGGGGCGCCGCACCCCTGCCCGGCTGAAGTCGAACGGTCCTCGGTGAATTGAGAATCCGAGAGTCGATCGACGTTTGCTGGACCTGAAAACGCCGTTTCAGTTGGCCCTTTTTATGGCGCTTCGCTGCCCTGAAGCTTTCGGGCTGCTTAGAAAGCGAAATGCCGTTGCTCAAAGCTTTCGACGTGACATTTGCGCCACGTCTAGTACCTAATCGGCTGCCTAGGATTTTGACCCATGATTCCCCGCATGGGCGCCTCGACCGAGCGGTTCGGCGGAGACGTATGAAGAAGCTCACCCTGGCGCTCGTCGCCGTCCTGCTCGTCGCCGGCCTGATCGCCGCGACATCGCCATGGCGCATACCGCGCGCCGTGGTGGCGCAGGCTTTGGAGGCCGGACTGCCGCGCTCGAGCGGCCTTCACGCCAGTCTTGCAGGCCCGGCGACGTTCAAACTCCTGCCACGTCCCCGCGTCCAGGCGACCCAGCTCACGGTCGGCGACGACGGAGGAGCCGTGATGCTGGACACTCCGCTGCTCAAGGCCGATCTCGATATCCCGAGTCTCGCCCGCGGCGTCTGGCGGCTCACCTCGGCTACCCTGGTAGGCCCGACCGCCACGCTCGATCTCGACCATATGGTCGCTCCGATCCTGACCGAGCAAGGCGAGCATCCTTCGCTGCAGATCCGCCTGCGCTCCGGAGTCCTGCGGCTGCGCTCGACAACCGGTCCTGGCGACCTCCTGGCGACCGGCCTCGATGCGAGCGTGACGTGGCCCGGGGACAGCGAGGCCGTGGTCCTGTCCGGCGTGGCGACGGTCAAAGGCGCGACGGCGCGATTTGCCGGGGCGCTGCAGAATCCCGCGCTCAGCATGACGCCCGAGGGGTCGAATGCGACGCTGCAGGTCGACTCTTCCCTGTTCAGCCTCGCCGTCGACGGGATTCTGTCGGGCGGGCCGCAGCAGACCTTCTCGGGACGCGCGTCGCTCAGTACATCGGCGCTGCCCAAGCTCCTGCGCCATCTCGACGGTATTCCCCTCGCGGTCGCGGCGAAACGCGCCCAGATCAGCGGCGACCTGGTCGCAAAGCTGCATGACCTATCCCTGTCGAATGCGCAGGTGAGGCTTGATCGTGCGCGGTTCGAGGGCACCTTGGCTTGGCGCCGTGACGCTGGCCGCAGCCTCGTCGCCGGCACGCTCGCTACCGATCTCCTCGACCTCGATGCGTTGTTCGGCGACGGTGCAGACCGGAGAGCCTTCGAAGACCTGTACCGCCGGCCACTGGTGGCCTCGCCCTTCGGCACCGACATCGACATGCGGATCTCGGCCACGACGGCGCGGCTCCAGCGTGTGACGGTGGAGGACGCGGCCATCGCGGCCCTGGTCCGCGGCGACCGGCTGGAGCTCATCCTCGACGAGGCGCGAGCCTATCGCGGCCTCGTCAAGGCGCGCCTGCTGGCCAATATCGGTGCCGACGGGATCGACGCGCATGCCGAACTATCGGCGAAGAGTGTCGATCTCGGCGCGCTGTCAGAGGGCCTGAGCGGGCACGAACGCGTCGGCGGAGCCTTGACGGGACAGACGGAACTCGATGGCCGGGGCGCCAGTCTGCTCGATGTGGTGTCGAAACTCGAGGGATCCGGCCAGATCGGCATCGAGGGCGGGCGGCTCGCCGGCCTGTCGCTGGCACAGGCTCTTCGCCATCTCGGTCGACGGATTCCCCTGGTGGCCGACAGTCGCGGCACGCCGACGACCTTCGACAAGGCGCTCTGGGCCGTATCGATCAAGGACGGCGTCGTGCGAATCCCCGACGGCAAACTGACCGCACCCGGCGTCTCCATGTCGTTCGGGGCCGAGACGAACCTCCCCGCTGGGCGTATCGACGTCCAGGCGGTGGCGGCCCAGACGGACCGGGGCGGCGCAAAGCTGCCGGACGGCCAGTCGCTGCCCTTCGAGATGCGCGGAACCTGGGCTGGCCCGCTGGTGCTCGAGGCGAAAAGCGCCGGCCTCCCCCTGACCGCCTTCCCCCTTTTCGACGGCTTCGCGGCCCAGCGGTGACTTTGCCCATCCCGGGAATTGTCCTGGCAGGCGGCCGGTCGAGCCGCATGGGCCGCGACAAGGCCCTCGTCGAGCTTGGCGGCCGCAGCCTGGTGAGTTGGGCGGTCGCGCGCCTAGCGCCTCAGGTCAGAATGGTGGCAATCAGCCGGCATGATGGCCGCCTCGACGGGGTCGACACCGGCCTGCCCATCCTGGCGGACGCTGGCGACCGGCACGACGGCCCACTGGCCGGCGTTCTGGCCGGGCTCGACTGGGTGGCCCTGGTCGCACCGGCTGCGAGCCACGCCGTCATGGTGCCGGTCGACGCTCCCTGTCTGCCGCTCGACCTCGTTGCGCGGCTCGTGGCTCTCCGGCAGGCCACGGGGGCCACAACCTGCGTCGCCGCCTCCGGCGGGCGTCGTCACCCGACGGCGGCGCTATGGCCGGTCAACGCGCGCCATGCCCTTCGGGCAGCCATGCGCGACGAAGGTCTGCGTCGCATCGGAGAACTCCTCGAACGGCTCGACGCGGCGGAGGCCGAGTGGTCCACGACTCCGTTCGACCCCTTTCTCAACTGCAACACGCCCGAGGATCTCGCGGCAGCCGAGGCGATTGTCCTCGGCCGGCGCGCCGACGTCACGGCGCAGAGCGGGAGTTCAGAGCCGTGCTAGTCGCCGACGTGATGACGCGAGACGTGGAATTCGTGGAAGCCTCGACCACGATCGCCGAGGCTGCGGTCGCCATGGGGGATCTCGGCGTCGGCGCCTTGCCGGTCGGCACCGCCGAGGACCTGCAGGGGATCATCACCGACCGCGACATCCTGTTCCGCGTCGTGGCCCGGGGTCTCAGCAACAAGAGCGTCACGGTCGGCGAGGTCATGACCACGACGATCTTCTCCTGCCGACAGGAAGATTCGATCACCACGGCCCTGAACCTGATGGGCGCCCGTAACCTGCGACGCCTGCCGGTTCTCGACCTCAATGGCCGCACCATCGGACTCGTCACCCTGGCCGATCTGTCGCGTCGCATGCTGCTCGACAGCGGCGTCGTGCAGCGCGGCGTAGCGGAACTGTCAGGCGGCGCGAGCTGAGCGGCCAGCCTCGGCGCTCAGGTGGGCTGAACCGCAGGTTCGGACGGCATCACCGGGTGGTCAGCCGCATAGCCATACTGGCTGTGCAGCCGATCCAGCACCGCCGGCGGCAGACGCAATCGCATCGCAAGATAGTGAAGATACGCCCGGTTGATGTCGCCATGCTTGTCGATAGCCATCAGCGATGCCGCATAGACGAGCGACGCCAGATGAGGGTCCCGGACGTCGCGCAGCAGCACTTCCAGGGGTAGGGGTTTTCGGATGGCTGCCGTGATGAAGCCGGCCTCGCCCGCCTGGGACTCCAGGGTCGACAGGCTCGCGCGGAGCATCCGTTCCTCGTTATCGTCGAGATGTCCGTCCGCCATGGCGGCGGCAACGGCCGCTCGGATGAGGAGTTCGGCCTGGTTCTGGTCGAGGTGACCCAGCGAGGTCGGCGGCGGCCCGAGAAGCTGCTGCCGGTTGCGCAGGTGACTGTAGGCGAGCTTGACCGCCAATACATCCAGCGGAGCCTGCGCCAGCCCGGGCTCGTCGCTCGCCCGTGGCTGGGGAGGCTCGATCAATCCCTGCAGGCCGAGACGCTCCGCCGCTGCGGTGAGAAAGCGGGTGAGCAGGCTCATTGGAAAGGCCAGAAGGTCAGGATGGCCGCCGGCCCGATCACGGCGACCAGAATGGACAGGCACAGGGCGAGCCGCCACGGCATGCGGGCCGCGGTGCGGTCCGAACCGAGCGACAGGATGTTGGTCGTCGAGCCGATCGGAGTCCAGAAATCACAGGATGCCCCGACCGCGACCGCCATGAGAAACGGGTCGGCCGAAACCCCGATCTTTGCCGCCACTTCCATCGCGATGGGGCCGAGCAGAAGCACCGTCACGGCGCCGTTGACGATTGGCGTCACCACCAGGGCGATCGCCAGGGTGGCGGCAACGGTCACCCCGGCCGGGAGTCCGGTGAGCAGCATCGACGCGTGAGCGGCGATCAGGCCTGCCGCTCCCGAGCGATGCAGCGCGGCGCTGACCGGCAGCAAGGTGCCGAAGAGCACGACTACGGGCCAAGCCACGCTGCCATAGACTTCGCCCATGGTCGAGATGCGGAGCACCATCAGCAGGGCGACGGCACAGAGGAGCGACACCGCGATCGGCAGGATGCCGGCAGCGGTCAGCGCCAGCGCGCCGGCAAGCAGAGCTACCGGTACCGCGCGCCGGCGATGCCGCCCCAGCCGCAACCGGCGCTGCGCCAGGGTGAGGCAGCCGAGCGCGCCGAGTGTCGGCCCCATCGCATCCAGTTCGCCCTGAAGCACCAGGACATCTCCGGCGCGGAGCTTGGTACGTTTCAGCCGGGCCGCGATCTGTCCGCCCCGCCGTCCGATCGCCACGAGATTGACCCGATAGTGCTCGTCGAGGCCGATTTCGCCGGGGGAAGAGCCGATGAGTTCGGATCCCGGGGAGACGACGGCCTCGACCACCCCGACCCGCTCGGCGTCGAGGCGGGCGGTTCCGCGACCGCCGACGAGGAAGGACCCGGCACGCTCCATGAGCCGCTGCAGGGCGTCGGGTTCGCAGTTCAGCACCAGAATGTCGCCGGCCTGGATCTCCGTATCCCGATGCGGAACGAAGCGGCGGTAGTCCTCGCGGATGATGGCCGAGACGGCAATGTCGCGGACGGCACGCTTGCGAAGGTCTGCCACCGTCTGGCCGACCAGGAACGATCCGGGCGGAACCGAGACTTCGCTCGTGTAGCTTTCACCGACGAGCGAGGATTCCTCGTCGCGATCGCGCCGCTGCTCGCGCGGCAGAAGGCGCCATCCCAGGACGAGGAACAAAACGCCTACGACAGCCAGCACCAACCCGACCGGCGCGAAGGCGAAGGGTCCGAAGCCGGTACCGCTCGCCTGGCGGCGCAAGCTGGATACGAGAAGGTTCGGCGGCGTTCCCACGATGGTGACGAGGCCGCCGAGAAGCGAGGCGGCGCCCAGCGCCGTGACCAGCGGCGCGGGCGAGCGGCGGCTCCGCCGAACCGAGGTGCGGACCGCGGGCAGCAGGACCGCATAGGCGTCATGATTGTTCATCACGGACGACAAGGCGGCGCCGAGGCCACCGATCAGGCCGACTTCGAGCCCGGTCACGCGCGGCAACGCCGCCAGCACGCGCAGGGGGGCGTCGAGCAGTCCCGAATCGCGAATGGCGGCACTCAGGACCAGAGCGGCCGCGATCGCCACGACGGCTGGGTCGGCAAAGCCCGAGAAAGCGTCGTCACCCGGCACGGCACCGCAAAGCACCGCTGCCAGCAAGGCCAGGATGCCCACGACATCGAAGCGCCAGCGTTTCCAGGCGAAGAGCACGAAGGCCGCGGCCCAAACCAGCAAGATCGAAGTCTGGGGGACAGTCACGACGGTGGCACCCCGCACCGGCGCGAGGCGAAAAAGAATCGGCAGGGACCGGTCATCAGGGAGAGGTTTCGCGTTGGCGCCGGTAGGCGTGGTTCGGATGGGGCGGCATGGAATTCGTCGAAGTACTCATCGGACTTCTCGCCGCCAGCGTAGCATTGGCCTATGCGGCGCGGCACGCACGAATGCCGTCCGCCGTGGCCTTGGTGCTCGGCGGCATGGCCTTGGCTTTCGTGCCCAACGTTCCGCGTGTCGAACTCGATCCCCACATCGCGCTCGCCTTCTTTCTACCGCCACTCCTCCAGGTCAGTGCCTATCGGACCGACTGGGCGGCGTTCCGGTCGGCTCTCCGCCCCATCCTGCTGCTGGCGCTCGGCGCGGTCGTGTTCACGGCGGCCGTGGTGGCCGGCGTGACGAAACTGCTGGCGCCCGAACTGCCCTGGGCCGCCTGCGTGGCGCTCGGCGCCATCGTGGCGCCGCCTGATGCCGTGGCGGCGTCGGCGGTCCTGAAGACCACCCGCATCCCCCGCCGCCTCGTGACCATCCTCGAGGGCGAAAGCCTGCTCAACGATGCCTCGTCATTGATTCTCTACCGCGCCGCCATCGCGGCGACGGCCGCCGGCTCGGTTGCGGTCGGTGATGCCGCTTCGTCCTTCGTCCTGTCGGCGATCGGCGGCACGGCCATCGGCTATGCGGTGGGACGGCTCGCCATTGTGGCGACGATCGCGCTCGAGGACACGTTGCTCGAGATCGCGGCGGGCGTTCTGGCCGGTTTCGCGGGCTATTTCGCTGCCGAGGCCTTCGGACTGTCCGGAGTTCTGGCCGCCGTCGCCTGCGGCTTGGTGATCGGCATCCGCCAGCATGAGGCCATGTCGGCCCGCACCCGCGTGGCCTCGACGGCCGTCTGGGACTTTCTGGAATTCGTGCTGACGAGCCTCGTCTTCATCCTCATCGGCCTGCAATTGCGGGATGTCGCGGGACGGCTCGGCGCCTATGGAACCGTGGATCTCGCCGTTCTGGCCCTCGCCACGTCGGGTGCGCTGATCGCGGGCCGCTTCGTCTGGGTGTTCGGGACGTCGGGCGTGCCGCGGCTCCTCGGCTTCCGCCACGCCACGCTGCCGGCATCCCATCTCGCCGTGATCTCCTGGGCGGGCATGCGCGGCGTGGTGAGCCTCGCCGCGGCCCTGGCCCTGCCGGTGGACTTCCCCGGGCGCGACCTCATCATCTTCCTGGCCTTTTGCGCCATCCTGGTCACGCTGGTGCTACAGGGAACGACGCTGGGCTGGCTCATTCGGCGCCTCGGCGTCGTCGAAGCGCCGGCCGAGGACGGCGCCGGCGCCGAGGCGGTTCTCCGCCGGGAGGCAGCCGTCGCGGCGCTGGACACGATCGAGGACCGGCTCTTCAACGGTCGTGTGCTGGGCCTGCCGGATGCCGATATGCTGCGGCAGTATCGCCGCCAGCGCGACAATGCCGAAGCCATGATCGCGGGCCATGGCCTCGCGGCGCAGCGGCGTGAGGCGCGGCTCCGCCTCGAACTCTCGGCGGCTCACGCGGCCCGACGCGCTATCCTCGACCGGGCCGGATCCATCGACGGCGAACTCCTCCAATCGCTGGAGGAGGAATTCGACTTCGACGAGGGCCGACTCCGCCGCGCCCTCGGCGGCGAAGACCACAAGGGCTGAATCCTCAGTAGAGCCCGCCGGTATTGCTGGCGCCGACGGCACGGTCGACATCGGCAGGCGCAGCAGATGACCCGGCCGACGAGGAGCGGCTCGCCGTGCCGTCGATCACCGTGTAGGAATCGGGCGGCGCCGTGCCGGGCTTGAAGGCCTCGATGATGGCGTCCTTGCCGCTCGACCGCATGCCGGAGCGATAGTCGACCTGGATCAGCTTGATCCCGAGCGGCGCCCGGAACGGGACGTCGGGCTTGTCCTTCAGCGCCGCCGCCATGAAGTCGCGGAACACCGGCGCCGCATATTCGGCCGCGAAAGCCGTCGCGCCGAGCGAGCGCGGCTGATCGTAGCCGAGATAGAGCCCGACGGTCAGATCCGACGAATAGCCGACGAACCAGACGTCCTTGGCATCGTTGGTGGTGCCGGTCTTGCCGGCGAGGTTTCGGTTCAGGACCTTGATGGCGCCGCCGGTGCCGCGCGTGATGACGCCCTGCAGGATCGAGGTGACCTGATAGGCCGTCATCGGATCGATGACCTGCTCGCGCTTGTCGACGAGCTTCGGCTCGGCCTGGTCGCTCCAGGTCGCGGCATCGCAACCTTCGCAGACGCGCTCGTCGTGCCGATAGATCGAGTTGCCCCAGCGATCCTGGATGCGGTCGATCAGGGTGGGCTTGATGCGCTTGCCGCCGTTGGCGAGCATGGAATAGGCCGTCACCATGCGCAGAACCGTGGTCTCGCCGGCGCCGAGCGACATGGGCAGGTAAGGTGGCAACTCGTCGTAGATGCCGAAGCGCTTGGCATATTCGACGACCAGCGGCATGCCGATGTCCTTCGCCAACCGGATGGTCATCAGGTTGCGCGAATGCTCGACGCCGTAGCGCAGCGTATGCGGGCCGGCGGGCGCATCGTCGTCGTTCTGCGGCCGCCAGGGCTCCTGGCCCGGTCCGCCCGGCAATTCGATCGGCGCATCCATCACCGAGGATGAGGGCGTGTAGCCGTTGTCGAGCGCCGTCGCATAGACGAAGGGCTTGAAGGACGAACCCGGCTGGCGGAGCGCCTGCGTCGCGCGGTTGAATTCGGATTGCTCGAAGGAGAAGCCGCCCACCATGGCGAAGACGCGGCCCGTGTAGGGATCCATCGCCACGATGGCCCCCGAGATTTCGGGTACCTGCTCGAGTCGCCACTGGCCGGGCTTGCCCTCCATGGGCGCCACATAGACCACATCGCCCGGCCCCATGATGGAGCGGATGGACTTCTTGCCGGTCCATTTGATGCCGTCGAGGCTCAAGGTTCCGGTCTCGCGATCGGGCACCACTTCCCCAGCCTTGTCGCGGCCCGGCTGCAGGCCGATGCGGACCGCCACGTCGCTGCCGTCGAGCACCACGCCGAGCCGCCAGGGCTGCACGTCGCCGAGGGCCGGGATGGCGGCCAGCGACGGACCCCAGTCTCCCGTCAGATCGATATGGCGGACGGCGCCACGAAAGCCGTGCGTCTCGTCATAATGAACCAGACCGTCGACCAGCGCCTTGCGCGCCATCACCTGCATCTTCGGGTCGAGCGTCGTGCGAACCGACAGGCCGCCCTCGTAGAGTTTCTTCTCGCCGTAGCGCTCGGACAGCTCGCGACGGACCTCCTCGGCGAAATAGCCAGCAGCATAGCTGTCCGGGGTGAGAACGCGCGGGTTGATGCCGAGAGGCTCGGCCTTGGCCTTATCGGCGTCCGCCTTCGTGATGTAGCCGTTCTCCGCCATGCGCTGGAGGACGTAGTTGCGGCGGTCTACCGCCGCGTCGCGGTGCAGGAAGGGCTGGTAATTGTTGGGGCCCTTCGGCAGCCCGGCCAGATAGGCGACCTCGGCGATCGACAGCTCGTTCACCGATTTGTCGAAATAGTTCAGAGCCGCGGCAGCAACCCCGTAGTTGCCGAGCCCGAGATAGATCTCGTTGAGGTAGAGCTCGAGGATTTTTTCCTTGGAGTAGGTCTGCTCGATCCGCAGGGCCAGCAACGCTTCGCGGATCTTGCGGCTGAAGCTCCGCTCGTTGGTGAGGAAGAAGTTCTTCGCGACCTGCTGGGTGATGGTCGAGGCACCCTGGGCGCGCTTGCTGCCCTGCACCAGCACGCCCACGGCACGCAGGATCCCCTCGGGATCGACGCCGTTATGCGAGTAGAAATTCTTGTCCTCGGCCGAGATGAAGGCTTCCTTCACCAGTGGTGGGATGGCCGTCGACGGCAGGTAAAGGCGCCGCTCGCGTGCATATTCGGCCAGCAGGGTACCATCGCCGGCCTGCACGCGTGTGAGCACCGCCGGCTCGTATTTCTTGAGCTGGGTGTAGTCCGGCAGGTCCTTCTCGAATTTCCACACCGTCACGGCCGCCACGCAAGCGACGACCACGAAGACCAGCGCGCCGGTGGCGAACAGGAAACCAAAGAACCTGGCGACATGCCGCATCGGGAAACGCCTCGCGAGCAAAGCTCTGAATAAATGCGGCAGCCGGGATTCGCCCCCGCCTTGGCCGTTGGACTAGACGATCCGATGGCGGGACGCTGCGGCTGTTTTGTGGTGCCAATGCGTTGGCGGCCGGCTGTCCGCTGGAACACGGCCCTCGAGACAGCCTTCTGTCACACCTGTGTCGGCTGCGCCACAATCCGGCAGGATCGCCGCAATCGGACGTCACCGCATCGCGGCGGGTCCGGGCGGCGTTCCCACGACCGTTGCGGGAGACGGGGCTCGGGCGGAGAAGAACGTGTCCACGGCCGCCGCCACGCTGTCCACCGCCTTGCCGCGCCATTCGTCCGAGACCAGCAAGCGTGCGTCCGTGCCACTCGACAGATACCCGAGTTCGAGCAGCACCGAAGGCACATCGGGCGCTTGCAGGACCTTGAAGCCGGCGGCCCGTTCGGGATTGTGATTGAGGTGGGCCACCTTGGACCAATAGCCCGTCAGGGTGCGCTGGAACTGATGAGCGTAGGTCCGGGTCTCGCGGCGCGTCAGGTCGAAGAGGATGTCAGAGACGTCGGCGGCTTTCGGCGCTTCGTCGAGGCCTGCCGCGGCATCGGCCTCGTTCTCCTTGGCGGCGACACGCGCAGCCTCGCCGTCGCTCGCCTGGTCGGCCGCCGTATAGACGGTGGCGCCGGTGACCGACCCGTCCGACAACGTGTCGGCATGAACGGAAATCATCAGCGACGCCTCGGCGTCCCGGGCGATGCGCATCCGGTCGCTCAAGGAAACAAAGCTGTCGTCGTGCCGGGTCATCACGACTCGGTAATGGTCGCCGACCGCCAATCTTGCCGCCAGAGCCGTGGCGAAATGCAGGACGACATCCTTCTCGACCGTTCCGAGCACGCCGCTGGCACCGGGGTCGAGCCCGCCGTGGCCCGGGTCGATCACCACGACGGGATGGCCGGTCGCCGGTTCCGCGAGGCGCGAGGACAGGTCCGCCCCCGGGAGGGCTTGCGGGGGACGGGCGGCGGCGTGAAAGGCGGCACGATCCGTCGGCGCGAGCTCGAGCGTCAGGTGGGACGCATGGCCGCCCGCGATGCTGCTGACTTCGGCGCGGCGTAATACCGCAGGCCCGGCCAGATCCGCGACGATCCGGGAACGACCCGGGGCGAAGACACCGAAGCGGAACGCGCGAATGAGACCGTCGCGTCCGGGCTCCGGCCTGCCTGCGGCCGGATCGACCTGGAAATTCACCTCCGGAAGATCGACGACGAGGCGGTCGGGGTGCTCGGTCAGCACGGCGGCGATCGACACCTTGGTGTTGAGATCGATGACGAGGCGCGTGACATCACCGGAGCGGTTGAGCTTCGCATCGACGGCGACCGGGATCCCGCTCTGTCCCGCCGGGGGCGACGCCGCGTCCACGGGCTGCTGCCAGCTGGGATGGGTCGATGAGGCCCGCGTCGGCGAGCATCCCAAGGCGGCGACGATCAGCAAGCACGCACCCGAGATGGACCATCGGGATGCCGTCCTCATGATCCGCCTCTCCCGCTTTTTGCAGGACCGCCTGCCGCGTCCGTCCTGTGCGCCACACTATTCGGTAGCGCTCTGGTGGTTAACGCTTCCTTGCGGGCGTGAGGGCGATCCAGGGTGACTGTGGCATCAAAGCGACAATCGGGCCGGACCTTGCCAAAGCGCCGTGATTACCGCTATGTCTCAAAACGTCAAGGTCCCGACTCGGGCACGCCTCGCGGCGGCTCGCCGTTCAAGGACCGTCCCGACCGTCGATGGCCTTGCTTTCGAGTTTGGCATTCGCTTTTAGCGATTATCGGCACGGGAGCGATCAGGCGGCATTCCCGAACCTGCGGGCTCGTGTCGGACATCCTTGGCAGCACGGCCCCTTCTGACGGCCGTGGCGAGAAGGTCATCGCTGTATGGTTCGCCCGAAACGGGGTCGTTGCGTCATCAGATCGGTTTTGTCGTCAGCCCCAGGGCGGAACGGCAGGCCGGATCGACGCTTCACCGTCGCGACGCTGCGGATCGCCGCCGAGCCCATGATGGCTGGCGCATTCCCCTTCCGGTTGCAGGTGTTGCGGCCGGCCCTTCCCATCGAGACCGACCCCGCATCCCTCCGCCGTCTGGCGTCGGGTTTCCGTCAGCGGGCTTCCGGCTCTTCCCATCCGACACGGCGCGCCCCGCTCAACGCCTCTCGACATCCCGCCGGCCACACGCCTGCGGCCGACCTGTCGAGCTCCGGAGCGCGCGCCTCTACCAACAGAGTTCGCTATGTCCAACAGCAAGATGCTCATCGACGCTTCGCATCCGGAGGAGACGCGGGTCGTCGTCCTCAAGGGTAATCGCGTCGAAGAGTTCGATTTCGAATCCGCCAGCAAGAAGCAGCTGCGCGGAAATATCTACCTCGCCAAGGTGACCAGGGTCGAACCGTCCCTGCAGGCCGCCTTTGTCGAATATGGCGGCAACCGGCACGGCTTCCTGGCGTTTTCGGAAATCCACCCCGACTATTACCAGATCCCCTTCGCCGACCGGCAGGCCCTGCTCGATGAAGAAGCCCGGGCGCATCGGGACGAAGAGGACGAGCCCCGCGGCGAAAGCCGCAACGAGGCGCGTGGCGGCGGCGAGAACCGGAACCGCGATGGTCGACGCGGCGGCGGCGGCGAAGGTCGGCGAAGTGCCGAAGGCCGTGGCAATGGCGAGAGCCGGGGCGGCGCCGAGGGCGGTGAGCGGCAGCCCCGCGTCGAAGGGCAGGCTCGCGGCGAAGGTCAGGCTCGCGGCGAGGGTCGCGGCGACCGGAACGAGCGGGGCGGCCGCAACGAGCGTGGCCAGCGGCGCAGTCGGCGCCATCGGCGGGATGGCGTCCAGACGTCGGCGTTCGATCGCGCCGGCAGTGTAGACGAGAGCGTCTCGGAGCCGGCTCTCGACCTCGAAGACGGCGTTGCGCCAACCGACAGGTCGTCCGTCTCGGGCGATGATTTCGGTCACGATGCGTCATCGTCCGCATCGGACACGCGGACCGACGCCCTCCGGGATGCTTCGGACGGCGAAGAGCGGAGGGCCGATGTCACGGCATCCGTCGAGACCTCCGATGCCGCGCCGAGCGAGGCGACCACGCTCGCCGAATATCATGCCGTCGAACCGATAGCCTCGCAGGCCACCGCCGCCGAGCCCCTCACGGGTTCCGACGAGACCTCGTCGTTTGCAGTGCTGCCCGCCGACGAGTCGCCGGTGGCGCAAGGCGCGACGGAGATCCACGCCGACGAAATCCGTGCCGACCATGCCCAAGCGTCGGTCGAGGCGCCGTCGGCCGCTGCGGTCGAGGAGCCCCTCCGGGCCTCCGATGGTGTCGACGAGGGCATTAACGAGATCGGCGGAAGCTCTGCCGAGACCGGGCCGACGGGTTTCGCCGACGATCACCAAGGATCCGATGCCGTCGAGGCGCGCGAGCACCACGACGAGGATTCGTCCTCGAACGACCATGAGGAAGAGCATGTCGAGCAGATTGGCGGCGACGCCCTGTCCGATGTCGCGCCCCGGCCGGTCCGTCTGCGCCGTCACTACAAGATCCAGGAGGTCATCAAGCGCCGTCAGATCCTGCTGATCCAGGTCGTCAAGGAGGAGCGCGGCAACAAGGGTGCCGCTCTCACCACCTATCTGTCGCTGGCCGGTCGCTACTCGGTGCTGATGCCCAACACCGCAAAGGGCGGCGGTATCTCGCGCAAGATCACCGACGGCGAAGATCGCAAGCGTTTGAAGGCCATCGCGGGCGAACTCGAGGTTCCCGAGGGCATGGGCGTGATCCTGCGCACCGCCGGCGCATCGCGCTCGCCCCTCGAGGTCAAGCGTGATTTCGAATATCTGCTGCGCATGTGGGAGAGCGTACGGGAGCTGACGCTGAAGTCATCGGCGCCGACCCTCGTCTACGAGGAGGGGTCGCTAATCAAGCGCTCCATCCGCGACCTCTACTCCAAAGACGTCGAAGAGATCGTGGTCTCGGGCGAGGCTGGATTCGGCGAAGCGCGCGACTTCATGCGCATGCTGATGCCGGGCAACGTCAAGAGCGTCCAGGCCTATAGCGACCCGCAGCCGATCTTCGCCAAATCCGGCGTCGAGGCGCAGTTGGACGCGATGTTCTCGCCCCACGTGACGCTGAAGTCGGGCGGTTATCTCGTCATCAACCAGACGGAAGCGCTGGTTGCCATCGACGTAAACTCGGGCCGTTCGACCCGGGAGCACAATATCGAGGATACGGCGCTTCGCACCAACCTTGAGGCCGCCGACGAAGTGGCCCGCCAGCTGCGCCTGCGCGACCTCGCCGGCCTGATCGTGGTCGACTTCATCGACATGGAGGAAGGCCGCAACAACCGGGCTGTCGAGCGCCGCATCAAGGAGGCGCTGAAGAACGATCGCGCCCGCATTCAGATCGGCCGCATCTCGCATTTCGGCCTGCTCGAAATGTCGCGCCAGCGGATCCGCACCGGCGTGCTCGAAGGCTCCACCGTTGTCTGCTCGCATTGTGCCGGCGCCGGCACTGTCCGCTCCACGGCCTCGATCGCGCTGCATGTTCTACGCTTGGTCGAGGACGCGCTGATCAAGGACGCGAGTTATGACCTCATCGTGCGCAGCCGCGGCGAGGTCGCCCTTTACATGCTGAACCAGAAGCGCGCCAAGCTCGTCGAGCTCGAGCAGCGTTTCGGCATAACCCTGACGGTGGCAGCCGACGAGACCCTGACGGGCATGATCTATCACGCCATCGATCGCGGCGAGCTCGCCACACCCGCCGTGGCTCCTATGCCTCGTCAGGATCTCGTTCGCATCGATTCCATTCCGCCGATCTTCGAACCCGAAGGTGAGATCGAGGACGAGATCGTCGAAACCCTCGACATTGCCGAAAGCGAAGAGTCCGAGGAGACCGAGGATGCGGTCGAAACGGGGTCCTCGGCCGAGGCCGGCGACAGTGACGGGCGGCGCCGAAAGCGTCGGCGTCGGCGTCGCGGCCGCGACCGGGAGGGTGCGAGCGAGATCTCTGCCGATGCTCCGCAGCCGTCCGACGAGGGTCTCTCCACCATGGCGGAGATCAGTGGAGACCTGACGCATCGCCCCGAAGGCTTCGAGCCTTCCGAGGCGGCCGCCGTTGAATCCGGCGTCGGCGAAAGCCACGACGAGGGTACCACTACCGCGCTGGAGCCGGTCGGCGGCGACATCGCAACGACGGTGGACCCATCGGCCGAAGTGACCGCGGAAGCGGAGGAGGCACCGGTCCCCGAGGATCCCGTCGTCGCGGAAGCACCCAAGCGCCGCCGTTCGCGGCGCACGACGGCTCTGGTCGAGAAGGAGGCCGAGGTCGTTGTCGCGCCGCCTGTCGCGGAAGGGGCCGAGGCCGAGCCGGCCGTCCGCCCGCGTCGCCGCCGGCCGTCCCGGGCTCGCGTCGCGGAGGTCGAAACTGTCGAGGCTCCGGTCGAGACAGTTGCTGTTCTGGCCGATCCGCTCGACAGCGAGCCTGCGGTGGAACCCAACGGCGAAAGCCCGGTTACGCGTCAGGCGCCTGACTCGCCGGCGGTGTCCGAGACGGCGGCCGAACCGGCTTTGGCCGAGGCCCCGGCGGTAAGCGAGCCTGTGCCCGCCCCCGAGCCCGATCCCGACCGGCCCAAACGGTCGGGCTGGTGGCAGCGCGCCAAGGCCTCGTTCGGCTCCTGACGATCATCGGCCGCGCGGCTTGGATTTCGCCGTGCGGTCGACGCGACAAGGGCCTTGGAAAGGCCGCATCGCCGTTTCATGCAACTCAGGCACGAGACGGCTCAGCCGCTCCGATGCGATCGTCGGCCAGTGAGGGAAACAGCATGGTGCAACGTCGAGGCCGGACGATTCCGGCGATGCGCTCCGCCCTGATGGGCCTGGGCTTTCTGGCGGCCGGTGTCTTCGGTGCCGGAGCCTACGGCACCTCGCCCGCGGTCGCGGCGGAGTTCAACCCGGCGCAGAAGGCCGAGATGGGCGACATCATCCGGGATTACCTCGTGCAGAATCCGGAGGTCCTCCAGCAGGCGATGAGCGAACTCGAGCGCCGGCAGAAGGCGCAGGAGGAGGCTAAGCGCCAGCAGGTCGTCGACACCAAATCGAGCGATCTGTTCAACGGCCCCAACGACGTCGTGCTCGGCAATCCCAAGGGGAAGGTTACGCTTGTCGAGTTCTTCGACTACAATTGCGGCTATTGCAAACGCTCGCTCGACGATGTCGCCAAGCTGATGAAGACCGAGCCCGAGATGCGCCTCGTATTGAAGGACTTCCCGGTCCTCGGGCCGGGTTCGGTGGAGGCAGCCTATATCGCGGGCGCGGTCCGGAATCAGTTCAAGGGCGACCAGTTCTGGCAGTTCCACACGAAGTTGCTCGGTGGCCAGCATGGCCCAGTCGGCAAGGCGCAGGCCCTGCAGGTGGCCAAGGAGATGGGCGCCAACATGGACCAGATCACCAGGGACGCCGCGAGCGCCGAGGTGAAGAGCACAATCCAAGGCACGATGGGTCTGGCCGATGCCCTCGGCCTCACCGGAACGCCCACTTTCGTGGTCGGCAAGGAGGTCGTCGTCGGCGCCGTCGGCTACGACGAGCTGAAGGACCGCGTCGACAGCGTGTTGAAATGCGGCAAGGCCGTCTGCTCCTGAAGACCGCACCGAGCCGCTGCTCGCGGGAGACCGTCCAGCGGCTGGCTTTGTCGATCGCCCTTCATTAAGAGGGCGTTATCCGGCGCGTCGCCCTGGCGCGACCCGCCGACGCTCACCGGGGATGGCCGAGGCGGCCACCCGGTCCACCATCATCAGAAGACAGACATGCCCATGATCCGAAACGGCCTGCGGACGCGCCCCAAAGGGATGAAGCCGACGCCTGCCGGCGCGGCCTCCCCCGCCATCGACGCGGAGCTGGTCCAGACTCTGGCGACCCTGTTGGCGTCGAGCGACCTTGCCGAATTGGAAATCGAGAAGGGTGACCTCCGCATCAAGCTCGTGCGCCATACAGCCGTGAGCTACGCGCCCCAGCCCCAGATGGTGCAGCCGGTGGGCCTGACTGTGGCGCCCGTTGCCGCACCCTCTCCGGCTCTCCTCGCCGAACTGCCCGTCGCCGATCACCCCGGCACGGTGAAATCGCCGATGGTCGGCACGGTGTATCGCCGGGCGAGCCCCGAATCCAAAGCCTTCGTCGAGGTCGGCAGCACCGTCAAGGCAGGCGAGAAGATCCTGCTCGTCGAAGCGATGAAGACCTTCAACGAAATCGTGGCGCCCCGCGCCGGCGTCATCTCTGCGGTGCTCGTCGACGACGGCCAGCCGGTGGAATACGGGCAGCCGCTGATCGTGATCGAGTGATCGAGCGCATGTTCGACAAGATCCTGATCGCCAACCGGGGCGAAATCGCGCTTCGCGTGTTGCGCGCCGCCAAGGAGCTCGGTATCGCGACGGTGGCGGTGCATTCCACGGCAGATGCGGATGCCATGCATGTGCGTCTCGCCGACGAGAGCGTCTGCATCGGCCCGCCGCCGGCCCGCGACAGCTATCTCAACATTCCGGCGCTGCTTTCCGCCTGCGAGATCACGGGAGCGGATGCTATTCATCCGGGCTACGGCTTCCTATCCGAGAATGCCCGCTTCGCCGAGATCCTGCAGGACCACGACATCACCTTCATCGGCCCCAAGGCGGAGCATATCCGCACCATGGGCGACAAGATCGAAGCCAAGCGGACCGCCAAGGCTCTGGGCATTCCCTGCGTGCCGGGGTCCGAGGGCGGCATCACCGACGACGAGACCGCGCAGCGCGTCTGCCGCGAGATCGGCTTTCCGGTCATCATCAAGGCCGCATCCGGCGGAGGCGGTCGCGGCATGAAGGTGGCCCGCACCGAAGCCGACCTCTCGGACGCTTTGGCCACCGCGCGCTCCGAGGCCAAGGCAGCCTTCGGCGACGACGCTGTCTACATCGAAAAGTACCTCGAGAAGCCGCGCCACATCGAAATCCAGATCCTCGGCGACGGGATGGGCAACGCCATCCATCTCGGCGAGCGTGATTGCTCACTGCAGCGCCGCCACCAAAAGGTGTGGGAGGAAGGTCCCTCGCCGGCGCTGAATGCCGAGCAACGGGCCACGATCGGCGAGACCTGCGCCGCCGCCATGCGCAAGCTCGGCTATCGCGGCGTCGGAACGATCGAGTTCCTCTACGAGGACGGCAACTTCTACTTCATCGAGATGAACACCCGGATCCAGGTCGAGCATCCGGTGACCGAGATGATCACGGGCATCGACCTCGTCAACGAGCAGATCCGCATCGCCGCAGGTTCGCCACTGACCCTGAGCCAAGCCGACGTGCGGCTCGATGGCCATGCCATCGAATGCCGCGTCAATGCCGAACATCCCGACACGTTCAGGCCCTCGCCGGGTCGCATCAGCTATTTTCACCCGCCCGGCGGGCTCGGCGTCCGTGTCGATTCTGCGGCCTACCAGGGCTACACCATCCCGCCGAATTACGATTCTCTCGTCGGCAAGCTCATCGTCCACGGCCGGACCCGGACCGAAGCGCTCATGCGCCTCCGCCGCGCGCTCGACGAGTTCATCGTCGACGGGATCGATACGACCCTGCCGCTATTCCGGACTCTGGTGCGTAACACCGACGTGCAGAATGGCGCGTACGATATCCACTGGCTCGAGCATTTCCTGGCGGAGCAGAACGCCTGACCGGTGTGACCTGCTCTGGCACGCCGCTTGCGGAGTGAAAGCAGTTCGGTTCACCGGGAGTTTGATGTGAAGCGTGAAGACCTCACCGAGAAGCTGCTGGATATCAAGCGGGAGAAGGGCTGGACGTGGAGACACATCCAGGCCGAGATCGGCGGCCTCTCGCCCATCCTGATCACCGCGGCTTGCATGGGCCAGATGAAGCTGCCCAAGGCTCAGGCCCGGAAGGCGGCCGAACTCTTTGGGCTGACCCAGGCCGAAGAGCGGATGCTCAACGAAGCGCCCTATCGCGGCTCGATCCCGCAGATGCCGCCGACCGACCCGCTGATCTACCGCCTCTACGAATTGGTCATGGTCTACGGCACGACCTTCAAGGAGCTGATCCAGGAGGATTTCGGCGACGGCATCATGTCGGCGATCGACTTCGACATGACCATGGAGCGCGAGCCGAACAACAGGGGCGACCGCGTCAAGCTCGGCATGTCGGGCAAGTTCCTGCCGTATAAGTACTACGGCAACGAGGACGGAGTGCCGGATTACGGGTTCAAGGAAGACTGAGCCGAAGGGCTGGCAGACCAGTTCCGCTCACCCCCGCGGAGGCGGGGTTCAGCGCACCAGGCGGCCGGAGGCCGGCAAACCTAACGAGCGTTTCCCGGCGTCGTTGGCCGCAGGATCAAGTGGCGGCCTTCGGCCGGACACCCTGCGCTGGATTCCCGCCTCCGCGGGGATGAGCAGTTTACGAGCCGGCCCGTTCCAACCTGCCCTCACCTACTCTACTCTAGCACATTTGCAGGCTGGTCTTGCCGGCATGACGGAGGATCTGCATCCGATGGGGCGATTGTCGACGCATGTCCTGGACACGGCGCGGGGCCGCCCAGCAGCCGGCATCCCGATCACGTTGCACCGGATCGAAGCCGGCAGCCTGCGCCGCCACGTCGCCGACGCCGTGACCAATGCCGATGGCCGCACCGACACGCCGTTGCTGTCTGGCGACGAATTCGCCGTCGGCATCTTCGAGCTCACCTTCACGGTGGGAGCCTATTTCGAAGACATCGCCCCGGGCGCGCCCTTTCTCGACAGCGTACCGCTACGTTTCTCCATCACGGAGGCGGATGGCCACTACCACGTCCCGCTCCTGGTCTCGCCCTGGAGCTATTCGACCTATCGGGGATCCTGAGCATCGTGACCGAGCCCTATCCGCGCGACCTCGTCGGCTACGGCGAACATCCGCCCCATCCGCGCTGGCCGGGAGACGCCCGCGTCTGCCTGCAATTCGTCATCAACTACGAGGAGGGCGGCGAGAACAACGTCCTGCACGGTGATGCCGCCTCCGAGGCCTTCCTGTCGGAGATCGTCGGGGCCCAGCCTTGGCCGGGCATGCGCCACGCCAACATGGAGTCGATCTACGAATACGGCTCGCGGGCCGGATATTGGCGGCTGCATCGGATGTTCACCGAGCGCGACATGCCGGTCACAGTCTATGCCGTGGCATCCGCGCTGGCCCGCTACCCCGCCATCGTCGGCTCGATGCAGCAGGCCGGCTGGGAGATCGCCACCCATGGGCTGAAATGGATCGACTACCGCGACCACACGCCCGAGGCTGAGGCCGCCGACCTTGCCGAAGCGGTTCGGATCCACACCGAACTCACGGGCGAGCGGCCTCTGGGGCTTTACCAGGGCCGGAGCTCGATCAACACGCTGGACCTCGGCTGCAAGGAGGGCGGCTTCCTCTATCTGGCAGATTCCTATGCCGACGACCTGCCCTATTGGATGGAAGGCTCGCGCGGCCCTCAGCTCGTTGTTCCCTACACGCTCGACTGCAACGACATGCGCTTCGCGACCCCCCAAGGGTTCAACAGCGGCGACCAGTTCTTCGCCTATCTGAAGGACAGTTTCGACACGCTCTATGCCGAAGGAGTCGAGGCACCCAAGATGCTGTCGATCGGCCTGCACTGCCGACTCGTGGGGCGGCCGGGCCGGGCCGCCGCGCTGGCGAAGTTCCTCGACTACGTCGGCCAGCATGACCGGGTGTGGATCGCTCGCCGCGTCGACATCGCCCGGCATTGGATCAGGGCTCACCCGCCCGTGGGCGGCTACCGGCCGAGTCAAATGGGCGAGGCGCTCTTCGTCGAGGTCTTCGGCGACGTCTTCGAGCACACGCCCGAGATCACGCGGGCGGCATACCGGAAGGGGCTCGGGCTCGAGGCCGACACGGCTGAAGGTCTTCACGAGGCCCTCGTGGCGACCCTGCATGGGATGAATGCCGTGCAGAAAAAGAGCCTGCTCGACGCCCATCCGGATCTGGCAGGCCGGTTGGCGCTCGCCAGAAGCCTCACAGCCGACTCGACGGGAGAACAGGCGGGGGCCGGTTTGGATCGGCTGTTACCGGAGGAGCTGGCGCGCTTCACTGAGCTCAACGGCGCCTATCGCGATCGCTTCGGCTTTCCCTTCATCATGGCCGTGAAGGGATGCACCAAGGGGGAGATCCTTGATGCCTTTGTCACTCGACTGAGCAAAGGGGCGGAAGAGGAATTCGAACTAGCGCTCGCCGAAGTGGCGCTCATCGCGTTACTAAGACTGCAGGACCGGCTTCCGAAACGAAGCTAGACGCCTCGTCGCTCACAGCGTTTTGCGCAATAACGCTGACCCATCCCCGCAGTGTTGGCCGGGACAAGCCCGGCCAGACGTTAGTGGCAGATCAATCGCCGACGATCGGATCAGAGAGCGCGCAGGATGCGCCGAATCGGGTGGCCGGGAAGACCGCGACGGTAACCACGGCGATAGCCATAGCCGCGGCGAAAACCGTAGCCACGCGCGAAGGGGCGACGATAGCCGCGGTGACGGTAGTACTGAACCTGCTCGACGGCACCGGCAGCGGGGGCAGCGGTATCGACGATCGCGGCTCCGGCGACCGGCATGGCGGACGCCGGCTCGACGGCGGCAACGGCGGTGCCGAGGGCAACGGCCGCGATCAGGGCAGAGGTGAAGAAGCGTGACACGTTGGGACTCTCCGAACGGGGTTGGTCACCGCAAACATGTGGGCGGACCGTAAGTTCCCCCTCGGGGCCTGTGCCGGGCGTCAGTAGACGTCGTTGCGCACGAACCAGCTTGCGTTGGGGACATGCCCCTTTCCGACGGCATCCTCGTAATAGGTCGTGACGGATTCGACCGCTCGCGACAGCGCGTCCTCGGGACGGGAATGCCGCTCGTGACCGAGCGGGTTTGCCAACTGCTGCACCGGTGTTTCGATGAAGTGACTCTGTTCGAAGCAATAGCGGTGATCGTTGGTCTCGTAGACGCGGATCGACAGCTTGAACCTCTCCTCTCCCACATGGAAGAAGATGTGGTACTCGGAAAAGAACTTATGGAAGGCCACGATATGCGGATGCTGTAGCGCGTTGATTTCGTGAGCGGACATGATCGGCAGCCTCAATTCCCAGTCCTATCTTTTCACAGCGCAGGAAGGTTGAACAGCTGCCGCGACAGCAATCCCCTCGTCATGATTTCAGTCGATAGCCGGTGCGGAAGATCCAGGCGATCAGCGCCGCGCAGAGGGCCAGGATGGCCAGCGTCATGCCGAAGCTCACCGCTGGAGGCACGTCGGCCCGGCCCAGAAAGCTCCAGCGGAACCCGTTGACCAGATAGACCACGGGATTGAGATAAGCTAATTCCCGCCACGGCCAGGGCAGCGTCTCGATGGAGTAGAAGCTTCCACCAAGGAAAGTCAGAGGTGTCACGATCAGCAGCGGCACCATCTGAAGCTTCTCGAACCCGTCGGCCCAGATGCCGATGACGAACCCGAAGGCGCTGAAGGTCACTGAGGTCAGGACCAGAGCGGCGATCATCCAGAAGGGATGCTCGACGTGCAGCGGCACGAACAGCGCCGAGGTGGCGATGATGATGAGCCCGAGCAGCATCGACTTCGAGGCCGCGGCGCCCACATAGCCGACCACGATCTCGAAGGGCGAGATCGGCGCCGAAAGGATCTCGTAGATCGTTCCCGTGAAACGCGGGAAGTAGATGCCGAAGGACGCGTTAGCGATGCTCTGAGTGAGCAGCGACAGCATGACGAGGCCCGGCACAATGAAGCTGCCGTAGCTCACGCCGTCGACCGACTGGATCTTCGAGCCCAAGGCAGCGCCGAAGACAACGAAGTAGAGCGAAGTCGAGAGTACCGGCGAGACGATGCTCTGGGTGAGGGTGCGCCAGGTGCGCGCCATCTCGAAGCCGTAGATCGCCCGAATGGCGTGGATGTTCATGCCCGCGTGCTCACCAGATCCACGAAGATCTCCTCGAGACTGTTCTGCGCCGTGCTGACGTCGCGCACCGGCACGCCGGACGCCGCCAGATCGGCGGTGAGCTGGCGGATGTCGGCGGGACCATCGGCCGTCGGCTCGTAGGTATAGGTCAACTGTGCCCCGTCCTCCGAGCGTTTCAGCCGATGGCGCGCTAGCGCGTCGGGGATGGCGGCCAGCGGCGTCGCAAGATCGAGGACCAGCCGCTTGCGGCCGAGCTTTTGCATCAGCGCCGCCTTCTCCTCGACCAGGATCAACTCGCCGCCACGGATCACGCCGATGCGGTCGGCCATCTCCTCGGCCTCCTCGATGTAATGGGTGGTGAGGATGATGGTGACGCCGTCGTCGCGCAGCAGGCGGACGAGCCGCCACATGTCGCGACGCAACTCGACGTCGACACCAGCGGTCGGCTCGTCGAGGAACAGCAGGCGCGGCTCGTGCGACAGCGCCTTGGCGATGAGTACGCGCCGCTTCATGCCGCCAGAGAGATGCCGCAGCATCGTATCGCGCTTGTCCCACAGCGACAGGTCGCGCAGCACCTTCTCGATATGGGCCGGGTTGCGGCCACGGCCGAAAAGACCGCGGCTGAACGTGACCGTGTCCCACACGGTCTCGAAAGCATCCGTGGTGAGTTCCTGGGGCACGAGGCCCACCATGGCGCGGGCGTGGCGGTAGTCGGTGACGATGTCTCGTCCGCCGATCGTCACGCGCCCGGTGCTCGGCCGGACGAGGCCGCAGGCAACCGAGATGAGGGTGGTCTTGCCGGCGCCGTTAGGCCCGAGGAGGGCGAAGATCTCACCCTCGCGGATATCGAGATCGACGCCCTTCAAGGCTTGAAAACCGGTCGCGTAGGTTTTCGTCAGCTGGGCAATGGAGAGGATCGGCTGCATGCGCCGCTGGTAGCCGATCCGGCCGCAGGATGATAGCCGCGTGCCCGAAAGCCGGGCAGGCGGCCTCGAATCACGCTGCCTTCTTCTGCGGCTCCTCGCCCTGCTCCATCGCCTGCATGTAGAGGTCGAGCAAGGATTCCTGCTCGTCGCGCTCGTCCTTGTCCTGCTTGCGCAGCTTGAGGATCTCCTTCAGCACCTTGACGTCGAAGCCCTCGCCCTTGGCTTCCGCGAAGACCTCCTTCTTGCCCTCGTTCAAGGCCTTGAGCTCCTCCTCGATCTGCTCGACGCGCTCAATGAAGGAGCGGATACGCTCCCCGGCGATCCCGACCGATCCGCTCATGTCCAGTTCCTGTCTCTTGGCTGAAGGAGAACAGAACCTAAACGGACGTGAGTCAATGCAAGGTAAACGCCGCAGCAATTCCGACCATCGCGCCTCTGTCCATGCCGCCGGATCCTTGTATGCAGAGATGCATTGGAGATAGAGAGTGCGGTCGACAGAGGGTCGGCGGGCAGGGGGCTTCCACGTCCTGTGTTCCGGCTATGCCGCCATGACGATATCGCTGCCGGGAATGCGATGACGCGATTGAAGATCCTCTCGGCCGCGGCACTGGCCCTGGTGGCGGCGGGAGTCGCCGCGACAGCGCTGGTCTGGCACCCGGCCCTGCCCCCCATCGATCGGGTCCAATCCTTCAAGCCCAGCCTCGTAAGGCGCGGCGAGACATTGGCGGCGCTCGGCAATTGCAGCGGTTGCCACAGCGCGCCGGATCGCCCGGCCTTCAGCGGCGGCCTGCCGGTCGGCACGCCATTCGGCGCCATCTACGCCAGCAACATCACGCCGGACCCCGACACCGGCATCGGTCGCTGGTCCGAGGAAGCCTTCCGGCGCGCCATGCGGGACGGTGTCGACCGGGACGGGCGAAACCTCTACCCGGCCTTCCCCTATAACCACTATACGCAGGTCACCGACGAGGACGACGCGGCGCTCTACGCCTACCTCATGACCCGCCATCCGGCCTCCGCCGACGTACCGCCGCCCGCCCTGCCCTTCCCGCTGAACATTCGCTCGGTGATGGCGGGCTGGAACCTGCTGTTCTTCCGCGCTGGCGCTTTTGCGCCGGACGCGGCCCGGAGCCCAGAATGGAACCGCGGCCGCTATCTCGTCGAGGGTCTCGGTCACTGTGGCGCGTGCCATACGCCGCACGGGCTATTCGGCGAAGAGAAGAGCAATGCGGCTCTTGCGGGCGGCATGGCGGAGGGCTGGAACGCCTATGCGCTGAACCAGGCCTCGCCGGCGCCCGTTCCCTGGACAGTCGATAGCCTCGCCTTCTACCTCCATCACGGCTGGCAGACGGTGCACGGCGCGTCACGCGGGCCCATGGCGCTGGTGACGGCCAATCTCGGCGCGGTCCCCGAGGAGGAGTCGCGCGCCATGGCGGTCTATCTCGTCTCGCTGATGAGTCCGCCATCGGCCGACAAGGTCGCCGAGGCCGCGGCCCATCAGGCGCAGGTCCCGACCCCGCTCGCAGCTCCCAGCGCCGGTAGCCAGATCGCTGTCGCTTCCGCGTCCAGCAATCGCGGCGCGCTCCTCTATGAGGGCGCCTGCGCCTCCTGCCATAGTTCGGGTCGCCCCCTGCCCTATGGCAGCCTGGCGCTGTCGCTGAGTTCCGCCCTGCATGCGCCCGATCCGTCCAACATTGTCACGGTAACGCTGCATGGATTGGCGGCGCCCCCCGGTGCGCCGGGCTCCATCATGCCAGGCTTCGCGGGCGCGCTGAGCGACGCCGACCTCTCTGAGCTGCTCGCCTATCTGCGGGCCGATGTGGCGCACGAGGCCCCCTGGCCCGACCTCGACGCGACCGTCAAGAAGGCCCGCGCACGCGGCGCCACGCTGGTGGTCAGCGACGGCACCGGTTCGGCGCCCGCCGACACCCACACCAGGACCGCCCCATGAGGAGGAACGCATGACCACCCTCACGGTGAACGGCACGGCCCACGAGGTCAGGGTCGATCCCATGACGCCCCTGCTCTACTGGCTGCGCGGTGATCTCGCCCTCAACGGCGCCAAATACGGCTGCGGGCTCGGGCAATGCGGATCCTGCACGGTGATCGTCGAGGGCGAGGCTGTCCTCTCCTGCGTGGTCCCGGTAGGTGCGCTCGACGGCAAGAAGGTCACCACGCTCGAGGGGCTGGGTACCGAGGCTGAGCCCGGCCCGATGCAGCGCGCCTTCATGGAGGAGCAGGCGGCCCAATGCGGCTATTGTATCCCCGGCATGATGATGAAGGCGCAGGCGCTGCTCGACCGCCGGCCAGACGCCTCGGATGCGGAGATCCGCGCCACGCTGCAGACCAATCTCTGCCGCTGCGGCACGCATATGCGGATCCTGCGCGCCGTGCGCCGTGCCGCCGATGCGATGCTGAAGGATCCTGCGGCGCCGGTGCGGGTGGGAGACGCCCGATGAACGCACCCGTCACCCTCGATCGCCGCGCCGTCCTGCTCGGCGGCGGCGCCCTCGTGCTCGGCTTCACGCTGCGCCCCGGATTAGGCCTGGCGGCCGAAGCCGAGGGCGAGGGCAGCGGCGCCACGGGCAGCGCCAACCTTCCCGGAAGCCTGAAAAAGACGCCTTTGCTCGACTCCTGGATCAGGGTCGAGGCGACGGGCCGCGTCGAGGTGCTGACCGGCAAGGCCGAGCTCGGGCAGGGGATCGCCACGGCGCTGACGCAGCTCGCCGCCGAGGAGCTCGACCTCCCTCTCTCCGCCGTCTCGATCCACACGGCCGACACCGGCGCCACGGCCGACGAAGGCTACACGGCCGGTAGCCATTCCATGCAGGACAGCGGCAGCGCCATCCGGGCCGCCGCCGCCGAGGTCCGACACATCCTCATGCGTGAGGCCGCTTCGCGCTGGGCCCTGCCCGCGGAAGCGTTGCACACCGAGGCCGGCAGCGTCGTGGCGCCGGACGGGCGCCGGTTCAATTACGGCGATCTCGTCTCGGCGACTCTGATCCACGTCGACGCCACACCCGGCACTCCGCTGAAGCCGCCAGCCTCCTACGGCATCGTCGACCGGCCCGTACCGCGGCTCGACATTCCCGCCAAGCTGACCGGCGCTCCCGCCTATGTGCAGGACCTGCGGCCCGAGGGCCTTCTCCACGCCCGCGTGATCAGGCCACCGGCTTATGGCGCAACGCTTCAGACGCTCGACGATGCGCCGGTGCGCGCGCTGCCCGGTGTCGTCGCGGTGATCCGCGACGGTTCCTTTCTGGCGGTCGTGGCCGACACCGAGTGGGGCGCCATCCAGGCGATGCGCCGCCTCGCCGCCGATGCGCGCTGGTCGACACCGCCGGCCCTGCCCACAGGCCGGTCGGCGGCCGCCATCATCAAGGCGCTTCCGTCACGCGACACGCTGATCCTCGACCGCGGTGCACCCCAGAGTGGGGACGGTCTCCGGCGTGTTTCGGCGGACTACACCCGCCCCTACCAGGCCCATGGCGCGATCGGCCCCTCCTGCGCGGTGGCTCATTGGCAGGGCGATTACGTAACCGTCTGGACCCATACGCAGGGCGTGTTCCCCGACCGGGATGCCATTGCCGAGATGCTGCGCATTCCCGCCGAGCGGGTCCGCTGCATCCACAGCCAGGGCTCGGGCTGCTACGGCCACAACGGCGCCGACGACGCGGCGGGCGACGCCGCGCTGATCGCCCGCGCACTGCCCGGCCGGCCTATCCGGGTCCAGTTGATGCGCGAGCAGGAAGCCGCCTGGGAGCCCTTCGGCCCCGCCATGGCGACCCATGCCGAGGCGGCGCTCGACGGCAATGGGCGCATCGTCGACTGGTCCTATGCGGTGTGGAGCAACACCCACAACATGCGCCCGGGCGGCGCCGGCGCCCTCCTTGGAGCGCAGTTGCTGGCCCAGCCCTTCGCCCCGCCCGAGCCGAAGCCGATCCCCCAGCCCGAGGGCGGCGGTGATCGCAACGCGATCCCGCTCTACGCCGTCCCCAATGCGCGGGTGATGCACCATTTCCTGCCCGGCATGCCGTTGCGCGTCTCGGCCATGCGGGCGCTCGGCGCCTACGCCAACGTCTTCTCCATCGAGAGCTTCATGGACGAGCTGGCAAGGGTCGCGAACCAGGACCCGATCGCCTTCCGCCTCGCCCATCTCGACGACCCGCGCGCCCGTGCCGTGATCGAAAAGGCACGCGACGCGTCCGGCTGGGGCAGCCGGACCAAGCCGGCCGGCATCGGCCGCGGCTTCGCCTTCGCGCGCTACAAGAACCTCGCAGCCTATTGCGCGCTGGCGGTAGAATGCGAGGTCGTCCGCGAGACGGGCCGCGTGCGGCTGGCTCGCGCTTGGGCGGCTGTCGACGGCGGGCAGGTGGTCAACCCCGACGGTCTACGCAACCAGATCGAGGGCGCCATCCTGCAGAGCATGAGCTGGACGTTGTTCGAGGAGGTCGCCTTCGATGCCGGCGGCATCGGCTCGGTCGACTGGGCCACCTATCCGGTGTTGCGCTTCGACGCCGTGCCGGACAGCGTCGAGGTTCATCTCATGGATCGACCCGGCCTGCCCTTCCTCGGCTGCGGCGAATGCGGCCAGGGCCCCACCGGTGCCGCCATTGCCAACGCCATCGCGGATGCGGTCGGCGTCAGGCTCCGCGACCTGCCGCTGACGCGAGAGAAGGTGCGGGCGGCGGTCGGGGTCTGATGGCCGCCACCACCCGCCATTGTCATGGCCGGGACAAGCCCGGCCAACATCGACGGCGATGCCCGAACAGGAAGCCTAGCTCAGGGCCTTCTGGATGTCGGCGACGGACTGGTTCGTGTAGTCCTTGCTCAGCGTGAATGCCATGCTGGCCTCGACCTCCTTGTGGAGGCATTCGCGCATCTGGCCCAGCGTCTGTGGGTCGGCGATCAGTACGAGCTGCTTGTAATCGCCCTTGTGGCGCATCGCGTAGAGCGCGTCGGCGAGTTGCTTGGCGAAGGTAGCCTCTTCGGTCTGGTGAACCGTCTGGTCTCCGGGCCGCGACCCGGACGGCCCCTGGCTTCCTTCGGCGGACAGGCTCTTCGGCGTAATGCGCTTCTCCTCCTTCAGCGACAGCTCGTGGCCGGTGCCGGTGTTGCGGAGCAGGATGGCCTTGCCACCGTCGGCGACGACCACGAGGGCGTCCGGCGGCACGGTATGTTTCGACATGATGAGTCCTTTCGAATGCCCGGGGCAACGCGCCGGGCGTCGATCGGGTCCCTGACGCGTGCGGAGGTGCACGCTGCGATGGACCGCAACCGCCGAATCTGCCGTCGACCTGTCGCCCGCCCTTACACCACCGCGAAACCCCTGGGGGACGCTCCATGGTCCGGCGCACGCGGCGATGTGCCGACGACCACCCGGTTGCGGCCGAGATCCTTGGCGGCATAGACGGCGACGTCGGCCCGCTCCAAAGCGTCCTCCAGGGCGTTGCGCCCTTCGCCGAACGCCGCGACCCCGACGCTGATGGTGAAGCGGATCCGGTCGGACGCGCTCTCGATTTCGAGGTCGGCGATCGCCTGGCGGATCCGTTCGGCCGCGACCTCGGCTCCCGCAACGTCGGTCTCGGCGAGGAGCACGACGAACTCTTCCCCACCGATGCGGCCCAGCAGGTCGGACGGGCGCAGGCAGGCACCGACCGCCTGGACGAAGGCCTTCAGCACGGCGTCGCCCCCCGCGTGGCCGTAGCGGTCGTTGATCGTCTTGAACCGATCGGCATCGATCGCCAGCAACGTCGAGGGTCGCCCGTAGCGCTGGGCGCGGCCGAGCTCGGCCTTGGCGCGCTCGGTCCAGCTGCGGCGATTCAGGGCTCCGGTCAGTGGATCCGTCGCGGCCATGACCAGGAGCGTCTGCGTGTAGCGGGCGATCCGACGCACCATGGGGCGAAAGATCAGCAGGGCCTCGACCGCCAGAGTGGCGAAGACCACGACCAGGGAAGCCGTCTGCAACCACTCGAGTCGCCCAAGCTGCCTCTCGCTCGCCGCTTGATGCACTGCGACGACATCGTTGAGCTTCGAGAGGATTGGCTCGCGCGCTTCGGCGAAGAGTGATGCGGCTTCGGTGCGGCCCTCGGCGTCGCCGGGCGGGAGCGCCAGAATGCGCCTCGCCCGCGCCACGAAACCGATGACGGCGCCGTCCAGCGGGTCGGCGCCCGAGAAGTAGATCGTCCGCAAGGCCGGATCGGTCGCCGGCGCGAGGTGGAGAGCCGTGTCTCCGGCCAAAAGAGCGTGGTGGGCGCGTTCGAACTGATCGACGGCCCGCACGAGATCGGCTTCGACAGGCAGCCCGAGCTGCCGCTCGGCCGCGAGCCCGGCGATCCGCTGCGACAGCATGCGCTGCCGCCCGGCGACATTGATGACCGTAGCCGAGCCTTCGTGCTCGGCGAGCACCCGCCGCAGGGTGAGGTGCGACCCCAACGACAGAGCGGCGATCAGCGCCAAGGCGCAGCTGTAGGCCGCCGTCAGGTTCCGTCCGGAGAGTTCCATCGTTGCCATCCCGGTCCGCAGGATCGGGAACGGTGGGATCGAGAGATTAACGCTACGTCAAGGGGTCGAAATCCCCGATCCTTGCTCATGGGCAAGACCCGATGCAGGGTCGAAGCGCGCGCCATCGAGCCGGCGCGCACTTGCCGCCAGTGTGGCAGCATCGAGCCGGTCGCCTCGCGCGGCGTCCGCCGCGCAACGGAGGGCCGGGTAGATCCGGTCCGTGTCCCAGGAGACGAGCAGCAGATCGACACCGGCGTTGAGGCCGTCCTCAACGGCGCGGCACAGGCCGGAATGAACGACGGCTCCCATAGTCAGGTCGTCGGTGATGGCGATACCGTCGAAGCCCCACTCACGCCGCAACATTCCATCGACGACCCGCCGGGATCGCGAGGCGGGTACGCCAGGATCGACCGCCTCGACGGACACGTGCGACAGCATGACGGCCGTACCTGGAACGCTCAGCATTGCGCGGAAAGGACGCCATTCCGAAGCATCCAACGAGGCCCGCGGCTTGTCCACGGTCGCGCCAAACAGATGCGTATCGGTCGCGACGGACCCAAGACCGGGAAAATGCTTGGCGGTTGGGGTCACGCCTGCGCCGAGAAGTCCCGCAGAGAAAGCCGACCCGATCTCCGACACCGCGTCAGGATCGTCCGAGATGGCACGTGTGGCGATGCGGGTGTGAACATCGAATACGCTGCGGCCGGACGTCGGCTTGAGATCGACGACCGGCGCCAAATCCATCGTCACGCCGAGGCTCGCCAAAGCACGGCCGGCCGCCTCTCCCTCCCTAAGGGCGACGGTCCGTCGCTCCTCAGGGGCGAGCGCGGCCAGCAGGGAGAGAGCGGGTACGGGCGGCAACGGCGGCGAGAGATGCGTGACGACGCCGCCCTCCTGATCACCGGCTACGATCAGGGGCGGAAGACCCGAGTTCCGGCGGTCCGCCTGGAGCCCCTGGATCTCGGCCGCCACATCGGCTGCTCCACGGCCCTGGACATTGCGTCTGGTGAGGAACACACCGCCGATGAGCCCTGCTCGCGAGAGATCGCGCACCTCCGCAACATCCGTGTAGCCAACGACGAAGTGGCGACCAGCGACTCGCGCATCAGCCAGATCGCCCCAGACCGAGTGCCTGTCGAGAGCCGGCGAGCCCCACTGCCAGATCGCCCCAGCTGCCAAGACGACCAAGACCGTCGACGACAGGCGCTTTCGACGAAGGATGGCCAGGAGGAGCGCCACTCCAACGATGGCGGCAGCAACTCTGCCGCGGAAAGGGAAGACCAAGGAGTCCCCAACCAGGGCGGTCGCGAGGGCCATGGCAACGCCCACGAGCCAGAAGACGGCCTGCTCCGCAAAGCGCTTCATCGTCATCGACAAAGTTCCGGGATCCCTTTGGTGAGCGCGCCGGGGCTCGAACCCGGGACATCCTGATTAAAAGTCATAGAAATCTTCCTCTATGTGGTTCCAAACTCGACGGAGCACGTTCAATTTTCCTTTGTGAAGCTTGCTTAAAGAAACAGAATGTTTGAGGGTTCCTGACATGAGTTTGGTTCCAAGGTGGTTCCAAACCCTCTTGGAACCGGCCGACTGACCGGAAGGAACAGAGGTCCCCATGGCCACGGCTCGCATAACCGATACGGCCATTCGCAGCCTTCCAACTGAGGGCGAGGCGTATCTTTGGGACCCGGAGCTGAAGGGGTTCGGGGTTCGGGCGAGCGGGACCACTCGCACCTTCGTCGTGAAGTACCGCGTCCAAGGTGGAGACGGCCGACAACGCAAGTTCAAGCTCGGCGGGTTTCCCGCGCTCAATGCGACTGCAGCGCGAGCGCGAGCTAAGGACGTGTTGCAGGCCGTCGCCCGAGGCGAGGACCCGGCCGGCGAGCGGAGCGAGGACCGCGAGGGCTTTACGGTCGCGCAGGGACTCGACCTCTTCATGTCCGAACATGTTGAGGCCAAGCGGAAAGATACCACCGCCGCTCATTATGGGGACATCGTCCGCCTGCACCTAAAACCCCGGCTTGGCGCTATGAAGGTCCGCGCCCTGGCGACCCCAGACGCCGAGCGCCTGCATTCGGCGATGAGGGCCACTCCCATCATAGCTAACCGCTGTCTCGCGGTGCTGTCCAAGTTCGCGACGTGGTGCGAACTCCGCGGGCTGCGCGACAAGATGACGAACCCCGTTCGCGGGGTCGAGAAGTACGGCGAGACGAAGCGGGAGCGGTATCTATCAGTTGCCGAGATAGAGCGCCTCGTGGCCGTGCTGGACAAGGTCGAGGCTGACGAGAGCGAACCCGCGTCCGCTATCACGGCCATTCGCCTCCTATTGCTCACGGGCGCTCGTCATCGCGAGATCACCGAACTTCGATGGGATACGATCAACCTGGACCGGGGCATTGCCCGTATCGAAGGAAAGACCGGCGTTCGCAACATCTACCTGAACGCCGCCGCTTGCGCGGTCGTCGCCGCCGCGCCAAAGCGCACTGGGAACCCCTATGTGTGTTGGGGACGTCTGAAAGGCTCGCATCTCGTCGCCCTGCAGCGACCTTGGGAGCGCATCCGTGCCGCCGCCGAGCTGCCAAACGTCCGCGTTCACGACCTACGCCACACGGCTGCATCTTTGGCCATTCTCGACGGCGCATCGCTCCCGCTCGTCGGTAAACTGCTCGGCCACAAGTCTCCGCTGACAACCGCCCGCTACGCCCACCTCGCCGACGATCCTGTCCAGGCTCTCGCCGAGCGGGTCGGCGCTCGAATGGGTGCGAAGGCTCCGGGGGCCACGGAATGAGCGAGCGCCTTCACGAGATTATCTCGGGGCTGATGTCGAGGTTGAAGAGCGAGCGCCCGGCCGCCGCCTATCGGATCACCACAGAGGCAAGCAGGCGCCGGACGGCTGGAGAGGCGTTGGGCGACATTCTGCAATGGCAGTTGGAGGAGGCCGCATCAGAGCTTGGCACAGCGGACAGTTCGGCATTCGGCATTGTCGCAGAGGAAGGCGATCCCGCGCCGAATGCTGGTCCTGTCGGAGGCAGGCCGAAGCTAATGAGCGAGGACGACCGGCGGGCATTCCTGCGGTTCATGGCGGCGAGCAGCGGCCCCGTGAAGGTCCGGGTCGCGGCCTACCAAAAGGCCGCGCCGTGGTGCCGACTGTCTGAAGCGCAGCTTGCGGACCAGTGGCGAAATCGTGCGAACGTGTGTTAGATGCGCGAGGCTACTTTCTTAGGAAGTCGTTGCGATGGAAAAACATGAAGGCTCGACTCGTCTCGATAGGGAGATAGAGTATCTGATTGAAAGGCAGCGACTCGAAGAACGACGATTCAATCTCGCTATGATTACAGCGATGGCGCTTTTAGGGTTCGCGACCCTGAGTGTGGGAGCTGGATTAGTTCCTATACTATCTATAAACTCTCCTAACTCACAGTTTCTGCTCGCATGTATGATGTCCCTGTGGAGTGCTGCGCTGGGCTTTTATGTAGGCCGCATTGGTCGCGCCAGATCTCTTCGGATGAAGAGCGAGAAGTTTGATATTGAAAGTGAGACTCGAAATCGGCACGAGTCATTTGAAATGCGGGACTTGCTGCTTAGGCAGGAGGCTGAGTTTCTGCAGCGAAGGATTGATCTAGAGCGAAGAATTTTGGCCATCAGCAAAGAGTTACAGCAGGCCGACGAGGTCAGCCATGACGGGAGCGCAAGCTAAATGGCTCACATCAATGGTCAAATGACCGCATCCGGTCTCGCCGGTGCGCTTGCTTCAGTGTTCACGGCTTCAATGAACCAATTTGTCCCTGACAGTAATCTGAAAGCTATCATCTCTGTCCTAGCAGGAATGACGGCATCCGCGATCGTGTTCGAATTCCTATCATGGTCTGCTTTGTTGAAACTTCCCAGCAACGCAGAACCATCGAAAAGCTTATTCCGAGTGTCGAGGGTATACAGAATAAAATTGACGAAGCAATCAAACGCCAACTGACTATGATGAAGGATCATCAAGCGAACGCAGCAAGCATTAAGCAGGTAGAGAAGCTGTTATCTGATCGATCCATAGAGCTATCAAAGATACTGATTGAGTTGGAAAGCAAATCGTTCGGGATACTACGCGATATAGGTCGGTAGTCGGATCGAACGTCGCGGCTACGACTTCAATGATCCCAACTTCTAAAACCCCCACCCATATAGAGTTTTTGGGTAGTTTCGCTAAATTTCAAACATCGTCAAAGTATCCGGGTAGCCAACGCGAGCCCGGACACACCCATGCCCATCGTCATAGACCCGAACGCCTATTATACCTCTGCCGAATACGCTGAGTTGATCGGCAAGACACAGAAGACCGTCGAGACCGAACGGAGCCGAGGCACCGGAGCGCCCTTCTGCAAACATGGCGGACGGGTCCTCTATGCCGGCAAGTCCATTGTCGCCTATCTCGATGCCAACGAGCGCCAGCACGGGGCCGCAGTGAAGGCGGGCAGGGCTGATGCGGCTACAGCTTCGAACATCTCGGCACCTGCCATAATGAGAGCAACTCCGCGCGAAGAGATCAAACGCCCGAAGTTGCGTCGCCGTCCTTGCAAAGCGGCCTAGTCCAGCCCGGACAATGCCGCTCGGCCTGATGTCCAATGGCAACATGGGGAGAACAGCCTATGTCCACTACGGCGCGGACTTCTCGCCTATTGCACAATTATGAATGCTGCATTCGTGCCTGTACAAATGCCTGCACCAATCCAGATCACAAGTTTTTTTGGCTGAAAATTCACCAAAAAGTCCATCCACGGTCATCTTAAGCCATGTCGAGGACAGGACAACGACATGCAAACACTTACCGGAAGTAAATACTTCAACTCAAAGCAGTTCGCGGCGGCGCTCGACATCTCGGATCGACAGTTCCGGCGCCGTAAGGCTCGGGGGGCGCTGCCGGCGCCCCTGCCGATTGCCGGTGCTCTTCTCTGGGAGCCCGCCGCCGTTCGGGACTACGCCAAAACAGCGCGAGCGAACTGATTTTCTCACGACTCGAAGGATCAACTATGACCACATGACCAACAGCGTGGAGCGCGCCGCCGTCGAGCGCTGAATCCGCCTTTTCGACGCTCGCGAGCGTCTGCCTTATGCCGTCGACGTCGGCGGTCGCGGGATTAAGACGGGGAACTTCCTGCGCGGCCTGATCGCGTCGCCGCTCGCCGAGCTGATCGGCAGAAGGCTCGTAATCGAGGGCGCCGACCCGAAGCCGCACTCCCGACACTGCCGCCCTGGCGCAAATGAGAGACCCTTCACTCTGGCGAAGCGACCCCTGCACGGGTGCCATAATCATCGAGCTACACGAGGACTTCCACTCACGGCTAGAAGTCACCGAGCGCGACATTGAGGTCGAGATCGAGTTCCGGACATGCCCGGACAGATCCTCGAGTTCGACCCGTACGCAACGAACGGCACCGCCATGGTAGCGGCATGGGAATAGATCGAACACTAGGAGAAACGATGAAGTTTCAAAGGAAAGCAAAACAGCCGCTAGACAGCAATCAGCGGTACCAGGAAGAATTTGTTAATCGATTGGACTAGCCGCTGAGTAGACTAGGCCCGCCGTCAAGATGTTGATAGGCGACGGGACAGTCCAGAAACTGAAAGGCCTTCGAGCAGCTTTGCGGAAGCTACCCGAAAGCCTTTTAACTTCTGCCCCTGCCAGGGGGCAGCACTTAACTTACACCGAAAGACGAAAAACGATGCCTATTGACGACACCACCGCTCTCGGCGGATGCAAGTCCCTACGCGCTCCCAAGGGCGCCCCGACCTCGAAAAAGATCACCATTCAACCGCCCGGCATGATGCGGGACGCGGCGCTCGGGTACGCCCGCAAGGGGATCAAAGTATTCCCGTGTCATCACGTCGAGCTGGACGGCAGCTGCTCATGTGGAAAGGTCAATTGCAAGTATACCGGCAAGCACCCTGACATACCTTTCGGCTATCTCGCAGCATCAGCCGACCCCGATAAAGTCAAACGCTGGTGGAGTGCAAAGCCCTTCGCCAATATCGGCATCCCGTGCGACGCGAATAACCTTGCGGTCCTCGATGTGGACCCTCGCAACGGCGGCCTTGAAGGCCTCGCCGAGTTGGTCGCCGCCCATGGTACCATTACATCAGCCGTCGAGGCCGTCTCAGGCGGCGCCGGCCAACACATCGTCTTCGCGTTCGACGGCGATGCGCCTGTTTCCCTGCCCGGCCACGCCGCCGAGGGCGTAGACATCAAGTGGCGCGGCTACATCCTGGCCGAGCCGTCCAACCACCTGAGCGGCGGGACCTACCGTTGGGCCGAGGGGAAGGCGCTCGGAGATGTCCTACCCATACCGCTGCCGGCGTGGGTGCTGAGGCTAAAACCCGCTGAGCGCCGCATGAAGGCCGGCAGCGGCGACGACAAGGCCCTCGACGCCCGGCGCGAGGCCGCCCTTGTCGAGCTGGCGAAGGGCGGCCCGACGCCGGAAGAGCTGGAGGAGGCCGACGCCATGCGCGCCGCCGTGGCCGAGACCAGCGTCGTCTTCACGACGTTGTGGGAGACGGGCGACGCGAAGAAGCTGAAGGACAAGACCGGCTCGGGCCGGCGCGCGTCGCTCGCGTCGAGAATGTTGGATCACCACGGCGGAGAGCGCTACACGGCCCGCCATCACCGCGCGCTCTCCGTCCAGTGGGACTTCAACGTCGGCAACAGCGACCCCGACGACCGGCAATATGCGCGAGAGTGGGCCTTCGCCTACAAGCCCAGCAAGCCCAAGGGGGATGGGGAAGGCCCCGGCGTCGCCGACATTGAAGACCCCGAGCCCGACCGTTTTGCCGAGACCCGCGCCGCGCTCGCCTGCGAACACCAGTTCGGCACGCCCGCCACGATCCAGGCGGCTCATGACCTCCTTGTGGTGGCCGCCCTCGCGGTCGGGAAGACCGACCTCGCCAAGCGCCTCGGCGCCATGCCGGCCGACGACAAGGCCATGGCCGGCGCCGCTGAAAAGGTGATCGAGGCCAAGCCGCTGAAGACGGGCAAGCTGAAGTTCGAGACGCGCCGCGATATCCGCCTGCGCAGCCGCGAACCCGTCCGCTACCTCGTGGATGGATTGATTGAGGCCGAAACGCTCTTCGCCCTGACTGGCGACTATGAGACCGGGAAGAGCCTGATGGTCCTCGATATGGCGCACTGCATCGCCTACGGCCTCCCGTGGGCTGGCCGGAAGACGACTCGGGCCGGCGTGCTCTATCTTTGCCCGGAAGGCCCTGGCGGACTCGCTCGGCGCCAGGACGCATGGCACCTTCGGCAAGCTGCCCTCGGCAACGAGGTCGAGGACGGCCCCATTGAGGTGGTCCGCAGCGCCGTCGACCTGTTCAACAGCGACGAACATCTCAAAGAGATCGCCGAGCGCGTGAGGACCTTCAAGGATCGTCACGGGGTCGAGTGCGAGATGGTCATCGTGGACACCTTCCGGCAGTCGACGCCGGGCGCCGACGAGAACAGCGCGAAGGATGTCTCGACCTTCACGGCGAAGCTGAACAGGATGCGTGACGCCCGGAAGGTCGCCTGCGGCTACGTCCACCACCAAGGCAAGAACGCCGCACGGGGCGCCTCGGGCTCGACGGCGCTCATCGCCAACGTCGACATCCACTTGGTCGCAAAGATGAAGTCGAAGGGCGCCAAGGAAGGCGAATTGAGCGTCGGGAAGCTCCGCGACGGCGAGAACCGCTCCCCCATCTCCTATAGGATTGTGGGCCATGATGCGGGGATGAACACGGCCGAAAAGATGGAGCGGGCCGGCGTGGTCATCATGTCGGAACCGGCAGACTTCAGGGCGGCGGACATGGAGGTCGAGGCTTCCAAGGTCGCGCCGGCAGCGACCCCGGCCAGCCCGACAGGGGCGAAGCCCTTCTCGGCCGCAGAGGACGCGCCGGACCCTCGCCTCGCGGTCCTCTGGAGCCTCCTGGAGGAGCTTGGAGCCGGCGGCGCGAAGATCCGCCGCGCTGACATCGAGACCGACTTCAAGGCGCGGCTGAAGCGCAGGAAGCTGGATCCCATGGGCGAAAAGCTCCTACTCGACACCCTGGCCGATTTCAAGGAAGAGGGCCGGCTCGACCGTACCGGCGGGGGGCGCAGCACGGCCTATAGCCTCCGCACCCCGACCGCAGAATAGACCGGGACGCGCCCCGACCCGAGACGAGGGAAAGGGGCGCAGGATGCGATAGGAGCCCCGTGGAGGCGATGAGGCCGCTACCCTCGAGGTGGTTGGGGGAGTCCGCGCTATTCGCCGCCTTGGCTCTCCTATTCGCCGCAGAAGCCCCCTTTACCGACGCAAGCCATTGGCCGCACTGCGTCGATTAGCTGGAGCACGCTGCATCGATTAGCTACGTCGATTACTGCGTCGATTATCCTAAGCAGAAACATGTACTTAGCGCATTCGTATTCGACGCAGCCAAGCCGCCTAATCGATGCAAGAGAGGCGAATAACAGTCCCTCACTCCCCCACCCTGTCACCCTAGGGACAGGGAGGAGGGAAAGGCGAATAGGATCGAAGCCGAACAGCACCTCGACCCGGCGGCGCCTGCACGGCTCTGGCGATATGGGAAGATCATAGCCGCAACCCCGGATGCACCGACCGCCCGGCCCGACGAGAGGCCCTGAAGGTCCCTAAATTGCCTCCAGATCGGTGAAACGGCCTTCCGAGCTATCACCGACCTGAGACGCTACGAATGGCCGTCAGCGAGCCTGCAGAGCTTTAGGGAGGCTGCGGCGACCGGTTCCGCATTAACGCGCAGGATCCGGTCATCCCAACTATGCGCAATCTAATACCAACCTTCCGATCCCGTCGTGCGATCGATCAGACGATCATCAACGCTTCCTACTATTCGACAGGAAGCTGACGGATCAGCATCTCGATCAAAGCGATGTTATCGTCCGCTCCTCATTTCGGCACACTGGATCTTCAATAGCTTCCCCCTCTCGAATGGTGGCGCCACCATTTGGGAACCGCAAGAGGTGCTGGTCGGAGCCCAAAAGTCGTCGCGCCGTCGCTCGACCTGGTGCTCTGCTGAGGCTACCTGACGCGCCAATGCCTCGATCCCCAACTTGCCGTCTATGACCAATACCGGGTCTGAGATAAATTTCACATGTCTGTCGTGTTATTCGTCAGGGGCAGCGCAAGCCCCTGCAGCGTGGGAGGGGGCCTAGGAGGGACCCGCGACAGGGGGGTGGGGGTGCCCTGCCCGTCTCCGCTTCTCGGCCTTGGACACTACCCGGCGCTCGTCCTTCCTTGCCCAACGCTCAGCAGCGTTAAATCCACGCTGGCTCCGACACGCTGGTTGCGTTGCATCTCTACCGGCGTCGCCAATGCGAAACGCTCGACCTCCGGCTGGTATCGACCCCATCCAGCTATTCCTGGCAACTTCAAGTCCGCTCCGAAGCGGACGTTCGTCCGACATAGCGTCAGCCTTCTAAATGTTCGTAGCGTCGCTTGGAAGGTTGGTTGGGCGCGAGTGCCAGGCCGCCTGCAGGGAACAAGCTAGCGGCCGTGACGGACTGTGCACACGAACCACCCATTCTACTTCGCGTAACGGCGCTGGACCAGCTCCATGGTCACGAACATGACGACGATGATGGCCAGGACGACGACTGAGGCTGCCGCGATGGTGGGGTCGAGTTGAAGCAGGACGTTATCCCACATCTGCTTCGGCAGGGTGGTAATGAGGCCGCCGCCGAGGAATATTGCGACGGTGAGTTCCTCGAAGGATTGAAGGAAGCCCGTGACGAAGCCGACCACCAACCCGGCGGCGAGCAGCGGAAAGGTGATGCGGCGGAGCACCTGGAAGGCGTTGGCGCCGAGCGTTGCCGCTACTTGGTCGAGGCGCCAGTCGTGGCCCTTGAACGTCGTCAGCAGCACCACGAAGACGATCGGCATGCCGATCACCGCATGGCCGATCACGATAGCGAGGTCGGTCGCTATGAGATGCAGGTGGGCGAAGAGGTAGAAGAGCGCGATGGCGATGACGATCGGCGGCACGACCATCGGCGCCATGAACAGCAGGAAGGCGAGGCTGGCGATCCGGCTTCTGGCCCGGGCGAGGCCGAAGGCGGCCATGCCGGCGATTAGCAGGGTCAGGACAGCGGTCGCGATGCCGATGCCGAAAGAGCGGAAGGTCGCGCCGACCCAGACTGGCGACGCCACATAGACCTCAAACCATCGGGTGCCGAAACTGCGCACCGGGAACGCCAGGAACGAGGCGTCGGTGAAAGCCATCGCGACGAAGCCCGCGATGGGGCACAGAAGCACGAGGATGGCGAGCCAGCTGTAGGCCGACAGGAGGTCGAGCCGGCCCAGGCCCCGGAGATGCCGGTGGATACCCGTCTCGATCGCGCCGAACAATCGGCCGAACGCCGCAGTTGCGCGATGGCCGGCCCGCCTGGTCCAGCCGTCCGCCGTCCCATGGAGCTGCCCGCCCGACATGCTCGAGAGGCCGAAGACCCGGTCATAGACCAGGATCGCCGCTAGGGCGGCCGCTACCAGCACCACGGCGAGCGCGCTGCCGAGTTGCCAGTTCTGCAGCGAGTTGATGAGTTGGATGATCAGCTGGCTGATCATCGTGTCCTGCCGCCCGCCCACGAGCGCCGGCGTGATGAAGAAGCCGAGCGATGACATGAAGACCAGGAGGCCCGCAGTCGCGACGCCCCGCATAGAGAGACGGAAGAAGATGCGCCAGAAGGCGTCGCTGGCGGTCGCGCCGAGCGTTAGGGCGGCCTGACCGAGGCGCTTGTCGATGGTGTTCATGACCGGGAGCATGGTCACCACCGCGAGCGGGACCATCGTGTGGGTCATGGCGAAGATTACCGCGACGCGGTTGAACAGGATGTCGCGCGGCGCCGCGCCGAAGGTCCGCAGGACGGACTGGACGATGCCGTCGTGGCCGAGCAGCACGAGCCAGGAGAAGTTTAGGACCAGCGGGCTCGTCCAGAACGGGACGAGGATCAGCATCAGCAGCATCCGCTGCCGGCGAGCCGACATCCGCGACAGCCAGTAGGCCAGCGGGTAGCCGAACAGCAGGCAGGCGAAGGTCACCTCGACCGCGACCGTGAAGGTTGTGGTGAGCACGCGGAAGTAGACCGAGGAGGAGAACAGCCGCCCGTAGGCGTCGAGGCTGAATAGACCCGCGCGGTCGAACAAGCTCACCGACATGATCTGCAGCGTCGGCAGGAGGAAGAAGGCGAGAAGGAACAGGATGCCTGGCGCCGTCAGCCATACGGCGGGTCGAACCCGCCATCGCCGTCCGGAGCGGGGCAGCGTGAGGGGAGCGATGGTGGTTTCGGTCATGTCATGCTTCCTGAGCAGGGCGTCCGGCTCGGGGCCGTGCCGCGCGACGCGCCGTCACTGCAGCAGGAATTCCTGCATGCGCTGCGCCGCGCTGTCGTAGTTCTTGCCCCACCAGGCCGCGTTCATCTCGAACAGCTTGGCCAAGTTCTGCGGCGCGGAGGGCAGCATCTCGGCCCGATCCGTGGCTATGTAGTCGAAGGCCTTCCTGTTGGTCGGGCCGTTGGCCGCGATGGTCGAATAGGCGGCTTGGTTCTGGGGGTCCATGCAGAAGGAGACGAACTTCTGGGCCTGTTCCAGGCGCGGCGTTCCGAGCGGAATGGACCAGCCGTCGACGCTGTAGGGTCCCTGCCAGACCATCTTCAGCGGCGTCCCGGCCGCCATGGCTGCATAGGCCCGGGCCGACCAGGTGTCGGAAAGGTCGACTTCGCCGTTCTGCAAGATCTGCGTGTTCTGGGCGCCGCTCGACCACCAGACCGAGACGTGCTCGCGGACCTTCTCCAGCGACTTGAAGGCGCGGTCGACGTCGATCGGATAGATGTCGGCAGGCTTGACGCCATCGGCCAGCAAAGCGAGCTCAAGCAGGCCCCAGGGGTCCTTGTAGAGGCCGCGCCGGCCCGGGAACTTCGCGAAATCCCAATAGTCGGCCCAGCTCTGGGGCGCCGTGCCGCCGGCGAACTTGTCGGCGCGATAGGCCATCACGATGGCGAAGACCGAGAAGCCGGCCCAATTGTCGGTCAGCATGTTGGGCAGGATGTCAATCGCCGTCGCCTTCGAGACGGCGAGCGGGGCGAGGTAGTTCTTGTCCTGCGTCAGGCGGACGACGTGGTCCTGAGTGACCATGGAGACGTCCCAGATGAAGGACTTGGTGTCGACCAGCAGCTTGAACTGCGTCACGGGATCCGAGTCATGGGCGATCCCCACGACCCTGATGCCGCTCGCTTTCTCGAAAGGGTCGTAGAAGGCCTTCTTGATAGCGGCGCTCGGCGCGCCGCCGACGTCGGCGACGGTGATCTGGTCCGCCGCGAAGGCGTGCGTGATGACCGTCGGCATGGCCAGGGCCGTGGCGCCGGCCAGTTTGAGGGCCTTGCGTCTGTTGATTTCGAAACCGCTCATCGTCTGTCCTTTTGGTTGCGATAGTCACGCCAGCGCCGGGACCGCTCGGGAGCCTCGGCGATCCGAACGGCCTAGGATTGCAGGAACCGCGCCTGTTCGGGGCGCCACGCGATCGCGATGGGGCTGCCGAGCGCTAGAGGGGCCGACCCCGCCGGTCGCCGCACCGTTACGGTCGTGCCGCCGGCCGACGTCACCAGAAGACGCGTCTCCGAGCCGGCGTAGATCGATTCCGTCACCAAGCCCGAAAGCAGCGCCCCGCTCCGGTCCGTCGTGATGTGCTCGGGCCGGATAACGATGGCTCCGGGCGTCCCCGGTGCGGCCAGCGTCCTCGGAGGCAGGGGAAGAGCGCCATCTGCGGTGACAAGCTGGCCTCGATCATCCACGGTGCCGCGGAACAAGTTCGAGAGGCCGATGAAGTCCGCCACAAAGGCGCTGGCGGGTTCCTCATAGATCTCCTGCGGCGTCCCGAGTTGCGCAATCGTCCCCTGGCTCATCAGGCAGATGCGGTCCGACAGGGCCAGAGCCTCTTCCTGGTCGTGGGTGACAAAGATGATGGTCGAACCGGTCCCGCGGTGGATGCGCTTGATCTCGATCTGAAGGTTCTCGCGCAGCTTGCGATCGAGCGCCGACAGGGACTCGTCCATCAGGATCAGCGAGGGCGCGTAGACGAGGCAGCGGGCCAGGGCCACGCGCTGCTGCTGGCCGCCGGACAGTTCGGAGGGGAAGCGCTTGCCGAAGTCGGCCAGTCCCACCATGGCGAGCGCCTCGCCGACTTTGGTCCGGAGCGGTGCCGGGGCGAGCTTGCGCATCTGGAGCGGGAAGGCGACGTTCTCGGCCACGGTCAGGTGCGGAAACAGCGCGTAGTTCTGGAATACGACCCCGATGTCGCGCTTGCTGGCCGGAACGTCTGTCTGGTCGCGGCCGTCGATGATCAGGCGGCCGTTGGTCGGCTCGACTAATCCGCAGATCAGCTGCAGCAGCGTCGTCTTGCCCGAGCCCGACGGGCCGAGCAGGGTGAGCAGTTCCCCCGACCGCACCTTGAGCTCGATCGGTTGCAGGGCGACCGACGCGCCATACGCCTTGTAGAGACCCTGGGCGTGCAATTTGACGACCGCGGGCGCTGCCACCGAAGCCGATGCGGCCTCGGCGAGTCTGAAGCCCGTCATATGCAACATGTCCAGACAGCCTTTCGAGGCGAGCGAGAGCGGTGCCACAGGCGGCGACACCGACCAGCAAGAGTCGGACCGCGGAGTTTGCCCCGGCCATGAGCCCTAGCTCGAGCTTCTGGGCTCCCCGGTCCAGTAAGCCCAGACGCCACCGGAGAGGAAACTAGGTTTTTCCGAACCACCTGTATAGAAATAACAGAACCCGATAAGCATGCGAACGCTTGTGGCAAGCTGCACAATCATTTGTCAGGAACCGCGGTTTTATTGATCATTACTTGACCATTTACGCGAACGTGGTCTTTCGCAATTTACACCTGGGCCCGACAGGGGGTAGCTGAAATCGCGCTGTGTGCCTGCCGGGCGGCCCTTCCGCCCCCCCAACGTCTTCGGAGAGAGTTGATGGCCGACAAAAAGATGGTTCTCGGTGGTCTCTTTGAAGCCAACGGCTATCACTCGGCCGCCTGGCTTCTGCCCGGCGCTCAGGACGATGCGGCGACGGACGTCGACTATTTCCGGCGCCTCGTACAGATGGCCGAGCAGGGGAAGCTCGATTTCTTCTTCCTAGCCGACACGCCGGCGGCGCGCACCGACAACCTCGAGGCCTGGAGCCGGTCGCCCCTCTACATGAACATGATGGAGCCGATCACGCTCCTGTCGGCGATCGCCGGTTCGACGTCCCACATCGGGCTCGGCGCGACCGCGTCGACCAGTTTCTACGAGCCCTACAACATCGCCCGCCTGTTCGCCTCGCTCGACCATATCAGCCACGGCCGCGCCGCCTGGAACGTAGTGACCAGCGCCAACGACTATGCGGCGCGCAACTTCGGGCTCGACAAGCTCCCGCCGCATGCGAAGCGCTACGAGAAGGCGCGCGAGTCGTTCAAGGTCGTCGAGGCGCTATGGGACACCTGGGAGGACGACGCCTTCACCTACGACAAGACTACGCCGCGGATGTTCGATCCGGCGAAGTTTCACGTGCTCGACCACCAGGGAGAGTTCTTCAAGGTCTATGGCGGCCTCAACATGGCGCGGACGCCCCAGGGCCGGCCGGTCATCTTCCAGGCCGGCGCCTCGCCGGCTGGGCGTGAACTGGCCGCAGAGACCGCGGAAGTCGTCTTCGGGACCGGCACCTCGACCGCCGAAGCCTCGGCCTTCTACAAGGATCTCAAGGGGCGTATGGCCAAGTTCGGCCGCCACCCCGACGAGCTCAAGATCCTGTCGGGCGTCACGATCGTAATCGGCGACAGCGAGGCGCAGGCCCGCGAAAAATGGGCCGAATGGCAGGACACCGTGCCGATCGAGATCGGCCTTATGTATATGAAGACCGACCTCGAGACCGATCTCTCGGACCTACCCCTCGACGAGCCCGTGCCGGAGCATCGGATCCCGAAGAGCTCCAACTTCCACCAGGTCTATTTCGAGGAGATATGCGGCCTGATCCGGCAGGGCCTGACGCTGCGCCAGGTCTGCAAGCGCTACAACCGGAGCAAGGCGATCTTCTACGGGACGGGGGAACAGATCGCCGACCAGATGGAGGCCTGGGTCTCCGCCGGCGCGAGCGACGGCTTCATGATGGCCTTCCCGGTGCTGCCCGAGAGTCTCACCTCCTTCACGTCCCGAGTCGTTCCAGTGCTGCAGAGACGAGGTCTGTTCCGACGGGACTACAAGGGAAGGACCCTGCGCGAGAACCTGGGCCTGCGGCGGCCGGCGAACCGCCATGCGACCGGCTAGGCCGGTCCGCGCCGGCCGCGGGCCTGAACGGCTGACGTCTGATCGGTCCCAGTGAGCAAGGAGGTCTGGCCGCGGTCATGCCGTCATTCCTTGATGGCCAACATGATTTTGCCGATATGGGTGCCCGCTTCCATCCAGCGATGAGCGTCGGCGGCCTGCGACAGCGGAAACACGCGGTCGATCAGCGGCCGGACACGGCCGGCGCTCAGCAGCGGCCAGACCTTCGCCTCAAGATCTTTCGCGATGGCGCCTTTCTCCCCAAGGGTGCGAGGGCGGAGCGTCGAACCCGTATGCACGAGGCGCTTGATCATGACGGGAGTGAAATCCACCTCGGCCCTGGCACCTCCGAGGAAGGCGATCTGCACGATGCGGCCGCGTTGTGCCGCGGCCCGGTAGTTCCGCTCAACGTAGGAGCCGCCCACAATGTCCAGGATGACATCGGCGCCGCGCCCGGCAGTCGCCTCCTTTACAGCCTCGACGAAGTCTTCCGTCCTGTAGTTGATCGCGCGGTCGGCCCCGAGTTGCCGCATCGCCTCGCATTTGGAGTCGCTGCCAGCAGTCGCCAGGACGGTCGCGCCGAAGGCTTTCCCGAGTTGGATCGCGGTCGTGCCGATCCCCGACGTGCCGCCGTGCACCAGTAGCGTCTCAGCAGGCTGGAGCGCCCCGATGTCGAACACATTGGCCCAGACCGTGAAGTAATTTTCCGGGAGACCTGCCGCCTCTAGCATGGACAGGGTGCCGGGAATCGGCAGCGCGTGCGACTCCGCCACCGTCACAAAGGGCGCGTAGCCGCCGCCAGCCACGAGGGCGCAGACCCTGTCGCCCAGCCCATAGCGCGCGGCCCCTTCACCCAGGGCGGCAACCTCTCCGGCGACCTCCAGTCCCGGCAAGTCGGAGGCACCGGGCGGGGGCGCGTAATGGCCGGCACGCTGCAGCACGTCGGGCCGGTTCACGCCCGCGGCGGAGACGCGGATCAGTACCTCGCCCAGCCGCGGCCGCGGCACCGGCCGCTCCTCGAGGCGCAAAACCTCGGGGCCGCCGGGCTCGGCGATCGCGATTGCCGTCATCGTATCAGAGATCGTCATTGCATCCTCGTTTCAGTGGCCGACCGGAGCGCCGGGCCTTGAACCCATGCGGAGCGTTCATCCAGCTGCCCATGAGGTCCACGATCCAGTTTCCCGAGACTCCGTTTCAGTAGATCCGAAGCAGAGGGCGCTCGTTTCCTCCACCCGTGAACGCGGGCTCGGCATGACGGCGCCGGCGAGGCGCGGAACGTGCAGACCTTTGTCTTCGGGGTCACGCTCTCGACCGGAACGACGTAATCCGGTGCAGCTGAAGCCGATCCCGTTCACGCTTCGGAGGGGAAGGCGATAAGGCCCGCCTGGGGCACCGCGATGCCGATCTCGGCGCCGGGCGCCGGGGTCACGTTCCCGTCCAGGCCGGAAACCCGGACGACGACCCGGCCCACGCCCTTCACCTCGGCGTGGAGGTCGACATGCGAGCCCTGGTAGACGAGAGTCGCGACCCGGGCCGGCAGCGTGCCGGGCTCGCCCGCCGGTCGCAGCGCCAAGTGGTCCGGCCGAACGAAGAGGTCGACGGCGCCCCCGGCAGCGCGTTCGTCTAGGCCTGCAGCCTCCACTTCGCGGCGCAGGCCTTCGATCAGCACCGTGGCGCGCTCCCCCGACCGGTGTTCAAGCCGGCCCGGTAAGACGTTCACGTCGCCGACGAAGCCCGCCACGAAGCGGTCCTGCGGGCGCCGATAGATCGCATCCGGTGTGCCGATCTGACGGATGCGGCCGGCCGACATCACGACGATCCGGTCCGAC